>JADGFD010000009.1 GCA_016744015.1 Paracoccaceae bacterium | reverse complement strand
CAGTGGTTAACGATGAACCAGAAACACTCTCTTATCAAATGGCGCTTTTTGGACCCATAAGCGCTGATGTCAGACAGTTTTTTGGGCCATCATTATTCTGGCTGGTGGTGACTTTAGCTATCTCATAAGGATGACTTTGAGGTTGAAGCAATCGTTTGTTACAAAATTCCTGCAAGAAGTGTTATATGTTGAGTTGCATTAGAAAGTGTTCATCTTCCGAAGGTTGGTACTTCGTTTGCATTTTGTGTAAATCTTCTGGCTTGAGGTTTGTATAACGCTTCAACATCTTCCAATCTTTATGTCCGGTCACCAGCGCGACACGTTCTATGGGCAATCCTGCTTCGAACAGGCGACTTGTTGCTTCATGCCTCAAGTCATGGAATCTAAGATCATCGGCACCAATCGCATTGCGTGCCCTCCGAAACGCAGCACCTACAGATTTGTGATTATAAGGAAAACAACGGCCCTTGCCGCCAGTCAGTATTTTTTGCTCTAGAAGGAGTTGCCAGGCATCAAAACCGGTTAAATTAAGCAACGGGGCTTTCTGGTGGTTTCCGTCTTTCCGGCGGGGATCTTTCCGGTCCTTAATAACAACGATACGTTTCTTGAGATCTACGTCATTCCATTCGATCTTGCAGATTTCTTCCTGCCGCATGGCTGTCGCTACCGCAAACTTCACAATCCTGGCCATCGGAATAATTGAAGGTGTATTCTCAAAATGTGCAATGATATCCGAAATCTCATCTTCTGTCGGCCGTCTTTCACGTTCTTTTGATCGCCCAACCAGACCAAGGTGTGTCAGTGCCGTGCGGGCTAGCCTGACGCATTCTGTATCAACTGTTATGCCATGAATGGCCGCTGCATGTGTCAGCAATGTCCGGAGATATGAGAGGTCGACAGCCAGTGTAACCGGGCCAGCACCCCGTCGAGCGCGTTTTTTCCCATACGCGATCAACATTGACCGGTTAAGATGCATAATCCGAACGGTGCCAAGATCGTTTTTCAATGCATTCAGAACGGCACGTTTGGATCGCCTGAGAGGTTTTCTGACCTCCAGCAAGTCAGCAACATGAAGATCTATCAAATCACCAATTGTCTTTCTTCTTTGGATCTTTCCTCCTGACGGTTCCATACCAATGTCAATCAGGCGTTCAGTTTCCACAATCCATTCATCAGCAAGCATCTTGAGCCTAAATGTCTGTGAGGCATATTTGCCCTTGCGTCGCACTTGGGCTCGCCATGTTCCTTCTTTTGTTTTAACAGTGGTTCCCATGACCCGTGCAATTCCTTCAATCCGTGCAAAATCCGTGCACACAGAGATCAAAAGAGGTACAAATCCGTGAAATTCTATCCATTTCCGTACACTTTTGTTCTCCTTTTAAGCCCTTACAATGTATCATAAATCACTGAAAAATAAAGAAAAAATTCTCTCCGTCGCCCCGATGATGGACTGGACGGACCGCCATTGCCGCTACTTTCACCGGCTGCTCAGCCGTGAAACGCTGCTCTATACAGAAATGGTAACGGCCAAAGCGGTGATCCACGGCCACCGCGAGCGCCTGCTGGGCTTCCACCCCGTTGAGCACCCCGTGGCGCTCCAGCTTGGTGGCTCAGTGCCGGCCGAGCTGGCTGAGGCTACCCGCATTGCCGCTGATTTTGGCTATGACGAGGTGAACCTCAATGTTGGCTGCCCCTCCGACCGCGTGCAATCAGGCAGCTTTGGTGCGGTGCTGATGGAGCAGCCCGAATTGGTGGCAGACTGCGTGGCAGCCATGCAAGGGTTTGGCCCTGAAATAACGGTGAAATGCCGCATTGGCGTTGACGAGCAGGAGCCGCGAGACGTGCTGCCGGATTTTCTGGAGAAAGTCTCGGCGGCAGGTGTGCAAAGCTTCACGGTTCACGCCCGCAAGGCATGGCTGCAAGGGCTTTCTCCAAAGCAAAACCGTGATGTGCCGCCGCTGGAGTATTTGCTAGTTTACGCTATGAAAGCTGCTTTTCCTGCGCTGGAAATCTGCATTAATGGCGGTATTGCCACGCTGGATGAGGCTGAGGCGCATCTTGAGCATGTAGATGGCGTCATGGTGGGGCGCGCGGCGTATCATGATCCGTTCAGTATTTTGGCCGAAGCCGATGCCCGCATTTTTGGCGGCGCGCCGGCGCGGCCCGAGGGTGAGGTGATCGCCCAAATGTGCGATTATATCGAGGGAGAGCTTGCCAAAGGCGCGCGACTCAACCAGATTACCCGCCATATGCTCGGCGCTTTTTCCGGCCGCCCGGGCGCGCGGCGCTGGCGGCGTGTGCTGTCCGAAGGGGCGCATTTGGAAGGCGCGGGGCCTGTGTTGGTGTTGCAGGCCTATGAGGCTGTGAAAGGGTAAATTATGGAATACATCTGGCTGCTGGCCCTCATGCTCGCGATTGGCGCTTTTGCCGGCGTAGCGGCTGGGCTGCTTGGCGTGGGGGGCGGTATCATTTTGGTGCCTGCTTTTTATTATGCGTTTTCCTCACTGGGCTACGAAAGCGATGGCCTGATGCAAATTTGCGTGGCCACCTCATTGGCGACCATTATAGTAACTTCGGTGCGCTCGGTCCTGAGCCACCATAAAAAGGGGGCGGTGGAGTGGGATATCCTGCGCGGCTGGGCCCCTGGCATTGCCATTGGCGCGCTGCTTGGCGTGCTGCTGGCCTCTGGGTTAAAGTCCCAAACGTTGATGCTGATTTTTGGCGTGCTCGGTGTATCGGTTGGCCTCTATATGGCCTTTGGTCGGAGTGAATGGCGGCTTGGTTCTGCCATGCCCACCGGCGTTACCCGCGCTACTTTTTCGCCGATCGTCGGGTTTCTTTCGGTGCTCATGGGCATTGGCGGCGGCAGCTTTGGCGTGCCGCTCATGAGCCTTTACGGCCGCCCTATCCATAAAGCCGTGGCGACCGCCGCCGGATTTGGCGTCCTTATTGCCGTCCCCTCAACTCTCGGCTTTTTGCTCAGTGGTTGGGGAGACCCAAGCGCACCGCCCTTCACACTGGGCCGCATAAACATCATCGCCTTTGGTGTGATCGTTTCCATGACCCTGCTCACCGCGCCGCTCGGGGTAAAGCTCGCCCACATGATGGACCCAAAGCCGCTCAAACGCCTGTTTGCCGGTTTTATTATCCTGATGGCACTCAATATGCTCCGAAAAGCAATGCTGGGGTAAAGCTGCTCCTGTTGCCTATGGTCACATAGGAGAGCTACAATCACGCCTCGCGCTGTTTCTCTACTGTCGTAGAATCATGGCATCCCTGCGGATAACCGTTTCCGTCAATTGCTCCAAAAAGCTCATGCCCAGCAATGAGTTGTGCAATTCGCCGGGCATTGCCACAGCGCCCTCCACATTGCGCACAACCACACCACCAATACGAACCTGTGAAAACTGGATCGAGGCCACATAGCTCCGCCCACTGGCGGTGGTGAGGGGGATGTCGAAATCAAGCATCGCCGGGTCCACTCCGGCGCGCATGGCATCATCATAGCGCAGCAATATTAGCGAGGCGCCTGTATCGACCAGCACCCCGATATCGCCACCCTCTATCCGTGCAATGGTTCTAAAATGCCCATCCCACGCGCGGTTTAAAGTGGCTTCGAGCGGGGCGGTGGCCACCGCTGCAAAGGGCGTGGGCTTAACCACACCAATCTGGGTGGCGCCAAAAACGGCCCCTCCAACCATGAGCACAGGCAGGGTGCCCATGGCAAAGCTCCGCCCCTTGCTCCAGATCATGCTAAAAGCGGTGGCAAATAATGTTGCCGTCAGCGCATCCAGCCAAACAATCCCGCCGGGCAGCGAGATATATCCGGAAATAGTATTGCGCGCCAGCAGCAAGCCGACGGCATAAACTGTGATAATAAAGGTCAGTAACCGCATGATAATCCTGTAATTCTGCCGATAGCATATAGCATTTCGGCCTGCTTTACAAATCTAAGATGCAATAATTAATAAACTGTGACCAGAAAGACTCACATTCGACCTTTTCGCCCGCCGCGCCGTTTAGGCAGGAGCGCCGCCTTTCGGTCTGGCAATATGGCTTTCAAGGCGCGGCGGTCCTCAACGCTCATGACGCTCCAGCGTGCAATCTCGTCTCCGGTGCGGTGGCAGCCAATGCAAAACCCGCTTTCGCGTTGAATGGCGCAAAGCCCCACGCAGGGAGAGTCCACCTCGTCGCGCTGCCATATCTCATCCATTGCGGATATGCGCCAGCCGGTCCAGCGCCCCTTGCAAAATATAGCCCGCCGCCACGTGGTCAATCACTTCGGCCCGCCGCGCGCGGGAGGTATCGGCCTCCAGCAAGGCGCGCTCGGCGGCCACGGTGGAAAGGCGCTCGTCCCAATAGCTGATGGGCGCCTCACAAAGCCGCTCAAAATTGCGGGCAAAGGCGCGGGTCGATTGTGCCCGCGGCCCTTCAGAGCCATCCATATTGCGGGGCAGGCCCAGCACAATCCCGCCAATATTGCGATCATCAATGAGCGCGATCAGCGCCGCGGCATCCACACCGAATTTTTTGCGCTTTACGGTTAAAACAGGGGTCGCTATCCCTCGCAAAATGTCCGAAGCCGCCACGCCAATGGTTTTGGTGCCAAGGTCCAGCCCCATAACCGCGCGGCGCGGGGGCAGGGCGGCAGCAAAGGCCTCGATATCCTCGATAATCATGGGATCTGCGCTCCGGCGGCCTCAATTTGCGCTAGCGCGGCCGGGTCATCGGCATAAGCGGTTTTGGCATCAGCATAGGCTTGCTTGGCCGCATCCACATCACCCAGCACCACATTGGCGCCCATAAGCCGCAGCCATTCTTCTACGGCGCCGCCCTCCGTGGCCAGCCGCTCGGAAAGCTGCGCTACCATAGAGCGGATCATGTCGGAGCGTTCGGCCTCGGACATTTCCTGCGCGGCTTGCAGATCTTCATCGCTTGGCCCGGCCAGTGGCGCTTGCTGGGCAGCTATGCCCGCTTGCCGCCCCAAATCTTCGATCGAGGCCCGAATAACCGGGATCCACGGCGCATTTTCCGGCCCCTCCTGCAAAAGCTGGTTCCACATGATATAGGCCTCACGCGGCTGGCCATATTGCGCGAGCGCCACGCCCGCATAATAGCGCGCCCGCGGGTTTTCCGGAATAGTGTTCATCACCTTGTTGAGCGCGGCAATGGACTCTGGAGACACATAGCCCCCCGCCGCCAAAATCATCAATTCTGTATGCTCCAGATGGTCTTGAGGCGTAACGCTCTCTCCTAAAATCCGCAGCACTTCATCAAAGGCCGCGTGGGCCTCGATGAAGCGGGCCGCTGAGGCCAGATTGCGGGCCAGCAGGCGGTGGCCTTCCAGGTCATCCGGGCGGTCCTTCAAAATTTCGGCAAGCTGCGCCAAAAGGGCGGCGTCACTGTCTTCGGTGAGGTCTGTGATATCGGGCAGGCCCAACGTGTCTTCGGCCCGCGCGGCCATTGCCGCTTCTGCCTCGTCTTGGCTGGGCCTTTCACTTTGTACTGCTGCCTGCTGCGCGAGGTTTTCTGACAGCGGGAAATCAGCCCTTCCTGGCTGGCCCCATTGCCGATAGGTGCCAAGCCCACCAAATATCACGGCGAAAACGATCATGGCGGTTAAGCCATTGGTCACAGCTTTTGGCGCGTTTTTCGTTGGTGCCTCAACCTCTTTCGCATTGGCCGCCGCCAGCAAACGGCGGGAAACCTCGGTGCGTACCCGCGCGGCTTCAGCCTCGGTTATGGTTCCGCGCTTCTTGTCGGTGTCTATCTCTGCCAGTTGGTCTTTAAACACCTGAATATCATAGCTCGCCCGTGCGGCCGGTGCGCTCTGTTCGCGCTTAAGTAGCGGGTATAACGTCCACACTATGGCGATGACTGTTACCAGCCCCACCGGAATCCAGAATACCATGGCCTTGATACCTCACATCGCAAATTCGCCGCACTTTACCTGTGGCGCGTGCCTATGTGCAACATTCAATCACGTAACAAACCCGTTAGGGGCGCAAATGTCGCGAACCCTTTAAGGTGCGGCGGTTACAGGCTTTGCATGTAGGGCGAAATCTCGCTATTACACTCGTGTAGCCGCGAAAAACCGGAGCTCATTCATGAGAAAATATTCAGCCTTTGCCATCGCCCGTGAAGCCTTCCGCCATCATAGTGGCTGGCAGCGTGCGTGGCGCTCGCCGGAGCCTAAAAAATCATACCAGGTTGTGATTGTTGGCGCAGGGGGGCATGGGTTGGCCACGGCTTATTATCTGGCCAAAAATCACGGCATTCGCGATATCGCGGTGATCGAAAAAGGCTGGCTGGGCGGTGGTAATACGGGGCGGAACACCACCATCATCCGCTCGAACTACTTACAAGACGAAAGCGCCGCGATTTATGAAAAAGCGCGGGGGCTTTATGAGGGGCTTTCTGCCGAGCTGAATTACAATATCATGTTTTCGCCCCGTGGCGTGATGATGCTGGCCCAAACCGAGCATGAACTGCGCGGCTATCACCGGATAAATCAGGCCAATGCCATTCAGGGTGTCGCCACCGAAATGCTGACGCCGGAGCAGGTGAAATCCAAAGTCCCGATTATGGAAATTAATGGCCCGCGTTATCCGGTGCTGGGGGCGCTCTGGCAGGCCCGTGGCGGCACCGCGCGGCATGATGCCGTGGCATGGGGCTATGCGCGGGCGGCGTCTGATCTGGGTGTCGATATTATCCAGCAAACCGAGGTCACGGGCATCACGCAATCCGGCGGTCAGGTGACCGGCGTGCAAACCACGCGCGGCGATATTTCATGCAAAAAGCTCGGCATTGTGGTGGCGGGGCACTCTGGCGTGCTGGCTGAAATGGCGGGCTTTAGGTTGCCGATTGAGTCGGTTTCTTTGCAAGCTTTGGTGAGCGAGCCGATTAAACCCTGCATAGATGTGGTGGTCATGGCCAACACCGTGCACGGCTACCTGAGCCAGTCTGACAAGGGTGAACTGGTAATAGGCGGCGGGGCGGATGGCTATAACAACTACACCCAGCGCGGCAGCTTTCACCATGTAGAAGAAACCGTGCGGGCGCTGATCGAGACTTTCCCAATTATTAGCCGCCTTAAGCAACTGCGCCAATGGGGCGGGATTGTGGATATGACGGGTGACCGCTCGCCTATTATCGGGAAGACCCCGCTTGGCGGGTGCTTCATCAATTGCGGCTGGGGCACGGGTGGCTTTAAATCCATCCCCGGCTCGGGCTGGGCGCTGGCAGCAACTATGGCTTCGGGCGAGCCAGACGAGTTGGCTGCGCCTTTTGGCCTAGAGCGCTTTGCCGAGGGCCGCTTTATTGATGAAAGCGTCGCCGCCGGGGTGGCGCATTGAATCGGCTTCGCCGAGGTGGCGCGCTAATGCTGCGCTTAAGGTCGGTAGTAGCGGTGCCCGCCTTCCATAAGGTAGGTGACTTTCTTTGGTCGTTTAAGCTTCAAAATCAGCCAGATAATCAAGCTGGCACTGCTGCCGAGCAAGATAACAAGCGCCCAAAGCTCGCTGATCTCATAGCCGCTAAGGGCAAATATTATACTTTGGATCGTTTCAGTGCCGCCGTTGGCAAATTTTCCCCACATCTCGGATGCGGATGTCAAAAATTCTTCCATCTTCACTCTCCTGTTATTCTGTTTACTACTCCTGTGGCTCTGCTTGGATTGTCACAATATTGCCTTAATTTTAACTTAAAAAAACCACATTATCAAAGAGAGCATTTTTCAGCATGGCAGAGGGTTGCCAATGTTGGGGTGCCGTCTGAGCATCGTGCTGTAACCTGCTGGAAAGGCATATGTCTCCGCTCGGGTATGCAGGCGTATACTTTGAGCCTTGTAATTAAGGCACTTCCTGCATGTGGGCGGATTTTCGCCGATACTGAGTCTGGTGGCTTCCGTTGTTAGAACATTTTAGTAAGTGGCAGCGAATCACCTTATATGCAGCACTCGGCTTCTGGTTGATCGCAAGTTTGGTTTCTATTTCTTATGGCAGCGCATACATATTCGGCGCGCTTGGCTCCTTCGCGCTTTGCATCAGCTTCGTTGTGTTTTTAACCGACCGCTTCATGGTGCAGGAAGCCCGCCGCCGATGGGATTCACAGATTCTGACCCAATCGCGCATGATGTGGCGCTATTTCAGCCGTGTTGAAGATAACGGGGTCAAAGACCCAACGCCGATGCCCAAATTGCGCGACCAAATTACCGAAAACTTTGATGACCTGCTCGCGGCCAAGGCCGAAGAGAAGGCTGTAGAAACTTACAAATACGAGCTGGCTTTTTCAGTGGTCGGCACCCTGCAATGGGGCTTTGGCGAAATACTGATCGGATTTTTGCGAGGACTATGAAATGTTACTGTTAACCTGTCCCTATTGCGGTGTATCCGCCGAAGAAACCGAATTTCACGGTGGCGGCGAGGCGCATCTGAAACGCCATGCTGATGGCAGCTCGGATGACGCCTTCACGGCTTACTTATTTGAGCGCAAAAACCCCAAGGGGATCGTTTTTGAGCGCTGGCGGCATGTGTATGGCTGCGGAAAGTGGTTTCACGCCGCGCGCTGCGCCGTAACGCTTGAGGTGTTTGGCACCTATAGCGCGCAAACGCTGAAGCCACCTAAAAGCATTATTACCAGTATCAAAGCCAAGCGGCCCGACTGGGAGGAAATATCATGAGCTTCCGTTTGCCAAATGCGGGCTGTCTGATTGACCGCAGCAACCCTGTCAGTTTCACCTTCAACGGCAAACCCGTGCAGGGCTACAAGGGCGATACCCTCGCCTCGGCCCTCATGGCCGCTGACCAGCGTATGCTGGGCCGCTCCTTCAAATACCACCGCCCGCGCGGCCTTGTTGCCAGCGGCGGCGAGGAGCCAAACGCGCTGATGAATATGGGGGAGGGGGCGCGCTTTGAGCCCAACCAACGCGCCACAACCACCGAGGTTTTTGACGGCCTCACCGCCCGCTCGCAAAATCACTGGCCAAGCCTGAATTTTGATATTGGCGCGCTGAATAATCGCCTTGCGCGGTTTTTCCCCGCCGGTTTTTATTACAAAACCTTCATGAAGCCGCAATGGGCGTGGAAGCACCTGTTTGAGCCAATTATCCGCAATTCCGCAGGCCTCGGCCAAGTGCCAACAGAGCGCGATGTCGACCGCTATGAGTATTTCTACGCTTACACCGACATTCTGATCATAGGCGGCGGTGTGGCAGGCCTTGAGGCTGCGCTGGAATCCGGCCGCAGCGGTGCCAAAGTGTTGCTGCTGGAGCAATCCCCGCATTTTGGCGGCCGCTTTATGGTGGATGATATTGAGGTGGATGGCCGTGATGGCCCCGCGCATATCGCCCATTTGCTGGCTGAAATCGCCAAGCTGCCCAACGTCACCCTACGCGCCCGCACTCAGGGCGCTGGCGTATTTGACCACGGCTATGCGCTCGGCTATGAGCGCCTCACCGACCATGCCCCAGCTGCTACCCCTCGCCACCGCCTCTGGCGTATCCGTGCCAAACGCATCATCACCGCCACAGGCGCCTTAGAACGCACGCTAAATTTTGCCGGCAATGATATCCCCGGCGTTATGCTTGCCAGTGCCGTGCGAGATTATATCCGGCTTTATGGCGTTACCTCCGGCGCGCGGACGGTGGTGGTCACCAATAATGATGACGCCTACCGCACCGCGCTCACGCTCTACGCCGCTGGCCTTGAGGTGCCTGCCATCATTGATGCCCGCCCTAATGGCGGCGGTGAGATGTCTGACCAAGCTCGCGCGCTGGGCATTCGCATTGAAACCGGCCACGGAGTGGCTAAAGTCATCGGCAAAAAGCATGTCACCGCTGTTGAGGTCTGCCTGCAATCCGGCACCGGCGGCGCGGTTGAGAGTATCGCGTGTGATTGCGTCGCCATATCAGGCGGTTTTTCTCCGGTGGTCCACCTATGGTCCCATTGCGGCGGTAAGCTCAACTGGGATGAAGAGAACGCCATGTTCTCGCCAGACCCATCCCGCCCGCCAACCGACCAAAACGGCGAAGGCTTTGTGCTGGCCGCTGGCACTGCCTCTGGCGCGCTTGGCACTAACGCCTGCATAAGCACTGCCGTCACGGCGGCGCACCAAGCGGCTGACGAGGTGGGGCGGAGCATCAAAGAGGAAGCCGCCCCCCGGCTGACCCAAACCCCTGATGAAACGCCAATGGCTCCCATCTGGACCATGCCTGCCCAAGCCCCTTATAAACTACGGTCCAAAACATGGCTTGATTTCCAGAACGATGTGAAGGTGTCAGACGTGCAGCTCGCCGCGCGCGAGGGCTATGAAAGTGTGGAGCACACCAAGCGCTACACCACCCTTGGTATGGCCACCGACCAAGGCAAACTCAGCAACATTAACGGCCTCGCCGTGCTGGCGGGCGCGCTGGATGCCGAAATCCCGCAGGTTGGCACCACCACCTTCCGCCCGCCCTACACGCCCATTTCGTTGGGCTCTATTGCAGGTGAGGCCTCTGGCCCGCTTTTTAAGCCCACCCGCAAAACCGCAATAGACGGCTGGCACAAAAGCCACGGCGCAATTTTCGAGCCGGTCGCCGACTGGCGCCGCGCTTATGCCTACATTCAGGCAGGCGAAACCACGCAAGATGCCATCACCCGCGAAATTCTCGCGACCCGTGGCGCGGTGGGCCTGTTTGATGCCTCGACCTTGGGCAAAATCATCGTCAAAGGGCCGGATGCGGGCAAGTTCCTTGATTTGCTCTACACCAACATGATGTCCACACTCAAACCCGGAAAATGCCGCTATGGCCTGATGTGCAATGAAAACGGCTTCCTGATGGATGACGGCGTGGTGGCGCGGCTGGACGAGGATACCTTCCTCTGCCATACTACCACTGGCGGCTCGGACCGTATCCATGCCCATATGGAAGAATGGCTGCAAACCGAGTGGTGGGATCTTGAAGTGTTCACCGCCAACCTGACCGAGCAATTTACCCAAATCGTGGTGGCCGGACCCAATGCCCGCAAAGTGCTGGAGGCTTTAGGCGGCACGGATGTTAGCCGTGAAGCGCTGCCATTTATGGGTTTTATTGATGGTAAGCTGGCTGGCATCCAAGCCCGTATTTTCCGGATTTCCTTCTCGGGGGAGCTTTCCTATGAGATCGCTGTGCCTGCCTCGCAAGGGCTGCTGCTTTGGAATCTGCTTTTGCAGGCGGGAGCCGATTTTGGCATAGCGCCTTATGGCACAGAGGCCCTGCACGTAATGCGCGGCGAAAAGGGTTTTGTGGTGGTGGGAGACGAGTCCGACGGCACCGTCACGCCGCATGACCTTGGCATGAGCTGGGCGGTGTCTAAAAAGAAGGAAGATTTCATCGGCAAGCGCGGCATGCAGCGCAGCTTTTTGATGGCCGCAGGGCGTAAGCAGTTAGTGGGGTTACGGACGTTGAGTGATACTGAGAAGCTGCCAGAGTCTGCCCATGCGGTTGAGGGCGGCAAAGCCATTGGCCATGTGACCTCCACCTATTTCTCACCCACGCTTGGCCACCCCATTGCCATGGCACTTATTAACGGCGGCCAGAGTCGAATGGGCGAAGTGCTGGACTTTCCGGTCGGCAGCAAAGTGCACAAAGCCCGCGTAGTGGATCTGGTTTTTTATGATAAAGAAGGAGCGCAACAAGATGTCTGATCTGATGAGCTTTAGTGAAATTGATGGCAGTGGCGCGGTACTGGTGGCGGCTCAACGGCGGGTGGCAATGATGACGCTGAAGGCGGACCTGAGCAATAAAGCCACTCGCACGGCCCTTAAAAAAGTTCTTGGCTCTGCGGTGCCTGCCCCCCGAAAGATCGTAAAAGGTGTGGCATGGATGGCCCCTGATGAGCTTTTGGTTATGGTGCCAGAGGGCACAACACCGGAAGACCTCGTGAACCAACTTCATACCGAGATTAAAGCCCCTATACTGGCGGTTGATGTATCTGACGCCCGCGCGGTTATGACCTTAAAGGGCAACGCCGCCCGCGAAGTGCTGGCCAAGGGCGCGCCGGTTGATCTGTCTGCTGAGGCCTTTGCGCAAGGCGATTTTCGCCGCACGCGCCTAGGGCAGGTGGCGGTGGCCTTTTGGATGGAGGCTGACGATGAAATAACGCTGGTTTGTTTTGCCAGCCTCAAACAATTTATGTTTGACTGGCTGGTGAACGCAGCGCAAAAGGGCAGTCTTCCTGCCTATCTCAACCGGTGAATTTTTCTTGGGGGGATTAACCCCCCTGCAAAAAATCTTCCCTTCGGTCAGGGGCGCTTGACGATGCGGCGCTTAAGCATGATAGTCGCAGGTAAGGTGGCGGCATAACCGGCACCAAACCAATTTAACAACTCGGAGAGACTTATGAAAAAGATCCTGCTGGCCGCGACGGCCATGTCCTCAATTGCGCTGTCGGCGCAGGCTGACAGTGTAAATATCTGCGTTGAGGGGGCTTACCCGCCGTTTTCCTCTACCGAAGCCTCGGGTGAGGTGGTGGGCTTTGACATTGACATTGCCAATGCGCTAGCCGCTGCAATGGGCGTGGAAGCGACCATGGTTAAAACCGATTGGGACGGCATTATTCCGGCCTTGCTGGAGGGCAAGTGCGATGCGATTATTGCCTCGATGTCGATCACGGATGAGCGCAAGCAGGTTATTGATTTCTCGGCGAAATACTATAATTCCCCTGCCGGGTTTATTGGCGCTGCAGGCATGGCGGTCGATGCGCTTGACGGCAAAGTCGTGGGCGTGCAGCGCGGCACCATCCATCAGGATTTCATGGAAGGTGAGTATCCGAATGTAGAGCTGCGCCTCTATGGTTCGCAAGACGAAGTGTATCTTGATTTGCAAGCAGGCCGGATTGATGCCGCGATGGGCGATTCCATTGCCATGGATGACGGTTTTATCAGCACCGATGCGGGCGAGGGCTTTGCCTTCTTTGGGGAAATGTATTCGGTGCCGAAATACCACGGTGAAGGTGCGGGCGTTGGCGTGCGCCAAGCGGATACCGAGCTGCGGGATGCCTTCTCGGCGGCTGTTCTGGCCATTCGCGCTTCGGGCGAATATGCGGCCATTAATGATAAGTATTTCGACATCGACATCTATGGTGGCGAATAAGAAAGCTTTGCGGCGCGTCATTTGGTGCGCCGCTAACCTATGGAAAACCTGATAGAATACGTGCCCCTGCTGCTGCGTGGGGCGGTGACGACGCTGGCGCTGGCGCTGGTCTCACTGGCGTTGGCGACGCTGCTGGGCGGGCTTGGCGCGATGGGCAGAATTAACGGCGGGCGCATTGTGCGTGCCATCGTGTTTACCTACACCACCATTGTGCGCGGGGTGCCAGACCTTGTGCTGATCCTGCTAATTTATTTTGGCGGCCAAAGGTTGATTAATCTTGCGGGTAAGGCTGTAGGGCTTGACTATGTTGAGCTTTCCAAGTTTTGGGCCGGGGTGGCCGCCATTGGCTTTATCTATGGCGCCTACCTCACCGAGACTTTTCGCGGTGCTTATATGACCGTGCCTGCGGGCCAGCGTGAGGCGGCAATGAGCATGGGGATGCGCCCGTTTCAGGTGTTGCGCGCGGTCACGCTGCCACAGCTTATCCGCTTTGCCCTGCCGGGCTATGCCAATGTCTGGCAGGTGCTTATTAAGTCCACCGCCGTGGTGTCGGTGATTGGTTTGGAGGACCTTGTGGGCCTTGCAAATGACGCCGGAAAATCGGTGCGCGAGCCGTTCCTTTTCTTTACGGCTGTGTTTTTTACCTACCTGTTTTTCACTTGGGTCAGCCAAACCATTTTCAACTATGCCGAGCGGCGCTATGCGCTAAAGGAGCACGGCGATGCGGTTTGATCTGGTGCTTGACAATTGGCATTTATTTGCCGGTGGCATGTGGATGACGCTGCAACTGACCATGCTTTCGCTACTCATAGGCTTTTGCATCGCGCTGCCCTTTGGCATGATCCGCGCGAAATCAAACGGCATCGGTTCAAAGCTGATAAACGCATATGTATATGCGTTTCGGGGCACACCGTTGCTGGTGCAGCTTTACCTTATTTACTACGGTCTTTCGCAGTTCGAATGGGTGCGAGACAGCTTTGCGTGGGTGGTTTTGCGCGAGGCATGGTGGTGTGCCCTGATTGCGTTTTCGCTGAATTCAGGGGCCTATGCCACCGAGATCATAAGGGGGGCTGTGCAATCTGTGCCGGCTGGAGAACTAGAGGCGGCAAAGTCGCTCGGGATGTCACCCTTTAAAGTGAACCGCCTTGTGCTAATCCCTTCGGCCCTGCGACGCGCTTTGCCACAATACGGCAATGAGGTGGTGTTTATGCTGCATGGCTCAGTGGTGGCCAGTGTGATTACTATTCAGGATATTTTGGGCGTGGGACGCACGCTGAATGCGCGCTATTATCTTGCCTATGAGGGTTTCCTGACCGCTGCTGCGCTTTATATGGCGCTGGCCTTTGTGGTGGTGTTTGCCTTCAGGCAGTTAGAAAAGCGTTATCTTGGGCATCTGAAAATCTCGCGTTAAGGCATGGGTGTTCAACTGACCTAAAGGAATCGCGCAAGCGCGATATTCCATAACCAAGCTGCGCTTGGCGTTGGCGCCTAGATCGAACATTCGCGCATTTCACGCCCCCTCGGGCGTGTCGAAATTAAGGGCCTCGATGGTCCTTAATTTCGATCCTTGCTCAGGCTTCCCAACTGGCCTTCAACTTCTCAATCTCGGCAATGCGCTTCCCTGTTTCGGGGTGACTCAGCAGCCAGGCAGGCGCGCCGCCGTCAGCCGTTCCCCAGCTTTCCTGCTTGCGAAACATGCTGATTTGCGCGGAAAGATCAATGCCGGATTTCAGCAACAGCGCCGCGCCGTAAGCGTCAGCCTCGTATTCATCTTTGCGCGAAAGTGAGGCAGCCAGCATTTGAATGAGGAAGTTTGCCACATAACCACCAATAATTGGCAGGTAGCGGCCAAATTGTCTTGCAAGGGTGTTGAGTTTCTGGTCAGGTCTCGCTTGGATTTCCGAGCTGAAAACAGGTAGGTTACATAGCCGATAATGAGGGCCAGCAGGATGGGGGAGAAACGCAGCATGGGTTTTATATAAGCCTTATGCTTTGATTTTTCTAGCCGCGATGAGTAGGCGTTTGCCCATAATAAACATCCCGATGCCCCCCAAAAGCATCCAGCTTGCCGAGGCAATGAGGTCAACCAGCGCTAGTGCCGAAGCTGAAAACAGCATGCCGATGCCGACATAAAGCCCAACCCATACGACCTCTCCCAGCACATCCCACAACACAAATCGCTTCCAGTTAAATGCGCTGATGCCCGCTACATAATTTAGCGTGGGGCCAATCGGGGCCACCAGCCAGCGGCTCAGAAACACGCCAACCCCGCCCCACTTGGCCATAAAGGCTTCGGCTTTATTCACTTGCTTGCCCAGCAGTGAATGGCCCAGCTTTGTCTGCAACCAATCACCACCGCTAAACCCGATGAAATAGCCGGTAAAATCGCCCGCAACAGCCGCGCTAAGCCCTGTCAGCACCACCAGTGTCGGGTCCAAGTCTCCGCCCACCGCAAAGGCCCCGCTGAGCACCAAAAGCACGGTGCCGGGTACGGGCACGCCAAGGGCGGCCAAAAAAACGGTGCCAGCCAAAATGATCAGCCCGTAGGCGGTGACCAATTCAAGGAGGAGGTCGGTCATTGTGCCTGTTCAGCCGCAATAGCGGCGGCTAGACGGTCTCGCATTTCCTCGTAAGTTATGCCGTCAATCTTGGCGGCTTCCTCCACGGTAAGGCGCTCAAATTTTACACCTTCGGGCATGTTGGCTTGCCCCATTAGCCATGCGCGCTCAACCTGATAAGATTGCGCCACATAGCCGATGGGCTGCCATGGCGCTATCGGCACATCGCGGTTATAGCTCCAGTAGATCACCGAAAACACAAAGCGGAGCAGGAAGAAAAACGTGACGAGCGTGGCAACTGAAAAACCGATCAGCAACAGCCGGTGCTCTTGCCATAGGTGTTTGATTTTGTTCATTTTGGCCTCCCGTTTTCCTTAACTTAAGCGCTAGGCCTGCCAGCGGCAAGGCAGGTCGAGCACGCCGCAAAAGGCCCAGCTAGCCACTTCCAGCTTACCGCTTAGCTGCGGCTTGAGCCGTGCAAAAATCTTTGGCAGGGCCTCGCCCGAAATCCGCATGGCATAACTCCTGAACAAATCGCCTTCGCCCAGCGGCGTAATATCATCCAGAATTTCATCGGCCGAGGCGGCAAGCATCGCCGACCAATGATCCCGCGCGGTTTTCGATGAAACCGCCGGAAAAATCGCCTTGCGCTCCTTGGCATGGGCCGTGCCACCCTTGCGCACCATGTTTTCGTCCCTCAACACCGTCATCAACCCGCCGGGCAGCTGGAGGAAAAATGCGGGGTGTCCGGCTCAGCTCGGGCACAAAGGCAATGGGGGCCTCAGCGCGCATGTGTTTGAGCTGTGGATAGGGGGGCGAAAGGCTGCGAGGTCGAGGCGGAAAACGGGGCGGTGCTCATGGCTTAGCCCGCGATTCCATAAAGGCGTCCCAGTCAGGTTTCATTAATTGAAAGCACATCCATTTGGCCAAGCTGCCCCCAAGGTTAAGCTCCTCATTGCTAATATGCCTCGCCCCGAGTTTGGCCGTGGCTTTTTGCGAGCGGAGATTGCTGGGGTCGATATGAAACCAGACTTGATCTGTGTTTTTGAAAGCGTGGCCGAGCATCAATTCTTTGACTATAAAATTGGTGCTGCCGCCCCAATAAGCGTTGTGCAAAAAGGTATAGCCAATCGAAATCTTTTCCGGATTTACGGGGGCCGAATAGTAGCGCGAACAGCCAATGATTTTGCCATCTACATTATCAATCACAACCAGTGTGCCGCCGTTTTCCAGCAAAAAGGTGAAGTATTTCAAGAATACATTGCGTTTGTATCGGTCTTTGGCTGGGTGGCCAGCCCATGTGGCGGGGTCACTTGCGGCTTCCCATAAGCCTTCGAAACCATCTGCCCTCATTGGGCGCAATGATATGGTTTCGCTATGCAATTCAGGTTGTAGATCAATTTCCGTCATGGTGCTCATCGTCCTAACTCCTTCATGCCGCGCTCTAGCCCTTCCAGTGTCATAGGCACCATGCGGTCCTCGAAAATCTCGCGGATCATGCCGACGGAATGGGTGTATTGCCATTCATCTTCGGGCACGGGGTTTATCCAAATATGGTCGGGCCACTGCTCACGGGCGCGGGCGAGCCATGTGCCGCCGGCTTCCTTGTTATAATGCTCGTTTGCCCCGCCAATATAGGCGACCTCATAGGGTGACATTGAGGCATCCCCCACAAAAATGCATTTGTAATCTGAGGCATAGGTGTGCAGCACGTCCCATGTAGGCATCTGCTCGTTCCAGCGGCGGGCGTTGTCCTTCCACACGCCTTCATAGAGGCAATTGTGGAAGTAGAAGTATTCCATATGCTTGAACTCAGCCCGCGCGGCTGAGAAAAGCTCTTCGACCATGGCGATATGGTCATCCATTGAGCCGCCAACGTCCAGAAACAGCAGCACCTTAACGGCATTCCGGCGCTCGGGGCGGGTTTTTACATCAAGGTATCCGTGCTCGGCGGTGGCCTGAATGGTGCCATCCAGATCGAGCTCGTCATCCGCCCCTTGCCGCACCCAGCTGCGTAGGCGTTTTAGGGCCATTTTAATGTTGCGCGTCCCCAGCTCCACGCTGTCATCAAGGTTTTTAAACTCGCGTTTATCCCACACCTTTACGGCGCGGCGGTGGCGGCTTTCATGCTGGCCAATGCGAATGCCCTCGGGGTTATAGCCATAGGCGCCAAAGGGCGAGGTGCCTGCTGTGCCGATCCATTTGCTGCCACCTTGGTGCCGCTTTTCCTGCTCCTTGAGCCGCTGTTTCAGCGTCTCCATCAGGGCCTCAAAGCCGCCAAGGCTTTCTATCTTCGCCATTTCCTCGGCGCTCATGCTTTTCTCGGCCATCTTGCGCAGCCATTCCTCGGGGATGTCGACTTTTTCCATAATTTCGGCCAGTGTGGCGGCCTCAACCCCGTCAAAGGTCTGCGAGAACGCCACGTCGAAACGGTCAAGATAGCGCTCGTCTTTGACCATTGTCAGCCGCGCGAGGTAGTAAAACGCCTCCACGTCATAGATCACAGTTTGTGCATTGAGCGCCTCAAGAAAGCTGAGAAATTCGCGTAGCGAAACAGGAATCTCCGCTGCTCTCAGGTTTTCAAAAAAGCGCAGAAACATTTATAGAGTGTTCCCGTATATCACGAGGACAATCAGGGTTAGGACCATGCCGATCATGCCAAATACGGCGCCATATTGCAGCTTATCGGCTGTATTTCCGCCCTTTTTGGTCGCAGTGACCCAGCCGAGAGTGGATCCGATGATAAAGGCGATAAGATAGGGCATTGCGTTTCCTAATTTCTGGCGGGCAAAAGCCCTTCGATTTGCGCTTGCGCCGAGGCGATCTGCGCGGCGTTGCTGCCAAAGGCATAGCGCGCTTGGGCAAGGCTATCAACCCGCGCCGCCTGTGCCGCGCTATTTTGCCCAAGGCGCGCATAGGCCAGCGCCCGCAGCCCCTGAATGCCGGCTTGCAGTATCGGATCATTATGCCGCTTGGCTGTGGCCAGCGCTGGTGTGGTGAGGGTGATAACCGCTGCAAATTCCTCGGCTTTTATGGCCACAGCCGCCACATGCATAGCCGCAAGGGCCGTGCGTAAGTTGTGCGGGCCAAGCTGGCTAAGGTTAAGCTGGTAGGCCTCCTGAAAGGCGGGGGCGGCCAGTGTGGGCTGGTCTCTTAGCGTAAGGCGGCCATAGATAATAAGCGAATGTGCGAGCCGATGGCCGCCAAGCCGCCGTGCGCGTGTTACCGCTTTTTCGGCGGCACTCAGGCGGGCAGGGCGGGCATTGGCCCCGTTCATCGCGGTTTCAATAAGCGTTTTCCAGCGGGCATCTGCTTGGGGTGCGTTTCCTCCGCGCCCGCCCGCCGGATTTTCCCGCGCCAAAAGCGCCGGAAGCCGCGCCCGCACCGCGGCTGGCCCCATGCCGCTTTGCAGCTCGGGGCTGTAAAGCAGGCGTAGGATCAGGTGGTCATAAGCTGTGAGGCTGTTAAAAACATTATCGTCATTCAGAACGGTATCAGACACGCGATAAAGGTCATTCACCGGCCCCAAAGCTTGCGCAATCTCTTCATTAAAACACGCCCGCACAATATAGGGCGGCGCATTGTCAGGAATAAGCACTACGGCTTTTGTGAGCGCTGTTTGGCGAGACCAGCGCGGAAATTGCCGCCGTTGCACCTCGGCAAAGCTGCTAACGCCGGGCACCACAACACATGCCGCTGTTGGGTAAATCTGCTTTAGCGGCGCGGCAGGCACGCGCAAAATGCGGATATTTGCCGCACCATCTGTCATTGTAATGTTAATGCCTGCGTGCTGCCGCATCCCTTGCAACACATTTTGCAAATCACCATGATACGCGCCCAATGCACCATCAAGCGACACTCGCACCTGCCCTTCATATTTTAGCAATCTCGGTATCCGCACGCCGCCCTCAGTCGCAAACATATAGGAGATAAACTCCTCCGCGATCATGCTGTTAGAGCGCGCCACGCCGCCGCCAGCTGGGGTGCTTACTGTCCCCGGACTGCCCATGCAGCCTGCCAAAAAGGCTGTTATGCCCATGGCCAAATATTTCCGAAACATCCTGCTCTCCGCCTGTTTTTCAAGAGTATAGAAGCCTGTCAAGGAAATAGGAAGCCGTGGATTTGGTAGGGTGCGTTGTCCCCTCGCACCGCATATGGTGGGTTAAAAACCCACCCTACATTCCATCTGCACATTTGGTGTTTTTGCCTCGTTGTCCTGCCAATCTGTGCGTTCACACTCGACAAAGCCCTGCGCCCTATAAAACAGATGTGCAGAGGTTATATTGAGTTGGTTCAACCACCCATCCTTGAAGCTTGTAAAACCAAGAGCACCTGCGCCTTCACGCACAATCAGTAGCGTTTCTTTGGCAAATACAATATTTGTGAAAAACCGCAGGTCTTACTCGGGCGTATGGAGATCAGGCAACCAAGGCATGGCCATCATCCGCGCTGCGCGATGGATTTCTGCGATGGCAGTGAGGTGGGAAGCTTTGGCCTCGTTGATCTCAATCTCCACTATCATCGCTGATACTTGATAAATGGCGTTAAGCTTCCCACGCGCTCATAGAGCCGGCGACCGTTCTCGTTAAAATCCTGTGTAAGCCAATAAACCGTGGGGCAGCCAGCGGCATCGCCTGCCGCATAAACCGCTTCAATCAAGGCCCGCCCAGTGCCGGTGCCGCGGGCAGCATCACTCACATAAAGGTCTTGCAGGTATATCACGGGTTCAACTTTCCAGCCGTGGCGGTGGAACAGGTAATGGGTGAGGCCAATCAGTGCGCCGTCTTTCTCGGCTACCAAGCCGTGGAACTCGTGTTCGTTATTGGAAAGCATCCGGTTAAAGGCGATGTCATACATTTCTGGCGGCAGCTCGGTTTCGTAATAGTCGAGATAGCCTTTCCAAAGCGCACCCCACGGGGCGCGGTCCGCCTCTTTTAGGCCTCTGATCTTCATCTTTGCCCCCGCGCCATAAAAGCCAGCCGTTCAAACAGGTGAACGTCTTGTTCGTTTTTCAACAGCGCGCCGTGCAGTTGGGGCAGAGCGTCTTTGGCATCGCCGCGCAGGTCTTCTGGTGTTAGATCTTCGGCCAGCAGCAGCTTGAGCCAGTCCAGCACCTCGCTTGTGCTCGGCTTTTTCTTCAGGCCCGGCGTTTCGCGCAGGGTGTAAAACTGCGTCAGCGCGGCCTCAACCAGCTCTTGCTTGATATTCGGAAAATGCACATCAACGATTTTGGCCATAGTCGTGGCATCAGGAAAGCGGATATAATGGAAAAAGCAGCGGCGCAGGAAGGCGTCTGGCAACTCTTTTTCGTTATTTGAGGTGATAATCACCACGGGGCGCTGCTTCGCTTTAATCAGCTCGCCGGTTTCATAAACATGAAACTCCATCCGGTCGAGCTCCTGCAGCAGGTCGTTTGGAAACTCGATATCGGCCTTGTCGATCTCGTCAATTAGCAGAAGCACGCGGTCTTCCGCCTGAAACGCCTGCCATAGCTTGCCGGGCTTGATGTAGTTTTTCACATCATTCACTTTGGGGTCGCCCAACTGGCTATCGCGCAAACGGCTCACGGCGTCATACTCATAAAGCCCTTGCTGTGCCTTGGTGGTGGATTTTATATTCCACTCGATCATGGGTAGAGCAAGCGCCGTGGCGACCTGCCTTGCCAGCTCAGTTTTGCCTGTGCCTGGCTCGCCCTTTACCAAAAGCGGACGCTCTAGCGCGATGGACGCATTTACAGCCACACTCAGGTCGTCGGTGGCTACATAGGTATCCGTGCCTTCAAATCTCATTTTTATTCCTTATACCCGTTGCCGGAATCGGCATTTTTACGCTTTGCACAAATATTTCACATAAACTTGCACAACAAGCTAGTGACAATCCCGCTAAATGGGGCTATTTGGTCGCACAGGAGCTGCGTATTGCGCACAATTATTGGGGTAGGAGCTTCTCGATGAAAGCTGAAACAATTCTCGACACCGACTATAAACCGGCTGATGATGAGCCGTTTATGAACGACCGGCAGATGGAATATTTCCGGGCCAAGTTGCAAGCGTGGAAAGATGAAATTCTGCGCGGCAGCCAAAATACCATTGAGCAAATGCAAGAAGGCACGCGGAGCATCCCTGATGTAGCAGACCGCGCTTCCGAGGAAACCGACCGCGCGCTAGAGTTGCGCACGCGAGACCGTGAGCGCAAGGTTGTCTCTAAAATTGACGCTGCCTTGCGCCGGATTGAAGAGGGTTCCTTTGGCTATTGTGACGCTACCGGCAACCCTATTTCGCTTAAGCGCTTGGATGCCCGCCCGATTGCGACGCTGAGCCTTGAGGCGCAGGAGCGCCACGAGCGCAAGGAAAAGGTGCATCGGGACAGGTAGGTCAGCGCCCTCAGGGGGGAACGTGTTTACGTGAGGGGGCGGAACGCCCCCATTTGCCGAGCGAAGCGAGGCCAAGCCCAACGGGAGACGACTTTTTGCGCAGCAAAAAGACGCTCGACCGGCGGGAGTGCACTGTCCGTACATAGCACCTGTTTTCGAAGTTGCACCCAGCCAAAGTGCCTTTGCTTCGGGGAGGGCTGCAACGGCAGCACTTGTTGGCCGGGCGCACATCCCCCCCCGCTCAGCAAAGGCACGTTTTCAGCAGAGCTGAAAATCGGACTGCAGCGCCGTGGCCTCTAATATCTGATCTTTGCCACAAGGCCAAAATGGTCACTCGGCCACACGCCTGCCACAGGAGCACCTCCGATGATCTCTACATTTGTAACATGCCCCCGCCCGCGCGCTTTAGGGTGGCCTGCAAAAATGTAATCAATCCGACGGTTTGGTTCAAATTCGGCAGCGGCGAAGGGGTTGCGGGTATCCCATGTGAAGCCGAGGCCTTTGCCCGCTATTGTCCAAGCATCATGGAAAACCAATCCATGGGCAGCGGCTGTCGTTAGCCCCGTAAGCATACGAATTTCTTCGCTCATAGGTTCGGCGTTAAAGTCCCCGCAGAGAAACGGTGGCATTTTACTGGCGGTATTTGCCTTCACAAACTCTGCCACCTCGCGCACCTGCACTTGGCGAATATGGCTTTGCTCGTAGCGCCAGTTGAGGTGGGTACAGAATATATCCAAGGCCCCCCGCGGCCCATCTGCCCGCGCATAAAGCGCATTGCGGGTTTCGCCTGTTTCTGCAGTGCCCGAGAGGGTAATTACCTTTGTTTCTGAAATTGGCCAACGGGAGAGGATGGCGTTGCCAAACCCTACGCCATTCATCATCATGCAATCGGCATGCAAGTAATGATAGCCCAATTTTTCGGCGAGTATTTTGGCGTAATTCTCATCGGCATCGCCCCAGACCTCTTGCAAGGCAATGATGTCAGCATCTAAGGCGTGAAGCGTAGATTCAATAGCAGGCGCGCGCTGCTGCCATGGGCCAAACTGCCACCAGATGTTCCAGCTCAGCACGCTGAGGCTGGTTTCGATGGGGCCGGAATTATTCGGAAAAAAGCCTTCGGGAGTGCTCATATTTGCCTCTTAAAAATTATCTTTTGCTGTGCGGATTTTGGCAAATGCCGCAGCGCTCGGTGCGCGCAAAAACGGATTTGTAGCCAGCTCTAGCGACAAAAGGGCAGGCACGGTGGGGAGGCCCTCGGCCCGTAAGCGCTCCACGTCTTTAACCCGCACCTGAAGAGCTTGGTTTTCTGGCTCCACTGTGAGGCTGAATTTGGCGCTGCCAAAGGTGTATTCATGGCCGGAATACACCATGGTATCTGGCGGGAGCGCTGCCAGCTTTTGCAGGCTTTTATGCATCATTTCCATGCTGCCCTCAAACACCCGCCCGCAGCCAAGGGCAAATAGGCTATCGCCAGTGAAAACCGCACCGGGGAAGGCAAAGGCAATGTGATTAACGGTGTGACCCGAGACATCAATAATGCGGCCCGTCAGGTCACCGACGGTTATTTCATCGCCTTCGTTCAGGGCGATATCAAGCTTGGGGAGGCGGTGGGTGTCTTTGGCCGCCCCCACGATTTGGGGTGAGGCCTCCTTAAGAAGGTCGGGCAACCCGTCAATGTGGTCCCAGTGGTGGTGGGTGAGCAGCACCATGTCGAGTGTCCAACCCTTTTCTTTGAGCACGGCCAAAATGGGGGCGGCTTCGGGGGCGTCAATGAGGGCTGTGGTGCCGTTGCTATGGAGGAGAAAAGCGTAGTTGTCCGCAAGGCAGGGGATGGTGATGATTTCGGTCATGGGGACTCCTTTGGGGGAGCTTGCGGGAAAGCTAAAAGCAATGCAAGTGTGGCGAGGGCCTATGCGCCCCTTTGGGGCGGCTTTTTTCCTGCGGAAAAAATGCGTGTGCGACGCGGTGGCGGCGCGGCGGGTGTTGCGCTTGTGGGGAGGGGGTGCCCGCGCCGCGCTGATACTTTTGTGTATGTTGCGAGCTTGGTAAGGGAGCTGTGATCAAGGCATTGTGCTTCAATATCTTAGCCGCTAGGATTTTGGCAGGAGTAAAACCATGCATCTTGATGTCATTGATCTTCGGAGTTTTTATTACCGCACCAAGCTGGGGCGCTCGGCGCAGCGGGGCTTGCAGGGGGCTTTGCGCGGCTTGTGGCCTGACGTGAAAGGTATGGATGTGGCGGGCTTTGGCTTTGCCGCGCCAATGCTGCGACCCTTTCTGGGCGAGGCGCAGCGGGTGCTATGCCTGATGCCGGGGCAGCAGGGTGTGATGCACTGGCCGCCGGGCGGGGCGAACCTAACGGCGCTGGTAGATGAAGTGGCGTGGCCCATCGTGGCGGGCAGCCTTGACCGCCTTGTGGTGGCACATGGGGTGGAAACCTGCGAGCAGCCCGATGCTTTGCTGGCCGAAATCTGGCGCGTGCTGGCCCCCGGTGGCAAGGTGGTTTTTATCGTGCCCAATCGCTCGGGCATTTGGGCACGAAGTGACGGCACACCCTTTGGCTATGGTCGACCCTACTCGGTGGGACAGCTAGAGAGCTACCTGCGCCTGCACCGCTTTCAGGCCGAGCGGCACGTGATGGCGCTATACGCCCCGCCAAGCCAGAAACGGTTTTGGCTAAAGTCCGCGCCGTTTTGGGAGAA
Source organism: Paracoccaceae bacterium (assembly GCA_016744015.1). Classification (GTDB taxonomy): domain Bacteria; phylum Pseudomonadota; class Alphaproteobacteria; order Rhodobacterales; family Rhodobacteraceae; genus UBA3077. The sequence goes on along the minus strand of JADGFD010000009.1, from coordinate 97,242 downwards.
ATGGGGCCCGCGCATGGGGGGCAGGCTGGGGGCGGGGGCGATATTGCTAGAGGCCACAAAGCAGGTATATGCCCTGCCCAAAGGCGGGCTGCGCGAGGCGGTGAAGGCACCTGTGGGGATATTGCAGGGGCTAGGGCGGCCTAAACCTGCGGCGCGTAGGTGAGTCCGAGAAGCCTCTCGCAGTTTAGGTATGGATTTCGGCGCTATTCTGGGTATTGCATTCTACATTGCGCAACAGCGGATACGCTTTGAGCGCGGTAGCTAGAAACTAGGCTTTGCAGTTCTTGTAACTTGCGGCGTTCTTCAGATACGTTAACGGCAACTGGGGTTTCCTGTGTTCTATATCCAGTTTGTGGGCATGAATAGCTTCCGACATACTGAGAGTAACAAGTACCTGTGTAAGTATATGGTACCCGCTGGCGGTGGATGGCGAAACCTCTGGTAATGTTTCCCTGAGTCTCCGAAATAGACGAAAGCAAAACGGAATATTGTGAGTTTGCTTGATCAATGCATGCCTCTTGAGGCGAAATGCATGCAGATAAAAGTCCCAATGCGCCAACCGCGAGCCAAAGCTTCATAATAATTACTCCAAGTAGAATCGTTGTGCTAGATTTGGCCTAAACCGAATAAAACTACAAGAGAATATAAGAAGCTTTATGCTTCTTGCTTCTCAGAAATACTGTTTTGCATGTTGAGGATAGAAATATGTCGAAGGGTGGGTTAAAAACCACCCTTCGGTCACAAAACTTTCTGATTCACCGCCTTCCTTAGTAAAAAAATCTACAAATATGCCGCGCAAAGCGTCGCATTGGGTGAGGGGGTTGAGGTAGCGTGTTGATTTTGCTTTAATAAATTTGAATCGGCGGGTTTTGGCCTGTCTCTTGCCTCACGGGCAACCCTCTGCTATCACCCACCCGATTTCAACGGGTTTGCACTGACTCGCCGAACCGTTGCTTATGGCCCAGCATTGGGCGCACAGAATAAAGGGGTGTTCGTGTCTGCTACAGCATCAATAACCGCAGGGGCCTCAGGGCGCTATGCCATTGCATTGTTCGAGATCGCCAAAGAGGCCAAAAACCTGGCCGCCATTGAGGCTGATCTTGATTCGCTGCAAGCCGCGCTGGAAACCAGCGACGATTTGCGAGACCTCATTGCCTCGCCGCTATTAAGCCGCGAAGAGCAGGGCAAGGCCATGCGCGCCTTGACCGATAAAATGGAGTTGGGGCCTGAAGCCGCTAACACGGTTGCCCTTATGGCCGAAAATCGCCGCCTATATGTGCTTCCCGAGATGATATCTCAGGTTAAGGCGCTATCGGCTGATGATCGCGGTGAAGTAAGTGCCGACGTGACGGCCGCCAAGGCGCTGACTGAAAAGCAAAGCACGGCGCTGGCTGCTGCTTTGAAGAAGTCGGTCGGAAAAGACGTAAATGTAAATGTGACCGTTGATAAGGATCTTATCGGCGGTCTTGTTGTGAAGGTTGGGTCTGTCATGATCGACAGCTCGCTTCGCAGCAAACTTAATAACCTTCAAAATGCAATGAAAGAGGTCGGATAAATGGGCATTCAAGCCGCAGAAATCTCCGCGATCCTCAAGGACCAAATCAAGAATTTTGGTGCTGAGGCTGAAGTCGCTGAAGTAGGGCGCGTATTGTCAGTTGGTGACGGTATTGCGCGTGTGTATGGGCTGGACAACGTTCAAGCTGGCGAAATGGTTGAATTCCCCGGTGGTATCCGCGGAATGGCGCTGAACCTTGAGACCGACAATGTTGGTATCGTTATTTTTGGTTCGGACCGTGACATTAAAGAGGGCGACACCGTTAAGCGGACGAACTCTATTGTGGACGTTCCAACAGGTGACGAGTTGCTCGGCCGCGTGGTTGACGGCCTCGGCAACCCAATTGATGGCAAAGGCCCGCTGAAAGCGTCTAAGCGCTCAGTGGCTGATGTGAAAGCCCCCGGCATTATCCCGCGGAAATCTGTGCACGAGCCCATGGCAACCGGCCTGAAATCTGTGGATGCGCTTATTCCTGTTGGCCGTGGCCAGCGTGAGCTTATCATTGGTGACCGCCAAACCGGAAAATCCGCTGTGGCGCTTGATGCCGTGCTGAACCAGAAGGCTTATAACGAAGCCGCTGGCGACGACGAATACAAGAAGCTTTACTGTGTGTATGTGGCTGTTGGGCAAAAGCGCTCTACCGTTGCACAGCTGGTGCGTAAGCTGGAAGAAAACGGCGCGATGGAATATTCCATCGTTGTGGCTGCGACCGCTTCTGACCCGGCGCCGCTGCAGTTCCTTGCACCTTATTGCGCCACTGCTATGGCTGAGCACTTCCGTGACAATGGCCGCCACGCACTAATCATTTATGATGACCTTTCCAAGCAGGCTGTGGCTTATCGTCAAATGTCCTTGCTACTCCGCCGTCCACCTGGACGTGAAGCTTACCCTGGTGATGTTTTCTATCTTCACTCACGTCTGTTGGAGCGCTCTTCAAAGCTCAATGAGAATTATGGTTCAGGCTCGCTTACGGCGCTGCCGATCATTGAAACCCAAGGCGGCGACGTTTCGGCGTTTATTCCGACCAACGTGATTTCGATCACGGATGGTCAGATATTCCTCGAAACCGAGCTGTTTAACGCGGGTATTCGCCCAGCGGTTAACACAGGTCTCTCCGTTTCGCGTGTGGGCTCATCCGCACAAACAAACGCGATGAAATCGGTGGCTGGTTCGATTAAGCTTGAGTTGGCTCAGTATCGTGAGATGGCAGCTTTTGCCCAGTTTGGTTCCGATCTGGATGCATCCACACAGGCCTTGCTTGCCCGTGGTGAGCGCCTGACGGAGCTTCTGAAACAGCCGCAGTATTCGCCGCTTACAAATGCCGAGCAAGTTATCGTAATTTACGCAGGCACCAAGGGTTTCCTTGATGGCGTGGCCGTGAAAGACGTAACGCGCTTTGAGGAAAGCCTATTGACTCATCTTCGCGCCAACAACGCTGACTTGCTGAAAGACATCACCGACAATGACCGTAAGGTTAAAGGTGAGTTGGAAGACAGCATCAAATCCGTACTCGAAGCCTTCACAAAAGACTTCGCTTAATTTTGGCCTTAAGGGAAAGGAGTTTTAGCCAATGGCGAACCTCAAAGACCTAAAAACTAGGATCGCGACTGTTAAAAACACTCGTAAGATCACTAAGGCCATGCAGATGGTGGCCGCGGCGAAATTGCGCCGCGCCCAAGAGTCCGCCGAAGATGCCCGCCCTTATGCGGCGCAGATGAACGCGGTTCTTGGTAACTTGGCCCAAGGCGCTGCCGAAAGCGAAAGCGCCCCGCTTTTGCTGCGCGGCACGGGGAAAGACGATGTGCATTTGCTCGTCGTTGCGACCTCCGAGCGCGGCCTCTGCGGCGGGTTCAACGCGTCTATCGCCAAATTGGCGCGGGCGCATGCTAACGAGCTTACAGCGGCTGGCAAAACGGTAAAAATGATCACCGTTGGCAAAAAAGGCCGTGACCAGCTTAAGCGTGATTTTAGCGATATCATGATCGACCACGTTGACCATTCGGAAGTTAAGCGCCTCGCATATAGCGATGCGGCTGACATCGGAAAAGACGTGATCAAGCGTTTTGATAGCGCTGAGTTTGACGTGGCAACGATCTTTTATAGCCGGTTTGAATCGGTTGTGACCCAGATCCCGGCAGCCTTGCAGCTTATCCCTGCCAATTTTGACACCCCGGAGGAAACCTCCTCTACGGTTTATGACTTTGAGCCGGACGAGAACGAAATTTTGGATGATTTGCTGCCGCGTGCGGTATCTACCCAGATTTTCACAGCACTGCTGGAAAACGGCGCCTCGGAGCAGGGCGCGCGGATGTCTGCTATGGATAACGCGACCCGCAATGCTGGCGAAATGATTGACAAACTGACCATCGAGTTTAACCGTTCGCGTCAGGCTGCGATTACTAATGAATTGATCGAGATTATCTCGGGCGCGGAAGCGCTTTAAACTGGAGAAAAACTGATGGCTAAAAAAGCTGTAGGTAAAATTACACAGGTGATTGGCGCGGTTGTCGACGTTCAGTTCGAAGACAGCCTGCCGGCAATCCTTAACGCCCTTGAAACCGACAATAACGGCAACCGTTTGGTGCTGGAAGTAGCCCAGCACCTTGGTGAGAACACAGTTCGCACCGTGGCGATGGACGCAACAGAAGGCTTGGTGCGCGGTAACGTTGTGACCGACACTGGCTCGACCATTCAGGTGCCGGTTGGCACTGCCACGCTTGGCCGGATCATGAACGTGATCGGCGAGCCGGTTGACGAAAAAGGCCCGATTGAAACCAAAGAGACCCGTTCGATCCACGGCGATGCCCCTGATTTCTCTGACCAGTCCACTGAGTCCGAGATTTTGGAAACCGGCATTAAGGTGATCGACCTCTTGGCCCCATACACCAAAGGCGGCAAAATTGGCCTCTTCGGTGGTGCGGGTGTTGGTAAAACCGTTCTCATCATGGAACTGATCAACAACATCGCTAAGGTGCACTCCGGTGTGTCTGTGTTTGCGGGCGTTGGTGAGCGGACCCGTGAAGGCAACGACCTTTACCACGAGATGATCGAAGGCTCGGTTATTGTGCCTGACAATTTGGAAGAATCCAAAATTGCGCTGGTTTACGGCCAAATGAATGAACCTCCCGGCGCGCGGATGCGTGTTGCGCTTTCAGGCCTTACTTTGGCCGAGCAATTCCGCGACGAAACCGGCGCTGACGTGCTGTTCTTCGTGGACAACATCTTCCGCTTTACCCAAGCGGGTTCCGAGGTTTCGGCCCTTCTTGGCCGTATTCCATCTGCTGTGGGCTACCAGCCTACGCTCGCAACCGACATGGGTGCGATGCAGGAGCGGATTACCTCCACAAAAGCTGGCTCGATCACCTCCGTGCAAGCGATTTATGTGCCTGCGGATGACCTTACTGACCCGGCACCTGCGACCTCCTTTGCGCACCTTGATGCGACCACCGTGCTTGATCGTGCGATCTCCGAGCTGGGTATCTACCCCGCTGTTGACCCGCTCGACTCAACCTCGCGTATCTTGGACCCGCAAGTGGTCGGTGATGAACATTATAACGTAGCGCGTGACGTTCAGGGCATCCTGCAACGCTACAAATCGCTTCAGGATATCATCGCTATTCTCGGCATGGACGAATTGTCAGAAGAAGACAAAATGACCGTGACCCGTGCGCGTAAAATCCAGCGTTTCTTGTCTCAGCCGTTTGACGTGGCGAAGGTGTTTACGGGTTCTGACGGCATTCAGGTGCCACTTGACGAAACCATCGACAGCTTCAAGCGCGTTGTAGCGGGTGAGTTTGACCACCTGCCAGAAGCAGCCTTCTACATGGTTGGCGGCATCAATGACGTGATTGCCAAAGCCGAGAAAATGGCTGCGGAAGCTGCATAAAGGAGGCCACTATGGCTGATACAATGCAATTTGACCTCGTGTCGCCGGAGCGTATGCTGGCTTCAATGCAAGCTGAATCTGTAAGCATTCCGGGCGCTGAGGGAGACATGGTAGCAATGCCAAACCACGCACCGGCTGTTACCACCCTGCGCCCCGGTTATGTGAGCGTTGTCGCTGGCGGCGAAACCACCGACTACCTCGTCACGGGCGGTTTAGCGGAGATATCTGCCGAGGGTGTTTCGGTGCTGGCTGAAAACGCTTTGCCCAAGGGTGAAGTGACCAAGGAGGTGCTGGAAGAGTTCCACCGCACCGCCGAGGAAGACGCCAAAGATGTTTCTGATCATCACAGCGCGGCGGCGGCCCGCCGAATAGCCGATCACCATGATCTGCTGCTCCGCCACGGCTCTTAAGCTAGCGACCTTAATAAAAAGCCCCGCCATTGTGCGGGGCTTTTTGCTTTTCGGGCTATGCTTAGACATCAGCTAAAGACAAGCGGCCGCACGCCTGATACACCCACCAAATGGCTAAACGAACTAAATCAAAAGCGGGCATGGGTTTTGCCGTCGCCACCATCTTTGTGGATGCCATTGGCATTGGGCTAATTTTCCCGATCATGCCCGACTTGCTGGCAGATCTTGGTATAGAAAACATTTCAGACGCCGCACTTTACGGCGCGGCGCTGGCCTCGGTTTACGCTGTTATGCAGTTCCTGTTTCTGCCAATTCTGGGCAATATTTCTGATAGCATTGGCCGCAGGCCCGTGTTGCTTATCGGGATTGCCGCGCTATTTGTTGACTATATCGTCATGGGCGTTGCTGCTAGCTTTGCCGTGCTTTTTATCGGGCGCTTAGTGGCGGGGATTGCGGGGGCAACGGTTGCGACCGCTACCTCTTATATTGCTGACTTCAGCGCCCCGGAAGACCGGGCCAAAAATTTCGGGGCTATTGGGGCAACTTTCGGCCTTGGCTTCATCGTTGGCCCCGCCCTTGGTGGCCTTTTGGGGGCTATAGACATCCGCTTGCCATTTTTTGCCGCCGCCGGATTTGCCGGGTTAAATTTTGCGTTTGGCGTGTTTTTTCTGCCGGAATCTTTGCTGCCAGAAAAGCGCCGCCCCTTCACATGGCAACGTGCCAACCCCTTCAAGGCTCTCACGCGCGCGGCCACAGACCCAAGCCTCAGGCGCTTGGTGTTTGTCGTGTTTTGCATGATGCTTGCTGGCTATGTTTACCCGGCCGTCTGGAGTTTTTATGGCAAAGAGAAATTCGGCTGGGATACCGCGATTATCGGATTTTCCCTCGCCGGATACGGCCTCGGCGTGGCCTTTGTGCAAGGCGTGCTCATCCGCTATATGTTGCCCCAATGGGGTGAGCGCGGGACGGCTCGCTTCGGGCTGATTTCCATCATTATCGCCATGGTCGGCATTGGGTTTGCCGTAGACACATGGATGATTTTTACCATGATTATTATGGCAGCCTTGGGGGAGGTCGCTGGCCCCGCTATAAACGGCATGCTTTCAAAGCTGGTGCCGGATAACGAGCAGGGCGATTTGCAAGGTGTGCTTGGCAGCATCGAATCCCTTGCCGCCATTATCGCACCGCCTATATTTGCTGCCATGTTCAAGCTGTTCAGTGACGGTCAGGGGCTTTACCTCCCCGGCGCGCCATTTTTTGCGGCGGCATTAATCACGGCTTTTGCCCTGCTGGCATTTCAGCGGCAATAGGTGCCGGAACGATATTCCGCAGTATCAAAATGGAAGTGGTTATAGTGGAAGCGGTCAGAATTTGGCCCCAAAACGGTGCCAAACGGACCGCAGGCGCTTGTGTGCAGCGCACGGGTCGCAACGCCTTCCTTGCCTGCTTTCCCCCAATCATCCTCAACGCTTAGCTCCACCCCGTTGGCCAGCGTAAAGGCCCCGATATCAATCGCGTTCCCTTGTGAGTGCTCAGAAAGCCGCGCGCCCCTTTGGTTGTTGCGCGTGCGGCAGGCATAGGAGGCAAACACCGTCATTTCAGTGATGCGGCTACGCAGCTTTTTCACCGCGTTCTGTGCATCATTCGCCACCCAGTCCGCCAGCGTATTGGCCGTGCGGCAGTTCAGCCTGGCGGGGGTGGAAAGGCGCACGCCCGCCACGTAACGCACCGCCACAGGGTTATCTATCCCGCAGGCACCCTCAGAAATGTCTGAGACTGGCTCGCCTAATATGGCGGGGTTATTGCACAGGCGGCTAAGGCCTTCCTCGTTCGGATAGGCGGAAAGATCTGGCGCGCCTGTGCGGCCACAGGCGGCAAGGAAGATAAGGGCCAAGAGGCTGAAACGCATGCTATTACTCCGGTTTTCCCCGCCCAAAATCGGCGGCTTCAGTATCTTGTCCCGCGTCAATAATGCTGCGCCGGATATCCCGGGTGCGGGTGAAATAATCAAACATGAAATCGCCATCGCCAAGGCGGATAGCGCGTTGTAGGGCGAGCAGCTCCTCGGTGAAGCGGCCCAATACCTCTAGCGTGGCGTCTTTATTGTTCAAAAACACATCGCGCCACATGGTCGGGTCAGAGGCGGCAATGCGGGTGAAATCCCGAAAGCCAGCGGCGGAATAGTTTACCACCTCGGTTTTGGCCACGCGGTTCATGCCATCTGCCACCCCAACCATTGTGTATGCAATCAGGTGCGGGGTATGAGAGATCACGCTCGCCACAAGGTCGTGGTGCTCAATCTCCATGAGTTCTACATTGGAGCCAAGCTGGGTCCAAAAAACCTCCAGCCGTTCCACAGCGCTGTGGCTGCTATCCGGTAAGGGCGTGATTAAAAGCCAGCGGTTATCAAACAGGCTGGCAAAGCCCGCTTCGGGGCCGGATTTTTCGGTGCCCGCCATCGGGTGAGCGGGGATCAGGTGCACGCCGTCTGGCATATGCGGGCCAAGGGCCTCGGCCACGGCCTGCTTGACCGAGCCAACATCGCTCACGGTGCAGCCCTCCGCAAGGTGTGGCGCGATCTCTTCAGCAATCGCGGCCATTGCGCCAACAGGCACACATAAGATCACAAGATCCGCGCCCTGCACGGCCTCTGCCGCGGTGCTAAACACTTCATCCACAAGGCCAAGGGCCAGCGCGGTTTCGCGCGTTTCTTTTGAGCGCGCCGTGCCGGTAATTTTTGCGGTCATATCGGCGCGGCGCATGGCAAGGCTGATAGACGAGGCCAAAAGCCCAAGCCCGACCAGGGCGACGTGTTTATACTGGCTCATGCGCGGGCGCCTTTCATGAATTCAGTGAGGGCCACAGCCACGGCGCGGCAGGCGATTTCGTCACCAATGGTTATGCGCAGGTGCGCGTGCAGGCCATAGCCATCCAGTGCCCGCACCACAAGACCTTTGGTTTGTAAATAGGCATCCGCCTCGGCGGCGGCTTCAGGGCTTTCGAAACGGGGCATTATGAAATTGGTAAAGCTTTCAGCGCTCGGTAGGCCAATGCTGGCCAACTCATCCCGCAACCACTCCCGCCATTGGGCGTTTGCAACGCGGCATTTTTCTGTGTAAGCCACATCTTGCACCGCCGCCTCGGCAGCGGCCAGCGCGGCGGCAGATACATTAAACGGCCCGCGCACGCGGTTAAGCGCGTCTATCACATGGGCGGGGCCATAGCCCCAGCCGATGCGCGCGCCGCCAAGACCGAAGATTTTGGAAAAAGTGCGAGTCATCACCACATTGTCGCGAGCCTCTACCAGCGCCGCGTGGCCGTTGAAGCCTTCAACAAATTCGGCATAGGCCCCGTCCAGCACCAAGAGCGCTTGCTCGGGGATGCCCGCGGCGAGGCGCGCGATTTCGGCCTCTGAAATCATGCTGCCGGTGGGGTTGTTGGGATTGGCGATGAACACAAGGCGCGTGCGCGCATTGCAGGCTGCGAGCAGGGCATCTACATCGGTGTGCAGGTCTGCCTCTGAGGCTTGCACTGGGGTTGCCCCCGCCGCCATGGCCGAAATCGGATACATCGCGAAGCCATATTGGCTGTAGAGCACCTCATTGCCGGGGCCTGCATAGGTGTTGCAAAGAAAAGAGATGATCTCGTCAGAGCCCGCACCGCAGATTATGCGCCCAGCCTCCAAGCCGTAGACCATCGCTATGGCGGCGCGCAGGTCTGTATGGCTGGAATTGGGGTAGGCCTCAAGTGATCCGGCGGCCTCAATATAGGCCGCTTTGGCCAAGAGGCTGGGGCCATGCGGATTTTCATTGGCCGAAAGCTTGGTCACACGATTGCCGCCTGCGGCATGGCTTTTGCCAGCCACATAAGGCGCGATATTCAGGATGCCCGGCTGCGGGATAATGGATTTATGGCTCATGCTGTCCTCGGCTTTTCTCCAAGTCTTAGCGGGCTTTGCCGCGCTTGGCCAGAAAACTGGGCCTTGGTGAGCGATTTTTTTCTGGTCGGCGGGATTATGTTTCCCGCGCCTGCGTTGTTTAGGTATGAAGCCGGATGGACTGGCTCGCAAAATGGAGAAGATTATGAAGATTGCAACATTATTTGCCGCTGGTTTGGTAACGGTCGCTGTGGCCCCCAGCTTGGCTTCGGCACAAAATGTAGTGGCGCAGATGGGCACCACTGACCAAGGCGAGGCCTTGGTAAATGGCGAAGGATTTTCGCTTTATACTTTTGACAATGATGCGCTGGCGGTTTCAAACTGTAATGGCGATTGTGCGGTTAAGTGGCCCCCGCTTGAGGCCTCTAATCGTGCACGTGCCGCAGGTGATTTTGGCATCCTTATTCGGGCCGACGGCGCTCGCCAATGGGCCTATCAAGGCCAGCCGCTTTACACATGGATCAATGATACCGAAGCTCGCCAAACCACCGGTGACGGCGTAAAAGGTGTTTGGCATTTGTGGCGGCCAAGTGGGGCTGTCCGCTCTTGGCTATTTAAGATGATGCTAAACATTCACCGAGACCAGCTCCGCAGCCCCCATGCGCGGGCGCGGTTTGAGGCGGTAGAGGATGCGGGGCTGGCCGCACATAATGAACAAACAGGCCGGACGGCCCTGAGGGCAACCGCGCGGCACATGGCCCGGTTGCCCTCAGGAGCAACGGCAGGTTTTACTGTTGATTGCGGTTAAGGGCTTTAGCTATGGTGAAGCGTGCAAGATTTTAGGCCTCCCTAAAGGCACGCTGATGTCTCGCCTCGCGCGGGCACGCGCTGCATTGCGGGAAACGCGCGATCAAGAGCCCGAGCCGGTGCGGCTAAGGAGTGTAAAGTAATGGAAAAAGTGCAGGAATCCGATTTGCACGCCTATTTTGATGGGGAACTCCCCGAGGCGCGGCGAATTGAAGTGGAGACGTGGTTACAGGACGACCCAGAAGGACAAAAGAAGCAGGAGGACTGGGCACTGCAAACCGCGGAGCTTCAGGCAAGCTTTCCTTTGGGCAAAGGCCTTTCTTTACAACGGCCTGAGCCACGCAGCATGGGCTGGCAAGCGATGGTGGCTGTGGCCTTGCTGGGGCTGTGCAGTCCAGGGCCGTTATTGAGCCTGTGCAAATGGCCATGGATGCACATTTGACCTTTGTGAATGAGGTTATTCACCCTGTTGAAGTGCAAGCGGCAGAGGAAGATTATTTGCTAAAATGGCTTTCAAGCCGATTGGGCGGTGCTATTCAAGCGCCTGATTTAGCGCCGGCTGGCTTTGTGTTACTTGGGGGGCGGTTGCTGCCCAATATGGGAAAGAACGCTGGGCAGTTTATGTATGAAAACAACAGCGGCGCGCGCGTAACCCTTTATGTGACACCTACACCAGACGCCGCTGAAATGGCCTTCCAGTTTCTGGAGCTAAACGGGCTGGAGGCTTTTTATTGGGTCGACAAGGACATGTCATACGCCTTGGTTGGGCAAGTGAGCAAGGATGCGTTGCGCGGGCTGGCGGTGGAAGTATATGAGCAGTTGATTTAGAGCGGACATGCCGAGCGAAGCGAGGCTATGGCCAGCGGCAGGCATTTTCAGCTTGTCTGAAAATGTGCTTTGGCCGAGTGGGGGTTTACCCCCGCAGAGGTCAAAGCAAGCTCGGAGCGGCGGGACAGTTCTGGCGTTGCACCGCCTAGGCGACCCTTCGGGCCACCTCGTTGGCGCATGTGGCGCTTCGCTTGCAGGGGCCAAGCCTAGAAAAAAGTTTGAGGGTCGATGTCGAGCGCAATTCGTAAATTCGCTGGTTTATTGACTGGTTTCACCCATTGCCGCAGGGCTTTTTGCAGCGGCGCGCCTTTGTTGGCTTTGATAAGTAGGCGCACGCGGTAGCGGTCTCTGATTTTGGCAATAGGCGCGGCGGCGGGGCCGAGGACTTGCGCGCCGATGGCCAGCAGGGGCTGGGCGTTACGGGCCAGATGAGTGGCAATCTCAAAGGCTTGCTCTTGCTTCGGGCTGGATACAATCACACCCGCAAGGCGGCCATAGGGGGGCATGTTGGCCTCCAGCCGTGCCTTTGCCTCTGCGCTCCAAAATGCTTCTTCATCGCCGGAAAGAATGGCCTCAATCACGGGGTGTGCGGGCTGGAAGCTTTGCAGCAGTGCACGCCCGGGCTTTTCGGCCCGCCCCGCGCGGCCCGCCACTTGGCGGATAAGCTGGAAGCTTTTTTCAGCGGCGCGCAGGTCTCCGCCTTGTAGGCCTAGGTCGGCGTCTACAACACCTACCAGCGTGAGGTGCGGGAAATTATGGCCTTTGGCGACCATCTGGGTGCCGATGATAATGTCAGCCTCGCCATCGGCAATAGCCTCGATGCGCTCCTTGAGGCCGCGCGCGGAGTCTGAAAGATCGGAGGACAGAATTTCAACGCGGGCCTCGGGGAACACCTCCGCCACTTCCTCAGCTATCCGCTCCACACCCGGCCCTAGGGCAGCCATTTTGCCGGTGGCTTCACAGCTCGGGCAAGTTTCGGGAATCGGTTTCCACGCGCCACACTGATGGCAGATCAGGCGGTTTTGGAACTTGTGCTCAACCATGCGGGCGTCACATGAGTCACAGCCGACTTGCTCGCCGCAAGCGCGGCAGAGCGTAAGGGGGGCAAAGCCTCGCCGGTTGAGAAATAGGAGCGACTGGCTGCCCTCGGCGTAGGATTTGCGCATTTCTTCGCGGAGCGTAGGGGAAATCCACTGGTTGGCTTGCATCGGCTCGGACCGCATATCAATTGCCGACATTTCGGGCAGTTTGGCTGTGCCAAAGCGCTCGGGGAGGTCGAGGCGGGTGTATTTTCCGGCTTCGGCATTGGCCCATGTCTCCAAGCTTGGGGTGGCCGTTGCCAGCACCACGCTGGCGCTTGTGATCGAGGCGCGCAGTACGGCCATATCGCGGGCGTGGTAGTAAACGCCTTCTTCTTGCTTGTAGGAGCCGTCATGTTCCTCATCAACCACGATCAGCCCGAGGTCTTGGAACGGCAAAAACAACGCCGAGCGCGCGCCGACCACCAGTTGGGCATCGCCCATAGCCACCGCGCGCCAGCAGCGGCGGCGCTCGGTCATGGTCGCACCGGAGTGCCACTCGGCGGGGCGGGCACCGAATCGGGTTTCGAGCCGCTCCAAAAAATCCACCGTTAGGGCGATTTCGGGCAGCAACACGAGGCCTTGGCGGCCTTGCGCCAGCACTTCGGCCACTGCTTCGAGGTAAACCTCGGTTTTGCCGGAGCCCGTAACGCCCTTAAGCAAGGTTGTATTGTAGGCGCGACTTTTCACAGCTTCGCGCAGCGATTGCGCGGCTTTCGTTTGCAGCTCGGAAAGGTCTTTGCCTTTGTGTAAAGGGTCCAGCCTCGGGTATGGCGGGTCACGCGGGGCGTCTTGGACCAAAAGCGCGCCTTGCTTAATAAGGCCGGTGACCACCCCTGCCGACACCCCCGCAAACTGCGCCAGCTCGGGCGGGGCAAAGGGGCGGCCGCCTTGGGATTTTAGAAAATCAATCACCTTTTGGCGGGCGGGGGTTATGCGGCTGGGGGCGCGCTCTGTGAGGGAAATAAGTTTGCGCTTGGCGGGCGGGTCCAGCAGGCCCGGCGCGCGGGTGGCGAGCTTAAGCACTTGCGATAAAGGCGCGACGTTGTAATCGGCGACCTTGGTGAGGAAATCCAGCATGTCAGGCGTCATCGGCGGGGCGTCTGACACTGTGGAAATTGGCCGCAACTTGCTTGGGTCAAACCCCGTGCCTTTGCCCCACACCACCCCAAGCACGCGCCTAGGGCCAAGCGGCACCTTCACAAGGTCGCCCACATTCACCCCGCCCGCAGGCGCGAGATAGTCAAACAGGCGGCTTACCGGCTCGGTGGTGAGCACGCCAACGCTATCTCCCTCAATAAAATCACGCCCCTGCGACATGTTGGCTTTCCTCCGGCGAATCCTTGCATTAAGGTATAGCGAAACCGCTCATGGGGAGCGCGGAAAAAACGGACATAGAGCATGAAATTTTTTGTAGATACCGCTGATATTGACGAGATTGCCGAGCTGAATGACTTGGGCATGGTGGATGGTGTAACGACCAACCCTTCGCTGATTTTGAAATCTGGGCGGGATATTTTGGAAGTGACCAAAGAGATTTGTGCGCTTGTGAAAGGGCCTGTGAGTGCTGAAGTTGTGGCGACTGAAGCGGAAGATATGATCGCTGAAGGCCGCAAGCTGGCAAAAATTGCTGAGAATATCGCCGTGAAAGTGCCGCTCACTTGGGCAGGGTTAAAAACCTGTAAAACCCTGACCGATGAAGGCACCATGGTCAACGTAACGCTGTGCTTTTCCGCCAACCAAGCGCTGCTGGCGGCGAAAGCTGGCGCAAGCTTTATCTCACCTTTCGTTGGGCGACTGGATGATGTGAATATTGACGGCATGGACCTGATCAGTGATATCCGCACGATCTACGACAATTTCGCCTTTGAAACCGAGATCCTTGTGGCCTCGGTGCGCTCGGTCAACCATGTGACGGATTCAGCCCTGATTGGCGCCGATGTGGTCACAGCCCCGCCTAACGTGCTGAAAAAGCTGGCAGATCATCCGCTGACGGATAAGGGCCTTGAGGCGTTTATGGCTGATTGGGCCAAAACCGGCCAGCAAATTCTTTAGGGGGCCGGCATGGACGCGGTTGATAAGCTAAAGGCAGATATTTTGGCAGACCCTTCGGTGGTGCTGGAAGATAGCGCCGTGATGCGAGCGCTTTTGCACGCGCAAGACGAAGCCAACGGCGAGCGCGTGGTCGACCTGCGCAACGTGTTTCTGGAGCGCTTGGAAGAGCGGCTTGAGCGGCTGGAAGACACCCATGCCAGCGTAATTGCGGCGGCCTATGACAACATGGCAGGGGCCAACCAAGTGCAGCGCGCGGTGCTGGCCGTGCTGGAGCCAAAGGATTTCCAGAGCTTTCTGGATGTGCTGCAAAGCGAGGTCGCGAACATTTTGGGCGTCGATACCGTGCGGCTCTGCATTGAAAGCAAATCACAAAGTGGCGGCTTGCCGCATGCGGTGATTACGCCGATGGAGCCGGGGTCAATTCGTGAGATTATTACCAACGGTCGCGATGTGGCGTTGCGTAAGGTTACGCTGCGCAGGGCGGGGCCAAATAAAGCGCGGGTGTTTACCGCCTCTGCTGGCCGTGTAAAAGCCGAAGCGCTCTTGCGGCTGGATCTTGGACAAAAGCAACTGCCCGCCATGCTGGCCTTTGGCTCCGAAAACATAGATCGCTTTGGGCCAGAACAAGGTGTGGATTTGCTAACGTTTTTCGCCGAAGCCTTTGAGCGCATTTTGCGCCGCTGGGTGGCATGATCGGCTCACCGCAAGCGGTGAGCCTGATGCAGCGCTGGCTTGAGGTCGCGCAAGTTTCTGGAAAATCTAAGAAAACCATTGAGGCCTACCGGCGGGATGTGTCCGGCTTTCTCGGCTTCCTAACCAGCTATCGCGGCGGTGATGTTGGCCTAGGCACGCTGGCCAAACTCAACGTCACCGATATGCGGGCGTGGATGGCCCATGAGCGCGGGCGGGGGCTTTCGGCCCGCAGTTTGGCGCGGGCCCTTTCGGCGGTAAAGGGGTTTTATGGGTGGCTGCATGAGGCTGAGGGGGTTGATAACCCCGCCGTGGCCTCTATGCGCGGCCCAAAGCCCAAGCCACGTTTGCCGCGCCCCGTTGAGGCCGCCGATGCCCGCGAAATGATCTCACTGGTCGATATTCAGCACAAAGAAGCGTGGGTTGGCGCAAGGGATATGGCGGTGCTCCTGCTGCTTTATGGCTGTGGGATGCGGATATCCGAGGCGCTGGGGCTAAACCGTGGGCAGGCACCGCTGCCCGAAGTGCTACGCATCATCGGCAAGGGCGGCAAAGAGCGGCTGCTGCCAGTGCTGCCCGTGGCCCGCGAAGGGGTTGAGAGCTACCTTAAGGCCTGCCCTTATGACTTACCCTCAGATGGCCCGCTGTTTATCGGTGTCCGTGGCAAGCGGCTCGGGGCGCGGGGGCTGCAAAAACTGATGGAGGCGCTCAGGCAGCAGCTTGGCCTGCCAAGCACAGCCACACCCCATGCGCTTCGGCATTCCTTCGCCACACATTTGCTAGAGGCGGGCGGGGATTTGCGGACAATACAAGAGCTTCTTGGCCACGCTTCGCTGTCCACTACGCAGGTATATACCAGCCTTGACCAAACGCGGCTGATGGAGGTTTATGAGCGGAGCCACCCGGCAGTTAAACCGAATAACTGACGGTATAAAGCTAACCTTACAACGTTGTAGCGAGGGCGATGACCAAATAGAACCACCCTGAATGCCGGATGTAATTTCAGGCGCAAGCTTTTGCACGTTGAGTCCTATTAGCCTAGGTTAATAGATATGTGAATGTGTAGTATTGATGCTAAATATCAATAGGATAAGGCTGGTATTCAGGATGTTGATTGTAGCTGGTGAGTGTTTTATGCAAGCCAGCCGATGCACCTACCGCCACAGGTAGGCATAAGAGGCAAACTGCCCCTGAAGTTTGGCTAGCACACGCAGCCGCCAGTGCCGGTTACCCTCACCGGATTCCAAGCGCTCTACCAGCAATTCCGGCGCACAAGGTTTACCGGTTTTGGGGTCCAAATATAGCGGATAATCTATCAGGGTAGCGTGCACCAAAGCGGCTAATTCGGGCTTGGCACAGCGGCGCGTTGTGCTTGGGCCCAGATCTTGCGTCAGGCCCCAGCCTGCATAAAATGGCAAGCCAAGGCAGGTAACGGATTTACCGCGGAGCAGAGCCTCAAACCCTGTGAGCGAGGTCATGGTCCAGATCTCGTCAGCGGCCTCGATCAGCGGCATGATGGCCGCATTTTCGGCAACCATATCTGCTATTTCTAGCGCGTTTTTAACAGTGCCGGCCCTAAGCCCTGCTTCCACATCAGGGTGGGGCTTGTAAATGATATAGGCTTCGTGGTTAGCCGCGCGCGCAGCCGCGAGCAAGCCCTGATTGGTGCAAATTTCCCCTGCGCCATAGCGGATAGAGGCGTCATCTTCCACTTGCCCTGGCACAAGTATAACCCGTTTTCCTGCTGGGATATTCAGCTGGTAAGCGGGCAGGGCTAGGTTATATTTCGAGAGCTTGGCACGGGTGGTCACCTCAGCCAGCGCCTTGGCCCGTTTTAGCGCCACTTCGGGCAGATTTACCGAAGCCTCAATGAGGGTTTCTAGCCTTGAGGGGGCAAGCGGATTAAAATAAATGCCAAGGTCGTCTATCACCACGCTTTCGGCGGGGGTCAAGGCAGCGCCTAGCCCGCGAGAGCGCAAAAAACCGTCTTCCATCTGCCAAAGCGGCACACCTTGGTTGGTGCAGGCGGTTTGCAGCTCATAGCTGTTTTGGCTCGCCCAAACCACTACACGGCCCGCTCGCACTGCTGCAATCTCGGCGGCCTTGGTTGGGTCATTCTCAAAGCGGGGCTTTCCAAGAAACCGTGCCATTTGTGGGCGTTTCCAGCTGCGCATGCCCACGGCCACATTGGGCGTTTTATTGAGCCAATGCAGCTTTGCCCGCGCCAAAAGCGCTCTGGCGGCCTCCTCAAAGCTACAAGCGCGATTTGAGCTTAGATCTACCCATGTAGGGTATTGCAGCATCGCCGCCGCAAATAACTGCTCAACCGTTAGCGCCCGCTTTCGCCGCTTACATTTTTGCTGATCGCGTGTCAGGCCCCAGCCTGCGTAAAACGGCAAGCCAAAAACCACCGGCTTGTGTCCAGCTAAAATGGCCTCGAACCCGAGCTGAGAGGTGACACAATAAACCTCGGCCGCGCCCTCTAGCAGGTCCCACGGGTTTAGGCTTTGGCTCAAAAATGTGGTGCGGTCGTCCAGATCAGACACCTCAAAATGCCCCTGTTTGGCGCGCGGGCCAACGGCAGGGTGCGTGCGAATAACAATTTGTTTTTCAGGGTGGTCAGCGCGGGCTTTGGCCAGCATGGTGGCAAACGTGTGGTCAAATGCGCCGCCGCAGGTGATGGACGCATCGCCGCGGGTTTGGTCGACCACCAGCACATAGCCCGGGGCCAGCCCGCTGGTATGGCCCCGGGGCACGGGGTTATATTTTGAAAGGCCTGTGTGGCGCAAAAAGCTGATCCCGTCTCGGGCGCGAGTCATCAGCGCCGCGTCATCAAGCGCGTCAAAATTCAACATATTTTCAAGCCGCGAGGGCTGGCTTGCGTCAAAGAATATGCCCACTTCATCTAGGATCAGCCCTGAGGGCGCGCTTTTTGGCCCCGGCAAGACCGAGCGCAAAAACGCATCTTCAATGCTGAGGAGTGGCAACCCACGCCGGTTTGCGGCGTTAATCCCGCGCTTTGAACGCGGCTTACGCCCCCACACGCCGACGGCTGAGGCCCTACGGCCAAGCAGTCCTGCGCTCACTTTCCAGCCAGATATGCGCAAGATTTTGCGAATATAGGGGACTTGCAGGAAGCCCAGCGTATAAACCGCTAGTTTTTGCAACAGCTTATCCTGTTCTGTGATCTATAGTGTGTCTGCAATGGTTGCGAGGCTATCCAGAGTATTAATGGTTCCGGCAACAGTTTCAAGCACGCGCGACCAAGAGATAAATGGCGCTTCGGTCACATAAACCGTATCGCGGTCTCTAATCTTAAAGCCCTGCGCCGTGAAAATGCTCTCTTCTTTTGTAAGATCAATCACATAGGCTAGGCGTTGCGGGGTGGTGAACTCATCAGTTTCCAGCACCGCATTGGCAATTTCCGCGGGCTCTACCCGAAAAATAAATATGCCGCGCGGGTCGGCCACCTTGCCATCAAGACCATCTACTGCTGACAGCGCGTCCACCACATTTGGCTCGCTGCTCAGAAAATCCACGCGGGTTTGGCCAGAAGAGGCCCCGAGCACAGTGAAATAGCGCTGGTCTTTTTCCACGATAATGCGGTCTTGTGGCCGTAGGTTAATATCATTTTCAGGGTTGGCATAAAGGTCTCGCAGCCAAACAGAGCCGCTTTCCCCGCCACGCTGAACCGTGATTTTTGTGCCCGCAGGGTCGGTTGAAACGCCGCCCGCAATCGCGAGCACAGAGGTAAGCCGCCGATTGGCCGCACTTAGGGCATAAACGCCTTGGCCATTCACCCCGCCAACCACATTAACCACCGCCGCTTCGCCAGCTTCACGGCGCACTTCGATTTGCGGGTCAGGGGTTTGGCGCGCCAATAGTT
This sequence comes from Paracoccaceae bacterium, assembly GCA_016744015.1. GTDB lineage: Bacteria > Pseudomonadota > Alphaproteobacteria > Rhodobacterales > Rhodobacteraceae > UBA3077. The sequence continues at coordinate 78,169 of JADGFD010000009.1, read as the reverse complement.
GTGTAATTTCAATGCGCAGCTCTTCAGGGGTGCGCCCCGAGGCGCGCACAACACCGGCATAAGGCACAAAGATATTGCCAAGCTGGTCCACCTGAATTTTGTTAAGCGTTGTGGAACTTGCCCCCAATGCCACCAGCAGCCCGTTCTCTACGTTCTCCCAAATGGTGATGGTTAGCTTGTCGCCGGCGCGAATACGATCGACTGAAATGGCACCCGCATTCAGGAAGGTGCGCGAAAAGCCCAGCGGTGTTTCAAAGGTTGAAGCCCGCGCGACACGGTCATCTACATAAACAATATTGGTTTGGCCGCCGTTTTCAACGGAGCCCGCAAGGATTTCTGATGTATTTGGCCCCGAGCGCGGCAAGCCGCAGGCCCCAAGCGCCAATATCATGGAAAACGCCGATACCAGCCGTAACCGGCTCGCCTTCATTTCAAAGTTTTTCACTGCGTGGCCTGTTATTGTTATGATGACTGCGACTGCTTTTTATTCTTTTTATACTCGTAGCATAGCGGCCAAATTGCAGAAATCAAACTCAAGATTTGCGGTGCGCGATTTTAAGCGCGGGCTGAGTCTCTTTTGCCACAGGTTTTTGGGCAAGCCCGGCATAGGGGCCATGTGCAGCCAAAACCATATCAACTACGCGGCGGGTGAGGGCAGCGCGGCCCTTGGCAGTGTAAAACCCACCCGCCACTTGTGAGGTTTGCAGCAAAAAGCGGCGGTAATCCAGATAGGCGGCGCGGTCTGGCGGGGTGGGATTATCAAAAAAATCAGCCAAGGGCTGGCGAGAGACAAGCCGATCTTTTTTAAATACAGATTGCCCGATGGCGCGCACCGGCAAGCTTCGCCAAAGCGCCTGTTGCGCCGCGGTGGAATTGATGGTGATCGCGCCCGTGGCGCTATCCAGCAGCAGCCCAAGCTTGCCGCCTTGAATAAAATCAACCCTGTCAGCAATACCATTTGCGGTGGCGCTGGCGCTAATATGCTGCTTGAGCTGGTCACGCCCGTCATCTAGTGGGTGAGTTTTGAAAACCAGCCGATAGTGCGAGCGCGCCCCGCGTGAAAACTCCTTGATGCAGAGATCAACAAATTGCTTGTTAGTATCAAAGGCCGAATGGGCTGTGATGGAGCTATCATGCCCTAGCTGAAGCAAGCCAAGGAAATAAGGGTCTCCACGCTGCAACAGCCTGCGCGTGGCGACCCGCCGATTGATTGAGCGCAGCGGCATGGTGGTCATGGCTTTAAGCCCGCCCAAAAATTCCTCCCCAATTGAATTTTCGCGGTGCGGGTGGTATTTGGCATAGGTTTTGGAGGGGAAAAGCAGGTTGAAGTGATAGAGCGCGCCATAATAAATATGGTGCCAAAGTGGCCCCCATTGCGAAGGCACATCCACCATTTCGGTGGCGTCATCATCCATCAACGCGCGCATATCTTCAATGCTCAGCTTCATTAGGGCCGAGTTGCCATTGGAGCCGGAGCGCTCATAAGTGGCCCAAAATGGCCGCAGATAGCCTTCCTCAAAGCAGTGTAGCTTTAGGCCCTTTCTATGCGCCGCCTCAACGGCCTTAGCGTGTAAAATCCGCGCGTCACCATACAGCACGATATCGGTGATGTTATGCTCGGCAATCAGGGTTTCCAGCGCAGCGGGCCAGCCAGCCTCATCGCCTTGATAGGCTGTGTAGGGCAGGGCGCGGGGCCAGAAAAACCGGTCCCCCCGGTTGAATCCGACCTTGCGCACAGAATGCCCCGCCGCTTGCAAGCTGCGCCCGAGCATGCCAAAAAACGGCCCGTGCGGGCCTTGCAAGAATAGGAAACTATGGTGGTTGTTGCTCACAGGGTGCCCGAAATTGGTTTCGTCTATTATACCTAGCAGTAAACCCGCTAACAACCAATATACACCCGCCGCTTGCCCAAATCAGCAAGGCTTGTTACCTAGGTGACAAGCACATGAAAGAGGGCCACGCATGTTTACAGGCATTATCACCGATATTGGCGAAGTTTCCAAAGTGGAGATGCGGGGGGACCTGCATGCACGGGTGAGCACGCGCTATGATATGGAAAGCGTCGACCTTGGGGCTTCGATTGCCTGCAACGGTATTTGTCTTACGGTGGTAGATAAGGGCGCAGGTTGGTTTGATGTCGATATTTCGGCGGAAAGCATAGCCAAAACCAATATTATGCAGGGCAATGTAGCGTGGCCGCTGGGCACAAAGCTGAACCTTGAGCGCGCGCTTAAGCTTGGGGATGAGCTGGGCGGGCACATTGTATCAGGCCATGTGGATGGTGTGGCCAAGGTTGTTTCGGTGCTGGACGAGGGCGAAAGCACGCGCTTTGTGTTTGAGGCACCGGAGGCGCTGGCGCGGTTTATTGCGCCCAAAGGCTCCGTGGCGCTGAATGGCACCTCGCTGACGGTGAATGATGTCGAGGGCTGCCAATTTGGCGTGAACATCATTCCACACACCAAGGCGCATACCACGTGGGGCGTTGTGAAAGCGGGGGATGTGGTGAATTTGGAAATTGATACATTGGCCCGCTACGTGGCGCGGCTCGCCGAGTTTGAAACATGATCGGGCATAATAAAGGCCCAAGCATGGAGGGCGGGCAGGCGTGGCGCGCGCATTGCTGGACCAAGGCCCGCAAAAGTCTGATGAAGACCCTGCCGATCGAGATTTTGCGAGTGCGGGTCGCGCGGGCAGCCGAAATTGGGCTGGATTACAAATCCTATGCCTCTATCAGGGCCGCTAGCGGCCATGATGTGATCGCTTTTTTGTTTTCCAGCAATGCCTTGCGAGTGCTGCCCAAAAGCAAAGTGATGCCCTATGATCGCGTGCTAAAGCTTGAAAACATGCAGAATATCAGCCGCCTTGCCGCGCTGCAGGCCCCGCTGAAAGCTCTGCCATCGGGCGCACCTGCAATGGAAAGCTTTACCGCCCCGAATTTTCGCCACACATGGGGCGAAACCCGCGGGATTATCCTGAAGCAGGTTCATGCCCGCAATTTGCCTCGGGACGGCGTGGTGGTGGTCGGCGATACCGCCCATGAGCGCGCATGGTCTGAGGCCGCGCGGTTGGCGGGCTATGTGAGCGCTGAGCAGTTTTTTGGTGCGCGTTAGGCCGTAGATTTTTCTATCAGAATCATGAATATCAGTCCATAAGGTGCAAGGTAATTATGCAAAAACGCATGATGAGGATGCAATGCGCTGGGATAACCTGCAAATATTATTGGCCATCAGCCGCGAAGGCTCGCTCACCCGGGCGGCACAATTTTTGCGGTTGGATCAATCGACCGCTGGGCGGCGGCTGAACCAGCTGGAAGCCGAGCTGGGCGCGGTGCTTTTTGTGCGCTCAAAATCGGGGTTTGCCCCCACGCAAGTGGGGGAGGCCGCGATTGCACGCGCGCTGGAGATTGAGGCCAATATCAATGGCCTGGTTGATGACGTGGCCTCCACCAGCGGCACGGCCGTGGGCACGGTGCGCCTTATGGGCAATGGCTGGACGTTGGAGCGCCTCGCGCGGCTATCGGTTACCAAGCTCCTCACAGCCCATCCACAGCTAAACCTGCGCACAATTTCGCTCCTGCGTAGCAGCCATGTGCGCGGTGAGGCCTCGGTTTCGCTCTGGTTTGAAAAAGAGCCGGAGCGCGGCGAGTTTTCAGTGCGCGTTGGGGATGTGCCTTATGCGGTTTATCAAAGCAAAGCCGTGGACCCAGGCGAGAACTGGGTTGCATTTTATGATGAAGATGTGGCGCGACGGCAGATCAACTCAGCGCAGGCCAAGCTGCAAACCCATAGCGGTGTGGTGCGGCTCACCGGCACCGATGCGGGTGTGTTTCAAGGCGCGATAGAGGCGGGCATTGGCAAGGGGCTGCTGCCCATGTGTATGGCTGAGGAAAACCCGAACCTGGTGCGGGCCAGCAAAGGCCCGCCCGACCTAAAGCGCACCCTGTGGTTGCACACTCATCCTGATACGGTAGAAACCGAGCGCGTGAAGGTTACGATTGATTGGATCCGCGACGAATTTGCGCGGGTCTTCACGCCGTAATGGCTTGCATTTGAAGCCCCGCCTCGCCATGCTGAGTGCATAAAAAGGGGAGTATGAAATGACAAAAGCACCTGTAATCGCGCAAAAAGCGCCTTATGCAATCGACGTAGAAGAGGGCAAAAACTATTTCTGGTGTGCCTGCGGGCAATCCAAAAATCAGCCGTTTTGTGATGGGTCACATAAAGATACCGGTTTTTCTCCGGTTAAATATACTGCCGAGAAAACCGGTAAAGTATTTTTCTGCGGGTGTAAAAATACAGGCAATCAACCGCTTTGTGATGGGTCACATAGCAAGCTTTGAGCGGGTGGTGGGGTAAAACCCCACCCTACTTGCGCAGCCGTTTTTCCACCTGTTTGCGCTCCCAGTCTGCCCCGAAAAACGAAAATCGCTCAAACACGGTCAGGCCGTGCATCAACACGCCAATACCCCAGCCAAGCGCAGGCCACACAACCCAAATATAGCTTGGGTCGCTCAGAAGATTGATAATTAACAATACCACCATCACAATAATATACGACCAAAGGTTGATATAAAACGCCTTGATATCGCGGACATATTCAAGCGCGGCACGCTCGTCGTTGTTTAAGCTCGGGTCTAGCAGATAGCCCTCGTCATCATACTTCATCCACTCTTTCATTTTGGCAAGCGCGGCGCGGTCGGCGTCAGAAATGGTTGGGTTCGGCTCTGGAGTCTCGCTCATTGGTTGGTCCTCTCTCAGGTCTGTCACGTTGGTTTCAAAAACGGCCGCAAGGCATTTAAGAGATTCAAGGCTTGCGGTTTTGCCGCGTTCAATGCGCTGGATGGTCCGCGTGCTCACACCTGAAATCTCTGCGAGTTGCTCTTGCGACCAACCCTTATCAAGCCGGAGTTTGCGGATAATCATGATGCGTCCTTGCGTCTTCATTGCTTTGCTCAACCAACATGGCCCCTGCTGCCCAGTTTGCCCACGACAAAGCCCCGACACAAGCCAAAACACACCCGCCACCAAAGCGACATGGGGGTGACACTGGTGGCTTTAGTTGGTTATTTCAATGATTATCCGGTCATATCGGCCTTTGGCCAAATCGGCGCGTGATATGAGGAATACAATGGAATACATGTCTCCCCAACACCAGCCCAACAGGTTGCTGGTTTTGAGTTCAAGCAAGACCTCGTTTTCGCTGTCTGGCCCGTGCGGGGTGTAAATATGCCCCTGCGGTGCATGCCCAATTATACCCGCCTCATACTGTGCCTCTAACGCCCAAATGGCCTCTAACCGAGCGCGTTGAGCGGCTGGCAGGCCAGCGCGTGCGTAGCGGCCCTGATCATAAAGAGCGCCAAGATAGGCGGATTGCCAAGTTCGGCTAAATATAGGATGCGGGCCCGAGACGCAGTATTCGTGCAGTTCCAGCTTCGCCACCCCATTGGCATCTGTGGTGAGAAACTGAAACCCCCGCAGGGGTAAATCTCCGATTTTGCTGAGATATGCGCTGATTTTGGCCTCGTCATAGTGTTCTTGGTAAGGCATGAGGTCTGCCTTGATGTCTTGAAACTGTGCGGCGGTCGCTTGCATAACCTCAACATAATCTTCCAGGGTCTTCCGGTCTTCATCTTTAAGCGTTTTGCTTAAAAAGCGGGTAACAGCAGTTTTTTGTTGATTGATATTTTTGTCAATCCCGTCGATGAGCAAATTGAACATTTCGGCATTTAAGGGGTGAAAGGCAGGGTCCGCCAGATCCAGCTCTTCGCTGGAGCGGGGGTCAGGGAAATTGGGGTGCTTGCCAAGGTGAAAACCCGCAGGCGCGGGCTGCGGGCCGGAGTGGCAGGTGGCCGCGACCGGCCATTCCGGCGCATGGGCGGCGGTGGCAGGGTCAATTCCTGCGGCAGGCCGCGCCCAATAGGTGTCTGTATATCCTGGCCCTTGCTGGCGCACGAGGCCCCCATCCACATGAGCCAAGTGGGCTTGGTTGCCTTCAAGGTTCAGGAAAAATGCAAAATACCCGTGGCGCGGGCCAGCACGACTCCAAATTTCGTTGGGCAGTTTTGTGAGGTCAATCTGGCAAACAAAAATACCGGGCTTGCCGTTTATTTCTGGCCATACATACCCTTTTGGCAGCCGTGGTGTGCCGCCAAACCAGCCTGCGGGCTCAACATCTGGCATGTTGGATGGGGTTAGCTTGACATAGGGCGCAGAGCTTGCTTTTGCGGCCTCGTTGCGCGCAAGGGTTTGCTGTTCGTTTTCAAGAATGCTGCGGGCCAGATCGGCTATATCGGTGCTGGAAGAGCCCTTGGATTTTGGCCTTTTGAACAGGTTTTTGAACTTGGAAAACATGAATGCCGCACCGATATTTTGTTTTGTTTGCTGAGTGTATGCAATGAGAAAGAGCCTGTAAACCGGCTTGTGGTAAAATGCCCGCGCTGGGGGCTTTCCCTTTTGGGCACGGCGCTTTATACCCTAACCGTAACTTCCTAACCAAGGGGCATGAGATGGCCAATGTAGTTGTAGTCGGCGCGCAATGGGGCGACGAGGGCAAGGGTAAGATTGTGGATTGGCTCAGTGAGCGGGCCGACGTGATTGCGCGCTTTCAAGGCGGGCATAATGCCGGCCACACTTTGGTGATTGATGGCAAGGTTTACAAACTTTCCCTGCTGCCCAGCGGTATTGTGCGCGGCGGCAAGCTTTCGGTGATCGGCAACGGTGTGGTGCTGGACCCATGGGCGCTGGGCGAGGAAATTGCCAAGCTTTCAGCGCAAGGGGTGAGCATTACACATGACAATCTGATGATCGCCGAAAATGCTTCGCTGATTCTGCCGATTCATGGCGAGCTGGACCGCGCGCGCGAAGCCCAGAACTCGATTGCCAAAATCGGCACCACGGGGCGGGGCATTGGCCCGGCTTATGAAGATAAGGTCGGACGGCGCGCTATTCGGGTGGCTGATTTGGCGGATGAGGCCACGCTTGATTTGCGGATCTCGCGTTTGCTGACCCATCATAACGCCCTGCGCAACGGGCTTGGGTTAGAAGAAATTGACGCGGTGGCCCTTAAGGCTAAACTGCTGGAAATTGCGCCGAGTGTGCTGCCCTATGCAGCCCCTGTTTGGAAGGTGCTGAACGAAAAGCGCAAAGCCGGTAAGCGGATTTTGTTTGAAGGGGCACAAGGCTCGCTGCTGGATGTGGATTTCGGAACCTATCCCTTTGTGACCTCAAGCACAACCACCGCTGGCATGGCCGCCTCTGGCACCGGCATGGGGCCGGGCGCGGTGGATTTTGTGCTGGGCATTGTAAAGGCTTACACCACGCGGGTGGGTGAGGGGCCTTTTGCTTGCGAGCTGGATGACGAGGTGGGGGAGCACCTCGCCACCGTTGGCCATGAAAAGGGCACGGTTACGGGCCGCAACCGGCGCTGCGGCTGGTTTGATGCGGTGCTGGTGCGCCAGACATGTGCGATAAACGGCGTGAACGGCATTGCCTTCACCAAGCTTGATGTGCTTGACGGGCTGGAAGAGCTGAAAATTTGTGTAGGCTATGAGCTGGACGGTAAAAAGCTGGACTATTTGCCAACCGCGGCAGACCAACAGGCGCGCGTAACGCCGGTGTATGAAAGCATGAAAGGCTGGTCAGAAAGCACGGTTGGCGCGCGCAGCTGGAATGATTTGCCCGCAGAAGCTATCAAATACGTGCGCCGCGTGGAGGAGTTGATTGATTGCCCCGTAGCCATGCTTTCCACCTCGCCGGAACGTGAAGATACCATCTTGGTGACGGACCCGTTTGCGGACTAAGCCTACGCCCTGCGGGCGGCTTTTTTCAGAGAAAAAATGCGTGTGCGACGCGGTGGCGGCGCGTCAACCATTGTGCGCGTGGCGAAGGTGTGCCCGCGCCGCGCTGCGAGTTTGCACCCAGTTTTCACCTTGGAATGGCTTTCCGGTAACCGACGGCTTTGTAGTTGAGAGGGTCATTCGTGAGTGGATCACATTCTACAACACTGACCGGCCCCATACGGCCCTTGAAAAACGAACGCCGGACGAGGCATACTTTGACAGCAAGGAATTGAAGAAAGCGGCATGCAACCAAACCCGATACACCTTAACTCAGCCGCAAACCTGTTCGGAAAAGCAGGACCACTTCAGTCAGTTCTATTTGGCAACCGGCAACAGGCGCTAAATGTGCCGCGCGGCGCGGGCAAGCCCTCGCAACACGCGCAAAGGTAGACGCGCCGCCACCGAGCCGAAGGCGAGGCTAGGGCGCGTAGCGCAATTTGCCACTGGTTGGCCGATGCCACATTGACGCCCTCGCGCAAATGCTTAGGTTGGGCGCAGTTAACAAAGGACATAGAATGGCACTCTCATATAAATCCCGGCGGCGGTGGTCGTTGTTTATTCTTTTGGTTGGCATGCCCGCCTATGTGGGGTTTGTCTGGTGGGTGATGAGCCTGATGGAGCGCTTGCCGTTTTGGGTGGAATTACCGGTTTATGTCTTCCTCGGCATTGCGTGGATCCTCCCCTTTAAATATGTATTTTTAGGTGTGGGCAAGGCGGACCCGGACGCGGAAGAATGAATTTTGCCGCAACGGTTTTGCTGGTTGGTAACGGGCCGGTTGAGGCAGGAGATATTGCGCTGGCGCGCGGCTTTTGCAGCCATGTGGTGGCTGCCGATGGCGGGGCTAACGCGGCTTTGGCGCATGGGCTGAAGCTGGATGCTACGATTGGCGATATGGATTCCGCACAGGAAGAGAAAACACCGGAAACCCATGGGGAAATCATCCGGATCTCTGAGCAGGACAGCACTGATTTCGAAAAATGTCTGAACACAATTAGTGCACCGCTTTTCCTTGGTGTCGGTTTTCTGAGTGGGCGGCTAGACCACGAACTGGCGGCGCTCAATGCGCTGGTAAAAACCACGCAAAGCGTAGTGCTGATTGGTGAGGAGGACCTTGTTTTTAGGCTCCCCGAAACCACGGACCTCAGCTTGCCCATTGGCACGCGGCTCTCGACTTTCCCAATGGGGAATGTGGCCGGTGTAAAAAGCCGCGGGCTGGCATGGCCGCTTGACGGCCTTTTATTTTCTCCAAACACATGCATCAGCACCTCAAACCATACCATCGCCCCCGAGATCACGCTCACCAACCCCGGCCAGCCCTTGCTCTGCATCCTGCCTCGCATTCACCTGGCAGCGACACTTAAGCTCTTTAATTCTTAATCCATCTGCTGTATTGGCTGGCGCTCATGACTTGAAAGCCTGATATGCCAAATACGCCTGCACCCCTAACCCTTTCGGATTACGCCAAAAAACTGGTCGGCCAGCGCAGCAGCTTTGAGCGCCTCAGCCTTTTGCAGCTTAAAACCGAGGTGCTTTCGGGGTTGACGGTGGCGCTGGCATTGGTGCCAGAGGCCGTAGCTTTTGCGTTTGTGGCCAAGGTGGACCCGCTGGTCGGGCTTTACGCCGCCTTTATGGTGGGGCTGATCACGGCGCTGTTTGGCGGGCGGCCCGGCATGATCTCTGGCGCTACGGGTGCGCTGGCAGTGGTGATGGTGGCTTTGGTCGCCGACCACGGCGTGCAATACCTGTTTGCGACCGTTGTGCTTATGGGTATTTTGCAGCTGCTGGCCGGGGTATTTCGGCTTGGAAAATTCATCCGCATGGTGCCGCATCCGGTTATGCTGGGCTTCGTAAACGGCCTCGCGATTGTTATTTTCTGGGCGCAGTTAGAGCAATTTAAGGTTGGCCCCGAGGACGCAAAGGTTTGGATGACCGGCATGACTCTTTGGCTGACCCTTGGCCTCGTGGCTGGCACAATGGCTATTATTTGGCTGACCCCAAAGGTTACAAAGGCCATACCAGCTCCGCTGGCGGCCATTGGTATAATTGCGGCCTTGGTTATTTTCTTCGATATTCCGGTGCCTCGGGTTGGAGACTTGGCGACCCTAAAGGGCGGCTTGCCTAGCTTTGCCATTCCCGAGGTGCCTTTTACTTTTGAAACCCTGAAAATCATCTTCCCCTATGCCTTCATCCTCGCCGCCATTGGCCTGATTGAAAGCTTGCTGACGCTTAACCTTGTTGGCTCGATGACGGGTAAAACCGGCGGGGCCAGCAAAGAGAGCCTTGCCCAAGGCACGGCCAATGTGGTGACCGGATTTTTTGGTGGCATGGGCGGCTGTGCGATGATCGGGCAATCTATGATCAACGTCAAATCGGGCGGGCGCACGCGGGTGTCCGGCACTATGGCCGCGTTGTTTTTGCTGGCGTTCATTCTGTATGCCAGCTCTTTGATCGAGTTGATCCCGCTGGCCGCACTTGTTGGCGTTATGTTTATGGTCGTGATCGGCACTTTTGCCTGGCAAAGCATTGGCGTGCTGCGCCGCGTGCCACGCTCCGACGCGCTGGTTATCCTGCTGGTAACGGGTGTGACCGTGGCCGAAGATCTTGCCATAGCCGTGGTTGTAGGTGTGATCTTCTCGGCGCTGGTTTATTCATGGAACGCTGCTTCGCGCATTCATGCGCGCGCGCGGCCTTCAACTACCGAAGAAGGTGCGCTGGTTTATGAGATCGAAGGACCGCTGTTTTTTGGTTCGGCGGGTAGCTTTATTGAGCTGTTTAAGCCGGAAAATGACCCCGAAACAGTTATTCTTGACTTTATGGGCTCCCGCGTGGTGGACCACTCGGCCCTGCAAGCGATTGAAGTGGTGGCGGCCAAATACCAAGCGGCGGGCAAACGCCTGCAATTGCGCCACCTGACGCCGGATTGCCATAAGTTGCTCAGCAATGCTGGCCAGTTGATGGTGGACGCCGAGGATGACCCACATTACCGCGTAGCGGTGGATTATGACATCAAAACCGGGCGGCTGGGCTCAGACCATTAAAGCGGTGCTGCCGAGATTTGTTTTGCCCTAATCACCCTCAACAATATCATCGAGGCGTTTATAGTCATCCTCGCGGTAAGACTGAATGACACTGGCAGCTTCATCAGCGCTAACATCCAGTGACGCCAGCAAGATGCTGCCAAGTTGCAAGCTGGATTCTGCCGCCTCGGACACCACTTCGCTTGCGCCGGCCTTTTCGAGCTTGGCCATGTGGCGGCGGTCCCTCGCGCGCACATAAATCGGCAGATCAGGGTAATTTTTGCGAAGCGCGCTCACCACATTGCATGCGGTCTCGGGGGTGTCGAGCGTGATCACAGCCGTGTGCGCCTGATCCGCGCCTGCGGCCTTTAGCACCCTGATCTGGTTGGCATCACCATAAAACACGGGCATCCCTTTGGCGCGGCAGGCGGCCACGCGGCGCTGGTTCATATCCAGCGCCACATAAGCAAGCCCCGCTTCAGAGATTACCCGCGCCACGGTTTGCCCAACGCGACCAAATCCGGCGATCAATACGGGGTGGTCGGAGTCAGAAAGCTCGGGCGCGATGGTGTTGGGCGTGTCGCGGGCTTGCCGCCAGCAGGCCAGCTTTTTACCCAGCATAAACATCAGCGGTGTGGCAACCATGCTTAGGGTAATGACCGCCATAAGAATTTGCGCTACGTGCGCGGGCAGCAGCCCCAGCGTGAGCGCGGCTCCAAACAGCACAAAGCCAAACTCGCCCCCTTGCGAAAGCGCAAAGCCGGTGCGAATGGCGGTTTCAGCAGGCAGGCCGATGATGCGGCACAAAAGGGCGGTGATAATGGTTTTGCCTGCCATCAAGGCGATGATAATCAAAGCGATAGCGGCAAATTCATCAAGGATGAAACCAAGGTCTATCGCCATGCCGATGGTGATAAAAAACAGCCCAAGCAGCAGGCCACGAAAGGGTTTAATGTCAGCCTCGATCTGGTGGCGATATTCGGTTTCGGCCAACATTAAGCCCGCCAGCAAGGCCCCCAACTCCATGGATAGCCCCGCGAGGCTCATCAGCCAGCCGGTGCCAAGGATCATCAAAAGTGTGGTCGCCACAAAAAGCTCGGTGCTGCGCATAGCCGAAATCATCCGGTAAAGCGGCGAGAGCAAATAGCGGCCAAACAGGATGACCATCAGCACTGCCCCGCCGCCCTTCAGGAGCGCGGTGCCAAAGGCCTCGGCAAAGGAGGCTCCCTCGCTGCCCAGAAGCGTAACAAAAATCAAAAGCGGCACCACCGCAAAATCTTGCAACAGCAAAATCGCAAATGTGTTGAGGCCAAAAGGCGTGGCGCGCTCCCCGCGCTCGGTGAGCAATTGCAGCACAAAAGCGGTGGACGAAAGCGCCAGCCCCGGCCCGATGATCGCCGCCGCTCCCAAGCCCAGCCCAAGCTGCCAAACCACCCCGCCAATCAGCAATCCGGTAATGCCGACCTGAAGCGAGCCTAAGCCAAACACGCGCGAACCTAGCGTACGCAGGCGGCTGAAGGAAAGTTCCAGCCCGATCATAAATAGCAAAAACACCACGCCAAACTCGGCCAATACGTGTAGTGCCTCGGAATCCGTAACCAGCCCAAAGGCATTTGGACCAATCAGGATGCCAGCAAACAGATAGCCCAAAATGGGGCTGGATTTAAACCGCAGAAATACCGGCACAATGATGATGGCCGAGAGGAGAAAGATCAACGTGTCGATCATGAATAAGGAATGTTCCACGACGCACCTTTATCGTTAGTTCGGGGCCTGAGTTTAGCCCGCCTTGGCTACCTTTCATAGGCAAAACCGCGATACTGCCCGGCGGCAGTAGAAAAACCCTAGCCAATCAATCTGAAACGGGGATAGGGTGCTAATTGTAAAAAGCTTGGCCAATGGCTTTGGCCTGATTCAGCTAGGGGTTAGAGATAAAATGCAGGAGCCGTTCAGACTATATTCAACCGAGATAGACCGGAACCCGTTCCCTGCATATAAGGCGCTGCGAGATAACCACCCCTGCTATTGGAGCGAAGACGCGCAAACCTGGATATTGACCCGCTATAAAGATGTGCAGGCCGCAGCGATGGATTGGGAGACGTTTTCGTCCACCCAAGGCAATTTGGTAGATGAAATTCCGGGCCGCGCAGGGGGCACGCTTGGCTCTATTGATCCGCCCCGCCATGATCGGCTCCGCGCCTTGGCGCAGGCTGCGTTTGCTAAAAAGAACCTTGAGCATTTGGCGGCCCCGGCGGCGCGCAGTGCTTCGCGGGCTGTAAGCGCTGTAAAAACCCGGGCGCAGTTTGATTTTGTGGGTGAGGTCTCCAGCGTTGTAACGGTTGAAGCCCTGTTTGAGATGCTCGGGCTAGCCCCGCGTGATCCTTATGAGGTCAGGGCGCAGGTCGTGCTTTCGGTCTCTTCTGACAAGGCCAAAAAGGGCCGGAATGAGGCGCAAAATGCCGCTTTCAACCGCCTGACGGCTTACATTGCGGAGGAGGTGGCACAGCGCCGCAAAACCCCGGCGGATGACCTGATAACCCGCTTGGCCGAGGCCGAGATTGACGGTGATAAGCTGAGCGAGCGCGAGGTAATTCTCACCACCAGCATGTTTGTGGTGGCGGGGGTGGAATCCCTTTCTAGCTTTATGAGCATGATGGCGCTTAATCTGGCCACCCACCCTGAGGCGCGGCAGCGCGTGGCGCATGATCTGGCGCTGTTGCCGCAAGCGATAGAGGAATCGCTTCGGTTTAACACCTCGGCGCAGCGCTTCAAGCGGGTGCTCACGCGAGACTTTGAGCTGCACGGGCAGGTCATGAAAGCCGGTGACAAGGTCATCCTGGCTTACGGTGCCGCCAATCGCGACGAGCGCAAATTCCCAGATGCCGAGACCTATGACCTAAACCGCAACCCCCGCAACCACCTTGGCTTTGGGGCTGGTAAGCATTTTTGCATCGGCAATGCACTTGCACGGCTGATCACCCAAACCACTATGTCCAAGCTGCTCACCGAAATCCCGAATTTCTCACTGGTGGATCACAGCTTTAGCTGGGTGCCCTCGTCAAATTTCCGAAGCCCAATGGTGCTACCGCTTAAAAATGGTGCCCCATGACGGATTTGAACCGCCGACCTACTATTTACGAAACAGTTGCTCTACCGACTGAGCTAATGGGGCATAGGGGCGGTTTAGCCGCCTAAGCTTTGGCTTTCAAGAGTGTTTGCGCTGTGGTGAGCGCGGTGATCATGCTGGCGGGGTTCGCTTTGCCTTGGTCGGCTATGTCAAAGGCGGTGCCGTGGTCGGGTGAGGTGCGAATGAAGGGCAGGCCGAGGGTGATGTTTACGCCTTTTTCAAGGCCGAGGTATTTCACCGGAATCAGGCCTTGGTCATGGTATTGCGCCACCACCACGTCAAACTTGCCTTCGCGGGCCATCATATAAACCGTATCTCCGGGCCAGGGGCCGCTTACATTCAGGCCCTCATCTTGCATGGCTTTAATCGCGGGCGAAATGATGCGGATTTCCTCATCCCCAAAGCGGCCACCTTCGCCCGCGTGGGGGTTCAGGCCTGCCACGGCGATGCGCGGGTTTGGGATGCCCATGGCCTCTAGGCCGCTTTGCGCGAGTTTTATAGCATGAATTTGCGCGGGGTAATCCGCGGCCTCAATCGCATTGCGCAGGGCCATGTGGATGGTTACCAGCACGGTTTTTATCTCGTCATTGGCCAACATCATGGCCACTTCGCTGCCCGCATGGTCGGCCAATATCTCTGTATGACCGGGGTAGCTGTGGCCCGCGGCTTTGAGGGCTTCTTTATGAATGGGGGCGGTGATGATGCCTGCGATATCACCGGCAAGAGAAAGCGAGATGCCCTTGGCGATGGCACTATAGGCGGCGGCACCGGCCTCGGCCGAAACCGCGCCCATAGCGGGCAGGTTGGCCAGCTTGCTGGTGGGAAGGAGGTTAAACGCGCCCGCGTGGCGGTCTTTGATCGTGGCCATGATGTGCAGCGGCAACTTAAGGGAATCAGCCGCCATGCGCATTGCCAGTGGGTCACCTAGTATCGGAAACACCGACGGGTCCGGCAGGCTTGCCAGTGCTTTTAGCGTAATCTCGGGGCCAATGCCCGCAGGGTCGCCCATGGTCAGGGCCAAGGTTTTATGGGTCATACGTGATGATTAACGCGGGCTTAACCATGCTGGCAAGGACAATTTCAACATTATAACCTTGGTAAGGAATCGCCTCCTATATTGGCCTTGGGAAGTGGAATATTGGGGGCCGATATGGCGGGGAATGCTGGGGATAATTTGCGCCCTATTATCATTAAAAAGAAGAAAATCATTGCCGGCGGGCATCATGGTGGCGCATGGAAAGTGGCCTATGCCGACTTTGTAACTGCGATGATGGCGTTTTTCTTGCTGATGTGGCTGCTGAATGCCACGTCTGAGGAGCAGCGGCAAGGCATTGCGGCCTATTTTAACCC
This sequence comes from Paracoccaceae bacterium, assembly GCA_016744015.1. Classification (GTDB taxonomy): domain Bacteria; phylum Pseudomonadota; class Alphaproteobacteria; order Rhodobacterales; family Rhodobacteraceae; genus UBA3077. The sequence continues at coordinate 62,837 of JADGFD010000009.1, read as the reverse complement.
TGGCATTCCTATCTTTACCGAAGATGGCGGCGGCGAGGGCATGTTTGGCGGTGAAACCGTTTATTCGGAAGATACGCAAACCGATGTGCTGAGTGGCACGGTGGGTGAGCAGGCGGAAGATGTTTCGGGGCAAGATGGCTCGACCGGCACCTCGTCTGAAGACCCGAGCGGCGAGGGTGAGGTTTCGGATGCGCAATTTGCCGAGGTCGAAAACATGTTTCGTGGCAATACAGGTGAAAGCTGGGTGGAAGACCCGCTTTTGCAGCATGTTTCCACCAAAGTCACGGATGAAGGCTTGATCATTGACGTGTTTGACCTACCGGACTCCCCGCTTTATGAGCCGGGCACTAACCGGCCCACACCCAAAATGTTTGCGCTTCTGGAGATGATAAGCCGCGTGCTGGGCACCGTAACCAATGATATTTCAATTACCGGACATATTGATGTGGTGCCGGAGCTGGACGGCGGGTCAGATGGCTTTGCGCTGACAGGCGGGCGTGCGTTAATAGCCAACGCGATCATGGTTGAGCACGGCATAGAAACCGTGCGTTTTGAACGGCTCACGGGGGCCTCTAACCGGATACCTGTGGGGGATGACGCCCCCGCCTATCGCAATCGGCGGCTGGAAATTACCTTGCTACGCAATGATCGCCGGAACTAAATTTAGATACAATTTTGTCTGTTAGGTGCTTCTTAACTGTAGCTGCGCAAGAGTGGGAACTGAACATGTAGTTTAGTATTGAAAAGGACTTTCGATGACCCTCTCCAGCTCTATGAATGCGGGCGTTTCCGGCCTGAATGTGAATGCCAGTAAACTGGCGACCATTTCAGACAATATCGCCAATTCAAAAACCTTTGGCTATAAAAGGGTGGATGCGGATTTTACCGCGATGACGCTTTCTGGCCGCTCGGGCGGCTATGTGGCGGGCGGGGCGCGCGTGGCATCCTTTCGCAATATCTCAACTCAGGGGTCGCTGATCACCACGGCAAACTCGATGGATATCGCCATCGGCGGGCGCGGCTTTTTGCCGGTTACCCCAAGCTCTTCCTTAGCAGATAGCACGGCGGCATTGCCCCTGCGGCTAGCCACCACCGGCTCTTTTCGGCCCGATGCCGAAGGCATACTCACCAGCAATAGCGGCCTTGTGCTTATGGGCTGGCCTGCGGACCCTGACGGCACCTTTCCGCCCTTTCCGCGCGATAGTGCCGCGGGGCTGGAGCCGGTTAACGTTGCGCATAACCAGTTTGCCGCCAACCCAACCACCGAAATTCAGCTGGGCATTAACCTCCCCGCCACAGCCACACAGGCGGGCGGCACCGGTGATCCGTTTGACCTGTCGATCGAGTATTTTGATAACCTCGGCACCACCCAGACGATGACCGCCACCTTCACGCCACAGGTGCCGGGGGCAGGGCAGTCCAACCTTTGGACCATGGAAATTACCGACCTCGCAACAGGGCCCGCGCCGATTGCCGAATTTACTGTGCAGTTTGACGCCACCACCGCTACCGGCGGTTCTATGCTGAGCGTGGTGCCAGTGTTTGGTGGAGCCTATAACCCCGCCACAGGCGATGTTGGCGTCACCTTTGATCGCGGGCCGGTGGATATTAATATCGGCATGATTGGCTCAAATGACCGGATGACCCAGCTTTCCAGCAGTTTTGCACCGATCAATCTTTCCAAAAACGGTGCGCCAACGGGCAACGTGATTGGTGTTGAAATTGATAAAAATGGTATTGTATCTGCTAATTATGATAGCGGCTTTAGTAAGGAAATTTTCCGCGTGCCGCTGATTGATGTGCCAAATGCCAACGCGCTGGAGGCCCTGCCAAACCAAACATACGCGGTGACGCGAGATAGTGGCAGCATGTTCCTGTGGGATGCCGGCTCTGGCCCCACGGGCGAGACCATTGGCTATGCCCGCGAGGAAAGCACAACCGATATTGCGGGTGAGCTGACAGCTCTGATTCAAACCCAGCGCGCCTATTCATCCAATGCAAAAATCATCCAAACCGTGGATGAAATGTTGCAAGAAACCACCAATATCAAACGCTAAGGGAAAAGGGGTTAACCCATGAGTATTTCAGCAGCTATATCAAACGCTTATTCGGGGTTGACCTCTGTTTCACGCATGGCGGAAACAGTGTCCAACAACATTTCCAACGCAATGAACGAAAACTACGCTCGCCGTGCGGTAAACACCGATCAGCAGGTGGTGGGCGGGGTTGGCATGGGGGTCACTGTCACCTCCATTGACCGTGCGATGGACCTTTTGGCCACCTCCTCGCGCCGGTCGCGCGGGGCCTCTTATGGCAATGCCAACACGCTGAGCACGGCCACTAGCCGCATGGCGGCCTCACTTGGTGTGCCCGGTGATGCTGGTGCGCTTGGCTCACGCATGCTTAGCTTTGAAAACGCTATGCGGACAGCCGCTGATAGCCCGGCTTCGGCCTCGGCGCGTGAGCAGGTTTTGGCTGAGGCGAGTAACCTCACCCAATCGCTCAAAAACATCTCCACCCAAACTATGGCGGTGCGTATGGAAGCGGATGCGCAAATTGCAACTCAGGTGCGCACGGTGAATGTGGCACTTAAAAAGATCGAAGCGGTAAACACCGAGATCAGGCTACGGCAAGGCAGCGGTAATACCGCTGCGCTGGAAGACGTACGCAAAAAACTGATTGATGAAGTGTCGAGCATTATTCCGATCAAGCAAATCTCGCGTGAGGGTGGCGTGATGGCGCTTTATTCCGAGGGCGGCGCGGCGCTCATTGACGGCCAAGCCAACGAGCTTAGCTTTACCGCCACACCCACCATTACACCGGATATGACATTGGGCTCTGGCGCGCTTTCGGGCCTCACGTTGAATGGCCGCCCGATGGCCATTGGCACCGGTACCGGCCAGCTTGAAGGTGGCACGCTGGCTGCGGCATTTAATGTGCGGGATGTGCTCACCCCCGAGTTTAACGCGAGGATTGATGCTGTAGCGCGCGATCTTGTGGAGCGCTTCCAAAGCCCCAGCACCGACCCTAGCCTTGCACCGGGCGATGCAGGTCTGTTCACCGATAATGGCGCCGCCTTTAATCCGGTTGATGAGCTGGCTCTGGCCCAGCGGCTTGAAATTAATGCCGCCGTAGACCCCGCTCAAGGCGGTGACCTTTGGCGCTTGCGGGATGGCATAAATGCCGCCGTGCAAGGCCCCGCGGGCGATGATACCCAACTCCGCCGCATGGTGGATGCCATGGATGCACAGCGGACACCAAGCGCGGCCACAGGCCTTATTAACCTTGTGAGCGCAACCGAACTCGCCGAGGGCATAACCGCGCTTGTGGCTGCCCAAGCGGCCCGCGCGGAGGACACCACCGCGTATAACGCAGGCCAGTTTGACATTCTGCGCGAAAGCGAGTTGGGCATTACGGGCGTTGATACTGATTACGAGATGCAGCAGCTCTTGATGATCGAGCAAGCCTACGCCGCCAATGCCCGCGTTATTTCAACCGCTGACCAACTCATGCAAACCTTGTTGGAGATCTAGATGTATACCGGCGTTTCAAACCTCATGAGCCATATGCAAATGGCCCGCACCAATACCCAAGCCAAGCTGGCGCTTAACGAAGCGGGGCAAGAAGTGGCCTCTGGCCGAAAATCTGATCTTATGAAGGCTACAGGCGGTGATTTTGGGCCTTTATTTGCCATTGAGCGCTCGCTGACACAGCTCGGTATGCGTGCACAAACTATAAAAGACGCGTCGGCCAAAGCTGCGGCCAGCCAGCTTAATATGGAGAATATCCAAAAAACGCTGGCAAATTATGGCACCGATTTGCTCGGTGCCGTGGGCATTGATAGCCAACCCCAAGCTTTCAGCATTGCCAATTCGGCGCGCGGCGCGCTTGATCGCATGGTTTCGTCACTAAATGCGCAATATGGCGGGCAATCGCTGTTTGCGGGCGCCAATGTTGATGGCCCCGCAGTGGTAGATGCCTCCACAATCTATGCCGATATTACCGCCGCAACACTGGCCGCACCGGATTCCGTTGCCGCCACCGCCGCCATTGATTTTTACTTTTTTGACCCCGCTGGCGGATTTTCCACGGGCGGCTTCACAGGCTCGGCGCTGAATGCCCCCGGAGCTGAACTGGCTGATGGAGAAGTGGTGGATTATTCCCTGCGCGGCGATGACCTCGCCATCCGTCAGGCCTTGCGCAATGTAGCCATGGCAGCAGTGGCCGCCAATGGAGACCACGGCGGCAGTAATTTTGACGGCATGAACATGCTGCGCGAAGCTGCCTTGGGCGCGATTTCCACCCAAGACGGCCTGATTAATATGCGCGAAGGCCTCGGCCATGTTGAAGAGCAAATCGACACGGCCGCCGCGCGCAACTCGGCTGAATCCACCACTTACGAGATTAATCGCAACGCTATTTTGGCGGCTGACCCTTACGAGGCCGCCACCCGTTTTCAAGCCCTTGAGGGGCAAATGGAGGCCATCTATCTGATGACCTCCCGGCTATCAAGCATGAGGCTGCAAAACTATCTGAGGTGAAACCTTGCATAAAATTCTAAACACGGTGGTGTGCGCCAGTATGGCCGCACTTTCGGTATTTTCTCTTCCTGCGCTAGCGCAGGATGTGCGCATAAAAGACCTTGTCGAAATTGACGGGGTGCGCGGAAATGACCTGGTCGGCTATGGCCTCGTTGTGGGCCTGAACGGCACGGGTGATGGTTTGCGAAACTCGCCCTTTACCGAGGAGGCGATGACTAACCTGTTGGAGCGTCTTGGTATCAATGTCACCGGCGAAAGCTTCCGGTCCAAAAATGTGGCGGCGGTGCTGGTAACTGCCAATCTGCCACCCTTTGCACGGGCTGGCGGGCAAATTGACATTACGGTTTCTACCATCGGTGATGCTAAAAGCCTGCTTGGTGGCACGTTGATAATGACACCGCTAAATGCGGCCGATGGCCAAATTTACGCCGTGGCACAAGGCTCGGTAATTGCCGGCGGGGCGGTGGCCGGTGGGCAGGGGGCGACGGTTACGCAAGGGGTGCCAACTTCAGGCGTTATCCCCTCGGGCGCACGAGTTGAGCGCGAAATTGCATTTGATTTCACATCAATGCAGCAAATGCGGCTGGCCTTGCGAGACCCCGATTTCACCACGGCCGCGCGGATTGAACGTGCGATTAATGAGCGCTTTGGCATTCAAATTGCCCATATGCTGGACTCGGGCACGGTGGCGATCAGCCTGAGTGCTGCTAACGCCCCGTCACCCGCTCACCTTGTGGCCTTGCTCGAAAATATTGAGATCAACCCAGAACAACGCGCCCGCGTGGTCGTAGACCAACGCTCCGGTACCATTGTGTTGGGGGCTGATGTGAAAATCAGCCGCGTGGCGGTGTCCCAAGGCGGACTAACCCTGCGGGTGGAAGAGAATCCGATTGTCGTGCAGCCCAACCCGTTTACGATTGGCGGGCAACCTATTGTAGTGCCAAATACAACAGCCACAATCGAGCAGGATCCGGGCACCCAAATGGCCTTGGTTGAAACAGCGGTTTCATTGCCCGAAGTGATTGAGGGCCTAAATGCGCTGGGCGTAGCCCCCCGTGATATGATCGACATATTAAAAGCGATCAAGGCGGCTGGCGCGCTGCACGCCGAGTTTATTGTTCAATAGCATCGGCTCCCAAGCCCCTCAGGGGGGAGGGCGCGTGCGCGAGGAGGCGAAACGCCCCACACTTGCCGAGGATCGAGGCCATGTTTGCCGCCTGTCGGGTTTTGCGCAGCAAAAATTAACAGGTGGCAAATGCAGGGTTGCGGTTAAGCGCCGCGCTTGCCTTAAGTGCAGCTCGCCTTTGCCTCGGGGCAGGGCGGATAGGTTGTTCTTTGGAACAGAGTGCACACCACCCCACCCGCTCGGCCAAGGCGCGGTTTTCAGCAAGCTGAAAACACGGGTTGCCGCCGGCCGTGGCCTCGGCTTCGCCTCGGTGTCGCATTATTGGTAGCTTTGCACCAAGGCGCCGGCGATCAGCGACCAGCCATCAGCCAGCACAAAAAATGCCAGTTTGAACGGAAGTGCGATGACCGCAGGCGGGACCATCATCATGCCCATGGACATGAGAACCGCTGCAATCACGAGGTCGATAATCAAGAAAGGCAGGAAGATCAGGAATCCGATCTCAAACCCCCGCTGAATTTCACTCAATAGAAAGCTCGGGACGAGAATACTGAGCGGGGTTTCCCCCTCAGCCGACGTATATGGTGCGGATTGGATCATCAGGTCGAGCGTTTCGGGTTGAACACGGCCAAGCATGAAGGTTTGAAAAGGGGAGCGGATATTATCTATCGCTGATTGTGTGCTTATCGCACCATCCATTAAGGGCACGACGCCCGTATCCCAAGCCTGATTAAATACCGGTGCCATCACGAACCAGGTGAGGAAAATTGCGAGGCTGACGATCATCATATTTGGTGGAGCTTGTTGCACGCCGATGGCTTGTCGCAAGATAGATAACACGGTGACCATGAAGGGAAAACAGGTGACCATCATGGCAATGCCTGGGGCGAGGCTGAGCAGCGTGAGCAGCACAAACAGCTGCACAGATTGCAGCGAAAGCGAGCCGCTCCCCATGTCAAAACTCACTGATTGGGCCAACGCGGGGCTAGCCCAAAGAAGCGCAAATAAAGCTGCGCAGAGCCTAAAAATCATTTTGTAAGTCAACCACTTGCGTTAGGCGGACACCAAGCTTGCCCTCTTCACCTTCAATTTCTTGCAACTCTCCACGCGCGATCAGTTTTTCACCGATATAGACCTCAACAGGGTCGTCGATCCGGCTATCAAGCGGGATAATGGCCCCCTGTGAAAGGGATAGCAGTTCAGAGATCAGCGGCTTGGCTTTGCCGACTGAAATTGTCATTTCGACCGGCACGCCCAGAAAGGCGTTATCGGTTTGGCCAGATGTATCAGGCATTTTCAGTTCCCGTCTTTTCAATTTTGCTAAAAAATGTATCTATCGCCTTACGCACGTTATCCAGCGCGGCATCGAGGTCAATTTGGTCATATCCGCCTTGCCAACTGACCCGCGCTTGCAACCCGTCTAGCGCCGGGTCGGGCTCAACTGAAAAATCAGCCTTCGAGGGAGCGAGCAGCGCTTGAATGGAAGCCACAGCATCGGGAGTGACACGGATCGAGATTAGGGATGTTGGGGCTTTTTCATAGGCTTTACAAAGCAGTGCCGCCACTTCAGCGCCAAAGCCAAGGCGGGCGGATTCTGGCAGCACGGTTTGCACCAGTTGCTCCACCATCGGGCGCATTGATTTCAGCGTGGTTTGGCAAGCTTCTACCTGTGAAAACGACATGTCGTTGAGGGCTTCTAATATCGGCGCGAGCGTGCGGATTTTTTCATCCTCAAAGGCGCGGCTGGCGGCTTCGGCACCTGACTTTACGCCGTCGCTATAGGCATTGTCGCGCAGGGCCTCAAAGCTTTCAAACTTTGAAATTCCACGGCGGATTTCTACATCATGGGAAAATGATTCAAGTTTTAGTATCGACATCAGGCAGGGGTCTCCTCTGGTTCACCGGCGGAATCTATCCAGTTTTGTAGCAATCGGTTGGTTTCGGTGGAACGCTCTGAAATGGCTGTGCGCAATAGGTCGGCTGCACTTGGGGCACTGTGGCCAAGGGCTAGTTGCTCACCACTATTGCCGAGCGCCAAAGGCGTATCCGGCGCGGCGAGCGCGGGGTTGCCGCTCATTTGTGGGCCGTCATCCGGTGCATTTGGTGGCAGGTCCAAATCGTTTGTAGAGCCAGCAGAAAGCAGTGGCTTGATAACAAACAGCCCTAGGGCGAGCACGACGACGCTGAGTACCCCAAGCTGGATGAGCGACATCAGGTTATTGCCCAGAAATCCGGGCGAGCTGTCTACAAAGGTGCCGATCTCGGGCGGCGTGGCCATTTGCATACTTTCAATCGTCACCACATCGCCGCGGGCTTCATCATACCCAATGGTTGATTTCACCAGCAGCGACAGCGCTGCAAGTTCTTCCTCCGAGCGCGGGGTAAAGGTCTCCACCCCGTTTTCGATCGTCACAATATCATTCACCAATACCGCCACACTGATTTTTTTAATCTCGCCGGGCGCGCTCACGGTTTCCCGCACGGTTTCGGACACATCATAGTTGATAAGCTCACTATTTCGTGCCTGATTTCGGCTCCCCTCGCTGGAATTCCCCGCATCACCATCGGGCAGATTGCTGGCCACGGTCACGCCCTGCGCGCCGCTGCCTTTGGAATTATCAGTTTCACTTTGGGTTTCTGACGAAATGGCGACCTTGGATTCAGGGTCCAGAATGCGCTCTGTCAGGGTTTGGCTCTGGGTTTCGGCGTCTACCATCACTTCGACCACGGCATTGCCATCTCCAACGCGGGCAGCGAGCAACCGTTCGATATTGGCGCGCATGGCAGCGGCGCGGGCATCGAGCCCGTCAGACCCCATAATAACGCTGCCCTCTTCAGCCGAATTCAACACCGCCCCCGAATCACCGTCGATTACAGTAACGGCATCAGCAGAAAGCCCATTTACGGCTGAAGCCACTAAAAACCGCGCTGATTCGGCAAAGGCAGGCGGCAGTGCGCCATTATTTGCAACTATGGTTACCGAGGCGGTAGGGTTTGCGCCCCTTTCAAACGGGCGATTGGTGCCCGAGGCAATATGCACTCGCGCAGCGCGGACTTGGGGCGAGGAAACCAGCGTGCGGGCCAGCTCGCCCTCCTTTGCGCGCCAGTAGGCGGCGTCAAACATTTGTGAAGTTGTGCCAAACCCTGAAAGATCATCTAGCAGTTCATAGCCAGCAATACCTGAGCCGGGCAGACCCTCAGAGGCGAGCGACAGCCGCGCTTGATCACGCGAGCCTGCGTCAACATATATGGCGTTTCCGCGCACTTCGTAAGTAATGCCACGTTGGTCAAGTGAGGTGATGACTTCGCCAGAAACCGCTGGGTCCAGCCCTGCGTAAAGTAGCGAAAGGCTGGGCGTGGTTGCCACCCGCACCAGCCCGAGCGTAGCCACAAGTGCGGCCACAGCGGCCAGCACAAAGATTATTTTTTTGCGAGGATCAAGTGTGCTCCACATAGACGTCATTCCAATCAACTTCTGTTTTTCAATGCCAGCGGCCATTCAAGCCACCTCGACGTATTTTTATGCAATTTGCGGCAACAGATTTAACAATTAGTTAGCTACCGGCGGTTTATGAAAAGAAAAGTTCGATTTTATGCAGGACAATAAAAATGGCGGATGAAACCGAGCCTGAACCGACCGAAGAAAAGAAGAAGGGCGGTAAAAAGGGCTTAATAATTGGGCTGTTAGGGGCGCTTTTGCTGGGCGGTGGCGGATTCTTTGCCACCTATGCTGGGCTGATTCTCGGCGCGCCGGACGAGCATGATACCCATGCCACCGAATCAGGCCTGCCGCCTTTGCCTGAGATCGCATTTATTGAATTGGAGCCGATGGTGGTGTCACTTGGCAGCGCGGCCAACGCAAAGTTTTTGCGCTTTTCTGCCCAGCTGGATGTGGATCCGGCGAGCGAAGAAGCGGTCAATATGGTGCTGCCACGCATTGTGGACGTGCTCAATACCTACCTGCGGGCGGTGTCGGAAGACGAGCTTGGCAAACCCGCCGCATTGGAGCGCCTGCGCGCCCAAATGTTGCGGCGCATTCAGGTGGTTACAGAACATGGGCAGGTGAAAGACCTGTTGATAACGGAGTTTGTGCTCGGATAAAGGAGGGACCAGAATGGCCCTAATAGCAGATATACTACTCATAGCCGGCGCTCTAGGCGCGGCACTTTATTGTATGATCCTTGCGCGCAGGATCAAATCCCTTTCAAGGCTGGATACCGGCCTCGGCGGGGCTATTTCTGCGCTTTCCAAACAGGTGGATGAAATCCAGGTCTCGGTGAAAACCGCCACGCAGGCCTCGGGTGCCAGTATGAAAGACCTGTTGGAAGTCACTGGCCGTGCAGAAATTGCCGCTGGGCGGTTGGAGCTGCTGCTCTCTACTGTGCATGAGCGTGGGCAACCCCCAAAGCCGGTAAAGTTGGACCGCTCGGAAGAGCCAGAAACTCTGCTGGTATTGAGAGATTCGCAGCAGAGCGAGGTTGAGCCAGAAAAAGACTCAGGCGCGCGTGCTGAGCTGCTGACAGCGCTTCAGCAAGTCATGACGGCGGTAAAAAGATGAAAATGCATGCTAAAACCCAGCCCCGCAAAACGGGGACGATTACCGTGCTTGTTGGTTTGTTTCTAGCCTCGGGTCTGATTCGCATTGCAGAAGTTGCCCCGGCCTTTGCCGAGGAGATGCTGCCCGAGGCTGCGCCGGAAACCATGGACATGGCCAGCGTAGAACCTGCGTCGGATATGCCGAAACTGCTAAAAGCCATTCAGGAACGCGAGGCACAAATTGCCGAGCGCGAGGCTTATATTGACCGCCGGATGCAAACGCTCGCCGTGGCCGAGCAGCGCATTCGTGAGCAAATGGAGGCGCTGACGGATGCGGAGGAAAAGCTCGCGGCTACGCTCTCATTGGCAGATAACGCCACTGAGGAAGACGTGGCGCGGCTGACCGAGGTTTATCAGCGCATGAAGCCCGTGGAAGCGGCGGGTATCTTTGAAACCATGGACATTCAGTTTGCCGCCGGGTTTTTCTCGCGCATGCGTCCCGAAGCCTCGGCTGCTATTATGGCCAATCTGCCAGCTGATCTTGCGTATTCAATCTCGGTGGTTATGGCCGGCAGAAATGCCAACGCCCCACGTGAATAATTTTAGCTTTTGAGGGATTGTTAATACCCGCCCCCTATCGTGACCATAGAAGCAATGAATGAGGGTAATTCCATGGGTGGAATAATTGGTATCGTCGTAATTTTTATAATGGTCTTTGGCGGGTATCTTCTTGCCGGGGGCAAAATGGCGATTATCCTACATTCGCTCCCCTTTGAGATGATGATTATTCTCGGGGCGGCTGTGGGTGCATTTTTAATCGCCAATGATATGAAGGCGGTAAAGCACACCATGAAAGATATGGGGAAAATCTTTAAGGGTGCGAAGTGGAAGCAGGAGGATTATCAAGACCTGCTCTGCCTGCTTTTTACGCTGATCCGTATCAGCCGTGATAGCCCCGTAGAACTGGAAACCCATATTGAGGACCCTGAAAGCAGTGCGGTGTTTGCGAAATATCCAAAAATTCAGGCAGATGGCACCGCCGTTGGGCTTATTTGTGATACCCTGCGCGCAGGTTCAATGAACTATGACGACCCGCACCAAGTGGAAGACGTGTTGGAAAAACGCATGGAAGAGCATTATGCCCATGCCCAGCATTCCGCCCACGCGCTTCAGGTTATGGCGGATGGTCTGCCTGCGCTTGGCATTGTGGCCGCGGTGCTCGGGATTATTAAAACCATGGCCTCGATTGACAAGCCACCTGCCGTGCTTGGCGGCATGATTGGCGGCGCGCTGGTGGGCACATTCCTTGGGGTTTTTCTGGCTTACGGATTGATCGGCCCATTTTCTACCAAGGTGGAATCTGTGGTGGCGGAAGATAACCACTTTTATAATCTGATACGTGAGGTTCTAGTCGCAAACCTTTATAACCACACACCAAATATATGTGTCGAGGTTGGTAGACAAAACACCCCGGGCGCCAAGCGCCCCACGTTTAATGATCTTGAAGCAGCCTTGAAGGAGGCAAAAGCGGCAGCATGAAGCACCTTTTTGCAGTGGCACTTGTTCTGTCTGCGTCGCCTTTGGCGGCGCAGCAGGTCGTTTCGGTTAAATCGGGCGAGCATGAAGGGTTTTCAAGGCTCGTATTGCGCATAGATCCAGAGGTGGAGTGGGACATTATTGAAGAGCGTGGCAAAGCCACTGTGCGCTTCCCAAGCCAGTTCTTAAGTTTTTCCACCTCGCAAGTATTTGACCGCATTTCAACAGAGCGGATTGCTGGGTTGAGCGAGGTGCACTCAGAAAATGGGTCATATTTGCAGCTCGACCTTAACTGTAAGTGTGAGTTGCAAAGCTTTGCTTTTAATGAAAATTATATTGTAATTGATGTGTTTGACGGGCCAGAGCTTGGCCCCGCGGAAACCGCCGAAAGCCCGCCCGCATGGCAGCCCGATGCACTTCCTTTTATCCAGCTGAGCAACCCACCTTCGCGTTTCACGGCCTTTGTAATGGCCCAAGCCCCGGTGCAGCCGCATATTTTGCCAGATCCGCCCCCGCAAGCTGCCCCCGAGGCTGCGCCGCAAATGGCCATGCCTACGATGCCCGATATGGTTGCGGAGGTTGAGGCGCAGCCTGATGCTGGAAAAGATGCCATTCACGACATGGAAACCATGGCCGGTGCGGTCGTTTCGGGCATGAACGAGGCGGTCGAAACTGACGAAGATCCCGAACTACAGGCCCGCATCACCGAGGCGCAAAACCAGCTTTTGGCCCAGCTCACCCGCGCGGCAGACCAAGGCTTGGTAGAATTTGTGCCAGCCCCCGTGCCGGTGGCCGAAGTGGAAGAGATAACCCCAGAGCCTGCACCCGAGCCAGCGCCGCCAGTGGTGGACCCTGCGCTCATGCAGCAGCTTAGCGCCCGCACGGCTTATTCCCAAGGCACCGAAGATGCGCTCACCGAAATTGTAAACCAATTCGCCATGCCGCAATGCATGGATGACCCGGAATTCTTGATGGCTGATTGGGGAGGAGAGGCGGGATTTTCTGACCAGCTTGCCAGCCTGCGCAGCCAGTTGCTCGGGGAATTTGATGCGCCAGACTCTCAAATTGCCAAAGAGCTTGTCCAGCTATATTTGCGTTATGGGCTTGGTGCCGAGGCGCGCTTGATGTTAACGGAAACAGGCGTCGAACTTAAAAATGCGTCTCTTTACAATGATATGGCGGCCCTTCTTGAAGATGAACCCGCGCGCGTGATAGGCCCTGTGTTAAAAGGTGCGGGCTGTGGTGGCGCACATGAAATGTGGTATCTGGCTACGGGGCTTGGCGATTATCAAGTGTTGGAGCCGCTGACGATAACCGATGCGTTTTCAGCTTATCCAATAGAAGTGCGCGCTCTGATCGGTCCGCCGCTAGCGCAAGCTTTTATTGCCCGTGGGCAGGTGGATGCCGGGCATGTGGTGCTGGAAATTGTCCGCCGTGCCGAAGCAGGTGTGACCACCGCGCAAAGCATGGCCGAAGCCAAGGTTATGGAAGCGCAGGGGGATACCCTCGGCGCGGCGAGGGTTTATCGCACATTGGCATTGGGCAATGGTGAAGACGCACCAGAGGCGCTCATAGGCTATGCGCGCACAGTGCTGGCGAGCGATAACCCTGTGCCTGAAACCCTATTGGTAGATATCGAAGCCGCCGCCTTTTTTAATAGGGATACAGAAAACAGTGATCCGCTCAAAATTTGGGAAATCAAGGTCAGGAGCGCGGTTGCGGGGGCCGATGTGGCGCTGGCACAAATCAGAGAGACCCGTAGCGAGCGGCCGCATTTGAGCAGCGAACTAACTGAAATGACCGCAGAGATTTTTGGGGCGGCAGATGCCGCAACCATGGGCGACTATCTTTATGCGCAAATGGTTTTGCGATACGCTGACATGCTTGACCAAGGCACAGGCGGAGATGGTGCGCGGTTAAAAATTGCTGAAGAAATGGCGGCCATCGGACTGCCTGAATCGGCGCTCGATGTGCTTGCCCCAAATCTGGCGCGCCCTGATACAGCAACCCAACATGTTGAGGCCGCCGCCTATGTGCAGCTTTTTCAGCCCGCGCAGGCCTTGGTTATTCTGCAAGCAGATGAGAGCTTAGAGGGCTATAAAATCAAACTAAATGCCTATTTGCAAATGGAGGATTTTGGGGCCGTTGCGCAAATGCTAAACCATGATCATGCCAAAGAAATCTCACTCAATGATGTGGCTTTGCGGGCCGGAGATTGGGAGAAAATTCAGGATGCCGGGGCCGTGGGCACGCTGGCTTCATATATGCAAGGCGAAGATGCTGATGCAGAAATGGTGCCGGCGGAAGCCTTGTCACCGATGATGGCAGAAGAATTGCCGAGCCTGAAAGCGGCGCGGGAATTGTTGGCGGATAATCAGGAAAGCATGCAGTTCCTCGAAGGTGTAATCGAAGAAGGGCATTAGGCCGAAACCCAAAAAGCCCGGGGCTGCCCCGGGCTTTTTGCTGGATTAGGTTTGGGGGGTGCGAATGGCTTCCACATCCGCCGCAAACATCTGTGTGCCGTCGCCAAAGTAAAGCACAGGTTGGCCGTCAAACTTACGCACCTCTTGCACGGTTGAGAAAACCAGAGCAGGTGTATTGGCGATAATTTCGCCTTCGCGGATACTATTGGTCTCAAAACGATAGCGCGCGCCCTCAATCGCACGGGAGCCATCAGCCAGAATGCCAGACCACTGCACATTGCTTTGGTCTTTGCCAACTTCTTGCCGCGCAACGATATTGTTGTTTTCATCAAAAACCACCAGTTCGACACGGTCGGCATCGGTGTGGGTAAGGTAAAGCACATCAAGGGGAGAATTTTCATAAGGCGTGCTGCCCGGATTGCGGACTTCTTGCCCGATCCACTGAGAAAGCCCACCGGTGGCGCCGCTGGCCAGCGTTTCCAGAATGCCTTCCAACTTGGCGTTGGATTGCACCTGCTGCTCAACCGCGGAAAAACTGGCGAGTTGGGCTACAAACTCGGTGGATTCGACCGGCTTAAGCGGATCTTGGTTGCGCAGCTGGGCGGTGAGCAGTGAGAGGAATGTTTCGAAATCCCCTGAAGGGTCAGCGGCCGAAGCCTGTGTATTGGTTGCGCGGGCAAAGCCGGCAGAGGCTTGGGAGAGATTGGTCACGGTTTCCATTATAGGTCCTTTTGGTTAGAGACGAATATCGAGGCGGCCATCTTGGCCAGTAAGAGTCGGCACGGAGGCCGTTGGCCCTTCGCTTTCAGAAAATCCGGTAATAGGTTTAAATTGCTCAGGTTCATCCTCAGTTCCTTGCCCATGCCCTTGTTGAAACGAAAGATCGGCTTGGGAGAATCCGGCGCGAGCCAAGGTGGCAGAGAGCAGCTCGGCATGGCGGCGCATTAGATCAATTGTATCAACACGCTCCGCCACTACTTGTGCTGTGACCTGGGTATCATTGGTTGATAGATGAATGGTCACGCGGCCAAGCTCGGGTGGGTCTAGGCGTAATTCAACCGTTTGTTTCTCGGCTTTGGTTAGAAGCTGAGGAAGTTGAGCGCTGATCTGACTGGCCACCGGCGTGGCTTGTTGTGTTGCGCGAGAAGTGGGCGCTGTTTCAATAGTTTGCCGCTCTATTTTAATGCCAAATTGCATCTCGGATAGGTCCTCAACCACGGCTTCGATATTTGCAAACCCAACTGCGGGTGTGGGCTGAGGTGACGCCTGAACTCCGGTTTTTGCTGTGATTTTTACAGGTGCCAAAGGGGCGTCAAGTATTGGTTCAACGGGTGTTTTTGCAGGCAAGCCGCTGGCTTTATCAAAAGGCAGTGCGGGCATCACAGCCGCAGCCGTTTTGGGCTCGGCGGTGGTGTTGGGAGCGGTGGTTGCAGGCATAGCCTCTGTAACGATTCGCTCCCCCCCCATGTCTGCCGCCACGCGGGGCTCTGGATTTACAAAAGGCGCTGGTGTCGAATCTGGTTTAAAAACTTGAGTCGACACCGAGGGCTCAGCAATGATCTTGCCGAGGGGGGGCTGTGCGATAACCGATGGAGCGCTAAATTTTGCCTCAGCCTGTATTGCAGGCTCTGATCGCGGCGTAAGGGGGGCTTCGGGCAGCAGGGCTGTGGCTGAAACAGCGGCGCTCACCGTTGCGGATTTTGGCACTTCAGGCTCTGCAATAATGCTTTCAGCTGTTTTTGCCTCTGATTTGAGGGCCATATCTGGTGCCGCTAGTTGTGGCAGGGCAACGGGAAGCAAGGCAGGCATTTCAGTGTCGGGTGTGGCATCCGGATTTTCTAGCGAATCTGGCTGCGCGCCATCTAGAAGGGCTGAAAAATCAGGAAGTGCACCTTCTAGCGGCTCGGGATTCTCAAGCGTTGGCAGCGCGGTTTTGGGCTTTGCTAGCCCAGCGAATAAATCAATTTCCATATCGACACCCATGTTCTACGGTTGGCTCAGCATCGCTTTCAGGGGTTACTATTTATTTACCGTAATGGCGATAAGCTGGGTCAATGGAACCCAAAATAGGTAAGATTTTATGGAAATTTCAAATAGTGCGCCACTGGCGGTGGACCCTGCCCACGCCGGGCGGGCGCAAGAATTGCGCGATGTGGCCAAGGCTTTTGAAGCCAGCTTTTTAGCAGAAATGCTCAAGGCCAGCGGCATGGGCAAAAGCCGGAGTGAGTTTGGCGGCGGGGCGGGCGAGGACGCGTTTGCCTCTATGATGGTAGATGAACAGGCCCAATTGATGGTTGAACGTGGCGGCATTGGCCTGAGCGAATCTATTTTTCAAAGCCTGTGGGCGCGGGAGTTTGGCGATGATTGATACGGTTTTAGCGCGGGGAAAGCTGCGGCAGTTGCTCTCGGTGATGGAATCCGAGCGCGCGGTTTTATTAAATGGGCCGCTGGATGATTTGGCAAAAATTTCGGCCAAGCGTGACCAATTGCTTGATTCGCTGGTGAATGGCGGGCCGGTTTCCCAGCGTATATTGGGAGCGCGGCTGAGCGATGTAAAAGCCATGGCCAAGCGCAATGGCGCGCTGCTCAAGGCGGCTATGGAAGGCATGAAAGAAGCCCGAAAAGAAGTTGAAAACATGGAGGAAAGCCTAAACGAGATGGATACCTATTCAGCTGATGGGGCCAAAATGGTGGTGGCGCAAACACCCCCGGGCAAGGGCCACAGGGTATAATCAATTGCGCAGGTATTTATAGAAAATTGTTGGAATACAAATGTTTGGCCTTAAGACTTCATTATGTGTTGCAAGCGAGAGTAGGGAGGCAATCTTGAACGGGTTGCCGGTGGGGGTTCTCCACATCTCGTCAGAACGGCGAATAGCGGGCGTGAAACACGTCTTTATTGAAACAGCAGCGCCGAACGCGCTGCATCGCCGAAGGAAATGCTAATGTCTAGTATTCTTACAAACTCCAGTGCCATGGTGGCACTGCAAACCCTGCAAAGCATCAACAAAAATCTGGGCACCAACCAGAGCCAGATCTCGACTGGTAAAAAGGTTGATACCGCGCGGGACAACGCCTCAATCTGGGCGATTTCGCAAACCATGCAATCTGACGTTGACGGTTATAAGGGTATCTCCGATGCGCTCGCCACCGGCTCCGCTTCGGTTGCCGTTGCGCGGACAGCCTCTGAGTCGATCACCGGCCTGCTTGGCCAGATCAAATCAAAGATCATTGCTGCGCAAGATCCGGCAGCTGACCAAGCCAAACTGCAAACCGATATTTCCGAGCTTCGCGGCCAAGTTGGCTCTGTGGTGAGTGCGGCGCAGTTTAACGGCCTAAACCTTGTGGATGGCACCAACGCTTCTGTGAATGTGTTGGCCTCGCTTGACCGTGATGCTGCTGGCAATGTAAGTGCCTCCAATATTGCTGTTGCTGGTCAAAACCTCTCAACCGCTGCGGGCGCTGTTAAAGCGGGCCTTGCTGGTTCTGATGGTGTTGGTGGTGATGGCGCGACGGCGGCTATCTTTATTGATGCTGCCGGCACAGCCGATATTGTGGTTGTTGATGCGGCTTTGGCTGCAGGTGACACTTTCAATGTCAAAATTGGCGAAGAAACAGTGTCTTATGTTGTAACAACTGAAGATGTAGCTGCGGCTGCAACCGAAGAAGTGGTTGCCAACGGCATTCGGACCGCGATCAACGGCATGAGCGATGCCAATATCACTGCTGATGTTGCGACGGACACCATTACGGTGACCAATGCAGCTGGTGATACGGTAAACATGACGACCGAGCTCGTAAGCGTTGGTACGGGTGGGCTTTCCGGCCTAGCAGGCATTAACGTAGACGACGGTGGCGGGGGTAACTCTGTGCAAGCTCTGGCCGATATTGAGGGCCTGATTCAGACCTCGATTGATGCTGCGGCTTCTTTTGGTTCTAGCCAAGCCCGCATTGATACCCAGTCGGATTTCTTGGGTAAGCTTTCTGACTCACTGAAAACCGGTATTGGCGCCTTGGTTGACGCCAACATGGAAGAGGCATCTGCCCGTATGCAGGCGCTTCAGGTGCAGCAGCAGCTGGCCACGCAATCGCTTTCAATCGCGAACCAAGCTCCGCAAAACATCTTGTCGCTTTTCCGGTAAGATAATTAGGCAGGCGGGGGGTAACCTCCGCCTGTTCTACCGCCAAATAATCATGCTAACACGCCGGGAATTCCGGTAGGGTGGGAGGATACACCCCATGAATACTGCTACTTTAGCGCAGTCGCTCTATGCAAAGCCAACCCGGGAACTTGGGACGGCGCGGGGCATTGAATACAAGGCCTTTTCAAAGGTCACAGCTCGGCTCGCGAGCTGGAATGAAGAGACAGACAATTTTGGCAGCCTTGCTGAAGCGCTGTGCGAAAACCAGCTTTTATGGACGGTGCTCGGGGCCGATGTGGCCGATCAGGGCAATGATCTTCCCGAGCAGCTACGAGCCCAACTGTTCTATTTAACCGAATTCACCAATCATCAAACGCGCAAAATTATGGCCGGAGATGCCCAGCCTGCGATATTGGTTGAAATAAACACCAGCATCATGCGCGGCTTGCGCGATTGTGCGGATAGTTTCCACGAGGTGCCGCTATGAGTGGCCTTGTGTTAAAGCTCCGCCCGGCGGAGCGGATTATGATTAATGGAGCGGTGATTGAAAATGGCGATCGCCGCACGCGGCTGAATGTGCTTACGCCCAATGCCAATGTGCTGCGGTTGCGTGATGCCATTCACCCTGATGACGCCAATACGCCGGTAAAACGTGTGTGCTATATTGCTCAGCTGTTGCTGGCTGGTGAAGCCGAGCCAGCAGTGGCTCGCAAGCAGCTTATGCAGGGGATTGATCAGCTCAACCAAGTGTTTGACGGCATGGAGGCACGGGGGCATTTAGGCAATGCCAAGACCCAGATTCAGCAGGAAAATGATTATCAGGCGCTAAAGTTCCTGCGCTTTTTGCTGCCCTTTGAGGCTGCGCTTATGGAGGCCGCGCAATGATCCCCTCAGCCCCCATTGGCGGCATTGCCGGCTGGCGCTTTATGCAGCGCACTCAAGAAAGCCAGCAGGCGGCGTTTGTGGCGTCGCCCGCGCTTGACCGTGAGTTGACGTACTTCAAGGAAAACATTTCCAAAATCGCGTCTGCCGAAGATTTGGTGAATGATTTCAACCTGTTTAAGGTCGCGCTCGGGGCCTTTGGGCTGGAAGATAATGTAGCCGACAAGTTCTTTTTCAAGAAAGTTTTGGAGGAGGGCAGCGAGGATGATGGCGCGTTTGCGCTGAAGCTGACAGATACCCGCTACCGCGAATTTGCCGAGGCCTTCGGCTTTGGCAATGCTGGTGGCTCGCGTGTGGGGGAATCTGATTTTGCACAAAATATCACCGAGGCTTACGAGGTGCGCCAGTTTGAAAAGGCGGTGGGAGAGTCCGATAGCTCTATGCGCTTGGCGCTGAATTTGGAGCGTGAAATTGGCAGATATGCTGATGGGCCTTTTGCCGAAACCACGGGGTGGTTTCAGGTTATGGCCAATCCACCGCTGCGTGAGGTGCTTGAAACCGCCTTGGGCCTGCCCAGCACAATTGGCACTTTGGATCTTGACCGCCAGCGCGCGCTCTTTCAGGAAGCCAATGAGCGGGTGTTTGGCAGTAAGTCCTTGGATGTTTTTCAAGACCCTGAAAATGTGGATAAGCTGTTGCGGAATTTTTTTGCGCAAGAGCAAATAAATAATGGCCCCGGCCCACTGACAAAAGGCATGGGGGCGCTGACATTGATGCAGAATGCAGTGACCGCCGCTGCCAGCTTTGCCGCGTTTAACCGGCGCGATCTGTAATTATTGGCTGGGTGTTAGCCCATAATGACCCACACAACCAGCAGGCTCACGACCAAATAAACCAACGTGTTCACCATCCAGCGGAGCAATGCGCCATCGCCCTCAGGGTTGATCCCAAGGCGCTCACAAACCTTGGTGCCTGGCCATAGAAATGCGTCGGCAATTTTCATCGGCTTTCCTTTTGTGTTATCCCTACCCTTGGTCTAGCGCTATCAACCGCGCTATTCAAATTATTTTCTAATTTCGAAAATAATTTGAACCAATCGCATATTTTGCGCCACTATACCCTGAAAGCAACGCAATTCAGAGTGTAAAACGTGCAAAATGACAAAGCCTATATCGCCTATTTGGCAGGCCGCGCACGGCTGAATGACCGTGCAGCCTTTAGGGCTTTGGTGCAGCATTTTGGCCCGCGCTTATTTGCCCATGCTTACCGGCTGCTTGGCCACCGTGAGGAGGCAAAGGATGCCGTGCAGGAAGCCTGGGTGGGCATCTCGCAGGGCTTGATCAAGCTGCGAGATGATGCGGCGTTTATGGCTTGGGCTTACAGGATAACCTCGCGCCGCTGTGCCCGCCAGATTGATCGGAACATAAAAGCGCGGGCGGTAGAGGCGGACCTGCCTGAGTTGGCCTTTGAGGAGACCGGTTCTGTGCGGGCGGCGATTGATCGGCTCAAGCCAGTGCAGGCCGCCACTATACGATTGTTTTATATAGAAGAAATGAGCCTGCGTGAGGTGGCTTTGGCGATGGATGTGCCGGAAGGCACCGTCAAATCTCGGCTCTCCAAGGCAAGGAGCGAACTTAAAACCCATCTGAAAGGATATGAAGATGACAAGTATTGACGACCTGATCAAAGAGGCGCTGACAGAGCAGGAAAGCGAGATTATTGTAAGCACCGAGGAGCTTGGATATTTTAGCCTCGCGATGGGGCTGTTTAGCGGCAAGCTGGGCTGGGTAAGCTGGGTGATTATGCTGGCACAGAGCGCTATGTTTGTGGCCGGGTTTTGGGCGGCCTGGAAGTTTTTTGGCACTGTAGAGGTTTTGGCTGCGGTAAAATGGGGCATGAGTGCGGCGGTGCTCTTGTTGATGGCGGCCATGCTAAAGCTGAGCTTTATGCCCCAGCTTCAGGCGGACCGTGTGTTGCGAGAGCTTAAGCGCGTGGAGCTGCTGATTTTGCATCGTGCAGGAGAATAAATTGAGGCCTCCGGCCATCGCCTCGCTACGCTCGGTGGCGGCGCGGCAACACTGTGGTTGGGGTAAGCAATGCGCACGCGCCGCGCTGCACCTTGGTCGCTTGCCAAGGGCGCTGCGGTTTCAGTGCGGCGCGAGCATGGCATTCCCAAGCAGCATAACGGTAGACGCGCCGCGTCAGGTGCTGTGGCTTTGGTCATATCCGTTGGTTGCAGGGGCTGCCAACTTTCTAGCGCCGTCGGGTCAGGTTTAAAAATCTGCATCAAAAGCGGGTAGCCGCAGGCGGCGTCACTGGAATGCTCGCTTGAGAAATCTCCGCCGGGGCAGGCGGAAAGCGGGCCGAGGAGGGGGAGCTCGGCGAAGAACTCAATGTAGTCATTGGGGCGCACGGAGCTGGTTTTCATAAAATACCGGCCGGTATCGCGGGTGAAACCGGTGCGATAAAGACGTTGAGCACGTCATGGATGTGCGGCTCGGCCGCTTTGAGCGGAAGGCCGGTATGGGTTGCAAGAGCGCGGATCAGGTTGGAGTGGCAGCAATGGTGACACTGCCCGCCGCTTAGTAGGGTGTTAATGTGGGGGGCGCAGCGGGTGCCGATGACATCATGCACCGAGCCGCCGAATTTGTTGATCCCGTACCAGCTGAGGGTGTCTTTTACGATGGTGACCATGGGACGCAGAGTGGGAAACGAGGACCACATTTGCTGGCCGGTGGTGATGTGCGTGCCATGCAGGGCGCGGGTTTTGCCGGAGTAAAAACGCTCGGTAAGGTTCTCTGCGTTCCACAGGTTGAGGTCTCCGACGTGTGGGCCTTCAACCGACGTGATTCGAGAGAAATGGCCTGCTGGCACCGTGAAGCAGCGGGCATCGCGGGGCGGGATAGTGACTTCATCCACGAGGGTGGCCCCTTTGCTAGCGGCTTGATAAAGTGCTAGGTTTGGCCGCGGCAGGTTGTCATCCGGATAGCGGATTATGGGCTTTACCGCACGGCGGGATGGGGCGTCGATGGGTTCCATTCTGCAAGCGTAACAGCGGCGCGGTTAGGGGCAAGTTTAATCGGCGGGGGCGGTGTTGATGCGCACATCTAGCTCTGGGGTTGGTTTTTCTGACGCGGCAAGAGAGCCAGTGGGAAAGGCGCGCGGGCGGTCGTTTAATGTTGGCTCTTCGGGCGCGTGGTTTGGGTCAGCTTGGCCCATGAGGTTGGCAAACTCTATGAAGGCGTCATCGGTATTGGCAAAGCCGGAACGGGTGAAAAACGCGTCGAGCTTGGGCCAATAGGTGATGGCTTCATCGACCAGCGGGTCAGAGCCGCGCACATAAAGGCCGGTTTGGATCATCGGAGCGGCTTTTTCATAGGCTGAGATGATGCGGCGGGCGTGATTTATCAGGGTGTTTTCGCCGGTGTTGGCCACGCCGGGCAGGCAACGGGAAACAGAGCGCCGCACATCGACTGCCGGAAAGCGGCCGCGCTCGGCGATTTCACGGTCCAGCACGATATGGCCGTCGAGCACGCCGCGGGTAATGTCGGCCACGGGTTCTTCCATATCAGAGCCTGCCACCAGTACACTAAACACCGCCGTAATATCGCCGCAGCCTTGCGGGCCGGGGCCGGCGCGCTCGGCAAGTTGGGCGATTTGGTTGGCGGTGGAGGGGGGGTAGGCGCGCAAGCTTGGGGCCTCGCCCGCTGTAAGCGCGATTTCTCGGTGGGCTTCGGCGAAGCGGGTGATGCTGTCAAGTAGCAGCAACACGTGTTTGCCTTGGTCACGGAAGGCCTCGGCGGTGGCCATCGCCATCCATGCGGCGCGGCGCTTTATCAGGGGGGATTGGTCGGAGGTGGCGGCCACAACCACGGCGCGGGACATACCTTCTTCTCCGAGGGTTTCTTCTACAAAATCCCGCAACTCACGGCCGCGCTCACCGATCAGGCCAATCACCACCACGTCGGCCTCCAAGCCTTTGGCGAGATCACCCAGCAGGGTGGTTTTACCCACGCCGGAGCCAGCAAAAATGCCTATGCGCTGGCCGCGCGCCAGCGGCAGCATGGTGTCAAAAATTCCCAAGCTGGTATTTAGCCGCGCGCCCATGCGGCGGCGCAGGGCGGCGGGCGGCGGGGCGCGGTGCAGCGGCGCGCTCTCCAGGCCTTGGAAAAGCGGCTCGCCATCAAGCGGCTGGCCAAAGGCATCTACTATGCGGCCTATCCATGAGGGGCTGGCGGCGGCACCACTGACGCCATCAAGCGAAACCAAGTCTCCGATCGCCACACCTTGGGGCGAATCGTAAGACATGGCGCGGATTTCATCGGGGGCCAGTGCGACCACTTCGCCGCCACGGGAATCCCCTGCATCGGCAGCAATTGTGATTTGGTCCCCTACGCGAGCGTGCAGGCTGAGGCCTTCTATACGTATAGAGCCGCTATCTACCCCTATAACCCGCCCGAAGCGTGTGACGGGGCGAATCGCGGCAAGTTTGCTGGTGAGGGGGGCGAAATCAAATTGCATAAAACTGTATCCATTCTGGCTGTTGGTTACCCTTTATTCACCAACACTGGTTAATTCTTGGTTCAAATTTATCGGAGGAGAAGCCCCGAATGATACAAAATATGACAATTTTTCAGCTGGCGAGCGGTTTGACCCGCCATGCCAGTGATCGCCAAGCGATTGTGGCGGAAAATATCGCCAACGCTGATACGCCCGGTTTTAAAGCACGGGACCTTGTGGCCTTTGAAGATAGCTTTGCGGCAGAAAGTGCTTTGGGCCTGCGGGGCACGCGGGCAGGGCACATCACCAACCGGAATGAAACCGTGTTTACCAGCCCGTTTGGGATCGAGTCGCCTAATGGCAACACGGTATCGCTAGAGGCCGAGATGATGCGCTCCAGCGATATTCGTCGGCAGCACGATATGGCCATCGGCATTTATCAAAAGTCTTTACAAATAATGCGCACCAGTATGGGGCGCAAATAAGGGAGAACCCGAATGAGTGATTTTAGCGCATCCATGTCGGCTTCGGCCTCGGGCATGGCCGCACAGGCCGCAAGGCTACGGCTGGTGTCAGAAAACATCGCCAATGCCGATACGCCGGGCTTTAAAGCCAAAAGCGTGAGCTTTCAGGCGGTGAGCGATTTTATGGAAAACAGCGGGCAGGTGCAAACCGGCCGTGTGGAGCTGAGCAATGCGGAGCTGCCAGAGGTGTATGACCCCGGCCATCCTTTAGCTGATGAAAACGGCTATTACCAAGGGTCCAACGTGGACCTGATGGTGCAGATCGCTGACGCCCGCGAGGCGCAGCGCTCTTATGAAGCAAACCTGAAGATGTTTGACCAGTCTCGGCAAATGGCATCTTCGATTCTTGAACTCCTGCGACGCTAGAAAGGCTGACCCATGGAAACCAACCCCCACATAGCCTCCCAGCTATACACAAATGCCCAAAATATTGCGAAGCCTGATGGGCCTCAAAGCAACGGCAGTGGCCTGTTTGCCGAAATGGCAAATGATTTTATGGCCACCATGCAGGCGGGTGAAAATGCCGCGATTGCCGGCATGACCGGCAAGGCGGATGCGCAAACCGTAGTTGAGGCATTGGCCGCCTCTGAGATGGCCATCCAAACCGCCGTAAGCGTGCGCGACCGTGTGGTCGAGGCTTACCAAGAAATATTGCGGATGCCGGTATAATGACTGAGGGCGAGTTGCTTGATGTGCTGCGTGAAGGCCTTTGGCTAGCGCTGATTGTGTCTACACCGGTGCTTGGTGTGGCGCTCATTGTCGGCCTTGCCATCGGCCTGTTTCAAGCGCTGACTTCAGTGCAAGAAATGACGTTAACTTTTGTGCCCAAGCTCGGGGCCATTCTAGCCGCCTTTTGGCTCTCTATGAGCTATTCCGGCGCGCTATTGGTGGCGTTTTTCAATGATCAAATTTTACCCCGCATTGCCGGGAACTAAGGAGCCAAGATGGAAACCGCCGGATATGTAACCCTGAGCCGCCAAACCGGCCTTTGGAAAGAAATGCAGGTTGTGGCCAATAACGTGGCCAATATTTCCACCAGCGGCTTTCGCCGTGAGGGCGTGGTATTTACCGAAATGCTGGAGGCCCTGCCTAATGAGGGCGGCGGTGTGGCTATGGCCGCAGCACGCGCGCGGTTTTCGGACCCGTCACAAGGTTCGATGAACCAAACGGGCAACCAGATGGACCTCGCCATTCAGGGCCGCGGTTATTTTATGGTGGAAACGCCTGAGGGAAACCGGCTGACAAGGGCAGGGGCTTTTGCGCTGAATACCGAAGGCGAGATGGTGAACCCTGATGGTTTGCGCCTGCTTGATGTGGGTGGTGCGCCAATTTTCATTCCGCCAGATGCAGCCCATGTGAGTGTGGCGCAAGATGGCACCGTAAGCGCAGATGGCAACCCTTTGGCGCAGGTCGGCATTTTTGACGTACAGGACGAGGCGGCGCTTTTGCGCCAGCACGGCACGCTGTTTGACCCCGGTGCAGATGAGCCGCTGGCGATGGAAAACGCCATCGTGTTGCAAGGCTTTGTGGAAGGCTCCAACGTGAACCCCGTGACCGAAATGGCGCGGATGATCGAGGTGCAACGCACCTATGAAATGGGGATGAAATTTTTGGAAAACGAGCATGAGCGGATCAGAAACGTGACCCGCACCCTCGGACAACGTGCATAGGAGAGAATTATGAACGCCTTACAAATCGCCGCTACCGGCATGGATGCGCAGCAAATGCGCGTTGAAGTGATATCCAACAACCTCGCCAATATGAACACCACCGCCTATAACGCCCGGCGGGCTGAGTTTGCGGATCTTATGTATCGGCAAGTGCAGGCCGCTGGCTCTGTCAGCGCGGCCTCGGGGGCGGTGCTGCCCGTGGGCGTGCAGCTGGGCATGGGGGTGCGGCCTGCTGCCGTCATGATGAATGTTGAGCAGGGCGCGAGCAGCCAAACCGGCGGTGAGCTTGATGTGTCAATCGAGGGTAAGGGTTATATTGAAATTGCGCTGCCGAGCGGTGTTTCCGGCTTTACCCGCGACGGTGCGCTCAAGATGACGGGTGACGGGCTTTTGGTGACTGCCGAGGGCTATCCGATTGTGCCCAATATCACGGTGCCGGATGGTGCGCGCGGCGTTAGCATCAGCCCTGATGGTGAGGTTTATGCCATGTTTGAGGATCAGGTGGACCCTGAGTTGCTGGGCCAAATCACCCTCGCGACCTTCACCAATGAAGCGGGGCTGGAAGCCACGGGCAACAATTATTATCGCGAAACCAATGCTTCTGGCGCGCCGCAAGTGGGCGTGGCTGGCGTGGAAGGGCGCGGCACGTTGCGGCAGGGCTATCTTGAAAGCTCCTCGGTGGATGCGGTGCGCGAAATCACCGAGTTGATCGAAGCGCAGAGGGGCTATGAGCTGAATGCAAAAGTCATAACGGCGGCTGACCAGATGCTCGGCGCCACCACGCAGATCCGCTAATGCGGGGCTTGGTTTTTATAGCGGCGCTTTGGGCCTGGCCCGCCTTTGGGCAATCGGTGGTCGCGCTCAGCGGCATCCGGGCGCAAACGGTGATTACCGCACAAATGGTCGCGCTGGCAGAGGCAGATACGCTCGGGGCTTATACGGCGCTGGAACAGGTGATCGGCATGGAGGCGCGGGTAAATATTTACCCCGGCCGCGCCATAATGCTGGATGCGCTGGGCGCACCGGCCATTTTAGAGCGCAATCAAAACGTGGTTATGCGTTTTACCCGCGGCGCGCTCACCATCTATTCCGAGGGCCGCGTGCTGGCGCGCGCGGGTGTGGGCGAGCGGGTGCGGGTGATGAATATGGATTCAAAAGCGGTGATTTTTGGCCGCGTGGGCGCTGATGGCGTAATTGAGGTAGGCTTATGAAAACAGGATTAGTAATCACAATGGTTTTGGCGCTGTCTGGCTGCCTTGAGCGGCTTGGGGAAGTGGGCCGAGGCCCGCAGCTTTCGGCGGTTGATGATGGCATTACCGCAAATATTGCCGAGGAACGCGCCGCCATGGCCGTGGCCCCGCCCACCCCTCGGCGAGAAGTTTATGAGCAAGGCTCCCTTTGGCGCTCTGGCCCGGCCTCACTCTTTGGAGATCGCCGCGCCGCGCGGATGGGGGATATTCTAACGGTCATCATTAATATTGATGATCAGGCAACGCTGCAAAACTCCAGCAACCGCACCCGCAGCGCGGGCGAAAACATGGCGATTGCCGATCTGTTTGGTGTGGACCGCCTGATTGCAAATGAGCTGGGAGCAGAAGTGCTTGATCCGGCTGTGGGCCTCTCCAGTGGGTCCAACACCACCGGTTCAGGAAGTATTAACCGTAACGAGCAGATCATGTTGCGCGTGGCAGGGACGGTCGTGCAAGAACTGGCCAACGGGCACTTGGTGGTGCGTGGCACGCAAGAGGTGCGGGTGAATGGCGAGCTGCGGGATTTGCAGATCACTGGCATCATTCGCCCTGAAGATATTTCGCGGCAAAACACCATCACCTACGATAAAATGGCGGGCGCAAGGATTTATTATGGTGGACGGGGTATGATCTCGGATGTGCAAGATCCGCGCTATGGCCAGCAGATTCTTGAAATTCTGGCCCCGTTTTAGAAAGGCTAAAATAGATGAAAAAACTATTGCCGATAATATTGCTGCTGTTGGGCGGCGGGGGCGGCGTGGCGGCCGGATACTTCCTGCGCCCCGCCCCGACAGAGCCCGAAATGATGGCTGAGTGCGCCGAAGGGGATGAGCATTGCACCCCCGATGAAGGTGGTGAGCATGGCGAAGATATGGCTGCGACGGAAGGTGACCACGGGGAGGCCGGTGCCGAAGCTGATGGCCATGAGGCCGATGCGGCTGAAGGCACGGGCAATGAGCCGGAATATGTAGCGCTCCAGCGGCAAATGATTGTGCCAATTGTCAGTGATGATAAAGTTATTTCGTTGGTGGTTATGTCTCTTTCAATTGAAGTTGAAGCTGGCTTTGGGGTTGATGTTTATGACCGCGAACCAAAACTGCGAGACGCGTTTTTACAAGTGCTTTTTCGCCATGCCAATACAGGCGGCTTTAACGGTGATTTCACTTCAGGTGAAAAAATGGCAGACCTTAGGCGCGCCCTTAATAGTGCGGCAGCACAGGTGCTTGGGCCGGTGGCCATTCAAGTTTTGGTCACGGATATATTGCGGCAAGCAACCTAAGAGGGGGTGAATGGCCCCTTGGCCAGAGGGGGCGGCACGCCCCTTGCCGATGGCGAAGCCGAGGCCATGCCCAACTGCCGGTGTCGTTTGCGCAGCAAGCGGCATCCGGCAGGCGGGAGCGCTACGTTGCGTCTTGAGAAACCCCAAGCGCTTCAAGCTCATCCTCCACCCCATCCAAATAAACCGCCGGAAAAAACCCAAAGCTCTCCATCCACAGGCTGGCTGCCCGCAGCGCATTTGGCTCTAACTGGCAAATTTTCTCTCGCCCTTGCTTGATCTGCCGCACCAGCCCCGCCTTTGAAAGCACTTGCAAGTGCTTTGAAACCGCCGCCAGCGACATCTCATAAGTATCGGCCACTTGCTTGACGGTCATATCCTTTTCCAGAAGCTGGCCTAGGATCGCACGGCGGGTTTGATCGGCCAGTGCGGCAAAGGTGGTATCAAGCGGGTTTTTGGGATAATCAACCATATTGTTGACTATCATGCGGGCGCTTGGATGGTCAACCAAGCAGTTTAGCGTTGCGCGGATGCGCCGCGAGAAAAAAATTATGTATAGTAGTGCAGGGATGTCGCACTTGCCGGAAAATGTAATAATTACAGGCAGCTATGGGAATATCAGCAGGATAAACCAATCCTTGACTTGGCGTGTTTCCGCCCATAGTGTGCGCCCAAATCCCACGCATAGGGAATCTTGTGCTGCACATGGAAGGGGCGAGGCGCGATGAGCGACAATCCGGACCCTGAACGCCTAAAGGCCTTGGCTGAAAAGCTGGAAGCGGCTCAAGGCGGAGCAGAGCACAAGAAACACGATGCGGGGAAATATTCCGGGGCTGGTCCGGCATGGCAAATGGTAGTTGAGCTCACAACGGGCATGGCGATCGGGGTCATATTGGGGCTGGTATTGGATAGTTGGACAGGGCTCGCGCCGCTGTTCATCGTAGTTTTTACATTGCTGGGCTTTGCTGCCGGTGTTCGCGTTATGATGCAAACAGCGACCGCGCACCAGAAAAAGGCTGAAGCGAAAGCTTTGGCGGGAAAGAAATAGCTCCGTTTGGGGCCTGTGAAGAACAGAGGACAAAAAGTGGCTGCTGAAGAACACGCGACCGGCGCAACGCTAAATATCCACCCGATGGACCAGTTCGAGATTCATCCGCTGTTTGGTGATGGCCCGGTGCACTGGTATACGCCGACAAACGTCACCCTTTGGCTGTTTATTGCGGTGGCCGCGATTGTATTGCTTATGGTTATTGCCACCCGCGGGCGCAATGTTGTGCCGAGCCGCGGGCAGTCGGTTGCTGAGATGATCTATAGCCTCGTGCGCGGCATGATCGTTGACATCACCGGTGAGGCCGGATTGAAATACTTCCCCTATATCATGACGCTTTTCCTGCTCATTCTGTTTACAAACGTTTTGGGCTTGCTGCCTTATAGTTTTACCGTAACCTCCCACATTGCCGTTACCGGCGTGCTGGCGATGGCGGTATTTATGGGCGTAACGCTCCTGGGTTTCATCAAAAACGGCGGCAAGTTCCTCAAAATCTTCTGGATGGCCGAAGCCCCCTTGGCCATTCGGCCTATTCTGGCGGTTATTGAAGTCATCTCGTACTTTGTGCGCCCTGTTAGCCACTCCATTCGTTTGGCTGGCAACATGATGGCAGGCCATGCGGTGATTAAAGTGTTTGCCGGTTTTGCCGCCGTGCTTGCCGCCGGCACCCCGTTGGGTGCGGGCCTTGTAGCCCCCATTGTTGCCATTATGGCTGTCTATGGGCTTGAGCTGCTGGTGGTGGTTATTCAGGCATATGTGTTTACTATTTTGACTTGTGTTTACCTCAATGATGCTCTGCATCCGGGCCACTAGTTAAGAACTTAATTTCAGCCATTCTAATAAGGAGAAAACAAATGGCAGTAGAAGGCGATCTCGCACAAATGGGCGCACTTATCGGCGCTGGTCTTGCATGCACAGGTATGGGTGGCGCAGCCATCGGTGTGGGCAATGTTGTTGGCAACTATCTTTCCGGTGCATTGCGTAACCCAGCAGCTGCTGGCGGCCAAACAGCCACCATGTTCATCGGTATTGCGTTTGCTGAGGCTTTGGGAATCTTCTCGTTCCTCGTTGCTCTGCTTCTGATGTTCGCACAAGGCTAAAGAACCTTTTAGATCGGGCGGCCTTTTTTGAGGCCGTCTATGGTTCACTTAGTTTATGGAGGATGCTATGGCATCTGAAACATCAGGCGAAACTGCCGGCATGCCGCAGTTAGATTTTTCGACTTTTCCGAACCAGATATTCTGGCTCGTACTGTCGTTGGTCGTGGTCTATTTCATTGTGTCAAAAGTAATTTTGCCACGCATCGGCGGGGTTCTTGAGGAACGTCATTCGGTGATCAGTGATTATATAAGCCAAGCCGCTGACTTTAAAAAGCAGGCCGAAGAGGCCGAGGCTGACTACGAGGCTGCTCTGGCGCAAGCGCGTGCGGAAGCACAGGCGATTGCGGCAGACACCAAAGCGGATATCCAGAAAGAGCTGGATAAAGCTGTGGCCAAGGCCGACGCTGAAATTGCCGTGAAAACTGCGGAAAGCGAAAAAGCCATTGCGCTGGTTCGTGAAGGCGCTGTTGAAAATGTGCGTGAGGTTGCTTTGGCAACTACAAACGAAATTGTTGCGGCGCTTATGCCGTCTGTATCAGATGATGCAGCGGTCATAAAAGCTGTAACGGCACGGATGAAAGGGTAGATACATGAAAAATATTTTACTCCTTTCGGGTGTGGCCTTGCTTGGTGCAAGCCCTGCTTTTGCGGCGGCTTCTGGCTTTACGCTGAACAACACCAACTTTGTGGTGGCTATTGCCTTTGTCCTTTTCATCGGTGTTCTGCTCTATTTGAAAGTGCCAAAACTGGTTGCCAAAATGCTGGATGACCGTGCGGCGGGCATTCGCACCGAAATCGACGAAGCGCGGGCGTTGCAGGAAGAAGCCAAAACCATTTTGGCGTCTTATGAGCGTAAGCGCAAAGAGGTTGCGGAGCACACGGTTTCTATTATCGCCTCGGCAAAAGCCGAAGCGGAAGCGGCGGCTGAGCAGGCCAAAGCTGACTTGAAAGAAACCATTGCGCGCCGTTTGGTGGCCGCCGAAGACCAGATCAAATCTGCCCAAGAAGCGGCGGTGCGTGAGGTGAAGGATAAAGCTGTGGCTGTGGCCGTGGCGGCAGCGAGTGACGTGATCAATAAAGGCATGGCGGCAAAAGATGCCAATGCGCTGATTGACGCGGCAATCAAGGATGTCGGTGCAAAGCTGCACTAGGTTTTGCTAATGACTATTTGAAAAGGCCCGGCAATTGCTGGGCCTTTTTCCTATGCGGGTAGCTCGGTGTCGGCGCGTCTAGCTCTTGCGCCTGTGGCCGCAAGCGCAAATGTTGCAGCGCGGCGCGGGCACACTATCGCCAAACAAAACAATGGTTAACGCGCCGCGATAGCCGAGCGAAGCGAGGCCACAAAAAAGGCGGCCCACCTAGATGGACCACCTCAAATTCTTAGCCTTGAAAACCTTAACGGTTCGGCGTGATGTAAATTTCAACGCGGCGATTTTGTTGCCGCCCTGCCGAAGATCCATTGCTGGCAACAGGGCTATTTTCCCCTTGGCCAAAGGCGCGCAGGCGGCTGCCCGGCACACCGGCATTCAGCAAAACAGAACGCACACTCAGTGCGCGGCGCTCGGAGAGCTGCTGGTTGTAGCTAGCGGCACCGGTTGAATCTGTATGGCCAACAACCTCAACCGTGGTGTTGGGGTATTCTTGCAAATTCCGCGCCAAGGCATTGAGGGATGACACAAAGCTTGATTTGAGCTGTGCGCTATCAACGGGGAAGGTGATGGCCTCGGGAAGGGTCACGATAAGCTGGCTGCCGGTGTTAACAATCGAAACACCCGAGCCGCCCATTTGCTGGCGCAGAGCCGCTTCTTGCCGGTCAAGATCATCTCCAATAGCGCCGCCAATACCAGCGCCAATAATGCCGCCGATCACCGCACCGCGGCCGTTGCCACCAATGGCGCGGCCCAAAACAGCGCCAATGCCAGCCCCGGCAGCCACACCAGTGGCGGTGTTATTGGCTGTGCCGTCTGGGTTGGTGCAGCCTGCAAGGCCAACACCGGCGATCAGCGCAATTGCGATAGGAGTTTTAATAATAGACATGAGAATACCTCTCTAATTTGCCAAAACCATTGGCGTTAAATACAGCATATATGTATGCCGTATATCTGAAAATACTAGCGAAAAGCAGACATGCTACAAAATGGGCGGAGGATTGCCGAACTATTCAGCGGCATCCAGTTGTGCTGACTCGCGGGCCAAAAGCGCGCGCTTTACCGGAAGGCCCCAATGGTAGCCCCCCAAAGCGCCGGATTTCCGCAAGGCGCGGTGGCAGGGGATAAGCCAGCTTACAGGGTTGCGACCCACGGCGGTGCCTACAGCCCGCACGGCTTTTGGCTTGCCGATATTTTGCGCGATATCGGAATAGGTGGTGACATATCCCGAGGGAATATTGAGCAGGGCCTCCCAGACTTTAAGCTGGAGGGGCGAGCCTGAGAGCAGCAGCTTGGCCTCGCCTTTGGCGGTGAGCGCGGCTTCTACCCATAGGCGCATGGCGTTGGGATCGTTTCGGAAATTGGCTTTGGGCCAGCGAGAGAAGAGATCCAGCTCGGCGGCGTCTCGGCTCGTTTCAGAGGCAAAGGCGAGGGCGCAGATGCCGCGCTCGGTGGCCAGCGCCAGCATATCGCCGAAGGGGCTTTCAAACCAGCCATAAGAGATGGTGAGTCCCTCGCCGCGCCGGGCGTATTCGCCCGGGGTCATGGCCTCCCAATTTATAAACAGATCATGCAGGCGAGAGGGGCCGGAGAGGCCGGTGGTGAGGGTGGTATCGAGCAACGTGTGGCGGGTGGCCAACATTGTGCGCGCTTGGTTAAGCGTGAGGTATTGCAGGTATTTTTTGGGTGAAACCCCTGTCCATGCGCGGAAGGTGCGCTGGAAGTGGGCCTCGGACAGGCCTGTGGCGGCGGCGACCTCGGCAAGTGAGGGCTGTTGGGTGGCGTTGGCGTCGATATAGTCTATCGCGCGTTTAATCAGGGCATAGTGATACGGGTCGTTTTCCATGAGGTGAGCATAGCGGGGCGGCGCGTATTTTCCACCCGTTTCTTGCGGGTTTTGTGGTGGTGGGTGCAAGCACCCACCCTACGGATTAGGCTTGCAATTTGAGCTTTTGGCGTGGCACATAGGCCCATGGTAAAGCAGCTTGATTATAACACGATTTACGCTATTTTTGCTCGGTTCCGTGATAGCGAGCCAGAGCCGAAGGGGGAGCTGAACCACGTGAACGCCTATACGCTAGTGGTGGCCGTGGCGCTTTCAGCGCAATCCACGGATGTGGGTGTTAACAAGGCGACCAAGGCGCTTTTTAAAGTAGCCGATACGCCGGAGAAAATGCTGGAGTTGGGCGAGGACGCGCTGATTTCGCATATCAAAACCATTGGGCTGTATAAAACCAAGGCCAAGAATGTAATGAAGGCCGCGCGGATTCTGGTGGACGAATTTGGAGGGGTTGTACCCAGCAGCCGTGCGGCTTTGGTGAGCCTGCCGGGGGTGGGGCGCAAAACCGCAAATGTGGTTTTGAACATGTGGTTCAAGCAGCCCGCACAGGCCGTTGACACGCATATCTTCCGGTTTGGCAACCGCACGGGCGTGGCTAAGGGCAAAGATGTGGACGCGGTGGAGCGCGCCATTGAAGACCATATTCCGGCGGAATTTCAGCAACATGCGCACCACTGGATGATTCTCCACGGACGTTATATTTGCAAAGCGCGCACGCCGGTTTGCACCAATTGTATCATCGCGGAATTCTGCGAATCAGAGGACAAAAACTTATGAGCAAAAAGTTTCAAGTTGTGGGCATCGGGAATTCTATCGTGGATGTGCTGAGCCATGTGGAGGATGCCTTTCTGGCGGAGAATGGCATTGAAAAAGGTATTATGACTCTGATCGACCGCGAGCGAGCGACGGCGATTTATGAAAAAACCGGCCCTTCGACAGAGATATCTGGCGGCTCGGCGGCCAACACCATTGCGGGGCTGGCGCAAATGGGCGGGCGCACGGCCTATGTGGGCAAGGTGAAAGACGACCAGCTTGGCGCGATTTTTGCGCATGATTTGCGAGCGCAGGGGGCGACCTATGAGGTGCCTCTGGCAGCGGCTGGCCACGAGGCTGAAACAGGCCGCTGCATGGTGATGGTTAGCCCCGATGCCGAGCGCTCGATGAACACTTACCTTGGGGTTTCGGAGTTCCTCACGCCGGACGATATTGACGAGGCCATGATGGCCGATGCTGAGTGGATTTACCTTGAGGGTTATCGCTTTGACGGGCCGGAGAGCCATGCGGCTTTTGCCAAGGCGATTGCAGCTTGTAAAAGCACTGGCGGGCGAGTTTCGCTGACGCTGTCTGACCCGTTTTGCGTGGAGCGGCACCGCGATGCGTTTCGCGAAATGATCCGCGACCATGTGGACCTGCTGTTTTGCAACGAGCACGAAATGCGGGCGATGTATCAGGACGAAGACCTGAGCGTGGCGCTGCGGTTAGCCGCTGAAGACGTGGATACTGTGGCGTGCACCGTGGGGGCCGATGGCGCCTATATTTGGCGTGACGGCGTTGAGGTGCATGCGCCCGCTGACGCCGTGCACATTGTGGATGTAACCGGCGCGGGAGACCTGTTTGCGGCGGGGTTCTTTTATGGCGAGTTGAACGGATATGACACGCTGACAACCGGCCGGATGGGCTGTGTGGCGGCGGGAGAAATCATTAGCCATATCGGGGCGCGGCCAGAGGCGGACCTGAAAGCGCTTTTTGCCAAGCATGACTTGGTTTAGGGGCTGAATATGGCGTATGAATACGATAGAGAGAATATATTTGCGAAGATTTTGCGCGGGGAAATCCCGAATTCCACCGTGGCAGAGAGCACGCATAGCCTTGCCTTTCTGGACATTTCCCCCGCAGCCCCGACGCATATTTTGGTAATCCCTAAAGGGGCTTACGTGAATTTTGACCATTTTGGAGTTGAAGCAACCGACGCTGAAATTGTGGATTTTAACCGCATGGTGGCGAAGATCACACGCGACGTTGGCGTCGCGCAAATGGAAGGCGGCGAAGGCTATAGGCTGATCACAAACGCGGGGGCGCACGGCGTGCAAGATGTGCCGCATTTTCATGTGCACATAATTGGTGGCCGCAGGCTGGGGCGGATGATTTCGGCTTAACAAAGCCGCCCGCAGGGCGTATGGGGAGTAGCCACGCGAAATTTGGCCGCTAATGCGCAGCTGTTTGAATTTCAGTTGAAGGACCTTACCCTCTGGTTTTCTGGCGGGAGCGCGCCATGGTTTTGCAGTGGATTGTGTCGGTGAGTTGCACCTAAGTCCTTGCCTTGGCTTGCTTTTCAAAGCACCACCTTTGCAAAGGGTGGGATTTTTACACCTTTAGAGCAGGCCAAAGCTTAGCTCGCACGGCAAGCCCATTTTTTGTCGAGCCGCTATGCGCGTTGGTTATTAAATGCCCGACACAATCCACTCCCTGACCTACACGGCCCGCTTAGGCATGAGGGGTAATTTGAGCAAATTATATGAAAATGCAGTAAAGCCAGCGCGCGGTGAATGCGGGGCAGCGCAACAGTAAGACTGAATTCATACTGTTGGATAAAGATAACTAGATACCTAGGAATCTAGTTATCTTTATATCTGAAACTTATTTTATATATCAGTATGTTAAGGGGAGGTGCGTGTAGGTTTAGTGCAGGGAAAACCAAGCAAGTGCCGGCTTGTCTTCGCCTGCATGGCCTCGCAGCCCTGCGTGCCAAGATACCTGCTAAAACATGAGTTTGAGACGCCGTAATGCTGATTGTAATAGGCAAGCTCAGCGGCGGGGCGGTCATGCAGCCACACCAGCATCGTGAACGGGATTCTGGATTGTCGCGTATCCAGCGCACTCAATCGTTCTTGGAAATACTGTGTTTGCAATGCTTCAGAAGATCCGCAACCGCCAGAGGGATAGCCGGTTTCGGTGAGGAACACGGGCTTGCCGGCGGCCATGGCTATCATGCCATCAAGCTGGGGCTGATGTCCTCCGGAGGGAGGACATGAAAGCTGGAAACCAGGCGGTAATAATTGATGAATATTGTACCAGAGGCGGCTTTGAAGAAACTGGCAAATTCCTCCCAGTCTTGGGTGGTGGTGAACACGCCATCGACCTCATTACCAATGGAAATGGCGACAAGATCGGTATCTATCACCGCGAGTGAGAGAACGAGGCCTAAGTTTTTGCTGGGGAAATAGCTGTTGACGATGCGGGGCCAGTCAAAATCGGGGGCGTAGCGGCCGTCCTTCATGGCTTCATCCCAAAACAGGGTGAGCGAGGTGGCGGTGGCTCCGGCTTCAATGGCTTGGTTTACATCCGATTCATAATCAATTGTGCTGGATTCGGTGATGGCAATGCCAAAGGTTTGCGCCGAGGCGAGGCTGACGAAGCTAAGAAATGTGGCTGTGAGAAGTTTAAACATGCTGATCCATTAAAATGGGGTTGCCGTCTGGGTCTTCTAGGATGATGCTCGCGGGGCCAGTGCCATCTTCGGCTGTGGTGAGTAACTCAAGACCTTCTGCCAAGAGTTTTTTCTGAATATCGCGGATGTCCTCATAGTCGCTCAACGTGTTGGCGTTTTGGTCCCAGCCGGGATTAAAGGTGAGCATGTTTTTATCAAACATGCCGTGGAAAAGCCCCACAATTATGTGGTCGTTTTTCATAATCAGCCAGTTGTCTTCAACCTTGCCTGTGGTTTCAAAGCCGAGCTTTTCATAGAAAGCCTTAGAGGCTGCGAGGTCTTTTACCGTGAGGCTGATGGAAAATGCGCCGAGTTTCATGTGCTTGCTCCCAAATTATTATGATTATGGCGCTAGGGTAGCGAAAACTGTCATCCGGTCAAGTTTCGGCCCTTGAGGGGCAAGCGGGAACGTGGCAAACTATGAGGAAAGCAAAGGATGAGCCATGACTATTGAAGCGCCGGAAGTTGAGATTGTGGAGAAAACCAGCGTGAGCTGTGATGGCGGTGGAGAGCACCCCAAGGTCTGGATGACCATTGATGAGGCTGTTGGCTTTGTGGAATGCGGCTATTGCGACAAGCGCTTTGAGCTGAAGAAAGACTAGCGCGGGCGGCTTTCCCCGTTGGCGGCGCGGCTCATTTGTGCGAAAGTCTCCTAAAACAGGGGGCGAATATGAGCGTTGAGAAATTTGGCAAGGGGCACCATCTGCAATTGATAGATGGCTCGGGGTTTATCTTTCGGGCTTTTCATGCGTTGCCACCGCTGACGCGCAAATCTGACGGGCTGCCGATTGGGGCCGTGGCTGGCTTTTGCAATATGCTTTATAAGCAGGTGGAAGATAACGCGGGGCATGATGCGCCGACGCATGTTGCCGTGATTTTTGACGCCAAAGGTAAGACCTTTCGCAGTGGAATTTATCCGGCCTATAAGGCCAACCGACCGCCTGCGCCTGAGGATCTCGTGCCGCAATTTTCGATTATTCGCGATGCCACGCGGGCGTTTAACCTGCCTTGCATCGAGATGGAAGGTTTTGAGGCCGACGATATTATTGCCACTTACGCGGTGCAGGCGCGGGATGCTGGCGGGCGGGTGACGATTATTAGCTCGGACAAAGACCTGATGCAGCTGGTGGGCGGCGGCGTGGAAATGCTGGACCCGATGAAGAACCGGCGGATTGGCATTGACGAGGTTGAGGAGAAGTTCGGCGTGGGGCCGGACCGTGTGGTGGACGTGCAGGCTTTGGCGGGGGATTCTGTGGATAATGTCCCGGGGGCTCCGGGGATCGGGGTTAAGACAGCGGCGCTTTTAATTAATGAATACGGGGACTTGGATGCGCTTTTGGCGCGGGCCGAGGAGGTTAAGCAGCCTAAACGGCGGCAGACGTTGATTGAGAAGGCTGAACAAATCCGCACAAGCCGTGAGTTGGTATTGCTGCGGCGAGATGTGGAGATGGACGAGCCGATTGAGGAGTTTGAGCTGCGGGAGCCGGAGGCTGACGCGCTGTTGCCATTCCTCGCCGAAATGGAGTTTAGGACGCTGACGAGCCGCGTTGCGGCCAAGCTTGGGGCGGAGGCACCGGCGATTAAAGAGGCTGAACCCGAGGCGCACGCGGTGCCAACGTTGGACGTGAGCGCGGGGGCGATTGCGTTTGATCATGCAAAATATGAGACCGTTTCCACGGCGGAGTCCCTGAGGGCGTGGCTGGAAAAAATTTACGTGCGCGGCTGGGTGGCGTTTGATACGGAAACCACGGGGCTGGATGAAATGCGCGTGGGGCTTGTGGGGGTTTCGCTGAGCGTGGAGCCGGGCAGTGCGTGCTATGTGCCGCTCATGCATGTGAGCGGCGAGGGCGACCTTTTTGGCAGTGCGGAGCGGGCTGAGGGGCAGATGGATTTTGCCGAGGCGCTGGCGATATTAAAGCCGATGCTGGAGGATGCGAGCATCGTGAAAATCGGCCAGAATATGAAATATGACATGAAGATTATGGCGCGGCAGGGTGTTGCCGTGGGGCCGATTGAGGACACGATGCTGATGAGCTATGCGCTGAACGGCGGCGTGCATCGGCATGGGATGGACGAGCTTTCGGACAGGTATTTGGGGCATAAACCTATTCCAATCAAAGGGTTGATTGGCACGGGGAAAGCGGCGATTACCTTTGATAAGGTGGCGATTTCCGAGGCTTCGCCTTATGCCGCGGAGGATGCAGATATTACGCTGCGGCTGTGGCAAGTGTTTAAGCCGCGGCTGGTGGCCGAGGGCATGAGCACGGTTTACCACACGTTGGAGCGGCCCTTGGTGCCGGTGCTGGCCGAGATGGAAATGCACGGAATTAAGGTGGACCGTGGGCAGCTGGCGGCGATGTCTAACAGCTTTGCGCAGGATATGGCGGGGCTGGAGAGCGAGATAAAAGCGCTGGCGGGACGGGAATTTAATGTGGCCTCTCCCAAGCAGCTTGGCGAGATTTTGTTTGACGAAATGGGGCTTGAGGGCGGCAAAAAGGGTAAAACGGGGGCCTATGCCACGGGGGCCGACATATTGGAAGACCTCACTGCCGAGGGGCATGAACTGCCTGAGAAAGTGCTGGAATGGCGCGGGATCGCGAAGCTGAAAAGCACCTATACCGATGCTTTGCAGGCGCATATTCACCCTGAAACGGGGCGGGTGCATACGAGCTATGTGATATCGGGTGCCACCACTGGAAGGCTGGCGTCGACGGACCCGAACCTGCAAAATATTCCGGTACGCACCGAAGCAGGGCGGCGGATACGCGAGGCTTTTGGGGCGGCAGAGGGCTGCACGCTGGTGAGCCTCGACTATAGCCAGATCGAGCTGCGGATATTGGCGCATATTGCGGAAATTGACAGCCTGAAGCAGGCGTTTTTGGATGGGCATGATATTCATGCGATGACGGCGAGCGAGATGTTTGACGTGCCAATGGACGAGATGACGCCGGAGATACGGCGGCAGGCCAAGGGGATTAACTTTGGGGTGATCTACGGGATTTCGGGCTTTGGGCTGGCGCGGAATTTGCGGATTTCACGCAAGGAAGCGCAGGGGTTTATTGACCGCTATTTTGAGCGCTTTCCCGGCATTCGCGCCTATATGGACGCCACCGTGGCGGGGGCCAAGGAAAAGGGCTATGTGGAAACGCTGTTTGGGCGGCGGATACACACGCCGAATATTAGCGCCAAAGGGCCACATGCGGGCTTTGCCAAACGAGCCGCGATTAATGCGCCTATTCAGGGCACCGCGGCGGATATTATCCGGCGGGCGATGGTGCGGATGCCAGAGGCGATAGCGGGGCTGCCCGCGAAAATGCTGCTACAGGTGCATGATGAATTGATATTCGAGGTTGAAAGTTCAGCTATAGAGGATACTATTGCAGTTGTGCGGAGCATTATGGAAAATGCCGCCGAGCCTGCGGTGAAGATTGACGTGCCGCTGGTGGTAGATGCAGGCGTAGGGCATAGTTGGGCCGAAGCGCATTAAGGGGTATAAATGGATTATCAAAAGATAAATGGCCGGATGATTTACGGGCTGGTGCTACAGGTATTTGGGCAAAACCTAGTGACCTATATCATCATTGCTTTTCTCAACACGGTGTTTGGGGTTGCGCAGGGGATAATTCCGTTTATGGGGATTTTTGGATTTGTGGTAACGGTGTATCTTGGGGCGGTTAGCTTTATGGTGGCGCATAAGACGATCCTTAATGGGGAGGTGATTTCTCCGGGGGAGGCCTTTGCTATTACGCCGCAATCCAAAACCTATTTTTGGCAATATCTGATGGTGACGGGCATTCCCTCTTTGGCTGCGCTGATTGCTGTGATTTTTTTGATTTTGAGCGAAACCTTACCGTTTGAGCCCCTGACCATGGGCATAATCCTATTTGTAGGCGTGATGGGGCTTTACTATGTTCTTATGTCCTTTTTTGGCACCAGCCTTGTGGCCACAGCTGTGGGGGGTGACGGCATGATGATGGTTTCGCGCGGGCGGGAAACGTTTTTTTATAGCCTGTCGAGGCTGATCGTGTTGCCCACGCTGGCTTTGGCGGCTTTTATCGCGGTGGTGTATTTTTCTCTGTTTCAGGACGGCGGGCCAAGTGCGGCGAGCATTTTTGCTATGTTTGAGGATAGTGCAAATGACGCGATAATGATCATTTTATTGCTGAGCGTTGCCACACAACTCATTGTCATTTTGTTTAACCTCATCACGGCGGTGATTGTAACCAAGGCCTTTTTGCTGGCTGAAGTGCGCTTGGCGCTTAAGGGGCATCCTACAGAGTGGGGCAAGCGGGCTTTTGGAATATCTGAACGGGAGCGGGGCGTGGTTTACAGATAGGCTGGCGAGCGTGGTCTGATTTGAAGCCTTCAATTCGGTCCAAGGCCGATAGGGGGACGGATATGAAAAAGCTTATCGGGATCGCATTTGCAATATTGATGGGGCCTTTGCGGCCTGGGGAGATTGGCAAATTTCGGCTGAGGATTATCTCCGCTTGCCAGCTATGGCGGGAAACGGCCTGTTTCTGCTGTATCACGCAGGATGAGCAGCGGGTGTTGGATGATGCGGTCTGGAGCGCGCTTAATGAGTAAAGGCGGCGTGATAATACGCCGCCAATCAGTTATTGAATGTATTGCGTCGGGTTAACACTTTCGGTGCCAACACGGACCTCAAAATGCATGATGGGCGCATCGGCGGTGGCGACTTTGCCGATGGTTTGCCCTTGGGATACGGTGTCTCCTTTGGCGACCGTTACATCCGTAACGCGGCCATAAACGGTCATTAGATCATTGGAATGACGAATAAGGACGATAGTGCCAAGGCCGCCGAGGCTTTCGGAAACCAGCGCTACGGTGCCATCTCCTGCGGCGCGCACGGTGGCGTTGGCGGCGGTGGCATAATCTAGGCCCTCATTTTTATTGCGCCCTGTGGGCTGGTAGCCGCGGGCAATGCTGCCGCTGACGGGGGCCACAAATGGGGCGTTGGCATTTACTGCGGGGGCTGGGGGCGCCGGAGCAGGCGTGGGGGCTGGTGCTGGTGTGGCAACTTCAGGTGCGCGCGGGGCTGGCGCGGCAGGCTCTGGGGCAGGGGTGGCCGCGATGTTGGCGGTATCGGCTACGGGGA
This sequence comes from Paracoccaceae bacterium, assembly GCA_016744015.1. Taxonomy (GTDB): domain Bacteria; phylum Pseudomonadota; class Alphaproteobacteria; order Rhodobacterales; family Rhodobacteraceae; genus UBA3077. Next base: position 20,689 of record JADGFD010000009.1, on the reverse strand, counting down.
TGATAAGCTGCTGGCCAGCGCGAATGCCAAGGTTTGGCCCAAGGCCATTCCATGAGGCGAGCGCGGTAACGGACACGTTGTACTGGCGGGCGATCTCAAAGGCGGTTTCGCCTGACTCGACGCGGTGGCGAAGCGGCTCGGTGGGGGAGCCAACAGCAGGTGCTTGGCTGCTTGGTGTGGCGTTTTCAATCGCGGTTTCAGCGATATCAGCCGACCAGCCGGAGGGGGAGCTAACCAAGGAGCCACCGACATTTTGCGGCAGCACAAGCACTTCGCCACTGCGGGGGCTGTAGCTTTCGGGCAGGCCATTGGTGCTGGCAAGCTCCGCGGCCGAGAGGCCAACGCGGCGGGCCATGCTGGCGATGCTGTCACCCTCAGTCGCCACGATCACTTGGTAGCTCTCGTAAGTGATAACACCTCGGCGGTCTGCCGCTGGTCGGTCAATAGACGGAATGGCATCATTATTACGCTGGAAGGGCGTAGTGATGCGGCTGAGATCAATGCCATTTTCACAGGCAGCGGTGAGGGAAAGCACAGAAATGGCCGTGCCTGCTTTGAGGAATTTGAAAATGCCCATATCATTAAGCCCTTGTTTAAGCTTGATTTATATGCCGGTTATCCGGCTTTATTGCTCGGCGAGGCTATGCGATATCTTCCGCAACTCCCTCAAGGAGAGGCACAAAACGCACCTCGCCCAATTCTGTATACTCCAACCCATTATCCGATTTAACGATTTTAATCAATGTTTGAACCATATCCGACTGACCAACGGGCAAAACCATAATGCCGCCAACGCGGAGCTGCTTGAGCAGGAGTGCGGGCGGGTCCTCAGAGGCGGCTGTGAGCAGGATGCGGTCAAACGGAGATTGCTCGGGCAGGCCAAGGGAGCCATCACCCGTGATAACGGTGACATTGCCAAGATCAAGTGCGGCGAGGCGCTTGGCGGCGATGCGGGCCAGCGGGCGGTGGCGCTCAACGGTATAAACCCGACGGGTGAGCTTGGCGAGGATGGCGGCTTGATAACCTGAACCTGTGCCGATTTCGAGCACCTTGCAGCGCGGCGTGATATCCAGCGCTTGGGTCATTTGGGCCACAACCGAGGGTTGGCTGATGGTTTGGCCGCAGTCGATCGGCAGGGGGGTATCTGCATAGGCGCGGGGCTGGAAGGTGCCTTCCAGAAAGGCCTCCCGCGGGATGGATTCCATGGCTTTGAGCACGCGGGCATCAGTGATGCCTTTGCTCCGCAGGCCAAGGATAAACTGCATTTGGGTTTCGGTATTCAAAAGTCAGCCTCCAATGAGGCAATAGATTTGAGCGAAGTTTCTGATGTGAGGTCGGCGTGCAGCGCTGTGATGGTGGCATAGCCCTGCGCGGCTTCATAGGCATCCGAGCCTTGAGCGGCGCTCTTGTTTTCGGCTTTATGCGAGAGCCAAAGATAGCGGCGGCCATTATGGGCAACCTGCGGCTCCAACCCAAAAGCCGCGGCGCTGCGCGCGCCTTGCCGCGTGGTGCGCACACCCTTGACTTTGGTTGCCGCAACAGGTGGGAAGTTGATATTGTAGAAGGTGGCATAGGCCTTTTCGTGCCATGGGGCCGCGCCAAGAAGCTGGCGGATAAGGGGGGAGGCATGGCCACGGGCGGCGTCAAACGGGTCATCCAGATCGTGATTATATTTGCCATAATACTGCGATAAGGCGATGGCTTTGTGGCCGTGCATGGCCGCCTCCATCGCGGCACCAATGGTGCCGGAGTAGAGCGTATCTTCGGCGACGTTATGGCCACGGTTCACGCCGGAGAGGACGAGATCGGGCGGGGTGTCTTTAAGGACATCGTGCAGGCCCGCGAGCACGCAATCAGCGGGGGAGCCTTCAACGGCAAAGCGGCGCTCGCCAAGCTGCTCAAGCCGCATGGGGCGGATGTAGGAAATACAGTGCGAGACGCCGGATTGCTCGGCGGCAGGCGCGACCGTCCAGACCTCGCCATTGGGGCCAGCGATTTCATGGGCGATGGCTTCCATGACCTTGAGGCCCGGGGCAGTGATGCCGTCGTCATTGGTGATTAGGATGCGCATGGGAAGCCCTCGTGAATGATTTGGTTCTTTTTAGGGGGGCGGTGGGGGGAGGTCTAGAGTCTGGCACGTGTTATTTTGGGGGTGAGTCATAAATGCCACGATTGGGGCGGCTGTTCCTCTTGAGAGGAACTTCGAGGAACGCCCCCCTCGATGGGGGGCTGACGAGACACTGGCTGGGTGGTAGGTTTAGGCAGACCTAACAGATGGTGTCAGAAAATGTTTTGGAGATTGCTGAGCACTCCAAACTCCGCCGAACTACTTGGCATGAATTTGGGGAAGACCGTTGCGAGACCAGAGCCAAAGCGGCGTATGCATATCTATCGGCATTAAGCCGGAGGGGGCCAGAACTCGCGCCCATGCAGCGCTGCAATTCGTTTGTGAAATAGTGGATTCAGAAGAAAATAGGCCAAGCTTTGTTGATGCATTCAAAATATGCGTATCCGGCGCGATTGTCAGGCTTTCACGATTGGTCAGCGGAAACGAAGTATATTGTAACAATACAAAAAGCCAGTAATTGCAGATTTTTGGTCCTGCAAGGTAGGGGAAATCCTTTTTATTGGTTTGAATGTAGTTTCTAATTTTAGAAATGTCGTAATTGTTTTGTTGCAAAATAGTCCGTATTTCGCCTTGCGCAAACTTTACTATACCGCCGCAGACACGCCGCCAATTCTCGGGGTGTTTGTTGGGTTGAAGCGCGGTTTTGTATTTTAGTAAGGCGTGTTGCAGTTTGGCGCTATCCCGGCGAGCCACCTCGGCGGGGATGAAAACCCAGCGCGTTTCAGGGTCGTTAAAGGTTGCGGTGCAGCTTTCCCAGAGACGGTAAGAATTGCGTTGATAATTTAGGCACATTCCAAGCGTCAGGTAATGCAACAGCTCCAAAGAGTCTTTTGGCAATGCCGGATGAACATCTTCGGGCATGGTTTCGCCGCCGAGTTGGCCTGCCTTCCACATGGCATGCAACTGAAGTGCGTCTGCTAAAATTTCCGAGTCAGCCCTCACTCAAGTGTGCCATCAGCCTGAATTAGCAATTTCCCACCCATATACGCTCGCAAAACCTCTGGGATGGTGATGCTACCATCTTCTTGCTGGTTGTTTTCAATCACGGCAATCAGCGTGCGGCCTACGGCGAGGCCGGAGCCGTTTAGGGTGTGGACGAAGTCGGGCTTGCCGCCATCGGGGCGGTAGCGGGTGTTCATGCGGCGAGCCTGGAAGGCATCGGCCACCGAGCAGCTGGAGATTTCGCGATAGGTGTTTTGGCCAGGGAGCCAGGCCTCAATGTCGTAGGTTTTGCGCATGCCAAAGCCGACATCTCCGGTGCAGAGCACCACGGTGCGGAAGGGGATTTCGAGGGCCGTTAGGATGCCTTCGGCGCATTTGGTCATGCGCTCCAGCTCGGCGGCGCTGTCTTCGGGCTTGGTGAAGGCGACCATTTCGACCTTTTCGAACTGGTGTTGGCGCAACATGCCAGCGGTGTCGCGGCCCGCAGAGCCAGCCTCACTGCGGAAGCACTGGCTATGCGCGGTGAGGCGAATGGGGAGGTCGGCCTCGGCAATGATATTGCCCGCCTCGGAGTTTACCAGTGTTACCTCTGCGGTGGGGATGAGCCACCAGCCGTTTTCGGTTTTGTAGCTGTCCTCGGCGAATTTTGGCAGCTGGCCGGAGCCATACATGGCTTCATCACGCACCAGAACAGGGGTCCAAACCTCGGTAAAGCCGTTTTCATCCACGTGGGTGTTGAGCATGAACTGACCAAGGGCGCGGTGCAGGCGGTTCATTGCGCCTTTGAGGACTACGAAGCGGGAACCTGAGAGCTTGGCGGCGGTTTCGAAATCGAGGCCACCCGACGCGGCGGGGACCTCATAATGCTCTTTGGGGGTGAAGGCGAAATTGCGGGGGTTGCCGATGCGGCGCACCTCGACATTGTCGTCTTCATCAGCGCCATCGGGGATGTCATCGGCGGGGATATTTGGCAGGGACATCAGGATGTCATTCAACCGCGCGGTTTCGGCTTTGCTCTGCTCCTCCAGCTCGGCGATCTCGGCCTTCTTGGCCCCGACAAGGGCGCGCAGGCGCTCGAACTCACCCTCGTCACCCTTGGCTTTGGCGGCCCCTACTTGCTTGGAGGCGGCGTTACGCTCGGCGAGGGCGGTTTCAGCGGCATGAATGGCGGCGCGGCGGGCATCGTCAATTTGCAGAATGTCAGCCGCTTGCGCGGGGAGGCCACGGCGGGCAAGGCCAGCGTCAAAGGCTGCGGGGTTTTGGCGGATGGCTTTGATATCATGCATTTTGGGCGGCCTTGTGGCTGGAATCGGAGTTTGGGAGGGTTATGCAATATGTGAGGCGGGAGGGGAAGGGGGCTTGGCTTTGGTGGGTGCGAGCGCCCACCCTACAGGTTGGCGGCGGCTTTGGCCTTCGTCACTTCGGCTTCCCATGTGTCATAAAACTCTTGGTCAATATACTGTCGATTTGTCCATTTGGGAGCGGACAGATAGGCAGGCAGTTTCGTTGTAGAATCCCCAGACATTTCTTCAACTTGGCTTTGCGAGAAGTTGAGCACTTTTTGAAAATCAACCTCCCTTACTGCAGCAAGGTGGAAAACGGCGTGCTCAATTTCTGTTGAGCTATCTAAAATGGCCCCCTCAAGAACAGCAAAGCTGAAATTGGCGTGTTTCAAACATGCGTTTGAAAAATCGGCTTCAGACAGTATTGTATCCGAAAAATCTGAGTCATCTAATCTCGAAAAACTAAAGTCGGTTTTCCTGAAGTCGCAATCATTCAATTCAGTATGTGTAAAATGAGCGTGCCGCAGTTTTGAATAATCAAAAGCACAATTAATAAACCTAGTCCGAACAGCAACGCTTTTAGTTAAATCCGCACCATCAAAGCTTGCAGAATTGAATCCTTTACCGTTAAAAAAAGCCTCGCTTAAGTCAGAGTTGGAAAAGTCTGTTTCAAATACATTTGGGTTCTTAAAGAAAGAACCGTTGAGCTCGCAATTTGTGAATTTGGATCGGGTAAGACTGGCTCTGTTGAAACTGCTACAAACTAGTTTGCACGATGAAAAGTCTGAACAATCAAGCGCAGAATCTATAAATAGGTCGTTAGAAAAATCTAACGACCTAAAGTCTAAATTTTGCAAGTTGCATGCTCGTAGATCCAAATTGTACCGTGACTTAACTTGGTTTCTTGAGCCATCTTGCTCGTAAGAAATTCGGCTCGGTTTTCTACGACCTATAACAGTTACAATTGATTGGATGTCTTGTCTTGCGGTTGGTATTGAGAAAAGCTGTTGGTCGATTTTGGCGAGACCGAGACCCGATGTCGTTTTTGTATCGACGCTTACCGCCTCATTTGACGGCGTATTATTTCGTAAATATGCGCACAATATTTCCATTACAGGGATGTGATCTCGCAGGCTATCTTGTGCGATGCGCTCTAAGGCGTAGATGGCTCCGAGGCGGACTTCTAGGTTTGGGACAGATTGCTGAACTCCGTCTTCCCAAACCGTTTTCTCGGTCCCGAGTTGCTCCACGGCTTTGGTGATCCGGTCGGTCATGTGGCCTTGCTCGGCTGTGTAGGATTGCTTTTGGGCGATCCATGTACGCCAGATCACAAAAGGCGCACCTGTGACGGTGGCGAGGAGAACGGCGAGGCCGCGTTTGTCGGATGCCCATGCGTTTGGAGCAACGATGAGGCCGAAGATTTTATAGACAGCGATGAGAGCGAGGGGAATTAGGATGAGGAAGACCAGTGGGAGGGCATATTTGCTTGGAGAGCGCATGAACGCGATGAAGGGTTTAAGCCTTTCGCGGTGGTTGGAAATGGCGAGATAGGCGACCACGGCGAAGACAAGCAGGAGCATGCCTAGGACGAAGTCGCTATAGGGGATGGTGAAACTAATTGGAATGTCACGCATGGATATTTGGCTTTATGTGAGTGGTTGGTGGGTGCGAGCACCCACCCTACTTTTTAGGTTTGCTTTTGGTGGAGGTGGCGATGCCGGGCTCGGGCTTTTCTTTTACGGGGGCGGGTTCGATCTCTTCTTTTTCGTCTTTTTTGCGGGTGTGCTGGCTGACCTTGGCTTCCACATCACCACATTTTGCGCAGGTATAGGTGTTGGTGGTTTCGATTTCCTCTTCTACCCATGTGGTGATTTTGGTGGAATAGTCGGGCTGGGCCTCTCGGGTTTCTTTGGGCTCTGACGATAGGATTTTTTCGCTGCGGTCTGTGTGGGAAATCGAGAAGGTGGCGCTGCATTTTTGGCAGGTGGCGGCGGTGGAGTTGGCTTTGATGCGCCAAGTGCGAATGCCGAGCAGGACGGCAACGGCGATGGCAACGGCGAGGCCGATGCGCACAGCGCTGGACTGGCCACCAAGCGCCCAGTAGGCAATGCCGCCGGTGATGAGGCCTAGGATGGCGCCCCAAATGGTGGCTGATTTCTCAATCCCTGCTTTGAGGGCTTCTTGTTCTGGTGATAATTGTGACATGATGATTCTCCCTTTAGGCGAGGTTATCAGGAATTGCGAAATGGTGGGGGAAATTTTAGGGTGTGCAAAAGGAGATTGGCATGGAAACGCATGAGAATCGGTTAAAGCGGCTGAAAATTCGGGCTTGGCGGCGGGGGATGAAGGAAATGGACCTGATTCTCGGGACATTTGTGGACCAGCAGCTGGAAGGGCTTGGGGCGGCAGATTTGGACGCGCTGGAGGCTTTGATGGCCGAAAATGACACAGATCTTTACCCTTGGTTTACCGGATTGGCCGAAACGCCGCCGGAACACGCCAGTATTTTGCTAAAAATCAAGGGCGAAGTGAAATTGCATTGAATTTTCACGGGTTTTAACGCGTTATTTGGACTTATTGCTGCAAGGTGGCCCCAGATTTGAAACTGGAGGATAAGCCATGGCACAGACAGCTATGAAAACAGAGCCGCAAGGGGGCGCAGATGCGGTGGCATACCTTGGCGGGTATATGGAGCATTTGGCGCTGATCGAGCGGCTGCACAGGCTGCTGCTAGATGTGGTCAAGGACGAGTTTGAACGGCTCGGGATTATTGATATCAACTCGGTGCAGGCGCTTTTGCTGTTTAACATCGGGGAAAACGAGGTGACGGCGGGCGAGCTGAAATCTCGCGGGTATTACCAAGGCTCGAATGTGAGCTATAACCTGAAGAAGCTTGTGCAAGCGGGCTATATGCACCACCAGAAATGCGCGGTGGATAGGCGGGCTGTGCGGGTAAAGCTAACGGAAAAGGGCCGCGATGTGCGGATGACTGTGGCGCAGCTTTTTGCGCGGCATGCGAGTGTGTTGCAGAAGAAGGATGTTCTGGGGGGGGAAGACCTTGGTGATATGAACACCGCAATGAAACGGATGGAGCGGTTCTGGACCGACCAAATCCGGTTTATTTACTGAAGGTCCACGACCCGCTATGCTGAGATTCTGAAGAGGGGCTTGGTGTGGCAGATAGAACGCTTGAAGGATATGCGGTGGCGGCGGAGTCGCTGAGGCCGCGATATGTTGCAGATTGATTCTGCGCGGCTTTATGGCGCGGTGTTGGCGCACTTCTCGCAAAAGCTATGCCGGGTATTGGATATTGGCACGGGCCGTGATGTGGCTTGGCTTGGCTTGGCTTGGCTTGGCTTGGCTGGCGGTGGCAATATTGAATATTGCGGGGCTATTGGCGCGCGATGGCCGCATTGTTTTATCATTCAGGCACGGGCCATCGGCCGAAACGCGGCCTGCTTATCCATATGAAGCGGGAGAAGTTGAAAACTGGGCGAAAGGCTGCGGGCTAATCGCGGTTTCAATGCAAAAGGCACAGTGTTGGGGCAGAAAATAAAGCTGCGGGTGTGCGCTGGGAATTTTTAGCGCTTGGTCAGGTCGCGCATTGAAGGCATGATGTTTTATCGGTAGTTTGGGAATTCTCGCAGCGCGGCATGCGCCCTGCGGGCGGCTTTTTTCCTGCGGAAAAAATGCGTGTGCTACGCGGTGGCGGCGCGTAAGCCATTGTGCTTGGGGCGAAGTTGTGCCCGCGCCGCGCTTAAACGGCGGCGCTTGTGGGACGTGAGGACCGAGTATTTGCGAAATTGGATGTGGGATGGGGCGGGGTCTGCCAAAGGCGCAGTTTTTGCAGCGCGGCGCGGGTGCGGTATTGCCAAGTAGAGCAAGGGTTGACGCGCCGCCATGGGGTACGATTTAGGGCGAAATTCGTTGGCATCAGGTGGGAAGTGCGCTAAGGCTGGGCGCAAATATGGAGGGCTGCATGCCAAGTAACCCATTTGCGGGTGATATTTCCCCGATCGAAGATATTATCGCCGATGCCAAAGCTGGAAAAATGTTTGTGCTGGTGGACCACGAGGACCGCGAAAACGAGGGCGACCTCGTTATTCCGGCGGAAATGGCCGACGATAAGGCGATTAATTTTATGGCAACGCATGGGCGCGGGCTGATTTGCCTGACCATGACCAAAGCGCAGGTGGCGCGGCTTGGGGTGCCGATGATGGCGTCGAATAATTCTTCGCGGCATGAAACGCCGTTTACGGTGTCGATTGAGGCCTCGGAAGGTGTGACCACCGGCATTTCGGCGCAGGACCGTGCGGTGACGGTGGCGGCGGCGATTAATCCGCAGGTGCGCACCCGTGATATTGCGACGCCGGGGCATGTGTTTCCGCTGCGGGCGCGTGAGGGCGGTGTGCTGGTGCGGGCGGGGCATACGGAGGCGGCTACGGATATTGCGAAGTTGGCGGGGTTGAACCCTTCGGGGGTGATTTGCGAAATTATGAACGAAGACGGGACGATGGCGCGGTTGCCGGACCTGATTGGGTTTTCTAAAAAGCATGGGCTGAAGATTGGGACGATTTCGGACCTGATTGCCTATCGGCTGCGCCATGATGAGCTGGTTGTCGAGATGTCCAACCGTGAAGTGGAATCGGAATTTGGCGGCACTTGGAAGCTGCAAGTTTTTAAGGATACGCTGAAGGATGTGGAGCATTTGGTGCTTTCCAAGGGTGACCTTTCGGGCGCGCCGGTGATGGTGCGGATGCATGCGGCCAGCCCTTGTGTGGATATGCTCGGGCTGGTGCCGGGCAAAAGCGGTGAGCTTCAGGCTGCAATGCGGATGATAGCGGCTGAGGGGCGGGGCGTAGTGGTTTTGCTGCGTGATATGGTTTCGAGCATCGGGCTGGATGCTGCGCCGGAGCGGAAGCTAAAGCAATATGGGCTGGGGGCGCAGATATTGGCATCGCTGGGCCTTAATGAGCTGGTTTTGCTAAGTAATTCGCCGGAGCCAAATGTGATTGGGCTGGATGGCTATGATTTGCGCATTGTGGAAAGCAAGCGGATAGAGGAGGTCTGAATGGCGGTTGAACATGATGTAATGGCAACCCCGAAGGTGGACGTGCCGACACGGGTTTTGATTATGATGTCACCTTATTACGCTGCGATCTCTGCCCAACAGGTGGCGGGCGCACGGGCTGCGCTTGAAGCGGCGGGGGCGAGCTATGAAACGGTAGCCGTGCCAGGGGCGCTGGAAATTCCGACGGCGATTAAGCTGGCCGCGCGGCATTTTGATGCTTTTGTGGCGCTGGGCTGCGTGGTGCGGGGCGAAACCACGCATTATGAAACTGTATGTAATGATAGTTCGCGCGGGCTTACACTGCTTGGGCTTGAGGGGCTGTGCATTGGCAACGGGATTTTGACGGTCGAAAACATGGCGCAGGCCGAGGTACGGGCAGCGGCCGCTGGGCAAAACAAGGGCGGCGGGGCGGCTGAGGCGGCACTGCATTTGCTGGCGCTAAAGCGGCGCTTTACAAAGCCGGCAAAGGGGCATATTGCACCAACTTCCGAGCATATTTTGATGGCCGGAGCACCGGACAAAGGAACCGCTTGATGGCCAGCCAAAGTGAAAGACGCGCACGCTCGCAGCAAAAGAAATCTACCGCGCGGCTATTTGCCGTGCAGGCACTTTTCCAAATGGAAGCGGGGGACGCGGGGCTGGAAGATGTGCAGGCGGAATTTGAAACCCATCGTTTTGGCGCGGAGTTGGACGGCGATGTTTATGCTGAGGGCCACCTTGAGCTTTTTCGCACGCTGACCTATCGCGCCGTGGCTGACCAATCCAAGATCGACCAGTTGACCGATAGCGCGTTGGTCGCCAAATGGCCGATCGCGAAAATTGACCCGACGTTGCGCGCGCTATTTCGCGCGGCGGGGGCTGAACTGGTGGCCAAAGACACGCCGCCAAAAGTGGCCATTAGCGAGTTTGTGGACATTGCAAAGGCATTCTTTCCGGATGGAAAAGAAGCCAAATTTGTGAATGCGGTGCTGGACCATATGGCGCGGGAAGCTAACCCCGAGGCGTTTGCCTCCTAAAAACGTAGGGCCTCGCCGTCATAGCCTTCAAACACACCGGTGGTTTTGAGCGAAAGCCTGGTGAAGCGGTCCCACAATCCATTCACGGATTCTTCGAGTGAGATTTCGGCGCTGTCACCACCCATATCTGTGCGCACCCAGCCGGGGTGGTAGCTGCCAACGGCAATGCCTTCGGGCTTGAGATCTGTTGCCAAATTACACGCCAGATTGGTGGCGGCGGCTTTGGAGGCGCGGTAGGCGTAAGAGCCACCGGGGGCGCGGGCCGATGAGCCCATATTGGACGATATAACGGCGATTTTTCCCTTTGAGGCCCGCAGGTTAGGCAGTGCGGCTTGAATGGTTTCCCACACGCCGATGGTATTGACCTGAAAGGCATTTTGCATGATTTCGGCGGTGATATCGCCTGAATCAAGGCCTTTGTCGGGGTAGACGCCGGCATTGCAGATGAGCATATCCAAAGCGCGGCCTTGTAGGGATTTAGCGAAGTTTTGCACGCTTTCGGGCGAGGTTACGTCGAGCTGAAGCCAGTCGATACGCTCATTTGGTGACGTGAGATTTCTGGCTGTGCCGATAACATGATGGCCCATCATCTGTGCCTTTGCGGCCAGCGCCGCGCCAATGCCGCGATTGGCGCCTGTGATTAATACTTGCATTTTACGCTCCGTTTTTGGCCATGGTATGGACATTTGCCGCGCAAGCAACCAAAAATATCGCAACCAAACCAAAGGACACACAATGAGCTATGATCTGCTGCTTGAGCATTTGAAAAAGACCACCGCGCTGGAGCAGGTTTCAGGCATTCTGGGCTGGGACCAAGAGACAAAAATGCCCAGCAAGGGCGGGGTGCAGCGGGCTGAGCACATGGGCGCGCTTGAGGGCGTGCTGCACGGGCGGCGCGCGGACCCTAGGGTTGTTGAGTGGATTGCTGGGATTGATATTGAAGCGCTGGATGCGGCGGGGAAAACCAATGTACGCGAAGCTCAAAAGGCTTACCAAATCGCCACAAAAGTGCCTGCTGATTTGGCCGAAGCGCTGGCCAAGCACGCTGCGCGCTCGCAAGGTATTTGGGCCAAGGCACGCGCGGCGCAGAGCGTGGCAGATTTTGTGCCAACGCTTAAGGAAATGATTAACCTAAAACGGCAAGAGGCCGAGGCGCGGCAAGAGGGCAATACCAGCCTATATGACACCCTAATGGATGATTACGAGCCGGGGATGAAAACCAGCGAAATGAGTGACTTGCTCGGGGAACTGCGGGCAGGGCTGGTAGACTTGCGGGGGCGGATTTCGGAAAGTGGCAAAGAGATGCCTGTGCTGAAAGGGGATTTTAGCGCTGAAAAGCAAATGGCGCTGGCCAAGGAACTGCCTGCGATTTTTGGCTATAACTGGGAGGCCGGCCGGATGGACCTTGCTGTGCACCCGTTTTGCTCGGGTAATGGTGGTGATGTGCGGCTAACTACGCGGGTGGATTTGGAAAACCCGTTTGATTGCATATACTCGACGATTCACGAAACCGGCCACGGCATGTATGAGCAGAGCATTCCGAATGCAGATACCCTTGCGCCCGCTTACAGCTATGCCTCGATGGGCGTGCATGAAAGCCAGAGTCGGATGATGGAAAACCAGATTGGGCGCTCGCGGGCGTTTGCCGAGCACCTGTTCCCGATGTTCACCAAGCATTTTGGCGATATGGGCGTGGATAACGCCGATGCATTTCATAAAGCGGTGAACCGTGTGCGCAGCAGCTATATCCGCACGGAGAGCGATGAGGTGCATTATAATCTGCATATCATGATGCGGTTTGACCTTGAGCGGGCGCTGATCGAGGGTGAGCTAGAGGTGGATGACCTTGAAGCCGCGTGGAACGAGCGCTTTGAGGCCGATTTTGGGGTGGCGGTGGATAAGCCTTCCAACGGGGTGCTGCAAGATGTGCATTGGTCGGTGGGGTTGTTTGGCTATTTCCCAACCTACAGCTTGGGCAACCTTTATGCGGGGGATCTTTTTGCTAAGATGCAGAGCGATATTGCAGGGCTGGACGGGATGATTTCTCAAGCTGAGCTAAGCGCACCGCTGGAATGGCTGCACCACAATGTGCATGACCATGGCCGGATGAAAGCGCCGGGGCAGTTGATTGAAGATGCGGTTGGGCATAAGGCCAGCGCTTCGGCTTTGCTGGGGTATTTGGATGCTAAATTTGGCGAGATTTACGGAGTGTAAAGGGCCGAAGCGGCGCGTCAACCATTTTACTTGTGGCGAAGGCTTGCTCGCGTTGCACTGTTAATAGTGCCAAGTTTTAACCGCTCAAAAAGGGGCGCTGCCCCTCGCTACGCTCACCCCGGGATATTTATACAATTTGGAACTCGAGCTTACCTGTATTCCAAATTGTATAAATATCCTAGGGGGTGAATGGCGCTCGCGCCAGAGGGGGATGAAATACCCCTGCCGAGCCGTAGGCGAGGCCACGCCCAACGGGAGGCGACTTGCCGCTTGCGGCACGGCGTCCGACGGGCGGGAGCCGTTGAGGTTATTCCCAGATACTAAGGCTATCGTTACCGAGGGTTCGGGTTTCCAAGAGGGAAAATCTGGGAAATCTGGTAAGGGTTTTATATGGCAGGTCTGCAAGAGCGGGGGTGCTTGTGGCCCCTAATAATAGGCCGGCGTGGAAGACTTCAACGCGGTCTACGAGATTGGCTTCAATAAGGCTAGCGGCGAGTTGGCCGCCGCCCTCAACTAAGACTCGTGTGAGGCCTTTTGTAGAGAGGGTTTGACCAAGCGCGGGGAGGTTAAGGCCGACTTTGGAGGATGGGGATTCAATAAGCATAGCGTCTGAATTTGCCCAGTTATATATATCTTTGGCGCCGGGGCTGTGGCATATCCAAAGGGGGATGCCCGCGGCAGATTTTGCGAGGCGAGACGTGGGGCTGAGGGTGAGGTGACTGTCTAGAATAATGCGCACCGGGTTGGTGTGAGCGAGGCCGAGGTCTCGGATGTCTAGCATGGGGTCATCGGCTTCGGCCGTGCCACGGCCGATCATTACGGCATCGTGGGTGGCGCGGAGATAGTGCACATAGCGGCGGGATTCGGGGCCGGTGATCCAGCGGCTTTCACCGGATGCGGTGGCGATGCGGCCATCAAGGGAGGCGGCGAGTTTGAGGGTGATGAAGGGGCGGTTGTGCTCTTGGGTGAGGAGAAAACCAGCGTTGGCAGCGCGGGCTTCGGGAGCCATGAGGCCTACATCAACGGCAATGCCTGCTGCGCGGAGCCTATCAAAGCCTTTGCCGGAAACGCGGGTATCAGGGTCTGCCAAAGGGCAGACGACGCGGGTGATGCCGGCGTTTATGAGCGCGTTGGCGCAGGGGGGCGTTTTGCCTTGGTGGGCACAGGGTTCTAGGGTGACGTAGGCGGTGGCACCGTGGGCATCGCCTGCTTGGGCAAGGGCGACGGCTTCAGCGTGGGGGCGGCCTGAGGGCTGGGTCCAACCTCGGCCAAGAATGCGGCCACCCTTCACGATAACGCAGCCCACGGCGGGGTTGGGGGCCACTTGGCCGAGGCCGCGCGCGCCCAAAGAGAGCGCGAGTCGCATCCAGCGCCGGTCGTTATTCGCCATCTTCGGGGGGGCGCAGCTCGTGCACAAATTCCTCAAAGTCATCCGCGGCTTGGAAGTTTTTGTAAACGCTGGCGAAGCGCACATAGGCCACGGTGTCTATCCGTGCGAGGGTTTCCATAACGATCTGGCCGATTTTGTCAGACGGGATATCAACCTCGCCCAAGCTTTCCAAGCGGCGCACAATGCCGGAGATCATCTGCTCAATCCGTTCGGCCTCTACCGGGCGTTTTTGCAGGGCGGTGCGGATGGAGCGGGCGAGTTTATCGCGGTCAAAATCCTCACGCTTACCGTTTTTCTTGAGCACTACGAGGTCCCGCAACTGCACGCGCTCATAGGTGGTGAAGCGGCCCGCGCAAGCTGAGCAATAGCGGCGGCGGCGAATGGCGGAATGGTCTTCGGCGGGGCGCGAGTCCTTCACCTGGGTATCAATATTTCCACAAAAGGGGCAGCGCATGGGCGTCTCCGTGCAGGGTAGATTTAAGGCACTATAGGGGGGTGGGCACAATTTGTGTAGGGGGAAAAGCACGCCGCTATATTTGGGGGCTGCGCCTAGCTGTGCCAAAGCGATTTACAGACGCGGGAAAGGCCTGTAGATTGGCGGGGAAGCAATTAGGGAGATATGCGATGACTTTAACAAAAACACTTATGATTTTGGCAACGGCGGGTTTTTTGGCGGCTTGTGAAGAGGGTATGAGCAGCGGCGGCGGTGCTGCGGCGGTTGGGGCAAACGACCCAAGTTTGATTCGGGATTCCGGCCTTGTTGGCAAGCTTGATTCCGCAGCTGCCAGCGGGAATGCTGTGATTTATGCTTATTATACCGATGTGGTGGACGATGGCCGTGTTCTGGAGGGCGCTGATACGTATTGCGGCGGGGCCGGGCAGGCGGTTATTCAGTTGACGCGTGGTGACAAGGGTGGTCGTGGGTATAATTCTATGGCGTTTACCTGCCGGTAAAATTGAAGTGCGGGCGGGGGCGATGCTCCCGCTTTTGCGTATAATTTTTACGATGCTATTTTGAGAGGAAACCTCTTCTTGTAGCTTTTTATTAAAGGTTTGGGATATAGGCAAAAGGTCCAAAAAATATGCTATTTGGCCTATTTTCGTTAGCGCTGACGTACCAACCATATATTCCGATAAAAGTGGATTTGTCCCGTTTTAGTGCTGCTCCAGGTCCTCATTTATGCGGCTTTTCTTTCAAAAGACAGTGAGCTTTTCCAGCTCAATTGGCAACGGCCTCTAAGGGGGCAAGGTGCAGGGTGATACAGAGCATCCTAATTCGGGGCCTGCATCATGGCCCCGTGCGCTAATTTCGCGGCGGCGTTCAAATAAGAGGCCCGGCCAATGGGTGTGGCCGGGCAAGTTTGGCAGCTTAAAAGGCTAGTTATTGGCCGCCATGTCCGCGACCGTTTCTACCGCCAGCGCGTGGCCATGCAGCAGGTTGTTGGCGGGGAACACGCTGAGCTCGATTTCCGGGGTAATCCCCAGCCCTTCCCAGCTCGTGCCTTCATGATCTAGGTATAGCTCATTAGAAAGGCCAAGGCCCCAGCCGTTTGGCAATTCTTTACTCAGAAGGTCTGATAACCCACCCCCGGTTTTTTGGCCGACATGGGTAACATTGGGCAAAGCCCGCATCGACATGGTTAGAATTTCAGCCGCGCTATAGGTCATGTTACTGGTCATCAGATAAACTGGGCCGGTAAAGCGCGTGCCATTGGCCGGAGCGATCGAAAACCTGCTGAATTCGGTGCGGGTGGCATCCAGTGGGCGCTTGGCATAGGCATGATGCTCTGCCTCGGTAAAGTGGCTGGCCACTATTCGCGAAAAGGCATCATCTCCGCCCGGGTTGTTGCTGATATCAACAATCACCGCCGCTATATCGGTTTCGGCAAAGTCGCTTAAGATCATATCAAGGGCGGCATCAAGGGCAGGGCTGTCAGCTTCGGAAATAATATCATCATTTCCGGCAAAGCCATACATTCCGCGCAGGCCGATATATCCGATATTATCGCCGGTAATGCCGTAATGGATCATCCCGCCAGCCGTTATTTCGCCTTGGCCTTGCAAAACCTGCTCGTCTACGCTGACATTCCAGAAGTATTCATCAAGGTCCAGATCCGCCGGAATATCGCCAGCTTTTAGGGCTGCCGCAATCGCGTGGTCCGTATCGGTCATGTCCGGCGCAATGCCCTGCCACTCGTCGTCAACTATGCGGCCAAGCATTGTATGCGGGTCGGAAATGTCCCGCATCATTTCCATCATTAACGTCATGAGCGCGTGGTCGCTCATAGCTGGCGTTACCTTGGTTCGGGCATGTGTAACCCGCGCGGCCCAGTCAATATTGTAAAGCGGCAAAAACGTATGGTGTTGGCCAACAAAGGCAGCAAAGGCATCAAAATTGCCCATCGGCGTGTTTGGCGTTGGGGTATCGCAGGCGGCGGGCAAGGCATCTAGCCGGTCGGCCCACATGGCATGGTCGCCATTGGATTGCAGTATGTGCAGCACATTTTCATCTTCAGTCGCTGCGATGGGGAAAAGTGCCATGACCATCTCGATTGTAAGGGCACCCAGCATGTTCGGAACGCAAACCGTGCCAGTGACATTATGAGCCAGCGCTACGTTGGGCCGGATTTCCAGCACATAACCGTAGCCGTCGGTTTGCCAAACGCCTTGGGTGTTTTCCGGAAATCTATCTGCGATTGCAGGGCTGGCTGCCGCCGCACACAGGGCGAGGGTTGATAGAATTGGGCGTGTAAACATTATTTGCTCCTAGGTTGTTAGAAAACTACATCTGGAGCATCTTCGCCTTTAAATCGTCCTGTCCGGTTAGGTAGGACAGGGCAACGCAACTATTTTTTGTGGGCCAGCCGAAAGGTGGTGGGGGTTTGGCCCGCATGTTTGCTGAAAGCACGGTAAAACGCTGAGCGCGTGTTAAACCCAGCCTCATAAGCGATTGCTAAAACGGTTTTCTCACTCTCCAAAAGCAGCTTTTTCGCATCCTCGATCCGCCAGTGATTCACGTGATCAAAAAAAGAAGCCCCGATATGCTCATTTAGCGTTTGGGAAATATAATGGGCGGTTATGCCAGTCTTTTCAGCCAATTGGGCCAATGATAAATCAGGGTCTCGATAGGCGTGATCTTTGGTCATGGCCAAGGTCAGCTTTTGGGCTATGCGGGCCTGATCGGCAGGGGCCAGCGCGCTATTGGCATATTTTGCTTTTGCCGGGTTGGATGGAGTGCGTTGTGGCCCCCGCAGGCGCGGGGTTTGGCGTAGCCCCCATAACCCAAGCGCTACAATTAGGCACAAATGGTAGATCACCTCATAATCATGGGGAAAGGTTGTAACATCAAGAAAATGTTCGGCGATCTGGTCAATAAAAGCGAGGATCACGTATAGCATCTGCGCCCGAATGATCCATGTGATCCACCGCAGATCGCGGTACTCTTCGTTTGAAAACAGATCACGCGCCCGCCGCGCGAATTTCTTAAGAACGCGGCTGCTTAATTGTGTGTAGATCAGCCATTGAATGACTGTAAGTAGTTGAAGCACAATCAACAGGATGATCGTGCCATAAATATAAATGAGCCGCCCGCCCATCTCGATTGATAGAAGGGCGGTCTCCAGATCTGTTGGTAGAAAAAAGATCAGAATACTGGCGACGATAGCAATATAAAAAAGAAAATAGTGCCACCGGTTAAGTGTGGTATTTTCCGGTGGGCCTTCTGTGGTAATACGCAGGATATATTCGTATAAAAGCGGAAATATTAGAAAGGCGGCGCAGAATGATACCAAACTGATCGCCCGCGAAAGCAGGATTAGCGCCTTTGTGCCATCTTGGCTTTCCAGCTCTGGTATGGTGGCGATTAAAACTGCCAGAAAAATAAGCGCGAGCCGACGATACGTCTTCTGATACCGGACCTGAGTCAGGCTAAAAGCTATTGCAAACAAGCAAATAGTGGTGCTGGCAATATTTAGCGTCAGGATAAACTGATCCCACATTAACCGGTAGCCCTGTGCTAGAAAACCCATGTAAATAATGGCAGGCCTGCTGCCGGAACTCAACATGAATAGTATCCGTCTTAATCACGCTTTAATTTCTGTCCACATAGGAACCTGCTTTATCAGTGCGTTTGCCAACAGAATCGGCTTACGCATGATGGCCGCAAAGGCAGCTTTCGCAGGTTTTCCAACTGAGGCGCTCATAAAGCCGTGCCTTTGCCTGACGTTTCAAGATTGGCAGTGTCAGCGTTTTTTGACGGGCGAGCGCGCGGGTTCGATCTTTGATTAAAACTTGCCGAGCAATATTTTATTCGAAATGCTCATAGCGGCAGCATGATGGGGCATTCATTTCAAATGATTTGGCGTTACCGCGCTGACGTCAAACCCCCGGAATATGAACCAAAGCGCCATGACCATCTCCTGAACCGCGATGGGAACCAGCAGAAGGAGTGCCCAACCGGGGAGTTCGGCCACAAATAGCGCGAAGACCACTGTGCCCGCCAAAACAGCGATGGCGAGAAGCCCCCAGACAGATATCCATCGCGGGATCAACCGCGCTCGAAACAGAACCGAGTAGAGACAGACGGCTCCAATGACGAAAATAACATTGTAGAGTAAGCCAGCCGTATCGCCCCATTCGTTCTGTGCGCGGATGAGTGTCAGCGACGCCTCAATGGCAGCGCGATCTGCGCCAGCAACATAGGCTTCGCTCAGACTAAGCATAGCCCATTTGTTGGTCTGCGCAACAGTGATCAGGATGACCCCTTCAAGTCCGCGGATAAAGAAATAGGTCAGCGCCATGCCGGTGCTGACACGGCACAGGACCGGGTAAATGAAAGCCCCGATCAGCGGCATGGACAGAATGCAGATCAACTCGATCCCCAGCCCCAGAACAACGACGGGCTTGTTTGCGGCGATGACCGTCAGGGCGTCTTCTGCGTCGATATAAGATTTGTAGAAGGCCTCTCCGAGGAACAGAAAGCTTGTTGCCACGATGAACAGAACGCCGACGATGACGCCTGTGCGTCGGTCTGCCGACGCTTGCGATGATTCCGTCATGTCTCCTTTGTCCTTATCCCGGCGGTCTCAAAATCGATTCCGCGAAAGATCAGCCATAGCGCCAGTGCCATTTCGTTGATCCAGATCGGCAGTGACAAAAGCGTGTCCGTGCCTGATTCCATGTCGATCCATCCAAAAAGGATTAGCAGGCATGACACCAACAGCATGACCCCGCCAGCCAGTCCCCAAAGTGACAGAATGCGGGGGACAAGCCGGAAGTGAAACAGCACGGGATAGAAAATCAGCGTTCCTATGGAAAAGACGAGCAGAACCATCACAAATGCCCAATGGTGAAGTGTGATGGCGATGGAGGCGTCTATCGGCGTTAGCAAGAGCAGCAAGCTAGTTGCTGCCAGCAGGCTCAAGCCTGCTTCTAGAAGGCGCAGGCCGAGATAGGCCACCGCCAGACCCTTCACACAACGCCCTAAGATCGAGTAGAGCGCTATGGCAATGCCCGCGCTGGCCAGCGCGCTTATGACCTCCAACAGCACCCCCGTGACGAACAGGTTTCTGTCTTGAGCGATACGAAGCGCGGTGTCAGGTGCCTCCAGCAGCGGCTCGATAATCGACAAGCCTGCCATTGTCGCCGCAGTTGCCACTATGAACAGGACGCCTGCAATTGTGCTTTCTGTTCTGTATGTCCTCATGTGTTGTGTCACTTTCTAACAATGGCGATGTTAAATTCTGCCACGGCGCGTTATCCACTGGATTGATGTGTTTCGCGCCCCCCACTTGCTGCCATTTATTGGCCGTATCTAAACGGACAATAAATTGATTGGCAGTATCTTGCTGGCTGAAGCCAACACGCGCACAAACACAGGAAACTCAAGTGGATTCGTAGCCATGATGACAGCATTTATCGTTCAAGAACGGGGTGCAACCAGATACCATGGCCTATATTTTCGATAGGAAAAAAATAACACAGAAATCACAATAAATCAATCCCTCTGGTAGTGGGTCACTTTGAAATACGTTTTTTGTAAGGGCCACGTTTCTTAGGTGCTTCTTCGTTTGCGTCAATATTAGCAACAATGCCTTTGATGTCCCAAAGGCGGTCAGTCAGGCCAGCTTCCATTGCAGGCGTGAATTTCAAAGTCTGGTGAAGCCGCACGAAGTTGTAATACATAAAAGGCAGCAACACTTTGAACCCGTGTTTGCGCAGGATTTTCTGGTAGTCATGTGAACAGTATTGACTGCCCCTGTCGGAATGGTGGACGCAGCCCTTATGTGGGCGACGCCGGGCAATGGCCATGTTCAACGCTCGGATCGCCAGATCCCTCTTCATTCGGTTGCTGACCACTGCGCGGCAGTCGATACGAAGTATCGATGAGAGCGGGCCCAACCAATGACACGCCGTGAATGCAGGTCCAGAACCACAGCCAGATAGAGCCAACCCTCACGGGTCCAGATATAACTAATATCCACCACCTATTAGCTGACAGGTGATTGCATGCAATCACCGAGAGGCCATTTTTGGTTTGGCTTTTCGGCAAAGAAGTCTCGGTTCAGAAAGTTCGGGGCGATATTGAATATGTGGTTGCTGTCCCCCTCTCGGCAGATTGCGTGGCAATCGCCTGCCGGACAATGG
>JADGFD010000008.1 GCA_016744015.1 Paracoccaceae bacterium | reverse complement strand
CAGTGGTTAACGATGAACCAGAAACACTCTCTTATCAAATGGCGCTTTTTGGACCCATAAGCGCTGATGTCAGACAGATTATAAAGATAAAAGGCTCTATCTCAAAAAGCCAAAGTCTTTGTTCATCGAAAATGTGGGTAGCAGTTCAAACCACATGTTTCTTCATCTTTTCATGTTTCTCGGCCTTCATGAGATCATTATCTCCAATAGGATACCTCATGTCGCGCCGTTTTTGGTGATTGATCAATTTAGTCGACCTTATTGGGGAGAAAAAGGGGCCGAAAAAAAGGAACTGGATAGTCCAGATGTAAAGAAAGTTAAGTGCGCGCTCAAATTACTTAACAGTTTTGTTGGCGACATTGTTCAGGCCGGCGAAGATTTTCAAATGATTGTTTTTGAGCACATCCCAGAAGAGTACTGGAATGGAATGGCGAATGTCCATCTGATTGAAAATTTTGAAGATGGAAACGCACTTATTCCTGATGACATAACTTGACGCTCGAAGTGGGAAGCCATTGTCGATGTTTGAACAACAGCGTTGACGCGTGAAGCAAATTTTCGACGCCTTTTTTATGACAATTCAGTGGCAGGTCAGATGCCACAATGTATGCGGAGAACCTTTATATTCCTATTTGTCACCAAGTACATCGAGTGCGAGCTCTAGTGCATCTGCCGTAGTAGACGCAATATAGCAATAGTCCTTCCAAGAAGCTGTGGAAATTATAAAACGAGCTCCCGATTGTTGTGACGAAATAGTCTCCAAATATTGATCCATTCCCTCAAGGCTTATGATAGCATTTGCGACTACATCGATTTCGCCTAAGTCGAGAATGCCTAGTTCAGTGGTTACGTCCTTTAATAAAATACGATGCGGTCGCCCCATCGATCGAGGCTCATTGTCTGGGGGCGTCGCTTTAACGTTTGCTCTCAATGCAGAAGAAAAGCTTCTGAATTCGGCGGCTAATATTCGACGTAAAGCTTGTCGTTTGGCCGCAATTTGTAAGCGGTTTTCGGCTCGTACAATGCGAGCATTGGCGCGTATGGTCCAAATAACGCCAATAAATCCCAACGCCCCGACAATTGTAGTCTGAAAACGTTCCATTAGTTCTAAATATTCGGGCTGCATAATGGGCTAGCTTTTCCTTTTGTTCTATAGATATCAGCAATTATGCTACATTGGTAAATGGCTAATCAAGCGAACGTTTCTGGAGTCTGCTATTGGGGCGTTGCCACTGTCTGACATCAGCGCTTTTTGGACCCATAAGCGCTGATGTCAGACAAATCCAGTAGGAATTGGACATATTTTGATAGTTTGGGGGTGTGATTGGGGGTATGGTTGAAAATCACATTTAATATTAACCTATAAAACAATAAGTTAAGTTATCAATGTGAGTCCGAACTCGGCCAACGGAAATTCACTGTGTTTTTGCACAGTGTTTTCCCGCCCCCCTCTTCATTTTTAAGCTGGTAAAAATGCAGGTGCATTTCGGGCCTGCTGCCTTGACCCGCCCCCATAACCACCTTATATAGACCGCGAGAGGATGGCGCGGGCGAACGCCTCGCCAACTTGGTCAGGTCCGGAAGGAAGCAGCCACAACGAGTCCCGTTTGGGTCGATGTCCAGCCTCTCACCTTATTTAACGCCCGCACAGGAGGGATATCATGATTGTTGCAAGCACCCTCCGGGCCCGCGTTTAACATTTTCGCCAGCCCGATGAAACGTTGCCCCTTGGGGGCATTTCCGAATTTATTCGAGGCTATCTCATGACTTCTTATACCTTGCCCGCGTTGGGCTGGAATGCGCATTTTGCGGCGCAATTATCCGATAACCTGATCCCGATGCGGGTCACGGACATTCATAAATCTTTTATTGGCACACTAGGCGAGGGCGGGGCAGAGCGCCTTAACATGACCCTTGATCTGGTAGAGCAGGGCGTAACGGTGGGAGACTGGGTGCTGAAAGACCCGGAAACCGGCCAGCCGGTGCAGGTGTTGGAGCGCCAAAGCCTGCTGAAACGGCGCAATGCCCGCACCAATATGGATGACCAGCTGATCGCCGCCAATGTGGATACGCTTTTTGTGGTTTCTTCCTGTAACAAGGATTTTAACGTCGCGCGGCTGGAGCGCTATTTTGCGCTGGCCCACCAAGGCGGGGCGGAGCCGGTGCTGATCTTGACAAAGGCGGACCTTGCTGAGAATCCCGGCGAATTTGAGGCCGAAGCTATGCGCAGCCTGCCGGGGGTGATGGTATATGCGCTGGATGCGCTGGACCCTGCGACGCCCGGAAAGCTTGCCGCGTATTGCGATGAAGGTAAAACGGTGGCCTTGCTGGGCACTTCGGGCGTGGGGAAAACCACGCTGACAAACGCGCTGACGGGGCTAAGCCAGCTCACGCAGGATATCCGCTCGTCAGATGCTCGCGGACGCCATACCACCACCGCCCGTTCTATGCATCAAATGCAGGCTGGCGGCTGGCTGATAGATACGCCGGGTATGCGCGCCTTGCGGCTGGCGGATGCGCGCGAGGGGCTGGAAGCGGTGTTTGCCGATATTGAAGAGCTGGCAGGGCAGTGCCGCTTTAATGACTGCGCCCATGAAAGCGAGCCGGGTTGCGCGGTGCGGGATGCGGTGGAGCCAGAGCGGCTGAAGCGCTGGCGAAAGCTGATGAACGAGGATGCTTATGGTAATGAAACCATTGCGGAATCCCGTGAACGCTACCGCAAGCTTGGCAAGCTCCATGCGGGAGGCAAAGCGCGAGGGCTGAGTAAGCGCAAATAGAGAGCTAGGCCTGCACGGCCATCAGTTCACGGGCTAGCTGTGCAAACACGGCGTCCTCATAGCGTTGTGTTTGCGCGCTTATTACTTTCATAGCGATCCAAAGCGCGCGTTTGTTGTTGGTTTTAGCCCCTTCGCTATTGCCAGTTTCGAGCCTCGCCAAAAGGCTTGATATTCCTTCTTTCTGCACTATCCCGAGCAAGCATTCTGCGAGCACGATGTCCTCTTGCCAGCATAGTGCTTCGTCGGCCCGGAGGTCTGCCGCAAGCCATGTTTTCCAGTCTATAGGGCTGCCCGCATCATGAAGGGATTGAGCCAGATAAGTGGCATGGCTCAGGAAGCGGGCTAGTTGCCCATTCCGGGGAAATGGCGCTCAGATGGTTGATCAATTCCTGCATATTAAGCCTATCGTAAAAGAGCGGCTTCGGCAGCCGAAATCTCTGGGTGAACAAGGTCAAAGGGGGGGGCTTGGGTGCTCAGCTCAGGTACCTGACTGGCCAGCGCGGTGCGGGCCTCGGGGAGGAGCTGACTGAGCACAAAATTGTTGGGGTAGAAGCTCTCTGTGGCGGTGCCGTTGGCGGCTATGGTCTCGTGTTTGTCAAACAGGATGTGAAAACACTCTGAACCACTTGGTTGCTTGAGGAGGAGAATGTTTTCCCCATTCACCAGCGCCTCAGCTGTGGCCAAAACGCGGGTTTCCCCAAACAAAACCTCGGCTTGCCAACCGGATAGAGCCATGCGCTGGTTTGGCGCGACCAGCAGGTCTTGCACCGGCGTGTTTTTCCCCAATGCGCCTGCCTGAATTTGCACCAAGGGCGCTTCAAGCTCGGTGCTCCCGACCCAGCGCACCACTTGCGGGCCATCTGAAAGCGTGTTGACAATATCGCCAATCCGCACGGATTCGATGGCAATTTCACCGTCTTCACACGCAATTAAAGCGCCGCGCAGAATGCCCGCCACATGATTTTGCGTAGAGGGCGGTGGAGGAGGCGCTGCCATCATCCGGCCCTAAAAACTATGTGCAGGTATGGCACTTTTGGCTCTTTCACCGCGGAATGGCTGCCAGCATGGCGGCATTAACAATTACAACATTATATCGCAGTTATAAGTTTCAACAATGGTAATGTGAAGGTGCTTTTGGGGTGCTATTTTACGGTTAAAATCTCCGGCAGCGGCTTTTTGTGGGCTGAGGCGCTGGGGAAAACCGCATCTTTGGCCGGGTGCCCCACCACCAAAATCATCACCGGTTTTTCAGATTTGGGCCTGCCCAGAAGTGTGTTGAGGAACTTCATCGGGTTTGGCGTGTGGGTCAGGCTGCTCAGACCGGCATGGTGGAGCGCTGAAATCAAAAAACCAGTGGCTATGCCGACGGATTCGGGCACGTAATAGTGCTTGTATCGGCTGCCATCTGTGCGCTCGCCATAGCGCTGGGCAAAGATCACAATCAGCCAGGGCGCGGTTGTGAGATGAGGTTTTTCAACCCCGGTGCCCAGCGGCTCTAGCGCTTTGATCCACTCATCCCCGCCGCCGCCTGCATAAAAAGCCTTTTCCTCCAGCTCAGCCGCTTTGCGGATTTCGGCTTTTATTTCAGGGCTTTGCACAGCCACAAAATGCCATGGCTGTTGGTTGGCCCCACTTGGTGCGCGCCCAGCGGTGGCGATGCAGGCCTTGATCACCGCAAGCGGCACCGGTTTGTCGCTAAACTCCCGCACCGTATGGCGCGTGGCCATTTTGGCTAAATAGTCCGATGCCAATCGCTCCGTCTCTGCATCTGGCAACGGGGTAGGTGGGTTTAGCGAAATTGCCTTATATTCCATAGTCATAGCTGGCTCCAAACACATTTTTGGTCACGCTATCGCACTTTCCCCTCGCCGAAAACCCCTCGCCTTGCTATGCTGCGCCGCATGACTGACATCGAGAAATCCTACCAGGTTCTGGCCCGCAAATACCGCCCCGAGACGTTTAAGGACCTTTACGGCCAAGAGGCCATGGTGCGCACTCTGAGAAACGCCTTTGAAGCTGACCGGATCGCGCATGCTTTCATCATGACGGGGATCAGGGGCACAGGCAAAACCACCACCGCGCGAATCATTGCCAAGGGGCTGAATTGTACGCGGGATGATAAGCCCACCATTGAGCCTTGCGGCGAATGTGAGGCCTGCTTGGCCATTGCCGAGGGCCGCCATGTGGATGTTTTGGAGATGGATGCTGCCAGCCGCACAGGGGTGGGGGATATTCGCGAAATCATTGATTCCGTGCGGTATCGCGCCGCCTCGGCGCGCTTTAAGGTTTATATCATCGACGAGGTGCACATGCTCTCTACCAGCGCTTTCAATGCGCTGCTTAAAACGCTGGAAGAGCCGCCGGAGCACGTAAAATTCATCTTTGCGACGACCGAAATCCGCAAGGTGCCGGTAACCGTGCTGTCCCGCTGTCAGCGGTTTGATTTGCGGCGGATTGAGCCTGAGGTGATGGGCGAATTCTTGCGCGGCATTGCCAAAAAGGAAGCGGCTGAAATTGCCGAGGATGCCCTCGCGCTGATCATTCGCGCCTCTGAAGGCTCGGCCCGTGACGGGCTTTCGCTGCTTGATCAGGCCATCGCCCATAGCGCTGGCGAAACCACCGCTGAGCAAGTGCGGGCTATGCTCGGGCTGGCCGATAGGGGCCGCGTGCTGGACCTGTTTGACCACATCATGAAAGGGGATGCGGCGGGGGCGCTGGCTGAGCTTTCCTCGCAATATGCCCAAGGGGCTGACCCAATGGCAGTGCTGCGTGACCTCGCCGAGGTGACCCACTGGATTAGCGTGGTGAAAATCTCACCTGAGGCGGTGGACGACCCTACGATATCCCCCGACGAGCGTAACCGAGGCCGCATTATGGCTGACCTGCCCATGCGCGCGCTTACCCGCATGTGGCAGATGCTGCTGAAATCACTAGAAGAAGTCGCACTGGCGCCCAATGCGATGATGGCCGCCGAGATGGCGATCATCCGGCTTACGCATGTCGCCGATCTTCCCTCGCCGGAGGACTTGGTGAAACGCCTGAAGGATGCCACGCCCCCCACAAGCGCTGCCGTTCCAGCGCGCGGCGACACCAGCATTCCAACAGGAAACCAAGCTTCCGCCGCGCCATCGCTGGCGGCTTTCGCCAGCTTCAAAGATGTGCTCGCGCTCATTGATGCAAGGCGAGACCTTCACTTACGCGTTGAAGTAGAAAAGCACGTGAGCCTTGTGAGCTATCAGCCTGGCCGCATTGAATTTGCCCCTGCGGCCAATATGTCCGCCGAGTTCCCCGCGCGCTTTGCCGCCCGCCTGCAAAACTGGACCGGCGCGCGCTGGATTATCAGCCTTGCTTCCGAGGGTGGGGCAACCACAATCGAGGCGAAGAATGACGCCCACAAGGCGAGCTTGCATGAAGAGGCAAGGGCGCACCCGCTCGTTGCGGCGGTTTTTACGGCCTTTTCCGGCGCTGAGATCCTGAGTATTGAGGCAGATCAAATCTCTGACCTCGCAAATGAGGGAATCGTGCCAATTGATCCGGATGAGCTCGACGACGATTGGGAACCGGTTGACCCCTTTGAGGAGCTAGCCTGACCCGCTAGTAATAAGGAGACCAAGGTGAGGCGGCATCTTGTCAAGCCACTGACCACAGCGGTAATTGCTGTGGCACAATTGGGTTTTGTGACCCCAAGCTACGCGCAATCCGATGAGGTTCTGGAGGCCGGCGGCGGGTAAATATCTCTGGGCGGCAGCGCATGTTTACCCAAAAAGCAGCAAAGGAATTTTGCCTCATTGATGCGGGCATGGTGGTGGCGGCCCCGAATATGATAAGATCTGAGCCAGCTGGCTTTGCTGGCAGAAGCTTGGGCCGGCCCCAAGGCTACCTTGGAGCATGCGGCAAATGGCGAAGAGATCAACGATACCCTGTGGATTCCGATGTAAACGCCATGGAGCCGGTATTGGCCTTGATGAATGAGGCTGTTGGCATGTATGAAGAGGCGATACCAGAACCGGAATAGGGGAATACAGATGCTAAAAGGGTTAGGCCAAATCGGCGACATGGCCAAAATGATGAAGCAAGCGCAAAAAATGCAAGCCGAGATGACCGGCGTGCAAGATCGCTTGGGTGATATTATGGTTACCGGCGAAGCGGGTGCGGGCATGGTGAAAGCCACGGCCAATGCTAAGGGTGAGTTAAAGGAGTTGGATATTGATCCTTCCCTCTTTAACCCTGATGACCGCGAAGTGGTGGAAGACCTGATTTTGGCTGCCATCAAAGACGCGCAAGCTAAAGCCACCGAGGCCGCGCAGGCCGAAATGGCCAAGGTCACCGAGGGCATGGGCTTGCCGGCTGACATGAAGCTGCCGTTTTAAATGTCTGGCGGTAGCGAGGTTGATAGGCTGATTGAGCTGATGGCCAAGCTGCCGGGGCTGGGGCCGGTTTCGGCCCGCCGTGCGGTGCTGACGCTTATTCGCAAAAAGGCGCTGCTGATGGGGCCGCTGGCCTCGGCCATGGCCGAGGTTGAAGCGACGGTGCGAGAATGCGCGATTTGCGGCAATATCACCTCCCATCAGTTTTGCGACATTTGCCGCAACCCCAAGCGCGACCAAAGCCAGCTTTGCGTGCTGGAAAGCGTGGCGGACCTCTGGGCCATGGAGCGCGGTGCATTTTTTAAGGGCCGGTATTTTGTGCTCGGCGGTGTGCTTTCGGCCCTCGATGGCGTGACGCCTGAAAGCCTTCGGATACCGGATCTTATCGAGCAGGTGGTCGGTGGGGATGTGACCGAGGTCATTTTAGCGCTGAACGCGACCATAGATGGCCAAACCACAGCGCATTATATCGCTGATCAGCTCGGGGACACCACCGAGGTCACGTCTCTGGCGCAGGGGGTGCCTATTGGGGGGGAGCTGAACTACCTTGATGATGGCACGATTATGGCGGCGCTGACCGCCCGGAAAGCCTTTTGAGCCGCGCTTCGCGCGCGGCAATATAGAGCGTTGCCGAAATGACAATGAGCGCGCCTATTATAGTGAATTTATCCGGCACTTCCTGATATAAAAAATACGCCGCGGTGGCGATGAATACAAGGCGCAGATAGGTGATTGGAGCTAAAATTCCGGCCTCACCGTGGCGATAGGCTTCGATATCAGCGTAGCCCCGCAGCGCGCCCGCAATCACAACGATGCTGAGCGCTAGGCTCCCACGCATATCGGCTGGCAAGGCCATAACAGGCCAAGCAAACGGGAGAGAAATAACGGCGGTGATAGCCACTGAAGAAAAATAGGCCGACGTTGCGCCGTCTACTTGCGCCAGCCCGCGCGACATATTGAGCGCGAGGGCAAACAGCATAGAACTGGCCAGCGCGGCCAGCATGGCCGGCTCAAAGGTTCCAAAACCGGGGCGCAGGATAACCATGGCCCCCGCAAAACCAACCGTAATAGCCATGATGCGGCGCGGGCCAACCTGCTCTTTATGGATCAGAACCGCTAGCAAGGTGGCCCAGATGGGCGCGAGGAAAAACAGCACAGTCACGGTGGCCATGGGAAGCTTGGCAATGGCATAAAACCCAAAATGGGTGGAGGCAGCGATAAGGCTGCCACGAATAAGGTGGCGCATTGGCTGGCTAAAGCGAAGCTGTGCACGTAGACGGGTAAACATCATGAGTGCTAGCAGAATGGCCCCGCTGGAAATGGCGCTGCGCAGGAATACAATTGTCCGGCTATCCATGTGCGCGGAGACATCACGCACTGCAACCGCCATCGCGCTAGAGCCGAGAACCGAAAGCAAAATCCACCAGATGCCCCGCAGGTTATCAACCTTATGCGGAGGATTCGGGGGTTTTGGCGGCTGTGTTTTGGCGGGATTCATCAAAGCTCCTTCCAGCCGCAAACCATTTATAGTTTTTTTGGAAAGGTCAAGCGCTGTTTTTTGCCCTGTGGTTGTTGGCATAAATGCCTTGCTATTTTTTTGAAAGCCCAAATGGTAAATAAAAAGAGTAAGCTAAATCAAATGGATAGGTAAGAAAACATGGCCTGAAATTGAGTGGATATCTTGACGATTGCGGCCTAAAGTCTTAGCTATGCATTAATCGCGTGGCTGGTATGCAGTATTTACACTTCTTTCAAATGCAAAAATCGTCATATTGCACTGCACGCAAAACGAATTATGAGAATAGGAGCAGCGTATGTTTGATTACGTTGATCAGACGGCTTATGCCAATGACCAGGGCGCACGGGCGCAAAAACTGTTTGCCGCCGTTGTGCTGGCAGCACTGGATGACGCTATTGCTGATGACAAAAAATATGGTAACGGCCCTGAGGTTATTGCTCGCTGGGCCCGCTCGCGCGATGGCCGTGAGGTGCTTATGTGCGCGGGGATTGACCCTAATGAGCGCTGCGTTAAAGGCATGATGGAATTTGTCGGCCGCGGTGTGCGGACATCTGTTGCGCTTTCACGCGAAGAAAGCGAACGCCAGGCGCAAGCCGCGGCCGCATAAAGCCAAGTCGATTTGAATTTAAAAAGCCCTGCCATTTGGCGGGGCTTTTTATTTGGATGCATCGGTGGCAAAGGATAACTACAAACCTAGGTATGTAGTTATCCTGAGATGTCGAAAATGGCCGTAATATCAGTGTGATAGCGGGGCATGTTTCTGAGAAAATGCGCTAGTTTTTACCGCGCGATTGTTTTTCCACAATGCCAGATGTGCCCTCGCGGCGCTCCAGTTCGGCCAGCACGTCTTTCCACTTCACATCTCTTGATGACAGCATGATGAGCATGTGAAACAGCACATCGGCGGCCTCTTCGGTGAGGTTCTTTTTGTCGTTTTTTGCGGCGGCTATGATGGCCTCCACGGCTTCCTCGCCAAATTTCTCGGCGCATTTGCTCGGGCCGCGCGCAAACAGCTTGGCGGCGTAAGATTTTTTTTCGTCCTCGCCCTTGCGGCGTTCGATAGTTTTTGCGAGTCGCGTTAATACATTTGCCATTAAATCCGCACCGGAACCCCGGCCTCCTGCATAAATGCTTTTGCTTCCCCAATGGTATACTCCCCAAAGTGAAAAATGGAAGCGGCAAGCACGGCGGAGGCGTGGCCAAGCGTCACGCCCTCCACAAGGTGTTGCAAATTGCCCACACCGCCCGAGGCGATAACGGGGATTTTGACGGCATCTGCTATGGCGCGGGTCAGCGGCAGGTTAAAGCCCGCCTTGGTGCCATCGCGGTCCATGCTGGTGAGCAGGATTTCCCCCGCGCCTTTGCGCTCCATCTCAAGGGCAAATTCGACGGCATCAATGCCGGTGCTTTGCCGCCCACCATGGGTGAAAATCTCCCATTTGCCTTCTGAGACGGTTTTGGCGTCTATCGCCACCACAATGCACTGGTTGCCAAACTTGTTGGCACTGGCGGCAATCACCTCGGGGTCTGCCACCGCTGCCGAGTTAAACGACACTTTGTCGGCACCCGCCAAAAGCAGCTTGCGCACATCCTCCGGCCCGCGCACCCCACCGCCGATGGTGAGGGGCATAAAGCACGCCTCAGCCGTGCGCCGCGCCACGTCATACATGGTGCCCCGGTTTTCCAGCGTGGCAGCGATGTCGAGGAAGCACAGCTCGTCGGCCCCTGCGGCATCGTAGGCCTTGGCGCTCTCCACGGGGTCGCCCGCGTCGATAAGGTCAACAAAGTTGACGCCCTTAACGACGCGGCCATCTTTTACATCAAGGCAGGGGATTATGCGGGTTTTAAGCATTAAATATCAGTTCCATCAAAAAAGCCGCTATCGTATTCACGAAATAAATCCATTGCAGTATCTCTAGTCACATCCAAACTCGCCTGTTTTGATAAGTAACAGGCATTATTTACTAGTTCAGAACGAAACGGAAATGATGAATCGTCGTTTTCATCAAGCGAATCCAAAATTAGAAACATAAATGCGATTGAGGCATCAAATTCATTTCCACCTTGATTTCGGATTGTTTTAGTTAAGGTTTTATAGATTTTATATAATTCGCCTGACAGACTTGGCTCGTATCTAAATTCCTTTTTTATCGTTGCAAGAACTTTCACACGAAAACTTAGTAAGCCGAACATCAAACTATCCCTTCAACAAAGCCGTAGCCTCAGCCACATCAATCGCCCCATCATAAAGTGCGCGCCCAGAAATGGCTCCATTTAAGGGCGCACCGCATGCTTGCAATGCTTTCAAGTCATCCATAGAGCTCACTCCGCCCGAGGCAATGACCGGAATATTGACGGCATTGGCAAGCGCAGCTGTGGCGGCCACGTTGGGGCCTTGCATGGCACCGTCGCGGTCAATATCGGTGTAGATAATCGCCGAAACGCCGGCGTCTTCAAATTGCTTGGCGAGGTCGAGCGCGGTCACGTCCGAGGTTTCGGCCCAGCCTTCTACCGCCACCATACCGCCGCGCGCATCTATGCCCACAGCCACATGGCCGGGGAAAAGCTTGGCGGCTTCCTTCACGAGGGCAGGGTTGCGCAGGGCCACGGTGCCGAGGATGACACGCTCAAGGCCGAGGCCCAACCAATGCTCGATGGTGGCGATATCGCGGATACCACCGCCGAGCTGGGCGGGGATGCTGCATTCTCTCAGGATGGCCTCAACAGGGGCGGCATTGACCGGCTCACCGGCAAAGGCACCGTTAAGGTCCACTAGGTGCAGCCATTCGCAACCTGCGTCTTGAAAGCTGCGGGCCTGCGCTGCCGGGTCATCGCTAAAAACCGTCGCCTGATCCATCTCGCCCTTCACAAGGCGCACACAGTTGCCGTCTTTCAAATCTATTGCGGGGTATAGGATCATAGCGGCCTCCAAAGCTTTTCCCACTTTTTAGCGCAAATTTGCCAAGCTGCAAGCTGCCATTACGTCACCGTTGACCTAAACCGATTTTTTGCTATCCTTTTCTTCAACAACGGGAGATTGTCGATGAAAAAAGCTTTTGCGGCTGCGCTTGTCGCGCTTCCAATGATTGCCAATGCCGGAGACCCAACTGGCCTTTGGCAAACCGCAACAAATGAAGAAGGTAAGTATTTGCAGGTTTTGCTGCATACTTGTGAGAGTAATGGCGCCCAGATTTGCGGCACAATTATGCAAGGCTTTGGCGGGGCAACACAAGTTAACAACGGCAAACCGATTATTTGGGATATGCAGGCCAATGGCACTGACAACTGGCGCCGTGGCCGGGTTTGGGCCCCTGATGATGATAAAACCTACAAGGCCAGCCTGACCCTGAGCGGAGATACGCTCGAAGTTGAAGGCTGCGTGATGGTGTTTTGCCGAAGCCAAAACTGGACGCGAGTGCAATGATAAGGGGCGCTTGCCATTGCGGCGCGGTTTCTTTTGAGGTCGCACAGCCTCCCGAGCGTATAGTTGCCTGCAATTGCTCTATTTGCCGCCGTTATGCGGCGCTTTGGGTGCATGCCCCGCCCAATAAGGGCGTGGTATTGTATGTGCCCGATGGCGCGACACATGAATATTTGTGGGGCGATAAAGAGCTCATATTCCACAGCTGCAAGGTGTGTGGCTGCGTAACCCATTGGTCTGGCGTAAATGGAGGCCGGTTTGCAGTGAATTTCAGGCTGGTCGCGCCTGACGCTTATAACGATATCCCCATTCGGCGGTTTGACGGCGCGGATAGCTGGGAGTTTCTGGATTAGGCATCCGAAATCTTGGCCGTAATCCAGTCAATAAGCGCATCGCGCGTGGCCTTTTTCTTTTTGGCTTTGGCAAAGGCCACGCGATTGCCCGCGCCTTCGATTGTATCCAGAATAAGCTCGGCTTGCAGCTCTGGCTCTGCGTCGGGAAAGAGCATTTCAACGACCGGAATGAGGGCCGTGATCAGAGATTGCCTGTTGCGAATATAGCCTTCGGCGATCAGAGGGCTACGCATGGATTCTGCCAGAATCTCGGCTGCTAGTATAGCATTGGCGGGCGTAGATGTGGCCGCAAAATGAGCCTTAATAAACTGCTCCAGCTTCTTTTTATGTGGTGCATTTCCGGTAAGCACCTTGGTTACGCTTATTAGGCTATCCGCTTCCAGCGCCGCAATTTCTGCAATCAGCGCGGTTTTGTTTTCAAAATGGTTATAAAGATTTCCAAGGCTAATTTTTGCCCGCTTGGCGATGTCGCGCACGCTTGTTTGGTGGAACCCCTGCTCAATGAAACAAATGGCGGCGCTTTCAACGATATGTTTGCGCCGCGCAAGCGTGGTGGCTTCGCGTTTTCCGATTTTGTCTTGCATTCTGGCTTTCAGTTGCTATATCAATGAACGAACGTTCACTCAAATAGTGTAACAAAAAGAGGAGATGACTACAATGGAAAATCTGGATGCCGAATTGGCGACATATTCGTTCACCTTCGAAATCATTGGTCTTTTAGGGCTGGCCTTCCTGCTCGCCTTGGTTTCAGAAACGGTGTGGGATGTGGTGAAGCAAAAACGAACATCGGTCGGGGAGACCTTTGTCAACGGGTTCATTGGCATATCAAGCGCGCTGTTGGAGCGGACAATCTATGGGGTGGTCTTTGTTGTTGGGTTGTGGCTGGCCACGCCTTTTGCCCTTTGGGCTATTCCAAATAGCTGGTGGACCTTGCCGCTGGTGATTCTGATAGCAGATTTCACTTACTACTGGATGCATCGCATAGAGCATGAGGTGCGGCTGCTTTGGGCGAACCACTCGGTGCATCACTCCTCGCCCGAATTCAATTTTACCACGGCCTTGCGGATTTCATGGGTGGATGCGCTTATTGAGTGGATTTTCTTTTTGCCCATGGTGCTCATCGGGTTTTCGCTGGCACAGGTGATTGTGGGGCTGTCAGTGGTGCTTGCCTATCAAAGCTGGATTCATAGCGAAAAACTGGGGAAGCTGGGCTGGCTTGACCGTGTGTTCAACACGCCCTCTACCCACCGCGTGCACCACGGCTCCAACCCGCAATATATTGATAAAAATTATGGCGGGATTTTGATAGTCTGGGACCGCCTTTTTGGAACTTATGAACCTGAAGGGGAGGCCGTGGTTTACGGCATCACAGATCCGGTTAATTCCATTAACCCGCTGAAAGTGGTTTTTATTGAGTACAAAAACATTTGGCGAGATGTGCGGCAGGCAAAAGGCATGAAAGAGGCGCTGGGCTACCTGTTTAGAGGGCCGGGCTGGAGGCCGTAGCGCGCGGTGCCATGGTGGGTGCAAGCACCCACCCTACGGTTTCCATGCCAAAAAATTTCTGATCAACCGCAGGCCGGTTTTTTGGCTTTTTTCAGGGTGAAACTGCGTGCCGATCATATTATCCCGCCCAACGACGGCCGTGATTTTTCCACCATAGTCGGCATGGGCCAGCACTTGGCTATGGTCTTCCGGCACAAGGTGGTAGGAGTGCACAAAATAGGCGTGGTCGCCGTGGTCGAGCCCTGTCAACACAGGGTGGGGCTGGTCGATCAGCAGTTCATTCCAGCCCATGTGGGGGATTTTCAGGGCTGGATCATTTGGTTGGAACTCAACCACCTCGCCGGGAATCCAGCCAAAGCCATTGGTCTCATGCCCATGCTCGCGGCCCAACCCGGCCATGAGTTGCATGCCAACGCAGATGCCCAGAAAGGGCGCACCCTCAGAGATAACCCGCTGCTCAATGGCCTCAAACAGGCCTGAATAGCCGCCCAAGCCATCGCGGCAATCCTTGAAGGCGCCGACGCCGGGGAGGACGATGCGGTCAGCCTTGACCACCACATCAGGGTCTGAGGACACGATAATTTTACCACCGGTTTCCGCCGCCATGCGCTCAAAGCTTTTGGCGGCTGAGCGCAGATTGCCGGAGTTGTAATCAACGATGACACAGGTCATTCGCTTAGGGTGCCTTTGGTGGACGGAATGGCATCAGCCTTGCGCGGGTCTGTGTCGAGCGCCTGCCTAAGGGCGCGGGCCACGGCCTTGAAAGCCGCTTCGGCAATGTGGTGGCTGTTGACCCCGTCAAGCTTGGCCACGTTCAGCGTTATACCGCCATTCATCGCGAGTGCTGTAAAAAACTCGCGCACAAGTTCGGTGTCAAATGTGCCAATTTTCTGCGCTGTCATCTCCACATTCCACACAAGAAAGGGGCGGCCTGAAAGGTCCAGTGCGGCGCGCATAAGGGTATCATCCATCGGCAGGTGGCACTCGCCATAGCGGTTAATGCCACGCTTGTCGCCAACCGCCTGCACCAGTGCCTTGCCAAGAGCAATGCCTACATCTTCCACCGTGTGGTGATCATCAATGTGCAAATCCCCAATTGCGCGAATTTTCATATCTATCAGGGCGTGGCGGGAAAGCTGGTCCAGCATGTGGTCAAAAAAGCCAATGCCGGTTTGGTTGTCATATTGGCCGGTGCCATCAAGGTTGATTTCAACCGTAATGTTGGTTTCCGCTGTTTTGCGAGATTGGGTTGCTATGCGCATTATCGCCTCCGTTTGTAGGCCTTATAGCGAGGCATAACGGCGGGGGCAACAGGCGCTGAGGTTACCGCGCGGCGCGAACGAGGGGTTGCCAAGCCGTTCAATGCTAGCCGCGCCGCCACCGAGGCGAAGCCGAGGCCATGGCCCAAACGCGGGGAGCGTCTTTGCGTAGCAAAGGCGATTTCCGCGGAGGGCAGCACGCTGGCGTTTGGGGTTCAGGCCGTGCCTTTTTTAACGGGCTTGCTTTGGCTTCGGGGCGACTGCCACAGCTATTTGTAGGCAAGATTGTGTAAAATACCCGCCACCCCTCAGCCAAAGCACATTTTTCAACGAGTTGAAAAACGCCTGCCGCTGGCCGTGGCCTCGCTGCGCTCGGTGGAGATGGGGGCGAGGCCGCGCTAAAAAAGTGGCTTTTCCCATGTGGACAGGTTTTTTATTCCCTCGCAAATATGCTCAAAAGCCTCCATGGCTCGGGCGGAGTGGTGACGGGCGTGCAGGTGGCCGTGCATCAGGCCGGCTTCCTCCATCAGCACAGATTCCCCACCGGAAAATATGTGGAGTGTGTTATAGAGCGTGCCTTCATCGCGAAGCGGGTCGCAATCAGCGGTAGAGATATAGCTTGGTGGGAGATCATTAAAATCATCCCCCATCAGGGGGAAATAATCGGGTGTTTTCGGGCGAGGCAGCCCGGAAAGCCGCAGGGCCTCAAACTGATTAACTGCCTCTGCGGTCAGGATGGGGGCCTCGGCATGGGTGCGGGCGCTTTCATGCTCGCCGGGCACATCGAGCCACGGGTAGATCAGCATATGGCCATGCACTTTTTCCCGGCGCTTCAGGGTTAGGCTGGCCGCTAGCGTGGCCCCCGCGCTGTCACCGGCGAGGATCATCTTTTCGTCGAGCGTATCCACTACGGCCAGCGCATCTTCAAAATGCGCGGGGTAGGGGTGCTCGGGCGCAAGGCGGTAGTCAACCGCCAGGACGTCGAGGCCGGTTTTTTCACACATTTCCATGCAAATGGCATGGTGGCTGTCAAGGTTGCCAATCGCAAAGCCGCCACCGTGAAAATATACAACCAGCGCATCCGGCGCGCGGCCCGCATAGCGGCGGGTAGAGACGCCAGAAATTTTGGCATCGGAAAATGCAACCTCTGGCAAAACAGGCTGAATGGCTTGGCAGAAAGCCTGATAAGCCATGCGAATGTTTTCCAAGCTCGGATCCTCCGGCATAAAGCTGGCATTATAAGCAAGATAATCGTGAATTTCAGCGTCTAGCAGTTTGGAATAATCAGGGGCGGACATGTGGTTGCCTTTTTCTACGTTCTACAAACCTTCCAGCTTTTGGAAGTTTTTTGGCTTTGCATATTGACCTTCCAGAAGCTGGAAGCCCTAGTTAGGGGGCAAGCACTGTAATTGGAACAGAAACATGGATGAATTTAGCACGCCCGGCAAGGTGGAATTTCCGGTGATCGGGATGAGTTGCGGTGGCTGCTCGGGTAAAATCAGCAAAGCGCTGAGCGCGGTTGATGGCGTGCTCAAGGCTGAGGTGAGTCATACTGACGATATGGCGAGGCTGGAATTTGACCCGGTGCGCACCAGCGTTGAGGCTTTGAAAGCGGTGGTCGTGGAGGCAGGTTATGCCCTTACACCAAAGGACAAGGCGGCGGTAGAGTCTCCAAAAATCCCCGCGGCCCAATCCTCAGCGCGCCTCAAGATGAGCATCACCGGTATGACCTGTGCAAGCTGTTCGGGGCGCGTTGAAATGGCGCTGAAATCTGCCGATGGTGTTTTGGAGGCCGCTGTTAACCTCGCGATTGAAAATGCGACCATTCGGTATGATCCAAATACCACCAGCGGCGAAGCACTGGCAAAGGTTGTGGAAGGCGCTGGCTATGGGGCCATAATTGACGTCGAGTCCAGTGATGGCGCGGCTGCGCTAAAGCGTGAGCGACTAACGCTGCTCATTTCGGCATTGCTGACAGCGCCGCTGCTGGCGCAGATGCTCTCTATGGTGCTGGGGCTTGGGTTTCACCTGAGCCCATGGGCCGAGTTGGCCTTAGCCACCCCGGTGCAATTCCTGATCGGATCTCGCTATTATATCGGGGCGTGGCAGGCGCTGAAGGCCAAGGCGGGCAATATGGATATGCTGGTGGCGATTGGCACATCCGCGGCCTATCTCTATAGCCTTTGGCTGGTGCTATCGCTTGGCCAAGGGGCAATGGGGCAGCTTTATTTTGAGGCGTCAACGGTGGTGATTACGTTGATTTTGGCGGGTAAATACATGGAAAGCCGGGCCAAGCGCGCAGCCAGTTCGGCCCTGCGACAGCTGATGGGGCTGCGGCCGACCAGCGCCACAATTCTGACGCCCGAAGGGGCCGTGCGCACTGCGATTGAGGCCGTGAAGGTTGGTGACGTGGCCTTGCTGCGCCCCGGCGGGCGGGTGCCGGTCGATGGTATAATTATTGACGGTGAAAGCGAGCTTGATGAGGCCCTTATCACGGGGGAATCCATGCCGAAGCTGCGCCGCGTGGGGGAGGAAGTGATTGCGGGGGCAATCAATGGTAGCGGTGTGCTGAAGGTCAAAACCACGCGGGTAGGTGCGGACACAACCCTTGCCAAGGTGGCCAGTATGGTCGAGGCCGCTCAGGTGGGAAAGGCCCCTATTCAAAAGCTGGTTGACCGGATTTCGGCGGTTTTTGTGCCGATGATTATCGTAGTTGCGCTGCTGACATTTGGCGGCTGGCAGTTTATGGGCGCGAGCTTTGAGGCTTCAATCGTGGCGATGATCTCGGTGCTGGTGATTGCCTGCCCCTGCGCGCTGGGCTTGGCCACGCCCACGGCTTTGGTCGCAGGCACCGGCGCGGGGGCTAAAGCCGGCATTTTGATACGGGATATCGAAACGCTGGAGCGGGCCAAAAGCGTTGATACCGTGGTGTTTGACAAAACCGGCACGCTGACAGAGGGCAAGCCAAGCGTGGTGGGGATTTCTGCTTTTGAGGGTGACGAGGCCAATCTGTTGGCACTGGCCGCAGCGGTGCAAGCTGGCTCTGAGCACCCGTTGGGGAAGGCGGTGGTCGCGGAAGCGAAAACGCGCCGGATAGCTTTCAAGACCGCAGATAACGCTAAGGCGACAGCGGGTGAGGGGATTGAGGCGACGCTTGAGGGCGAGACCATCCGCATGGGCCGTGGTCGCTTTGCGCTTACCAAAATGGATGCGGCGCAGGAACAGCACGCGCGGGCCATGCGCGCGGGTGGCCGCACCGTTGTGTGGCTTTCTAAAGCGGGTAAAGCCGTGGGGCTTGTAGGGCTCGCCGACCCCGTTCGGCCTGAGGCCCAGCGGGCCGTGGCGCAGCTCCACAAGCGCGGTGTTATGGCTTACTTGATGACAGGCGACAATGCGGCAACCGCGACCAAAGTGGCGGAGGCGGTGGGCCTTAAGCATGTGATCTCAGATATGCGCCCCGAGGATAAAGCCCGCGAAATTAGGGCCTTGCATGCGGCTGGGCAGCATGTGGCCATGGTAGGGGATGGTGTGAATGATGCGCCTGCTCTGGCCGAAGCCACGTTGGGCATTGCCATGGGGGGCGGGGCCGATGTGGCGATTGAAACCGCTGGTTTTGTGTTGATGCGTAATGACCCGACGCTGGTGGCGGCGGCGCTGGATGTGTCGGCCAAAACCGCGCAAAAAATCAGGCAAAATCTGTTTTGGGCCTTTGCCTATAATGTGGTGGGCATTCCGATTGCGGCGCTTGGTTTTTTAAGCCCTACTGTTGCGGGCGCGGCCATGGCCTTTAGCTCGGTCTTTGTCGTCAGCAATTCACTGCTGTTGAAATACTGGAAACCGGAGGTGGGAAAATGAACATCGGAGAGGCGGCGTCCCAAAGCGGCTTGCCGGCAAAAACCATTCGGTATTACGAAGATATAGGGCTGGTGGCACCGCGGCGGGCGGCAAACGGGTATCGGGATTTTTCGGATATGGACCTGCACAACCTAGCCTTTGTGCAAAGGGCCAGGAGCTTGGGGTTTTCGATTGAGGAATGTCGCGCGCTCTTGTCACTTTATGATGACAGAGACCGTGCAAGCGCTGACGTTAAGGAATTGGCGAAGGCGCATTTGGCCAGCATTGAGGAGAAGATTTTGGGCCTGCAAACCATGCAAAAAACGCTTTCTGAGCTGGTGTGTAAATGCCATGGGGATGATCGGCCCGATTGTCCGATTTTAGACGGGCTTTCTGGAGAGGGTGTATAGCTGCGTCGCCACCGGTGGATTAAGCCCCAATGGCAAAAGTGATGGACCCCCAAAGGGAATGCCAAACTGTGCCGGTGCGCTCCTGATCTTCGGGAAAGGGCTCGATCATATGCACGACATTTACCATATATTCACCGTCACCGATATTTGGCACAATCGCCAGCCCGTTGGCATCTGACTGCACGCTCAAGCGCGTGAGCTCACCCGCGGCATTTTGGAAAAACAGGTCTACCTGCTTATCTGGCAGCGGCTGGCCTTGATACAACACCGTGATCGGCATCCCACCCGCCATATCGTCGGTATAGGGGTTTTTGCCAGCCACAAGTTCAAAAAACATACCGGTGAAGCGGTCTTGCCCCGCGCCGTCACCCACGGCCACCAGCGATTTTACAAAGCGGGTATAGGCTTCTTTGAAGCCCACATCCGGTAAACCCCGCTCGGCATGGCGCGCCAGCACCCAATTCATGCCGTGCAGGTTCACAAAATCTTCGAATTCGTGAAACTCATCCCATGTGAGTACAGACGAAGTGCTGAAAAGATTGAGCACCTGTAGGCCGCTCGCGCTTGGCAGCAGGTTAACAGAGGGCAGATCCCCAATGCGGCCTTCAATTTTATGGCTGCCATTAACGTCTGTAATGTTAAACGCGTTAATATTGCTTGGAATATACGCCTGCGGATTGCCGCGAAAATTCATGCCCACCTTCACATCAGCCATAAGGTGGCTGCCTTGTTGGAGGCGGTATTCTGATGGCTGAATCCAGAATTCATGGGCGTGTGCGCCAAAGGCCACTGCTAAAAATCCTAGTGTTAAAATTGGTTTTACAATGCTAAAGAAGCGCGACATTTTAAGCCCTGTTGTTAGACGAATCGTGAGAATGCTACATGACCAAGACCCTGCGCGCAATTTTAGCTGGCGTATTTATGCTGATAGTGGCCCTGCCTTTGGCCGCCCACGAGATGCGGCCTGCTATTGCCGATTTGCACCTGGAGGATGGCTCGTATCGCTTGGAGATCAAGCTTAATATTGAAGCTATCATGGCCGAAATCGGCTCCGGTGCCAGCAATACGGATGACTCTCCAAATGCCGGAAAGTATGATGGATTTCGTGCAATGGACTCCGCCGCGCTGGGCGCTGCTTTTGACCGTGAAGCCTTTGCTGCAAATGTGAAGGTGCTGCTGGATGGCGAAGCGGGGGCAGCGCTTGTGACAGAGGTTATGATCCCGGAAATTGGGGATTTGGAGCTGCTGCGCGATAGTCACATTATCGTGACTGGGCCGCTGGGGGGCGCTCAAGATTTGCAGCTGGGCTGGGATGCTAGCTATGGCGAGATTATCATTCGGCTGATGGATGGCCGCAATGATTATAATGCCTATCTTACTAATGGGGATATTACCGACCCGATTTCAATCGAGGGGGCAACGGTTATATCGTTCTGGGCGAATCTGGTGAATTATACCGCCGTGGGGTATTACCATATCTTGCCGCTGGGACTGGACCATATCCTGTTTATTGTCGGGCTGTTTCTGCTCTCAACTCGGCTAAAGCCGCTATTTTGGCAGGTCACAACCTTTACCTTGGCGCACTCGGTTACGCTGGCGCTTGGGGTGTTGGGCATTGTGGTGTTGCCGGGCTTTATTGTAGAGCCGTTGATTGCGGCTTCGATCGTTTATGTCGCGCTTGAAAACATATTTCTGGCGCAAATGAGCCGATGGCGTTTGGTACTTGTGTTTTTGTTTGGCCTGCTGCATGGGCAGGGCTTTGCTGGGGCGCTTACTGAATTCGGGCTCTCGACCAACAATATCGCTTCGGGGTTAATCGGGTTTAACCTAGGCGTTGAACTTGGGCAGATATCCGTCATTTTGATATGTTTTGCGCTTGTGGGCTACTGGTTTGCAAAAAAGGATTGGTATCGGCAGGTTGTCGTTATTCCCGCCTCTGTTGTGATCGCGTTGATCGGCTCTTATTGGGTAGTTGAGCGCGTAGGCCTGATTTAGGGCCACCGAGGCGAAGCCGCGCGAAGGATGCCCTACGGGCCGTGGCCTCGGCTTCGCCTCGGTAGCGGCGCGGCGAGCTGGCACTACTTTGCGATATCGGGTACGCGCCGCGCTGAAAGCACAGCGCTTGTGGCGGGTCGAATTAGCTTGCTTTATAACTGAACGTATGTTCATTTGTATGAAAAGCAGGAGAATTACATGTTTACAGCTTCAATGAATTTCGCCCTTGGAGAAGATATCGAAGCTTTGCGCGATATGGTGCATCGCTGGGCGCAGGAGCGCGTGGCGCCGATGGCGGCGGAGATTGATGCGAGCAATGCCTTTCCGCCAGCGCTGTGGAAAGAGATGGGCGAGCTAGGCTTGTTGGGCGTGACCGTGCCGGAAGAATTTGGCGGGGCTGGCATGGGGTATTTGGCGCACACGGTTGTGGTGGAGGAGTTGGCAAGGGCCTCGGCCTCGGTGAGCCTTTCATATGGGGCGCATTCAAACCTGTGTGTGAATCAGATCAAGCTGAATGGTTCGGAAGCGCAGAAGCGGCAATATTTGCCGGGGTTGATCTCAGGTGAGCACGTGGGCGCTTTGGCGATGAGTGAAGCAGGTGCTGGGTCGGATGTGGTTTCGATGAAGCTGCGGGCCGAGAAGCGTAATGACCGCTACATTCTGAACGGCACCAAATATTGGATCACCAACGGGCCGGAT
Organism: Paracoccaceae bacterium; assembly: GCA_016744015.1. Classification (GTDB taxonomy): domain Bacteria; phylum Pseudomonadota; class Alphaproteobacteria; order Rhodobacterales; family Rhodobacteraceae; genus UBA3077. The sequence goes on along the minus strand of JADGFD010000008.1, from coordinate 140,076 downwards.
GCTGACACTTTGGTGGTGTATGCCAAGACCGACCCCGAGGCGGGTGCGCGGGGGATGACGGCGTTTATTATCGAGAAATCCATGAAGGGTTTTTCAACCAGCGCGCATTTTGACAAAATGGGTATGCGCGGGAGCAACACCGCCGAGCTGATTTTTGAGGATGTTGAAGTGCCGTTTGAAAACGTGCTGGGCGAAGAAGGCAGGGGCGTGAACGTGCTGATGTCTGGCCTTGATTATGAGCGCGTGGTGCTGAGCGGCATCGGCGTGGGACTTATTCACGCGGTGCTCGACCACATTATGCCCTACATGCATGAGCGGAAGCAATTTGGGCAGAAGATTGGCGATTTCCAGCTGATGCAGGGCAAAATTGCCGACATTTACAGCACTATGAACGCGGCGCGGGCCTATGTTTATGCGGTGGCGCAGTCGTGTGACCGTGGCGAAGTGACGCGACAGGACGCCGCTGGCTGTGTGCTTTACGCAAGCGAAAAAGCTATGGAAGTGGCGGTGCAAGGTGTGCAGGCCATGGGCGGCGCGGGCTATATGAGTGATTCGCCTTTGAGTAGAATCATGCGCGATGCCAAACTGATGGAAATTGGCGCGGGGACAAGTGAGATTAGGCGGATGCTGATTGGTCGGGAATTGATGAAGGTGACGGGGTGATGCTAGCCGGTGCGAACTTTTCGGGAGCCACTGGCAAGTGTTGCTCGGGCAGCAGCCTCAAGCGCGTCATCCATCCACTGGTTGATAGAGCGCGCCTCCGCGATGGCGGCTTCAGAAATCATGCGGTGATGTTCGGGCGTGGTGCGGAAAGCCAGTTTGCCAGAATAGGGTTTTTCAGGCGAAACGCCGTCTTCGCCACACCAGTCAAGGTAGTCGTCTACGCTATCATGGAAGGCAGTTTCAAGCTCATCTACCGAGGTGCCCGCAAAGTGAATTACGTCGCGGATGCCTTCAACAGTGCCGTGCAGCAGATTGTCGCCGTTTTCAAACCGAACGGAAGCGGTGTATCCTTTATAGGTTTTCATGGATCGTATCCTGCATTTTTAAGAAACTTGCGAAGTGTAACCACTGCGCCTTTATCGGTATCTGGGCTCGGGTGGGGGCGGTGGAAGGTCATACGCTCGCCATTTAGCTTGATGCGAACACGGGAGCCGGAACCTTCCGAAATTTCAGCGCCTAACGTGATTAAGCATTTTTCAATGTCAGACCAGCGAAGATTAGCGCGGGTTGGGGTTTCGAATATGGTGCGAAGCGTGCGGGTGTTTTTGGCGGAAACCATTGGTGAATGTCCTTTTATCTGGTTGTTTTACCCTTTCACAGGAAAAGGTAAATTGAATAAGACAAAACATCATGCTCTCTCCGTTTTAACTAACGACTCTGACAATCAGAGCCGTTGGGTTGACACTACACTTATAGTATCAAAATATGATATCGTCAAGGGGCGGGCTATTGGCTAAACTTACTTCCACTATTTCACAAAATTCTGATGAATATTTGGTTAACGCGAAGGCGTTTCTGGAGGCGCTGGGTGGCATTGCTGAGCAAGCGCACGAAGCAACCCTCGGAGGCTCCGAAGGGTCGCGCAAGCGCCACCTGTCGCGGGGGAAAATGCTACCGCGGGACCGTGTGGCGGGGCTGTTGGATGCGGGGTCTCCGTTTTTGGAAATTGGGGCGCTGGCGGCGCATGGGCTTTATGGTGGCGTGGCCCCTGCGGCGGGCGTGATTGCGGGCATTGGGTTGGTGCATGGGCGCGAGGTGATGGTGGTTTGCAATGATGCGACTGTGAAGGGTGGTACGTATTATCCGATGACGGTGAAGAAGCATTTGCGGGCGCAGGAGATTGCCGAGGAAAACGGGCTGCCTTGTGTTTATCTGGTGGATAGTGGCGGGGCGAACCTGCCGAACCAAGATGAGGTTTTCCCGGACCGAGACCATTTTGGCCGGATATTTTATAACCAAGCGCGGATGAGCGCTAAGGGGATTGCACAGATCGCGGTGGTGATGGGAAGTTGCACGGCGGGGGGCGCTTATGTGCCGGCCATGAGCGATGTTTCGATCATTGTAAAAGAGCAGGGCACGATCTTTTTGGCGGGGCCGCCTTTGGTTAAGGCGGCCACGGGTGAGGTGGTTTCGGCTGAGGATTTGGGCGGTGGTGATGTGCATACCCGGCTTTCGGGCGTGGCGGATTATTTGGCGGAGGATGACGGACATGCGCTGGCGTTGGCGCGGCAGGCTGTTGCGTCGATTGGTGGGGTAAATAACCCCACCCTACAGGGGGAAGCTCCGGCTTATGATCCCGACGAGATGCTGGGGGTGATACCGGCAGATCCGAAGGTGCCATATGATATTCGGGAAGTGATTGCCCGCACGGTGGATGGCTCGGAATTTGATGAGTTCAAGGCGCGGTATGGCACCACTTTGGTGTGTGGCTTTGCCAATATTGAAGGGATTCCCGTGGGGATAATTGCCAATAACGGCGTGCTGTTTAGCGAGAGCGCCGTGAAGGGGGCGCATTTTGTTGAGCTGTGTTGCCAGCGCAAAATCCCACTGGTGTTTTTGCAAAATATCACCGGCTTTATGGTGGGGCAAAAATATGAGGCCGAGGGGATAGCGCGGCACGGGGCCAAGCTGGTAACGGCGGTGGCCTGCGCTTCGGTGCCTAAGGTGACGGTGCTGGTTGGCGGCTCTTTTGGGGCCGGAAATTACGGGATGTCTGGGCGGGCCTATAGCCCGCGGTTCCTGTGGACATGGCCAAATTCGCGGATTTCGGTGATGGGCGGCGAGCAGGCTGCGGGCGTGCTGGCGACCGTAAAGCGCGACGGGATCGAGCGCGCGGGCGGAAGCTGGAGCGACGAGGAGGAAGCGGCATTTAAGGCGCCAACGCTGGCGATGTTTGAAGAACAAAGCCACCCGCTTTATGCCACAGCGCGGCTGTGGGATGACGGGATCATTGACCCGCGCAAAACCCGTGAGGTCATCGGGCTATCGCTCCGTGCCTGTTTGAACGCAGAAATTGAGGAGACACGTTTTGGCGTGTTTCGGATGTAACCATGGCCGATTGGGACGATAAGGCCATAGATTGGTATGCCAAAAACTACGGTGAGGATGTCTCCAACCAATGGGTGATGGGCGCGGCGGGCATTGCGGCGGGCGAGGACGTGCTTGATATTGGCTGCGGCACCGGCGCGGCGCTTCGGTTGATCGAAGGGAAGGCCGGAAAACTGGTGGGGGTGGACCCGTTTGCCCGCATGATTGAACACGCTAAAGCCGCCACGGGGGGTGCTTCAAAAATTGAGTATGCAGTAGCCGCGGGCGAGGCCTTGCCCTTTGACGACGATAGCTTTGACGTGGTGGCATTTATCAATGTTGTCCACCATTTAGAGGATGCCAATAAGGGGCTTGCCGAGGCTGCGCGGGTGTTGCGCCCTGAGGGTAGGCTGGTGATTGGCGGCGAAGTATTTGGCGAGTCAACTTTGCCGGACGGACAGGCCTATGATGCGCAACTTGGGGCGCTCGGGTTTAGCGATATTGAGTCAATGGACGTGGCGAATGGGGACGGGTTTGTCACCATTGCTAAAAGGAGCAGGCGTGATGTTTAACAAGATTTTAATCGCGAACCGCGGCGAAATTGCCTGCCGGATCATGGAAACTGCGCAGAAAATGGGCGTGGCCACGGTGGCGGTTTACTCAGACGCGGATGCGCTTTCTAAACACGTGGCGATGGCAGATGAGGCGGTGCGGCTGGGGCCGCCGCCGGTGAATGAAAGCTATTTGCTGGGCGATAGAATTATTGCCGCCGCGCTGCAAACGGGGGCCGAGGCCATTCACCCCGGCTATGGGTTTTTGAGTGAAAACCCGGGGTTTGTGGAGGCAGTTGAGGCGGCGGGGCTGGTTTTTATTGGGCCTTCAAGCCATGCCATTAAAGCGATGGGACTGAAGGATGCGGCCAAGGTTTTGATGGAAGATGCAGATGTGCCTGTGGTGCCGGGGTATCATGGGGATAATCAGGATGATGCGTTTTTGGCCGAAAAGGCTGCGGAGATTGGCTATCCGGTGCTTATCAAGGCAGTCGCGGGGGGGGGCGGTAAAGGGATGCGCCGCGTCGACGATAGCGCTATGTTTATGGAGGGTTTGCAGGCGGCACGCCGTGAGGGCAGCGCTAGTTTTGGCAATGATCAGGTGTTGATCGAGAAGTATATCCTGAGCCCGCGGCATATTGAAATGCAGGTGTTTGGTGATAATCACGGCGGGGCGGTGCACTTGTTTGAGCGGGATTGCTCGCTACAACGGCGGCACCAGAAAGTGATTGAGGAAGCGCCCGCACCGGGGATGACCGAGGAAATGCGCAACGCGATGGGCGCGGCGGCGGTGAAGGCGGCGCAGGCGATTGGCTATAGCGGCGCGGGCACGGTGGAATTTATTGTCGATGGGGCCGAAGGGCTGCGGGCGGACGGATTTTGGTTCATGGAGATGAACACGCGGCTTCAGGTGGAGCATCCGGTGACCGAGGAAATTATAGGGCTTGATTTGGTGCAATTGCAGCTTGAGGTGGCCAGTGGTGGGCGGGTGCCTGCGCAGGCCGATGTTGCGTGCAAGGGCCATGCGGTTGAAGCACGTATCTATGCAGAGGATGTGCCAGCGGGGTTTTTACCGGCAACGGGGCAGCTTGCGGTGCTCAACTTTCCGGATGGCGTGCGGATAGATAGCGGTGTGCGGGCGGGGGATGAGATATCCCCTTTTTATGACCCGATGATCGCTAAGCTCACGATGCATGGGGAAAGCCGGTCAGCGGTTTTGGTGGCCATGCGGCAGGCTTTGCAGCAAACCGAAATTATCGGCTGCAAAACCAATGTGGCGTTTCTGGCGCGGTTGGTGGCGCAAGAGGATTTTGCCAAGGGACAGATGGACACGGGGCTGATTGAGCGGGAGCTCGAGGCGCTGGTAGCAGAGCCTGCTGAGCCCGAGGGCGCGCGGGCCTTGCTGGCGGTGGCGGCACAGGATTGGGGTGAAGGGTTTACCCTTTGGCAACCATTACGACAGCGCGTAGGCTTGGATGGCGAAGGCCACTGGGTGCAAGTACTGGGCGACGGGCGATACAATGTGGATGGCGTTGAGCTAACAGTGCTGGGCCAAGAGGGCGCAGACTGGACAGTGAAGCTTGGCGGGCGGGTGCAAAAAACGCGGGTGCGGCGGTTAGGGCGTAAAGTGTATGCCACCATTAACGGCGCGCGCATTATCGCGGAAATTGACGACCCTTTGAACCGTGAAGCGGGGGGTGAGACAGGCGCAGGGGCATTGCTGGCACCAATGCCGGGCATGGTGCAAGCGGTGCTGGCTGCGGCGGGCGATACTGTAGAGGCCGGTGCGGCGCTGCTGGTGATGGAAGCCATGAAGATGGAGCATACCCTGCGCGCACCCTTTGACGGGGTGGTCGGCGAGGTGCTTGCCAGCGTCGGCACACAGGTGGAAAGTGGCGCCGTGCTTTTACGGATGGAAGACACATGATCCGGCTGCACCATTCTGCGCAGACCCGCTCTATGCGGGTCTTGTGGATGCTTTATGAGCTGGGGCTGGATTTCGAGTTGGTTATGCATCCGTTTGATCGCTCATTGCGGGACCCGGCCTATCTGGCGTTGCACCCCGCAGGGCGGGTGCCGGCGCTGGAGATTGACGGCGGGGTGATTTTTGAGAGCCTTGCGGCGTTGCAATATTTGGCGGAGCGACATGTGGAGCAGGGGCTGGCGGGTGCGGGGATGGACTGGCTCAACTGGCTGAATTTTGCGGAGACCATGAGCCAGCACACGGCGGCGCTGACCCAGCAGCATATTGCAATTTATCCGCCAGAGGCGCGCTCAAATCTGGTGTGCAAAATAGAGGCGATGCGGCTCGGGAAAACCTATGCCGCGCTTGAGGGGCGGCTGGAGAACCGTGCGTATGTGCTGGGCGAATTTTCAGCGGCAGATGTAGCTTTGGGTCAGGCGCTTTATATGGCACAACATTTTGTAAAGCTTGAGGGGTTTCCGAGGGTTGCTGCTTATTATGAAAGACTGTCGGCACGCGCGGCCTTTCAGGGAGCTTTACCGCAGGCAGGTGAAGTTCTACTTTATGTAAAAGATTACTATGAGGTCTCAGATGCTTGATTTTGTGCGTGTTTTTGAAATGGGGCCGCGGGATGGCTTGCAAAATGAAGCGGTGATGATTTCAGCGGCGGAAAAGGTGGAACTGGTTGATAGGTTGAGCGCATGCGGCTTTGATCATATTGAAGTTACGAGCTTTGTATCTCCGAAATGGGTGCCGCAGATGGCGGATGCTGCGGAGGTTTTGGCGGGCATTAAGCGCCAGCAAGGCGTTGCTTATACGGCGCTTACGCCAAATATGCGTGGCTATGAAGCGGCGCGCGCGGCGCGGGCTGATGAGGTGGCCATTTTTGGCTCGGCTTCAGAGGGGTTCTCAAAGGCCAATATAAATTGCAGCATTGAGGAGAGCCTTACGCGATTTGCGCCTTTGGTTGCTGCCGCGCTGGCGGATGGCATTCCGGTGCGGGGGTATGTTTCTTGCGTGGTTGAGTGCCCCTATGACGGGGCTGTGGCCCCACAAGAGGTGGCACGGGTGGCGAAGGCTTTGCACGATATGGGCTGCTACGAGATTTCGCTGGGAGATACCATTGGCGCGGGGGTGCCGGATACGGTATCGACGATGTTGGAGGCTGTTTTGCGGGCGGTGCCTGCGGGCAATCTGGCGGGGCATTACCATGATACAAACGGGCGCGCCGTTGACAATATTGAAGCGAGCTTGAAGGCGGGACTGCGGTGCTTTGATGCTGCGATCGGTGGGTTGGGGGGGTGCCCCTATGCACCCGGAGCAGCAGGTAATGTGGACACGCTGGCGGTGGCTAGAAGGCTGAGCGAGTTGGGATATGAAACGGGGCTGGACAGGGCGCGGCTGGAAGATGCGGCGGGTTTTGCGAAGGGGTTGGTGGGTTAGAAACCCACCCTACGGAGGGATTTATGAAGACGATTGTGATTGAAAAGGACGAGCGCGGCGTGGCTGTGCTGGCATTGGCGCGGACGGAAAAGCACAATGCAATGTCTGCCGAGATGATCGCGGAGCTAACGCAGGCGGCGGCTGATCTTGGGGCAGACCCGAGCGTGCGCGTGGTGGTGCTTACAGGCACGGGTGCCAGCTTTTGCGCAGGTGGAGACCTTGGCTGGATGAAAACGCAGATGAGTGCGAGCCGTAAAGAGCGCATGGATGGTGCGCGCGCGCTGGCGCAAATGCTGCGCAAGCTTAATGAAATGCCCAAGCCGCTGATTGGCCGCGTGCAGGGTAATGCTTTTGGCGGCGGGGTTGGCCTGATTTCGGTGTGCGATGTGGCGATTGCCGCCGAGGGGGCGAAGCTGGGGCTGACCGAAACACGGCTGGGCCTGATTCCGGCTACCATCTCGCCTTACGTGATAGCCCGCATGGGGGAAGCCATGGCGCGGCGGGTTTTTATGTCGGCCCGAATTTTTGAATCAGCTGAGGCTAAGGTGCTGGGGCTGGTGGCAAAATCGGTGATTCCCGAGCATTTGGACCTTGCCGTGGAGGCCGAGGTGAAGCCTTATCTGAAAGCTGCCCCGAGCGCTGTAGCCGCTGCTAAAGCGCTGGCGCGCAGCTTTGGGCCTGTGATTGATGATGCCGTGATTGAACGCACAATCGAAGCACTGGCAAACACATGGGAAACCCCCGCCGCCGCAGAGGGGATTTCAGCCTTTTTTGAAAAGCGCAATCCGGTTTGGCCCTAAAGCAGCCCCTGCGCCGCGATCATAGTAACGCCGGCCACAATGGCGTGCCCTAAATCAACTAGTATTGCGTAATTTGATTTCTGGCTAAAGCCGCCGTTTGAGAACACCATAAAGCCAACAGCCAGGATGGCAAAAATGGCAATGATCAGCGAATCTGTGGTGGCCGTAAGGCCAATGACCATCGCGAGGCAAAAAAGAGCCACAAGCTGGGAAACCATGGCCGCGGCTGGCATTTTATCGGCCGTGTTCAGCTCAACGCCCGAGCCTTCCGCCCATTTCTTGCCAAAAAGCAGCGGGCTATACCAAAGCCACCCAACCATAAAGGCCGCGACGGTGCCAACCCCAACGGCCAGCCAGTTTACTGCGCCAAAATCTTCCATATTTCCACTCCCTTTTTAAGCTAATGCGCTGTTAAGGCTATCCAAAATCTTGGTCCAGCCACCTTTATGGTTATCACGGGTTTCCTCATCTACAAATTTTACGTGGTTTAGCGCCACAAATGTGCCGCCGTCTTTGGGTGTAAAATTGAGCGTCACCAGCGTGCCATCCACTGAAACAGGCGAGTCCCAGCTAAACACAATGGTGGAGTGCGGCTTAATCACTTTATATTCGCCGCCATGGGGCAGCTTGTTTTTCCCGGCGATCATATTGAGCGAAAAGACACCACCCACAACAGGGTCCGCCTTGGCGTCTTCTACGGTCATACCTTCGCCGGGGGTCATAAATTTTGCCATCATTTCGGGGTTAAGCCAAGCATTAAAAACCGCCTCAATAGGGGCGTTGATTTGGCGAGAAACGTTAAGAGATAGTTCAGTCATAGTACTCTCCTTTTTTAGAATTTCATCCAGAGCTTCAAGCTGAAGCGCCCAGATGGATTTGAGATTAGCAAACCACTTTTCCACGGCATTCAGCGGGGCTAGATTGGCCTCGATCAGGTGCACACGGCCCAAGGTTTTGCGCGTCACCAGCCCAGCGGCTTCCAGCACTTTAATGTGCTTTGAAACGGAGTTCAGGCTGATGTCATAGCGGCCCGCGAGCTCGGTCACGCGGGTTGGCCCTTGCTGGACCAGTGTCGTCAGGATCGAGCGCCGTGTGGCATCCGAGCTGGCTTTGAGGATTTCCGAGAGGTTATATTCATCCATGAGGGTGAATATAAGGGTGGACTGAAATTATTGTCAACCATTTGGGTGAATGACTTGCGGCGATTTGGAGATTGCGTATTAAAACAAGCATTTATTTATATGCGAACATCGCCGCATGCGCCCGCCGAGCGAAGCGAGGCTACGGCGCCGCAGGCCATTTTTGCCACTTGTTGGAAAAATGCGCGGGCTTTGCCGCGTCCGATTCGGCTCAGGTTATACTTGTCGCTTACCGCGCATCGCCTTTTTGGCGGAATCAGGCGCCAGTTTGGAAACCGCGTCATACTGCGTGAGAAAAACCTCCCCCGTGAGGTCCTCCACTAGGTCAGAGCGCCGCAAGCGGTCCATCACCGGCCCCTTGACCTCTGACAAATGCAGTTGCACACCCGCGTCTTTCAGGCGCTGGTTAATCGCTTCAAGGCTTTCCAAGGCCGAGGCATCAATAAAGTTAATTGCAGGGGCGACGAGGATCACATGCTTGATTATTGGGTCATTGGCGATGGCGGCATAGATGGTGTCTTCCAGAAAGCGCGCATTGGGGAAATAGAGGCTCTCATCAATGCGGATCGAGAATATTTCTGGTGAAACCTGCACCTCATGCCGCTTGATATTGCGAAAATGTTCGGTGCCCGGCACTTGGCCTACAACGGCATAATGTGGCTTGGAGGTGCGGTAGAGATGCAGGAATATCGAAAGGCTAACGCCCGAAATTACTCCAGCCTCCACACCAAACCCAAGAGTCACCAGAATAGTGGCGGCCATGGCGGCAAAATCTGATGTGGAGTAACGCCATGTGCGCCTAAGCGCGCCAAGGTCTATCAGGCTCAGGACGGCAACAATGATGGTGCCCGCCAGCGTAGCCTTTGGCAGGTAGTAAAGCGCGGGAGTAAAAAACAGCGTGGCGATGGCAATGCCAATGGCCGTATAGGCCCCAGCGGCAGGGGTTTGCGCCCCTGCATCAAAATTCACGACTGAGCGGGAAAAGCCGCCGGTTACGGGAAAGCCGCCAGACATGGCCGAGCCAACATTAGCTGCACCAAGGGCAATAAGCTCCTGATCGGGGTCAACCCGTTGGCGGCGCTTGGCGGCCAGCGTTGAAGCCACCGAAATGGTTTCCACATAGCCAATCACGGCGATCAACAGGGCAGGGGTGGCAATTTTGAGCCAGAGCTGAAGGTCAAGCGGTGGCAAGGTGGGCACCGGAAGGCCCGAGGGTATTTGCCCGACAACCTTAACGCCTTGGGTATCAAGGCCCAAGGCAAAGGTGGCAAGCGTGGTGAGCGCCACAGCGGCTACGGGGCCGGTTTTAGCCAGAATGTCAGCGAGCTTGGGTTGGAGGCCTTGTTTGAGCAGCATGCGCTTTAGCCCCTTGCGCGCCCAAAACAGAAAACCTGTGGTAAAAATGCCTATGCCCAGCGTTGGCCAGTTGATTTCATGGATATGAGCCGAAATGGAAAGGGTCAGTTCATAAAGGCTATGCCCACCGGCATTAATACCAAAAATATGCTTAAGCTGCGCCGCCGCAATGATAATGCCAGAGGCAGTGATAAAGCCGGAAATGACAGGATGCGACAGGAAGTTTGCTAAAAAGCCGAGCCGCAAAAACCCCATGGCCAGCAGCATTAGCCCTGAAAGGAACGCAAGCGCAATGGCTGCGCCGAGGTATTCAGGTGTGCCTTGTGCCGCGAGGTCTCCCACAGCGGCGGCGGTCATCAATGACGCGACCGCCACAGGGCCAACCGCCAGCGCACGGCTGGAGCCAAAAATGGCGTATATCACAAGTGGTGCAATGGAGGCATAAAGCCCAACCTGCGCAGGTAGCCCCGCGAGCAGCGCATAAGCGAGCGATTGTGGAATCAGCATGATTGTCACAATTAGTGCCGCCACAAGGTCTTGGCTCAGGGTTTCACGCGTATAGCTGCGCGACCAGTCCAAAATAGGAAAAAACCGTTTCATCACATCGCCCTGAATTGAAAAGGGAGCGTCTCCGCCCCCTTGGTCTGCTTAGCTTCGGGTTGTTTTCCAAAGCACCGTGCTGCGGTTTCCACTGCGACAATAGGCAAATACTTTGCCATTATCGCCATCGGTGACGGCCTTAAAGTCTCCCAGCGTGTTCGGAGCCAAAGAGCGGCCCATAGGCACATAAAAGAACTTCATCCCGGCCTTTTCCACGGCGCGCTGAATTTGCGCAGCGGCAGGCTGGCCGGGGGCCTCGCCATCGGGCCGATTGCACATCACCGTGTCATATCCCGCGGCTTTGATATCCGCGACATCTGCCACGGATATTTGCCCCGTGGTAGTGTAGTTTGGGTCCAATTCGGTGGCGGTGAGTCCTCCGACTTGCACAGTGTTTTTAGGCTTAAACAGGTTAAAGAGCATTGACGGGAACCTTCAGATAAACTTGCCCGTTTGTATCCGGTTCGGGCATTTGACCAGCGCGCATATTAACCTGAATAGCCGGCACAATCAACTTGGGCACATTGAGCTCAGCGTCGCGCTTGGTGCGCATATCAATGAAAGTCTCTTTGTCTTTATCCGCCGCTACATGGATGTTACGCGCCTTTTGCTCGCCCACGGTGGTTTCCCACGCAAATTCCTCACGGCCCGGAGCCTTATAATCATGCCCCACAAAAATTTTGGTCTCGTCGGGTAGGCTCAGGATTTTTTGAATGGAGCTATAAAGGGTTTCGGCAGAGCCGCCGGGGAAATCACAGCGGGCGGTGCCAAAATCGGGCATAAACATGGTGTCGCCAACAAAGGCTGCATCTTCAACCACATAGGTCAAGCAGGCGGGCGTGTGGCCCGGTGTGTGCATCACGTTCACTTCTAGGTCGCCGATTTTGAAGGTGTCACCCTCTTTGAACAGCTTATCAAATTGCGAACCGTCGCGCTGAAACGCGGTGCCTTCGTTGAAGACCTTTCCAAACACATCCTGCACCACCGAAATCTGATCTCCGATGCCGATTTTACCGCCAACTTGCTCCTGAATATAAGGCGCTGCGGAAAGGTGGTCTGCGTGCACATGGCTCTCTAGCAGCCATTCTGGCTTTAGCTCTTCGGCTTTCACGTATGCGATCACTTCATCCGCCGACTTAGTGTTGGTATGGCCAGAGGCATAATCAAAATCCAACACGGAATCGATAATGGCACAGGCGGCGCTGTTGGGGTCTTTGACCACGTAAGAAACGGTGTTGGTTGCGTCGTCAAAAAAGGCTTTCACTTCGGGGGTCATGATTTGCTCCTGAATTTGTGTTTGTCTACAAATAGGGAGTAAATTACATATTTCAAGAAGTGAATGTGTGTTGGAGTAGATATGGGCCGATTAGTAGCGCGAGGCAACCTGCTGTGCCAAGGATCGGCTGCCAAATACCCACAGTATATACCCCCTCAGGGGCTGGAACCCGCCTTAATTTGAGCGAGATCAGCGATAAATTTGCGAGGGTGAAAACGATCAGGATCATTTGTGAGGTAAATGCCGCCAGCTTCCCAATGGGAAAAAGCGATGCCAGCGCAATAATGGTGATGGTCACCAACGCGGTTGAAAGCAGCGGCGTGCCGGTTTTTGGGTGAACCTTCCCGAAAACCGCCGGAATGCTGCCCGCATTGGCCATGCCATACAGTACCCGCGACGCCATGATGATTTGCAGCACAATGCCGTTGAGCGTAGCGATTACGGCAATGAGGGTGATCGAGAGGGGCGAAGAATTAGTGAGGCGCTCAAACAATAGGCGCACGGGGGCGGTGGAGGCGGCCAGATCTTCAAGTGGCACAGAAAGCACGGCGACTGTGCTGACCAGAAAGTAAAGGATGGTGGTAATGGCCAGCGTTATAAAAATGGCGCGCGGGAGGATTTGAGATGGTTTTTTGGTTTCCTCCACGAGGTTAACGATGTCATCAAAGCCGATGAAGGCAAAAAACGCGATCAGGCTGGTGGTGAAAATCGCTGTATAAGCGACGGTATCGCCCCAGGCAGGCACAATTTCGGGCAGGCGGGTTAGTATATCGGGCTGGTTCCAAAACCCAGCGCCAATGATCACCAGCAAGCCTAGCACCTCTAGCACCGTAAAAACGGCGGCAAACATCACGGATTGCTTCACGCCCCATGCGGCGATGCCGCCCATCAGCAGCACCACGCCAAAGATCATGCCGAGCCTTGAGGCCGGAACAAGCTCAAGCAAATAGCCAACACCGCCAACGGTGATGGCTGCCGCCGAAACCGTGGCGGAGATCAGTATGATGGCGCCCGTCAGCAACGATAGCGTTTCTGACCGCAGCCCTGCCTTTACATACACCGCCTCGCCCGCGCTTTTGGGTAAACGGCCACTGAGCTCGGCAAAGGTGGAGGCAATAAAGGCCATTACGACGGCGGCCAGCAGAAAGGAGAGCGGGGTGTAAAAACCTGCTTGTGCGGCGGCCTCGCCGATAAGCACGTAAATGCCCGCGCCAATGCTAACGCCAAGGCCGTAAAGCACCAACAAGGGCAGGGTGATAACCCTTTTTAGCGTAGGTTCTTGGTTTGCCATGCTATTTCTTGGGCAGGTTCAAGCGGTCTTCCAGCATCTTTTCAAGATCAGCAATATCTTCCGGCACGGGCAAACCTTGCGCTGTGAATTCAGCTATTTTTTCCCGCAGCTCCTCTTGCAGCTCATGCAAATCTTCGGGCTGATGGGTTGCTTCATCAAGCATCATCAACAGGCGAACTTTTAGGGCTTCAAAAGCCATTTCGGGCCTCCTTTATTTTGCACATTTGGCACATACAGGGGTGTAGGGCAGTACGTCAAGCCGCTCCTCCGAAATATCCTCACCACATTGCGCGCAAAAACCGTAATCACCAGACACTATCCGCTCTAGCGCAGCCACAATCATGGCTTTTTCTCGCTGGGCGGCATGGCCGACCTCCTCCAGCACTTCGTCATCTTCGCGCTCAATGGCAGCATCTTCCCAGTCTTTTGGCATTGGGTCATCCAAGGCGTCTTCGACCTTAAGAAGGCGGGCGTTCATTTCGTTGAGCTTTTGCACAAGCTTGGCTTTTCTGGCTGCGGTATCTGTCATGTTGATTCTCCTTTTCCCCGACTATAGGGGGAAAAGCGAGCCCGTGTATTGACCCACGTCAATCAGCAAGAAGCGCCATTGTGAGCGGGCTTTCCGGCTTGGAAAGCGCGTCTATCACGCTAAAATGGTGCTCGCCCTTGGCTTCCACACAGCCTGTTTGGGCAAAAGCCCCGCGCCAGATATTGGCGATCAGGCTGTTTTGACGCAAAAATTCAGGCCGCTCATCCTCACCTACCCATGCCAAAAGCTCCACACCTGCGCGCGGTGTTTTGAGGGCTGGGCTTTCGGCAGCGGCTGATTTCAGATCAAGCCCAAGTGCTTCATTCATGCCGGTTTGGGTAAGTGGCCGCAAATCGTGCAAGCCACTTATGCTTACATAGCGGCGCACCCGCGCTGCATAGGGCAGAGCGATATCATCACAGGCCATACGGGTGGTTAGGTGGCCACCGGCAGAATGGCCACAAATGATGATACCCCCGTCAACCTGCGCGCCAATTTCGCCAACGGCTTGCGCAATGCTTTGGGTGATATCAGCAATGCCCAACTCGGGGCAAAGCGGGTATCCGGGCATGGCCACGGCCCAGCCATGCGCCATTGGCCCTGCTGCAAGGTGGGACCACAGCGAATGGTCCAGCGATTTCCAGTAGCCGCCATGGATGAATATCACAACGCCTTTTGGGGGGGCCTCCGGCAAGAAAAGATCAAACACTTCGCGCGGGTGTACGCCATATGAAATGCTGGTTCTACAGCGGCTCTCAGGCAGGCTTTCTCTGAATATTTTTGAACGCACTTCCCACATATCATGATACGAATCCGCACCTGGAATGTATTTCCCGTTTTGATAGGCGTCGTCCCAGTCCATCATTTTTCAGGTATCAACCCGCGCGGGCTAAAGCGCAGCACAATCAGCAATATTGCTCCCATAAGGAACAGCCGTAAATGGGCGGCGGAGTCCATCAGATTGGTGCGCAAGGCGCTATCGTCAGCCATGCCCGAGGTCACCAGCTCCATCACCAAGGGGCCAAAGCGCTCGGCTTCGACCCAGACAAACCAAATGAGGAAGCCGCCCAAAATCGACCCCCAGTTATTGCCTGAGCCGCCAACAATCACCATCACCCAAATCAGAAAGGTAAATCGCAGCGGATTATAGGTGCCGGGGGTGAATTGCGCATCCATTGTGGTGAGCATCGCACCCGCAATGCCCACAACGGCTGAGCCGATGATGAAGGTTTGCAAATGGCGGCGGGTCACGTCTTTACCCATGGCCTGCGCGGCGTCTCGATTATCGCGAATGGCGCGCATCATACGGCCCCACGGGGATTTTAGCGCCTTTTCGGAAAGCCAGAGGATGGCGAGCAACACAATGGTAAAAAGCACCGCGTAAGAGAGCTTCACAAAAATACCGGAGGCGCTGATAACATCAGAGTTGAACCATGCCGCGAGGTCTTGAAACCACGGGGCGTTTTGCAGCTCAATCGCCGTGGGCACTGCGGGCTCAAGCGTGGATACGTTTTTAACGCCGCGGGTTAGCCAGTCCTCGTTTTTCAGCACCGCAATGATGATTTCGGAAATGCCCAGCGTGGCAATGGCGAGGTAATCAGACCGCAGCCCAAGCGCCACTTTGCCCACAACCCAAGCGCCACCAGCGGCAAATACGCCGCCCACGGCCCAGCTGAAAATGATCGGCAAGCCAAGCCCGCCCAAAAATCCGGTTTTGGCGGGGTCTACGGCTTCAATAGCCGCCACGGCAGGGCCGTAAATTTCGCGCACCGCGAAGTATCCGCCAATTACCGTGGCAATAGTGGCATAGCGCCTAAGCCCGCCCGTGAGCTTTTTGCGGATCAGCACAATGAGGCCGATAACGGCGAGCAGCGCCACACCAGACGCCAGAATGCCAGCACCGCCAGCGGCCCAGGCCTCTGGCACTGGTGCGGCATTAACAAGAACTGCCGCCGCGCCGCCAAGCGCGGCAAAGCCCATAATGCCGACATTAAAAATGCCCGCATAGCCCCATTGGATGTTTACCCCAAGCGCCATAACGGCGGAAATCAGGCAAAGATTAAGGATAGTTAGCGAAAAGCTCCAGCTTTGAAACTCGCCTGCGCCCACAAAGGCCAAGCCCATGAGGGCAAAGAAAATAACGTTCTTCATAGCACTTTCCCCCTGAAAATACCTGTTGGCCTGACGAGCAGCACCAGCACGAGAATGACAAAGCTAACGGCGAATTTATAGTCGGTGCTGAGCAGTTGCATTAGGCCCTCGGGCACCCAGCCATCGGGGCCAAGATAGCCGATAAAGCGCTTATAGGCATAGGTGAAACCCATTTCCGAAAACGCGATAATAAACCCACCGGCCACCGCGCCGAGCGGGTTGCCAATCCCCCCCACAATAGCGGCGGCAAAAATAGGCAGCAATAGCTGGAAATAGGTGAAAGGCTTAAAGGATTTATCAAGGCCATAAAGCGTGCCCGCAATCGTGGCCAGCGTGGCGGCAATAATCCATGCGACCAGCACCACTTTATCGGGGTTGATGCCTGATAAAAGCGCCAGATCTTCGTTATCTGCATAGGCGCGCATGGCTTTCCCCGTGCGCGATTTTTGCAAGAACCAAAAAAGAAGCGCCACCACAATCAGGGCCACAATCACCGTGATCGCCTGCGTTGTGCGAA
The DNA here is from genome assembly GCA_016744015.1 of Paracoccaceae bacterium. Lineage (GTDB taxonomy): Bacteria > Pseudomonadota > Alphaproteobacteria > Rhodobacterales > Rhodobacteraceae > UBA3077. The sequence goes on along the minus strand of JADGFD010000008.1, from coordinate 123,430 downwards.
TGCTAATGCCCTCGGCTAGCCCCGTCATCTCTTTGAATTCACGGGCTTTAATGATAAACCGCTCTCCGTCAGCAAAGCGCTGCTCGCCCGGGCCAATGATAACCCGCACAAGGCCGTTCATCACAAACATAACACCCACAGAGGCCATCATGGTCACGATGCTGGCCGCTTTAACCTTACGATAATAGCGAAATACGATGCGGTCGGTGGCCAGCACAAACAAGACCGTGCCTACAATGCCGATGGGCAGCGCCAGCAGCGCCGTGGGTAGCGGCCCCGCCGAAATGCCCATGCTTTGCAGCCACCATGTGGCGAGAATGGTGAGCATGGCGCCAAAGGCCATGGTGTCCCCATGCGCGAAGTTTGAAAACCGCAGGATGCTGTAGATCAGCGTAACCCCGAGCGCCCCAAGCGCCAGCTGGCTGCCATAAGCAAGACCGGGCACAAATACGTAATTGGCCATAAGGGCGAGTGCGTTTAGGATGTCGGTCATGTTAGCCCCCCAAAAATGATTTGCGGACTTCGGGGTTGGCCAGCAGGGCCGCTCCGGTGTCGGTGAAACGGTTGCGGCCTTGCACCAGCACATAGCCTTTATCGGCGATATTCAGCGCTTGGCGGGCGTTTTGCTCGACCATCAAAATCGCGATGCCGGTTTTGGCAACCTCGATAATGCGGTCAAACAATTCGTCCATCACAATGGGGGAAACCCCCGCCGTGGGCTCATCCAGCATCAGCACTTTGGGCTGGGTCATCAGCGCGCGGCCCACGGCCACTTGCTGGCGCTGCCCGCCGGAAAGCTCACCTGCGGGCTGCTTGCGCTTTTCCTTTAAAATTGGAAACAAATCAAACACCTGCTCCATCGTGCCTGAAAAATCGTCATCCCGAATATAGGCCCCCATCTCAAGATTTTCCTGCACCGTCATGCCGGTAAACACATTGCTGGTTTGCGGCACAAAGCCCATGCCGGCCTTTACTTTATCTTGCGGAGACATTGTCGTGATGTCCTTGCCATCCAGCATCACCGCGCCCTCGCGCAGGTTCAACATGCCAAAAATCGCTTTCATCGCGGTGGATTTCCCCGCGCCGTTAGGCCCGACAATCACCGCGATCTCGCCCTTTTCAACGGCTATTGTGCATTCGTGCAGAATATCGGCGCCTCTGCCGTATCCGCCTGTCATTTTATCGCCAACTAAATAGCTCATGCGCTGGTCTCCGGCTTGTTTTTCAATCCGGTGCCGAGGTAGGCCTCGATCACGGCATCATTGGATTTTACCTCTTCAGCCGTGCCTTCTGCCAGCACTTTGCCTTCGGCCATACAGATTACGGGGTCACAAAGCCGACCAATAAAATCCATATCATGCTCGATCATGCAAAATGTATAGCCGCGCTCTTGGTTTAGGCGTAAAATAGCATCGCCGATGGTGTTGAGCAGCGTGCGGTTTACACCCGCGCCGACCTCATCCAGAAACACGATTTTGGCGTCTACCATCATGGTGCGGCCCAGCTCCAGCAGCTTTTTCTGGCCACCAGAAAGATTACCCGCCAACTCGTCGGCCACATGCGTAATCTCAAGAAACTCAATAACCTCATTGGCCTTCTCGCGGAGCTTCTCCTCCTCGGCCTTCACTTTTTTACCATGGAACCATGCGTTCCACAGGGTCTCGCCCGACTGTGCCGCTGGCACCATCATCAGGTTATCCCGCACCGTCAGCGTAGAAAATTCGTGGGCAATTTGGAACGTGCGCAGCAGGCCCTTGCCGAAAAGCTCGTGGGGTTTCTGGCCGCTTACGTCTTCGCCATCAAGGAAAACCTTGCCAGAGCTTGGCACATAATGGCCCGCGATCACGTTGAAAAGCGTGGTTTTACCCGCGCCATTAGGGCCGATCAGCCCCGTGATGCTGCCTTTTTTGATCTCAAGCGACGTGCCATCTACGGCGCGAATGCCGCCAAAATGCATGTGCAGGTCTTCAACTCTAATCATAATTACCCCACCCCACCATAAGCGCACGGAAGCGAACTTTGTCTTCAAAACTCGTGCAGCCTGCGCGGAAAAAAAAGATATAGCCATCCTGTAAAATTAGGAATGATTTGGCGATATGCAAACAGCCCAGCAAAAGCCGGGCCGTTTAGGTTTATAAGCGATCTTAGCGGATGCGCAGCACTTTAAACGCGCCGTCTTCAACCACATACTCTTGGTAAGAGCCAGCAGCTTCACCCGGGCCAATTAGCTCAACGTCTGAAGCGCCTTGGTAGTCGATCTCACCGCCATTGGCGAGGATCTCTAGGCCTTTGGCCAGTTCACCAGGGTAGATCATTTCGCCCGGAGCGTTGGCAACATTCAACACTTGTGCTGCAATTGAAGCACGGTCCGCCGACCCACCAGCCTGAATGGCCAGCCCGATCAAGGCAGCCGCGTCATAGCTTTCAGCTGTGAAGGAGCCGTCTGGCGTGCCAGCAATACCTGTCAGCATTTCAGCCAGCGTCTTGGCACCGTCACCCGCAGAGCCGGGCTGCGTGCCGATGGAGCCGTCAAGATCCGGGCCGATACCGTCAATCACTGATTGTGATTTCATCCCATCGCCCATCACGAATGTTTCAAATGCGCCAACATCTAGTGCGCTCTGGATAATGCCAGCCCCGCCTGAATCGGCATAGCCAAACACAGCGAGCATTTCGCCGCCTGCAGCCGCTAATGCGCCAACTTCAGCAGAATAGTCGCCCTTGTTGTCTTCATGTGCGGCTGAGATGGTTACGGTGCCGCCCGCTGCTTCATATGAGCCTTGGAATGCATCTGCCAAACCTTTGCCGTAGTCGTTATTAGTGTAGGTCACGGCAATAGACATAACGCCCATATCCATCAGCACATCAGAGAGCACTTGGCCTTGACGAGCGTCAGATGGGGATGTGCGGAAGAAAAGGTCGTTATCTTCAATGGTGGAAAGCGCTGGTGATGTCGCGGAAGGTGAAATCATCACAACGCCATTTGGCACAGCCACGTTATTGGCAATTGCGGCGGTTACACCCGAGCAGTCAGCGCCCATTATGGCGGACACACCATCGTTGGATACCAGAGCTTCAGCAGCGGCCTGTGCGGCAGAGCTGTCAATGCAAGTGGAGTCAGCGCGCTTTGAGACGAGCGTTTTACCGCCACCGAGCAATGTGCCGGCTGCGTTGATTTCGTCAAATGCAAGTTCGGCCGCAAGGGCCATATCCGGTGTGATTGATTCGAGCGGGCCGGTAAAGCCGAGGATCACCCCGATGTTGATCTCGTGGCCAGCTGCAAATGCATTTGTGGCCAGCATGGTCGCGGCGGTAGATGCCAGTAGAATTTTTTTCATTGTTATCTCCTTGTTGGTCAAAACGAGTTCCCCCGATTCTGCCGCTTATTTCACTGCAAAATGGTCTGAGTTTCAACGGCTTTCTCGGATTTGGCTGATTCTTCTCAAGATTAACAGGGTTAAAACGGCCAAGGCGGTGGAAATGCCCGTAATTTGCAAGGAATGCGTGAGGCCAAGGGCATCTGCCATGCCGCCCACGAGCAGTGAGCCAAAAGCTGTGCCCCCCATGGCCACCATGATCCATAGGCTCATTACCCGCCCGCGCAAGTGGTCCTCAACCTGCATCTGAATGGCGGACTGCATGCCAACCCCCACCAGCGTGCCCGCAAATCCAAGGAAGCCAACAGTGAAAACCACCATTTCCCATGAGCCAAGGCTGCCCAGACCTGCCGCAGAAAGGGGACCGGCCACGGCTGCAATCACCGAATAGCTTGGCATTCGGTGCTTCATCGGTCCTGGCATCATGATTTGAAAAGCAGCCGCGAGCAGTGCGCCTATGCCGGCCGCTGCTGTGAGTGTGCCAAGCCCCGCCGCCCCTCTTTGAAATACGCCATCAGCAAGGCTTGGTAATATCTCAAGGGCGCCGCGCCCCGCCAGCGAAAATAGCCCCGTAACCAAGGTTGCGGTCCGAATAAACCTAGAGCGCAAAACATAGCCCAAGCCCTCTGCAAAATCGGCCTTCATGCTGACCTTTGGCTTGGGTTTGTTGGGGCGAGGTGAAAGGGTGCTGAGAATGTAAACAAAAGGCGTAAAAGCCGCGATCGTAAATAGGTGCGCCGCCGTTAGTCCGAAGGCCGCAATAATACCGCCGCCGATTGCAGGCCCCACCACACGTGCAGTATTAAAATTAAGCGAAAGTAGCAACACAACAGAGGGCAATTGGGTGGTTGGGGCCAATCGCGGCGTAATTGCCATTCGAACGGGGTGCTGTGCCGAGGTCACGACTCCAATAAAAAGCGCCACAGCAGATAAGCCTATACGCCCAGTGAGACCCGCCAAGTGGATGCCTAGCAGCACCAATGCGCCAAAAATAAACAATGATTGCGTTGTCATTGCCGCTTTACGAATATTGACCCTGTCAACCACCACCCCAAAAAACGGCCCCAAAAAAAGCGGCGGTGCATAATTTAAGAAGGCTAGCCAGCCGAGAAAGGCGGTAGACCCCGTCGCTTCCCACGCCATCCAGCCAATGGTAATTTTTTGTACCCACAGCCCATGCAGCGAAATCGCATTGCCAATCAGGTAATGCCTAAAGGGTTTTGTCGTGAGTGCAGAAAGGTTCATATAGCCGAGCTTAGGCTAGGGCAGGGGAGAAGGCTATAGCCATGCATTTTTTGCAAGGCGGTAGGGCTGTATTATGCGTTGTTGCAGTGCAGCATGTTCCTATATCCCTATTGTTAGAAAATGAAATGAAGGAAAAAGAAAATGGCATTTGTATCCCTGCCCCGCGTAAGTGCTCCGACAGCACTCCCCGTTCGTGCGCTTTATGCGTTTGAGAACTTCAAGAAAACCATGCGTCAGCGCAGAATGTTTCGCAAAACCATTGCCGAGCTCAACGCGCTCTCCGATCGTGAATTGCATGATCTGGGCCTGAACCGCTCCATGATCACAGACGTGGCCCGCAACGCGGTTTATCACTAACAGTTTCAGAGTTTTGCCAGAGGGTCCTCCCACCTGCTGGCAAATAAATTACCGGAGGTTCCTCCCACCATCCGGTAAAAATATAGCGCCGCGAGAGTCCTCCCCTCTCGCGGCGCTATTATTTTGCGTATACTTATGATCTTGATCTACCGAGGCGAAGCCGAGGCCATGGCCCGTAGGGCAAGGCGGCTTGCCGCCCGCGCGCCGACGAGGTGTCCTGACCAAAGGGGCGTAGCCCCGACGTTAGGCCGCCGAGAAGGCGCGATGCGCTAAGCTTAACGCAAGCGCTCCTGGTTGGCACCGCGGATCCAAACTTCCACACGGCGGTTCAGGCTTTTGCCTTCAATCGAGGTGTTGCAGCCCACAGGCGCAACCGGCCCAAAACCAAATGCCAACACATCTTCGCTTTGCAACCGGCCAATATTGTCTTGCAACAAAAGGCCCTTAACCACGCCAGCGCGATTGCGCGAAAGGTTTACGTTGCCGCCAAAGTTGCCAACAGAGTCGCTAAACCCGATCAGCATTATGCGATCTCCATCCAGTACACCACTGCTTACAAGGTTTGAAATACGGTGAATATCCGCAATACCGCGTTCATCCAGATCAGACGAGCCCGTCAAGAAGCGCAGTGTCGTTGACAAGCGGCTAGCTGTAGAAACTTCAGCCAGATAATTACGGTAGGCATTAATCCCTTGCGAATTCAAGCCTTCTGCCAGCATAGCCGAAAGCAAACGCTCACCTTGGGCGCTCATGGGCTGCTCGTCAATCGCCAGCCCAACAAGGCCAACCACTTCTGCTGCAGCCTGCCCTTGGTCAGACACAAGATAGTCAGCTACAGATTTCGCAAAATTAGGGATGTCGGTGTTGTTGAGTGTATACAAATTCCACGTCGAGGTGAGCGGGTATTCACCCGTTTGCAGCGAGAAGTTATTGGCGCTGGCAAACATGTTGCAGGTGTTTCGCGTGCTTGTAACCTTCGTTGTGTCCGCAATCGAGCGGTAAGCAACCGTAAATGCCGAAGCATCATTGGTCACGGCGGCACTCAATTCGCCAAGCGTTGCATGTGTGCTGTTGTTTGATACAAGCTGCAATCTGCGGGGAGCAAGAATATCGCGCTCTACCACTTGTGCCAAATTGCTCTCCGGGTCCATTAAATGCACAGTGATCGGCAGGTCATCGCCTCCAATTTGAGCCCAGTTCACAATCCGGCCCGAGAGTATGTCACCCATTTGTGCAATGGAAATGGAGTCAACACGGTTAGCCGGGTTGATATGGGCCACCAATGCATCTAGCGCAATCGGGCGCGAACTCAGGAATTCGTTGATATCGCGCACAGCCATGCCGGTCACTTGCGCCACCGTCTCAGGGGAAAACGCTTCACGTGTGAGGGCAAATGCCGCGCCGTTGGAAAACAAATCTTCAATGGAAGCTCTGTCATTGGCGGCAACAACCGAAATATCGGCAATCAACGCGCCGCTATTGTCACCAATAAGATATTGCGTGTTGCCTTCCCCGCCGATGGAGCGTGTGAGGTTTAGGGATTTCTCGTTTGTAAAACGGGCAAGTGCTTCCCCGATAAAAGCTTCGCCTTCGTCTCTCGGAGAGGCGATGGTAAAACGGGCAACAACCGGGCCGATATCCGGGCAAGCTTCACCTTCACATTGCACAAATTCACCGCGGATGGTGAGTTCGCCGACAGATGTTTTCAATATATAGTTGGTGCCGTCGTAATCCTGCAATTGCCCTTCAAAGAAGGTGCCATCGCCCGAGCGCAACACAACCGTCGAATCAACTTCGGCAACCTGAGTTGCCGTCGGGCAGGTTGCGCCTTCACATTGCACAAATTCACCACGAATTGTAAGCACACCAATGGATGTTTTCAAAACATAGTTTGTGCCGTCATATCCAAGCAATTCACCGGAAAAAGAAGAACCGTCACCTGAAGTCAGCGTAACGTCCAAGCTTTCGGAAGGGCAGGCGTCGCCGATGCACTCAACTTCATTCCGCGGTACATTCATTTCGCCAATAATGGTGCGCAAAACGTAAAACTCTGCGCCTGAGGATACAAGCTCACCTGTGGCCTCGAAGTTTTGATCAACAGATCGCAACGTGACCATGTTTTCCTGAGCCATAACCGACGGCGCGCAAAAAATGCTCGCTGTAAGCAGGCCTGCTGAAAATACCCTGTTTAACTGTTTCATATCGTTCTCAATCTGTCTTAAACTCTATTTGTGATGACTAACGCGGGATAATCCCGGTTATACCTTCCACAAAAAAACCCATTGTAAGCAGGTCTGTATCTGAAGCTGTTTCTCCAGCGGCCAACCAGCCTGTACCATCTTGCTTGCGAATTGGCCCTGTAAAGGGGTGCAATCGCCCTGAGCGAATGCGTGCCACTGCATCAGCCGCTTGCTCTTGAATACGCAAAGGCACGCTATCGGAAAACACACCTATTTCGAGGATGTCAGTTGCAATCCCCTCCCATGTATCTGTGCTTTCCCAGGTCCCATCTAACAGCGCTTGAATTCTACGGATATAGTAAGGCGACCAATGGTTGATAGATGCTGTCAGCTGAGAATCTGCCCCATATTCGCGCATGTCAGAATCCTGCCCGAACGCAAATACGCCTAGCTCCCTGGCAACGATCATGGGTTCGATTGTATTGGTATTTTGCATCAACACATCGGCCCCGTTGGCAACAAGGTCGCGTGCCGCTTGCGCTTCTAAGTCATGATCTTCCCAAGTATTCAACCAAACAACCTCGATTTCCACATCTGGGTTAACAGAACGCGCAGCCAAGAATGCGGCGTTGATATCACGAAGAACATAAGGGATGGCAAAAGAGGCAATGTAGCCTATTTTATTGGTTTTGGTCATATGGCCAGCCAAAATGCCTTGAGGCACGCGACCTTCATAGGTGCGGATGCTATAAACCGAGGAGTTGGGCGCTCTTACGTATCCGTTTGAATGCTCGATTTTGACCTCAGGATAAGCAAATGCAGCATTTATGGCGCCAGAAAGGTAGCCATATGACGTCGCGAAAATAAGATCATATCCATCGGCTGCGAGCTCCTTCATCTTTATCTCGCCCTCCTCGCCTTCGGCAATGCTCCAAAAGTATGAAACCTCAATCTGGCTGCCAAAATAGGCTTCAACATCCTGTCGGGCACGGTCATGTTCGAATGACCACCCAATAGTGTCTTCATCTGTGTGGTAAATAAATGCAATTCGCGGGACATCCTGCGCGGCGACAATTTGCGCAAACAAAGTCAAAATCAAAACTGCAAATAGTTTAATTTTATTCATGGGTGTCTCCAGCGGACCATATGGTATTGGTGTCAATTTCAGAATATGGTATTAAAACAAGGGTCTTAGCTGGTGACACTTACACTATCCTGTAAGGTTTGCAAGCCTTTGTGCTTATTTTTTTTAACAATTGGTAAACTTTTTTGAGTTGGCTTATGGCATAGTTGGAATTATCCCTGTTACCCCTTCTACAAGGAAATTCATCGTTAGCAGATCAGACTCAGAAGCGGTTTCTCCTGCCGCCAAGCAGCCAGCCAGCGCCATCTTGTCGGCGGATCGGCCCGGTAAAGAGATGATGTTCACCTTTTCTCAGCCGTGAAATAGTATCGATCGCCAACAGTGTAACCCGATTGGGAATATCCTCGGACAGGCGTCCGATGATTTGGGTGTTGCTTCCCATACGGTTTACGCTTTCATTCGGGGCCCAGCGGCCATCTATAAGGGCGCGGCGTGTAGGTGGATTGCATCAAGATATCAGCTCCGTCTTGCGCCAGTTGCCGCGCGGCACTGCGGGAGTGGGCAGAATAGGTGGCTAAATTGTCGGTGCGCACATAGCCGGTGGCCACTTCCACCTTAACATCCGGAAATTCGAAGGAAAGGTTGATGGCGGCTTCGCTATCGGGGATGTTTTTAAAGAAATCGAACTGGGCTTTCGGGCCAAAAAAAGCTGAGGCGGCCCGTCGCCCCGTTCGTGCTGCTTTGTCCAGCCGGTAGTATCATCTGCAGGTGAGATATAGAGAAAAGCTATTTTAGGAGGCTCATCGGTTTGGGCGCTAAGGGCCAAAATCTGGCATGCAATTGTCAGGATGAGATGGTGTGTCAGGTGCGTGCCGCAAGTATCTGTATTGTTTGGTTAAAATGGAATGCTATCTGACCGCGTCACAAATCCAGCCATCACGTTTTTGCTGTCTGATTTTTCAAAGGCCACCGTGAGCTTGCCGCCTTCAACCGCCACCACGGCCCCGTAGCCGAATTTTTGGTGAAATACGCGCTCGCCCAGCTCAAAAACCTCAACCGCGTCTTCCACCACTTGGCGCGCTCGTGGGGCGGCCGTGCGGCCGGGTTGGTTTTGCAGGCGCTGCCAGCCCGGAGAGCGGTAGGTGTCGGCTTTTTGCACACGAGATTCGAGGTGGCTTTTGGGGGCGGCTGCGCCGTAATTGCCACCATACAGGCCCGGCGGCGTAAGCACTTCTACGTGCTGTTCTGGAAGTTCGTCAATAAACCTTGAGGGCAGGGCATTTTGCCAGCGGCCATGCATCATCCGGTTGGCCACAAAGGAAATGGTGCACAGCTCTTCGGCCCGCGTTATGCCCACATAAGCCAGCCGCCGCTCTTCTTCCTCACCCTTCAGCCCGCTTTCATCCATGCTGCGCTGGCTCGGGAAAAGCCCGTCTTCCCAACCCGGCAAAAACACGCAGGGGAACTCAAGCCCTTTAGCGGCGTGCAAAGTCATAATGCTGACCTTTTCTTCGCTGTCGGTTTGTGCGTTTTCCATCACAAGGCTGACATGCTCCAAAAACCCTTGCAGGTTTTCAAAGCCGTCCAGCGCCTCAATCAGCTCTTTCAGGTTTTCCAGCCGCCCCTCGGCCTCTATGCTTTTGTCATTTTTCCAGCGGTCCATATAGCCGCTTTCATCCAGAATGGTTTCTGCCAGCCGAATGAAATCTGCGCCGCTATGCAAGGCTTCTCGCCAGCGGTCAAAATTCTGCAAAACCTCGTTCAGGCTGTTGCACGCCCGCGCGGGCAGCGCCTTTTCGGCCACCACAATGCGCGCGCCCTCAAAAGGTGAAACCCCGTTATCCCGCGCCACTTTGGCCACGGTTTGCAGGGCTTTATCGCCCAACCCCCGCTTGGGGGTGTTTACAATCCTATCAAACGCCATGCCGTCATCAGGGCTAACCACGACCCGAAAATAGGCCATCGCATCCCGAATTTCCAGCCGCTCATAAAAACGAGGTCCGCCGATCACGCGGTAAGGGATGCCGATAGCCATAAAACGGTCCTCAAAGGCCCTCATTTGGTGAGAGGCGCGCACAAGAATGGCCATATTATTGGGCGAAACGGGGTCCAGCCCCCGTGTGCCGCGCTGATAGGCTTCTATTTCTTCGCCAATCCAGCGGGCTTCTTCCTCGCCATCCCAATGGCCGATAAGGCGGACTTTTTCGCCCTCTTTCTCGGCTGTCCACAGGGTTTTGCCGAGGCGGTTCGCATTGCTATCAATCACCCCCGCTGCGGCGGCCAATATGTGTGGGGTCGAGCGATAATTCTGCTCCAGCCGCACCACATGCGCGCCGGGGAAATCCTTTTCAAAGCGCAGAATATTGCCCACTTCGGCCCCGCGCCAACCATAGATTGACTGGTCGTCATCGCCCACACAGCATATGTTTTTATGGCCCGAGGCCAGCAGTCGCAGCCACAGATATTGCGCCACGTTAGTATCCTGATACTCGTCAACCAAGATATACTTAAACCAGCGCTGATATTGCGCTAAAATATCAGGATAGGCCTGAAATATCTGCACCATGTGCAACAGAAGGTCGCCAAAATCGACGGCATTCAGCGTGATCAGCCGCGCCTGATATTGCGCATAGAGCTCCACCCCGCGGCGATTATATTTACCCGCTTCGCTGCTCGGCACCTTGGAGGGCGTCAACGCCCGGTTTTTCCAGCCATCAATAATGCCCGCCAGCATGCGCGGCGGATAGCGCTTTTCATCAATGCTGCCGTCAGCCCGAATAAGCTGCTTCATCAGACGGATTTGGTCGTCGGTGTCGAGAATCGTAAAGCTGCTTTTAAGGCCGATCAGCTCGGCATGGCGGCGTAATAGCTTTACGCAAATCGAGTGGAACGTGCCAAGCCACGGCACGCCTTCAACGGTTCCCCCAAGATTTGCGCCCACCCGCACTTTCATTTCTTTTGCGGCTTTATTGGTAAAAGTCACCGCCAAAATCTCGTTTGGCCGCGCCTTGCCGGAATGCAGCAAATGCGCAATGCGTGCGGTGAGCGCCTTGGTTTTGCCCGTGCCAGCCCCCGCCAGCATCAGAACCGGCCCATCCAGCGTTTCAACCGCCTGCTTTTGCTCGGGGTTCAACCCCTCCATATAGGCCACAGGCCGCGCCTGCATCGCGCGTTGCGAGAGCGGCACGGCGGCCTCGAAGGCGTCCGATTCATTGGTGTCCCAGTCAGTCATAAGGGCGAAACTAAACTAGTTTCGTGGAATGTGAAAGGGGGGTTGTTCCTTAAATGTTCTGATTGACATAACAAGGGAACGCTCCACTATGTGGCGTATGAAATGAGGAGTTATTGAAATGCTGAAGTATCTATTCATAGCCCTACTAACCTTGAGCGGTATAAGCGCCAGCGCGCAATATGCTCCCGAAAATGAAGCTGGCCTTGCGGCCGCGCGGGCAGGGGACATGCAGGCGGCGTGGGATATCTGGAAGCCTTTGGCCGATGCAGGGGATGCCCGCGCACAGTCCAATATAGGGGTTATGTATGATAACGGCGATGTGGTGGCAGAGGATGACGCCGAGGCCGTGCGTTGGTTTAGGCTCTCTGCTGAGGGTGGGTTTCCGACGGGGCAGTTTAATTTGGCGGTTATGTATAAGGGCGGCACGGGGGCTGAGCAAAACCTGACCACAGCCTTGCGCTGGTATCAAGCAGCGGCGCGGCAGGGGCACCCGCAAGCGCAAATGGCGCTGATGCAGGCGTATTATTTTGGCAACGGGGCCACGCAGGACTATGCTTTGGCTTATATGTGGCTGACCATCGCCGCTGAAGCGGGCTTTGCTGAGGCGGCGGATGGTCTCGCTGATTTTGAAGCGCGCATTGGCAAGGCGGCTGTGGCCCGCGGGCGGGAAACGGCGGCGAAGTGTATTTCGGCAGGGTTAACGAACTGCCCGTGAGGTTGGATAAATGAACAAGACAACTGCATTCTTGGTTCTGTTGCTGGTGGTGGAGTTCTACCTTTTCTGGCGGCTTGATATCGCCCTGAAGAGATCAAAACCAGTGTGTTTTACCGAAAAATCAGGGCGAACTAGGCCGCATAATCTTTTCCGCGCCGCAATTGCGGTAATGGGTGCTGTCTGTGTGCTTACTACGGGTGTTCTTTTTCTCTCGGATGTCGATTGGTTCCGGCGGCTTGGGTCGGGCCTAGCTTTCCTTGTTATAGGTGTTCTTATTGGGCGCAATTCATTGCCGCAAAACAATATCAAGTGGGATGCGAACCGCATTGAAGGGCCTCAATTCTCGTGGCGACATCCGATTGTTCCGAAGCGTATTTCCATTAAGTGGGAGGACATCTGGGAAGTGAAGACGCATAGAGGCCGGAGGTTTGTGACGGACAAAAGCCAAAATAAACGGGTTGGCTGGACAGGTGCTTACTTAGGATGCTCTTTTCTGAATAAACACCTTGTGGCAAAAAGGCCGGATCTTTTTTATCCGCCCTACTATTTAGAGCCGATACCGCGCGGAAAATAGCCGCCTCACTATGCTGCATTGCAATATTGGTTTCCCTTGGGTAAGAATAGCTGACCCGTCACCCAACGCACAAAGGTTCTGTGATGAAAAACTTCTCCAAAATCCTGATCGCCAACCGTGGCGAGATTGCCATTCGCATCATGCGGGCTGCCAATGAAATGGGCAAGCGCACGGTGGCTGTATATGCCGAGGAAGACAAGCTGAGCCTGCACCGCTTCAAGTCTGACGAAGCTTACCAAATTGGCAAAGGCATGGGGCCGGTGGCGGCTTATTTGTCGATTGAGGAAATTATTCGGGTGGCGCGGGAATGCGGCGCAGATGCCATTCACCCCGGCTATGGCTTGCTCTCGGAAAACCCTGATTTTGTGGATGCTTGCGACATGGCGGGGATTACGTTTATCGGCCCCAAAGCTGCCACGATGCGCCAGTTGGGCGACAAAGCCTCGGCGCGCAAAGTGGCGATAGAGGCGGGGGTGCCGGTGGTGCCCGCCACCGAAGTTTTGCCCGATGACATGGCTGAGGTCCGCCGGATGGCGGATGCGGTTGGTTATCCGTTTATGCTGAAAGCCAGTTGGGGCGGGGGCGGGCGCGGGATGCGGCCCATTATGGCACCCGACGAGCTGGAAGGCATGGTGCTTGAAGGTCGCCGAGAGGCCGAGGCGGCTTTTGGCAATGGCGAGGGCTATCTGGAGCGGCTGGTGCAGAAAGCGCGCCACGTAGAGGTGCAAGTTCTCGGGGATTCCCACGGGGATATTTACCACCTTTGGGAGCGGGATTGCTCGGTGCAGCGGCGCAACCAAAAAGTGGTGGAGCGGGCGCCAGCGCCTTACCTTTCCCAAGAGCAACGTGAAACGCTGTGTGCTTTGGGCCGCAAGATTTGCGCCCATGTGGGCTATGAATGCGCGGGCACGGTTGAGTTCCTTATGGATATGGATACCGAGGAGTTTTTCTTTATTGAAGTCAACCCCCGCGTGCAGGTGGAGCATACGGTAACGGAGCAAGTCACGGGCATTGATATTGTGCGGGCGCAGATTTTGATCGCCGAGGGCCGGACGATTGAGGAGGCCACGGGGAAGGGCTCGCAGGATGAGGTGAAGCTCAACGGCCATGCGCTGCAATGCCGGATTACCACAGAAGACCCGCAGAATAACTTTATTCCGGATTATGGCCGGATAACCGCTTACCGCGGGGCGACGGGCATGGGGATACGGCTGGACGGTGGCACGGCTTACAGTGGCGCAGTCATTACCCGCTATTATGATAGCTTGTTGGAAAAGGTGACGGCATGGGCCAACACGCCCGAAGCCGCGATTGCGCGGATGGACAGGGCGCTAAGGGAGTTTCGGATACGGGGGGTGAGCACGAATATTGCGTTTGTCGAGAATCTGCTGAAGCACCCGACTTTCCTCAACGACACCTATACGACAACTTTTATTGATAACACGCCCGAGCTGTTTAGCTTCAAAAAACGCCGTGATCGCGCGACCAAGATATTAACGTATATTGCGGATATTACGGTGAACGGGCACCCTGAAACGGAAGGACGCGACAAGCCGCCGGCCCATGCGCGCAGGCCGGTTGTGCCAGTGGTGGGTGGCGAGCACCCACCCTACGGAACGCGGAACCTATTGGAAGAAAAAGGCGCGCAGGCGGTGGCGGATTGGATGCTGGCGCAAAAGCAGCTGCTTATTACCGATACCACCATGCGCGACGGGCACCAAAGCTTGCTGGCCACGCGGATGCGCTCGGTGGATATGCTGAATGTGGCCGATAGCTATGCGCATAACCTGCCGAGCCTGTTTAGCATTGAGGCGTGGGGCGGGGCGACCTTTGATGTGGCGTATCGTTTTTTGCAGGAATGCCCGTGGCAGCGGCTGCGGGACCTGCGCAAGCGTGTACCTAATGTAATGACGCAAATGCTTTTGCGGGCCAGCAATGGCGTGGGCTACACGAATTATCCTGATAATGTGGTGCAAAAGTTTGTGGCACAGGCCGCTGATACTGGCGTCGATGTTTTCCGCGTGTTTGACAGCCTGAACTGGGTGGAAAACATGCGTGTGGCGATGGATGCCGTGGTGGAAAGCGGCAAAGTTTGCGAGGGTGCTATTTGCTATACTGGCGATATACTGAACCCCGAGCGGGCGAAGTATGATCTGAAGTATTACGTGGCGATGGGCAAAGAGTTGCGGGACGCGGGCGCGCATGTGTTAGGCCTGAAAGACATGGCGGGGCTGTTGAAGCCAGCCGCTGCCACGGCGCTTGTAAAGGCGTTGAAAGAGGAGGTCGGCCTGCCGATTCACTTCCACACGCATGATACATCCGGCATTGCAGCGGCGACCATTTTGGCGGCCTCGGAGGCCGGAGTGGATGCGGTAGACGTGGCGATGGATGCGTTTTCGGGTGGCACCTCGCAGCCCTGCCTTGGCTCGGTGGTTGAGGCCCTGCGCAACACGGAGCGCGATACAGGCCTTGATATCGGCGTGATCCGCAAAACGTCGGATTATTGGGAGGCCGTGCGCCAGCAATATGCGGCGTTTGAAAGTGGCCTCGCAGCGCCTGCTTCTGAGGTTTACTTGCACGAAATGCCCGGCGGGCAATTTACCAACTTGAAAGCACAGGCGCGCAGCTTGGGCCTTGAGGAGCGCTGGCATGAAGTGGCGCAGGCCTATGCCGATGTAAACCAGATGTTTGGGGACATCGTGAAGGTGACGCCCTCATCCAAAGTTGTGGGCGATATGGCCCTGATGATGGTTTCGCAGGGGCTTAGCCGCGCCGAGGTTGAAAACCCCGAGGTGGATGTAGCTTTCCCAGATAGCGTGATCGACATGATGCGCGGCAATTTAGGCCAGCCTCCGGGCGGATTTCCTGCGGCGCTTGTGGCTAAGGTGCTGAAGGGCGAAAAAGCCAACACCGAGCGCCCCGGCAAGCACTTGCCCGCGGCAGACCTTGAGGCCGTGCGGTCTCAGATCAGCAAAGAGCTTGAGGGCTTTAGCGTCGATGACGAAGACCTCTGCGGTTACCTGATGTATCCCAAAGTGTTCCTTGATTACATGGGCCGCCACCGGACATACGGCCCCGTGCGCAGCCTGCCGACCAAAACGTTTTTTTATGGCATGGAACCGGGCGAGGAGATTTCGGCTGAGATTGACCCCGGTAAAACCCTCGAAATCCGGCTGCAAGCCGTGGGCGAAACCAACGAGGATGGCGACGCCAAGGTGTTTTTTGAGCTAAACGGCCAGCCGCGCAACATTCGCGTGCCCAACCGCAAGGTCGCGGCCACCACAGCCAAGCGGCCCAAGGCCGAGGCGGGCAATGCTCTGCATATCGGCGCGCCTATGCCGGGGCTGATAGCGACTGTGGGCGTGAGCGCAGGGCAGGCCGTGAAGGAGGGTGATTTGTTGATGACCATTGAAGCCATGAAAATGGAAACGGGTATCCATGCGGATGCGGATGGCACGGTGAAAACGGTGCATGTGGCGGCGGGCGCGCAAGTGGACGCCAAAGATCTGCTGGTGGAATTTAAGTAGTATCATCTAAAAAACTTTGTTGTTGTTTTTGGCGCAGATTCTGGAGCTAAGATGAATTGAATTTGTGGGAAGAATGAACAAAAGGGAATCCAGTGAAAAAATTACTCGTTTTTACCGATTTGCACTATCGGTTGCCCGGTAAAACCATTCTGGGCATTGACCCTGATTCACGCTTTCGCGAAGCGCTTGCACACGGGCTTGGCAATTACCCAGATGTTGAGCACATTTTCCTTACAGGCGATCTCGCCAATTCCGGGAAGATTGCAGAATACGAGGCGTTAAAGCGCGCGCTTGAACAGGTTCGCGTGCCTATTACGTTTTTGTGTGGAAACCATGATAATCGCGACAATCTTGCAGCGGTTTTTCCTGATCTGTGCAAGACAAAAAGCGGCCACATGCAGCAAAGTGTCGAGATAGATGATACCCGAATTATAACCCTCGACACGCTGGACGGCCCGCCGTTTCGTAACGATTATCACGAAGGGTTCCTTTGCAAATCCCGGCTTTCATGGCTGGAGACTGCCCTGAGTGAGGCGCAGGGGCGGGTGCTTTTGTTCATGCACCACCCGGCATGGGAGTCCGGCCTTTCGGCGATGGATGATATCCGCCTCAAGAATGCGGATGCTTTTTTTGATCTGCTCGACAAATACAAGAATGTGGCCCACATTATTACAGGCCACTTGCACAGGACAATCTCTGGCACCGCACATGGTTACAGTTTTTCAACGCTCAAAAGCCCCAATATCCAGACGCCACTATTTCTGGAAAATCTACATATTTCACAATCCACACCTGAACCTGGTGCGTATGGGCTGGTTCTGCTAGGTGAAAACATCATTGTGCATAGCGAGGATTTTCAGTTGGCTCTCAAAGAGGTGGAAAATTGTCGTGATGCGCTGCCTGATTGACAAGACGGAGTCTTTGTCGCCACATTGAAGTATTGAGCTGTTCAGTCAATGGGTCAGCGTGATTTAGATTGGCTTACTTAAGGTGGTGGAGATATTATGCGGAGATTTATAGCGGGACTTGCCTTGGGGGTTGCAATAATAGGCAGCTCAGTCCGCGCAGGAGACCCTTGCCCGATTGATGTGAAAATCGCCGATCTTGGCTCGCCCGATTGGCTTGATAACCTCGCTCTGATCAATGCGCTTGAGTCACGCCAGACATGGGTCGGCATTGGCTTTAATACCATTAATGAGGGGTTGAAGCTCACGCGCGTTTACGCGGGCTCCCCCGCTGAAGATGCTGGGCTTATGGCGGGCGATGTTATCACCGCTATTGCCGGACGGAGCGCCTTGGATGACGAGGCTTTTGCCAGCCTGAACATAGGGGAAACCGTTTGGGTTTCGATTGTCCGCAATGACGAGGCGCTCACATTACCGCTCACTGTGGGCGGGGCGGACCCTGTGCCGCTGGCGATGGTTCAGCAGCTGCATAGCGCCGAGTGTCGCGCGCCCGCCTTGGCCCCGCAAGGTGGTGAGATGCAAGCAACGTTGATGGCGCTATTGTTTACCGAAAGCCGCGGCTTTCGATGTGAGGATGCTCATATTGCGCTCGCGCCATTGTTCGAGCGTTATCAAAGCGATACTGTTTATTTTGTGCGCGGCAGCCATCGGCTGCTGTTAACCATGCCATATTACGGAACCACCTGTATCGCGGCGACAGCCTTGGATGGCGAAAACTTGAATGAAGCGGCCGCGAGCGCCGTTATCGAGGGGGTTATCCGAAACTATGTGCGTCAGCGGCATGATAACCCGTAGGGGATTGATGGCGTTGGCAGTTTTTCCCCTCCGCTAAGCCAAATCTGGTGTGCGCTGCGAAAATCGCCGCCAGACTGCGCCGGTTGACCCGACCAAAATGGCCACAAAGGCAAGTGATGTAAGGACCGATTTTGCAACGGTCAGGCGGCTGGCGAACGTAACCATTTCAGCGGAAAGCCCTGCCGGATCGGCCTTTAGCATGTCCGCAACGGCGGCGTTTTCAGCTAGGTCTAACCCTGCGACGAGGGCCGCTAGGGCTACTAGCGCCCGTGCAACATTCCCGCGAAACAAAAGCCGGAAGCTAAGGGCAAGGGCGATGCCAAGCAGGGGTGGATAGACTGTATCCAGCCTGTGCTGGACAGCCAGATAATAGGCCCGCCCTTCCTCACCAAGGGCGGCAACCAGATCAGATGCTTGCGCCAGCGAATAGCCAGTTGGCATCATGTCAAAAATGGGTTGCCCGCCCGCAAAAACGGATAGCATGGGTAATGTCCTGCCTAACATAGCGGCGTAGACGGCGCCTGCGAGTATCCACGCCCCTATGGCAATCGTCCGGCCCATCATTTTGCCCGCCTGTTTAGCCACCACCACGCAAAGCCCAAATTTGGTAACCAGCAGAGCCAAGCAAGGTAAGCTGAGGCTTCTGTATAGCTAAAACCAGCGGCCATAAAGCCGAGCAGGTAGAGCCGGAGCGTGACGCCCGCAAAGGTGAGTGCAAAGGAATAGATCATCCAGCGACGGTGCCTGCCAATGCGCCGCGCCATGGCGTGGCGGATGGCGTTGGCGGTGGTGGCTATCCAGATGATGGCAAGCACAGCAAACCCGATTTGGGCCGAGAGCCCGCCCGCGGCATTCAGGGCAACGGTTACACCCGCAACGCCGCTGATAAGGATAGCCACGCCATAGATACGCCCGAGCCAGCGGTGCAGGGGCTTTCGCCTGCGAATGGCGGCAAAAAACTGAACAGAGCCCACGGCCAGCGCCACAGGGGCAAGGCTGATATGCAAGATAAACGCCACCCGCTGTGCCTCTAGCTGCCCGTGCATTTCCGGGAAGGAAAGCGGCAGGCCAAGCGCCAGAAAGCGGTAAGAGGAGAGGGCAATGAATATGCTGAAGATTGCTGCAAGCGCGCGCGAAATGCGGGGGATGTTCATGGTGATTCCTTAACTAGACAGTGTAAAGTTAGAGAATGCGCTTGACGCTGTCAAGTTGTGAGCTACATTTGCATCATGCATAAAGAAACCCACCACCACGGAGACCTGCGTGAAGCCCTGATTTTGGCAGGCATCACATTGCTGGAGGAGGGCGGCATTGACGCTCTGACCTTGCGTAAATGCGCGGCCAAGGCCGGGGTGTCACATGCAGCGCCTGCACACCATTTTAAGGGGCTTGTTAGCTTAAAAGCCGCAATTGTAGCCCGTTGCTACCGTATTTTTTCCAGCACCATGCTCGCGCATAAAGATAAAGCCGACGCCTCGCCGCGTGCGCAGTTACTGGCTGTTTGCGAGGGCTACCTGGCTTTCACCCGCAGCCACGCGGCGCTCTTCCAGATTATGTTTCAGCCAAAGCCTGAGGGGCTGGACCAAGTGAACCCCAGCATTATGGAAGAACTGAATACCGAAGCCACCAACGCCTTTATGATCCTGCGCGCCGTTTGCGCGCCTTTTGCGCCTGTTGGTGGGCACGAGCAAGGCACAGAAGTGATGGTGTGGTCACTCGTTCATGGCTATGCCACCCTTATTGCCAACCAACCCGGCGAGGAGACACCCGCAGGTGCCCCACCCGAATTTGCCTGCATCTTGCCAGATTTGCCTCTGCGCAAATAATTTGCCAAAGCGTGAATTTTCCGCTTGCAGCCCCATTGGGAATCTCTATATATCAGCCACACGAAGCGGGCGTAGCTCAGTGGTAGAGCACTTCGTTGCCAACGAAGATGTCGTGAGTTCGAATCTCATCGCCCGCTCCAATTATCCTTAAATATATCAATTAGTTAATATTTATTTCTAGGATATCATCTAACCAAAAAGCAAGAAAATCCACCGTCGTTCACCAAAACTGATGTGAACGGTATTCATCCGTTTTGGCTACCTTCGCACATTGCACGCTATAAGTGAATTCCCTTCAAACGTATGTCAAGGGGATACACCCCAAACTTTTTTGCCAGTTTTGTAAGGTTTCTAGGAATTTTATCGTTGATAGGGTCGATTTTGATAATTTGACCTTCCATGGTCATTGCGCCCCAAGCCTCTTTGGCCGTTCCACCGTTTTCTTACCGGCTTATACCAAAATTTTGGGAGATTTCTTGACATGGGCCTCGATCACGACCCCGTCTTTGGGCATTCGTACAGCACAATTATGGGGCTTTTTTAAGTGTGGCAAAGAGCGCTTTTAGCTCCTCGCCTTCGCTTTTGGGTTCGGCGGGGCTTTTTGCTTCTACGGCCATTAATATACCTCCTAAGCGAAATAAATTTTGAAATCATATGTAAATTGATGCGTTATAGCTTGGCATCCTGTGACTAATCGTCAAAGTTTGCGGGTAAGAAAACCTGCATAAAGTTGTTTTAACTTAAAAAAACACGCTTTAGGTCTGGTATAAATTGCCGCAACCCCGCTTTTTTGCATGGGTTTCCCACTGGAAACATTGCAAAGTGCTCATATTTGGTTACAGCTAACCTCAACAAATAATGCTTTGTGGAGGCTGAAAATGAAAATAGGTGCGCCAAAAGAGATATTTGCAGGGGAAGCGCGCGTGGCGATGACGCCACAATCTGCGCTCGTATTGCAAAAGCTCGGCTATGAATGTGTGGTGGAATCCGGGGCCGGGGCCTTGGCCAACTTCTCGGATGCCGATTATAAAGAGGCTGGCGTCGAGGTTATAAAAACGGCAGCTGCTCTGTGGAAGGCCGTTGATATTGTTATCAAAGTGCGCGCACCAGAGCCGGTTGAAGTGAAGCGCTTTACCAAGGGGCAGGCGCTGATTTCTTTTATCTGGCCTGCGCAATCTGAGGAATTGCTGGAAAGCCTGAAAGCCAAAGGCGTAACCGCGCTGGCCATGGATATGGTGCCGCGCATTTCGCGGGCGCAAAAAATGGATGCGCTGTCGAGCATGGCCAATATTGGCGGGTATCGTGCGGTTATCGAAGCCGCTAACAACTTTGGCCGCTTCTTTACCGGCCAAATCACTGCCGCTGGCAAAGTGCCGCCTGCTAAAATTCTGGTCATTGGTGCCGGTGTGGCTGGCCTTGCCGCCATTGGTGCCGCCCAAAGCATGGGCGCGATTGTGCGCGCCTTTGATGTGCGCCCTGAGGTGGCCGAGCAGATCGAAAGCATGGGCGCGGAGTTCCTGTTCCTTGATTTCAAGGAAGACGGCGCTGGGGATGGCGGCTATGCTGCGGTGTCCTCGCCTGAGTTCCGGGAAAAACAGCTAGAGCTTTTTCGCGCGCAGGCCGCTGAAGTTGATATTGTGATCACCACGGCACTGATCCCGGGCCGTGATGCACCCAAGCTTTGGCTTGAGGACATGGTGCTGGCCATGAAGCCCGGCTCGGTGATCGTGGACCTTGCGGCTGAAAAAGGCGGCAACTGTGACCTAACGGTGATGGATGAGAAGATCGTGAGCGAAAACGGTGTGACCGTTATTGGCTATACTGATTTCCCGAGCCGTATGGCCACACAGGCCTCTACGCTTTATTCCAATAACATCCGCCACATGATGGATGATCTGACCCCTGAGAACGACGGCGTGGCTGTGTTTGACATGGAAGATGATGTGATCCGTGGCTCTATGGTTACGAACGCCGGCGAAATAACCTTCCCGCCGCCACCGCTAAAAGTGGCTGCGCAGGCCAAGCCGCCAGTGAAAATGGTGGAGAAAACGCCGGAAGAGCTAAAGGCAATTGAAGTGCAGAACATGCGCGCAGCAGGGGCCAAGCAAACCCAATTGCTGATCGCGGGCGGTATCTTCATGGCGGTGCTCGGCATGTTTGCCCCCGCCAGCTTTATGCAGCACTTCATTGTGTTTGTGCTGGCGGTGTTTATTGGTTTCCAGGTTATCTGGAATGTAAGCCACGCGCTGCACACGCCGCTGATGGCGATCACCAACGCCATTAGTGGCATCATCATTATCGGGGCGCTGTTACAAGTGTCATCCGGTGGGTGGTTTGTCGGGCTGCTTGCGGGCATTTCAATTTTGATCGCCACGGTGAATATCGTTGGCGGGTTTATGGTTACACGGCGCATGCTTGCCATGTTCCAGAAAAGCTAAGGGAGGGCTGAGCTATGAGTTACGGTCTCGTTCAGGCGTCTTATGTCGCCGCATCCGTTCTATTTATTCTAGCCCTTGGCGGCCTCTCTAACCAAGAGAAAGCCAAGCGCGCCGTTTGGTATGGTATCATCGGCATGGCGATTGCTGTGTTCGCGACCGTGCTTGGCCCGCAGGTGCAAAGCTATTGGCTGCTGATTATCACCGTGGCCATTGGCGCGGTGGGCGGCACCATTCTGGCCAAGCGGGTAGAGATGACAGGCATGCCCGAGCTGGTGGCGATGCTGCACAGCTTTGTTGGCCTCGCCGCCGTGTTTATCGGTATCAATTCAGAGCTTAGCCCTTCGGCCGAAATGGTGGGGATGATGCAAGCGCTGGAGATGGTGAATGTCGATAAGGGTGTCGCTGGCGCGATGGCCACAGCCCTTGGTGCGGATATGATGGCTCATATGGATGAATTTGGCGCGCTGATCGCCATTCACCATGTTGAGGTTTTCCTCGGGGTGTTTATTGGGGCAATCACGTTCACCGGCTCGATTGTGGCTTGGGGTAAGCTATCAGGCAAGCTCGACGGTAAGGCGCTTATTTTACCTATGCGCCATACGTGGAACATCATCGGCGTTGCGCTGTCCTTCATCCTGCTCATTCTGTTTATGAATGGCGCGGGCATGTGGGCGCTTATCCCGATGCTCTTGATTGCTTTTGCCATTGGCGCGCACCTTGTGCTGGCCATCGGCGGGGCTGATATGCCGGTTGTTGTGTCTATGCTCAACAGCTATTCCGGCTGGGCGGCTGCGGCCACGGGCTTTATGCTGGGTAATGATCTTCTCATTGTGGTGGGTGCGCTTGTGGGCTCCTCTGGCGCGATTTTGAGCTACATCATGTGTGAAGCCATGAACCGGCAGTTCCTTTCGGTTATTCTGGGCGGCTTTGGCGGCCCAACTGGCCCCGCAATGGAGATCGAGGGTGAGCAAATCGCGATTGATGCTGACGGTGTGGCGGCAAGCCTTGATGAGGCCGACAGCGTGATCATCGTGCCGGGCTACGGCATGGCGGTGGCGCAAGCGCAGCAGAGCGTTTCTGAGCTTACGCGGCGTTTGCGCGCCGCGGGTAAAGAGGTCCGCTTTGGCATTCACCCCGTGGCAGGCCGCTTGCCAGGCCACATGAATGTGCTCTTGGCCGAGGCCAAAGTGCCTTATGATTACGTTTTGGAAATGGACGAGATCAACGATGATTTCCCCGAAACCGACGTGGTGATCGTGATCGGCTCAAACGACATCGTAAACCCCGCCGCGCAGGAAGACCCCAACAGCCCCATCGCCGGTATGCCGGTGCTGGAAGTGTGGAAAGCCAAGCAGGTGTTTGTGAGCAAACGCGGGCAGGGCACGGGCTATTCCGGCATCGAGAACCCGCTGTTTTTCAAAGAAAACACGCGGATGTTTTATGGCGATGCCAAGGTGAGTGTGGATGCGCTATTGCAGCGGATTAAGTAAAAGAAAGGCCCGCAGAGATGCGGGCCTTTTTCATTCAACAATTGGAGTTGCCCATGATCATCGAGGGTATAGGATTCAACATGGAATGGCGGCGGGGAACTAGTCCGCGTGATGCTCTTCCGCGCAACTATGGGATTTATTGCGAAGTGATATGGCCGGTTCGAGGGATACGAATCGGGATAACAAAAAACATATGGGCGCGACATGGGGGTCATGCTAGCTGGATGCGCAGTATGAAGAAGGGAACTGGTTCCCGTGCTAAACGCTCTGGACCTTTGGCAAACCATGCAAAAGATTTGGGGGATTTAGGGCTGGAAACTTTTACGCTTTCAATGGATCCCCGATTACAAGAAAAAGAGATCCAACAGGCTTGCGAAACTCAATTGCATAAATGGGCTGAGGAGCAGTCCGAGTGGAAAAACTTCAACGGTGAGAAGTGGATTCCGAGAAATTATGGAAAATCCGTTCTAGATGAAATTGCTGCCGCTAAAACGTGCGGCGTTCAATTAAAGTGGTCGCTACTCTAATTAATGCCTTTGCTAGTTTGTATGTTGTAGGGTGCGTGGTCCCCACGCACCATTCACCCCAACCACCCCTCAATCTCCCCAATATCCGCCAGCACCACATCGGCCACGGCTTCTAGCTCGGCCCGCGTGGTCGTGCCCGTCAGCACCCCCACTGTCACCATCCCCGCATCGCGTCCCGCGGTCATGTCGTGCAGGCTGTCGCCGATCATGGCGACCTCGGCGGGGGCCAGCGCTTTGGTTTGGCAAAAGGCGTGTTGCATGCCGGTGGCGGGTTTTCCGCCGAAGCCGCTATCATAGCCGGCGACAAAATCAAAATGCGCCAAAACCCCTGCCGCTTCCAGTTGGATGCGGGCCGGATGTTCGTTATCGTTGGTGGCCACGCCCAGCGCCAAGCCGCGCGCCTTGAAGCCCGAAAGCAGGGGGGAAAGCGGCACGGTCGGCACCTGTGGCACCTTGGCAGTTTCTTCAATCGCATAGGCCTCCAGCGCGGCCCGCTCCCAATTCGGCAGATGCGGCAGCACGGCGTCCATGATCTCCTCTAGCGTGTCGTGGACAAAGACGCTGCCAGGGCGAAAAACCTGCGTGGGGAGGTCGAAACCAAGTGCATTTGCCAGCTGCAAAATATGGGTCTCATCGGTGGAGACTTCCGCCAGAAACCCCGCCAGCCACGGCCCCCAAGAGCGGTGAAAATCAAACAGGCATCCGTCCTTGTCAAACAGCAATCCGCGCAATTTCATGTCCAGTTCGGCAAGCCGCCTCCGAGCGTTGAGCGGGCACGCTGCACGCCTTCGGGCGTGGCCCCAGAGGCGTTGCAAAACCCGAG
This sequence comes from Paracoccaceae bacterium, assembly GCA_016744015.1. Taxonomy (GTDB): domain Bacteria; phylum Pseudomonadota; class Alphaproteobacteria; order Rhodobacterales; family Rhodobacteraceae; genus UBA3077. The sequence continues at coordinate 98,275 of JADGFD010000008.1, read as the reverse complement.
AATCGTTTCGTCGTCGCGCATGATGAAATCTAGCACAAAGCCAAGGAATTCAGGCTCTTGGGCGCGCGCCCGTAGGTCTCCGGGAGCGGCACCGGTTACATTCAGGAATTGCCCCAAATTTTCTTCATCTGAAGCTAGCCAGCTAAGTGCCTGAATTGCCAGTGTTTCGGCTTGATCGTGTCGCATGGGTTACACTCCAACGGGAAATTCCCTGAGTTATGAAGGTTTCGTTAAGGTTTTGGCGTGACAATCTGAGGAGTTTATTGGGTTTTCTATGAGGTTTTTATGCCAGGGCGTATTTTAGTTGTTGATGATGTAGCCACAAACCGGCTGATTTTGAAAGCGAAATTGGCGGCGGCCTATTATGATGTGCTGGAAGCTGATTGCGGGCAGGCAGCATTTGATGTGGCCAAAGCCGAGCAGCCGGATGTGATTTTGCTGGATATTATGATGCCGGACATGGATGGCTACGAGGTTTGCGAGCTGTTAAAAGCTTGTTCCGAGACATCGCATATTCCTGTGGTTATGGTCACCGCCAGTAGCGCCCCGAAAGAGCGAATTCGTGGATTAAGTGTAGGGGCCGATGATTTTTTGGTCAAACCGATCAACGATATGGCGCTTTTTGCGCGGGTGCGAAACCTGCTTCGGGTCAAAATGATGTTTGACGAGCTTAAGCTGCGGGATACCACTTCGCGTGAATTGGGCCTGTCCGATTTTCTGGAAACCGGTGACGACGAGGATCAGCGGGTGGATTCAGTTATGTTGGCACCCGCCGCAAGAGCGCAAGGGGATGCGTGGGAAACGGCGATTGAAAAGATGAGTAATGTGGAAGTTGTGGGCGCCTGCTCTGAGCGCGAAGCGCTTAATATGGCGCGATTTGAGCAGCCTGATGCGATTATCGTTCACCAGAGGCTGATGGAGGATGGCGATAGCTTGCGGCTGATTTCTGCACTACGGGCGCGGCCTGAAACACGGCAAGCGGTGATGATCTACGTTGTATCAGACGGTGCGATCGAGACCGCGGCCAAAGCGCTGGACCTTGGCACAAGCGATTATGTACTGGAACCGTTTGAGCCTGAGGAACTGACCATACGTTTGCGCACGCAATTACAGCGAAAGCGCTATTCGGACAAGCTGCGCTCCAACGTGCGAGATGGGCTAAAAATGGCGGTGATTGACCCGCTTACGGGGCTTTATAACCGCCGCTATGCTACTCAACATATGCAGAAAATAGTTGAGCGCGCGCAAGACTCTGGCAATAGTTTTGCGGTGATGATGATGGATCTTGATAAGTTCAAGCTGATTAATGATACTCAAGGCCACGACGCCGGAGATATGGTGCTAAAAGAGTTTTCGCACCGCATTCAAGAAAATGTGCGCGGGGTAGACCTTGTGGCGCGCATGGGCGGTGAAGAGTTTCTTGTGGTGATGCCTGATGCCAGTGATATGGTGGCCAAACATGTGTCAGAGCGTTTGCGGCGGGCGGTTGAAAGTAAGCCGTTTGTCACCGCTTCGGGGGTAGAGCTTAGCATTACGGTGAGCATAGGGGTGGCGATTGGCCAGTCAAATGATGATAACCCAGAGCTTTTGATAAAGCAGGCTGATACGGCACTATATGCCGCCAAGAGCAATGGCCGCAATTTGGTTTCGTTTCACGAAGCCGCATAAAGCCCTCGCGAGATATTTTTGCCCAGTGCTTGCTCAATCGGGGCAGGGCGGCTATGTGTATATACACATGGTAAACGCAAAGAGATCGTCTAAATGACTACCAAATCACGGCCACCCAAGCCTGTAGTGCTCTGCATTCTTGACGGCTGGGGCCTTTCGGACGAGACCGAATTTAATGCGGTGGCGCAGGCGCATACCCCTGCCTTTGACCGCTTGATGCAAGATTACCCCAATGCAACCCTCGCCGCATGCGGGGAAGATGTGGGTTTGCCCGCTGGGCAAATGGGAAATTCAGAGGTTGGCCACACCAATATCGGCGCGGGGCGGATTGTCTGGATGGACCTCCCCAAGATCAATAACGCCATTGCAGATGGTAGCTTTGATGAAAACCCTGCTATGCAGCGCTTTATTGCTACGCTCAAAGCCAATGGTGGCACCGCACATTTGGCGGGTTTGGCTTCGCCGGGGGGCGTGCATGCACACCAAAGCCACATTGCAAAGGCCGCGCAGATAATTGCTGCGGCGGGGGTTCCTGTCCGGCTGCATGCTTATTTGGATGGCCGCGATGTGCCCCCGAAATCGGCGTTGGGGCAGATTGAAAACCTTGAAGCCGCCCTGCCAGACGGTGCGAAAATCGCCACCTGCATTGGCCGGTTCTTCGCGATGGATCGTGACAACCGCTGGGAGCGGGTGCAAAAAGCCTATGAATTAATGACCAACGCCCAAGGGGCGCGCGCCCATAGTGCCAAAGCCGCCATTCAAGCGGCTTATGATGTCGGCGAAACAGATGAATTTATCAGCCCCGCCGTGATAGATGATTATGCAGGCATGCAAGATGGTGACGGGCTTTTGTTCCTGAATTTCCGCGCTGACCGTGCCCGCGAGATTCTCAGCGCGCTTGTTGAGCCGGGCTTTGATGCGTTTGAAACCGGCCCACGGCCTGTGTTTTCTATCGTTACCGGATTGGTTGAATATTCGATCCGGCATAATGAATATATGGAGGTGATGTATCCCTCCGAGCCAATAGCCAACACGCTAGGGCATTGGGTCTCTACCCAGGGCCTAAGCCAGTTTCGCCTTGCCGAAACCGAGAAATACCCGCATGTGACGTTTTTTCTAAACGGCGGCGAAGAGACTCCCGAGGCTCATGAGGACCGCTATGTGGCCCCCAGCCCGAAGGTGAAAACCTATGATATGCAACCGGAAATGTCGGCGGACGAGGTAACGGCACATTTTGTTGCGGCGATCGTCTCGCAGGCCTATGACCTGATAGTGGTGAATTACGCCAACTCCGATATGGTGGGGCATACCGGTGATCTGGCCGCTGCCGTTAAAGCCTGTGAGGCCGTGGATGCTGGCGTTTCCGAGGTGCTGGACGCGCTGGAAAGCGTAGGCGGCGCAATGATTCTCACAGCCGACCACGGCAATTGTGAGGTGATGGTGGACCCTGTAACAGGCGGGCCGCATACGGCACACACGCTCAATCCGGTTCCTGTGGTGCTTTTTAATGGCCCTGAGGGCGCCAAGCTACGCAAAGGCGGGCGGCTGGCAGACCTTGCACCTAGCTTGCTTGAACTAATGCAGCTTGAAAAACCCGAGGAAATGACCGGCATGTCATTGTTAACACATTGAAGAAGCTTGCTTTAATTCTTGTGTTTATTATGAACACCGCCTTGGCACAGCAAGACCCTGTGTTGGCCTTGCGTGATGCCTCCAGCCAAATTGAGGCCGCGAGTGCGGCTTTGGCGGCGGCCAATGAAGCTGAGGACCGCATTAGCGCGCTATCAGCATCTATTCGTAGCTTGGAAGACGGGTTGGCCTCGTTGCGCTTGGCGCTACAGGCCTCTAAAGCCGAAGAAGCGGCGCAACAGGCTGAGATGATGAGCAATCAAGAAGAGCTTGGCCAGTTGCTGGCAACCTTGATAGCCTTGCAAAGCACCCCGGCGGCACTTTCCGTTTTGCATCCCGAGGGGGCTACGGCCTCCGCCCGGGCGGGGCAAATGCTAACATCGGTTACGCCAGCGCTGCGCGCGGAAGCCAACCGGATTCGCGGCGAGCTAGCCACGCTTTCGGCCTTAAATACCCTGCATGATTCCGCACTTGCCAATATGCAAACCGCGATTGAAACCCTGCAATCGGCGCGAAATGCGCTCACGGTTGCCGTTCGGGAAGAGCAACCTTTGGAAGGAGACACTGTTTCGCAGGCGGGGCTGGAGCGGTTGGCAAAGGCCAGCCAGAATTTGGCAGCTTTATCCGCGGCGCTGAGTGAGCGCTTTCCAGCGGGCGCCGCTGTGGCCGGCACTGAAAACCTGCGCGGGCGCTTGCCCATGCCACTTTCCGGCACAATCACGCGACGCTTTAACCAGCCCAACGGGGCGGGTATTCGCCAGCCTGGCATTGTCGTCACGGCCCCCGCGCTTTCTCTCATTTCGGCTCCGCAGGCGGGGATTGTCCGGTTTTCGGGTGATTTTATGGAATACGGGCAGGTGGTTATTTTGGAACCAGCGCCCGATCAGCTGCAAATATATGCCGGATTTGGACAAGTTTACGTGAAGGCGGGAGAAGTGCTTGAATCTGGCGCCGCAATGGGGCTTCTTGGGGGAGAGACACCGGATTCTGCCGAGTTTTTGGCGGAAAGCAGCGGTGAAAATGACAAGGGTGCCGAAAGCCTCTATATAGAGATTCGGGAAAATGGAATGCCGGTGGACCCCGAAACGTGGTTCGCCACCAATTAGACAGGATTGATTTATGAATAAATATTGGATGGCGGCCGTGGGCGGCATTACGGCAGGGCTGATTACCAGCACGCAGCTGGCTCTGCCGAGCTTTGCTCAAGAGGCGGATCAAGAAACGTCAACCTATGAACAGCTTGACCTGTTTGGCGATATTTTCGAGCGTATTCGCTCGGCTTATGTAGACGATGTGGATGACCAAGAGCTGATAAGAGCCGCGATCAACGGCATGCTCATTTCGCTGGACCCCCATTCAAGCTATCTACCGCCGCAGAATTATGAAGAAATGCAGTTTGACACCCGCGGCGAGTTTGGCGGGCTGGGCATAGAAGTGACGCAGGAAGAGGGCTGGGTGAAAGTGGTTTCGCCAATGGATGGCACGCCCGCCGACGAGGCTGGACTGCAATCGGGTGACTTCATTTCAGCGGTCAATGGCGAGCCCACGCTGGGCCTTACGCTAAACGAGGCCGTGGACCTGATGCGCGGGCCCGTTGGCTCTGATATTACGCTCACCATTGTGCGGGATATTACCGCCGAGCCGTTTGACGTGACCCTAACGCGGGCCATTATTAAGCTCACCGCCGCACGGGTGCGCACAGAGGGCCGCACCGTTGTAATGCGGGTTAACACCTTTAACGAGCAAAGCTACCCCAACATGGCAGAAGGTATGGCGCGGGAAATCGAGGCCGCTGGCGGTATTGATAATATCGACGGCTTTGTGCTTGATCTGCGTAATAATCCGGGTGGGCTGCTCAGTGAGGCGATCAGTATTACAGATGCCTTCCTTGAAGAGGGCGAAATCGTGTCGACCCGCGGCCGCCATGATCGTGATTCCAATCGCTTTAGCGCCTCTGAAGGTGATCTGACAGAGGGTAAGCCCATTGTTGTGCTGATAAATGGCGGCTCTGCTTCGGCCTCTGAAATCGTCGCCGGGGCGCTGCAAGACCATCAGCGCGCTGTGGTAGTAGGCACCAAGAGCTTTGGCAAAGGATCGGTGCAAACCATTATGCCGATGCAGGGTAACGGCGCTATTCGCCTGACAACTGCGCGCTATTATACCCCCTCGGGCCGCTCTATCCAGGCGTTGGGCGTGGAACCGGACATTATTGTCGAATATGTGCCCCCCGCACCGGCGGACCCGGATGCCGAAGAGGGGCCGCAGCGCCGCTCAGAGGCCGATCTGCGCGGTGCGATTTCCAATGATAGCCTCACCGATGATGAGCGCGCCCAACTAGAGGCTGACCGCGCTGCGCAAGAAGCCGCTGCCAAGCTAAAGGTGCAAGACAATCAGCTTGCCTATGCGATTGACTTGATCAAAGGCATTACGGTGTTTGGCGGACAATGATTTTTAGGGGCGCTTCGGGGCGCCCCGAATATTGAGGTGATACCAATGACAGATGAAGAGTTTTTGGCACTCCCCTATAGGCCCAATGCCGGGCTGATGCTGTTGAATGATACCGGAAAAGTGTTTGTCGGCAAGCGGATAGATACTGATGGTGAGGCATGGCAAATGCCGCAAGGGGGTATTGATAAAGGTGAAGCCGCCGAGGCCGCCGCTTTGCGAGAGCTTGAGGAAGAAACGGGCATTGCCGCTGGTTTGGTCGATATTCTCTCTGTCTCAAATGACTGGATAAAATATGATTTCCCGCGTGAACTGGCGGCAAAACTCTGGGTGCGCCGCTCTGGTGAGCCGCGCTATCGCGGGCAAAAACAAATGTGGTATTTGATGCGCTTCAAGGGGCAGGCCACTGATGTGAACATAGCCACAGCGCACCCAGAATTCTCAGAATGGAAATGGACAACGCCGACTGAGTTGCCGCGCCATATTGTGCCGTTTAAACGCAAAATGTATGAGCAGGTTCTTGCGGAATTCTCCACCTGGCTTTAACGGTCTTTCATTAAGGATTGAACAGCTGGCGCATAAGATTTTGAAACCGGAACCTGTTGCCCATTGCGCAGGGAAAGGAAATAACGATCTGCGCGTTTTTCAAGTAAAACCATCTCTTTAGTGGCAACCCAATGTGAGCGATGCACCCGCGTTCCGTCAGTGTCGGATGCCAGAGCAATGGCGTCTTTCATGCTCATGCGCACCAGATGTGAGCCGTTGGATGTAATGATTTTGACATAATGGTCTTGTGCGGAAAGCACGATAAGATCACCGCGTTTATCTGCTGGTATAGAACTATTCAGGGAGCGATCGTTCTGCCGTTTTTGGTAATGGCTGATGCTTAGTTTTGAAGCTATTCGTGACTGAATAAAGAGCAGTGACACGGCATAAAAAACCAGAATTTTCCAAAAAAGATCACCAAAATACCAAATGCCGCCATCATAAAAATAAAGCGGAATGACGGGCTCGACAGCAGAAAATATGACGGCTGATGCAACAATGTTAACGATGGTTAATATCCATGTGTTTATACCCAAAATTATATGAAACGGAATAAGAAAAACGATGTTAACCAATGGAATAACCCCAGCCAGAATACCTGCGAGGCCAATAACAACAGGCTGCCAGGGACCGTAATCATAGCCCGGCTCAGAGAAGGCACCAGTGACCCACGAAATTAAAGAAAGACTAAACACGATGGCATAAACATCGGGCGTATGTAGGAGGCTTAGAATGGTTTGGCGCGTTACGCCAGTAAGCGTATCCCGCTCCACCCGCCCTCTTTTTTCTATGTTTGCGTAGTTTTTTTCGAGGTTAAGGATCGCCTGATCAAACCCTGCCGCCCGCCAAGCCAGCAGGGTCTGGGTGTTTGTTTGGATTCTTCGCAAGAAATTATGCAATTTATCGGCCATAGTATTGAATTTTCTGGCGCAATCCAACACATTTTGGCGAAAATTTAAAGTGAAATTTAACAAACATTTTCGGAATCTGTGAGTGAAAAACTATAAATCAGCCGCGCGGATAAACGGAAAAAACTGTTTGTCCGACCATACCCCCAACCAATCTTCACCTTGATGAAGGTGAGCCTGTGCGCAGTCAACCAACCTATAAAAGCTTTTCCGATCAATCCGAGCCTCCAGATCAGCGCGCACCAGCACATAGGGTGCGGGCTCGTTCTTTTCGTTCAGAACGATGCGCAGCGGGTGCGAGGGGCCAAGCGGCACATGGTCTCCAACATTGGTTTTGAAAATGACAATGCCATCGTCTATTTCAAAATCGACTGCGATGAAGGGCACATCATCTACTTTGAGGCCCACCTTTTCAACTGGTGTAACCAAAAAATAGGCCTCCCCTTCCCGCTTGAGGATCGACGCAAATAGCTTCACTAGCGGCATGCGCCCGATTGGGGTGCCGAGGTAAAACCACGTGCCATCCCGCGCAATGCGCATATCAAGGTCGCCGCAAAAATCGGGGTTCCACAAGTGAACAGGCGCCGGGCCGCGCTTTGCAAAGCTCTGGGCGGCGCTGGCGAGGCTGTCGGCAGATGGCTTCACGGCATTCTGATCAGGTTTGTTCATATTTTCACCCAAATTCGGAAGTTTTCAGCCTAGATGTTATCAGCTTTGCTAGACGAATCCACTGTGGTGGTTAAACTGGTGTAAATTAAAAAGGAATTTATAATGTCAGAACCCGCATCCGTTGAGCAAATTAAAGGCCTGAGCCGCCAGTTGAAAACCGCTAAGGCGATGATTGGCCGTAAGGTTATTGGCCAGCACGCGGTGGTGGACCAAAGCTTGATGACCGTGCTTTGCGGTGGCCACGGCTTGCTTGTGGGTGTGCCGGGCTTGGCCAAAACGCTTTTGGTGGACACCTTGAGCACCGTGCTTGGCTTGCAATCCAACCGCGTGCAATTCACACCTGATCTAATGCCATCAGACATTATTGGCTCGGAAGTGTTGGAAACGGCGGATGACGGTTCGCGCGCCTTTCGCTTTGTTAAAGGGCCCGTTTTTTGCCAGCTTATGATGGGTGACGAGATTAACCGCGCCAGTCCGCGCACCCAATCGGCCCTGCTGCAAGCCATGCAGGAGCACCACGTTACCGTGGCGGGCCAGCGGTTTGATCTGCCCGAGCCGTTCCACGTGCTGGCCACGCAAAACCCGGTGGAGCAGGAGGGCACCTATCCGCTGCCCGAAGCCCAGTTGGACCGGTTTTTGATGCAGATAGACATTGACTACCCAACCTATGAAAACGAGCGTGCTATCATTTTGGCCACCACAGGCACACGAAATACAGAGCTGGAGTCGGTGTTTGACACCGAGCATCTGATCGAGGCGCAGCTGCTTATTCGCCGGATGCCGGTGGGCGAGCAGGTGGTGGATATGATTCTTGATCTTGTGCGCTCAGCTCGCCCGGGGGAGGGCGCGAGTGAGTTGGTGAATAAGGCTGTGGTGTGGGGGCCGGGGCCGCGCGCGGCGCAGGCGCTTATGCTTTTGGTGCGGGCGCGAGCCTTGCTTGAAGGGCGAATGGCACCCTCGATTGTGGATGTTGAGGCGCTGGCGCGGCCGGTGCTTATTCACCGCATGGCGCTTGGCTTTGCCGCGCGAGCTGAGGGGATTACGCTGGAAGATGTGATCGAAGCGCTTGTGGCTGAGGCCGCCAGCCGGAGCGCTGCCGCGTGAGCCAAACCGCACAATTCCTTCGGGCAGAGGCGCAAGCGCTTTCGGGTGCGCTGCCCCCACTTTTGGCAGATGCCGAGCGGCTGGCGGCCAATGTGGCCATGGGCGCGCATGGCCGCAAGCGCGCGGGCAGTGGCGAAAGCTTCTGGCAATATCGCCACGCCATGCCGGGCGATAATCTTGCAAGCATTGACTGGCGGCGCTCAGCCCAAGGGGATGCGCTTTTTATTCGTGAGCGGGAATGGGAGGCCAGCCAAACCATCGGCTTTTGGGTCGATCCCTCACAAGCGATGGACTACCACAGCGCCAAGCACGCGCCAAAATCCACCCGCGCCAAGGTGTTGGCTTTGGCTTGCGCAAGTCTGCTGAGCCGCGCGGGTGAGCGGGTGAGCCTGCTGGCTACCGCCGCCGCGCGGCCAGGGTTTGGCCAAGCAAAGCTGCAACAAATGGCTGTAGCGCTAGCCGACCTTGGCCAAAGCGCTGATTACGGCATTTTGCCCCCGCCCCATGGTGCCCGCGGCGGCCACCGCTTGTTTTTCTCCGATTTTATGGGGAGGGAAGAGGACATTTTTCCGGCGCTAAAAGCCCATGCCGAAGCCGGAAATGACGGCGCGCTCATCCACATTCTAGACCCATCAGAGGAATCCTTCCCCTATGATGGCCGTATTATTTTCGAAAGCATGGGCGGCGCGATAGATTTTGAAACCCGCCGCGCCAAGGCCTTGCGTGAGGCTTACCAAGAGCGGCTGGATGAGCGCTCTGCCATGCTAAAAGACTGGGCGCACCGCGCGGGCTGGCATTACCATCGCCACTCTACCGGAGACAACCCGCAAGCCACATTGCTATGGCTTTTCAGTGCGTTGGGGGTCAAAAGATGATCGGATTCCTCAGCCCCTTTATCCTGCTTGGCCTGCTTGCCCTGCCGCTGCTTTGGTGGCTTTTGCGGGCTGTGCCGCCTGCGCCCTCGCGTCGCCGCTTCCCCGGTGTGCGGCTGCTCTTGGGCCTGAAAGACCCTGAAAGCACGCCGGACCACACCCCGTGGTGGCTCCTGCTTTTGCGCCTATCTGCGCTCGCCGCTGCTATTATTGCCTTTGCCGAACCGGTGCTGAACCCGCGCGCCCAAACCGCTGGTTTGGGCCGTTTGCTGGTGCTGCTTGATGGCGGCTGGGCCTCGGCCCCTGACTGGCGCACACGCCTCACCAAGGTTGAGGAAATCCTTGCCAGCGCCAACCGCCCCGTGGCCCTGCGCCTGCTCACAGCCCCACTGCCCGCCGAGGGGGACCTTGGCTTCACAGCGGCGCAAGACCTTGCCCCGATTGTGCAGTCTCTCACCCCCGCGCCCTTTACGCCGGACCGTGCAGCCTTTGCCACATGGCTGGCGAAAAACCCGCAGGCGCCATTTGAAACCCTTTGGCTTTCAGATGGTATTGGGGATGCCGCAGTCCTTGCTAGTGCCTTGAAATTTCAGGGTGATGTTACGCTTATCACCGGCGATTCGCCTGCGCTTTCCCTCTTGCCTGCCCGCATTGAGGCCGAGCTTTTAGTGGCTCCTGTGCATCGGGTAAATACCTCCACGGCCGAAACGGTGCCGCTCATCGCCATTGGCCCTTCGCCTGATGGGGTAGAGCAGGTGCTGTGGCGCAGTGAGGCCAGCTTTGAGGCCGGGCAAGCGGATGCCAACGCCCCCTTTGATATGCCCTTCGAGCTGCGTAACCGCATCAAGCGCATCGCCCTTGCGGAGGGCGCTTCGGCTGGCGGTGTGGTGCTGGCCGATAGTGGGTTGATCCGCCGAAAGGTGGCGCTTTATACCGCGCATGATAGTCAGGAAGGCCCGCAATTGGTAGACCCGCTGTTTTTCCTGAAAAAGGCGCTGGAGCCGTCTTCGCAGGTGATCAGAGGCACGCTGGATGACCTGCTGCTCGCTGTGCCGGATGTGCTTATTCTGGCCGATGTGGCGGCGCTGCCAGAGGAAGAAACTGCGCGGGTGATGGCATGGGTAGAAGAAGGCGGCACGCTTTTGCGCTTTGCCGGCCCGCATCTTGCCGCCGCCTCACGAGACCTCACGGTGGTTGACCCGCTCTTGCCGGTGCGCCTGCGGGCCGGTGGCCGCCAGCTTGGCGGTGCCATGACATGGGACACTCCCAAACGCCTGCGCCCCTTCCCGGCCGAAAGCCCTTTTGCCGGGTTACACGTGCCCGAAGACGTAGAAGTTTTGGCGCAAGTGCTGGCCCAGCCGGGACCAGACCTTGCGGGCAAAGTTGTGGCCGCGCTGGAAGATGGCACCCCGCTGGTGACCTCGGCGCGCTATGAGCAGGGCCGGATTGTGCTTTTCCACGTTACCGCCAACGCCGAATGGTCGAACCTGCCGCTTTCGGGCCTGTTTGTAGACATGCTCACAAGGCTTTCGGTTTCGGCGCGTAATGGCGCGGCCTCGGCGGATGAACTTGCGGGGCAAAACTGGCTGCTGAGCCGCGCTCTCGATGGCTTTGGCAACCTTGTGGATGCCGAACCTTCCACAGCTGTTTCGGGTGAAACCCTCACCAGCGTCCCTCGCACAGCCGTCAGCCCGCCGGGTTATTACCAAAGCGCCGATCGCGAGGTCGCGATAAACCTGCTCACCGCAGAAACCTTGCCACAGGCGCTTGCAGGCCTGCCTTTGGGCATCGCGCGTGAGGGCTTTGAAACCCAGCCAGAAACCCCGCTCAAGCCACCCTTCCTGCTGGCCGCGCTCTTGCTGCTCACGCTTGATATCCTCGCCTCGCTGTTTATTTCAGGGCGGTTTTCCGGCGGGGCGCAAGCCGCGCTTTTAGCGCTGTTGCTGGTGCCCGCCCCGCAAGCCAAAGCCCAAGACGAGCGCGCCCTACTGGCCGCCGATAACACCGTGCTGGCCTATGTGCTGACGGGTGATACCCGCACCGATGAGATTTCCCGCGCGGGGCTTTACGGCCTTTCCCGCACGCTTTTCGAGCGCACCTCCATTGAGCCGGTGGACCCGATTTCCATAGATATCGAAGCCCATGATATTTCGCTCATTCCGTTCCTTTACTGGCCGATTTCAGATCAGCAACCGCCGCTCAGCCCGCTGGCCGTTTCTAAGGTTAACAGCTATTTGCGCAATGGGGGCATGATCATGTTTGATACCCGAGACGCCCAACTGGGAGCGGGGTCTATCAACGGAACTGCCCTCCAGCGCCTCACCGGCCAGCTCGAAATCCCCCCTCTTGCGCCGATTGAATCTGACCATGTGCTGACCCGTAGTTTTTACCTGCTGGAGGTTTTCCCCGGCCGCTGGGCCAAGGGCCAGCTTTGGGTCGAAGCCCCAAGCAACCTGACCACCATTGAGGGTGCGCCGTTTCGGAACCTTAATGACGGGGTAACGCCCGTGGTGATTGGCAGCAATGATTTTGCTAGCGCTTGGGCTATTAACCCGCAGGGCCGACCGATGTATCCGGTGGGCACCGGCGCGCGGGGTGAGCGCCAGCGCGAGCTGGCCAAACGCTTTGGGGTCAACCTGATCATGTATGTGATGACGGGCAATTATAAATCTGACCAAGTGCATGTGCCCGCCTTGCTGGAAAGGCTGGGCCAATGACAAGCAGCCTTGATTTTGCCCCGATGTTTCCGCTGTGGCTACTGGCTGCGCTGGGCGCAGTGGCGCTGGCTTTGCTGGCATTTTCGGCGTGGCGCGGGCTAAAGGGCTGGCCGCTGCGGGCATTGGCGCTGGGGGCGCTGGGCCTTGCTTTGCTTAACCCGCTTCTGCGCGAGGAAAACCGCCTGCCAGAGCGGGATGCCGTGGTGATTATCGTGGATGAAAGCTCATCCCAAAGCCTGACAGTGCGGCCTGAACAAACGGCCAAAGCCCTAAGCGATTTGCAAGATTCTCTGGCCGCACTGGCCAACCCGCCCGAGGTTTTACTGCGCCAAGTCGGGGATGCGGGCCGTGATGGCACGTTGCTCATAGAAGCCCTGCGCGAGGCCGCTGGCACCATCTCGGCTGATCGCCTTGCCGGTGCTTTTCTGATCACCGATGGGGTGGTGAATGATTCAGACACGCTCTTTATGCCCGCCGCTCCCGTGCACCAGTTGATGACGGGCGAACGCCGCGATTGGGATCGGTCTATTACGGTCACTACCGCGCCTGCATTCGGGATTGTTGGCGAAGACGTCCAGCTTGTACTGCGGATCGAAGACAAAGGTGCCGCACCGGAAAGTGGCGGAAATGCCCGCGTTATAGCCACCATTGATGGCGGGGCCGAGCAGGTGATTGACCTGCCTATGAACCGTGATGTGCCGCTGAATCTGAGCATTGAGCATGCGGGCATTAACCTGCTTGAGGTGCGCACACCCGAGCGGGGAGGCGAGCTCACGGGCCTGAATAATCGCACAATTTTGAGCGTTAACGGCGTGCGAGACCGCCTGCGCGTGCTTTTGATATCGGGGGAGCCTTACCCCGGCGAGCGCACATGGCGCAACCTGCTTAAAGCCGATGCAGCGGTGGATTTGGTGCATTTCACCATTCTGCGCTCGCCCGAAAAGCAAGACGGGGTGCCTTATGAAGAAATGTCACTGATCGCCTTTCCGACGCAAGAGTTGTTTACCGAAAAAATCAGTGATTTTGACCTGATCATCTTTGATCGCTTCCGGCGGCAAGGGGTTTTGCCGCAGGTCTACATTGAAAATGTCGCCAATTATGTGCGCGGCGGCGGGGCGGTGCTGATAGCATCCGGGCCGTCATTTGCTTCGGCTGAGAGCCTTTACCGCTCACCCTTACGTGAAATTCTGCCGGCCGCGCCTACAGGCCGTGTGCTGGAAGAAGGGTATTTGCCGATGGTGTCCGATATTGGCCACCGGCATCCGGTGACCGAAGGTTTGGACGGGCAGGGGATAGAAGGCAATGCGCCAAGCTGGGGCCGCTGGATGCGGCAAATTGAAGTGGAGCCGGTCGAGGGCGACACGGTGATGACAGGCATTGACGGGCGACCATTGCTCGTGCTTTCGCGCGTGGTGCAAGGGCGGCTGGCGCTGTTGGCTTCCGATCAGGCCTGGCTATGGAGCCGGGGCTTTGAAGGTGGTGGGCCGCAGCGCGAGTTGCTGCGCCGCTTGGCACATTGGCTGATGAAAGAGCCAGAGCTTGAGGAAAACATGTTGCGGGCTTCGGCGCGGGGCATGGATGTGGTCGTTGAGCGGCAAATGTTGAGCGGGGAGGTGGGTGAACTGACGGTGACTTCTCCGAGTGGCGAGGAGCAGGTGCTTGATTTTACGCAGTTGTCCGAGGGCCGCTGGCAGCTAGGCTTTACCGCTGTTGAAAGCGGAGTTTACCGGCTGGCAGAGGGGGATGCCAAGGCCGTTGTGGCGACTGGCCCCGCCACCCCAATCGAATTTACCGCTCCAATCGCAACGGCGGAGCTTCTGAACCCGCTGGTTAGCGGGTCGGGTGGTGGTATATTTGTACTGGAGAACGGGCTGCCGAGCATTCGCGTGGTGCGCGAAGGCCGCTTGGCGGCTGGGCGCGGCTGGGCCGGGGTGGTTTCTCGTGGGGCGTATGTGGTGCAAGATGTACGGCTTTCACCATTGGCCAAAGGCTGGATATACCTGCTGGTGGCGGTTTTTTTCAGCCTACTGGCATGGCGGTTTGAGGGCCGATGATCGCCGTTGCCAAAACCCGATTCGGGCGGCTGGGCGTTGAAAGCGATGGTACAGATATTGTGGCCCTTCACTGGGATGCGGTGGCGCGGGGCAAGGGCTCTGCGCTTTTAACCGAAGCTGTGGCGCAGCTTGAGGCCTATGATGCGGGAAGGCTGCGGGCCTTTGATTTGCCGCTCGCACCGAAAGGCTCTGATTTCCAAAAGCAGGTTTATGAAGCTATGTTGGCCATTCCATATGGCGAAACCCTGACTTACGGCGAAATTGCCAAGGCAATTGGCTGTCCGGCGCAGCCTGTGGGGCAAGCCTGCGGTGCCAATCCAATCCCCGTGATTATCCCGTGCCACCGCGTGCTTTCCAAAAACGGCATTGGTGGGTTTTCCGGCGCGGGCGGGGTGGAAGGCAAGATAGCACTCCTCAAGCATGAAAACGGCTTTCCGTTTTTATTGTAGCGCTGCCAGAAGCTCCGCCGAGTGTAGCAAGCCCGGAACTGCAGGACAGTTCCGGCATCGCGCCTCCGCGGCGACCCTACGGGGGCCACCTTGTCGGCGCGGGCTGTGCAGGCACAGCCGGGATAGGCCCGTTTTCATTATCTTTTCCTCCGGCTGCATTTTGCCTCTACCGCATGCTGGTGCGTGAGCCGCGCCTACAAAAAAACCGCTATGCTTCCGTGTCACGCACATCCTTTACCATTGGCAAACTGATTCGCTGCAAAAAGCGCTAAAACGGATAGTGCGGGGCTGGGCCGATGGTGAAGGGGCCAATGCTGCTTTCGCCGTTTTCAAAACTAACGGTAAACACAAGATTGCCGCCAGCAGCCGCGCCATCGAGCGCGCGTTTTAGGGTCAAAAGCTCGGTGGTGGTCAGATGAGAGGCCTGCTTAAACACATCCAGCAGTGGCTCCCAGTTTTGCACATCAAACCTAAGGCTCCCTTCGACAAAACCATTGCTGCCCTCGCTGAGCGTGCCCGAAATCATTAGCTCCGAGCGACCCCATACCAATCTGGCTTCATCAATTTCAGCCCGCATTGGCCGCGGCGGCTGCCCGCTTTCCAAGGCCAGTCGGTCGATTTCACGGTCAAAATCAAGAACCGCCGTAAGCTTGAGGCTTTCAACAGGGCCGCTAAAAATGCTGCCGCCGCCCAAACGCCGCGTTAAGCTTTGGGGTGGCTCGAAATCAGCAAGCTCTAGGCCCAGCCTATACTGTGTAGCCACGTCTTCATTTTGAAAAACCGCACCATTGAGCCGGCCAATGCTGGCGGGCCCAAGCTTTGCGCTGTCCAGATCTACGTTTTCGCCTTCGATCTGAAACCGCGAAAGTGGAAGGTTGATGGAGGGGGTCACAATCAACGAGGCCCGCAACAGTTCAGCAATTATGTCAATACTGCCCGCGGGCGTGTCTAGCTCCTGCTTACCGGGCCATGCCATAATAATATGGTTGAGCTGGTAAGAGAGTGCTTTGATCTGAAACTCTTCCCCGCGCCAGCCCCAGCGCCCGCTTGGGTCCCGAAAATTCAGGCCGGTTAGGGTGGTGTCAAATCTGTTGGGAAAGCCCGAAACGCCAAGGTTCTGGCTCTCGGCGGTCCAGCCTTGGTCACGGCTTTCAGTGAGCAGATCAACGTATATTTTCTCTTGCGCCCGTGCGCCAAAATACCAATAGCCGCTCCAGAGCACCGCCGCCAGAAACACGAATTTGAACATCCACTTCATTTTGGGCTCCCACATTTTGGTTTGCCGTCGTATACCACAAAAAAAAGAAAGTTACTATGCAATACGAAAACGGCATTTGGGTGTTTGGATACGGCTCGCTGATCTGGAATCCTGGCTTTGAATTTGAAGCCAAGCAGCGCGCGACTCTCACAGGGTTCAGCCGCGCGTTTTGCCTGTGGTCTGTGCATTATCGCGGTAATGAAGAACACCCCGGTTTGGTGCTGGGGCTAGATCCGGCCCAAGGCGCGCGATGTGAGGGCGTGGCGTATTTTGTGGGGGCAAAAGCCGCTGAAAATGTTCATATGTATCTGAGAAAGCGCGAACTTGTATCTTATGCATATCATGAGCGGCTTGAAACGCTTGCGCTGGATAGCGGGCAAAATGTGCAGGCCATTTGCTATGTGGTTGACCCGGACCACAGCCAATATGCTGGCGGGCTTAGCCTTGGTGCGCAAGCGCGGGTGATCAAAACCGCCAAAGGTTCAGCGGGGGACAACCTTGAATATCTTTGCAATACAGCCGCTCATTTAAAGGAGCTGGGTATTGAAGACGCTGATATAGAAAAACTATTCAAGCTTTCGACAGCGAGTTGAAACCTGCTTAGTTTGGTAGGTGCTGGCTCACAATGCCAAACCATTCACCTGAAAACAAAATCTCTTTCAGGCCCGTATTGGCCATTTCCAATGCCTCAAGCGCTGCCGGGTTTTGGCTATAGGCAACCGCGTGAAGTGTGGCCACTTTGGCAAATGCCGGAATATCGGTGAGTTGGCTATCGGGTGCAACGATTGTTCCAAAGCTTTGATAATCGGCCAATACCGCATCATAGATGCCGGCTTCCAGCCCCGCAAAGCAGCTTCGAAAATCTGGCGAGAGCACAATTGTGGTGCTTGGTTCTGAAATGCCGTTTTGGACCAGCAAATCGGCGGTGTGGAATTGTGGAACGCAGATAGATTTCCCGGAGAAGGCACTTGGGTTTTCAGCCGCGACCAACGGGCTGTCGGCTGGGGTAAACATGCCAAGGGTTATCTCATAAAGCGGGGCGGAAAATGTGTAATTGTTACACATGTAAACAGATTGCGGCGAGAGCGAAGCGGCGTCTCCGCAATTTGGCATCGTCCATGGGAAGGAGAGGAGCGCGTTTGGCTCGGTAGAAACCTGCAAAACATCGGATATGCCACTTGGGCGCGCGATCTCCAAAGTGCCTTCATAACCGCCAGCCCGCAAAGCGGCCCCGAGGATGTCGGGCAGAATGCCCGCGCTATCTTGGTTAATAAAAGGCGTTTCACCAGCTTTAGCCAAAAACCTCGGCTCAATGTTTTGCGAAGCTTCAGGCGTTGCGTCTACCAGCGCTAAAAAAGCGGTTGGCTGAGGAATGTGCATATTATTCCGGCAGGGAATGGATAGCTCCATGCCAATTTCTATCGAATTCGGGTTTTCCCCGATGATGGCGGCATTGGCTTCAAATAGGATTGGCGATAATTCGCGTGATCCGTAATACCTTTCTGAAATCAACCTTAAGGTGTCTCCGGGGGCAACGGAATAGGTATCACAAAAGTCGGAGGCTTTAGCTGCACTGGCTGTCAGCACCAACGCGCTAAGGCTATAGAAAATCACAGCTTTTAACATGTAACACCATTAAATAGTCACTTTATATGGTTACTATAGCATTAGTTTCATCATAATTCAATTCATGAATTATTAACAATTGCGCGCAGGCTGACCCCGCTGGCGTCTGTCACAGTCACGCGTTGGCCTTCCTCAGGCGCATGTGTCTCCCAAGTCGCGGGCCATTGCACGCCGTCAATTTCTACCTTACCTTGTGATCCGCTCACGCTCAGCACCTTGGCTTCGCGCCCGATCATATTTTTGCCGCGGGCATTAAGCGTGGTTTGAGGCTCGTCTTGCTCAACCCGGGCCATAAGCGCGCGGCCACCAAAGAGCAAGACAATCGAGAGCCCTGCAAATATTGCGATTAGCGCCTGTCCTGAGAATCCTGGCGCTAGCCATGCCAAAATGGCCATACACATGGCCGCGAGACCCGGCCAGATGACCACAAAACTTGGGGCCAGAATTTCCACAGCAACCAGCAAAATTCCGAGCGCCAGCCACAGCCACGGGCTGGCTTCAGAGACCCAGTTAAAAAACTCAGCCATCTATTTATCCTTTCCTGTGACCGCCTTGGCGATATCGGAAATACCGGCAATCGAGCCAAGCAGGCCCGAGGCCTCCAGCGGGATCATAACCGTTTTGCTGTTGGGCGACGACGCAACGTCGCGCAAGGCTTCGGTGTATTTATTGGCTACAAAGTAGTTGATGGCTTGGATGTCACCATCGGCAATGGCCTTTGAGACCATCTCGGTGGCCCGTGCCTCGGCTTCCGCTGAGCGCTCCCGCGCTTCCGCATCGCGAAAGGCCGCTTCCTTACGGCCCTCGGCCTCCAGAATTTGCGATTCCCGCTCGCCCTCGGCCATCAAAATGGCAGATTGCTTGCTGCCCTCGGCTTGCAAAATGTCAGCCCGCTTGGTCCGCTCGGCCTTCATTTGTCGCGCCATCGCTTCGTTAATGTCAGGCGGCGGCGCAAGATCTTTGATCTCGACGCGTGTCACCTTCACGCCCCAGCTATGGGAGGCGTCATCAATTACATTTAGCAGTTTATGGTTGATGGTATCACGGTTGGAAAGGCTTTCATCAAGGTCCATCGCGCCAATAACCGCACGAATATTGGTCATGGAAAGGTTGCGCAAAGCGCGCTCAAGATCGCGCACCTCATAAGAGGCCTGGGCCGCATCAACCACTTGATAAAAGGCAATCGCATCGGCGACAACCATCACGTTGTCTTTGGTAATCACCTCTTGTGAGTGAATATCCAGCACGGTTTCCATCATGTTAACCTTGGCACCGACCTTATCAACGATCGGCACCAAAAAGCGCAGCCCCGGGGCCAGCGTGCGTGTATATCTCCCAAAACGCTCCACCGTCCATTCCTCGCCCTGCGGGATGGTTTTTACTGTCATCCAAATAAGGATGATCGCGAATACCAAAAGCGCAATGGCAGGCGCGCCTGTGGTGGTTAGCAGTTCTACAAGATCGTTCATGACGTCTCCAAAAGTTGTAAAATATCAATACGTACGCACAACATATAGGCATGTTCATGCCCAAAATGAAGGGTTTTTCCGGCATGTTTGGTGTTATTCACTGGCCAAATGTCAATTTGAGTGCTGTAATGCGCTATTGTTACGCGTGTTCAGGAGCATAAACGCCGTATGAAACTAGAGATCGACTTTAAGCAAGAACCGTCCTTCAGCAGACCAACACGGCAAGCCATGATCATGTTGATTATATTGGTATTTGTCGCTATTGGCGCTGTGGCCGCATTCCCGTCTATGTCGCAAATATTCCTCGTGTCCCCGTGGCTAAACGGGGTGATTATTGCGGTTTTCATTATTGGCGTCATGGCCTGCTTCTGGCAAATTTTTACGCTTTTGGTGGCGGTGCGCTGGATCAAAGGCTTTGTGTTGGATCGCCCCGGCCATGAATTTGTACGCTCCCCGCGCATTCTGGCCACGCTAGAGGCGCTCTTGCGTGATAGCCGCGCCCGCAAATCGCTCACCTCCACCTCCAGCCGCTCTATCCTTGATTCCGTGGGCACACGGCTGGATGAGCTGCGGGACATTACCCGTTATATCGCTAGCTTGTTGATTTTCCTTGGTTTGCTCGGCACGTTTTATGGCTTGGCCACAACGGTCCCTGCTGTGGTAGACACCATCAAAAGCCTCGCCCCGCAAGAAGGCCAAACGGCCTCTGAAACATTCAAAAATCTGATGGAAGGGCTGGAAGATCAGCTTGGCGGCATGGGCACGGCCTTTGCCTCGTCGCTCCTTGGTCTTGCCGGCTCGCTTGTGGTGGGCCTGCTGGAGCTGTTTGCCTCTCACGGACAAAACCGGTTTTATATGGAACTGGAGGAATGGCTGTCCTCCATCACCACGCTGAGTTTGGTGGGAGACGGCGATGGCGGCCCCGCTGCGGGAAATGACCTTTCGGGGCTTTATGGTTTCATGGAGCAAACTGCGATTCAGATCGAAACGCTCAAGGATGTGACTCTGCGCGGCGAGGAATCTCGCCAAAATACCGATGCATCGCTGGGCCAGCTTTCTGCGGCCATCAGTGCCATGGCTGAGAAAACAGGCCGAGTAGGGGGGGATGACGAGGTATTTGAGCGCATTGCGGCCTCACAGTCAGAAATGACGCGCATTTTGCGTGACCGCGAAGAAAGTGCGGGGCTGCTGGATAGCGAAGCCCGCTCGCGCTTACGCAACATTGACGTGCAGCTTTTACGCGTGCTGGAAGAAATGTCGGCGGGGCGGCAAGAAAGCATTGCTGATTTGCGCAGCGATCTCGCACAACTGGCGCAAAGCATTTTGGCGCTGGCCAACTCGCGGGGCAGCTAAATGGCCCTTGGTCGGCGCGGCAGCGGGCGGGATGCCCCCAATATTTGGCCCGGATTTGTAGATGCTATGACAGCGCTTCTGCTGGTGCTGTTTTTCGTGATCTCTATTTTTATGATTGTGCAATTTGTGCTGTCTGACACTGTAGCCAAGCAAGATGAAGAGCTTAGCTCGCTTTCCGAGCAAGTGGCGGGCTTGGCCGATGCCTTGGGGCTTGAGCAATCCCGCGGGCGGGCGCTGAACACTGAGCTTGGTGAGCTCAACAGCGCGCTCAGCGAGGCGGAAAACCAGAGCAGCGCACAGGCGGCTTTGATCTCAACTTTGACCCAACAGCGCGATAGCTTGCAAGCGCAAGCAAGTGAAAGTGCCGCGCGGGTCACTGATTTTGAAGCGCAGATCGCGGCGCTCCTTTTGCAAAATCAATCGCTTGAAGGCACGGTGGCCGCGACCCAAGCCAGCTTGGATGCGGAAGCCGAGGCCGCGCGGCTGGCCGCGGCCCGCACCGAAGCCCTCCGCGCCATGATCGCCGATCTGGAAACCGCACAATCCAGCAATGCCGCACAGGTTTCGCAAATGCAGGCGCAAATTGAAAGCGCCACGCAGGCATTGTTTTTGGCCGAAGCCGCCAAGCGTGCGGCCCAGCTTTCGGCCTCGGATAGGGCTGGCGAAATTACCCAGCTTCAGCAAGAGCGTGACGCCGCGCAGGCAGAGCTGGCCAACCTGAGGGGGGAGCTGGACACAGCCACCGCTGCGCTGGGCGAAAACCGTGAGGAAGCCTTGCAGGAAGCGGGGGCTCTGCGGGCACAAATCGCAGCTCTTACGGAGGCACGCCGGACATTAAGCGAAGATCTTAACACGGAGCAGCTCGCACGTATCGCGGTTTTAAAACAACTAAGCGATGCCGAAGGCGCACTTGAATCCAGTTCGGCAAGCGCCGCACAAACAGAGGCCGAGCGCCTGCGGCTGGAAGCTTTGTTGGCCGATAACGAAAACCGGATTGCCGCCGCCGAGCTTGCGCTGGCGGAGCGCGCGGCGGCGCTATCTGAGGCCGAAAGAGGGCAACTCGCAGAAGCCGCAGCCGCCGAAGCTTTGCGCGCACGTATGGCCAATGCCGATGCAGAGCTCACGGCCATGACACTGCAATTGGAAGCGGAGCGTCAGCGCGCCCAAGATACCCTGACCCAGCTCGCCGCCCTCAGGGCCGCCCAGCGAGAGCTTTCGGGCCAGGATGCGCAAAATCTTGAGTTGATCTCCAGCCATCAAGCCGCCCTGCAAGAAGCCGAGCGCCTGCTATCGGGTGAAAAATCCCGCACGTTGGAGGCCCAGCGGCAGGTGGAGCTGCTCAACCAGCAAACCGCCGCTTTGCGCCAAGAACTCAACCAGTTGCAAGGGCTGCTAGACGCCTCTTCACTGGCGGATACCGAAGCGCAAATTAGAATAGAGACGCTGGGGGCCGATCTGAACACAGCGCTGGCCCGCGTGGCCGCAGAAGAGCATGCCCGCGCCGCAGCGGAAGCCCGTGAAAACGATCTCTTGGTTGCCGAAGCCGCCCGGCTAGAGGCCGAAGCCAATGATCTCCGCGCCTTCCGCTCAGAGTTTTTCGGGCGCATGCGCGAGGTGCTCGGCGGGCGAGATGAATTGCAAGTGGTCGGGGACCGCTTTGTGTTTTCTTCCGAAGTTTTGTTTGAGCCGGGCTCTGCAACATTAGGCTTTGAAGGCCAGCAGCAGCTCTCTAATCTGGCCAGCGTTATTCGTGAGCTTGAAGGCGAGATCCCGTCCGAGATTAACTGGATATTGCAGGTCGAAGGCCATACAGATGCCACCGGAAGCGCGGCCAGCAACTGGGTGCTTTCTCAGGCGCGCGCGCTTTCTGTGGTCACTTATTTGATCGACGTTCAGCGCCTAACGCCCGAGCATCTGTCCGCCGCTGGCTTTGGAGAGTTTCAACCCATTGCCGAGGGGAATAACCCCGAAGCGCTGGCGGCGAACCGGCGCATCGAGCTAAAACTAACCGAGCGATAGCGACGGTTGCGCTTGCGCAACCCGCGCCGACGAGGGGGGCTTTAGCTCCCCGAGGAGGTGCGTGCCCGGAGCTGTCCGGCAGCTCCGAGCTTGGCTTTCCCTCTGCGGGGCTAAAGCCCCACTCGGGAAAGCCACAATTTTTGGCAAGCCAAAAACCGCCCTACAGCAGCGTTTACTCTGTCGTCAACATGGGTGGTTTCTTGGGTGTCGAAATTCGAAGCTTTTCCGGCTCCAGAATTTCCAGATGAATTTTGCCATCTTTCACCTCAACCCGCACCGAGCCTCCTTTGGCGAGCTTGCCAAACAGAAGCTCTTCTGCCAGCGGCTTTTTGATGTGCTCCTGAATGGTGCGCGCCAATGGTCGTGCGCCCATGGTTTCTGAATAACCCTTCTTGGCTAGCCAGTTAGCCGCTGGTTCGGTCAGTTCAATGGTCACATTGCGGTCCATCAATTGTGCTTCAAGTTGAAGCACAAATTTCTCAACCACTTTCAGGATTACGCCGCGTGGCAGGCTGCTAAAGCTGATGACTGCATCCAAACGGTTGCGGAATTCAGGGCTAAACGTGCGCTCAATTGCGGCGGTATCTTCGCCTGTGCGTTTGGTATCCCCAAAGCCTATCGCCGCTTTCGATTGTTCCGCCGCACCGGCATTAGACGTCATAATCAGCACCACATTGCGAAAATCAATCTGCTTGCCGTTATGGTCCGTCAGCTTACCGTGGTCCATTACTTGCAGCAGGATGTTAAACACATCGGGATGCGCTTTTTCGATTTCGTCGAGCAGTAAAACGCAGTGCGGGTGCTGGTCCACGCCATCGGTTAGCAGCCCGCCCTGGTCAAAGCCGACATAGCCCGGAGGCGCTCCAATCAGGCGGCTAACGGCGTGCTTTTCCATGTATTCCGACATGTCAAACCGCAGCAATTCTACGCCCAGAGTGTCAGCCAACTGCTTGGCCACTTCGGTTTTACCTACGCCCGTAGGCCCGGCAAACAGGTAGCTGCCAATCGGTTTTTCTGGTTCCCGCAGCCCGGCGCGCGCCAGCTTGATAGAGCTGGAAAGTGCCGAAATCGCGTTATCTTGGCCAAATACCACCCGCTTGAGGCTTTTTTCAAGGTCGCGCAGCACCTCAGAATCATCCTTAGAAACGCTTTTGGCTGGAATCCGGGCTATTTTTGCAACAACGGCCTCAATATCCTTGGTGCCAATGGTTTTGCGCCGTTTGCTTTCTGCCACCAGCATTTGCGCCGCACCCGCTTCGTCGATCACGTCAATCGCGCTGTCGGGTAGCTTGCGATCGTTAATATAGCGTGCGGCCATATCAACGGCGGTTTTGATGCCGTCATTGGTGTAGCGTATTTCGTGGTGGTCTTCGAAATAGGGCTTAAGCCCCATCAGGATCTTAATCGCATCGGGAATGCTCGGTTCGTTCACATCAATCTTTTGGAAGCGCCGCGCCAGTGCGCGATCTTTCTCAAAATGCTGGCGGAATTCTTTGTATGTGGTTGAGCCCATGCAGCGCAGCTTTCCGCCTTGCAGGGCGGGCTTTAGCAGATTAGATGCATCCATCGCGCCGCCAGAGGTGGCCCCCGCGCCAATCACCGTATGGATTTCGTCGATAAACAGCACGGCATTATCATGCTCTTCCATCTCGGTCATCACTGCTTTAAGCCGCTCCTCAAAATCACCGCGATAGCGGGTGCCAGCTAGCAGCGCGCCCATATCGAGCGAGAAAATTGTGGTTTCAGCAAGCACCTTTGGCACTTCCTCATCAACGATCTTGCGCGCTAGCCCCTCGGCGATCGCGGTTTTCCCCACGCCCGGGTCACCTACCAATATAGGATTATTCTTCCGGCGGCGGCACAGCACCTGAATGCAGCGGTCCACCTCGTGCTGGCGTCCGATCAGAGGGTCCACCTCGCCCGCCCGCGCTTTGGCGTTCAGGTCGTCGCAATACTTCTCCAACGCGGTTTCTTTTTTCTCTTCGTCAGGGGTCACATCATCGGCCATATCACCCGCGCCTTGCAGCGGCACATGCTCACTATAGGCGGGGTCTTTCGCCACCCCGTGGCTAATGAAATTCACCGCGTCATAGCGGGTCATATCCTGCTGTTGCAGGTAATAGGCTGCGTGGCTTTCGCGCTCGGTAAAGATCGCGACCAGCACATTGGCACCGGTCACTTCGGCATGGCCCGAGCTTTGCACGTGAATGGCGGCACGCTGGATAACCCGCTGAAAGCCGGTGGTGGGCGCGGCCTCGGTGCCCTCAACCTCTGACACCAGCGAATCAAGCTCGTTATCAATAAACCGCGTGAGCCGCCGCTTCAGCTTGTCCATATCAACGGCGCAGGCGACCATAACTTTACGGGCCTCCGGCTCGTCAACCAGCGCCAAAAGCAGGTGCTCTAGCGTGGCCAGCTCATGGCGGCGCTCATTGGCGAGGCTCAACGCTTTGTGGATGGCCTCTTCAAGGGTGGTGGAAAATGATGGCATGCTGCCCTCCTGACCCGAATAATAAAATGCAACTGCGCGTGTCGCAGCCTAATGCTTGTCCTTTAATTTCGGGTTTATTTCCCGAGCTTCAAGGGAAAAGCGTGCAAATGGGCTAAATAATCCGTGATCGGGCGGTTTGACCGCCCAAAAACATCGTAGAATTGTAAAGAAACATGGACCTTCCCTGTGGATTGCAAGGCTAGCGTAGAACGTGAAATTTTCAGGCTTGCGGCGTATCTTTATTGATACAGCTCATGTCGTGCGGCTTCATAAGCACCTTATTCTTGGCGGCCTGATGGGAAATATACATGATTTCCAATGTCGGATGGCTTAAAGGTAGTATATCTTTGATGCGCAAAAACAGGAGCCGCTAATGGCCGATACACGCCCGCTTGCAGGGCTAAAAATTGTTGAGTTTGCCGGCATTGGTCCCGCGCCCTATGCCGGCCAGCTTTTGGCTGATCTCGGGGCCGATGTGGTAGTGATTGACCGCCCGACCCGCGGTGAGATTGGCTTGGCGCAAAGCCCTGATCGGCGAGGTAAGCGCTCAATTGTGATTGATTTGAAAGCGCCGCAGGGCAGGGCGGTGGCTGAGCGCCTTTCGAGCTGGGCTGATGTGCTGATTGAGGGCAACCGCCCCGGCGTGATGGAGCGCCTTGGGCTGGGGCCAGCTACACTTATGGAAGCAAATCCAGCGCTGGTGTATGCCCGCATGACCGGCTGGGGGCAAAGCGGGCCGATGGCTATGCAATCAGGCCATGATATTAACTATCTTTCCCTCACGGGCGCGCTGCACGCCATGGGCGATGCGGTCCACCCGCCGCCGCCACCCCTTAACCTTGTGGGTGATTTCGGCGGCGGCTCGATGTTTCTCATCATGGGGATACTTTCTGCGCTTTATGCCGCGCAAAGCTCTGGCAAAGGTCAAGTGGTTGATGCGGCGATTGTGGATGGGGTGAACTCAATGATGGGCATGTTTCATGGCATGCATGCGGCGGGTGGCTGGTCACCCGCACGGCAGAGCAACTGGCTGGATGGCGGTGTGCCCTATTACCGTTGCTACCGCAGCAAAGACGGGCGTTTTATGGCAGTGGGGGCAATCGAAGCGAAGTTTCATGCCGAGATGCTCGAACGGCTGGGCATAGCGCCTGAAGCTTATGGCGCGCAGCATGACAAGGGCTTGCACCAAGCGCAAATGGCGCAGCTCGAAGCTGTGTTTGCCACAAAATCCATGGCAAAATGGGCCGAGGTTTTTACAGGAAGTGACGCCTGCGTTACCCCGGTGCTCACCTATGAAGAGGCGGAACATGATCCGCATATGGCGGCGCGCGCAGCACTTACAAATGTAAAAGGCCTGCGCCAACCAGCCGTTGCCCCGCGCATGGGGGCGGCCATTCCGTTGCCCTCGTCAATGTCTGATGATGGGGCAAATACAACAGATATTTTGGAAATGCTGGGTGTCGAAGGGGCGAAATTCCTGCTTTCCCAAGGCATTGTAAAGCAGGGTTAGCATGATGTTAAAAGGTCAAGAAATAAGCATTGTCGGTGCGGGTATCGGCGGGTTGGCAACGGCCACGGCCTTGGCGCAAAAAGGCGCGCGGGTGCGGGTTTTTGAGCAGGCAAGTGGGCTGGGCGAAGTTGGGGCTGGCTTGCAGATAAGCCCGAACGGCGTGGCTGCGCTAGAGGCGCTGGGGCTGCGCGCGGCAGCGGCCAAACTGGCCAACACCCCCGAGGCCGTGGTGCTGCGCGATTATCGCGGTGCCGAGGTGGTGCGCCTGCCGATGGGGGCCAGCGCTGAGGCCCGCTACGGCCAGCCTTACTGGCAGTTTCACCGCGCTGATCTACTGGCCGTGCTGGCCGAGGGCGCACGGGATGCGGGGGTAGAGCTGGTGTTTGGCCATCGGCTTGCCGAGGTCTCGCAGAAAGAAGCCCGCGTTTTTGCGCGCTTTGGTAATGATCTTACGGCTGAGTCCGATTGCCTAATCGGCGCTGACGGCGTGCGCTCTGTGGTGCGGGGCCTTGCGGTGCAAGGCCGCCCCGCCGAATTTACCGGCCAAGTAGCGTGGCGTGGGCTGGTGCCAAGCGATCGTCTGCCAAAGGGCCTGTTTGAAAATGCGGCACAGGTGTTTATGGGCAAAGGGCGGCACCTTGTGGCCTATCCTTTGCGCGGCGGCACGTTGATCAATTTTGTGGCTGTGGAGGAGCGTGTGGGCTGGGCCGATGAGGGTTGGAGCCTGCCGGACTCGCCGGAAAACCTGCGCGCCGCCTTTCAGGGCTTTGCCCCGCCGGTGCAGGCGCTTTTGGCGCAGGTCGAGGAGACATTCCTTTGGGGCCTGTTTAACCATCCGGTGCTGCCGAACTGGTCGAATGGCCGCATTGGCCTTGTGGGTGATGCCTGCCACCCCATGCTGCCCTTCCTTGCGCAAGGGGCCGTGATGGGGCTGGAAGACGCCTATGTTTTGGCCCAAGCTTTGGACACAAATGGCATTGAAAAAGGTTTTCAGGCTTATGAAACCATCCGTAAACCTCGTGCCACCCGCGTGCAAAAAGGCGCGGCGCGCAATGCGTGGTCTTACCATCTGCGCAACCCCTTGCTGCGGGGGGCCGCTCATAAGATGTTAGGCATGGTTTCACAGAAAGCCTTGCTGGGGCAGTTTGATTACCTGTATGCTCATGATGTGACGGAACAAAATTAGAGGCTACATGCTGAAATACTTGATATTTATCATTGGCTTGGCACCCTCCTTTGGTGCCGCAGAAGATTTCCCGTCACTCGGGTCGAGCCGCACAACCTGTGATTCGCTCTGGATCGAGCGCAACCAGATCCTGAATGTAGCCGGATATTGCTTTGAGACGGCGCTTGGGCAGGCCATTTTTGAAAATGGCGACTGCACGCCCGGCATGCCAGCATTGCCCGAGGCCGCGCTCAACCGGATTGCGCGGCTAGAGCAAGCCGAAGAGCGCCGCTATTGCGAGGTGAACACGACCCAAACGCGCCTCACAGTGAATGGCCGCTATGGCCCTCTGCGCTTTGGCATAGGCGGCAAAACCCTTGGCCGATGGCTGGGGGCGCTTCAAAGCTTGGATGTTTTCCCCGAGATCACCGGGCGGGCGCGACAGTGCACGGTTACGGGGCTCGCTGCAGACGGTGATAATTTTCTGGCGCTGCGCAGCGGGCCAGATACGCGCTACCCCCAAATTGGCCAAATGGTGAATGGTGAGCGCGTGTTTTCCACGTCTGCCTGCATGGGTCGCTGGTGCTTTGCCGATTTAGTGCAAAATGGCAGCCGCACCGAGCCGCGAAACGGCTGGTTCCATGTGCGATGGTGCCAACCTTAGGCCTGTGGCTAATATATAAAATCGGTGGCTGTAAAGCTCACGGTGCCATTAAACAATATCCGCATGTCTGAAACCCCGTCGCCATCCACATCTAGCAACATCACCGTATTGCCGTCAGCCGCCAACTCTGTGCGAATCTCGCCGCTGCCTGTGCCGGAAAATCCGCTATCGCCAAGATACCTAAATGCCAGCCCGCCATTTTGGGCCGCAATTGCGGAAAAATTGAGATGGTCAATGCCGGTTTCAAAATCCGCTATGCGGTCAAATTGGTTGTTGTTATCAGCACTATCCTGGACTGCGTTAAACACAAAAACATCGGCCCCGTGGCCACCTATAAGCAAGTCTTTACCCGCGCCGCCGATTAAAGTGTCATCGCCGCCGCGACCATGCAATATATCGTTGCCAGCGCCGCCCAATAAAGTGTCATTGCCGCGGCCTCCCCAGAGAAAATCGTTGCCGATGCCCCCATTTAGCTGATCATTACCGGCCCCGCCTTTGAGCGTATCATCTCCGCTGTCGCCATTTAGGGTATCATCGCCTTGCCCGCCCAAAATGGAGTCGTTTCCGGCCCCTCCGGAAAGTGTATCGTTGCCCGCATTTCCCCATATCTGGTCATTGCCGTCATCCCCCCAGACCACATCGGCACCTTTGCCGCTTTTAATTATATCGTCGCCGTAACCACCCGAAATTCGGTCATCACCGCCACCGCCATAAAGCGTATCTGCCCCTGCTTCACCGTGAATAATGTCCGCGCCGCTACCGCCTTTCAGCATATCGTCCCCGGTGCCACCATATAGAGTGTCGTTTCCTTCGCCGCCCCACAGAAAGTCATTGCCGTCGCCGCCAAAAAGCGTGTCATTGCCTGCGCCGCCATGAATGCGATCAGACCCCAGCCCGCCCCGCCCGGTATCATCGCCACGCTCACCCCAGATCAGATCATCCCCGATGCCACCATCAATGGTATCTTGGCCATCACCGCCCAAAATAAGGTCATCACCACTATCGCCATTCAGGATGTCATCGCCAGCGTCGCCCCAGAGCTTATCATCATAGGCACCGCCATTTATGGTGTCGTTATCTGCCCCGCCATGCAGCTCATCAGCGCCATTGCCACCAAAAATTATATCGTCACCTTCTTGGCCAAACAGCAAATCCGCCCCCTCGCCGCCGTCAATATAATCATTGCCGAGGCCGCCAAGAACAAGGTCATCGCCGGTTTCGCCGAAAATGGTGTCATTGTCTGCGCCACCGTCGATAATATCATCGCCGCGCCCGCCGTAGATCTCGTCATTGCCTGCCCCGCCTGATATACGGTCATCGCCATCTAGGCCAAACAAAAGGTCATCACCTCCCAAGCCATCTATATGGTCGTAACCAAAGATGTCGGACAGGATTTCAGAAGCATCCGTGCCCACTATCGGGTCAGAATAGCTTCCGAGATCAAACTGCTGGGCGTAGATTTGGAGCTTGTTGCGACCGCTATGATCGTTTGAATACCATGTTACGACAAAACCGCCGCCTTCGAGGGCGGCAATGCTTGGTCTTTGCTGGTTGCCAAACTCGTAACTGTTGATCCTGAATTCAGGGCCAATTAGCTCGCCTGTTGCGCTGAACTGCTGGCCGACAACGCCATATTCAGCGCCGTCTATCCACCAGCCAGCCCACGTAATAATGAAGGAGCCATCGGCCAATGTGGTGATATCAGGCTCTATCTGGTTATTAAGCGTGGTGGCATTGACCACATAATTTGCGCCAACAGCTGCGCCCGCTGCATCATATATTTGCGCCATAATGCCGCTCTGGCTGCCATCGCCGCCGTTTGATGTCCACGTAATAACGTAGCCGCCTGTTTCAAGCGCGGTAATGGCCGGGTTGGAGGCACTGAAGGTTGGGTCCGTATTTACCAGCGTTTCGCTGCCCACGGCCACACCACTTGCATCAAAGCGCTGGGTATATACCCCAGCCTGACCGTTATTTTGATCTGATGAATACCAGCTTACAACAAAGCCGCCATCGGTAAGGGCCGTCACCTTCGCCGATCCCTGATAGCCGGCCGTATAGGTGCTTATCTGAAACTCCACGCCGATAGGATTAAGGCTAGCATCCAGCATTTGTCCATAAACACCGCTGCTATCCCCATCTTGGCCATCGGATTGCCACGTAAAGATAAAGCCGCCGCCTTGGAGTTCAACCAAATCCACATTGAATTGGCTGCCGAGTTCGTAAGTACTAATTTTGAAATCAGTGCCAACCTTTTCACCGTTGGCATCAAAGCGCTGGCCAATAACGCCGGCATAGGCGATGTTATTGGGGCTTACAGCGTCCCATATTATCATGAACCCACCATCAGAAAGTCCGATCACCGAGGGAATGCCTTCGCCCACACCTGCTTGACTCATCGCGGCCGTTTCGCCGCCCACTTTGTCTCCGTTTGAATCATAGCGCTGAAAATAAACACCACTCTCGGTTGGGCCGATGACAAAACTGTTATAGGCGATTACATAACCGCCATCCGTGAGGGCTGCGACATCGGGATATGTAAAGTACTTTGAATTGAGCGTGTTGACGTGAAACTGGCCAAAATGTGGTGTAAAACCCGTGGGCATAACTGGGAAACTCCCTAAAACTCTCCTAAAAGTTTAGCATCTTCGGGCGTGTTCTTGCAAGGCTAATATGGCGGGACAGTTCTGGCGGTGCGCCTTCTCGGCGCCCCTTCGGGCCACCTCGTCGGCGCATTGGGTGCTAGACGTTAAGGTCTATCCAGATCGGAACATGGTCGGATGGCTTTTCGCGGCCCCGCATGTGGCGGTCTATTTCGCAGGCTTTCAGGCGGTCGGCGGCTTGGGGGGAGAGCAGGTGGTGGTCTATCCGGATGCCGTTATTGCGGTTCCACGCGCCGGCTTGGAAATCCCAAAAGGTATAGGTGAGCGGGGCGGGGTTGAGAGCGCGCAGAGCGTCGGTGAAGCCGAGGTTAAGCACTCTGCGAAAGGCGCTTAGGCTATCGGAGTGATAAAGCGCATCCCCCTCCCAACTATCAATATTATGCGCATCTTCGGGCTGTGGGATGATGTTATAATCCCCCGCCATTACCACCATTTCTTCGCTCTCAAGTAGGGTTTGGGCGCGGGCGTGTAGCCGCTCCATCCACGCCAGCTTATAGTCAAATTTTGGCCCCGGCAGCGGGTTGCCATTGGGCAGGTAAAGGCAGCAAATCCGCACGGTGTTTATCGTAGCTTCAATCCAGCGGGCTTGATCGTCTTCTGTGTCCCCAGGCAAACCGCGCACTACGTCTTCAATCGGAAATTTTGACAGAATAGCGACGCCGTTAAAGCTTTTTTGACCGTGGGTCACTACGTTATATCCCAAGTCCTCAATCGCTTCTCGCGGGAAGTTCTCGTCTATCGACTTGATTTCCTGTAGCAGCGCCACGTCGATATTGCCCTCCTGCAACCATTCGGTTAATCGTGGCAGGCGGGCCTTGATCCCGTTAATGTTAAATGAGGCGATTTTCATGGCTGGCTCCGGCGTTTGTTATGCATGCTATGGGGCCGCGCTGCAATAGGCAAGGAGCCGATGGCGTTAAGTAAAGTATCACGAATGCTCACTAAGCAACCAAAACGCAGGGTTAAGGTCTTTGGCGAGCGGAATACAGGCACGCGTGCCGTTATCCATATGCTGCTAGCGCATAAAGAAGTGACAAAAGGGTTTGCCAACGCGAAGATGCCTGAGATTCAGCGCTTGGAAAATCATATCAACGAAAAATTGGAAGGATATTCAAAGTCACTTTTTATGGATGCGTTAGAGGATATCCGCTGTAGCAAACTGCCGGCACATAGCGCCTGGAAGCACGCCGCCCCAATTGTGGACGAAAGCTATGCGTCTAAAAATGCCTCCGTGCTTTTTTTGGTGCGGGATCCCTATAGCTGGATTGTGGCACTTTACCGAAATCCGTACCATTCGCGTGCACCGCTGCCAGAAACACTGGCTGCATTTATAGAGCAGCCTTGGCTTACGGTTAAACGTGAAAACATCGCCCCTATTCTGATGTCACCCATAGAGCTTTGGAACCTAAAATTACGCGCATATCGAGATTTTGCGGCGGCGGCCCCCGTGCCTTCAGCCGTGCTTCATTTTGAGGCATTTGTGTTAGACCCAGTGGGCGAGCTGTCTGGCGCATTGCAGGAATTTAAAATTCCTACCAAGGGGTTGGCAGAGATTGAAGAACCAACGAAAAAGTTGGGTTCTGGCCGTAGGGCGCGCCAAAAATACTATAGAACCAAGGCGTGGGAAAAGGAGATATCATCCGAGGCTGCACGGTTAATCAATGACTGTGTTGACTGGGATATTGCGGCTTATTTTGGCTACCATCGCCGTGACCCCGCCGAATTTAAGGCAAAAAGTTAGCCCAAAGCCACCGAAACGGTTGATATTTTCTAGATTTCCGTCAGTATTGCATAAACGGAGGATTGTAAATATGAAATTTGATACCCTAACACGTGCAACCGCAGCGGCTGCTGTCAGCTTAACTCTAGCTTTAACACCCGTGCCTATGGCAGCGCAGACATCTGTGGCGGACTATACGCTTGAGCAGCTTCAACAGGCATCCAAATCCGGCAATGTGGAGGCGATGTCTTATCTCGCCGATGCCTATTATGATGGTGAGAAAACAGCGCAAAACTATGCGCTGGCAGCGGATTGGTATCGAAGAGCCGCCGAGCAGGGGGACACTTATAGCCAAACAAATCTAGGGTATATGTATGAAAAGGGCTATGGCGTGGCCCAAGATGACGGGCAGGCCTTCTTGTGGTATCAGCGCGGCGCCGCGGGTGGTTCTGTGGTGAGTAAAAACAACCTTGCGCTGTTTTATGAAAAAGGGCGCGGCACAACACAAAATACCAGCGAAGCGCTAAGGCTTTATCGCGAGGCGGCTGATAGCGGCTATGCATTGGCGCAGTATAATCTAGGCTATATGCTGGCTTATGGGGATGTTATCCGGCAGGACTACCCTGAGGCGGCACAGTTTTTCCGGCTGGCAGCGGACCAAGGGCATGCGCAATCTCAGGCTGAAATAGCCTATATGTATGAGCGTGGCCTAGGGTTGCCGCAGGATGATTCACAGGCGTTTTATTGGAACACGCAGGCGGCCAATCAAGGGAACCGGCAGGGGCAAAACAACCTTGGGTATTTTTATGAATCCGGGCGTGGCGTAGAGGCCAATGCTGCCGAAGCCGCACGGCTTTATCTCGCATCGGCTGAGCAGGGCTATGCGCTGGCGCAATCCAATATCGGGCTTATGTATCTGGACGGCACCGGCGTGCTGCAAAACAATGCCGAGGCTTTCCGGTGGTTTGAGCAAGCCGCAGAAAATGGCAATGCCAATGGGCAAACCAACCTTGGTTATATGTATGAAAATGGGCTGGGTGTGGCAAAAGACGTAAATATGGCCATTCGCTATTACCAAATGGCCGCTGATCAAGGCAGCGAAACGGCTCTTAACAATTTAAAGATACTGTTTAACGCCGGGCAGGGCGGCTGAGCCTACATCGAAAAGCTGGTGCCGCAGCCACGGCTGGTGATTTGTGCGCACTCTTATGATACTTTCTCAATTCGGGTATGGCCGCTTTTTAGCGCGTCATATCCGTAAAGAACTAGCCCTGCCTCATCGTCAATCACCATTACGCCTTTGTATTCAGGTCCACTCCATTCAGGCTTTTTGAAGCTGTCTAACCAAGTGTCAGAGATCGTTGAATACGCAACCTGACCTTTGAAATGATCGTCAACAATAACCGCATCGCCAGCTTCGATATATTTGAGGGCACGGAATTTGGTGAGCTTTCGCCAACATGCTGATTGCCTTTGAAAACGCTTGACGGGGCTTCCGTCGCCATGTGCTTTAGCTTTTCCAAATATAATATTTTCGTAGGGGAGGATTTGCTCAATACTACTGAGCGCCAAGTCAAAGGCCTGATTGTCGTCCACGCCATAAATACGGGATTTTATGGTTTTGGAAAAATGATGCTCAACGCGGCATTTGGATTCTGGTCCAATGCCGGGCTCGGGCGGAAATATTGTGAAAGCAAGCGGTGAGATCTTGCCCCGATATTCAGTCAAATATCCGCGAAAATGCACGGGTTTGGTAGGAAGGGCTTTCTTGCGTTCCCCCTCCATTTACATCGAAAAGCTGGTGCCGCAGCCACAGCTGGAGGTGGCGTTGGGGTTTTCGATGACAAAACGTGCGCCGATCAGCTCTGTTGTAAAATCAATTGTGGCGTCGGCGAGAAAGGGCAGTGATATGGGGTCAATGACCACTTTTTGGCCGCTGCCCTCTAGCACGAGGTCGTCATCCTTAGGGTCTCCCAGCTCGATTTCGTATTGAAAACCAGAGCAGCCGCCACCCTCAACCGCGATGCGCAGCGCTTGCGGCGCGTCGCTGGTATCGTTAATTTCGGCCAAGCGCTCAAAGGCGCGCGGGGTCACTTTGGGGGGCACGGTAAGCTGCATCTGTTCAACCTGTGTAAACTACTGTAACACAAGCAATGTAAGCGGGCATCAGACCTGTTACAAGTGCGGAGCATTGACACATGTTGGCGAGATACGCCTCGAAGCCCTCGCTGAGCCGTGGGCGGCAACTAGACGAGGGCCATAGCGCCCACCGGTCTTGCTTTCAGCGAGACCGAGACCGGATTATCCATTCCACCGCTTTTCGGCGGCTCAAGCACAAAACGCAGGTATTTGTGGAGCACGAGGGCGACCATTTTCGTACACGGCTCACGCACTCGATTGAAGTGGCGCAGGTGGCGCGCACGATTGCGCGGACGCTGGGGCTAAATGAAGAGCTAACGGAGGCTGTGGCGCTGGCGCATGACCTAGGCCACACACCCTTTGGCCATACGGGCGAAGACGCGCTGGATGAGTGCATGCAGCCCTTTGGCGGCTTTGATCATAACGCACAGGCGATCAGGATTGTGACCAAGCTGGAGCAGCATTACGCTGAGTTTGACGGGCTGAACCTGACATGGGAAGCCTTGGAAGGCATTGCCAAACATAATGGGCCGGTGGTGGGAGATATCCCCTATGCGCTCTCGGAGGCGAATGCGGCGTTTAACCTTGAGCTTGGCACCTATGCCAGTGCCGAGGCGCAGGTGGCCGCGCTGGCCGACGATATTGCCTACAATAACCACGACCTTGATGACGGCTTACGGGCGGGGCTTTTTGGCGTCGAAGACATCTTGCACCTGCCGATCGTAGGCCGCTGCTTTGCGGAGGTGGATGCCAAATATCCCGGCTTGGAAGCGGAGCGGCGGCGGCACGAAGCCCTGAGGCGGGTATTTGGCGTGATGGTTGAAGATGTGTTGGTGGAAAGTGCAGGAAGGCTTGCCGAGGCGGGGGCTGAATCGGCGCAGGACATACGGATGCTCGGCCAGCCTGTGGTGCAGTTTTCAGCTGGATTATGGGGCGAACTTAAAGAGATAAGGACATTTTTGTTTGGCCATATGTATCGGCATAAAACCGTGAAGGTCATGCGCGTGGAGACGGCGCAGGTGGTGCGAGACCTGTTTGCGGGCTTTATGGCGGATCCGGCGGGCTTGCCCGACGGTTGGCGCGCAGAGGGCGAGCTGGCACAGGCGCGAAAAATATCTGATTATATCGCAGGGATGACGGACCGATATGCATTGCAACAGCATAAACGGCTCATCGCGTAGAAGCGCTAGGCCATCGCACTTCTCATGTAACTCTCTTCAAAAAATCGTGCATTATTTTTCATAACCACTTATAAAGACAATATAATATAGGGTCTGTAAGCAACTAGATTCCTAGGTGTCTAGATACCTAGGAATCTAAATTCTCTAACTGAGGAAGAGCCTGTGACCTATAAGATTTCGGAGTAGAATGGTGTGAGAACCCCATTTTAAATATAGCCAGCGCGCCTTGCTGCAAAAGGCATTTACCTTGCACGCTGGCCCTTTCCAGTGCCATATGGTATGGCCCGCCGAAACTGTTTGGAATTGTTGAAATGAACCTGTTTGCCGAGATAAAATCCTTAGTTATTGAGAAGCTGGAGGCCCTTGTGTCTGCTGGCACATTGCCAGAAGGCCTGAGCTTTGCCAATGTAACCGTTGAGCCGCCGCGCGATGCGCTACACGGGGATTTGGCGACCAATGCGGCCATGGTGCTGGCCAAGCCCGCTAGAATGAAGCCACGCGATATTGCCGAAGCCTTGGCAGGGCTGCTCGCCGAAGATGATCGTGTTCTGAGTGCCGATGTCGCTGGCCCTGGCTTTCTCAACTTACGGATTGATCCGGCAGTGTTTCAAGGGCTTGTGAGTGACATTCTTGCCAAAGGCAATGATTTTGGCCGCTCGACTTTGGGTGCCGGGCGCAAGGTGAACGTGGAATTTGTATCCACCAATCCCACCGGCCCCATCCATGTAGGCCACACCCGCGGGGCGGTTTTTGGCGACACGCTGGCCAGCGTGCTGGATTTTGCGGGTTATGAGGTAACACGCGAGTATTACATAAATGATGGCGGCGCGCAGGTGGATGTGCTGGCCCGCTCGGCCTATGAGCGCTATCGTGAGGCCTGTGGCCATGCGCCTGAAATCGCTGAGGGGCTTTACCCCGGTGATTATCTTATCCCCGTTGGCGAGGCGCTCAAAGCCAAATATGGTGACAGCCTGATTGATAAGCCTGAAAGTGAATGGCTGGCGGCTTTCCGCACCTTTGCCACCGACGCCATGATGGCGCTGATTCGCCGCGACCTTGCGCTTATCGGCGTGGAAATGGATGTGTTTTTTTCGGAGAAATCACTTTATGGAACAGGGCAGATCGAGGCCGCAATCAATAGCCTTGACGCCAAGGGGCTGATCTATACCGGCACCTTGCCGCCGCCCAAAGGTAAGCTACCAGAGGATTGGGAAGCCCGCGAGCAAACCCTTTTCCGCTCCACTGCGCATGGTGACGATGTGGACCGTCCGGTGCAGAAATCTGACGGTGGCTGGACCTATTTTGCCCCTGATATTGCCTATCATTATGACAAAGTCGAGCGCGGCTTTGATGAGTTGATTGATGTTTTTGGTGCCGACCATGGCGGCTATGTTAAGCGGATGAAAGCGGCAGTGTCGGCGCTTTCTGATGGGAAAGTGCCGCTGGATATCAAGCTTTGCCAACTGGTGCGGCTTTTTAAAGATGGCGAGCCGTTTAAAATGTCAAAACGGGCCAATAACTTTATTTTGCTATCCGATGTCGTCGAGCAGGTTGGCGCGGATGTAACGCGATTCGTTATGCTGACCCGCAAAAACGATGCGCCTTTGGATTTTGATTTTGATAAAGCGCTGGAGCAAAGCAAAGATAATCCCGTTTTTTATGTGCAATACGCTCATGCGCGGGTGTTTTCGGTGCTGACAAAAGCAGGGAACCCGCGTGATTCGGAACTGGAAAAGGCCGATGCCGGCCTGCTGATAGCGCCCGCCGAAATGGCGCTTCTCAAAAAGCTGGCTGAGTGGCCGCGCTTGGCTGAGCTGGCCGCAACCCACCATGAGCCGCACCGGATTGCCTTCTATCTGTTTGAACTCGCGTCAGAATTCCATGCGTTGCAGCATATGGGTAAGGTGGACGGCACTTTACGCTTCATTTTGGCTGACCAGCCCGCCCTAAGCCAAGCCCGCTTGGCAATGATCCGCGCGGTGGCGGTTGTTATTTCGGCTGGGCTTGGTATCTTGGGTGTAACCCCGAAGGACGAGATGCGCTAGGCGCACGGGCTAAAAAGGCAGATTTAGGGGTTGGAGCAGGGGGGCACCCTATTTATAGTGCGCCTTGAGAGGCAAAAAACCAATGCGTGACAAGTTAGGCGAGACATTAAAACAAAAGCTGTGGGATGACCATGGCCAAGAAGCGGGCGAGGAGACGCGCCCACTGGGCCAGCGTGCGCGCAGCCGGGATATGCATGAGCCTGCCCAAGGGGGCAGTGGCTATATGCAATGGGTTGGGGCGCTTATATCTCTAGCGCTGGTTATGGCCGTGATTTACTGGATTTTTGAGCTTGGGCGGCGGGATGCCACCGAGGTGCCGGTAATTCAGGCCATGGCCGGCGAAGCGCGGGAGTTGCCAGCAAATAGCGGCGGGCCGGAGGTGGATAACCAAGGCTTGCAGGTAAACGAGGTTTTGGGCAATGACGCGACGGCTCCTGTGGAGCCGGAAACAACCCTTGCACCGCCGCCCCAGCGTGTGGTTACAGAAGACGTAACCCCGCCAGCTGAAACCACGGCCGTGCCGCCAATTTTGGTCCCACTCGAAGCTACGACCAACGAAACGCCCGGTGTGCCCGTTGAAACGGCCCAGCCGTCCACGCTTCCCCCCTCCATTCCGGGCGCGGACCCTAATATGGCGCGCCCCGAGCGCCGCGTGCAAGCTGCTGCATTGTCTGAAAATGCTGATTTGTTGAGCGACGCCATTGCGAGCGCCATTCTGGAGGCCACCACAGGGGCCGCACCGGCCCCTGCCACAAACACGCCAGAAGTCTCCCAAAGCCCGGCCCCTCCGGCGGCGAGTTTTGCTGGGGAAAAGATGATCCAGCTCGGTGCCTATGATGACGAGGAAAGCGCGAATCGTGATTACGATATACTGCTTGAGGACAATCAAGACTTGATGGGCCACCTCGTGCGTTTTGTAGAACGCCGAGAGGCGGGCGGGCGCGTATTTTACCGCCTGCGCGCCCGCGGCTTTACCAGCATGGATGAAGCTGCCGACATGTGCACGGCTCTTTTGGCCCGCTCGGTGCAGTGCATCGCGGTAACCGCGAGGTGAGCATGGCCGACGATCTTATGCAGGAAACCAACGAGGTAAATGCCCGTTTGGCGGCGGAGGCCTTGGTGGTGGATGTTGAGGGGTTTGAAGGCCCGCTTGATGTGCTCTTGGTGCTTTCCCGTACCCAAAAGGTTGACCTCCGGCAGGTGTCCATTTTGGCCTTGGCCGAGCAATATCTTATTTTTGTCGAAGAAGCCAAGCGGTTGCGCATTGAGCTGGCCGCTGACTATCTGGTTATGGCTGCATGGCTGGCCTTCCTGAAATCCCGCTTGCTGCTGCCGCCTGACCCAAAAGACGAAGGCCCGAGTGGCGAAGAAATGGCCGCGCATCTCGCCTTCCAACTTGAGCGTTTGGAAGCCATGCGCAAATCAGCCGCCCGCCTGATGGGGCGAGACCAACTGGGCAAAGATTTTTTCGCCCGTGGCCAAACCGAGATTTACAGCCGCAAACGCACTGTGCGTTATGACGCCAACCTGCTTGATCTGATGCAGGCCTATGCCCGCATCAAAACCAAAGACGATTTTGAGCCGCTGCACTATCAACGTGATGCGGTCTTCACAATGGAGCAAGCACTTGAGCGGATGAAAAAACTGATCGGCACCGCTATGGAATGGGGAGAACTTTCGCAATTCCTGCCTGAAAGCTGGCGCAATGACCCAAAAATGCGCCGCTCTGCCACGGCCTCCACCTTTGCCGCCGCGCTTGAGTTGGTGAAAGAAGGCCGCATGGAAATCCGGCAATATGATACCTTCTCGCCCATTCAACTTCGTCAAAGGGCCCCAGTATGATTGAGGACGAGATCAACGAATCCCTGTTTGAGGCCCCGCCGATGGGGGAGCAAGAGCGCATGGTTGAGGCCTTGCTTTTTGCCAGTGCCGCCCCGATGAGCGTGGCCGAAATCACCGCGCGCCTGCCCCATGGCTGCGATGCCAAAGAGGCGATGGTGCATCTTGGCAAGCGCTATGAGGGCCGCGGCGTGGCCCTGCGCCGCATTGGCGATGCTTGGGCATTTCGCACCGCGGCTGATCTTGGCTTTTTAATGCAAAAAGAGCAAGTTGAGCACCGCAAGCTTTCCCGCGCTGCGGTCGAAACCCTCGCCATTATCGCCTACCACCAGCCAGCCACCCGTGCCGAAATTGAAGAAATTCGCGGCGTGTCTGTTTCGCGCGGCACCATTGATATGCTGATAGAGCTGGAATGGGTCAAACTCGGTCGCCGAAAAATGACCCCGGGCCGCCCGGTTACCTTTATCGTGACGCAAGTATTTCTTGACCATTTCGGGCTAGAAACCCCCAGTGACCTCCCCGGTGTGCGCGAACTGCGCGCCAGCGGCATGCTTGATAACCGCCCGCCCCCCGAGGCGGCACTGGAGCCGGAAAGTGATGACGACCAAGACGAGATGTTTGAATAGCTTTCGCGCTGCGCTGGCCTTGCTTTGCCTTGCTGCACCTGCGCAAGCTGAGCGGCCAAACCTTGTGTTTCGCCTCGGGCTGGATAGCTTGAGCTATGAGCAATCCGCCATTGAGGGCCTTTCGGGCCTGTCACTTTTTGTGGTCAACGAGCGCGGGTTTTACTTTGGTGAAAGTATCTATTCCGCCGCCCTAGGGCAAGGTGGCGGCTTTTTTGTTGGCGGCGTTGAGATGGGTAAAACCACACCCGTTGGCGAGCGATTTTTTGTTGATGCCAGCTTGTTTATCGGCGGTGGTGGTGGCGCGGCCCAAGTGCCGGGTGATGGCCTGATGCTGCGCCCGCAAGTGCATGCGGGCGTGAACCTTGGCCGCCTGCGCCTTGGCGCTGGCCTGGCCTGGACTCATGTTTCAGGCTCCGATATTTCCAGCCCCAGCTTTGGCCTTACGCTTTCCCGCCCGCTTGACCTTGCAATTGTCAGCGGTGGCGGCACGGGCGGCAGCACCGAGTTTTCCCAAATGCGGGTGCGCTACCGCCCCTATATCTCGCTTGGCAGCACCAAGCGAAACGGCCAACCTTTGCAGATAATGCACATGCTAGGTGCCGAGATGATATTTTCTGAAGGCGACACGCGCGAAACCTTTATCGCGGCCAACGGTGCCGTGGCAGGAGATGCCGAGGGCTATGCTGATTGGCAGCTCGGACAGCGCTATTTGCTCGGGCAGGGGGCACTGCGCCCTTACGGTGAGGCGGCTTTTGGCATTGGTGGTGGTGGTGCGGTCGAAAGCGGCGGCGGGCTGATCGCCAGCATCGGCGCAGGCTTGCGCTGGCAGCCCGGCCGGCTTGGCCTTGATCTTGGCGTCAGTGCGATCACTTCGCTCACGGGCGATTTTCTGGTGG
This sequence comes from Paracoccaceae bacterium, assembly GCA_016744015.1. Taxonomy (GTDB): domain Bacteria; phylum Pseudomonadota; class Alphaproteobacteria; order Rhodobacterales; family Rhodobacteraceae; genus UBA3077. The sequence goes on along the minus strand of JADGFD010000008.1, from coordinate 56,550 downwards.
TTTCCCCCGCGCTTAATATCGGCCTCGCCTTTGGTGGTGGCCAGCGCCAAAGCACTGAATGGCAAATTTCCACGGGCCTCACCCAGCAATTCCCCAATACCACTTTTCGCAAGCCGGGTGTGCCCAATACCGGTGCGCCCTTGATGATCGACACTAAAATTGATCTTTTTCTTTCGGAAAATGTTTACCTTTCCGGCCAAGCCTATACCGCCCTCGCGGGCGGGGCCGGGGGCTATCAAATCGGCCTAATAGGGCTTGGCTACCGCCATAGGCTCGCCCCGCGTTGGTCCCTCTCTGGCGAGGCCTTTATGGGTGCAGGCGGTGGCGCTGGGGTTGATACTAAAGGCGGGCTGCTGCTGGCTTACGGCGTTGATCTTGATTATGCCCTTACCGAGCGCATGTATCTTACCCTTGGTGCGGGGCAGGTCATGGCCTTGCAAACCGGCGGGATGGCCCCGCTCACCGCCAATCTCGGCCTCAAATTCCCCTTCACCACGCTGCATTAAAGCGGTCGGGCTTGCCCCGACATGCGCCAACAAGGTGGCCCGTTTTTTGCGCAATTTTGCATACAAACTTCTGCCGAAGGGTCGCCGCGGAGGCGCAGGCTAGGATTTGAAGTGCTTACTCAGCTTTAGCCCTTGCCCTTGATAATTGGAGCCCAAATCCGCCCCGTAAAGCACACGGGGCACCGCCTGCATCTTCTCATAGACCAACCGCCCCACAATCTGCCCATGTTCCAAGGCAAAGGGCGCTTCATGGCAGCGCACTTCGAGCACCCCGCGTGAGCCTTTCCCCCCTGCATTTTCATTGCCAAAACCGGGGTCAAAAAAACCCGCATAATGCACCCTGAATTCACCAACCATCGCGAGATATGGTGCCATTTCAGCCGCGCAATCCGGCGGAATATGTACCGCCTCATTGCTCACCAAAATGTAAAACGCACCGGGGTCCAGAATGATGCGGCCATCTTGCGCCGCCACCGTCTCCCAGAATTCTTCCACTGGATAATGCGCCAGCTTATCAAGGTCGATCAGCCCCGTATGCGGCTTGGCGCGGTAACCCACAATTCCGCCTTCGCGCGGCGTTAGATCGACCGAAAACCCAAGCCCGTCGGAAATATGCGCCTGCTGGTCTACCAGACCTTGTGCCGCATCCAGCGTGCGCAGTTCATCATCTGAAAGCACAACTTGCCCATTGCGAAACCGTATCTGGTTTAGCCGCATCCCGGGGCGGGCTAAAACTGAAAATGAGCGCGGCGAAATTTCGGCATAAAGCTGGCCGGTGTAGCCCGCTTCAATCCGGTCAAACTCGGTAGCGTTTTCTGTGATCAACCGCGTAAATAAATCAAGCCGCCCCGTGGAGCTTTTGGCATTGGCGACCGCGTTGATGTGCGCGGGTAGGGCGAGAGACTCCATCAGTGGCACCAAGTAAACACAGCCCTTTTCCAGCACTGCGCCCTCGGTCAGGTCAATCTCGTGAGTCGAAAAATCCTTAATCCGCTCGGCAATGCCCGCTGCGCTTGGCAAAAAAGAGGCCCGCACCCGCCAGGCCTTGTGTCCAAGGCGCAAATCAAGGCTGGCGGGCTGGATCTGTGCTTCAGGAATGGGCTGGGTTGCGGTGATTTCCCCCTCCGCAATCATCTTCTCAATAGCCTGAAAAGGCAAAACGCCAGATGTCATAAATTCACCCCTTTAAACGTCAAAAACGCCAGCTTTCGCCAGCGCTTTGAAAATAATTGGTCGGGCTAGCGAGATTCGAACTCACGACCTTTCGTCCCCCAGACGAACGCGCTACCAAGCTGCGCCATAGCCCGACTGAGGCTTGTTATATCGCCAATTTCAGCAGGTGCAAGCGCGAAACGCATCAAAGAGAAGACGCAATCGAGCTGCGCAAATTTTCCAGCCCTTTAACGATCTCTTTCAAGTCTGGCGTGCTGGAAACTGCGGTCAGCTCTGCCTCTTGCCCAATGCTCATCACATGCTTGAGTCCACGATCTTTCAAAACTTTTTGCACACCCTTAATGGTCATCCCTTGCACATGCAGTAGGTCTTGAATGCCACCCAAAAGAGCAATGTCTTCGGGGCGGTAATATCGCCGCCCGCCACCGCGCTTAACGGGCTGAATTTGGGAAAACCGCGTTTCCCAAAACCGCAGCACATGGGCGGGCACATCCAACAGGTCTGCAACCTCTGAGATTGTCCGAAACGCTTGTGCAGATTTTTGCTTTGCCAGCGCCATCGCTTAAGCCTTGTTGCCGGTATCAACCCGCTCTTTCATAAGGTGCGAAGGCCGGAAGGTCAGCACGCGGCGGGGTGCAATTGGCACTTCTTCACCAGTTTTTGGGTTGCGGCCAATGCGGGCATTTTTGTCTCGTGTGCTAAAAGTCCCAAAGGAGGAGATTTTTACCTGCTCGCCTGAAACCAGTGCCTCGGCCATGTGGCCCAATACAGATTCAACCAAATCAGCGGAATCATTCCTCGACAATCCAACCTCGCGAAATACAGCTTCGCTCAAGTCCATCCTTGTTAAAGTATCTACGCTCACAGAATCGTCTCCTATTATTCACGCTTACGTTACGGGAAACATAGAAAGCGAGTCAATAACAACGGCTTATCAGGCTACATTATAGTGCACTACCAGCGGAGTGTCGCCGCACCCCATGCCAGACCGCCGCCAATGGCCTCCATCAGCAGCAGATTCCCCGGTTTTATTTGCCCGCGCTGCACCGCCACGCTCAGCGCCATGGGAATAGACGCGGCAGAGGTATTGCCGTGGTCCTGCACCGTTTGCACAATTTTATCCATGCTTACGCCCATTTTTTGGGCTGTGCGGGAAATAATGCGCAGGTTGGCTTGGTGGGGCACAACCCAGTCAATATCGCTCGCGGTTACGCCCGCAGCCTCCATGGCCACCTCACCCGTGGCCACCAGCTTTTTCACCGCGTGCTTAAAAACTTCCTGCCCTTGCATACGCAAAACACCGGTGGTTTGGGTGCTGGAAACCCCACCATCCACATAAAGCAGGTCATTATATTTGCCGTCTGAGTTTAGATCGGTGGACAAGATGCCGCGATCAGCAGCCTCGCCTTTACCTTGTTGAGCTTCCAAAATCAGCGCGCCTGCGCCATCGCCAAACAGCACACAGGTGCCACGGTCTGTCCAATCCATAATCCGCGAGAATGTCTCGGCCCCGACGACCAAAACCCGCTTGGCTTGCCCAGCCAAAATCATTGCGTTAGCCGTGGAGAGCGCATAAATAAAACCCGCACAAACGGCCTGAATATCAAAGGCAAAGCCGCCATTCATTTGCAGGGCGTGTTGCAGCTTGGTGGCGGTGGAGGGAAAGGTCTGATCGGGCGTAGCGGTGGCCAGTACGATGGCGTCTAGGTCGCTCGCCTCAAGCCCCGCATTTGCCAACGCATTCCGCGCGGCCTTGATCGCAAGGTCAGAGGTCAGCTCGCCCTCAGCCGCAAAATGGCGGCGCTCAATGCCGGTGCGGGCGCGAATCCATTCGTCCGACGTGTCGAGTGTCTTTTCAAACTCGGCGTTTTCAACCACGCGTTCGGGTAGGTAATGCCCGCAGCCAATGGCCACAGCTCTTGTCACGCTCATGTTTGCGCCTCATCATCAATATTGGAAAGCACATCTTTACTGGCTGCAAGGCCAGAGGCCACCCGTGCCGAGAGCTTTTCGGAAAAATCATTTTGGGCGAGGCCATAAGCCAGCTTTATGGCGGCCTCTACCCCAGTTGCATCTGCACTGCCGTGGGATTTAACAACGGTGCCATTAAGGCCTAGGAAAACCCCACCATTTGAGCGGCGCGGGTCTATCCGGTTTTTCAGCCGTTTTAAAGAGGTCAGCGCAAATAGCGCGCCGAGCCGTGAAAACAATGTGTGATTAAAGGCGGCTTTTAGTTGGTCAGACACCTCCCGCGCTGTACCTTCAGCCGTTTTCAGCGCAATGTTGCCAGTGAACCCATCCGTCACCACGATATCAACGATGTTGGACGGAATATCCGAGCCCTCAACAAAGCCAACAAACTGGAAATCAGAGGAGGTCGCCACGGTGCCAATCAGTTTGGCAGCGTCTTGCAGCTCCACGCGGCCCTTAAATTCCTCGGTGCCGACATTCAGCAGCCCTACGCGCGGCTGGCGCAGGCCAAAGCCGTTCCGCGCATAGGAAGCGCCCATAATGGCATATTTCAGCAGGTCTTGCGGGTCAGCCTTTATATCGGCACCGGCATCCAGTAGTATATTATAACGCTGTTTATTAGTCGAAGGCCACAGAACCGCGATTGCGGGGCGGTTTACTCCGGGGGCTTTGCGAAGCTGGATGGTCGACATTGCCATCAGGGCGCCGGTGTTGCCACAAGAAACTGTGGCCTGCGCCGCGCCGTCTTTCAGCGTGGCGATCGCCGCCCACATAGATGATTTTTTGCCCCCGCGCAAAGCGGCAGAGGGTTTGTCATCCATTGAGATTACATCCTCGGCGGCGCGAATCTCTGAAATGGCCGCGAGTTCAGGTTTGCGCTTGAGGCAGCGCTTCAGCTCTGTCGCGTTGCCATGTACAATAAATTTTATGTCGGGGTAAGTGCGGGCAGATTTCTCCATCCCGCCAATCACGGCTTTCACACCGCTATCGCCCCCCATGGCATCTATCGAGATGACGGTGGGGGCGGTGCCTTGGGGTATCCGGTTATCTGCTTCAGCCATGCCGGGCCACCCCCGCAGTTTTATGCCGCGTCTTCGTCCAGGTCGATTTCTTCAACCATAGCAACGACTTCACGGTCAGAATAGTGGCCACAAGCACCACATACGTGGTGCGGGCGCACAAGCTCGCCGCAGTTTGAACACTCATTCGGGTTGGCCCCCTTCAGGGCCAGATGTGCACGGCGCATGCCGCGCTTGGAGCGGGTGATTTTACTCTTTGGAACAGCCATTAGCTTTAAGCCTTTTAAAATGCGGATTTCCGCGCGTGATGATCTCTTCGGGCGGACCTAGCAGGAAATCCCTGACTATGCAAACCCGAAAAGGGAATAGAAGCGCGGAACATAGCCTTTTTTACCCAAACCGCAAGCCCCTTTTTATGGTCTTTTTTTGCTGCCGAGCGCAGCGAGGCCATGGCCAGCGGCAGGCATTTTCAGCTTGTCTGAAAATGTGTTTTTTCGACGGGGGCTTGCCCCCTAGGAGAAAAAACACAGCTAGAGCTGTCAGGCAGTTCTGGCGCCGTGCCGCGCTCAGTTTTCCGGATTCTGGTCCATTTTGGCTTTGAGGGCGGCAAGCCCTGCAAATGCCTTGGTGTCCTCGTCTTTTATCGGGGCTTCCCCTTCAGGCTGGGCTGTGAGTGTTTTTAACCCAGCACCATCTGCCCTTGGATAGTCTGGCATGGCGAGCGAAAGCGCTTCTACGGCGACGTGGCCAAGATCAATGACCGGCCCGAGCTCTTCAACATCATCTTCCAATTCATCTTCAGGTGTTTCTGTCTCGATCATGGTTTCTGGTAAAAAACGAAGGCGCACCTCTGTGTCGATTCGGGTTTTGATCGGCTCGACGGTTACCACGCAGTCTTGCGTGATCGAAGCGCCCAAACTGCCCTCCACCAGCCAGCCACGCTTACCAATGGGGGAAAGCTTACCCTGAAAGCGCATCTTGCGTAAGCCGCGCAGGCCAAGCGCCTTGCGGACGGCCTCGGCTTCGGCCTCAGTGGGGGTTTCATCAAAGGAGGTCGCCTTGTGGGCACGCAGGCGCGCCACCTCTTTCGGGCGTTCAAAGGGCGGGGGCGGGAGGGTATCGGCCATTTACCACGTATCTTTCCGGTTTGCGGCGCGCATTGCTTGCGTCAGCCTCTTGAATATGGAACATAGGGGAAATTCCCCAATCTGGGGAGCGTTATGTGCCGTGAAAACCGTATGAGCAAGGGTGATATGAAAAAGTTTTTGGTTGTTTCGCTTTTTTGGGCGAGTTTACTGGTAGCGGGTTGCGTGCCTAAAGTGGATGTTCACGGCTATGTGCCCATTGCCGAAGATGTGGCCAGCATTGCGGTTGGTGAAGCGCAAGAGAACGTGTTGGCGCGGCTAGGGGAGCCGACAACACGGGGGCTGGCCGGCACCAATGCGTGGTATTATATCTCGTCGAAAGTCCGGCGGGTGGCCTTTTTTGCGCCCAAAGAAATTGAGCGCCAGATTGTGGCGATCACCTTTCGCGGTGAACGTGTCGCACAGATCGAGCGCTACGGGCTGGCTGATGGCCGGGTGATTAACCTCAACACCAACGAGACCGTCACGGATGGCCGCAAGCTGACCTTCTTTGAACAGTTCCTCGGCAATGTCGGCAACTTTAGCGCCGAGAGCTTTTTGGGAAGCAATTAACACCCGCCTGCTAGCCTTCGGCAAAAATCGGTAGCCAAACGGTAAAGGTGCTGCCCGTGCCTTGCTCGGACTGCACTTCAAGCGCACCTTCGTGCCGGTTCAAAATGTGTTTTACAATCGCCAACCCCAGCCCTGTGCCACCTTGGTCACGGCTTTTTGCCACGCTCACGCGGTAAAAGCGCTCGGTCAGGCGGCTAAGGTGCTCGGGCGCAAGGCCCGGCCCGACATCTTGCACGGATAGGCCAATTTGGCCAAGGTGCTCAGCATCAGCCGGGGCTGCAAACAGGCGCACTGGCTGGCTTTGGTCGCTATATTTAATTGCGTTTTCCAAGAGGTTTACCAGCACCTGCAATAGCTGGTCATGGTCGCCGCGCACGCGCAGCATTTCCTCGGGGAGGTCTGAGGTTACAGTTGTGCCAAGGCGCTCCGCCAGGGGTTGCACTGCGGCGATGGCCTCAGAAGCCAAGGCGGGCAGGGCGCAGGGGGTGCGCGGCCGATTATGCTCGGCGATCTCGATTTTGTTGAGCGACATCAGGTCATTTACAAGGTTTTGCATCCGGCCAGCCTGCTTGGCCATTACTGCCAAAAACCGCGCACGTGCCTCCGCGTCATCTTTGGCGTGGCCCTGCAATGTTTCGATATAGCCCAGAATCGTCGCCAGCGGCGTGCGCAGCTCGTGGCTTACATTAGCAATAAAATCAGAGCGCATTTGCTCTGATTTCAGCATCGTCGTGCGCTCCTCAATCGCTGCAATCACCCGAATCGACTTCCCAAATTCAGAGCCAGCGGGCAGTAAGCCAATATGCGCCACAAAAAACCGCTCTGGCCCCTCTGTCAGGCTAAACCGCACCTTGCCGGTTTTGCCGCTTTCAATCGCAGCCTGCACGGCTTCGGTAAACTTGGGCGCGTCAAGCGTTTCAGAGAAATGCTGGCGGATAATGAGATTGGGTAGCAGATCATAGGCAAACTGGTTGGCATAAGCCACGCGGCCTTTGCGGGTAATTACCAGCAAGGGCAGCGGCATTTGCTCCAGCATGGCGGCGCCAATACCACTGGCAAGGTGCGGCGTAGGCTCCAGCGGCAGATGGGCTGATTGCATGATGGCATCAGAAAAACGGATATCATCCAGATAAAGTCCGCGTGGCGGGGCTATCGGAGCATCCGGAGAAAGTGCGGGAGCCTCTAGCACTTCGCGCATAATTTCGGGGGGGGAGGCACCCGCCCCAATGCGCTCCAATAACGCCACAATGCGGCGAATTTGCTCGGGCGCAAAGCTGGGCGCGCGAAAGTGCAGCCGCACTTCGGTGCCGCTGGAATGGGCCGAGCTTTCTATGCGTAGCTCTGAAAGCTGCGCGAGGCTGCCGCTGGCGCAAAAACTGCCAAAATTATGTTTGCCTATAAGGTAGTGCGCCGCCTCACGCATGGCGCGGATATCCAATGGATGATCAATACGCCACATCGTGCCCTTATTAAAAGTCAGCGTGGCGCGGCGGGAAAACAGCCGGTAAGTATAGTGACGCTCTACAGCTTTGCTCGCGTCAAAGTCTTCTGGCACAGCGCTGGCACCCACAATGGCGAGCGCTGTGCCGCGCAAAACTTCGCTAAGCTCAGCCTTGAGGGAGAGCGGGTTATGTGCCTCTGCCAGATCCAGATGCACGATCTGGCTGCTGGCATGCACCCCTGGCTCTGTGGGTTCGGCTACCGTTAGGGTGCTTGCAGGGGTTTGGTTTTTAAGCAGTGCCTCTTCGAACGCGGCCTGCACCTCTGGCCAGCCTTCAAACCGGCTGCCGTCATATTCAAGTTTAAATGCATAGCGTGGCATTTCTAGGGTTCTAAGCTGATTTTTCTTGCGGTCAAGGGCAAAACGAATCATGATTCAGGAGTTGAAAGCATGAGAAATGCCGGAAAACTGAAAGAAATGGAAAAAAATGCCCCTAAATGCCGTATACTATATATAGCGTCAGGGCTCTCGGGCCTCGCAAGTTTATGTGGTTTTGGTCCGATTTTGGCTGAGCGCTATATGACTGAAACCCAAAAAGTGGCTTCTGGTGTTAAATTTAGGCATTGCTAGGCATCTGTCTCCATGCTATCAAGATCGCACGGAAGAACAGCGGTTTATGATTAAGCACTAAAAAAATTTAGGCAGGTTCATACAGGCAGCCGCTTTCCTCCCGCACAGTAAAAAGATCCGACGCGAAACGAGCAGAAACAGATTTACGCAGTTGGGCATACCCGAACGGGACAGAGGCGGATCGTGTTGGGCAGACACGGTCCGCAACTCGTTTGAGGGGCAGAAATAGGAGTAGGCAGGTGGAGCTAGGTTTTTTTGACCAGCTGACCAGTAAGGTCGATGCAAAGGGGCGGGTCTCGTTACCCGCCGCGCATCGTGCCGTGCTTGCCTCGGAAGACCCGGATTGCGTGGAGGGTAAAAACCCCCACATGGTGTTGGTGCACTCCAAATCCCATGAGCATTGCGCGCGGGGCTTTACTTTGAAGGCCTATAAGAAAATCCGCAAACGTATCTCCAGAATGGAGTATGGCCCCGATAAAGATGACGCCTCCAAGGCGCTCATTCAGGCTGCCACGCTGGTGCAGATGGATGATAATGGCCGGATGATCCTACGCAAAGACATTCGCGAGCGCTTTAACATAGGCGCGCAGGCGGTGTTTGTGGGTTCTGATGATCACCTGCAAATCTGGGATCACGATATTTATTACGACAACCTTGAAGATGAAGGCGAGGGTAAGAACCCGTTCATCCTGCTTAACGCCCGAAAAGAGGTATAGCCATGTTGGCAGACCCGCATATTCCGGTGCTGCTTACGCCAATTCTGGCCCAATGCGCGCCAGTTACGGGCGTGTGGCTGGATGGCACTTACGGATACGGCGGCTATAGCCGTGGTTTGCGCGGGGCAGGGGCCACGCGTGTGATTGGCATTGATCAAGACCCAGACGTGATAGCCCGCGCCGAGCTGCCTGAGGGCATCGAACTGGTGCATGGCCGTTTTGGCGCGCTGGACCAACTGGCCGATGTGCCGCTGGATGGCGTGGTGCTCGATATCGGCGTGTCTTCTATGCAAATAGACGAGGGTGCACGCGGGTTTTCCTTTATGCGTGATGGGCCGCTGGATATGCGGATGTCCCAAGCCGGGCCTTCTGCTGCCGATGTGGTAAACCGTGCCTCTGAAGAAATGATTGCCGATATTCTGTTTCGCTTCGGGGAGGAGCGTAAATCCCGTCGGATTGCGCGGGGCATTGTGGCGGCACGCAAAGATGCGCCCATTTCCACCACCCTGCAACTGGCTGATATCATCAAGAAAAACCTGCCATACCCCAAGCCCAACCAGCCCCACCCCGCCACGCGCAGCTTTCAAGCCTTGCGCATTGCGGTGAACGATGAACTGGGCGAACTGGCCCGTGGGTTGGTGGCCGCAGAGGCGGCTTTGAAGCCCGGCGGCCTGCTGGTCGTGGTCACGTTTCACTCTTTAGAAGACCGCATGGTTAAGCGTTTTATGCAAATTCGCTCGGGCAATGCGCCTCGCGCCAATCGCTATGCGCCTGAAGCCGAGGCAGATGCTGCCCGTTTTGAGAAAGTCACCCGCAAAGCCATTGAGGCTAGCCCCGAGGAATGCGCCGCAAACCCCCGCGCCCGCTCTGCCCGCCTACGCATTGCGCAGCGGTTGGATGCGCCCGCCGCCTATACAGACCCCGCCGATATCGGCATGCCAAATATCGACCTGAGCCAAGGAGACATATTATGAAAACATTCCTCTATCTCCTCGCCGGGGTGCTGGTCGTGTTTGCCGCGAGCTGGACATATAAAGTTAATTACCAAGTGCAAGAGGCCGAAGACCGCGTTTCCAGCCTGCAACGCCAGATCAACCGCGAGCGCAGTGCGATTGCGGTTTTGGGGGCCGAATGGGCCTACCTTAACCGCCCCGAACGCTTGCGGGCCTTGGCCGAAACTTATTATTCCGAGCTCCGCCTGATGCCAATTGACGCCTCGCATTTTGCGGATATTAATGAGGTGCCGATGCCGGAGGATGAAATCAGCAGCGCGGTGCAGCAGATCGTGGCGAGGACCAACTAATGGATATCCGCCGCCCTCTGCGCCCCCTGCCGCGCATTCTGAAAGCTCGCGCAAAGGGCGAAGACCCGGACCTTGTGGAGGCCGAAGAGCGCGCCGCGCGCTTGCGTAAGCAACGCACCCGTGAAAAGCGCCGCGCTGAGCTACGCCTTGGCCTTATGGCCACGGCCTTTGGCCTCGCCTTTTTGGCGGTGGGCGGTAAAATGGGCATGGTCGCCATGGCCGAGCCGGAAGAGCCAGCCGCCCGTGGCCAAGCCGCTGCCATCATTAATTCCCGCGCCAATATTGTGGACCGTAACGGGGCCATTCTGGCCACGAACCTGCGCACAGCTTCGCTTTACGCTACCCCGCAAGATATGGCTGATCCGCTCAATGCGGTAGACGGCCTCATGGCCATTTTTCCGGATCTGGACGCTGACCGCCTGTTGCGCGATTTCACCGGAAATCGCAAATTCGTATGGGTGAAACGCAAGCTCTCGCCCGAGCAGCAGCAAGCCGTGCTGGACCTTGGTGAGCCGGGCTTAAAGGTAGGTCCGCGTGAGCTGCGGCTTTACCCCAACGGCGCTTTTGCTGCGCATATTCTGGGCGGCACAAGGTTTGGCGTTGAAGGCGTGCGCTCGGCCGAGCTGGTGGGCACCGCAGGCGTAGAGCTTGAGTTTGACGACTATCTCCGCGACCCTGCCAATGACGGCCAGCCGCTTCAGCTTTCTGTTGATCTCACAGTGCAATCCGCCATGCGCCAAGTGCTTGAGGGCGGCATGCAGCTCATGAACGCCAAAGCGGCCACCGGCGTGCTGCTAGAGGCCAATACGGGCCGCATCATCTCTATGGTATCCCTGCCGGATTTTGACCCAAACCACCGCCCCCGCCCGCCCGTAAGCGGCGACCCCGCCGATAGCCCGCTGTTTAACCGCGCGGCCCAAGGCACCTATGAGCTTGGTTCGACCTTCAAAATATTCACGGCCGCGCAAGCGCTGGAAAGTGGTGTCGCCAACCCTGACACCATGATCAACACGCGCGGCCCGCTGCGGTGGCGTAGTTTTACAATCAATGACTTCCATGATTACGGGGCGCGGCTGAGCCTGCGGGATGTGATTGTGCATTCCTCCAATACCGGCGTGGCCCGCTTGGCTGCGGGCATGGGTGGCGAGGCCCAGCAAGCCTTTCTCGGCCAGCTTGGCCTCTTGGAAAAACTGCCGCTAGAGCTTCCGGAAACTCGCCGTTCAGCCCCTTTATTACCACGTCGCTGGTCCGAAATTAGCACCATGACCATCTCTTATGGTCAAGGCATTGCCGTAACGCCTGTTCACTTGGCAGCGGCCTATGCTGCCATGGTCAATGGCGGGCTGCGGGTTGTACCAACCCTGCTAAACGATGTGGAAATGCCCACCGAGGTTGACCGCGTGATTTCTGAAAGCACGTCTTATGCCCTGCGCGATATGCTGCGGCAGGTCGTGGTGCGCGGCACGGCCTCGCTCGGGGATGTTGAGGGTTACCTTGTGGGAGGCAAAACCGGCTCGGCTGATAAGCCCAACCCGCAAGGGGCCTATTATGAGGATAAAGTTATCGGCACTTTTGCCGCCGCCTTCCCGATGAACAACCCGCAATATGTGCTGGTGGTTTCGCTTGATGAGCCAAATATTGACGTGCTGGGCGAAGAGCGCCGCACTGCGGGCTGGACAGCCGTGCCCGTCGCCGCAGAAATTATCCGCCGCATTGCGCCTTTGTTGGGCTTGCGCCCGCATGCAGGGAATGAAACACCTCAAGCTCCGATTCTTCTGAGCAGTAACTGAGGCTGAAATGGCAAAAACGCTTTCCGAACTGGGGTTAGAACGGCGGGTAAGCCGCGCGGGCCTTTGGCAAGATGAGCCTGCCTTTGAAGGCCTTTGCGTTGACAGCCGTGACACTAAAGAAGGCTTCCTTTTTTGCGCCATGCCAGGGGTAAATGCCCACGGCGCTGAGTTTGCAAAATTCGCTTTGCGTATGGGGGCATCTGGCGTGCTGACTGATTCTAAGGGCTTGAAACTCATCGGAAAACCCGATTGCCCCGTATTGCTATCTGACGATCCCCGCGCCGCGCTCAGCGTTGCCGCCGCTCATTTTTACAATGGACAGCCCCGTCATATGGTTGCCATTACCGGCACCAACGGCAAAACATCCGTCGCCAATTTCCACCGCCAAATTCTTGAGCACCTAGGCCGAGCCGCCGTGAATTTTGGCACGGTGGGTGTGGAGGGCGCCGTCAGCGCCAAGCTCAACCACACCACCCCCGAGCCGATTACCCTGCACATGCTTCTCGCAAGCCTCGAAAGCCAAGGCGTCACCCACGCCGCCATGGAAGCCTCAAGCCACGGTCTAGAGCAGCGCCGCCTTGATGGCGTCACGCTGGAGGCGGGGGCTTTCACCAACCTTTCTCGCGACCACCTTGATTACCACCCCACCTTTGGTGACTATTTTGCAGCCAAAGCGGGCCTGTTTGAGCGCGTTTTGCCTGTGGGGGCGACGGCGGTTATCAATATGGATGATGGCTTTGGGCCTACAGTTCGTTTGGTTTCCGAAGGCCGTGGCCAGCACGTCATCACCCTTGGTGAAGCCCAGGGCTGCGATATGCAAATCCTCAACCGCCGTTTTGATAGTGATGGCCAAGATGTGCGCTTTGGCTGGAAAGGCACTGTCCACACCACGCATCTGAGCCTCATAGGCGGTTTTCAGGCCAGCAATGTGCTGATGGCCGCTGCGCTGGCGATCGCTATCGGTGAAGAGCCGGAAGACGTTTTCAAAACGCTACCCAACCTGCAAACCGTGCGTGGCCGGATGGAACTGGCCGCCACCCGCTCAAGCGGCGCGACCGTGTTTGTAGATTTCGCCCACACCCCCGAGGCTTTGGAGATCGCTCTGCAAGCCCTGCGCCCCCACGTGCTTGGCCGCCTCATTCTGGCCTTTGGCGCGGGCGGCGACCGCGATAAAGGCAAGCGTCCGCTCATGGGGGCAGCCGCCGCCGCCAATGCCGATGTGGTGTTTGTAACCGACGATAACCCTCGCACTGAAAACGCCGCCACCATCCGCGCTGAAGTGCTGGCTGGCTGCCCCGAGGCTTACGAGGTGGGCGACCGCGCCGAAGCCATTTTGCGCGCTATTGATGCTTTGCAACCCGGTGATAGCCTGTTGATTGCTGGGAAAGGCCACGAAAGCGGCCAGATTATTGGCACCGATGTGTTTCCTTTTGATGATGCCGAGCAAGCCAGCGTGGCCGTGGCCGCGCTGGAGGGGCGGCTATGAACCTGTGGACCCGTGATGAAGCCGTGGCCGCAACAGGCGGAAGCTCGGCCACCGATTGGCAGGCGCAGGGCGTGTCGATTGATACCCGCACCCTTGAAAAAGGTGACCTTTTTGTGGCCCTAAGTGCCAGCCGCGACGGCCATGATTTTGTCCTCCAAGCGCTTGAAAAAGGTGCGGCCGCCGCGCTGGTATCCCGCATCCCCGAAGGCTTGGAAAACGCGCCCCTATTGCTGGTGCCGGATGTGCTAAAAGGCCTTGAGGCGCTCGGCATAGCCGCCCGCGCCCGCACCAAGGCACGTGTGATAGCCATTACGGGCTCGGTGGGCAAAACCGGCTCAAAAGAGATGCTTCGGGTGGCGCTTGCAGGGCAGGGCAATATTCATGTGGCCGAAAAAAGCTATAATAATCATGAGGGTGTGCCGCTTACGCTGGCGAGAATGCCCAGTGATACCGATATAGCCGTGATCGAAATAGGCATGAATCACCCCGGTGAAATCGCGCCCCTCGCCCGCATGGCCCGCCCGCATGTGGCGCTTATTACCACCGTGGCACCTGTGCACCTCGCGGCTTTTTCGAGTGTTGAAGAAATCGCCGCCGAAAAGGCCGAAATATTTAAGGGTTTGGAGCCGGATGGCATTGCCATCATCAATGCTGACATCAATACCGCCGCTATTCTGGCCAAAGCCGCCCCTGCCCATACCTTGCGTTTTGGTCTGGCCCGTGGGTGCGATTTCCGCCTCCTGTCTTGCGACGTCGGCAATGGCGCAACCGTGGTGCGCGCGGCGTCTCCCATGGGCGAAATAATGTTTAAGCTCGGCGGGGAAGGTGCGCATTTGGCGCAAAATGCGGTGGGCGTGCTGGCAGGGCTTCACGCGCTGAACGCCGATCTTGGGCGTGCCACGCTGGCGCTGGCCAGTTGGCATCCCCCCGAAGGCCGAGGCGCGCGGCAAGAAATTCCGCTCGGCCCTAAGGGGATGGACGGTCACTTCATTCTCATCAATGAAAGCTATAACGCCAACCCTGCCAGCACCCGTGCCGCGCTGGAAACCCTAGCGCAGCAAAAAGGCCGTAAAGTGGCGATTTTGGGCGATATGCTAGAACTGGGCGAAACCGCGCCTTCGCTACACGATTCACTGGCTGCGATTGAAGGTATCGACATCACCCACACTGTTGGCCCGCTAATGGCCAATGTGCCATTTGAAAACCGTGGCCTCACAGAAGACAGGTCCCAAGCCCTTGGCGGCCAAATTGGCCGCCAAATCAGGGCAGGGGATGTGGTCATGGTCAAAGGCTCGCTCGGCATGGATATGGCGAAAATCATTGACGCGCTGAAGAAACTAGGCGATGCGGAGAGCCAGCAAAATCCTGAGGGGAAATTTTAGATGTTTTATATGCTGCCGGAGTGGTTTGATGCCGGATTCTTGAACCTGTTCCAGTATATCACCTTTCGCTCTGGTGGGGCGTTTTTTACTGCGCTGATTTTTGGCTTTATGTTTGGCCGTCCGTTGATCAACCTCTTGCGCAGCAAGCAAGGCAAAGGCCAGCCCATTCGGGACGATGGCCCGCAAAGCCACATTCTGGAAAAGGCAGGCACCCCCACCATGGGCGGTGTGCTTATTCTTGGCGCTATTCTCGTATCTACGCTGCTTTGGGCGCGGCTGGATAATGGCTATGTATGGCTGGTGCTATTTGTGACCTATAGCTTTGGCCTGATTGGCTTTTGGGATGACTACCTGAAAGTGGCCAAGCAAAACCACAAAGGCGTGTCAGGCAAAATCCGCCTTGGGCTTGGCTTTGTTGTGGCTGCTATTGCGGGCGTGTGGGTGATGTGGATGCAATCTCCCGAGCTTTCGGGGCAGCTGGCCTTTCCGATCTTTAAAGACTCGCTCCTAAACCTTAGCTATTTCTTTGTGCCCTTCGTGATGATCGTGATCGTTGGCTCCGCCAATGCGGTGAATTTTACCGACGGCCTTGACGGCCTCGCCGTCATGCCCGTTATGATCGCCGCCGGCTCTTTTGGCATTATCGCCTACCTTGTGGGCCGGACAGACTTCACCGAATATCTGGGCTTGCATTACGTGGCCGGCACAGGTGAACTCACGGTATTTGTGGCGGCACTCATTGGCGGTGGTCTTGGCTTTCTTTGGTATAATGCTCCGCCCGCAGCGGTGTTTATGGGTGATACTGGCTCTTTAGCCTTGGGCGGCGCGCTCGGGGCCATTGCGGTCGCCACCAAGCACGAGATTGTGCTTTCTATCATCGGCGGGCTGTTTGTTGTAGAGTTGCTGAGCGTCGTGATTCAGGTGCTCTATTATAAGAAAACCGGTAAGCGGATATTCCTGATGGCGCCGATACACCACCATTTTGAAAAGCTAGGATGGGGTGAAAGCCAGATCGTGATCCGGTTTTGGATTATTTCGTTAATCCTGGCCTTGATAGGGTTGGCGACGCTGAAGCTGCGGTAACATTGTCTCTGTCAAAGTCCCAGCGCTCTCCCGCCCGTCGGTCCCGTTTTGCTACGCAAAACGAACCCTCCCGTTGGGCGTGGCCTCGCTACGCTCGGTGGCGGCGCGCATAGGTTTGCACAAGTGGCAAGATCGCACTCGCGCCGCGCTGGGGCGTAAGCGCTTGTGCGAGGCTAAGCTGGGTCGGGCCGCAAGGTAACGAAAGAAGGCAAGCGCTATTTCAAACAAGAAAGTCGAATAACCGCTGTGCCACAAGCGCTGATCTTGCAACGCGGCGCGGGCAGAACCTTCTAGCCTGCACAGTTCTCGACGCGCCGCCACCGAGCGTAGCGAGGCGCGGTTTGGCGCGTAGCGTCGAAAACGGTTTTACTCGATGCTAGCCGCTTCCAATGCCTTGCGAGTTGAGGTATTGATTTGCCCATGGCGGCATTCCCGCCACCCATTACTGAGGTGCATGTATGATCCCTGTCAAAGGTTATTCCGGCAAGCGCGTGGGCGTGCTTGGCCTTGGGCGCACGGGGTTGGCCACAGCGGCGGCGCTGCAAGCGGGCGGGGCAACGCCGATCTGCTGGGATGACAGCCCCGCTTCGCGCGCCTTGGCTGAGGTCGAGGGCTATGCCGTGGAGGATGTTTCCCGTCCGCGTGAGGCGGCGGCGCTTGATCTTCTCGTCACCTCCCCCGGCATTCCACACCTCTATCCCAAGGCTCATAAAGCCATTCAGGCGGCGTGGGAAGCGGGCGTGCCAGTGGATAACGATATCGGCCTGTTTTTCCAGTCCTTCGCCAGCGATGAATGGGGCAGTTTTGACCGCTACCCAAAGGTGGTGTGTATTACCGGTTCCAACGGAAAATCCACCACCTCGGCCTTGCTTCACCATATATTACAGCACGCTCAGCGCCCCAGCCAGCTGGGAGGGAATATCGGCAAAGCCGTGCTTAGCCTTGATCAAGCTGCCGATGGTGAGGTTGCCGTTATCGAGCTTTCTTCTTATCAAACTGATCTCGCCCGCACCCTGCAACCCGATGTAGCCATCTTTCTCAATCTTTCACCGGATCACCTTGACCGCCACGGCGGGGTGGGTGGCTATTTTGCCGCCAAAAAGCGGCTATTTACCCAAGGCCTGCCAGAACGGGCGATAATTGGCGTTGATGAGCCAGAGGGCCGTTTCCTCAGCAATGTTGTTCGTGAAGGCGACAACGTGATCGAAATTAGCACCACCCGCCAGCTTAAGGGCGCTGACTGGAGCATTTATATGCGTAAAGGCTTTTTGGTGGAGTGGCGCAAGGGGCGGCAAATGGCCAGCATTGATATGCGCCAAATGGAGGGCCTCCCGGGCGCGCATAACCAGCAAAATGCCTGCGCAGCCTATGCCGCCTGCCGCCACCTTGGGCTGGCGCCGAAGGTGATAGAGGCTGCCATGGTGAGCTATGGCGGCTTGCGGCATCGTTGCCAGCAGGTGGGCGAGGCCGGGGGTATAAAATTCATCAATAATTCCAAAGCCACAAACGCAGATTCGGCGGGCAAAGCCCTGCTGGCCTTTGAAAATATCCTCTGGATAGCTGGCGGGCAGGCCAAGGCTGGCGGCATAGAGGGGCTGGATTTTAGCTCCGTTAAAAAGGCTTACCTTATAGGCGAAGCCGCCGAGGATTTTGCCAACCAGCTTGGGAGCACGCCGAACGAAATATCCGGCACGCTCGAAGCCGCCGTTAACGCGGCCAAGCGCGACGCTGAGCATGGAGATACCATCCTCCTCGCCCCCGCCTGCGCTAGCTTTGACCAGTTCGAGAGCTTTGAAGAGCGCGGTGAGGTATTTGAGGCCTTGGTTGGATAAATTGTAGGGTGGGGTAAAACCCAATCCTACAATCGCCGTCTAAACTGCGCCACTGCCATGCCCAGCAAAATCAGCCCCAGCGCCCAGATAAAGCTGCTTGGCAACTCTTCTTTCAGAACTACCATGCCAATAATTACAGCCCAAATCGGCACTTGGTAATTTACCAGCGAGAGGAACGGTGGGCCTGCGGTTTTAACCACAAACACCAGCATGATCGTGGCCAGCGCGGTTGGGAAAACCCCGAGGTAGAGCATGCCAGCCAGGGCGGGCAGGGTGGGGGCCGATGGCAGGCCTTCCACGGCCAGCGCTATCGGTAGTGCCACCAGTGACCCCATAATCAGCGCCGCCGCTGAAAAGGCCATGGCCTCCCCTTGAGGGGCTAGCCGTGTGATAATGGTGCCAACAGCATAGCACATGCTGGCTACCACACAGGCAATGCGGGCGATGTTTTCAATATCGCCGCCGCCAGATTGCAGGATCCGCGCAGGGCCGATCAGCACCACAACCCCGATAAACCCGATGCCGAATCCCAGTGTTTTGGTTGGCGTCAAACGCATTCCCGGGATCAGGAAATGCGAGAGCGGTAGCACCAAAAGCGGCACCACCGCCATGGTTATGCCCGCATAGCCCGAGGTGACATGCTGTTGCCCCCAGCTTAGCAGTGTAAACGGAATTGCGTTAGAAAACAGCCCCATGCCAAAGGCAAAAACCCATGTGCGGCGGTCTTTTGGCAGGCCGATGCCCATGGCAAAGCTTGCGCCTGTCAGGATCACGGCGGCCAAGGCAATGCGCAGCGCAGCAATGGTAATAGGGGCAAAGCTCTCCAGCGCTTTTTCAACGCCCAAAAAAGATGCACCCCAGATCATGCCAAGGGCGAGAAGGAGGCTCCATTGTAAAAGGCCGGGGCGAGAAGGCATGGTGATTCCTTTAGTGAGGTTCGCGCGACGCTAGCCTAGGCGGTGGGGAAAGGGAAACCATGAATCGTGAGGGGGGGGATCACAAAACGGCATGAAAATTCAACGTGAAACCGGCTCCAAATTGCGTAGACTATACAAATGCTGCGGTTCACACGCGCCATTAAAAATACAGCGCCCCAAGGCTCTTCGTTGGGCGGGGGTAAATGGTTCGCCAAAATGGGTGGAAAACAGCGGAAGCCCATACGATAGCGCTCCGTCCGAACCAATTGCAAATCCTAGAACTTCATTGTCGCGATCCAATAGCGTATTGAAAGAAACATCTAAGTATGCATCATTTCGACGGTCTCCAAAATTGCAAGACGTAGTACCGTTATCCCATATTTTCCAAATATCAACGTCAATTCGCCCATTTCGATGCCTGCGAGGAATTGGGTCAATAAGTTCGAATACTGCGGATGCCGTCAATTTTTTGGCAATATAATTTGAAGCCGTAAACTCGGACCTGTAATCCTCTGTTACATCTTCAATCTCGATTTTACTAATTGAGACGAACCGCCCATAAACAATCTGATAAGGTTCATCTCTCGACTGAAAACTAGAGATGAAGTATGCTAAATCAGGGTTAAACGGTGGCATACAGCTTAACGCTATTGAGGGAACACAAAAAAGAAATACTGAAAACAAAACCCTAATCATCGCTCATTTTTCCCGCAGAACTTGAGCCAAAGTGTAAGCACACGCCTTTATGTGTCAATTCCTAAATTTGGTAGAGCTTCCTCAAATCACGGCTCAAGTTTCCCATCGGAAACTAAAAACGACACAAACCTGTCAGAACGCGACACTTTATCCCTTGATCTGCCATGCTGCATTGCGGTATCCCCCCCGTGGGCAGGTTGTCGGAATAAGCGCGAGCGATGGCAGGCTCAAAAATATCGCGCTGATGTAGGAGCCATCTATGAGCCTCCCTTTAATGCCGCAGGTTAAGCCTGCGCGCCCCGAATTCTCATCTGGTCCATGCCCAAAACGCCCCGGCTATAGCTTTGAAGCTGTTGCCAAGCGCGCCTTTCTGGGGCGCTCACACCGTGCTGTTGCCCCCAAGGCGCAGCTAAAGGGCGTGATTGATAAAATGGGTGAGATCCTTGAGATCCCGTCTGATTATCGCGTTGGCATTGTGCCGGCGTCTGATACGGGGGCCGTGGAAATGGCGCTCTGGTCGCTGCTTGGTGCGCGGCCGGTGGATGTGCTGGCATGGGAAAGCTTTGGTGCAGGCTGGGCCGGCGATATTGCCAACCAGCTTAAGCTGGATGATGTGAATAAGCTGAGCGCTGACTACGGTGCGCTGCCAGACCTTTCAAAGGTTCGCCAAAATGCCGACATTGTATTCACATGGAACGGCACCACCTCCGGTGCCCGTGTGCCCAATGGTGATTGGATCGCGGATGACCGCGAAGGCCTGACCATTTGCGACGCCACCTCGGCGGCGTTCGCGCAAGATCTCCCGTGGGCCAAGCTCGACGTCACCACCTTTAGCTGGCAAAAAGCCATGGGCGGAGAGGGCGCGCACGGTGTTATCGTGCTCTCCCCTCGCGCGGTAGAACGGCTTGAAAACTATTCCCCGCCACGCCCGCTACCAAAAATCTTCCGCCTCACCAAAGGCGGCAAACTGATTGAGGGCATTTTTAAGGGCGCCACGATCAACACGCCGTCCATGCTCGCGGTGGCCGATGCCGAAGACGCGCTGGCATGGATGGATGATTTGGGTGGCCTAAAAGCCACCCGCGCCCGCGCCGATGCCAATTTTGCGGCGCTGCAAGCATGGGTCGATGCCTCTGACTGGGCCGAGAATCTCGTGGCTGATCCTGCCACGCGCTCCAACACCTCGGTTTGCCTGAAAATCGCTGATCCGGCCATTGCCGTGCTTGATAATGACGCGCAAAACGCCTTTGTCAAAACCATGGTTAAGCTCTTGGACGAAGCCGAGGCTGCCTATGATATTGGCGGTTACCGCGATGCCCCTGCGGGCTTGCGGATATGGTGTGGGGCCACGGTCGACACCGCCGATGTTGAAGCCCTGACCCCATGGCTCGATTATGCCTTTGCCACCGCCAAAACCAATTTAAAGGAGGCATAAAATGCCTAAAGTTCTTATATCCGACAAGCTCAGCACCGCGGCCGTTCAAATCTTTAAAGATAACGGCGTGGAGGTGGACTTTATGCCAGATCTTGGCAAAGACCCTGCCAAATTAGCCGAAATCATCGGCCAATATGACGGCCTCGCCATTCGCTCGGCCTCTAAGGCCACAGCAGAGCTGATCGAGAAAGCCGATAACCTAAAGGTCATTGGCCGTGCCGGTATTGGCGTGGATAACGTTGACCTCGCAGCGGCAAGTGCTAAAGGGATTGTGGTGATGAACACGCCGTTTGGCAACTCCATCACCACGGCTGAGCACGCCATTGCGATGATGTTTGCCGTGGCCCGCCAAATTCCGGCGGCGGATGCCAGCACCCAAGCTGGCAAGTGGGAAAAATCCCGCTTTATGGGGACTGAAATTACTGGCAAAACACTGGGGCTTATCGGTTCTGGCAATATCGGCTCAGTGGTTGCCAGCCGTGCCATTGGCCTTAAAATGAAGGTGGTTGCGTATGATCCGTTTCTTTCTGAGGAGCGCGCCAAAGCGATAGGCGTGACCAAAGTTGAAAATATCGACGATCTGTTGGTGAAGGCCGATTTTATAACTCTGCACCTGCCCAAAACCGATAAAACCGCCAACCTGTTAAGCGCTGAGAAGATCGCGAAGATCAAAAAAGGCGCTTACCTGATTAACTGCGCGCGTGGGGGGCTTGTTGATGAGGATGCCGTGGCCGAGGCCCTGAAATCAGGCCAGCTTCAAGGCGCTGCGTTTGATGTGTATGCCGATGAACCCGCAAAAACCAACCCGCTTTTCGGGTTGGATAACGTGGTTTGCACCCCGCATCTCGGGGCTGCAACCTCGGAAGCGCAAGAAAACGTGGCGCTTCAGGTGGCGGAGCAAATGTCTGACTACCTGATGCGCGGGGCTATTTCCAACGCGATCAACGCGCCAAGCGTGACTGCTGAAGAAGCCCCCGTGCTCAAGCCATGGATAGGCCTTGCCGAAATGCTCGGTGGCTTTGCAGGGCAGGTTACCGAAAGCCCCATTAAGGAAATCGAGATCGAGTTTGTGGGTAAAGTAGGAGAGCTTAACCTCAAACCACTTACAGCCAGCCTTGTGGCTGCCTTGATGATCCCGCTTGTTGGCGAGGGAGGCGTAAACATGGTGTCTGCCCCAATTGTGGCGCGCGAGCGCGGCATTAAGATTAGCGAAACCCGTAAGGATGAGCAGGGCGCTTTTGGCACATATATGCGTTTGACGATTACCTCCGAAACACAAACGCGCTCGGTTGCGGGCACCATCTATTCGGATGGCAAGCCGCGTTTTATCCAGATCAAAGGCATCGGGCTTGAGGCTGAGCCTCAGCCCTATATGCTTTATACCACCAATGCCGACATGCCGGGCTATATCGGGGCCTTGGGCACGACACTGGGCGCGCTAGGTGTGAATATTGCCACCTTTGCCTTGGGCCGCGTTGTAAAAGACGGCGAAGCTATTGCGCTAGTCGGGGTAGATGCGCGGATTGATGCGGCTACGCTTAAAAGCATCGCTAGCTTGCCGCAGGTTAAGCAGGCCAAGGCGCTGGCATTCTAAAAAGTTCTGGTGCGGCGCGTCAAGCGGTGGTCTGCTTTGCAGTATCCCGCCCGCGCCGCACTCAACCACATGCGCTTGTGTCAACGGGCGCTACCGTGGCAACGCGGCGCGTGTATGGCCTCGCAAAATAGTGCAAAGCTAGACGCGCCGCAATAGCCGAGCGCAGCGAGGCCGCAGAATTTGCCCGTTAAATCAACCCCAATTTTGTCCGCGCCCCATAGCGCCACATGCCTAAAAAACTGCTAACGGTCAGCCCGACGGCAAGCCCCAGCCAGATGCCAATGGCCTCCAGACTGGTGTATTTTGAAAGCAAATAGGCCGCGGGGATACCTATGACCCAATAGGAAAACAGCGCAAATTGCATTGGCACGCGGGTGTCTTTTAGTCCGCGCAGCAGCCCCGCCGCCAGCACCTGCAATGTATCCACCATTTGAAACGCCGCCGCCACCGCAAGCAGCGGGATGGCAAAAGCCAGAATTTCGGCGGCATCGTCTGTTTTGAAATCAAGGAAAAGGGACAGCAACGGCGAAGCGGCCATAATCAGCAGCGTCGTTATAGCCAGCGCAAAGCCGATGCCGACAATCAGAACCGCACGCCCCGCCATGGTCACCTCTTCCGCGTTTCCGCGTCCTTTGGCGAGGCCCAGCCGGATGGTCGCAACCTGTGAAAGCCCTAGTGGCACCATAAACGCTATCGAAATAAGCTGCATCACAATGCCATGCGCTGCCAGCGGCACGGTGCCAAACCAGCCCATCATAATTGCCGACATCGCAAACAGGCCAAACTCCGCCAGAATAGTAATCCCGATTGGCCAGCCCACTTTGGCGACCTCCCAAAATGCCGCCCAATCGGAGCGCCAAAAGCGCGTTAGAATCGCGTGCGGCGCAAGGGCAGGGTGCCAGTTGGTAAAGGCTAAAAGCAGAATCATCGAAAGCAGGGCCGAGCCAAGCGTGGCATAGGCCGCGCCTTCAATTCCCATCGCTGGCGCGCCCCAATTGCCAAAAATCAGCGCATAGTTCAACACGCCGTTAAGCGCGGCTGCCACGAGCGTGGTCACCAGCACAATATGTGCCTTTTCCACCACGCCAAAATAGCTACGCAGCACCATAATAAACAGGTTGGGCAGAAGCGACCATTTTGCGATGCTTAAATACTGGTCTGCCATCCGCGCCAGCTCGGGCGCTTGCCCCAGCGCCAGCAATATCGGCTCGGCAAACCACATGATCGGGAAAACAACCAGCGTAAACGCCGTGCTCACCCAAAAGCCCATGCGCACTGCGCGGCGCAGCACGGTTGTGTCTCCGGCTCCGAGCGCGTGGGCCGCCAGCGGCACCACCGCTTGGGCAAAGCCAGAGCCAGTTAGCAGCAGTATCAGGAATATCTGCGTGCCCAGCACCGAGGCCGCTAGGGGTGCCGCCCCGAGCCAGCCCAGCATTACAGTATCGGTAATACCCATAATCATTTGCGCCAGCATAGTGCCCACCATGGGGGCGCCCAGCATGATGGTCGCGCGCAAATGCGGGCCATAGGTTTGTGGCGTTGAAATAGCTGTTGTCATACAAATTGTCCGAAAACCACCTCGCGAAATGGCAGGTGGTTAGTTCAACTTAGCCGAGATTTTCGTAAAGGAAAGCGGAAATTGCTCAGAGCTTATGAATTTCTACTTCTACAGCCGCTAATAATTCAGCATCGAACCCACGCGCTACAATATTGGTGCCAAAGCCGCTATCTGTTACAAATGGATAAGAGCCGATGGATAGCGTAGGAAATCGCGCCGCAATTTCGGCAAGCTCTGCCGCCACTGCCCCCTCGGGGTTATCCACTCGCACCGAGATCGAGCGCATCGGCGCGCCGCCGGTCAAACTGGGCAACAGCCCTGCCACCATAGCCTCAAATATCACTGGAACTCCCGCCATCACATGCACATTCCCAAGGCTAAACCCCGGCGCTTTGCTTATGGGGTTGTCAATTAGCCTGGCACCGTCAGGAATGCGCGCCATGCGCAGGCGCATCTCGTTCAGGTCTGCTGGATTATCGTAATTCGTGGCCAGAATCGCCCGGGCGTCATCGCGCACGCTAATGCCCACGCCAAAAGCCGCCGCCACCGCGTCTGCCGTAATGTCATCATGGGTGGGGCCAATGCCGCCTGAAGTAAAGACATGGATGTGCGCCTTGCGCAGGGCATTGAGCGCGCTCACAATCACCGCATGATCATCCGGAACCACGCGTATTTCATGCAGGGCAATGCCCAATTCAGCCAAGCACTTGGCAAGGTGGTTGCCGTTGCTATCTTTTGTGCGGCCTGAAAGGATTTCGTCTCCGATCAATAATATAGCGGCGGTAGGGTTCATCTTGAGGCTCCGAGCTGGGCGCGCTAGGGAAGGGGTATGAACTATTCAAGCCCCCTCATTCGCGCGGTTCTTATCCGCAGGTATAAACGCTTTTTGGCAGATGTCACGCTGCCGGATGGCACAGAGGCCACCGCCCACTGCGCCAACCCCGGTGCGATGACAGGCCTCACAGAGGCCGGTACGGTGGTGTGGCTGGAACCAAATGACGACCCCAAACGCAAGCTGCGCTACAGCTGGAAACTGGCCGAAATCAATGGGGCGTTGGTGGGGATAGATACCGCGCTGCCCAATAAAGTGGTGGGCGCAGCATTGCAGGCGCAAGCTGTGCCTGCATTGGCCGCTTACAAAACCGTTCGCGCCGAAGTGAAATATGGCGAGAACAGCCGGGTTGATTTTCTCCTCACCCAAGAGGGCCTGCCTGACTGCTATGTGGAGATTAAAAGCGCGAACCTCTGCCGTAAGGCGGGCCTCGTCGAGTTCCCTGATACCGTAACCAAGCGCGGGGCAAAGCACATGAATGAGTTGGCCGCGATGATCTTTGAGGGCCACCGCGCTGTGGTGCTCTATCTCGTGCAGCGCACCGATTGCGCCACCTTCGCCGTGGCAGATGACATCGACCCCGCCTATAACGCCGCCTTTCAGGTCGCCCACGGGGCTGGCGTTGAAGCGCTCTGTTATCGTGCTGTCCTCACGCTTGAGGGGGCTAGCTTTGGTGAGGCCTTGCCGATTGTTACGCGGTAACATATATCGGGCTTATACCCACTTAGGAGAGCCGCCATGCACCGCGCCAAAACCGGATTTTTGAATAAAGATGGCATTCGCATTCACCCAAGTGAGGATTTCGCGGGCATGCGCGCAGCGGGGCAATTGACGGCAGAAAGCCTTGATATGATTGCGCAATATGTAAAGCCCGGGGTCACCACCGGTGAGCTGGATGCGCGCATTCAGGCCTTCATCGAGGATGCCGGTGCAGAATCTGCCACCATCGGCTATCGCGGCTATGAGCATGCCAGTTGTATTTCGATTAACCACGTGGTTTGCCACGGTATTCCGGGCAGTAAGGTGCTGAAAGATGGCGATATTCTCAATATCGACGTCACCTGCATTTTGGACGGCTGGTTTGGCGATAGCTCGCGCATGTATGTGGCGGGCAAGCTCGGGCGGCGGGATGAACGGCTGATTGAGGTCACGCATGAGTGCCTGATGCTGGGCATTGCCGCCGTGAAGCCGGGCAATACCTTTGGCGATATCGGTGCGGCCATCCAGAAATATGCCGAAAGCCACCGGATGTCTGTCGTGCGGGATTTTTGTGGCCACGGGCTGGGGCAGGTTTTTCATGCCGCGCCCAACGTGCTGCACTATGGCCGCGCGGGCAGCGGTGCGGTGCTGGAAGAGGGCATGTTTTTCACGATTGAGCCGATGATCAACCTTGGCAAACCCTTCACCAAGGTGCTGGCCGATGGCTGGACAGCGGTGACCAAGGACAAGAAAAACACGGCGCAGTTTGAGCATTCGATTGGCGTTACGGCAGACGGCTGCGAGATATTTACCCTTTCACCCACGGGGAAGTTCTACCCGACGTGGAGCGCTTAAGGGTTTATTAACCAAAGCATGGGAATGGTTAACGCATGACCATGCGTAACCAGTTTGCCGAAAAACCCTTTCCCGGATTTGAGCCGGATTTTGAAGTGGTGCCGAGTGTTGAAAAGCCGCCAGAACCCCATTACACCAACCACCGGCAACGCCTGCGCGCCCGTTTTATGCGGGCAGGGGCCACGGCGTTGGCTGATTATGAAATGCTGGAGCTTGTGCTTTTTCGCGCCATTCCTAGGCGAGATGTAAAGCCGATTGCCAAGCGGCTGCTAGCCGAATTTGGCGATTTTAACCGTGTGATCACCGCGCCCGCTGCGCGGCTGGCCAAGGTGCAGGGCGTGGGCTCTGCTGTTGTGCAGGAGCTGAAAATCGTTGAAGCTGCCGCCCAAATGTTGGGGCAGGCGCGGGTTCTGGGGCAAAACGCCATCACCTCGTGGTCGTCCCTTATGGACTATTGTAAAACCGTGATGGCGCATCGCGAGACAGAGCAATTTCGGGTGCTGTATCTGGACCGCAAAAACACTCTGATCGCTGATGAGCCCCAAGCCGTGGGCACAGTGGACCATGTGCCGGTTTACCCGCGCGAAGTGGTGAAACGCGCGCTGGAGCTCAATGCATCTTCGCTTATTTTGGTGCATAACCACCCCTCGGGCAGCCCAGAGCCATCGGATGAAGACATTATGATGACCAACCGGATTGTGGATGCCGCCAAGGCGCTGGGTATTTCGGTGCACGATCACATTGTTATCGGGAAAGAAAGCGATGCCAGCTTTAAGGCGCTCGGCCTGATCTAGCCAGTGCGGCGCGGCGAGTCTGTTCTTTTTGGCACGTTTGCGCAGGCGCCGCGCTGAAACAACGGTGTGCTTGGCGGGTTATCTGCCGGCAATCCGGATATCATCCACCGCACCGGGGAGGGCAATGGGGCCGCTCACAACGGTATTGCAGCTTGGCACTGTAAAGCGCACGTTGCGAATTCGAGCGCTTTGGTCGTCACGGCTACGTACGGTTTTTGCTATAATGGTTTGCCCGCAAACCGGCGCTACGTCATTAAGGATAATAGACAGTGCGACGGTGCCGCGCTGCTGGTTGTTGGTGGGAAGTGTATAAACCTCGGCCATTGCGCCGCGCTCGAGGCTTGGGTCGCCCAATTGCAGCAAATACCCACCGCCCTTAACTCGCGATGTTCTATAATCGCGCGGTGTTTCGGGGGTGATATGCCCCTCAGAGCCAATGGCCGCACCAAACTCGATGGCGCTAAGGCCAAGGTTCATATCAGCCTGCCAAGAAACCGCAGCGCGCACGACGCTGTTCATGTCGTTCAGGGAAACGCGCGTGCTTTGGCTGCTTTGATCTTCAAACCGTGCGCTGATTTCGGCCTCGGATTCCATGGCTGGCATAATCACAAAAACTGCACCTTGCGCATCTGTAAGCATCGAGAAGGTAAGGCCAGAATGCGCTATGGTGACCATTTGGTTAGGCTTACAAGGGGCGGAAAGGTCCAGCGCAATGTTTGCGCCGCTCCGCGCGGTCGCCGAAAGCGCTATCTCGCAACCGGAATTTTGTGCAGGGGTTGTGATGATCGGGGTCTCCGGCGTGACCGGCAGGCTAGCTTCTAAAACCCGAGGGGCTTGCGCGGCTTGCAGGTCAAGGCTTGGCAAGGTGAATATCAATGGTGCGGGCGTGGCGAGCGAAGCAATATTTGCCGCGCGGTTATGTGTTTCAAAGCCCCGGGAAATTGAAATAAAGCGCGAAACGGTATCGTGACGGGTTATCCTGCTTGCAACACTAATTTGATTGGGCTGAGAGGCGATGCCCTGCGAAATGCTCACCGCGTTTGCCGCCAAGCTGGGTTGCGACAACGCAGTAAAATTGCGCATTACCGATTGGTCACTCATAGTTGAGTAGCCAATGCGCGGATCAGCGGGAAGGGCCAAAGCGGCAGGGGCAGAAACAAGCTCTGTAATATTCGGGGCACGCTCCAGCACGCTAACGGCACTTGGCTGTGCGGAGGCTGGCGCAAGCGCAGCGGGGTTGTCGGTGGGGGCAGTAAAGTTTTGCGCGCCCGGTTCGGTTAGAACAATATTCAGGCTTTCGCCCGCCGCATTGCTGCGGGTGGCTGTAGGATTGAGGGCAACAAGGGCAATAGGCCCCACATTTGTTGGCTGAGCGTTAAATTCTGTGTCCGGTGTTGGCCCGTCGGTTTGCGCTGAGGCCACAAAAACAGGGGTATCAGCATTTTGCTCAGGGTTGGCGGGCAGCGGCGGTAAATCGGGTGCGGTTGGTGCAACCTGCGCGATGGCCATTGAATCCAGCGCTTCGGGGCCGCGCTCCAAGGGGGCAAGATTGCTATCTTCGTTGGTGGCCGCTTGCAGGTTTTCCGGCGAAACCTCGGTAGAGGCGACAACTCGCTCGGCCCCGCCAAGCGAGATATTGCTGGCCTCTCCAATTGCCGGCGCGGCAAAAGCCGCAGGGCCGGTTAGGGGAGCTTGATTAATGCTGGCGCTATTTTGGGTGGCAATATTTTGGTCGGAAATGCTGACTGAATCTAGCCCGTTTGACGCCCGCCGGATAGAGGCAACAGCGACGCTGGGGCTCACAACCTCTGATACGCTCGGCGTAGCCAATGCTGGCGGGGCCATCTCAACCGCAAAGCTTTCAATCTGTGGGGCATCTGTTGCGGGTGCGGGGGCTGCGGCGGGGTCAGGCGCTAGTTCGGCCGCTTGGACCTGCTCACCGCTTGAGATGGTTTCATCAGAGGCTGGGGTTTGGGCCCCTGCAAAACTCACCGAAATCACGTTAATGGTTACAGCGTTAGGCTCACAATTCCCTTCAGCATCCACGCAATATGCAAATTCAACTTCGCCGTTGCAATTTGCGTCGCTTGAGAAGGATAGCCTATTATTGCTGCTCATTTCAACAGCACCACAGCTTGGGCGGGTCAGCACCACAATAGGGCCTTTTACGGTGTCATTTGATAAAACATCAAGGATCTGGCTGGCTCCCGCGCGTACGGAATAGGTGTCATCCTGCGTGGCCACCACCTTTTCGCCGGACATTAGCGCCAAAATTTTGTCACTATACTGCACCATGGATCCGGCAAAAATTGCCAGGACCAGTCCAGTTAGAATCAACATCATGCGATCGTTTTTAAACACGATCCGCGCCTCCAAATTTGTATCTCAATGCAAACTAGCACATTTATTTAGTTTAAACAATGCTTTAAGGGGGAAAGTTAAACTAAATTATAATTGTTACAATAACCACAACCCGTGGGAGGTCATGCGAAGAATATGCCTATATATTGTGGCTTAAATATGACTTTGCAAGTTGGCAAGGCATTTTTGTCCGGCCAGCTTGCTATTTTTTAGGCTTTACCGTGGCAATGCTTATACTTCTTTCCAGAGCCGCAGGGGCAGGGCTTATTGCGCGGTGTGTTGCCCCAAGTGGCCTCGTCTGCGGGGTCAACTTTTGGCGGCCCATCTCCGGTGGCCGCGGGGGGCGCCGCTTGTTGCTGCTGTGCCGCCAGCATTTGCGCCCGCATCTGCTCTTGTTCTTCGGGGGACATAATGCGGATATGCGAGAGTTGCTGCGTCACGTCCACCCGCAGGCGGTTCAAAAACCGTTCAAACAAGGTGAAGGCTTCGGTTTTATACTCGTTCAGCGGGTCACGCTGGGCATAGCCGCGAAAGGCCACAACCTGCCGCAGGTGCTCCAGCGTCAGCAAATGCTCGCGCCACGCCTTATCAATGGTTTGCAAAAGCACCTGTTTTTCCACGCGGCGAAACACGTCCGGCCCCGCTTGCGCCACTTTGGCGGCCATGGCTTTGTCAGTTTCTTCATACAGGCGCTCGGAGATGGTCTCGTCATCCACGCCTTCTTCCTTGCCCCATTCAATGATGGGCAGATCAAGGTTGAAATTCTCGATAACCTTGGCATACAGGCCAGACATGTCCCACTGGTCAGGGTAGGCCTTGGGCGGAATGGCATCCCCCACGATGTCATCCACTACGTCATGACGCATATCCTGCACTTCTTCGGCAAGATTATCGCTTTCCATGATTTCACGGCGCTGCTCAAACACCCGTTTGCGCTGCTCGTTCATCACATCATCATATTTCAGCACATTCTTGCGGATATCAAAATTGCGGGCTTCCACTTTGCCCTGCGCGCGCTCCAGCGCTTTGTTGACCCACGGGTGCACAATGGCCTCGCCATCTTTCATGCCGAGCTTGCCCAGCATTTTATCGAGGTTACCCGAATTAAAAATCCGCATCAGGTCGTCCTCTAAGCTCAGGAAGAAATGCGTGCGCCCCGGGTCACCTTGGCGGCCAGAGCGGCCCCGTAGCTGGTTATCAATCCGGCGGCTTTCATGTCGCTCGGTGGCCAGCACATAAAGCCCACCTGCTTTTTTGGCGATCTCTTTGGCCGTCGCGGTTTCTGCTTCAATCCGGCTGCGAATGGCGGCTTCATCCGCCCCCTCGCCCTCGGCCTCAATCGTTGCCGCAATTTCCATATCAGCGTTGCCACCCAGCTGAATATCGGTGCCGCGGCCCGCCATATTGGTGGCAATCGTCACCGCGCCGGGCTTGCCGGCCTTGGCAATAATAAACGCCTCTTGCTCGTGAAAGCGCGCGTTTAGCACTTCATGCGGCACGCCCTCGGCCTTTAGCATTTCGGCCAACATTTCTGATTTCTCAATCGACGTTGTCCCCACCAGCGTTGGCTGCTGGTTTTGATGCGCTAGCTTGATCTCTTCAATCACCGCTTCGTACTTTTCCTTGGCGGTGCGATAAACGCGGTCATTTTCGTCATCCCGAATAATCGGTTTGTTTGTGGGCACTTCCACCACGCCCAGCTTGTAAATCTCTTCAAATTCGTCAGCTTCGGTCAGCGCGGTGCCGGTCATCCCTGCCAGCTTGTCATAAAGTCGGAAGTAGTTTTGGAAGGTCACGCTTGCCAGCGTAATGTTTTCAGGCTGAATAGGCAGCCCCTCTTTGGCCTCAATCGCTTGGTGCAAACCGTTGCTCAAGCGCCGCCCGCTCATCATCCGGCCGGTAAACTCGTCAATCAGCATCACCTCGGTGCCGCGCACGATATAATCTTTTTCGTTTTTAAACATCTTATGCGCCAGCAGCGCCTGATTTACGTGGTGAATAAGCGAGGCCGACTCAGGGTCGTAAAGCGAGGCCTCTGATTCCAGCAGCCCGATCGCGTGTAGCCGCTGTTCTACAAATTCATTGCCTTCATCCGTAAGCGTGGCCGAGCGCGCTTTTTCGTCAACCTCATAATGCTCTTCGGTGAATTCCGGCACCAAAGCGTCAATCTTCATATAGAGGTCTGATTTGTCTTCAGTCGGGCCAGAAATAATCAGCGGCGTCCGCGCTTCGTCGATCAGAATCGAGTCGACCTCGTCCACAATGGCAAAATGATGCTCGCGCTGCACCATCTGGCTCAGCTCGGCTTTCATATTGTCGCGCAGGTAATCAAAGCCCAACTCGTTGTTGGTGGCGTAGGTCACATCCGCCTGATAGGCAGCCAGCTTTTCCTCTTCGGGCATGTTGGGGTAAACCGCCCCTACCGTAAGGCCCAGAAAATTATAAACTTGAGACATCCACTCCGCATCGCGCCGCGCAAGGTAATCATTCACCGTGACCACATGCACGCCCTTACCGGTGAGCGCGTTGAGATAAACGGGCAAGGTGGCCATCAGGGTTTTGCCCTCACCGGTTTTCATCTCGGCAATTTGGCCTTGGTGCAGGAAGATACCGCCCATGATTTGCACATCATAGGGCCGCATGCCCATAGAACGGCGTGCCGCCTCACGGGCATTGGCAAAGGCCTCTGGCAGCAAATCGTCCAAGCTTTCACCTTTTTCAAGGCGGGTTTTAAACTCGCCGGTTTTGGCTTTTATCTGCTCATCCGTCAGCGCCTTGAACGCCTCTTCTTGTGCGTTCACCTTAGCCACAAGCGGGCGGGTGGCCTTGACGAGGCGATCATTCGGGGTGCCAAAAACTTTTTTGGCGATGTTGCCGATACCGAGCATAGGGTCTCTATCCTTAAATGCCGCTAGCCCTGCCAGCGAATGTTTGCCAGCGGGTGCTAAATTGCTTTCCACTAGCGCTTGTAAGATCGCGCCTAAACGCGTAAATAATTCGGGTGCAAATAGCACCCCTTAACACGGGGTAAGGATGTAAGCGCGACGTAGGCAAGTGTCAACGTGCCGCACGGTTATAAACGCCCCAAAGGGGCTGCAACAGGAAGCATGGAGAGCAATATGCGAAATTTTTTGGCCGCCACGGCGGTTTCGGCCCTTATGGTATTTTCAGCAGGCGCAAGCCTTGCCCAAGAAGAGATGACCGCAGATAGCGTGATCGCCTCGGTCAATGGCACGGAAATTACCCTTGGTCACGTTATTGTGCTGCGTAGCCAACTGCCAGAAGAATACCAAAGCCTGCCGGACGACGTGTTGTTTGACGGTATTATCGCCCAATTGATTGAGCAAACCTTGCTGGCAGATTTTGCCGAGGCCAATGCCGAGATTCCGCGCGAGGTTGGCCTTGCGCTGGCCAATGAGCGTCGCGCGCTATATGCGGCTGTGCAAATTGAGGCCGTGGCCGCCCGCGATATTTCCGACGAGGCCATTCAGGCCGCTTATGACGAACAATACGGAGACTTGCCGCCTGAGCCGGAGTTTAATGCCAGCCACATTTTGGTGGAAACCGAAGAAGAAGCGCAGGCGTTGATCGTAACGCTGGAAGGTGGCGCTGATTTTGCCGAGTTGGCCAAAGAAAAATCGACCGGCCCCTCTGGCCCTAACGGTGGCGAGCTGGGCTGGTTTGGCCTAGGCATGATGGTGGAGCCGTTTGAAGAGGCGGTGGTTGGGATGGATGTCGGCGCCATTTCTGCGCCGGTAAACACACAATTTGGCTGGCATGTGCTTATTTTGAACGAAACGCGCGACAAGCCCGCGCCTACGCTGGAAGAAACCCGCCCCGCCCTGATGGACGGTTTGCGCCAAGCTGCCGTGGAAGCCGAGATTGCGGCCTTGAAGGAAGGGGCCGATATTACGCAGCCAGAAGACGGTATTGATCCGGCGCTGATGCGCGATGTTTCGCTGCTGAGCAAGTAAGTGGCTGGTGGAGTTAAGACGCGTATAGCGGCATTGCGGGCCGAGCTTGCCGAGCTGGAGGCGCAATTGCCGCCTCCGGTCTCTCCGCTCGCGCCTGCCGTTTTTCCTGAGCTGCCAGTGATTGACGGTGTGCGCTTTGCCACGGCGGCGGCTGGGGTTAAGTATAAAAACCGCACCGATGTGATGCTGGCAGAGCTTTGTGAGGGCACGCAAATGGCGGGGGTTTTTACCCGCTCAACCACCCGCTCGGCCCCCGTGCTGCGCTGTGAGGAGGCCTTGGCGGCCCATACCGAAGCGCCTGACAAGGCCGGAAAATTTGCTATTTTGGTGAACTCTGGCAATGCCAACGCCTTCACCGGCGGGCGTGGGTTTGAAAGCGTTGATGTGCTGCGAGACGCCGTTGCGGCCTCTCTTGGTTGCCCCGCTGAAAAAGTGTTTACGTCTTCCACTGGCGTCATTGGTGAACCCCTCAACCATGGCCGGATCACGAGCGCTGTGGATGGGCTAAAGGGCGGGCTTGATCCGGCCCGTGGCCACAGCGCCGCCCGCGCCATCATGACAACCGACACGTTCCCGAAGGGGGCCAGCGCCGCACTTGATCTGGACGGCGTTCCGGTGAGTATTTCGGGCTTTGCCAAAGGCTCGGGCATGGTTGCGCCGGATATGGCCACGATGCTGGTTTACATCTTTACCGATGCCAAAATCTCGCAATCCGTGCTGCAGCAAATGCTGTGGCTGGAAAACGCGAGCAGCTTTAATTGTATTACGGTGGATGGGGACACCTCGACCTCTGACACATTGCTTCTGGCCGCCACTGGCCAGGCCGATATGCCGGTGATTGATGATTTCGCAGACCCGCGTGCGCGGGTGTTTCGCGGGGCATTGCAAGGCGTTATGCGTGATTTGGCGCAGCAAGTCGCGCGGGATGGCGAGGGGGCCAGCAAGCTGATTGAGGTCCGGGTAACGGGCGCTAATTCTTCGGGGGCAGCGCACCGCATCGCCATGTCTATCGCCAACTCACCACTGGTAAAAACCGCCGTGGCAGGGGAAGACCCAAACTGGGGCCGCGTGGTGATGGCCGTGGGGAAAGCGGGGGAGCGGGCAGACCGGGACCGCTTGACTATCCACTTTGGCGATATTCTGGTGGCCGAAAACGGCTGGGTTTCGCCAGAATATACCGAGGAAGCGGGCGCTGCTTATATGAAGCAAAGCGAGATCGTGATCTCGGTGGATATCGGCTTGGATAGTGGCAAGGCGACTGTGTGGACCTGTGATCTCACCCATCAGTATATCACCATAAATGCCGATTATCGCTCATGAAAACCCTGCTGGTTTCAGCCGTGGCTTTGGTAGATGCTGACGGGCGTGTGCTTCTGGCACAACGCCCCGAGGGTAAATCCATGGCGGGCCTGTGGGAATTCCCCGGCGGCAAGGTGGAAGCTGGCGAAACCCCCGAAGCGGCGCTTGTGCGCGAGCTGCAAGAGGAGCTTGGCATAGACACATGGCAAAGCTGCCTTGCACCGCTTAGCTTCGCCAGCCACACCTATGATAATTTTCACCTGCTTATGCCCCTGTTTATTTGTCGAAAATGGCAAGGCATCCCGCAGCCACGCGAAGGCCAGCTGCTTAAATGGGTCCGCCCCATGGTCTTGAGAGATTACCCCATGCCCCCCGCCGATATCCCGCTCATTCCCATCCTGCAAAGCTGGATATAGGCACCGGTCGTGCTTGCACGACCCGCCGTAACGAGGTGGCCCGATTTTTATGTGCAATTTTGCATACAAATTGTTTCTTAGTTTTTCGCGCAATTTTGCATACAGATTGCTGTTTGAGGGGCGCCGAGGCGCGGCGTGCCCGGGGCTTTAACTGCGGTCAAGATCCGCGCTGCAAGGCGGGTTGCAGCCTGAAGTTTGGCAGTTCAAGGCCGCCGCTTTTGCCGCGGTCTCTAGGATGAGACTAAGTTGTGCTTCTGTTGCCTTCTCCAGCGCGTTACGGCCTTGCAATCCAGCCACAGAAAGCTGCGCCAGCAAGGTGCCCATAAAGGTATCTCCTGCGCCAACCGCATCCACAAAAGGCTCGGCCTTGGGGGCGTTTACTTCAAATTGCCCCCGCGCCGTAAAGCCCGACGCCCCTTCGGCCCCGCGGGTTAAAACCAAGAGTGGGATATCATGCTTGGCCCGCAAATGCGCCGCTGCATCCGCAAGGCCTCGCTTGGGGGAGAACCAGTTCAAATCCTCATCCGAGAGCTTTAGCAGGTCGGTTTTTTGCAAAATCCATTCCAGCCGCGCAAGGTATTTCCGGCGGTTTTTGATAAAAGCAGGGCGGATGTTTGGGTCAAGCGAGGTAAACATGCCACGCTGGTGCAGGGCGCGATATATCTGCGCCCAGGCATCGGCGTCTTTGCCTGATGTCAGCGCCAGTGAACCAAGCTGGAAACCCGTGGCTTCTTTCGGGATGATTCGGTTGAGCAGGGTTGTGCTCACCCGCCGCTCAGCGGTTTTCTGGCGGTAAAACTGATAGTGCGGCTGCCCGCCCAACAGCGTCACCAAAGCCAACGACGTTGGCGCTTCGCTGCGCGGGGCCAAAAGCTCAACACCGTCAGCGATTAGGCCCGCCGCCAAACGATCTCCCATTTGGTCGGATGAAACGGGGGTGAGATAGCCTACTTTTTGCCCCTGCCGCGCTAGCGCTTTGGCAATATTATAGGGGCCACCCCCCAGATTGGCGGTGAAGGCTCCATCGGAAGATTCAATAAAATCAATCAGATTTTCGCCGCCAACAAGGATCATACTGCCCCTTCCAGTTAAGCCAAAGACTGGGCCGCGCGGCTGATTTTTTCGCCAGCCTGCGCCCCGAGTCTGGCTAGCGTTTCGTCTTCGCCCAAAGACTGAAAGGTCATCATCGCCATCGGATCAATGAAACGCACCGAGCAATTGCCATCCCCATTTTCCTCAACCGTTACATTACACGGGAGCATCAGGCCAACATCGGCCCGGGCGGAAAGCGCCTGATGCGCCAAGCCAGGGTTGCAGGCGCCCAAAATGGAATAGGCCCGAAAATCCACATCAATCTTCTTTTTGAGCGTGGCCTTCACGTCAATTGTGGTCAGCACGCCAAAGCCCTCGGCGGCCAAGGCTGTGGTGACTTTTTCCACCACGTCATCGTGGCTACCCGTGACCGTTACGTCGATGCTAAATGTGTCAGACATGGTCTGCTCCTTTTTTAAAAAATGCCAAGTAACGGTAGAGGTTTAGGCTTGGTTTGCAAGGGTTGAATTGTGTTGGTATCTCGGATTGTTGTCCTTAACCATGGCCTGATTTCGGTTGTCGCCGCAATGTGGTTTAGGGGTAAACAACACTGTAAGTAATTGAAATTAAGTGCGTAATTGTCGTTAACGGAGATACTAACCTAGGTTAGTAGTTATGCGAACATATTGTTTCAGGAAAATAGCGCAAAGGGCAAAATCATATAACTGGTATAGGATGTAAAGATGCGAGTAAAATTTAGTCCGGCACAATCATGTATCCCGCGCCCCGCACCGTTTGCAGATAGCGCGGGGATTTCGGGTCCGCCTCGATTTTGCGTCGCAAGCGCGTCACCTGCACGTCAATCGCCCGCTCTTGCGCGGTCGAGTTTCCCTGCCCCAAGGCCTCTACGAGCCGCGTGCGAGACATGGTCTCTCCGGGTTGTGCCGCAAAAACCTTCATCAAGGCACTTTCGGTGGAGGTCAGCCGAACAAGCTGGTCTTCCTGCCAAAGCTCCGCGCGGGAAATGTCATAGCGAAACGCGCCTAAATGCAGGTTTTTGGGCGGGGCTGGGTGCAGGCTTTCCATCGGGGCGCGGCGCAAAATGGCGTTAACCCGTAGCAGCAATTCTTGCGGCTCAAAAGGCTTGGGGAGGTAGTCATCCGCCCCCGCCTCAAGGCCGGTTATCCTGTCAGAGGCCTCGCCGCGTGCGGTTAGCAACATGATCGGCGTTGAGAGGGTTAGCCGCAAATCTCGGGTGAAATCAAAGCCGTTTTCGCCGGGCATCATCACATCAATGATCAGCATATCAAATTCAAGCCCTGCTAGCAGGCGGCGGGCATGGGCCGCATCACGCGCTGTGGTCGTAAGATAGCCGTTTTTGCTCAGGAATTTGGCCAGTAGCGTGCGGATGCGCTTGTCATCATCCACAATAAGAAGATGCGCACCTGAAAGGTCTGGGCTCATGCCTCATCTCCTTCTAGCAATCGCTTGATCTGCATAGCCGCCTCAGGTTCAAACATGGCATTCAGCACGGTGCGAAAGCCTTGCACGGCCTCAGGCCCGGCCGCTGAATACGCCCTGCGCATTTTCTGGCGTTGGGCGTTTGAAAGCTCCTGTTCCAGCGCCTTCCCTTCGGCTGTGAGGTGCAGGTTCCGTTGCCGACGGTCCCGCTTGCCGATGCGGCTTTCTACCAGCCCGTTATTCACCAGCTCGCGCAAAACCCGGTTAAGCGATTGTTTGGTGACGCCGAGGATATCGAGTAGTTCCGAAACCGTAAGCCCCGGCTTGCGGCCAATAAAATGAATCGCGCGGTGGTGGGCGCGGCCATAGCTGTGCTCGGCCAATATCCGGTCAGGGTAGGCTGTAAAGCCACGGTAGGCAAAAAACATCATCTCGATGCCCTGGCGCAGTTGTTCATCTGTTAAAAACAGAAGTTGGTCGCTTCGATTCGGATTTTGCATAGGCCTGCCTCTTTTAAGCGTGTTCACAGTTTATGTCAGCTATGTTGACATTCCAATAGGTGGATGTTAAAAAACACGCAATATACTTACGTTAACTATGCGCTTTGCGCAACTTGTGGAAATATACTGAGGTAAATCATGGCAAATGGATATGATGATCGCGATGGCGTAATTTGGTTGGATGGCGAAATGGTGCCCTGGCGTGAGGCCAATGTGCACTTGCTCACTCATGCCATGCATTACGCCTCATCTGTGTTTGAGGGTGAGCGCTGCTATAACGGCAAGATTTTCAAAAGCGTCGAGCATTCCGAGCGCCTGCTAAAATCGGGTGACTATATCGACATGCCGATCCCGTGGACGGTGGCGCAGATCGAAGAGGCTAAATATGCCGCACTGGAGGCCAACGGGCTGACAGATGCTTACGTGCGGGTGCTGGCATGGCGCGGTGCGGGCACCGATATGGGGGTCGCGGCGGCGGCCAATAAGGTGCGCATGGCCGTGGCCGTGTGGGAGTGGGGCAATTATTATGGCGATGCCAAATATAAGGGCGCCAAATTGGACATTTCCAAATGGCGCCGCCCTGATCCGGCCACCATTCCGTGCTTTGCTAAGGCCTCGGGCCTCTACATGATTTGCACCATGTCCAAGCATGCCGCCGAGGCCAAGGGCTGCTCGGATGCCATGATGTATGATTATCGCGGCTATGTGGCTGAGGCGACGGGCGCAAATATCTTCTTTGTAAAAGACGGCGCGGTGCACACCCCGTTGCCCGATGCTTTCCTAAACGGCATCACCCGCCAAACTGTGATCGCGCTGCTCAAGGCGCGTGGGATTGATGTGATCGAGCGCCACATTCAAGCGCATGAGCTTACGGGATTTGAGCAATGCTGGCTCACTGGCACAGCGGCCGAAGTGACGCCCGTTGGGCAAATTGGCGACTACACGTTTGAAGTGGGCGAGTTGGCCCGCAGCATTTCGGAAGAATATGAAGCCTTGGTGCGGGCCTGAGCCCGCCAAGCCCCGCCCATAGGCTTTATGGCGCGAGGCGGGCTTCCAGAATGTCGCCGGGTTGGCATTCTAGCGCTGCGCAAATTCTGGCAAGGGTTTCAAAGCGAATGCCCTTGACCTTGCCGGATTTCAGTAGCGAAATATTTTGCTCAGTAATGCCAACCGCCGCCGCCAGTTCTTTTGAGCGCATTTTGCGCTTGGCCAGCATCACATCCAGCCGGACGATGATCTCCATCAGATAAACCCCGCGTTTTCTTCTGAAAGCCGCGCGGCCTCCTGCATGATCCAACTCATGACAGCAAAGATCATGCCGCCCAGAATGCCGGCCAGTTCCGCAGATGAAATATTTACCACCAGCACATGCGCGCCCACCGGAGCGTTGGCCGTCAGAATTAGCACGGCAAGGGTTGTGCTGAAAATGGCGACCATTCCCCAAATAACCATCGCTTTTGCTGCGCTAAAAAGGTGTCGCGTGGCCATGGCCGAAAAAACCTCGCCCGCCGCAAAAAACAAAAACATCTTTCGCAATTTCCAGAGCGCAAAAAGCAGGGGCAGGGCGCTGCACAGGGCAACAGCCGCCAATGCGCCATACTGCCAAGCAGAAAGCGGCGGGATGGCGGGGGAAAGACTGTAGGTGGTGAATAGCTGTTGAATTGGATATTCTGGATAAAGGGTGAAAACCGCTAGTATCACCGCAAGCATGATAATGGCCAAGGCGAGGGCGTATGCCATCCCTTTTGAAACGTATTGAATTCTGTGCATCCGAATCTCCTTTACATGATGTAAAATTATCGTATGACGATAATAAAACCATGTCAAAGGAGAATCTCATGCGTCTATTATTCACCCTGCTGCTGTTAGGGGCCTGTGGCAGCGTTAATCTGGCGACGATTGCACAACTCAGTCGTCTGGACCCGCTTACGGCAGAACCGGCTGGCTTTGTCGCGGCAATTGTTTTGCCTCTGGAGCTGGATTTGCCGGAAGGCGGGGCTATGCTTGGGTTTGCATGGCGATCGTCAAACGAAGTGATTGGCGGCGATTTTCCGCTGCGTCGCCACGTGAGTTTTGAGGGCAGCGGCATTGCCACGAGCGCCGAGCAGCATGTGGTTTTCTTTACGCTATCCGCCGAACATGCTGCCCAGATCAGGCTGGTTCAACGGGCGATTAGCGCGCGCAAAGCGCAGGGCGTTGAGGGAGAGGGATCGCTCTCGATTTTTGCAAGCCCTTGCGCGCGTGACGGGCTAGCCGCGCCGGTCATTTCTACCTTCCTGCGCCTAGAGGAGGGCGGTCGGTTTTTGCCACTACTGCGAAATTTTGACATGCGGGAAGAGATAAGCGATGGGCAACGCGCAGAACTGGCAGCCTGCGACTAGCCGGTTTTATAGGCGCTCTTGCTGTTCGAATGTAGAAAAGCTAAATTGGCAGGGCGTCGCTTTGAGCGCTTAACTATGGGAAATGGCAGTGAGAATTTTGAGCTTAAATACGAGTGTGTCAAAAAACAAATTGGCTATGAGCATAGCAGGGCTGTTTTTCGCAGCTATTCCCGCAAACGCGCAAGAGGCCGAGGATGGAGTTTTGCGCAGCTGTTTAGCCCAAAATAATTCTACCGAGCTTTGCATTTGTGCGTCGCTCATGCTGCACGCGCGGCTTGGCGATGAGCCATATGCGCGCTTTGGGGCCATTTCGGACCGAATTGCTGCCATCGACAATGGCGCGGTGGCTGAAGAAGGGGAAATGGCGGCGCTTACAGGCGAGGGTTACCGCTATTTTGTGCCTCACGGGCAGGCTATGGCGGTGTGTCGCGATAAAATCGCTGCGGGCGGTTGAATGTGCGCCAAAGGTGCAGCGCGGCGGGAGTGATGTGTTTCCGCAAGCACAAGCATTGACGCGCCGCCACCGTTGCGGCGCGTCAAGCCTCTGCGTCTTTTGCGAGTCCGCATTCGCGCCGCGCTGAAACATCAGCGCCTGTGGCCATTCTCTATTGCGCCTGCCCATGGGCTATCGCAAAATGCCTGCGATTAACCCATGAGGACCAAGATGGCACCGCGAAAAATAATAATTGATACCGACCCGGGGCAGGATGATGCCGTGGCGATTCTGCTGGCCCTTGGCTCACCTGAGTTGGAGCTGCTGGGAATCACATGTGTAGCGGGGAATGTGCCATTGGCCCTTACCCAGCGCAATGCGCGGATTGTGTGTGAGCTGGCCAGCCGGACAGATATTCCGGTGTTTGCAGGGGCTGTGCGCCCTATGGTCCGCACACTGGTAACCGCGGAATACGTGCACGGCAAAACGGGGCTAAACGGCCCCGAGCTATGGGAGCCAACTATGCCGCTTCGCAAGGAACATGCGGTTGATTTTATTGTTAAAACCTTACGGACACATCGTAACGGCGCGGTGACGCTTTGCGTGCTTGGCCCGCTCACCAACATTGCGTTGGCGCTGATAAAAGCGCCCGATATTGCCGAGCATATCCGCGAAATTGTGCTGATGGGCGGCGGCTGCTTTGAGGGGGGCAACACCACGCCCGCCGCCGAGTTTAACATCTATGTTGACCCCCACGCGGCCAAGGTTGTTTTCCAGTCCGGCATCCCTTTGGTGGTGATGCCGCTGGACCTGACCCACAAAGCCCTGACAACGCGTGACCGTGTTGAGCGATTTAAAAGCCTGGGCAATAAAGCGGGCATATTTACGGGCGAAATGCTTGATTTCTTCGAGCGTTTTGACATGGAGAAATACGGCTCAGAGGGCGCGCCGCTGCACGACCCGAACGTGATCGCCTATCTGCTGAAGCCCGAAATGTATAAAGGCCGTGAGGTGAATGTCGAAATTGAAACCGAATCTGCCCTGACTATGGGCATGACGGTGGTTGACTGGTGGGGTGTTACCGGCCGCCAGCCTAACGCCACCTACATGCGTGAAGTTGATGATGCGGCCTTCTTTGAATTGTTATTTGAGCGCATCGGACGATTGTAGAGGCGCTAAAGCCATCTACCAAACTTGACGATGCTCAAGGTCCAAAATTTGAGTTCAGCTATAATTTGCGCCTAGCAAATAGGAGAGCAAAATGGATTCGTTTGATATTATTGTGGTTGGCGCTGGTCCTGCGGGGCTTGGTTTTGTGCGTAGCCTCAGCGGGAGCGGGTTAAAGGTGGCGGTTATTGAGCGGTTGAGCGAGGCAGTGCTGGCTGACCCGCCCGAAGATGGCCGCGATATTGCGCTGACCCATGCTTCTGAGGATATTATGAATAAGCTGGGGATGTGGCCGCACATTCCTGAAGATGCCTGTGGTGTGATCAAGGACGCCAAAGTCGTAAATGGCCACTCGGACTATGCGCTTCATTTTGCCAGTGCGGGCAGCGGAAAAGACTATCTTGGGCGTATTGTGCCTAACCACTTAATAAGGCGCGCGGCTTATGAAGAGGTAAAAGGTCTGCCAGATGTAACGCTGATTTGTGATGCATCGGTGGAAGCCGTATCCACGGGCCGTGTTGTGCTTGAGAATGGGAAAACGCTTAAGGCTTCGCTGGTGGTTGCGGCTGATAGCCGGTTTTCTGAAACCCGCCGCAAAATGGGGGTCGGGGCTGAAATGGAGGATTTTGGCCGTGTGGTGATTGTATGTGAAATGTCTCATACGCAGCCCCATGACGGGGTGGCAACCGAATGCTTTCACTATGACCAAACCTTGGCGATTCTACCGATGAACGGGGCGGTTTCTTCTGTTGTCGTGACCTTGGCTAGCGATAAATCCGAGGCGGCCATGGCCATGCCAGATGCGGCTTTTGCTGCCGATATTCAGGCGCGCTTTGGAAACCGGCTTGGTAAAATGGAAATGGCCAGCCCGCGGGTTGCTTATCCATTGGTGGGCGTGTTTGCCAAGCGGTTTGTTGCGCCGCGCTTTGCACTTGTTGGTGATGCGGCTGTGGGCATGCACCCTGTGACGGCACATGGCTATAATCTAGGCCTTACTGGCGCCGTAATTCTGGCTGAATCTGTGATTCAGGCGGTCAATGAAGGCACGGATATAGGGGGTATCAATGTGCTTCTGCCCTATGAGCGGGCGCATCGAAAAGTGGCAAGGCCTTTATATCTGGGGACAAATGCGCTGGTGAAGCTTTACACCGATACGCGACTCCCAGCCAAAATATTGCGTAGGGCTGCCCTGCGGCTGGGCAATGTGCTGCCACCCGTTAGGGCCAGAATTGTGCAGCAGCTGACACAATACGGGGCTTGATATTTGCGACTTTAATTAACGTGCCGAAGTATGCTAAGCTTAGTTGTGATTTCGGGGGATTAGTAGCTTGCGTAAAGAGGGTGCCGAATACTATCAGCATGGGCCACTGGGCGTATGGCGAAATAAAAATGCCGCAGGCGCGCTCACGGTGCTTACGGGTGATGATTTTTGCCAACTTCGGCTGGCTGAGGTTTACGATGATATCGCCACTTCCTTTGGCCGTGATTTCAAAAATATAAGGTTTGTTTCGCAACATATGCCTTTGTTTCATGACGGTGTTCACCACAAAAAGCTCCGAAAACTGGCGGCTGTTTATTTGCAGGAGGTCGCGGACGCCCTGAAGGCTTTTGAGGACGACGCTGCGCAGCTGGTCGAGTCACTCTTTTTGCAAAAGGGGCCGCATGAGCTCATTTCCGAGCTGGTTATTCCCATTATGGAAAAGCTTTCATATGCGCTTACCGAGCTGGAATATTCCCCCGGGCTCATTGCGATAATGTCTGGCAATAACAGCCTAAAAGCCACACTGAAAATTGAGGAGACATTTGCGCGCATCAACGCACAAGCCAAGGCGCGCTTTCCAGACGAAAGCGATGAAAAGCGTGGCGTAAGGCTGGTGTTTGCAACCCTTGGTGCTGATCCGCTTGGGGCCGCCCTTGCGCGCAGTTTTGATGCTTTGTTTGCCGGGATGAAAAACCAGCCGATTGCCGAACTGAACTGGGCACCGCAATACGCCGCGACAGGGCCATCCACGGCCATAAGGCAATGCAAGCATGCACCTGTCAATTTGAGCGATGCAGCGCAGGATGTGGCGTTTTTTGAAGTGGATTTTGATCCGTTTCTGGAAGATGAGGGCGCAACCCGCAACCATATATTTGGCGTTGGCGCGCATGCCTGCGTGGGGCGCGGGCTTGCGCTTTCACTTTGGGCGCAGGTAATAGAGGGCATGAAAAGCAACCCTTTTAATATTACGTATGTTAGCTCTGCGCCGACAAGCCACAAGTTTCTTAACTTTCCCAGTGCCCTTCATATAGAGGTTTTAAAATGAACGAGAAAATTACCAAAGCGGTTGATGATGCCATTTCCGAGGTTTTCGCACCACAAAGCTCCCAAAAGCTTAA
Source organism: Paracoccaceae bacterium (assembly GCA_016744015.1). Classification (GTDB taxonomy): domain Bacteria; phylum Pseudomonadota; class Alphaproteobacteria; order Rhodobacterales; family Rhodobacteraceae; genus UBA3077. The sequence continues at coordinate 11,738 of JADGFD010000008.1, read as the reverse complement.
AGCAATCCTTGATCAGCCCGATTTTGAATTTAAGGCGCTTTCGGAATCCAGCATAAAATATGTAGAATTTTGCATGCGGGTTGAGGAAAGCCTTGGTATTGAGATCGAGTTTTCGGACTTGATGACACAGGCGACCTATCAAGGGTTTATTAACTGGCTTTCTGATCGGGCCGCACAGCCATAGATGGGCCCCGAAGCCCCATATCTGGCTGAGATCAAGGCAACTGAACGGTCGATTTTGCGCCAGCATTGCTTGCAGCGCGCCAGTAACGAGTTGCAACCCGGCGCGCTCACGCGGCTATATATGCAACTGCCTGCCATTGGCGGGCGGGAACTGTGCCGGCTGGCACCGGAATACCGCTATATGACAGCCCCGGCGCGGCGGAGGGCGGCGCAAAAGCCGCCTTTGCAAAACCCGGAGGATTTTGGTGAAAACCTGCATTTGGTGACGCCCGAAGTGCCCGCTTCAGATAAAACCCTGTATGTTTTCTTTGGTGGGCAAGACGGGCAGTTTTTTATTCCCTTTGCAACCTTGCTGGCGCTGCTACCGGATGGCCCCAAAGATATTGTGGCCATTCGTTCGGGTGTGAAGCTGCACTATATGGGGGGGGTAGCGGGCTTGGGGCAAAATGCCCATCAAGTGGCCGCAACCCTGCGCGCGCGGTTTCATACTGATGATTATGATCGGGTTGTGATCATGGGGATCAGCGTTGGCGGGATATTCTCGCTTCGCATTGCGGACTGTTTGGCGGCGGATGTGGGGGTAAGCTTTGCGTTTATTTTTCCCGATGAAGGGTATTGGCTCAAAGATGCGGTGGATGCAGGGGCATCAGCATTTGACCCGATTTGTGCGTGCAGGCCGCAAAGGGCGGGGCGGATGATAAATGTGTTGGCTTCAAAAAACGAATTTGACGTGCTGTTTTCAATGCGGTTCAAAAAAGTGCGGCTGGCGCTGCGGGAATTGCACCTGGTGAACAGTTTGCAGCATAATGTGTTGCAATCCATGCTATCGGCTGGCTTTGCCAGGGTATTCATGCGGATGGCTTTGGCACGAAATGGTGGGATTATTTGGCTGGTGGCCATGCTGAGCAAGACCTACGGGCAGTTTTTTGTGCGTGGTATTCGGCGGGCGCTGGGGCGGCAGATTAAGCAAAATTGGTATTTGCAGAACCGATTAAATAAGCCGCCAAAGGCGCGCTAAACCCCAGCCGAGCGGCGCGGCAACTTTGTGAATGGGGAAAGCTTTGCGCTCGCGCCGCGCTGCCCCCTTTGCGCTTTACTCGGCCGCTTCACTTTGCGCATCTTTTTCCTCCCCAAACCCATGCATCCGGCGGGACCATTGCAGGGCGACAAACATGCCTTTGAGGCGGGGGAGTAGGAAAAGTGCGAGCGCGAGAAAAACGACGGAAAAGCCAAGGGCCATCATCCAGCCCTCGGGGCGGAAGGCCGTGTAAATGATTAGCATGAGGGGGGCCAGAATGTGCCCCGCAATCAGGATGGTGGCCCAAGCGGGGCCGTCATCGGCGCGGTGGTGAAATAGCTCTTCAGCGCAAACGGGGCATTCGTCCCGCACCTTCAGGTAATCCCGCAGCATGGGCCCGTTGCCGCAATTCGGGCATTTGCATTTCCAACCGCGCAAAAGCGCTGGCCTGATCAGGCGATCTTTGTTTTTCATCGGCATCCTCAGGGATATTTTGATTCCGGCGCAATATATGCCGGCGGGCGCGGGATTGCAGTGAGGCAAGCTGCCCTGCGGCGGGATGTCCCACACATTATTTTTACGGTGAGCGACGGAAAGAGAAGGCCGGGCCGTATTACCCTATGTAAGCCACAAAGAACTGTGGTTTAAAACCAAAATACAGGAGTTAACATGAAAAAGATTCTTTTGAGCAGCACGGTGGTTATTGGCTTGTCTGCCTTTGGTGCGAGCTTGGCCCATGCTGAGGGTGGCCAGCGCGGCGGGCCTCGTGGCCCCAGCTTTGCGCAAATTGACGCCAATGGTGACGGTGCACTGACGATGGAAGAATTCCAGAACCAAGCCAGCAACAAATTTGAAGAAGCCGACACTAATGGCGATGGCCAGTTGGATGTAGAAGAGCTGACAGCGGCGGCTGAGCGTGAGCGCGGGCGGATGATCGAGCGCCTGATGGAGCGCAAGGATACTAATGGCGACGGGATGCTTTCCATGGAGGAAATGGCCCCGCGCGATCCGGGCCGCTTCTTTGAAAAAGCCGACGAAGACGGCAATGGTGAAATTTCACAAGAAGAGTGGGATGCCGCCAAGGGAAAAATGCGCGGGCATGGCCATGCAGATAACTAAGCCTTTGAGGGTGGCCAAGCGTTTGGCTGCCCTCTAAGCTCAGGCAATGGGTATGGCTTTGGACACAGATAGCGAAGAAAGTGATGCTGCGCTGCTCGTGGGCTTTGCGCGTGGAGAGCAAAGTGCCGCGCGGGCGCTGACGGGGCGGCATTTGCCACGGGTTTTTGCGCATGCCTACCGGTTGTTGCAAGATAAGGCCGAGGCGGAAGATGTGGCGCAGGAGGCCATGTTGAAGCTCTGGAAAATAGCGCCCAGATGGCGCGAGGGTGAAGCGAAGGTTTCGACCTGGCTTTACCGTGTGACGGCAAATGCGGCCACAGACAGGCTACGCAAGCGCCGCACAGTGGGGCTAGAGGCCGCGCCAGAGCAGGAGGATACGGCCCCTTCGGTTGAGGCGGGCCTGATCGCGGAGGACCGACAAAATGCGTTGCATACGGCGATGGAAACTTTGCCGGATCGACAGCGGAATGCGCTGGTGCTCCGGCATTTTGAGGACCTTTCTAACCCCGAAATTGCCACGGCGTTGGAAACCAGCGTGGAGGCGGTGGAAAGCCTTTTAGGGCGTGCCCGAAGCGCTTTGGCAGATAAGCTTTCCCATTTGCGTCCGGCGGCGCGGCGGGTAAAACAAGAAAAAGGAGCACGGATATGAAAACCGATGACCATTTGGGTGTGCTGTTGAAAGAGGCGAGAAATAGCCCTTCACCGCGGCCCTCAGAGGATTTGATTTCGCGCGTGCTGGCGGATGCCGCAACGATGATGCCTCCGCCTGAGCCTGTTAAAAAGCAGAGCTTTTTGGCGCGGCTGCTTGCGCCAATTGGCGGCACCGGCGGGGCCTTTGCGCTGGCGGCTTGTGCTGCGTTTGGTGTATTTGCCGGTGCGGGCTATGCTGATGAAGTGCTTTCAATTCCGGGGTTGGACGGGGTGCTGGCGGGGCTGACGGATACGACCGACAGCACCACCCCATTTGAAAGCCTTTCGCTATTGATGACTGAAGGATAGGCCATGACTGAAACGAAAAATAAAGGGTGGATTCTGAAGCTGGTGCTTGTGATTTCGCTTGGCATTAACCTCGCGATTGGTGGCCTTGCGCTTGGGGTATGGGCGATTGATAAGCCAAAGCGCCCGCCAAGCCCGGATGCGGTGGCTTTCCTGTCTTTTGCTTTGCCTAAAGAGCACCGGAATGCCCTGCGTGAACAGCTTGTCAGCCGCCGAGATGACCTGAGGGCCAATCGGGCAGCGGTCAATCAACTGCGAGGCCAGATGATTGAAGCCTTGCAAGCAGAGCCGTTTGAAATTGAAGTGATCGAGGATATTTTGCAGCGCCAGCGAGAGCGTTTTTTGGCGCTGGGGGAACTGGCCCATAGTGCGCTCCTTGAGCGAATTGCATTGCTGACGCCCGAAGAACGGGTGGTCTATTTAAACTCACTTAAAAGGTTGGAACGTCGCCCGAAACGGCCTTAGCTCAAGCGCATTTGGGACGCATCGGTGGCGGCGCGTCTGGCGTTGCGTGGCTTTGCGGTGCTGCACCCGCGCCGCGCGGGATCGGCGGCACTTGGCTGCTGGCGGTGGAAGGGAGTGCTTTGGCATTTCCTTTTTTTTGCATGCTAAATTGACCTTACTAAACTGGTTTAGTGCTGTCAGTCGCAGCCTTGAATATGATTGTTAAAACAGTGGGTTGCATCCGATATAGCGCTTAAAAAATGCGTGAACGACAAGTTGTCTTCAAGCGAAGTAAAACAGAGATTCTGAAAGGTAGGCCGAGCTAAACCCGATGGTAGGGCGCGCCGGACAAGATGCTGGCGGCGCGGTAGAGCTGCTCGGTTAACATGACGCGGGCCAGCATGTGGGGCCAGACCATTTTACCAAAGGAGAGCTTGAGGTCGGCGCGGGCTAGCAGGCTGGCATCTAGCCCGTCGGCGCCGCCAATCATGAAGGCCAGATGTGGCTGGCCCTGGTCGCGCCAGCCTGCCAGTTTGGTTGCAAAATCGGGCGAGGTGAGGAGCTTGCCGCGCTCGTCTAGCGCCACCAGCTTGGCGCCTTCGGGCAGGGCTTTGGTGAGCAGGGCCGCTTCGGCAGGTTTGCCGCCGCCTTTTTTATCTTCGACCTCGATCACGCTGGCAGGGCCAAGGCCCATATTGCGGCCGATACGGTCAAACCTTGTGAGGTAGTCTTCAATCAGGTCAGATTCAGGTCCTTGGCGCAGCTTGCCAACGCTGATCAGGGTGATCTTCACGCGTTGTCGCGCGGGTTCACCGACCAGAGCTTTTCGAGGTCATAAAACTCACGCACTTCGGGGCGAAATAGGTGGACGATGACGTCACCGCAATCGACCAACACCCAGTCCCCCATTTGTTTGCCTTCAGAGCGACAGAGCATGCCCGAGGCTTGCTTGATGCGGTCCGCCATCTTTTCAGCTAGCGCGCCGACATGGCGGCTGGAGCGGCCTGAGGCAACGACCATATGGTCAGCCACTTCGGATTTGCCCGCGAGCGGGATGTCGATGACATCTTCGGCGGCGTCCTCGTTAAGCGAGGACAGGATGAGTGCCAAGAGGGCATCTGAGGAAAGAGGGGCAGGGGTGGCTGCGGTTTCAGGGGTCAAGGACACGAATATCTCCGGTTTAATGCGTGCCCCGATGGGCGCGAGAATAAGGGCAGGCTAACATGATTTCCCTGCCATCTCAAGAAACAGCGCAAATAGGCGGTTTGGGGGAGAAGTGCAAGGGGAAAGAAGGTAAGTGCGTGGAGACCACGCAGCCTACGGGGCTGACTTTCCTTTCAGAATGAGATATAAATTTATAGGCAAAAACGCTGTGAAGTTTACGGCAGCTGCAATAAAACTATGGGAAGGCAAAACATCCCAGAATAGAAACAAAAAGACACAAATGATAATCTGCTGCACGAATAGTGTTTCCAAATTATTGGGAAACCACGACCACATACTTCGGTTAACGCTCTCAGAAAATGTTGCCAAACTATTCCAAAATTTATCCACGATCTGCCAATCCTTCAGCTCAAGCCAGATCGCGTTATTCGCATCCAGTTTGTTGTCTCACTTTGGTGCCCCCGTCCATTCTGCGCGTTTTGTCTTCTAAAATATGGCAGCTATTGGGCACTAATTCAACCTGAGGATCGTGGAAAATGCTGGGTTCCGGGCCCTGACGGGCGGTGGCCTCGGCTTCGCCTCGGTGGCGGCGCGGGGAGGGTGGTGCTTGGGGCGAGGCTGCGTGCGCGCCGCGCTGGGACGGCGTGTTTTAGGGTGGACGTTTTGAGAGGATGGGGGCAAGGTGGGAGGATGGATAAGAGCAAAATAATTCGAGATGCGGCGACGGTGATACTGCTGCGCGACATGGGCGGAGAGCCGCATGTGCTAATGGGGCAACGGGGCGCCAAAGCCGCGTTTATGCCGAACAAGTATGTATTTCCGGGCGGTGCGGTTGATGAGGTGGACCACAGCGGGGTGCCTGAGGGCGTGCCAGATGCGCGGCTCGGCGAAAAGGCTGTGGGGCTTTATGTCGCGGCCCTGCGGGAGTTGCTGGAGGAAACGGGGCTGCGGCTGCCGGCGCATATGGCGGGCTTGCGGTTTATGTTTCGGGCGATTACGCCGCCGGGGCGGCCTCGGCGCTTTGATGCGCGGTTTTTTATGGCGGATGCGGGGGCGGTATTGAATGATCTGGATGATTTTTCGGCGGCCTGTGATGAGCTTTCCCACCTGCACTGGATCGCGCTGAGCGAGGCGCGGGGGCTTGAGCTGCCATTTATTACCAGCGTGGTGCTGTCGGAAGTTGAGGGGCTATTGAAGGCACCGGATGCGGTACATAAGCCACCATTTTTTTATCACGACGATGGGCGCTCACATTTTGCGCTTTTGTGAGCGGGAAGGCTGGAGTAGGGCTTGACTCTGGCCCCCAAGCGTATAGAACGCAGCGATCAGATTAGAATTAGGCACGCATAGGCGGGCCGACCGCGAGGAGCAATACAATGGCGAAGCCAACCACAATTAAAATCCGCCTGAATTCGACAGCGGATACCGGACACTTTTATGTGACCAAGAAAAATGCGCGCACAATGACCGAGAAAATGGTCAAGCGGAAGTATGACCCCGTTGCGCGTAAGCATGTTGAGTATAAAGAAGGCAAGATCAAATAGCTTGATCGCCCTTTGAAGATTTAGAAAAGCCGGAGCGGATGCTTCGGCTTTTTTCGTTTTGGGCGGGGCTTGGGCCGCCGAGCGAAGCGAGGCGCGGGTCAGCGGCAGGCATTTTCAGCTTGTCTGAAAATGTGCTTTGGCCGAGTGGGGCTTTAGCCCCGCAGAGGTCAAAGCAAGCCCGGAACTGCCGGACAGCTCTGGAGGTGCGCCTCCTCGGGGAGCCTCAGGCAGCAATTTGTATGCAAAATTGTGCGCAACAATCGGCCCCCCTCGTCGGCGCATGCGGCGCTTCGCTTGCAGGGGGATGGGCGAGACGGGTGTACATAAAAAAGGGCGGGGAAAGCCCCGCCCGATTGTTGTTAGATGTGCCAAAATTACTCGCGTGAGCCCATGAAGCGCAGCAAGAACATAAACAGGTTGATGAAGTCCAGATAGAGTGTCAGCGCACCATGGATGGCCATTTTGCCGGTTTCAGCAACCGCAGCACCACCTTGGTTGGCCTGCAGATACATGGTTTTGATCTTTTGCGTATCATAGGCTGTGAGTCCTGCAAAGATCAGCACACCAATGCCGGAGATCGCAAAATCAAGCGCGGCTGACTGCATGAAGATATTGACGATCATCGCCACGATCAGGCCGATCAGGCCCATGATCAGGAAGCTACCCCAAGCGGAGATGTCCTTTTTTGTGGTGTAGCCGTATAGGCTAAGCGAGGCGAAGGCGATGGAGGTGACAAGGAAGGTTTTTACGATGGACACATCGGTATAGACCATAAAGATCCAACTGATTGACAGGCCCATAAGCGCGGCGAACGTGTAGAAAAACAGCTGTGCGCCCGCTTGTGAAAGCCGGTTAACGGCAGCACCGAAAAACATAACCATGCCAAGGGGGGCAAACATAACCACCCAGCCAAGGGGGTTCATGCTGCCTGTTTCCATGTTGATGAGGAGCGAAATAAGCGCCGGTGTTGAGCCAAAGCCATAAGCTACGGCCCCAGTTACGGCCATGGCGATAGACATGAGCCCGTAAACTTTATTCATATGAGTGCGTAGACCTGCATCGATCTCTGCGCCCAAAGTCGCTGAGCCAGCGCGGCGAATTGTGGAATTATTGGCCATGTGGACCCTCCAAAAAAGTAATTACCCCCCACGCGGGTGCGCGGGGTCTTGCTAAGCAATATCGGGGTTTTCACCACGCATTTCAAGGGTTTTAAACTTGGTTTCGGAGTATTTGTGCGGGTTTTGTGGCTAAGGGCCGCCATGCAAAGGCGAGGCTGGCCAAAAGGTTGGCGAGGGCACCGCCGGATATGATGGCAATAGCCGCGCCCCAGTTGAGCGCAAACTCGGTTTCCATCACAAAATGCATAACGGCCCAAGCGGCGGCACTCCCTGCGACAAGTGCCACAAACCCAGCGGCAGCACCTAAGAAAAAGGCGCGCAAGGCGAAACTGAGCAGAATGCGCCGCCGTGTGGCCCCGAGGGTTTTGAGAATGGCGGCTTCAAATACCCGCGCTTCGGCCCCAGCGGCGGCGGCCCCGACGAGCACCACAAAGCCCGTGAGCAGGGTGGCACCTGCGCCCCAGCGGATGGCGCTGGAGAGGCTTCCCAAGATGCCGGAAATATGCGTGACGGCGTCGCGCACGGGAACGGCTGTGATGTTGGGGAACTCGCGCGCCATGGTGGAAAGCAGGCGGCCTTCGCCCTCGGCCTCGGCGTAAACTGTTGAGAGGAAAGTGTGCGGTGCGCCGGAAAGGGCGTTGGGGCTCCAGACCATAACGAAGTTGAGGCTCATGTCAGAGAACTCTAACGCGCGCAGGTTGGAGATGGTGGCGGTGAGATCTCGTCCCAAGATATTCACCGTGATTTCGTCACCGATTTTCAGGCCGATCTCGGCGGCTTCCTCTTCGGAGAAGCTCATAATGGGAGGGCCATTGTAATCTTCCGGCCACCATTCTCCCTCGGAAACCGAGCTGTTTTGCGGCACGGTGGCGGAATAGGTAATGCCGCGATCCCCGTTAACAACCCAGTGGTTGCCCACGGCCTCTTTGGCGTCTACCCCGTTGATTTTGGTAATAATCCCCCGTAGCATGGGGGTGCTTTCGACCTTCACAACCGCAGCGTCTGCAACCATAGCTTCCGTAAACGGGTCTATCTGGTTTTGCTGGATGTCCATCACAAAAAACGCAGGCGCGCGGGCGGGGAGTTGCTGGGTGATGGTGGCGCGCATGTTGCTGTCTATCTGGCCAATGGCGGCGAGCACTGTGAGGCCAAGGCCGAGGGACAGCACTACGGAAGCGGCCTCAGAACTAGGGCCACCAATGGCTCCGAGGGCGAGGCGCAGGGCGGGGCGGCCTTGCATCAGCGCGCTGCGGGCAAGGCGGCGGGCGAGGGCTTTGGTGAGCATGGCCGCAAGGGCCAGTGTGACCAGCGCGGCGAGGATGCCAGCGGCTGACCAGAGCGTAAGCGTCGGCACGCCTGAAAACAGCGCGGCCAGTGCAATAAGCGCCGCCGTGAGGGCGAGGACGAGCACAAGGTAAGGCCAGCGGGGCAGGCGGCTGGCGTTGCCGGAGGACTCGCGGAATAAGCCAGCGGGGGAGATATCGACCGCACGCGCAAGCGGCCATATGCTGAAGATGAGGGCGGTTAGCAGGCCGTAAAGCGCGGCTTCAAAAAGGGGCTGGGGGTATAGGCCGCTTTCGATGGGGATCGGGAGTTGGTCTTGCAATAGCGGGATAAGGGCGGCGGGGAGGCCGCCGCCGAGCAGCAGGCCGAGAGCGATGCCGAGGAGGGCGAGCGCGCCAATTTGCATGAGATAGGTTGTGAAAATGGTGCCACGGCTGGCTCCGAGAGATTTGAGCGTGGCGATGGTGTTTACCTTGCGGGCAAGGTAGGCGCGCACGGCGGCTGATACGCCAACACCGCCTACGGCCATACCGGCAAGGCCGACGAGGACGAGGAAGGAGCTGAGGCGGTCAACCGCTGTGGAAATACCGGGGGCGCCATTGCGGCGATCAAGCCAGCGCATACCGGAGGATTCGAAATCAGCGAGGGCGTCTGCCGCAAGCGCGGTTACATCGGCATTGACAGGCAAGCGCAGGCGGTATTTGGCTTCAAAGAGCGTGCCTGCGCCGAGCAGGCCGGAGGAGGTTAGGGCCTCTGTATGCACAATAGTGCGAGGGCCGAGGCCGATGTCGGAAAGGGAGCCGTCTGGCTCTGACAGGATGGCGGCGCGGAGTTCAAAATTTTGGGAGCCCATGCGGATGGTATCGCCGATTTCAACCTCCATGCGCTCAATCAGGGCGGGGTGAAGGACCACACCAGGAGTACCGTTTTGCACAGCCAGAGCGGCTTGCAAGGGCATGGCTGGCACCAGCGTGACCTCACCAAAAAGCGGATAGTTTTCGTCAATGGCTTTAACTTGGGAAAGGCCGGGGGTGGGGGCTGACTCCGGGCCAGCTTGCAGCATGGAGCGGAAGGTGAGAATCTCGGAGTTGGCGACGCTATTGGCTTCGATCCACGCGCGCTCATCAACAGAGGCCTTGCGGTGCGTAAAATTCATTTCAGCGTCACCGCCAAGCAGGGAGGCGGCCTCGGAGGCTAGCCCTGCATCAATGGCTGAGCGCACCGTGCCGATGCCCGCAATGGCGGCGACGCCGAGCAGAAGGCAGAGGAGGAAAATACGAAAGCCGTTTAGCCCGCCGCGCAGCTCGCGCCGCGCAATGGTGGCTGAATAGCCCAAGCTCATGCGATGGCTCCGTCGCGAAGCTCTAGCGTGCGGTCACAGCGGGCGGCCAGCTCGGGGGCGTGGGTGACCAGAATAAGGGTCGCGCCGTGGCGGTCTCTTAGATTAAACAGCAAGTCCATGATAGACTCGCCGGTGGAGGTGTCCAGATTGCCGGTTGGCTCATCGGCCAGCAGGATTTTGGGGCGGGGGGCGGCGGCACGGGCGAGGGCCACGCGCTGCTGCTCGCCACCGGAAAGCTGGGCGGGGTAGTGGTCGGCACGGTCTTTTAGGCCTACGGCCTCAAGCTCGGCTTTGGCCTTTTTGAAGGCGTCGCGGTCTCCGGCTAGCTCCAACGGTGTGGCTACATTTTCAAGCGCTGTCATAGTGGGAATCAGGTGGAAGGACTGAAAGACCACGCCCATATTATTGCGGCGAAAGCGTGCCAGCGCGTCTTCGTTCATTTTGGTGAGGTCTTGGCCAAGGGCTGTAATGCTGCCACCCGTTACGCTCTCAAGCCCGCCCATCAGCATAAGGAGCGAAGACTTGCCGGAACCGGAGGGGCCGGTCAGGCCAATGCTCTCGCCCGCCTCGACATTTAGCGAAATGCCCTTAAGTATGGGGACAGGACCAGCATTGCCCTGCAAGGTGAACTGGACATTGTTGAGCGAAAGAACAGGTGAGCCCATGCGAATTTCCCCTAAGGTTATGGTTGGCACGATATATAAGGGCGCGCGGGCGCTTCACAAGGGCATGATTATAATGCTTTTGTGTGCGGGGGTGGCCGAGGCCCAGCAACGGGTGGTGGCTTTCGGAGATTCGCTGACCGCGGGGTTTGGCCTGCCGGTGGAAGAGGGCTTTGTGCCGCAGTTAGAGGCGTGGCTTCAGGGGCAGGGCGCGGATGTGACTGTGGTGAATGCTGGTGTTTCTGGCGACACCACATCGGGCGGCTTGGCGCGGGTTGGCTGGGTGCTGGCTGAAGGCGCAGATTTGGTGATTTTGGAGCTGGGGGCGAATGATATGCTGCGCGGCGTGGCGCCGAGCGTGGCGCGGGCGAACCTTGATGCGATCTTGGCCGATATAACGGGGCGTGGGATAAAGGTGATGGTGGCAGGCATGCTGGCCCCACCAAATTACGGCGCGGAATATCGCGCGGAGTTTGATGCGATTTATCCTGAATTGGCCGAGAAATATAGCACTGAGCTCTACCCGTTTTTTCTGGCGGGGCTGGGGCAGGCCGATGGGCTGGTTGCCTTTTACGGCTTAATGCAGTCAGACGGGATGCACCCGAACGCTGAGGGCGTAAAATTGATCGTGGCAGATATTGGCCCTGCGGTACTGGCCGCGCTGGAACAATAGCGGCGCGCGACCCTTTGTTTGCTTGGCAATACTCCACCCGCGCCGCGCTGGGGCCTTAGCGCTTGTAGCTTTTGAGTATTTGGAGAAGAATGAAGCCGGCACAAAAAAGGGCGGCAGAGGCAAAAGCCACGCCGTTTTTACAAATTTACCAGTGCGTTGACCAAGCGGGAATCCTTGGCGTGGGTCGGGGT
>JADGFD010000007.1 GCA_016744015.1 Paracoccaceae bacterium | reverse complement strand
TCAGTGGTTAACGATGAACCAGAAACACTCTCTTATCAAATGGCGCTTTTTGGACCCATAAGCGCTGATGTCAGACAGGGTAGACCTCAAGCGATTCTTCTACCGAAATATCGTCCGTATTTATTTGGGTTACCCGGCTGCTGCCCATGCATGCCAACTTCACGACTTAATACACTCGTGCGGTGGCCAGAATGGCCACCCCCGCCGACGCCGCCAGTTTTTCCACCTACAAAAGCGCCTGTTGCGCCCGAATAAAAGCCGAGTGCTGTATATTTATTGTCTGGTATAAATGGTAGTCCCTCATCCTGACATTCACAATACTCTATAAGCCGGTTCACAAGCGTATCAACCAATATTCCCACGGCTAACCCTACCAAAATGGGTGCGATGAACTCCCCTCTCGGATCCACATACCTCCCTAGATTTTGCCGAGCATAGCCATAAACACTCGCGCCATCAACCAGCCCTAGTGGGTCGGCTTGCAGATACCGCCCTGTTGTTGGGTCATAATCCCGCATCCAGTTTTGGTGTAGGCCGGATTCGGCTTGGAACCATTGGCCGGGGAAGCGGAGGGTTATGGGGGGCCAGTGGTGGTGAGGACCTCAGCAAAGGGGAGGTAGGGTGCCTCCCAGACTTTGGTGCCAGCGGAATCCGTTGCGAAGATAGGCCTTCCGATGTGGTCAGTGCGCACGTAGTACGTCACGCCGTTTTCCACAACGGCCACGGGGAGGCCGTTCATCCAGATGTATCTGCGGATGAGCGTAGAGCTACCACCCGCATAATGATACTCCGCAATCCGGTTGCCATTGAGATCAAAGATCGAGTGGATGATTTGCCCTGAGGGGTGCAGCTTGCGCCAGACCTGCTGGCCAAGAGCATTGTATTTATACTCCGCCTGCAAACTCCTATTCAGGCTCATCGAGCGGTTGGCGGCGTTGTAGGTGTAAGTTTCAAAAATTGTTACAAGGTAACAAACTGCATTAGTTCAACAACTGTGAACGGTGGGTAGTCTTTTTCTAACTTCAACAAAAAGCGCTTACGGAAAAATGGTGTTAATGGAATAGCCGGTCCAGGTTCCCGAGGGAAAAAGCGATCATAATTATCCACTTTTATACTGACTTCTATTCCTAGGTCCTTTTCCATGTCGCGAAACAACTCCCAAACGTCAGTTTGCCCCCAATGCAGGTCGTGCAAAAAACGTACTTCGTCAAAAGGCACTCCCATCGACAGGTAAAATCTCTCCCGCCCTGCAACGTATTTTTTCACCCAGCTTATAATGTCAGCCTTTGAGTATTTCATTTTCACTCCTCAGATAGGCACAATAGGAGCCTAATCGAATCAAATGCGACTGAGGCTGCTCCAGCTAAAGGAACCCATCTTTGTGCCATTGCCCGACCGAATTCACGCCCTGACGGCCCCATAATCTTGCTCCAAGGAGAAGTGCCGCCTGCCGGAGTATCCCACCCTCCCAAAGGGCCTCTTGGGTAAGGCATCGAGTGTCCAAATACCAATCCTGCAATACCCACCGTCGCACCGCGTTCTTCCGCATAGTAGCTATTACAACAATTCTCTTCCAAGGCAGCATCAAGAAGTAATTCGGCAACATATGTTGCAACCGATGCTCCAACTACCCAGAGAATGGGGATTGCTTCCCCCCTTGGGTCTACATACCGCCCCGGATTTTGCCTAACATAACCATAAACGCTGGCCCCGTCCACTAGCCCGAGCGGGTCGGCTTGCATGTAACGGCCTGTGGTGGGGGCATAATCCCGCATCCAGTTTTGGTGTAGGCCGGATTCGGCTTGGAACCATTGGCCGGGGAAGCGGAGGGTTATGGGGGGCCAGTGGTGGTGAGGACCTCAGCAAAGGGGAGGTAGGGTGCCTCCCAGACTTTGGTGCCAGCGGAATCCGTTGCGAAGATAGGCCTTCCGATGTGGTCAGTGCGCACGTAGTACGTCACGCCGTTCTCAACCACGGCCACGGGTAAACCGTTCATCCAGATGTATTCCCGCAGCAAGGTGCTGGACCCGCCCGCGTAATCATACTCCGCAATCCGGTTGCCATCGAGATCAAACAGCTAGTGGATGATCTCAATGCCGCTAGGGTATAGTTTCGATATCTATCGTGCATTACTGGGTCAAATAGAAGGACACTATCAATCCAGAGATGACCCCAAGAATGGAGGAAAAAATAAAGTCGATATTTCCAACGATAACTATTCTATTTTCAAAAACCTGCACAAATTTTGAATTGGCTAAGATGTATGCCAGCGTTAGCCCTATTAGCGCGACGCACAAGCAAAAAAAGAAAACCGCCAATTCGAGCACAGTTACGTACGGCCAGTATATACCAAAGTTCGTAAACTGCCCACTAATTGTGGCCATCTCTGGGCCTAAAAGTTCAACAATTATTTGCCCAAACATCCTGACGAGCGCTCCATTCAGGAAAAACCTCCAGATTCTCATCGTACAGGTCTCACATTATAATAATCATCAATTCTACCTATTTTTTCCGCGATAGTGTAGGGGTGGACATCATGTGCCCAATGACCCCAAAGGCTACCATTAGGTGAATAATAATCCGCAGAACCGGCATCTGGTGCTGTTCTAATTAAATTCCCCGATTGATCATACATACACTGATTTCCATACCCGTTTGGCGAGGGCCATGACCGTAGTTCGAATTGCGCTTTAGGGCCATGAAAGTAGTTCACAACGGCTCCTGTCGAATCTAATGGCGCCCATTGGTCTCCCGCAACAAACTCCTCGGAAGGATCAACTATACAAGGACAGTTTGGAATTTCGCCCAGCCATCCTTCATTTGCGCGTTCCAATTCTAGCCATTCATCGAATATTTGTTCAGTTGAGTATCTACGATGACCCGCGGGTATTGAAACTCCCTTTTTCGCTAGACTTTTGGCTGCATCGTCCATAGTGAATTCCCCCCTCGGGTCCACATACCTTCCGGGGTTTTGCCGAGCATAGCCGTAAACTGACGCGCCGTCTCCAAGACCTAAAGGATCAGTCTGTATATACCGCCCCGTTGTGGGGTCGTAGTCTCGCATCCAGTTTTGGTGGAGGCCGGATTTGGATTGGAACCATTGGCCGGGGACGCGGAGGGTTATGGGGTGCCGGTGGTGGCGTGGACTTCGCCGAAGGGGAGGTAGATGGCTTCCCAGACCTTTGTGCCTGTTGAATCAGTCGCAAACACAGGCCGACCAATATGGTCGGTGCGGACGTAATACGTTATGCCGCCTTCTACCACGGCCACGGGTAAACCGTCCATCCAGATGTATTCACGGATGAGTGTGGAACTGCCGCCCGCGTAATCATACTCCGCAATCCGGTTGCCATCGAGATCAAACAGCGAGTGGATGATTTGCCCCGAGGGGTGCAGCTTGCGCCACACCTGCTGGCCGAGGGCGTTGTATTTATACTGCGCCTGCAGGGGGCCGAGGAAGTTCGCAAAAGACAAGAATCCTTATTGTATCACGGAGCGTTCAACCCACTGACCATTTTGAAATTCAAATATTGTGGAAAATGGCGGGTCCAAATGCCTAGGGGATTCGTCTCGATACTCAGCAGAAATACTAACTTGAGTTTTGCTCAGCCAAACACAACTGATATTAGTTCCCAATGCGTATTCACTCGGAAGTTCTTGCTCATATTCAACAGAATAATCTTCAGATTGAATTGTGACGCTGAATTTCGGATCAAGGTTCCACAAGAGAACCCGAGGCTCACGAATTATGAGTGCGGCAGCTCGCTCTCGATTTCCAAGAGGGTCGCTCTCGGTCGGAAAAGCACAATGTTGACCAACTACCTTTGCACTACACCCCATAAGCACCAAGCAAACTGATAGGGATGCTATCAACGTCAGATCGCCAAAAATTACATGTTTTATTTTTCTATTAGTCATTGCAAAAAACCTCCCCATTTCCCCCACCACGCCTTCTATTTACTTACTATCGATTTCAATGGTCGTTGTGGGTAAATTATCCCCATCAATTGAAGGAAGAATCTGTAGTTGGAATTGAGTCGCGGAATCCCAGTACCCTTGCACCGAAATAATTTTCGTGGTGGACCATTCCCCAGTATAAACTACTTCAGGCTCTCCCCCCTTTTTTTGAATCGAAATGATCACCCTATTTGCTGACTCGCCAGTCAGCCAGCTCGCTGCTCTTGTACTAACATTTACGTTGGCCACTTGCTCCCAGTCGTTGTTCAACAGGCCGGTTCCGGCCGGATAAAAATGTAGCTGAAAATTGGTTTTCACTTTTGCGCAGGAACTCAGGCAAAGAACGACCAAGCAGACGAGCATAGTACTTAATTTTGACATCTAAAGCCTCCAGTTGTTTATTTTCTACATTCAATCAAACCATGTTGGGGGCGTTAGTCCTCCAATAATTCGCCATTCAATTTCTCCGATTGCTCCATTTACCCCATCGCTTAAGTTGATCATACTCCACAATCCGGTTGCCATCGAGATCAAACAGCGAGTGGATGATTTGCGCGCTTGGGTGAAGGTAGATATGCTTCAATCAGTACCATCACACCGCTTTTTCACGTATTTCAAGCCAATACCAATGTTTATCCGCAGCTGCTCATGATCAAACTGTTCCAGTTCGTTTAAAAGCATCTGGCTGGGTTGCACAGCGTCTAGCAGAATACGGCAAGGCGGTGCATCATGGGTTTCGCTCGGTGTCAGCAGGAAGCGCAAAGGTAGGCCATAGCGTTCGGGCAAATCCCGCCAAGGGCAGCCCGTCCTTCGAGCATAAAAATGCCGTTTATGACCCGCCTGTCGTCCACCTGTTTTACCCCGCCGCTCTTGTTCGGCAGTACACATTTGATGAACGGCGCACTCCAGTGCGCTCATATCAAAACGCAACATTTGCCACCCAAACAGATTTTGTCCCAAGTGAAACACAAGCCTCTGTTTATGTGAAGCTATTTATGGGTTCGATACCTAGTTTAGTAGAAGGCATCGGCGCGTGTTTCCAACCTTAAAAGCCCGAAGCTCCAAAGGTCGCATGCTCAGTTATATCCGCCCATTTGGCAGACAACTTCCCATTCTTCGGGCGTGACAGGCTGCACTGAAAGGCGTGAATTTTTCACTAGCACCATCTCAGAAAGGCGAGGCTCGTCTTTGATCTGTTGCAGGGTTACGGGCTGTGGAAAAGGGGCGATGGCCTTTATATCCACGCACTCCCAGCGCGGGTCATCGGTGGTGCTGTCGGGGTGGGCCTCCGCAATCACCTCGACCACGCCCACCACCTGCTTTTCATTTACAGAATGGTAAAAGAACCCGAGGTCGCCCACCGCCATCTGCCGCATAAAATTGCGGGCTTGGTAATTGCGCACACCGTCCCATTCCTCACCGGCTTCGCCTTTGGCGGCTTGCTTGTCCCAGCCCCAAGTGTTGGGTTCGGATTTAAAGAGCCAATATTGCATTTATTCCTCCTTTAGGGGCCGCGCGAGCAGGGATTGCATGGCGGATTCAACCGTGGCTTTGCCAGAAACCACGGCCGCCACAGCGGTCGTAATCGGAGCCTCTACGCCGAGCTTTGCCGCTAGCGAGGCCGCCGCTTCAGCGGTTGCGAGGCCTTCCACCGTGCCGCCAGTTTGGCCGTTACCCTGCCCAAAAGCTAGCCCTTGGGCGAAGTTTCGGCTCTGTGCGCTTGCGCAAGTGAGGGCGAGGTCTCCTAGGCCGGAAAGCCCCTGAAAAGTTTCAGCTTTCCCACCCAGCGCCACCCCAAGCCGCTGCATTTCAGCAAAACCGCGGGTGAGCAAAGCGGCGCGGGCGCTTTCTCCCAAGCCGGCGCCAATGGCCATGCCGCAGGCCAGCGCGATTACGTTTTTGAGCGCCCCGCCTGCTTGCGCGCCGATTAGGTCATCGGTGCGATAAAGCCGCAAGCGCGGGGTGGAAAGCAGTGCCTGCTGCGCGGCATTTCCGCCCGCCAAAGTAAGTGCCGTGGGGAGGCCCGCCGCGATTTCATCGGCAAAGCCTGGGCCGGTAAGAATGCAGACGGGCGCTTCAGTAAACGGCGCGGTAATCTCGCTTTGCAGCTTGCCGGTGGCGGTATCTATCCCCTTGGCGCACAGCACCAGCGGGGCGGCGGGGAGCTTGTTTTCTTTAAGAAAATATGCTGTTTTCTGCGCAGGGAGCACCAGCAGAATGGCGCCTGCACCTTCTAAATCAACTAGGTTATGAGTATGTAAAACAGTGTCAGGATAATCCCGCGCATGCGGCTTTCCCCGCGCCCAAAGCGCGACCTCTAGGCCTTTTTGCCCGTAGGCCACGGCCAAAGCCGAGCCAAACGCCCCAGCGCCAATGATCCCGATTTTCATATCTATGCCCTAAAACCAATTGCCTGCACTCTGCACAAGGGGTATCACCCCAAGCATGACCACGCAATATAGCATAGATTCCCCGCTGAAAATCGGCACCCGCGGCTCGCCTTTGGCGCTGGCGCAGGCGCATGAAACCCGTAGCCGCCTGATGCAGGCGCATGGGCTGCCTGAAGGGGCCTTTACCATTGAGGTTATCCAAACCACCGGGGATGCGGTGCAAGACAGGCCGCTTTCGGAAATCGGCGGCAAGGGGCTTTTTACCAAAGAGATTGAGCGGGCGTTGCTGGGTGGGCGCATTGATATCGCGGTGCATTCGATGAAAGACGTGGCCACAATGCTGCCTGATGAACTGGTGATTGACTGCGCCCTGCCGCGCGAAGATGTGCGCGATGCGTTTATCAGCCAAAAATATAGCAGCATTGCCGAGCTGCCCGAGGGGGCCACGGTGGGCACCTCTAGCCTGCGGCGGCGGGCGCAATTGCTGGCCATGCGGCCAGACCTGAAGTTGGTGGAGTTTCGCGGCAATGTGCAAACGAGGCTAAAAAAGCTTGAGGATGGCGTGGCCGAAGCCACGTTTCTTGCCTGCGCCGGGCTGCGGCGGCTGGGCAGTTTTGACCTTGCAAACCCGATTGAAACCGACGTTATGCTGCCCGCCTGCGCCCAAGGTGCCGTGGGGGTCGAACGGCGGATCTCGGATGAGGCGGCGGGGAAATTGCTAGCCCCTATTCATGACGAGGATACGTTTGTTCGGATAACCGCCGAGCGGGCATTTTTGAAAGAGCTGGATGGCTCCTGCCGCACGCCCATTGGTGGGCTAGCGGAACTGGACGATGATATCTTGCGCTTTCGGGGGGAGATTATCCGGCCAGATGGGTCGGTTACCCATGCCGGAAACTGGGAAGGGCCGCTAAGCGAGGCGGTGCGCATTGGTGCAGAGGCAGGCATCGAGCTACGCACCAAAGGCGGCGAAGGTTTTTTTGCCTAGGCTCCTGCTCACCCGCGCCCGCGCGCAGGCCGAGGCTTTTGCCAAGCGCGTGCGCGTTGACACCTGCCTAGAGCCGATAATTTCTCCGATGCAAGAAATGCGCGACCTTAACGCCGATATTGACCTTTCCGGCATATCCGCACTGGCTTTTACCAGCAAAAACGGTGTTGAGGCCTTTGCGCGGATGTCTGATGCCCGTCTGCCAGCTTATTGCGTGGGTGACGCCACGGCGGCGCGCGCGCGGGCGCTGGGCTTTGAAGCAAAAGCCGCGGCAGGCACGGCGGGTAATTTGAAAATGATACTACCTAAGACTGGCGTGTTGCACCTTCATGGGCAGCATGTGCGCCAAGTGCTCGGGGCGCGGCATTTGGCGATTTACGAGCAGGCCGCTTTGCCGCTGAGCAACGAAGTAAAGGACCTGCTAGACGCAGGAGAAATTAAAGCGGTGGCTCTGTTTTCCCCACGGTCGGCAAAATTATTAGCGGGTTCTCTGCCGGAAGGCACTTTCACTAAACTCGTTTTATATACATTAAGCGAGGCCGTAGCGGCGGCCTGCCCAGCGGGGAATACCGTGCATATTTGCGCGGCCCCTAGTGCCACAGAAATGCTCCGGCTTCTTTCCGCCGACTTTCCGGCCTAAGGCGCAGGCGAATCCTTGTTGCTGGCGCGCACCCGCGCTAGACTTCGCGCCAAAGCCTCCCCATATAGTGGAAAAGCTGATTTAAAGAGGGCGCCAAGCGCATGAGCAAAGAGAGTGAACCGGACGAGGAAGAGGCGCAGCCTGCCCTGCCGGAACCCGTTGAAGACGAGCACGAGCATGAGGGTGATGATGGGGAGCACCACGTTTCCTTTGCCGCGCGAAGTTTGCAGATTTTGGCGCTGATGGCGGTGGGCGTGGTTTTTGGCCTCTGGGCCGGGCCGCGCGTGGCCCCGCATCTGCCTGCAGGCATGGCGCCGGTTGCCGCCTGGCTAAGCCCGCAAACCAATGCCTCGACCGATGCCTTGGAAGCCTTGCGTGCGGAAACAAACCTGCGGCTGGCTGTGTTGGAAGCGGGTATAAAGCGTGAAGAAATAGAAACGCGGCTGGCGAATTTTCAGACCGATATCGTAAACCCGCTGCGGGACCAGATGAACGCGCTTTCGGGCCAGGTCGCGGCGGCGGATAGCACCGCGATTGAAGCGCGGCTCTGGGCGGTTGAAGGCAAGGTTGAAGGGCTGATTGCGGAGTTGAAAAGCTTGCAGGAAATGCTGGGCAATGTGGCCGCTGAGGGCGGCGTAATTTCAGCAGATACTGCCGCCAGTATTGCCGCTTATCGCACGCGAATTGATGCGCTACAGGCGCAAGTAAACGAGATAACCGCGCGGCAAGGTGAGCTAACAACGGCTGTGGCGCAGGCTCAAACGACCGCAACCGCTCGGGTGGAAGAGGCGCAAACCCTCGTGGCAGAAGCCACCGAAACCATGGTGACCAGCCAAAACAATGCTCAACTCGAAACGGCGCTCACAGCGCTAAGTGCAGCCCTGCAAACCGCAAAACCCTTTACCGACCCCTTGGCTGATATCATTGAGATCAGCAATGTGGAGGTGCCGGAAGCTTTGATGAATGTCTCGGAAACTGGCGTGCGGGCGTTAGAGGATTTGAAATCCGAATTTGTGCCGCTCGCCCATGCCGCCATCAAAGCCGATGTCGCCACCGAGGGGGACTCCGGCATTACTGCCTTTCTGCGCTCGCAGGTCACAAGTCGCTCGCTAACTCCGCAAGAAGGCGATAGCGCCGATGCGGTGCTGTCTCGTATCGACCCAGCCTTACAAAACGGTGATCTTGAAACCGTTTTGCGAGAGGCGGGTGCCTTGCCGGAAGCCCCGGCAGACATATTGGCAGAATGGGTTGCGCGGGTGCAGGCACGCCACGCCGCACTTGTGGCTTTTGGCCCTTGGGAGGCCGCTTTGAAAGCAGGTGAATAGTATGGTTTTCTCTTTGATCAAAACAGCGATCTTTATAGCGCTAGCCACGGCACTGGCCTTTGGGATTTCCTATTTGCAGGAAAGCTCCGGCGGTGTGCTGATTGATTTTCAGGGCAAACAATACCCGCTTTCACCCCTGATGTTTGTGATCGGCATTATCGTTGCCTTTGCAGTCTTTTGGATATTGCTGAAACTGTCTGGCCTTTTGGTCGCGACCATTCGGCTGCTGCGCGGTGATAAAACCGCGATTCGTCGGTTTTGGGATAAACGCCAAGAGCAACGCGGCTATCGGGCGCTGGCCGATGGCATGGTGGCGCTGGCCTCGGGTGAGGGCGGCATGGCGGTGGCCAAAGCCGCCAAGGCCGAAAAGCTGTTGGCCAAGCCAGAGCTAACGCGGCTGATTTCGGCACAGGCAGCAGAAATGGCCGGTGACCGCACCCAAGCAATCGAGATTTACAAGGAGCTTTTGGGCCATGACCGCACCCGCTTTGTGGGCGTGCGCGGGTTGATGAAAGCCAAGCTGGCGGAAGGCGACACCGCCCGCGCGCTGAAACTGGCGGAAAAGGCCTTTGCTCTGAAACCGCGCCATGATGAAACACTCGACACGCTGTTTGCTCTGCAATCCCAGACCAAAGACTGGGAAGGTGCACGCAAAACCCTGCTGGCAAAATCCCGCGCTAAACTGATGCCAAAAGACGTGGCGACACGCCGCGATGCGGTGCTTTCAGTAGCCGATGCTATGGCGGCACATGCAGGCGGAGACGCACCCAAAGCCCGCGAGGCAGCCATTTTTGCCAACCGCAATGCGCCGGCGCTTGTGCCGGCGGCTGTGCTGGCCGCACAAGTGTATATCTCTGAAAATACACATAAAAATGCCGTTCGCGTGCTGAAAAAAGCATGGGAAGCCAACCCGCACCCCGACATTGCCACCGCTTTTGCCAGCATTGCCCCCGATGAATCCCATCAGGAGCGCCTGACTCGCTTTCAACCCCTGCTCAAGCTTCGCGCCGACCACCTCGAAACGGCCTTGCTGGAAACCGAGCTGCACCTCGCCGCAGAAGATTTCCCCGCTGCCCGCCGCGCATTGGGTGATTTGGCAGACACCACGCCAACCGGCCGCGCCCTGGCCTTGATGGCGGCGATTGCCAAAGGCGAAGGTGCGCCGGAAGAGGTTGTCCGCAGTTGGCTGGCCCGTGCTGTGAGCGCCCCGCGCGGTGAGGCATGGGTGTGTTCTGCTTGCCATAGTGTGCATGCAAAATGGGCACCGGTTTGCAGTAATTGTGAAGGGTTTGATACCTTGAGTTGGGAGCTGCCAGCACTTGGCGAGCCGCAAGGCTTGGCGGATGCCATGCTCCCCTTAATTTCGCGGCCGGAACCGGAAGGGGTTGAGGAAGAAACACCCGTTGAGGGCGTTGAGCCTGAAGAAGATGGTAAGAGTTAAGGTGCCGTCCTGCCCGCGCAGGACATGCGCTGACGAGGTGGCCCGAAGGGTCGCCGAGGAAGGGCACGCTGCGGCAATATAGACCTCTGGAAATAGGGGGCGAACTGGCCTAAATAGTTAAAGTATCTACCTAGGGGAAGGATGACCCATGAACCGATTTATGCTTTTCACCACCGCCGCTGTTGTCTCCGCTGGAATTGGTGGCGGTGCTTATTACCTGACACAAGCCACGCCAGATAAATTCGAGCAATGCCGCACCAATAGCACTGCGCCCGGCGCCACGATTGGTGGCCCTTTTGAGCTGGTAAGTGAAAGTGGTGAAACAGTCACGGAAGCAGATGTGATCGACGGGCTGACGCTAGTTTATTTTGGCTACACTTTCTGCCCCGATGTCTGCCCCTTTGATACCGCGCGCAACGCCGAAGCGGTTGAAATTCTGGAGGCGCAGGGCATTATGGTAAAGCCGGTGATGATAACGATTGACCCTGCACGCGATACCCCAGAAGCCATGGCTGATTTCACATCCTATATTCACCCGCGCATGGAAGGGTTGAGTGGCACCGAGGCCCAAACCAATGCCGCCGCCAAAGCCTATCAGGTTTATTTTGCCAAAGAGCCAGAGCCGGAAGATCCCGAATTTTATTTGATGGAGCACTCAACCTTTACTTACCTGATGCACCCTGACTACGGCTTATTACAGTTCTTTGGACGTGCCCCCCGCGCCAACGAAATGGCTAAAACCGTAGCCTGCTATGCAAATGTGATCGAGAATAACTGAGTATTTGCAGCCAAGATGTTTGACCTCGGTGGATTGCCGCTCTAGTCTTGTTGAAAATAACAGTTTTCAACGGGAGTAATGCATGGCAGATCGCAAGCTGGCCGATATCGGTGAGGATAATACACTTCTCCTTTTGGATGATGACGAACCTTTCCTGCGTCGCTTGGCCCGCGCCATGGAAAAACGTGGCTTTGAAGTGATTACAGCCGCTGGTGTGAATGAGGCCAAAGGTATTGTTGCTACAAAGCCCCCCGCCTATGCGGTGTGTGATTTGCGGCTTGAAGACGGTAACGGGCTGGATGTGGTGGAGCTTTTGCGGGAAAAACGCCCAGAGGTAAAAGTGGTTGTGCTCACCGGATATGGAGCGATTGCAACAGCCGTAGCGGCCGTGAAAATTGGCGCCAATGATTACCTTTCCAAGCCGGCAGATGCCAATGACATCACCAACGCCTTGTTGGCCCTGCCAGATGACAAACCCCCACCCCCTGAAAACCCGATGTCGGCTGATCGGGTGCGCTGGGAGCATATTCAGCGGGTATTTGAGCTATGCGACCGAAATGTATCCGAAACCGCGCGGCGGCTGAATATGCATCGGCGGACACTGCAGCGGATATTAGCAAAACGCAGCCCGCGTTAAAGCGCTGGCAACGCGCCTCGTTCGGGGAGCAAAGGCGGGGCTGCGCCCCTGTTTGCCCCCCTCTCGAGGCGCGCGCGGCGCCTATGGCTTGCGGGCGCTATGCGGCGGATTGCGCTTTGTTAATCTTTCCTTAAGGCTTTTGACGGCAGGCTATTGGTTATGCAAATACGCCATAACCTTGCCGAAAAATGTTTGGAAGCCGAAGGGGTTTTGATCCCATATGATCCGGACATCATTACACCGGCCATTAAGCTCGCGATTGAATCGGGATATTTTGAGGCCGAAGAAGCGGCGCAGTTGCCGCATATTGTAAAGCCAGAGGATATCGTGCTCGATATTGGAGCCGGAATCGGTTTTATTTCAACCTTGATCGCCCGCCGGGCAGAGCGGGTGATCTCGGTTGAAGCCAACCCGGATTTGCTGCCGTTTATGGCAGAGTTGCACACGCTAAACGGCATTACTAATGCAACACGGCTTAACGTTGTTTTGGGCGGTGATGCTGAGACGGGGCTGGCGACTTTTTATCAGCGCAATGATTTTTGGATGGGGTCTTTGGCTAAGGGGCCGAACCCTTATAAATCTACCGTAAAGGTGCCATATATGGCCCTGAATACGCTTTTGGAAAAAGAGCGTGTATCTTTGATTGTGTGTGACATTGAGGGGGCTGAGGGTTTTTTGTTTAATCGCGCTGATCTTTCTGGCGTTGACCGGGTTTATTTGGAGCTGCATGACCATATTACCGGATTAAAGGGTGTTGCAGCGGTTTTTGAGGCCATGGCTTTGCGGGGCTTGGCTTATGACCCGCGGCATTCAAGCGGGGCGATTGTGCTGTTTCGGCGCGTTGAGGAAAACGAGGTTTTGCGCCCCTATGCGCGACTGTAAGCACACGCCTTTTATCTGATCTATGTATATAAACTGGCAATTCGTTGACCGATTGGGATATTGGCCGTAGAATAGAGCTAACAATACATTTATTGCATTGGAAAAGTGAATTCATGAAGAATATTTTAGCTGCCGCGCTTATTTCCGGCATGGCTGTATCGGCTCAGGCAGGGAGCATAACATATGTTGCCCCTGATAATGTAGTAGATATCGAACCAAATATGGGTAGTGGTGGGAACTGGTTTGTTCCGGCTGTGATTGCGTCTGTGTTGCTTATTGCAATCCTTACGCAGCCTGAACAAGTCATCACGCAGTAAACCCGCTGGGTAAGTCGGGCCGCCACAGCGGGCCGCATTCTTGCAAATTGCGATGCTTGCCACATTTACACCACTTTGTTGTGGGAGCTTTAGGCATTCACAATTGCAAGAGGAAAAATCATGCGGATTTTATTTGCACTTTTGGTGCTGGCAGCCAGCACAGTTGCCGCTCAGGCACAAAATCGCTGGGTGACCATTGAAAACCTTACCGGCGTAACTATGCGTGAGTTTTACGCGTCTAACCGCGATCAGCGCACATGGGGGCGTGACTGGTTTGGCTCTAGCATGCTATATTCGGGCCAATCGGTTGATTTCAATATTGATGATGGGTCGGGCTATTGCTTGTATGACCTTAAAGCCGTTTTTGTTGATGGTGATGAGGTAACATCCATGGGTTTTAACGTTTGTGAGCTGGGAACCTGGCGCATTAACTAAGACTATCCAAATCTCATTTAGGCCCCGCACCGCTGGTTCGGGGCCTTTTTATATGGGCAGGCCTTTAAGCAGCCTTGGCAGGTCTCCGGTTAGCCCTGCGGCTTCGCGAATAAAATCACGGCGGGCGGCGGGGATGGCATTTACAATGCCCAGCCCCGCCACACGCGCTGCGCGCAGGAGCGGGTTATCGTTTGAAAACAGCTTGTTTATCAGGTCAGTGGAGGCGGTAAGCGCGGCGGTGTCTACTCCGCGCCACTGGGCATAGCGGGCCAGCACCAGCGCATTGCCTATGTCTTCGCCGCGCCGCGCGGCCTCTAGCAGCACTTCGGCCAGCACGGCTACATCGCGCAGCCCGAGATTCAGGCCTTGCCCCGCGAGGTAATGAATGCCATGTGCGGCATCGCCGACAAGCGCCAGCCTTGCTTGGGCAAATTTATTGGCGACCGTCAGGTTAAGCGGGTAGGAAAACCGCTTGCCTTTAAGTTTAATTTCGCCAAGGAAATCGCCAAAGCGGGGGTGCAGCTCGGCCATAAAATCGTTGTCTGACATGGCGGCGATTACAGCGGCGCGCGCGGTGGTTTCGGTCCAGACAATGGCGGAGTGGTTGCCCTTTAGCGGCAAAATAGCCAGCGGGCCAGAGGGCATAAACTGTTGATAAGCCACACTGTTATGTGGTTGCTGGTGAGAAACCGCGCAGACCAGCCCGCTTTGGTGATAGTCATGCCCCGCGCGCGCAATGCCCGCCCGCATGGCCACACCAGAGCGCCGGCCATCACAGCCCACAAGCACCCGCCCGCAGAGGGTTTTGCCACCCTCAAGGGTCACTTCGGCATGGCTGGCGGAGATTTCTTGCGCCTCAACTTTGGCAGGGGCGATTTGGGTGATCAAGTCAGAGGCCTTCACCGCATCTAGCAAGGCAGCGCGCAGATAGCGGTCTTCCAGCATGTGCCCCATGGGGCCTTCGGAAATTTCGTGATGGTCAAAATGCACATGCTGCGGGGCGGCACCTTTGCCGGGCTTTCCGTCAGACACCTTTATATCCAGCATTGGCTGGGATTCGGCCTGCACAGCCGCCCAAATGCCCAGCACTTTCAGCATCTGCACCGAGGTGAGGCTGAGCGCATAGGCGCGGCCGTCAAAGGCAGGCTTGCGGCGGGTGGCCAGTGGCAAAGCGTCAATAATGACTGAGCTAAGCCCGCCCGAGGCGAGCGCGAGTGCCAGCGCGGGGCCATTTAGCCCGCCACCAACAATGATAATATCTGCATCTATTTTCATGCCGTCAATCTGCGCCTAAATCTGCCGATTGTCCATTGCTGAAATTGGCGCTAACGTGTTTTCAAAGCGAAAGGGATTACTATGATTGATGGCTGGAACAGCATGAGCGCCGCGGCGCTGGGGCGCGAGATTGAAGCGGGGCGGGTTGACCCTGTGGCGCTGACTGAAGCCTTTCTGGATGCCATGGATCAACATCAATACCGCGACCTGATTTTTGCGCGCAACACCGCCGAGCGGGCGCGCTCAGAGGCGGAAGCCGCGCGCCAGCGTGCCAAAGATGGCGTGCGGCGCGGCCCGCTTGATGGCGTGCCGATTAGCTGGAAAGACCTGTATGACACGGCGGGCACGAGCACCGAAGCGGGGAGTGCGCTGCTGAAAGGGCGAGTGCCTGATCAGGATGCCGTAGTGCTGCAAAACGCCACCCGCGCGGGGCTGGTTTGCCTTGGTAAAACCCACATGACAGAGCTGGCCTTTTCAGGCCTCGGGCTAAACCCCGTGACCGCCACACCGCCCAATGTGAATGATCCGGCGCTGGCCCCCGGCGGGTCTTCGTCTGGCGCAGCCACATCGGTAGCCTTTGGGCTGGCGGCGGCGGGCATTGGCTCTGATACCGGTGGCTCGGTGCGCATTCCGGCGGCGTGGAACAATTTGGTAGGGCTGAAAACCACCAGCGGGTTGCTTTCACTGGAAGGCGTGGTGCCGCTTTGTGCCAAGTTTGATACCGTTGGGCCGCTATGCCGCACGGTGGAAGATGCCGCCCATTTGCTGGCCAACATGGGCGGGCCTAAAGCGCCTGATTTGGCGGGGGCCAGCCTTGCGGGTCTGCGTTTTGCGGTGCTGGAAACTGTAGCGCTGGATAATTGCCGCCCTGAGCCGCTGGCGGCTTTTGAGGGCGCGGTGGCAAAGCTGGCCGCCAAAGGCGCGCATATCAGCCACCTGAAGTTTTCTGGCATTCAGCGGGCCATGGATATGGCGGGTTGCCTTTATGTGACCGAGGCCTGGGCGCAGTGGGGCGAGGCCATAGAGGCCGACCCCGAAAAAATGTATGGCCCCGTGCGCCAGCGTTTTGAGGCGGGCAAGGGCTTTGCGGGCTATGAATATGTGCGGGCCTGGAAAGAACTAAAACAAATTCGGGCTGAATATGAGGCACTTACAGCGGGCTATGACGCGGTGCTTATTCCTTCAAGCTCGATTTTACCGCCCGACCGCGAGCGGCTGCTTTCAGATAATGATTACTTCATTTCGGAAAACCTGTTGGCGCTGAACAACACCCGTGTTGGCAACCTGATGAATGTTTGCGCACTCACATTGCCAACAGATACCGCAGGTGCGGGCATTATGGCCATGGGGTTGCCCTTCTCTGAGCAGCGGTTGCTGCGCATCGGGGCCGCGATGGAGGCAGCACTTTAGGGGCGGAGCTGAAGCTCCAGCAGGCGCATACCGTCATCTACCAGATCAAAGCTGCGCTCTTCCATAGACCAGCGCATAGCTATGCCCTGAATGAAAGCCAGCACAAGGCGGGCGGCGTCGTCCGGGTCTAGGTCAGCTCGGATGTCTCCTGTCTCAATCGCAGCTTGGAACAGGCCGGAAAATAGCGCCAACCGCCGTGTGATCATGGTCGAAAATTGCTTGCGAAGCTCTTCGTTTTCGGCATGCAACTCACGAGAATACAGGATGGCGGGGATAGATGGTGTTTTGACAATAAACTCAAATTGCCGCTGCACAATGGACCGCATGCGGTCCAGCGGTGGCTCTTCAGATTCTAGAATTCTGGCAGGCATAGCGCTACCAATCCGGTCCGCCACCGCTTGCCAAATTTCACTTTTATTTGGGAAATGCCTGAAAATCGCAGCTTGGGTGATGCCCACAGCATCTGCCAATTTTTGTGTGGTCATCCGATCTGGCCCGAGATCGGCAGCAAGGCGCATGGCTTCGTCTATAATTTGCGCTTTCCGCTCGGCGGCGGGCTTTCTGGTTTTGACCGCTGGCATTACCCGTCCTCTACATTTTGGCAAAAGCTGCGCAGGCTGGATAGCCCCGTGGCACTGGCTAGAATGTATTTTCAATTCCGTTTGTTTTCAAGCCATAATGCGAGAGGGGAGAGGCCGGGCTACTCCCCCGTGCCTGCCACACCAAACCGCTAGCCACATATAAGTGACTGAATGCTAAGTGGGGCCGAGCAAGCATTTTTGTCGCAATTCAGTTGAATTCCCCTATAATAGCGATAAAAGTGCGAATGCACGAATTTTGACCAAAGAGACAAAAATGCTGGATCATGGCAAAGAAAATAAAGGAATGGCGCTGGATGAAGCGGTATTTCGGGATGCAAGGATAAACCTGAGCGCGGTTGAGCGGCGTTGCGCTGGTTTTGCGGCGCGGCGCTCGGTTAAAAAGGCACATCAGGCAGCGTGGCTGCTGCGGGCAATAGGGCTGATTGACCTCACCACGCTGGCGGGCGATGACACGGTGAACCGTGTGAAGCGCCTGTGTGGCAAGGCAAAAACGGCGTTGAACCCATCGATTCAGGCGCAGTTGGGCCTTACGAAACCTGTGCAAACGGCGGCGGTGTGCGTTTACCCAACCATGGTGGCAACCGCCGCCGAAGGCGTGGCGGGCACGGGCATTGGCGTGGCCTCGGTGGCTACGGGCTTTCCGGCGGGGCTTATTCCGCTCGATCTAAAGCTTGCCGAAATCCGCTATGCCGTGGCCTCGGGGGCCACTGAAATTGATATCGTGATAACGCGTTCAAAGGTCTTTAACCAAGATTGGGCGGGGCTTTATGACGAGATTTTGCAAATGAAAGAGGCTTGCGGCGCGGCGCATTTAAAAACCATTCTGGCGACGGGTGATATCGCGAGCTTGCGCAATGTTTACCGCGCCAGCATGGTGGCCATGATGGCGGGCGCTGACTTTATAAAAACCTCCACCGGTAAAGAGGCGGTAAATGCGGTGCTGCCTGTGGGCCTCACCATGGTGCGGGCCATTCGGGATTATAACGCTATGAGCGGCGCGCAGGTGGGCTTTAAGCCAGCGGGTGGCATTTCTACCGCTAAAGACGCGCTGACTTGGATGAGCATGATGCGTGAGGAACTCGGCACAGGTTACCTCCAGCCGCACCTGTTTCGCTTTGGCGCCTCCAGCCTGCTCACAGATATCGAGCGCCAGCTAGAGCACCACGCCACGGGGCGCTATTCCGCCGCTAAACACCACGCGATTTCGTAAGGCCTTATTATGAGCGATATTGAAAAGATCATGGAAACAATGGATTACGGCAAAGCCCCTGAAGACGCGAGTGCTGCCAAAGCATGGCTGGCGGCCCATCCGCGACTCGCGCATTTTATAAATGGTGCGTTTAAGGGTGATAAATCCGAAGGGTTGTCCGTGCAAAACCCCGCCAATGGCGAGGCCCTTACCGTGGCCCCCGTGGCAAGTGAAGCTTTGGTGGATGAGTCTGTAAAGGCCGCTCGTAAAGCCCAGCCCAAATGGGCGGGGTTAAGCGGGCATCAGCGCGCCAAATACCTCTATGCTATTTCGCGCCTTTTGCAAAAACGCTCCCGCCTTTTTGCGGTGCTGGAAAGCATGGATAACGGCAAGCCGATCCGGGAAAGCCGCGATGCCGATGTGCCGCTGGTTATCCGGCATTTTTATCACCACGCTGGCTGGGCCGAGATTTTAGACGAAGAGCTTCCGGGCCACGCGCCCTTGGGTGTGTGTGGGCAGATCATTCCGTGGAATTTCCCGCTGCTTATGCTCGCTTGGAAGATCGCGCCTGCTTTGGCGGCGGGCAATACCGTTGTGTTAAAGCCAGCCGAATTTACGCCGGTCACGGCCGCGCTGTTTGCTGAGGTTTGTGCCGAGGCGGGGCTGCCTGCGGGCGTGGTCAACATCGTGTTTGGCGCAGGAGAGACCGGCGCGGCCATTTCTGGCCACCCGGATGTGGATAAGGTGGCGTTTACCGGCTCATCCGAAGTCGGCAAAATCATCCGGCGGCAAATAGCGGGCAGTGGTAAAAAGCTCTCGCTGGAGCTGGGCGGTAAATCACCCTTCATTGTGTTTGAGGATGCCGATCTGGATAGCGCCGTGGAAGGCGTGGTCGATGCGATTTGGTTTAACCAAGGGCAGGTGTGCTGCGCGGGCTCGCGCCTGCTGGTGCAGGAGGCTGTGGCCGAAGCGTTTATTGCAAAGCTCAAAGCGCGAGCTGAAAAACTGGTGGTCGGAGACCCGCTGGACAAATCAGTTGATATCGGCGCGATTGTGGACCAAATCCAGCTTAAAACCATTCAAGATATGGTGGCCCAAGGGCAGGCCGAGGGCGCTGAGCTTTGGCAGTCTAGCTGCCAAATGCCAAACGCTGGCTGCTTTTATCCGCCGAGCATTTTGAGTGAGGTCACCAATGCCTCGACCGTGGTGCAGCAAGAGATTTTTGGGCCGGTGCTGACGGTGCAAACCTTCCGCACTCATGCCGAGGCTATTCAATTGGCGAATAACACGCGTTATGGTCTGAGCGCTTCGATCTGGTCGGAGACCTTGAGCGTAGCGCTGGATGCCGCGGCGCGAGTTAAAGCGGGCATTATCTGGGTAAACGGCACTAATATGTTTGACGCGGCTGCTGGTTTTGGCGGCTATGGTGAAAGCGGCTTTGGCCGTGAGGGCGGCATGGAAGGCATGATGGAATATCTGGCGGACCCAGTGCCAAAGGCTAAGCCTACCAAGCCACAAGCCGTTGATTTCTCACCACTTCCAACTGGCGCCAATGGCGTTGATGCGATGGATCGCACGGCGAAATTCTACATTGGCGGTAAGCAGGCGCGGCCTGACGGGGCGGGGAGCTACACGGCTTATTCGGCCAAGGGCAAGCCGATTTCGCAAGCAGGGCTTGGCAACCGCAAAGACGTGCGTAATGCTGTGGCAGCTGCGGTAAAGGCCGCTGGCTGGAGTGGCTCTAGCCCGCATCTTCGTGCACAAATTCTCTATTACCTCGCGGAAAACCTTGAGGTGCGGCGGGATGAATTTTCCGAGCGGCTGGCGCTGATGACGAGTAGCAAAGGCACCGCGGAAGTGGACGCAGCCATTCAACGCATCAGCTTTTATGCGGGCTATGCTGACAAATTTGACGGTAAAGTGCACTCGACTTTGACTCGCCACGTAACGCTGGCGATGAACGAGCCGCTGGGCGTGATGGGCATAATTTGCCCCGAAGACGCACCGCTGCTCAGCATGGTTTCTCTGCTCGCACCCGCGCTGGCGATGGGCAATCGGGTGATCATGCTGGCCTCGCAAGCCCACCCGCTGATGGCGGGAGATTTTATGCAAGTGCTTGAAACCAGCGATATTCCGGCTGGGGTGGTCAACCTGCTTACAGGTGATCATGCTGCTATGGCCCCCACCTTGGCCGACCATGATGACGTGAACGCGCTGTGGAATTTTGGTGCGCAAAGTGCAGACCTCGACACCCGCTCGGCGGGCAACCTGAAGATCACGTGGAACAGCACGGCGGACTGGTCCAACCCTGCTTCATCGCAAGGTAAAACCTATCTTCGTCACGCCACGCAGGTGAAAAACATCTGGGTGCCATATGGCGAATAAGCTGCTATAGTCGCGGCATTCACAAAGGACTGCCATGACCGAAGTTGCGCAATATAGCCATGATAACATGCCGATGGCGGATATTCTGTCCGAGATTCGCGCTATGGTTAGCCGTGAGGCACAGGCGCGCTATGACGAGGAGCGCACAGTTGCCAAGCGCGAGCTGCTTATTTTACGCCCCGAAGCGCGGGTCGACCTTTTGCTGCAAGAGGCCGAGCCGGATATTGTGGTGGAGCCAGCGCCTAAACGCGTGACAGCTAAAGAGCTGAAAGCCAGCCTTGAGGCCGAGGTTTTTCGCGCCAAGCTTCAGGAATCTTTTGGTATTTCGGATGCAGACGAGCTGGAGGACCTTATCCGGAAAGTGCTGCGGCAGGAGCTTCAGGGAGGCCTGTGAGCCGCGGCCTGTAGCCCGCAGCCATCCGCTCGATCAGGCTTGCGTGCAAATAATCAGTTTGCATGGGGCCAATGCTGCGCGGGCGGCGTAACAGGAAATATTTGCTAGATCCGGCATAAGGGCCTTGGAAGGGCGCGCTCGGATCTGTCGGAAAACGGGCCTGCCAGCCCTCTGGCAGGGGCAAGCCACACATGGCGGCGCGCGTCAGCATCCAGTGCAGTGAAATGTTGGAAAGCGGGCGCACCGCAGGCATCTCATGCACAAAGCCGCCAACATCACTATGTGCCCCTGCAAACCAAGCCTGCTCCAACCGCCCGGGCCAATTGGGCTGGCACTCCCATGGAATGGGCGCAAAGGCGCGGCGGTTTTCATCGGCGGCGAGGGCATGAAAGGCGTTTTGGATAATCGGGGAGAGCCGATGGTCGTGAAATTCTGTCGCCATTGGTGAAACGTAGGAAAGGATGGGGAAAGGCGGCCCAAGAGATTTAACGGTATCCCACGCCCCGACCATTTCGATCTCTATGTTTTTATGGCAAAAATTCTTCTGAAACCGTTTTGACCGCTTCTCGGCATCATAGTTTTCATATAGCCGAAACGCTTTACGCACGCGCTTGCGGCGGGCATGCTCTGGCTTCAAAAGCCCCACCTTGGCGATCATCCCCGCGATTGAGCGCACAGCGTAAGCCCCGCGCGAAAATCCAAACAGGAAGATTTTGTCGCCTGGCTTATAACCCTGTGCCAGCGCCTCGTAGCCCCGCCGGATGGAACCATTAATACCGTTCCCGGTCAGCACACTCACCCATTTCATCACACCCTGCCCTTGCACGCCCTCGTCATAGCCCACCGCAAGTTCAGGCATATCTTGCAGGAGCTTATAGACGAGGCCCACATTGGTTTCCTCGCCGTCGCTAAGCCGGCTCAAAGTGCCATCAATCAAGAATACATGGGTGCGGGGCATATGGCCTCAGTGGTTGATTTTCTTAAGTATAGCGGGGTTTTCTAAACAATCCACTCACATTTCCGCGCTTGATTTGCGGGAAGGCTGCCCCTAACCTAGCGGCAACAAAAAACCATCATCAGGGACGGTCACATGAAATTTCTTCGTAATTTATTGGCATTGATCGGCATGGCTGCGGTTGCTGCTGCAGCCTATTTCGGGCCTGGCCTTTGGAAATATAAAGCCGCGTTTGACGGGTTCGACCCTAAAGCCAAGGCCATGTATATGGAAATGGCGGACCTTTTGATTGAGACTGGAAATTCAGCGGCTGCCACCGTTTGGAAGGTTAAAGTGGCCGACGGGCTGACCGCCGAAGAAGTTGGCCAATCTATCCAGACCATCGCGGATGAGCGCAATATCAGAAGCGTTGGCTTTTTGCCGCTGGGTGACCAAGTCACAGCGATGACAGGTGAAGATTGGCGCGTGCTGAATATTTACCTGTATTGCAACCCCCTGACCGCCGCCAAAATGGTTAAGTTTGATCCAGCGTTCGCGGCTTACTTGCCCTGCCGTGTGTCACTTGTTGAGGACGAAGCCGGAGACTTGTGGATTTATACACTCAACATGGATCTGATGATTTATGGCGGCGAAACCCTGCCCGAAGAGCTGCTGAGAGAAGCGCTTGAGGTCAAGGAAACCATGCTACAAATTCTCAATCGCGCCGCTGAAGGCGATTTCTAGAAAGGTACGTGGAGGACCACGCACCCTACGGCTCCTCGTGAAAGCGCCGGGCTTTTTGTGGCTTTGCATTGCCCGCCTAGCGCGCTAAAAGCGGCGAGATAAGAGAAAAAGCAAGGGTGTGCCACATGGCGATGGAAAAGAACTTTGATTCGGCCGAAGCCGAGCAGCGGATTTATGCAGCTTGGGAAGCGGCAGGGGCCTTTAAGGCCGGTGCCAATGCCAAAGAAGGTATGGATAGCTTCACCATCATGATCCCCCCGCCAAACGTGACGGGCGTGCTCCATATGGGCCACGCCTTTAACAACACCCTGCAAGATATCCTCATCCGCTGGAAGCGCATGCAGGGCTATGATACCCTCTGGCAGCCGGGGCAAGACCACGCCGGCATTGCCACCCAAATGGTGGTTGAGCGCCAGCTGGCCGAGGCCGGAAACGAAGGCCGCAAAGAGCTGGGCCGCGAGAAGTTCCTTGAGAAGGTTTGGGAGTGGAAAGCGCAATCTGGCGGCACCATTATGGAGCAAACCAAGCGCCTCGGCGCGAGCTGTGACTGGTCTCGCAACCGTTTTACCATGGACGAGGGTTTTCACGACGCCGTGCTAAAAGTGTTTGTGGATATGTACAATAAAGGGCTGATTTACAAAGGCACCCGCCTTGTGAATTGGGACCCTAAGTTTGAAACCGCGATTTCCGATCTTGAAGTGGAAAACACCGAAGTTGACGGCCATATGTGGCACTTCAAATACCCGCTGGCGGGTGGCGAAACCTATGAATATGTTGAGCGCGACGAAGACGGCGTTGAAACCCTGCGCGAGACCAGAGATTACATCGCCATCGCCACCACCCGCCCTGAAACCATGCTGGGCGACGGCGCCGTGGCGGTGCACCCTGATGACGAGCGCTACAAACCCCTCATCGGCAAGCTCTGCGAAATTCCGGTAGGCCCAAAAGCGCATCGCCGCCTGATTCCGATCATCACCGATGAATACCCCGATATGAATTTCGGCTCGGGTGCCGTGAAAATCACCGGCGCGCATGATTTAAACGACTACGGTGTTGCCACCCGCAACAACATCCCGCTTTATCGCCTGATGGATACCAAAGCCCATATGCGGGATGACGGGACGGACTATGTGGCGGCAGCAACCCGCGCCAAGGCTATTTCCGAAGGGGCCAGTTTTGAGTCTGCTGAGATCGACGCGCTTAACCTCGTGCCAGATGCCTATCGCGGCATGGACCGTTACGTGTGCCGCAAGGCCGTAATCAAAGATATCGACGCTGAGGGCTTGATGCTCGAAGTCGAAGACAAAAAGATCATGCAGCCCTTTGGCGACCGCTCAAAAGTGGTGATAGAGCCAATGCTGACCCAGCAATGGTATGTCGATACCGCCAAAATCGTGAAGCCTGCGCTGGACGCGGTGCGGAATGGCGATATCAAAATCATCCCCGAAAGCGGCGAGAAGACCTATTATCACTGGCTGGAAAACATCGAGCCATGGTGCATTTCTCGGCAGCTCTGGTGGGGCCACCAGATTCCGGTTTGGTATGGGCCGAGTATAGAAGAAGTAGAAAATCCGAGCGGGCCTACAGGAAGTCCCGCTGAATTTTGTGCTGGCACTGAAGAAGAAGCAATTCAGGCGGCGGAATCTTTTTACTCCAAAAAAATGGGCCGAAAGATCCGCGCGTATGCAGGCCATGAACGCATAGATGGTGTTGTGCGAGAATCTTGGGGCGTAGGACAAGAGAATGAAATTGTTACAAATGTTTGGCTTGGGCGCGACCCCGACGTTCTCGACACATGGTTCTCCTCTGGCCTCTGGCCCATCGGCACCCTTGGCTGGCCCGAAGATACCGAAGAAATGCAGAAGTATTTTGCCACCGATGTGCTGGTCACCGGCTTTGACATCCTGTTCTTCTGGGTTGCGCGGATGATTATGATGCAGCTGGCGGTGGTTGATGAAATCCCGTTCCACACGGTTTATCTGCACGCACTGGTGCGCGATGAGCATGGCAAGAAAATGTCAAAATCCACCGGAAACGTGATTGACCCGATCGAGATGATCGACGAGTTCGGCGCGGATGCTGTGCGCTTCACGCTAAGCGCCATGGGCCGCGACCTGAAGCTGAGCAAAGAGCGCTTTATCGGCTATCGCAACTTTGGCACCAAGCTTTGGAACGCCACCCGCTTTGCCGAGATGAACGAATGCAAACCGGGCGGTTTTGACCCTGCGAGCGCTGAGCAAACCGTTAACAAATGGATCATCGGTGAAACCGTGCGGGCGCTGCACGCCACTGATAAAGCCCTAGAAGCCTACCGCTTTTCCGACGCCGCCATGGGGCTTTATGCCCATGTGTGGGGCAAGCTTTGTGATTGGTATGTCGAGTTCGCCAAACCGCTTTTCCAGTCAGATGATGAAGCCGTAAAGGCCGAAACGCGGGCCACAATGGCCTGGGCGATTGACCAAAGCCTAACCATGCTGCACCCGATTATGCCCTACATCACCGAGCAGCTCTGGGGCGATATCGCCAAGCGCGAAAACATGCTGGTGCATCAGGACTGGCCGAAACTGCCAGCAAGCCTAATTGACAAGGCCGCCAACCGCGAGATGACATGGGTCATTTCCCTTATTGAGAACATCCGCTCCGTGCGCGCCGAAATGCGGGTGCCTGCGGGTGCCAAAATACCAATGGTGCAGCTGGAGCTGGATAGCGCAGGCGTTGACGCATTGGCCCGCAACGAGGTGCTGGTAAAACGGCTCGCCCGTGTCGAGGCTATCACCCTCGCCGACCAAGCCCCTAAGGGTGCCGTAACGGTTGCCGTTGAGGGCGGCACTTTCTGCCTGCCGCTGGCAGACATCATTGATGTGGCCGCCGAAAAAGCGCGGCTCGAAAAGGCGATGCTCAAGCTCTCCAAAGAAATTGGCGGGTTAAGGGGCAAGCTTAGCAATGAGAAATTCCTTGCGAGAGCGCCCGAAGTGGTGGTGACCGAAAACCGTGAGAACCTTGCAAGGGTAGAGTCGGAAGCCGATAAAATAAATGAAGCGATCAAACGGTTGGAAGCACTCGCCTAATTTCCAAATTGCCCAAATATCCCCGCCGGAGGCATTAAAACTTTTATGCCTCCGGCGGGGATATTTTAACAATTTGGAAACAATTATATGAAATTTTGATTAGGCGGTACAGGCGGGGACGCCGATGGCCGTCAATTTGGAAACGCCTCGCACTGGGAAGCCAATGCGAGGCGTTTTTATTTGGTATGTGCGCTTAGCTATTATGGTAAGCCGCTTCACCATGGGTTGAAAGATCAAGCCCGACCGCTTCGTCTTCTTCAGAAACGCGCAGACCAATGGTCATGTCGATGCCCTTGAAGAGGATGAAAGAGACAACCGCTGTCCAGATAACCGTGATCCCAACCGCTTGCGCTTGAATCAGGGTTTGGCCGATCATGTTATAGCCCTCACCACCGGTGCCACCAAGGGAGGGCGCGGTGAAGATGCCGGTGCCGATGGCACCTATGATGCCGCCCACGCCGTGGATGCCAAACACATCCAAGCTGTCATCATAGCCGAGCTTGTTTTTTACCGTGGTGACAAAAAAGAAGGTGACGATTGAGGTGCCAGCACCAAGGGCAACCGCGCCCACAGGGCCAACCGAGCCAGCGGCCGGGGTAATGGCCACAAGGCCTGCTATCATGCCTGAGGCTGCGCCCAGGAGTGAAACTTTGCCACGGATTGTGCCTTCAACAATTGCCCAGCCAAGGATTGCCCCTGCCGTGGCCACAAATGTGTTGATCAGGGCAAGGCCTGCGCCGCCATTGGCCTCAAGGTTGGAACCCGTGTTAAAGCCAAACCAGCCAACCCAGAGGATGCCGGCACCTACCAGTGTCAGGGTCATTGAGTGGGGGGCCATCATGTCTTTGCCAAAGCCTTTGCGCTTGCCTATCACAATCGCGCCAACGAGCGCTGCAACACCAGCGTTAATATGCACAACCGTGCCGCCCGCAAAATCAAGCGCGCCGAGGTTATAGATATAGCCTGCGCCGTCCCAAACCATGTGGGCAACGGGGAAATATGCGAAGGTGACCCAAAGCAGCGTGAATATCATCACGGCTTTAAACTTGATGCGCTCGGCAAAGCCACCGATGATCAGAGCGGGTGTAATGGCGGCAAAGGTCATCTGGAAGGCGATGAATACATATTCAGGGATCACAATGCCATCGGTGAAGGTGGCGGCCATCGAATCCGTGGTGACGCCTGCAAGGAAGAGCTTGCCTGTGCCGCCCCACCATGGGCTGGTGCTGCCGCCGAAAGCAAATGAGTAACCGTAGAACACCCAGATCACCATCACCAGTGCAGTGATCATTGTGGTTTGGGTCAGGATGGAAAGCATGTTTTTGGTGCGCACGAGGCCACCATAAAACAACGCCACGCCGGGGATGATCATAAACAGCACCATTACGGTGGAGAAGATCATGAACGAGACATCGCCCTTGTCCATGGTTTCAACAACGGCGTCTTGGGCAAAAGCCACGGTCGCGCTCAGCGTCGCCCCGGCTGCCAGTATTAAATTGCGTAGTTTCATTGGTTTTCCCTCAATTCGACCGTTTAGATCGCTTCCTCATTGGTTTCGCCCGTGCGCACGCGCAAGGCACTTTGCACATCCAGCACAAAAACCTTGCCGTCGCCGATGGAGCCGGTTTTGGCCGTGGTCGCGAGTGTTTCCACCACTTGGTCAGCGATATCGGCTGCCACCACCATTTCGAGCTTCACTTTAGGCACGAAGTTCACGGTATATTCGGCCCCGCGGTAAATCTCGGTATGACCGCTTTGCCGCCCATAGCCTTTAACTTCAGTGACCATAAGTCCCTGAACCCCGATTTCGGTGAGGGCCTCGCGGACCTCTTCGAGCTTGAATGGTTTGAGCGCTGCAATAATCAGTTTCATGATGTCTCCCTTGCGCGTTTGGAAATGGTGCATGCACACCCCTTGAGACTGGTTTTTTAGGGATTCCGCTTAAAAAGGAAGCGAACGAGCCCAAAATGGTTGCGACACTTTGAGTTTTCGCCTAATTTATAGGCATATATGGTAAATTGCCCGTGATGTAAGCATATTAGGAAGGGCGAATATGTGCCGATAGATGAATCAAGGCTCTACATTCGGAGTAGGATTCGCTAAAGTCTGCAAAACAATAACGAGCACGCAGGCAGCCACATGGCGAGTAAAAAGCAACCTCCCAAAGGCAGGGCTGGCAAAGCCACGCCTGCACCGCCACCCTTGGTGGCCAGCCGCGCTGATAAGGTGGTGAAGAAAGCGGCGCCAAAAAAAGCGGCCCCAAAGAAGGCCAAAGCCAAAAAAACTGCCGCGCGTAAGGCAGCGCCGCGCAAGGCGGCTAAGCGCAAAACCGCCCCTAAAGGGAATATCATCACGCGCCCGATCCGCTGGCTGTTTCGAAAGCTCTTCAAAATTATCTGGTGGTTCACATGGCGCGGCGCTCTGCTTGGCAGCTTTCTGCTGGCGCTTTGGGTTGGCTATTATTATGTGCAGCTCCCGCCACTGGAAGACCAACTGGATGGGCGTTCTCGTGGCTCGGTGCGGCTGCTGGACCGTTACGGCAATATTTTTGCATGGCGCGGGGAGCAGTTTGACGGCTCGCTCAGGGCACAGACGGTATCGCCCGACCTGAGAAATGCCGTGGTGGCCACCGAGGATAAGCGCTTTTACAGCCATTTTGGCATTAGCCCGCGCGGCATTGCCAGTGCTATTCGCATTAACCTGCGTGAAGGGCGCGGGCCGCTTTCGGGCCATGGAGGGTCTACCATCACCCAGCAAGTGGCCAAGCTGCTCTGCCTTGGTGAGACAGATAGAACCGAAGCCGAATGCCGCCGAAGCTCTTTGTGGCGCAAGCTGCAAGAAATGCCGTTTTCCTTTGCGCTGGAACTGAAATATTCCAAGGATGACATTCTGAGCATCTATCTGAACCGCGCATATCTGGGCGCGGGCGCTTACGGTTTTGAGGCCGCCGCCCAGCGCTATTTTGCCAAATCAGCGCGGGATTTAACCCCATCAGAAAGCGCCATGCTGGCGGGGCTGCTGACGGCGCCTAGCCGTTTTGCCCCCACGCGCAACCTTGAAAGGGCGCAGGGGCGCGCCAGCGTTGTGATCGGCCTTATGCAAGCACAGGGCTATTTAACCCGCGTTGAAGCCGAGATCGCTTTAGCAGACCCGGCGACCCTTTCGTCGGTGGCACAAACCCTTGTGGGTGGTGATTACGCTGATTGGATTATGACGATGAACGGCGATGAGGTGCTGCAAGCCTTTACCCGTGATACGGCAGAGGATGTGACCATTCTCACCAGTTTTGACCCAGACATCCAGCGGGCCGCCGAGGCCGCCTTGGAGAATGTGTTTGCCACAAAGGTGTCGGCTGGCTCCGATGCGCAAGCCGCTATTGTCGTCATGTCTCCTGATGGGGCGGTGCGGGCTGTGGTGGGCGGGCGCGCCATTGAAGGGGATTACTTTAACCGCGCTACGCAGGCACAACGGCAGACGGGTTCGTCTTTTAAGCCTTTTGTGTATGCGGCTGCGCTAGAGGCTGGCTGGAGCCCAAACGCGATAGTTGAGGATGCGCCGCTCACAATTGATGTGCCGGGTTCGGGCCTTTATAGCCCGCAAAACTATAATCGGGATTACCGCGGGTTAATGACCCTGACCGAGGCCATGGCCAAATCGGTGAACACAGTTGCGGTGCGGGTTTCAGAAGAAGTGGGCCGCGAGCGGGTGCGCGCTATGGCGATGGATTTCGGCATTACCTCGGATATTGCCCCAGGGCCAGCCGTGGCGCTGGGGGTTACCGAAACCTCACTGCTGGAAATGACAGGGGCCTATGCGGGCTTTTTGAATGGCGGGCGGCTGAGCAAGCCTTTTGGCATGCTGGACCTGACCTTGAGCGACGGCTCTCGGCCCTTCAACATAAGCCGTCCCAGCCAAGGGCGGCGGGTGCTCAGCGAACTGGCAGACGGTTACCTGATTTATATGCTGAACCAAGTGGTCGAAAACGGAACTGCTTCGCGTGCACAGATTGACGGCTGGCAGATGGGTGGAAAAACCGGCACCACCCAAGGCGCAAAGGATGCGTGGTTTATCGGCTTTACGGCAGATTATGTAGCGGGCGTATGGATGGGGTATGATAATAATACGCCTTTGACAGGCGTTACCGGCGCTGGCCTGCCCACGCAGATATGGAAAGAAACCATGCAGCGCGTGCATGCAGGCCGCACGCCACGGCCTTTGCCGATGATTATTCCGCCGGAACCAAGGCCGATTGAACAAGTGGATACGCCTGTAGAAGAACGCCGGAGCCGCACCATTTTAGATTTGCTTCTCGGCACCAACAGGTAGCCTGTGGCCTCGCTTCGCTCGGCTATTGCGGCGCGTTAAAATTTGTTTGCTTGGCAAGGTTGCCCTGCGCGCCGCGCTGCGAAGGCATCGATTGTGAAGTTTGTTGAGAGAGAGGGCTCGCGCCGACAGGTAGCAAGGTGTGAAACGAGCTTGAAAAATAAACGCGTGTTGGTATTGATGGTTATAGAAAGCACTGAACCTAAGAAACAAAGAACGTCCGTTCGTAACCACGCCGAGGCGATAAAGCCCTTTCGTTGCAAGAACCTGATTGCTGTGATTGAAGACCCGACTGACATGAGAAACATCGGGACCGTTATACGAAATGCAAATGCGCTCGGGGTTGAGAAGGTTTATATTGTTGATCCGCGAAAGTCGCTCCCAGATGACTGGCAGGAATTACGCGGGCGGAGATCGATTTCCAAAACATCGGTATCTGCCGTCAAATGGACATTTGTAAAGCGCTTTGATAGCACTGAGTTGTGCCTTAACCATCTTGAAGAGCAAGGCTTCGTATCAGCTGTTACATCCCCCCACGTTAAGGGGAAAACCAATGTTTACCTTCATGAGGGTGACGATGCGCAGCCTGCAAAGCTGGCTGTCTGGTTTGGCAATGAGCAGCGTGGCATCAGCAAGATAGCCGTTGAGCGGTGCGAGATGTGCGTGGCTATCCCGATGTTTGGGATGATTGAGAGCCTCAATCTCGGCACCA
This sequence comes from Paracoccaceae bacterium, assembly GCA_016744015.1. GTDB lineage: Bacteria > Pseudomonadota > Alphaproteobacteria > Rhodobacterales > Rhodobacteraceae > UBA3077. The sequence continues at coordinate 149,838 of JADGFD010000007.1, read as the reverse complement.
GCTCGGGCATTATTCTATATGAAGTTACCAAGCAGCGACGGGAATATCAGAGCAGGTATCGCCGTGGTGGGAAAAAAGGAGAGCGCGCCGAGCCCCTGCCCACTTTTATGCCTCGAGAAGATGAAACAGCGTGACCAGCGCGGCGCGGGCACACCCTCGCCACGCGCACAATGGTTGACGCGCCGCCACCGCGTCGCACACGCATTTTTTCCGCAGGAAAAAAGCCGCCCAACGGGCGAACGGGAGGAGGGGGCTAAGGTTTGCTTAAGGTGCGGGATATGGCGTCTTTCCAGCCTGCATATTTGGCCGCGCGCCAGCTTTCGGGCTGGGTGGGTGTGAAGCGTTGCTGCAAGGCCCAGCTTTCAGAAAAGCCCTGTATATCGGGGTAAACCCCAGCCTGCATACCCGCTAACCACGCGGCCCCAAGGGCTGTGGACTCCAGCACTTGTGGGCGGTCCACTTCTGCGCCGAGCATATCGGCCAGCGCCTGCATGGCCCAGTCATTGTTGCACATTCCACCATCTACCCGCAGCACGGTTTTGCCTGTATCGGCCCAGTCTCCCCGCATGGCTTCCACAAGGTCGCGGGTTTGGTAGGCCACGCTTTCCAGCGCGGCCTTGGCAAACTCGGCCGGGCCGGATGCGCGGGTGAGGCCATAAATCGCCCCTCGGCAATTCGCATCCCAATAGGGTGCACCTAGGCCGGTGAAGGCCGGCACGAGGTAGAGCTGCTGCTCGGGGTCAGCGGCTTCGGCCAATGCTTGCGTCTCAGACGCATCTTTGATGATCCCGAGGCCATCCCGCAGCCATTGCACCACCGCGCCCGCAATAAAAATAGAGCCTTCAAGCGCGTAGGTCGGTTGGCCGTTTAGCTGGTAGGCGATAGTGGTGAGCAGGCGGTTGGTTGAACTCACGGGCTTTGAACCCGTGTTCAGCAAGGCAAAGCAGCCCGTGCCATAGGTGGATTTCATCATCCCCGGGGCAAAACAGGCTTGGCCTATGGTGGCGGCTTGCTGGTCTCCTGCCACACCCATAATAGGCGCGCCTAGAGCTTTGGCATGGCCAAAATCAGCCGCGCAATCCAGCACTTCGGGAAGGAGTGACATCGGGATGCCGAGAAGCGCGCACAGCTCTGTATCCCATTCCCCTGTATGGATATTATAGAGCATCGTGCGGGCGGCATTCGTTGCATCGGTAGCATGCGATTTGCCTTCGGTGAGCTGCCAGATCAGGTAGCTGTCTACCGTGCCAAAGGCCAATTCGCCTGCTTCTGCTTTGGCGCGTGTGCCCTTCACATTGTCTAGAATCCACGCAATTTTAGTGGCTGAAAAATAAGGGTCCAGCAGCAGGCCGGTTTTGTCGGTGATTATCGGTTCATGGCCCGCTTTGCGCAGGGTTGCGCAGGTGGCCTCGGTGCGGCGGTCTTGCCAGACGATGGCGTTATAAACCGGCTGGCCGGTGCTGCGGTCCCATATAATGGTGGTTTCGCGCTGGTTGGTAATGCCGATAGCGTTAGGCCGCTCAACGCCCGCCTTTGCTAATGCCACCTTAGCTGTGCTCAGGCTGGTGCGCCAAATATCGGCGGGGTCGTGTTCTACCCACCCTGACGCCGGAAAATGCTGGGAAAATTCCTCACCTGCGCTGGCAACGGGCCTCATATCGCCATCAAACACAATCGCCCGGCTGGAGGTTGTGCCTTGGTCCATTGCCAGAATATAGGGCATCTCAACGGTCTCACTCTTGTTTGGTGTGCCGTAGTTTTACGGTGTTTTTGCTTGACTTGCCATAATCTTAGCAACTTTCTCAGGTGGCGGGAAATAGAATTCTTGCAGGAACCGTAAATTTGCTGTTAGGTTTGGCGGGTTAACCCATTTGGCAAGATTTCGGACAAACCGAAGCGGGTGCTAGAAAATTGCCCGCAGCAAGCGGGCGGATAACACGGAGGAAATAATGAAACACCTTAACCTTAAATCCCTAACGCTGGGCGCGGTGCTGAGCTTGGGCATGGCAACGCCAACATTGGCGGCCGAGTGTATTGCCCCTGCCAACCCCGGTGGCGGCTGGGATTTTACCTGCCGTTCAATTAGTAAAATCATGTTTGATATCGGCGCGGTAGATGCCCCCATTCAGGTGACAAACATGGCTGGCGGCGGCGGCGGCCTTGCTTATGGCCTCGTGGTTAACGAGCGCACAGATGACGCCGAGCTGATTGTGGCAGCTTCTTCAGCTACAGCTACACGCCTAGCGCAAAACGCTTATGCGGGCATGACCTATGACCAAGTGCGCTTTTTGGGTGCCATTGGTGTAGATGCAGGCATTATTGCCGTGGCAACAGATTCCCCGTTTCAAAACTTGAATGAGCTTCTGGATGCAGTGATTGCCGATCCAAACAGTGTAACCTTTGCCGGTGGTTCGGCTGTGGGTGGGTTTGACCACCTTAAAGTGCTAATGGCGCTCAAACGCCAAGGTTTGGAAGATATTCGCACAGTTAAATACATCGGCGTGGATGGCGGCGGTGATGCTGTAACCCAAGCCATTGGTGGCTTTGTGCAGGCCGTCACCGGTGATATTTCCGAAGTTGTCGGCTTTATCAAATCGGGCGATGTGCGGGTGCTGGCGGTGCTGACCGAGGACCGGCTACCGGGCGAGTTTGGTGATATCCCGACCGCGCGTGAGCAAGGCATTGATGTGGTTGCGGGCAACTGGCGCGGGCTTTATGTGCCCAAGGGTATTTCCGATGAGGAATACGCGCGCTGGTCAAACGCCCTGCAAGCTGTGGCTGACTCTGATGAGTGGGCTGAATCAATGGCGGCAAACGGCCTGACAGCGTTTAACTTTGTTGGCGACGATTTCCAGATCTATGTATCAAACCTGATGGGTGAGATCGCGGATCTGTCTCGTGAAATCGGGGTTATTGAATAGGATGACCACCTATAAGATGAGTGACCGGATTTTCGGCACTCTTACCATTGTTGTGGCGCTTGCATATATCGCGAGCGCCACGCAAATTAAGCTGCCCTTTCTGGTGGACCCGTTGGGCCCGAGATGGTTCCCTTACATCATTGGTGCTGTTGCGGTTTTGGCAGGGTTGGCGATGGTTTTGCGCCCGGACGATGAGCCGGAGTGGCCGCCCCTAAAGGCTTTTGGCAGTATTGGCTTGGCATGTTTGGTGCTGGTTGCTTATGCGCTGGCGCTGCGCCCGTTTGGGTTTTTGCTGCCCACCGCCTTGGCGGCAGGTGTTCTGAGCTATCAGATTGAACCCCGCAAATTGCAGGCTGTGCTTACGGGCGCGGGCCTTTCGGGCGGGCTATTTATTATCTTCAAATACGCGCTGGGCCTTGGGCTTTTTGCGCTGCCAAAAGGGTGGATCGGCTAGATGGAAACTATGACACTCCTTGGGCAGGGCTTTTCGGTAGCGCTCACGCCTGAAAACCTGATGCTGGCCGTGGTGGGCTGCATATTAGGCACCATTATTGGCGCGCTGCCGGGGCTTGGGCCAAGCAATGGCGTGGCCATTCTTATTCCGCTGGCTTTTAGCTTGGGGCTGGATGCCACGGCGGCGCTGGTATTGATGACCAGCGTTTACTATGGCGCGATGTATGGCGGGCGGATCAGCTCTATTTTGCTCAATATTCCGGGGGATGAACCGGCTCTGATGACAACGTTAGATGGCTACCCGATGGCCAAAGCGGGCCGTGCGTCGGATGCGCTGGTGCTTTCGGGTGTTGCTTCATTTGTGGGGGCCTTGCTGGCAACCTTCGGGCTTATTCTTATGGCGCCCATTTTGGCAGGTATTGCTTACAAATTCGGGCCAGCCGAGTATTTTGCCCTTTACTTGCTGGCATTTGCGACCCTTGGCGGGCTTACGGGCAATAATCAGGCCAAAGCGATTGTGGCGGCCTGTATTGGCCTTGCCATTGCCACCATCGGGGGCGATTCAAGCGGCACCCCGCGCCTTAATTTTGACTCGCTTTACCTTTATGATGGTGTGAATTTCCTTGTAGCCATTGTTGGGCTTTTTGCTGTGACAGAGGTGTTTGTTTTTATCGAAAGCAGTGGGAAAAACACCGCCATCGGTGTTAAAATTGATAAAATCACCATTCCGGTGCGCGATATCATCCGCACCTCCGGCACCATGCTGCGCGGCACCGTTATTGGCTTTATCGCCGGAATTTTACCGGGTGCAGGTGCCAGCCTTGGCAGCTTTCTGGCTTATTCGGGTGAAAAAGCGCTGGCAAAAGATAAAAGCCGGTTTGGCAAGGGTGATGTGCGCGGCGTGGCTGCGCCAGAGGCTGGCAACAACGCCGCCGCCGGTGGTGCGCTGGTACCGATGCTCACACTTGGCGTGCCCGGAAGCGGCACCACAGCGGTGCTGCTTGCACTCTTGATGACGCTGAACATAACCCCCGGCCCAACGCTTTTTAGTGATCGGCCCGAGGTGGTTTGGGGGCTCATTGCGGCGCTTCTGATCTCCAACGTTGTGCTGCTTATCCTCAATGTGCCGATGGTCAAGCTGTTTGTAAAAATCCTGATGGTGCCGCCTTGGGTGCTTTTACCCGGCGTCACTATGGTCAGCTTTGTGGGGATTTATTCGATCTCCGGCAGTTGGTTTGACCTCTTGCTGATGATCGGTTTTGGCGTGCTTGGCTTCTTTCTGCGCAAGCTGGATATTCCAACCGTTCCCATAATTCTGGGCATACTGCTTGGTAGCCATATGGAAGATGCCCTGCAACGTGCCATGGTTATCTCGGGCGGCGAGTGGCAATATCTGTTCAGCTCCAAAATCGCCATCGGGCTTTGGGTGGCTGCCGTTGTGGGCTTTATTGCGCCGATGTTCCTGCGCAAATTCCTGAAGACACCAGAGGCTGTGCCGGATTGATGCGGACCCGCGTTCTAATCCCCTCGGGCGTGCTTGGGCTTGGCTTTAGCCGCGAAGCCTTGGCGCGCGGGGTGGCGGCCAAGCCCGATATCATCTGCATTGACGGTGGCTCTACAGATAGCGGCCCTTATTACCTTGGCACGGGCACCAGCAAATATGCCCGTGCCACTTGCAAAGCCGAGTGGCGGGATTTGATGATCGCGCGGGAAGCGCTCGGCGTGCCGCTGGTGATTGGCTCCTGTGGCACTTGCGGGGCCGATGCGATGGTTAACTGGATGATGGAAATCACGCGGGAATTGACGGAGGAACTGGGGCAAAGCCTGAAAGTGGCGCGGCTTTATAGTGATCAACCGTTGGAGCGAGTAGAAGCCGCCGAGCTGCGGGCGCTTGGTGGGATAAATCCTACCCTAAGGGGCAATATCGTGGCCTTGGCGGGGGCCGAGCACATGCAGGCGGCGCTGGAAACCGGAGCCGATATTGTGTTGGCGGGCCGTATGACCGACACCGCTGTTATCTCCACACTGCCCCTGATGCGTGGCGCACACAAGGGCGCCGCGTGGCACGGTGCCAAAATTGGTGAATGCGGCGCGCTGTGCTCTACCAACCCCACTTCGGGCGTGGTGATCATTGATTTTGACAAAACCGGCTTCACGGTTGAGGCCATGGAAGAAGGTGCGCGCTGCACGCCTCATACCGTATCTGCCCACATGCTTTATGAAAACGCAGACCCGTTTATCCTGCACGAGCCCGGGGGGCACCTTGATGTGACCCAAGCGCGGTATGCCGCGCAGGGATGGCGGGTCCGGGTGGAGGGTAGTTCGTGGGTGCCGAGCGCTGATTATACCGTTAAGCTTGAGGGCGCGGCGCTGGCTGGATACCAAACCACCGTTTTGACACTGCTGAGAGACCCCCGATATATAGCGCGCGCGCGGGAATGGGCAGGCAAGCTGAGCGATTTTCTGAATCCCGAGATCAAAGCGCATTTTGCTGAGCCATTCACACTCGAATTCCGCCTCATCGGTCTAAACGCCACGCTGGGGGCACTAGAAACCGGAACCGCCACGCCAAACGAAGTGGGCGTGCTGGGCATCATCACCGCTGAAACCCAAGATACCGCCTCTGAAATCGCCAAATTCATTAACCCTCACCTCCTGCACTTCCCGCTTACCAAAGACGAAGAGCTGCCCACCTTTGCCTTTCCCTATTCCCCCGCCCAAACCGATCGCGGCCCGCTATACGAGTTTACGCTAAATCATGTTATGCCCCTCGCTCACCCTATGGATGCCTTTCGGCTGGAAACCGAGGTGCTGGTATGAGGCTGGGTGATTTCGCGCATAAAATCCGCTCCAAAAATGCGGGGCCCTTTTGGGTAAGCATTGATGTATTTTGTGATGATGAAGCCACGTTTCAAGCCCTTTGTGCAAAGCTCAAAACCAAGGGCGTCGCCGAGGTTGTTGCCGTGCCGTTCCAAACGATAAAGCGCTTCGAAATTGAGCGTCTAAACGTCATCAAATTCAGCTTCCCCCGCAGCACCCCGCAAGGCAGCCGGTATGACCGAGACATGCACGGCGCGCAATTCAGCCATTTGCTCGCGGGGTTGGAAATTCCTGACTAATCAGGTAAGGCAGTGGCTCACCCAAGCTAGAGATGCAACATGACCCACCGTTCTGAACTCCTTATGCCTGCGGGCAACCTGCGCAAACTTAAAATGGCCGTGCTTTATGGTGCCGATGCCGTTTACCTCGGCACGCCTGATCTGAGCTTGCGCACCAAAAGCCAGTTTAGCCTTGAAGAAGTTGTGGAGGGCGTCGAATTTTGCCATGCCCATGGCAAGCGGGCCTACCTGACGCTGAACCTGTTTTCGCATAATAAAGATGTGCCTAAGCTCGAAGAGTATATCGACACCGTGCGCAAAGTGAACCCCGATGGGCTCATCATTGCTGACCCCGGCGTGCTCCAGTTTGTGAAAGATCGTGCGCCCGATCTGCCCTTGCATATTTCAACCCAAGCCAATGTTTCCAGCTGGCTTTCGGTTAAGTTCTGGCAGGCCCAAGGGGCTGAGCTGGTGGTGCTGGCGCGCGAGGTTTCTTTTTCGGAGCTTTCAGAGATTCGTGAAAAATGCCCGGATATCAAGCTGGAAGCCTTTGTGCACGGCGCCATGTGCATGACCTATTCCGGCCGCTGCCTGCTTAGCAATTTTATGTCGGAGCGCGGGGCCAACCAAGGCAATTGTGCCAATTCCTGCCGCTGGAACTATAACGTGCGGATGCGCATGAAAGACGGCACGGTGCAGGAGCTGGATATTAACGAAGATAACGCCGATATGTTTGAGTTTTTGCTTGAGGAGGGCTGCCGCCCGGGGGAACTGATGCCGATTGAGGAAGACGGGCGCGGCTCCTATATCCTGAACTCGCGTGACCTCTGCATAATGCCCAAGCTGGATGATTATCTGCGCATTGGCGTGGATAGCCTGAAGGTCGAAGGGCGCGGAAAATCGGAATATTACGCTGCCATTGTGGCACGGGCTTACCGCATGGCGATTGATGATTATTATGAAGATCCAGAAGGCTGGACACCCCATAAATATATGCGCGAGCTGGAAAGCGTGGGCAACCGCGGCTATACACTAGCCTTCCACGATGGCCGTCTGAGCAATTATTCTCATGACTATGAGCAAACCGAAGCCTTGGCGCAGTGGGAATATGCGGGCGTGGTAACGGATGTAACCGAGGACGCTTTCCTCGTGGCGGTAAAAAACAAGCTCGAAGCCGGCGAAGTGCTGGATTTTGTTTCGCCGATTAGCCGTGAAACGGTGCTGCTGCGCATGTATGAATTTGAGCTGGTTTCGGGCGAGATAAAGGATGCCGTGCATGGCGGAGCGCAGGCCACTATCAAGGTGCCGTTTGCCTTGTTTGACCACGAAGACCTCGACGATCTAAAAGCGCGATTCCCGGTTTATTCAGTGCTACGCAAAGAAAAAGCGTTGACCACCGAGCAATGGAACCGCGTGAAGTTTGACAAACTGGTGCAGGGGCTGGAAACCGGCGGTAAGCGCAATGAAAAGGCTTACGAAAAGCGCCGCGACGCGCTGGCGGAGTCGGTGACAGAAAACACCTCCGAGCGGCGGTTCAAAACCAACCGTGTGGGGGTGGAAGGCTGTTGTGGCAAGGGCTGCAATGGCTGCCTGATCTTCTGGGAAGATGATACTTATGCCCGCGCCCGCGAAACCTTGCTAACCCGTAAAAATGGCGAGCAACTCAGCCGCGCCGAGGCCAAAGCCCTAAAGGGCCCGCTGGTTATCCCCGAAGTATCTGCTTAGCGCCGCCGAGCGAAGCGAGGCCATGGCCCAAACGTGTGGGGATTTTTGCGCCAGCAAAAAAGACCCGCACGGAGGGTTCCCCGCTGGACTAAACCGTAAGCGCCGGATTTGCCTTTGGCTCTGCGGGGTAAACTCTCACTCACCAAAGGCGCATTATCAGTGTTGAACGTCAGATGACTTTGACCCTTACGTCAAGAACTGACCCAATTTTGAAAAATGGTGAAAGCTGCCGTTGGTCCAAAATGCAGAGAACGGCAGGAAAGAGCCCAAAGCGATCATTAATCTTACGGCGTTTATCAGCGGTATTTCGAAAACCTCAACTGTCCCCTAAGTCGCGTTGTCATCGCCTTTAACTCCATTCCCATGCCCAAGAAATGGGAATGCGTGAAGCAATACCATAAACGGCTTGGTTCCGGCTGGTCGTGGAGTATCACTTGATGGCGATTTGCGCATCTCATCCCGCAGAAGTGCCGTAACTTTCTCCTTTAGGGATATGGCCTGTTCTGCTGTCATCATGAATATGTAGTCGCTTGCATCCGACGCCTCGCGCCAGTCTCTTGATAATTGTGGAAATTGTTCGAGCGCTCGCTGCATTAACAGAGCCTGCTGTGCAAGAATTCCCTGTGACCACGCCATTCCGGCCTCCAGTTGTTCACCGCTCGCGTCTGTTGGATCGAAGCTTGTCGTCTCATGCTTGGCCCGCCACCAACGCTCCCGTTTGTTGCCCAAGTCAGTTGCGTGCTCGACGAATCCGTGAGCTGCCAACTGACGTAGGTGATAACTCGTTGCACCTGAATTTAGGCTGAGTTGTTGGGCGAGCCCTGTCGCGGTCGCTGGACCTTCGAGGCGCAATATTCCGAGCATACGAAGCCGGTCTGGGTGCGCCAGCGCCTTGAGCGCAGTTGCATCGGGAACGGCGCAGGCTATCTCACGTTTTTTCAACTGTATCTCCTGTGGGGCGGATTTTTCATTTCTCGTGGGTGGAACCTAACATCACAGAAGAATATTTACAAATATATCTTTGCAAAGGTTTCTTTGTGGTTTAACAAGATAACACACACTGATTCGAAATCGACATAGGTTGCTGCCAGCGGCGACCCGGCGGCTGGGAACACAATTCCAGACGAGCTGATCGGTTTTGTCTTTTAATGACCAATGCAAAAGGACACCAAACCAATGACTGATACGAATTCGAGAGAACATATCGAGAGACAGACCGTGTCCGGGTCGGGCTGGCGGCAATGGGCGCGCCGATATCTACAGTCATTACGAGAGAAACGAAAAGATCAGGTCAGGTTGGCAAAGGTGAGGAACGAGCACAGTGCGGTCACTCGCCACACTCGAACACTAGACCAAGCTAAGGACCGTGTGGAGCGGTTTTGGCGTCATTCCATCTGACAACAGGTGCAAAGGTGTTGAGAGATACAAAAAAAGACAACGTCTTGACTGCAAAAAGATTTTGCGCATGCCTGTACCGAACTGGTTAGAACGGCAACTTTGTCCGCTCTGCCGAACTTGGCGCAAACCACAATGAAGGTCGGTCTGGGTCGAAAATGCTTGACGTTTGGGCCAATATTGCGTGATGCGACCCATTGATAAGAATCAGAAAACCCGCTGCATCGAGTCAAACATTCGCGACGTTCAACAATCAGCACAGCTGAACGGCTTCTGCTGCTGGCCGTGGCCTCGCTACGCTCGGCGGGCATAGCCTGAGATTACTGGATGGGTGCATCCCAATGGGGCTGGGCTTTGAGCTGCTCAGAGATGGCCTCAATCAAGAGCCGTGTGCGCGCGGGCAGATGGCGGGTTTCGGGGTAGACGGCGTAGGCCGTTATGGGTGCTGGGCGATAATCGCACATGAGTGGGAGCAGTTTTTTCTCGCGTAGGGCATCCCAAGCAATAAAGCTTGGAGAGAGAATGATGCCGTGGCCGTCCACCGCCGCCTGACACAGGAAATCCCCGTTATTGGAGCGCATTTTTGCAGGCAGCGTTAGGGCGGTTTTACCTCCACTCGGGGCCGTGAACAGCCAGGAATCCGGCCCGGAATTGTTATAGTGTAAAACTTGATGGTGCTTGAGATCGGCGGGCGTAGTGGGCGCGCCGTGGTTTTGCACATAGTCAGGGCTGGCGCAAAGAATAAGGGAAATGTCGATCAGTTTGCGCGCCTTTAGTGTGGAATCTTTGAGGTTGGCAATGCGGATCGCGAGGTCGTACCCCTCCTCAACCAAATCAACCTGCCGGTCATTAAAATCCATATGAACCGTTAGTTTGGGGTGGGCTGTGGCAAATGCAGAGATGATCGGGGAGAGATGGGACAGGCCAAAGCTTAGCGGCGCCGAAAGCTTGATCGTGCCGGAAAGGCTGGTGCTGGTTTGTGCGGCTTCGGCATTTATTTCCGCTACTTCTGTGAGCAAGATTTGCGCGCGGGTATAATAACGCTGGCCCGCCTCGGTAAGGCTGGACGTGCGGGTGGTGCGCGCCAAAAGCTGCACCCCAAGGCGGGTTTCAAGATCATTCAGGCGGCGACTCACAGCCGATTTTACCACGCCAAGCTGCGCTGCGGCGCGGCTAATGCTGCCCGCTTCAGCAATACGCACAAAGGTTTCCATATCTTTCAACTGGCCCAATGTGTTCTCCATTATAGCACAATGTGTTTCTAGCATGGCTGTTTATTGCGAGCACGGCAACACTTAACTTGTGGCCAACGCAACGCAATAAGGATAAACGAGATGCAACAGATCGAAAAACTGGCAATGCCTGCGGGCCGCGCTTTAATAGCTCTGATGTTTGTAATGTCAGGCTTGGGGAAGATTGCCGATTATGCTGGCACGCAGGGATATATGGAAATGATGGGCGTGCCGGGGGCGCTGCTCCCGCTGGTGATACTCACCGAAGCGGGGGGTGGGCTGGCGGTTATTCTAGGGTGGCAAACCAAGCTCGCGGCGTTGGCGCTTGCCGGCTTTAGCCTCATCTCGGCGGTTATTTTTCACGCAGACTTTGGCGATCAAACCCAGATGATTATGCTTTTGAAGAACATATCCATCGCCGGTGGCTTCCTGTTTTTGGTGGCTAATGGCGCGGGGGCTTATGCGCTTGATAACCGCCATAAAGGGGCCTGAACCATGGACCGTAAAATTGTAAAAACCATCAAAGGCGTGGCGGCATCTGATGGCGACGGGGTGAAGTTGACCCGTATCATCGGCGTGCCAGAGCTAGACATGCTGGACCCGTTTTTGATGCTCGATAGCTTTGCCTCGGATAACCCCGGCGATTATATCGGCGGCTTTCCAGAGCATCCTCATAGGGGGTTTGAAACCGTTACCTATATGATTGCCGGAAAAATGCGGCACAAAGATAACGCGGGCCATGAGGGCGTGATTGAAGCCGGTGGCGTGCAGTGGATGACGGCGGGGCGCGGGATATTGCACTCCGAAATGCCGGAGCAGACGGAGGGGCTTTTGCACGGTTTCCAGCTATGGGTAAACTTGCCCGCCAAAGACAAAATGTTGCCGCCAGCGTATCAGGAATTTAGCGCCAGTGAAATTCCGGTTGAGGCATTTGAGGGCGGCACGGTGCGGGTGGTTTCCGGCACTTCCGGCGCGGGCACGCTTGGGGCAGTGCAAGGCACAGCCACCAATCCGCTCTATCTTGATGTGACGTTAGACGGCGTGTTCACGCAGAGTATTCCCACCACGCATAGCGGGTTTTTCTATGTGATTGAGGGCGATATCGCAGGCGTGCCTGCGGGCCATGCCGGGATTCTTGGCGAAGGGGATGCGGTTGCCTTGCCGGGCGTGGGGCGGTTTTTGCTGATCGCGGGCGAAAAGCTAAATGAGCCCGTAGCGCGCGGCGGCCCTTTTGTGATGAACACCCGCGCGGAGATTTTACAGGCGTTCGATGACTATCGCTCGAACCGGTTTTAGGAGAGTATTATGGGACTGTTAGTAGACGGAAAATGGGTTGACCAGTGGTATGACACAAAAGCCAGCAAAGGCCACTTTAAGCGCAAGCCTAGCCAGTTTCGCAACTGGATAACAGCGGATGGCAGTGCGGGCCTTAGCGGCAAAACCGGCTTTAAGGCTGAGGCGGGGCGGTATCATTTGTATATCTCCAACGCCTGCCCATGGGCGCACCGCACGATGATTTTTCGCTGCCTGAAGGGGTTGGAAGATATGATAGATGTCTCGGTAGTGCATCCGTTTATGGGTGCTGATGGCTGGACCTTTGCGGAGGGAAAAGGTGTGGTGCCCGATCCGATAAACAACGTGGAATTTGCCCACCAGATCTACACGGCAGCCGATGCGGACTATACGGGCCGCGTGACGGTGCCGATATTGTGGGACAAAGCCCAAGGCACCATTGTGAGCAATGAAAGTTCGGAAATTATAAGGATGTTTAACACAGCGTTTGACGGAGTTGGCGCAAAAGTGGGGGATTTTTACCCCGAGGCCAAACGGGCCGAGATTGATGCGTTGAACGAGCGGATTTATTCATCGGTGAATAACGGCGTTTATAAAGCAGGATTCTCCACCACGCAGGCGGCTTATGAGGAAGCCGTGGTGCCGCTTTTTGAAAGCCTGGATTGGCTGGAAGGCATTTTAGCCAAGCAACGCTACCTGACGGGAGGCAAGATAACGGAGGCCGATTGGCGCTTGTTTACCACGCTTATTCGGTTTGATCCGGTCTATGTTGGCCATTTTAAATGTAACCTGAAACGCATTCAGGATTTCCCAGCACTCTCGGGCTACGTGCGTGACCTATTCCAGCATCCCGGCGTGGCCAAAACCGTGAATATGGCGCATATCAAAGATCATTATTATGGCAGCCATGAAAGCGTGAACCCAACCCGCGTAGTGCCGCTTGGGCCTGAAATTGACAATTTTGCACCCCATGGGCGCGCGGCTATGTAAACACGGCTAGGCCCAGTAAAGCCGCATCGGGTTATCGACCAGCAGCTTTTGCTGGAGGGCAGCGGTGGGGGCGATCTTGGGTATAAAATCAACCAAGTCTCCATCATCGGGCATGTGAGATTTCATATTGGGGTGCGGCCAGTCTGTGCCCCAGAGCACCCGATCGGGGAAGCGCTCAACGATATGCGTCGCATAGGGGATCACGTCATCATAAGGCGGGCCGGAAACGGTTAGGCGCTCGGGGCAGGTGACTTTGGCCCAGATATTTTCGTTGCGGGCCATCAGGCCAGTGAAGCGTTGAAAATCGGGGTGATCAATGCCTTTAGTCACATCCGGGCGGCCCATATGGTCAATGACCAGCACCGTGGGCAGGCTTTCCAGAAAGGGCATTAGCCTCTCAAGGTCAGCGGCTTCAAAATAAACCACAATGTGCCAGCCAAGCTGAGCGATACGTTTGGCGATTTTGGTAAAAACCGCCTGCGGGGTGTCATCTACCAGCCGTTTAACGAAGTTAAAGCGCACGCCGCGAATGCCTGCTTCGTGCATTTCGGCGAGATCTTCATCACTCACCTCTGGCCCCACGCTCGCGATGCCGCGCGCAAGGTCGCCCGCCGTGCGGCAGGCATCCATCAGGGCGCGGTTATCGGTGCCATGGCAGGTGGCTTGCACAATCACATTGCGGGAAATGCCTAAGTGGCCTCGTAGGGCAAAAAGCTGGGTTTTGCTGGCATCACAGGGGGTGTATTTGCGGGTGGGCGCAAAAGGAAAGCCGATGGCGGGGCCAAAAACATGGCAATGGGCATCAACCGTGCCTTTGGGCAGGGTGAATACGGGCTTTTTGGGGGCAGGGTGGAAGGGAATCCAGTCTTTATCCATCTGGCTCTCCGGGAAATACAGTGCCATCCATCAACTTACGGGCGGTGCGCAAAATGGCGGCAGAGGTCAGGGTTGGGCCGTCAAGCGTCGCAACAACCGCCATTTCCCCTGTTGGATGCTCAATTTTCAGGCTGCGGGGCGAACCATGACCTCGGTTCGCGAGATCATATGCCGCGCTGCCTTTGGTAAGGCAAGCCGTGGCCACACTCACCGCGCCCAATACGCCAATGGCTTTGTGGCAACTATGGGGAATGAAGGTGCGGGTGGCAATGGCACCATCCTTTGCGGCGCTCACCATAGTCATTTTTGGCACGGTTTTGCCTGATACAACCCCAAGGTTCATCAGGGGTCCGCAGGTCAAGCGGAGGGCTTCAAGCTTATCCCGCAGCGCAGGATTAGCTTCTAGCTCCGCTGGCGTTTCGGTGCCTTTGATACCCATTTCGGTAGCACGCAAAACCACGCAGGGCATGCCGTTATCTATCATCGTGACGTCAGTGCCGTTGACCACATCTATCACATTGCCGGTTGGCAAAAGTGCGCCGCAGGAGCTGCCGGCGGTATCTTTAAAGGCAATAGGCACGGGCGCAGCGCTGCCCGGAACGCCATCAATTTTTGCATCGCCTTTATAGGTTACGGCGCCCTTCGGCGTTTTGATTTTCACAAGGGCCGATTGCCCCGTATTTTCCATAAATATCGTAACAGGCGTTTCGCCATTCTGCGGCTTCACCAAGCCGCGCTCTATCGCAAACGGGCCGACGCCCGCCAAAAGGTTGCCGCAATTCTGGACGTCGGAAACAAGAGCGCGATCTATAAAGACCTGCAAAAAAAGGTAGTCCACGTCTACGCCCGCTCGCTTTGATGGCGAAATAATCGCAACTTTTGAGGTGAGCGGGTCACCACCTCCCATGCCGTCAATCTGCCGGATATCCGGTGAGCCCATCAGGCTGAGCAGTAAGGCATCACGCGCCGTGGGATCTTTTGGCAGATCAGACGCCAGAAAATAGCCGCCTTTTGAGGTGCCACCACGCATCCACATGGCACGAATGCCCTCAAACATATTTGAGGCCCTTGGCGGCCAAGCGGCCCCGCATATCATACATATCCAAGCCCAGTTCTCCGGCTTCAAAGCGCGCGCGCTTGGTGGTCTCGTTGGCCTCTCGGGCGCGGGCTTTTTCCAACACTGCCGCCGCCTCATCTCGCCGCACGACGCAGACGCCGTCATCATCAGCGACAACCACATCGCCTGCGTTAATCAGCTGATCGGCGCAAACAACCGGCACATTCACCGAGCCAAGCGTTTCTTTAATCGTCCCTTGCGCAAACACGGCTTTTGACCAGACCGGAAAGTTCATTTTCGTGAGGTCTCGCACATCGCGCACGCCGGCATCAATGATAAGCCCACGGCAACCGCGCGCCATGGCTGAGGTTGCCAGCAGGTCTCCGAAATAGCCCGCATTTGAGGGGGAGGTCGTGCCGAGCACCATGATGTCGCCCGCTTGCAATTGCTCAATCGCCACGTGGATCATCCAGTTGTCAGCGGGTGGGGCCAGTATGGTAACGGCGCTTCCGGCAATGCGGGCATTGGGGGAAATCGGGCGCATGTAATCAGCCAGCAGGCCCTTGCGGCCTTGAGCCTCATGCACGGTTGAAACACCGCAAGCGGCCAAGCCATCAATAATGTCTTGGTTGACCCGCTCGATATTTTGCACAACGATGCCCGTCATACCAATTCATCCACGGTTTGCGGGAAGACCATCTCGAAGCCCTCGGCATATTCGGCCTTGCGGCCACTGGCCATCCCGCCGGAGTTACGGCGGAAATGGTTGCCGCGGTTTTCGGCAGCATTGGTGTAAAAATTCCACAAATGCTCCTGCCCCTGCATGCATTCAATCGCGGCGCGTTTCTTTTCCCATACCGGTGTGATGTCGAGGAATACATTTGGCTTCCACCCCATTTGCTCGGTTTGATGCGGCTCAAAAAGGTAAAGCTGCGGCGCACCCAGCACTTTTTCACCGGGGTTGTGGCCCCAGGCTTGGGCGATCATCCGGCACTCTAGCGCGAACTGCGTGGTGTTCATATGGTCAGTATTATAAGGGTCCCAGCGGGAGTGGGACATCATCCATTTGGGCTGAACTTCACGAATGATATCAACCATCTGTTCCTGTGCGTCTCGGTCCAGCCTCAGGGGGTAATCCCCCAGGTCTAGGAAGCGAATATCGTTGACCCCAAGCGCCGCCGCCGCGTTTTGCGCCTCTGCCTTGCGGGCTTCTTTTACGCGCGCGAGCGTCATGCCGTCTTGCTTCCACAGCTTGGCGCTCTCGCCGCGCTCGCCGTAGGAAAGACAGGCGACCGTCACCTCATAGCCCATTTGCTGGTGCAGCGCGATGGCACCGCCGGCACGCCACACAAAATCGGCGGCATGGGCGCTGATAACAAGGGCTGTTTTTGTGTCAGGCATGCTGTGTAACCTTATATTAATATGGGCTGTGTGGCTAATCCAACACCATCTTTTCACAATATCTAAGGCATTGTAAATATGGTGGTAATATTTATTATCTCCTACAAAACAGGCTGTTTAGGCGTTTAGAATAACGAAAAGGACTGGATTGCGATGACCAAAAAGGACTATGATGACATCCCCGGAACTTTTGTTTTTGATGCCGATAGGTCCCGCCAAGGCTATCACCTTAACATGTTTTGCAGCTCGCTAAGGCTAGCGAAAAACCGGGAGGCGATGCAAGCCGACCCAGAGGGCTATATGGCGGGCTTTCCGATGACGGCTGCGCAAATAGAAGCGGTGCGCGAGCGGGATTGGAACGGGATGCTCGCGCTGGGCGGTAATATTTACTACACTTCCAAACTGGCGGCTTTTGACAAGATCAATTTTCAGGATCTGGCGGCGATGATGACGGGCGTTAGTCGGGACGAATACAGAGATATGATGCTCAACGGTGGGCGCTCGATTGAGGGCAACCGATATACATCTGAGTGGGAGGACAAATAATGGCGAAAGTGACTGCGGGCGTCGGGGTTTCTCATGTGCCAGCCATTGGCGTGGCCATGGATACGGGGCTTACCGAGCAGCCCTATTGGCAGCCGGTTTTTGAGGGGTTCAAATTTAGCCGCACATGGATGAAGGAAAGCAAGCCTGATGTGATTGTGCTGGTTTACAATGATCATTGCACCGCGTTTTCAGCAGAATGTATCCCAACCTTTGCCTTGGGTTGTGCGGCGGAGTTTGCCCCCGCCGATGAGGGCTGGGGGCCGCGCCCTGTGCCCGTGCTGAAGGGCCATCAAGAGCTGGCCAGCCATATTGCGCAATCGGTTATTCTGGATGAATTTGACCTGACAATAATGAACGCAATGGAGGTTGACCACGGTGCCACAGTGCCGCTTTCGGTGATGTTCGGAGACATGGAAGAGGGTGATGAATGGCCCTGCTTGGTTATTCCCCTGTGCGTAAATGTGGTGCAATATCCGCCGCCCACTGGCAACCGCTGCTATAACCTTGGCAAGGCTATAAGGCGAGCGGTTGATAGCTACCCCGAGGACCTTCAGGTGATGGTTTTTGGCACGGGAGGCATGTCTCACCAGCTACAAGCCGAGCGTGCGGGGCTGATTAACCCCGAGTGGGACAAGCGGTTTTTGGATTTGCTGACAGAAGACCCTGTGGCCGGAAGCCAGATACCCCATGTGGAATATATGCGCGAAGCAGGCTCGGAGGGGATTGAAATGGTGATGTGGCACGTGATGCGCGGCGCGTTGGATGATGAGGTGACTGAGGTGCATCGGCACTATCATATACCGGCCTCCAACACCGCCGTTGGGCATATCATTCTGGAAAATAAATCCTAAAGGGAGCCTATTATGAGAATTTGTGTGGCGGGTGCCTACGGCGCGTTTGGGCAAAAACACTTGGATGCTTTGGCGAGTATTGGCGGCGTCGAGGTGACCTCGATTATGGGGCCAACCAAAGCCAAAATTGAGGCCTTGGCGGCAGAGCGCGGCATTGGGCATGCTGCTACAACGCTGGAGGCGTGCTTGGCGCGGGACGACGTGGACGCGGTTATTCTTTCCACGCCCACAGGCTTGCACGCCAAGCAAGCCATTGCCTGCATGCGCGCCGGAAAGCATGTATTGATCGAAATCCCGATGGCGGATAGCCTGAAAGGCAGCCAAGCAATTGTGCGGGTGCAAAGAGAAACGGGCTGTGTGGCCATGGCGGGGCAAGTGCGCCGCTTTAACCCCTCACACCAGTGGATTCACAATAAAATTGAGGCGGGCGAGCTGACGCTGCAACAGCTCGATGTGCAAACTTACTTTTTCCGGCGTACCAACACCAATGCCAAGGGCGAGCCGCGTAGCTGGACTGACCACCTGTTATGGCACCACGCTTGCCACACGGTTGACTTGTTCCAATATCAAACCGGCGGGCAGGCTGTGGAAGCCTATGGCTTGCAAGGGCCTCCTCACCCTGAACTGGGGATTGCCATGGATATGTCGATCGGGCTGAAGGCCGCGAGCGGCGCGATATGCACGCTTTCGCTTAGCTTTAATAATGACGGCCCTCTGGGCACTTATTTCAGGTATATTTGCGATAAAGGCACTTATTTGGCCCGCTATGATGACCTTTATGACGGTTATGACAAACAGATTGATCTGTCTGATGTGGCCGTGTCGAGTAATGGGATTGAGCTGATAGACCGCGAGTTTATTTCAGCTATTAACGAGGGCCGAACGCCCAATGGGGACGTTGCTGACGTGCTATCAGCCATGGAAACGCTAGACCGGATAGAGCGGAGCTTTTCCTAACTAAAGGCGGCCCAGCCAACCCGTGCAAAGAAGGGCTGGTATGCGTGGGGCAAGCTTGGGCTTCATTTCCGCATCCGCATCCGCAGGTGTGGGCAAAATATGCGGCTTTGGCAATGATCCATTTTTGCAGGTCATCGCCTGTTTCCAGCCCGTGCTCAGCCATAAATGCCAGTGCTTTGGGTAATTTTAGCTACGCGTCAGGTGGGCGCTCATCACAGCCTAGGTGGAGGTGGTTAAACGGAAAAATCTCGGAGACTTGACGAATGAGGGCCTCTGTTAGTGCCCATGTGAAGGGCTGAGCGCGGGAAAACTTGGTTGAGCGCATAGGCATGCGCAGGGATTTCAATCTTGGGCAGCACTTCGATTTGCAGCTTGTCGGCAAAGGCTATGGCGGGGTTTGGCGTGGCTTTGGAAGCGGAAAATCCACCTTCACATCAATACATGTGCCGTCTTTTAGCCGCAAATGGGCCGCTTGGGGTAGCCAGCCGATGTTAAAAGCCTCGAAGGATTCATCTTGAAAGCTGATGGCAAAAGGCGCGGCAGAATCAGCAAGAACCTCGGCATAGCCACCAACGCTGCGCAGGACCGTGCCTGCGCTTTGCGGGGGCCACGGGGGCCATCATGGAGAAGCAGAGCGTGGCCGTTTTAGGACAGCTGAAATGGTGCCCGTCAGGAAGCGATTTTCTGAAAGGATAAGGTGCCAAAGGGGGTTATTGGGGGCTCCGGACGGTGGCTGTAACTCCACCCTACAGTTGAAGTTCGGCGACAAAATCATAAACCGCGCCGCGGTAAATGCCGGTTGTCAGCTCGATAATCCGACCTGAGGACAAATAACCAGTGCGAGCGATTTTTAGGGCGGGGTCGTGGATGTCGATCTCTAGCAGTCTTGCTTGCTCGGTGGTCAGGCGAGTGGCCGAAATGCGCTGCATGGCACGCACGGGCTTTAGGCCTTTCTCGGCCAGCACCTTGTAAAGCGAGGTATTTACGGCCTCGGGGTTGGGCAATATATCAGGCGGCAGGGCGCTACACTCAATCGCCATGGGCACGCTGTCAGCGCGGCGCAGGCGCTCCGTGCGGGCCACGAGCTCTCCCGCGCCCAGCCCAAGGGCCATCATCTCGTCAGGCGAGGGGGCAAACAGCCCTGCGCTGATTTTCTCGGAGCTGGAAGACTTGCCCCGCCGCCGCATATCTTCGGTAAAAGATGTGAGGCGGGAGAGGGAATGCTCCAGTTTTTCCATGGGTGGCGAGACAAAATTGCCCGAACCATGGCGCGGAGTCACAAGCTGCTCGTGTGCCAAGACCTCAATCGCCTTGCGAATGGTCACGCGGCTAAGTCCCGTGAGGCTGGCCATTTGACGCTCTGAGGGCAGTGGCGATTCGCCCGCCAAACTGCCCGCTTTAATGGCGCTGGCAATATGACGGCTAAGCTGCAAATAACGTGGCCCGCCACTGGCTTGCTGCCACGCGGTGGGGCTGAGCATTTCTGTGATCTGGGTCAAAACGGGCAGCTTTCTTTTGGTCTGGATGTGCAGGCCGCCATACGCCAAAACAATACCAATTCAAGCTTCGAAGAGGAGATTGGTAATAATACTGCCTAATAGCATGGAAAATTGGGGAAGGTTTTATTCTCTCGTGAATTGGACTGAAGGTGGTTTGCGGTTCGGCTTATAATGGCTTTATATTGGAGCAAGTGCAGAATCCTGCGCGCGCATATCCTTGGGAGGGGATAGATGGGGAAGTCATTGCCTAAAGCGCTAACAAGAAAACCGGCCTTTGCGTGGCTTTTGATCGCCCCTGTGGCGGCTTATTTATGCTTGATTGTTGTGTGGCCCTTGCTGGAAACCGTGCAGCTTTCGTTTACAGATGCCAATATCGGCGGGGAAAGCTACGTGGGCACGGCCAACTATGAAAATCTTGCCAACTCTTCAAAATTTACTAAAACTATTGGCTGCACCTTTTGCTGGATGCTGATTCCTGTCAGCCTGAACCGGGGGCGGTGACGGTACTGGCGATGATATTCATCTTCCCCGCTGCCTATGCTCTTGCGCGGTTTGAGTTCAGGGGCAAGGCGCTTATGCCCAGCTAGAAATGAAGAAAATTTTAGCAACGCTCACTGTGAGCGGCATTGCGCTGGCAGCGGGCAGCATGGTGCAGGCGCAAGAAGTGCACCTGATTATGTGCGGCGGCGAAATCCGCGAAGCAGACCAAACCGTGATCACAGAGTTTGAAGCTGATAAGCTAGGCGTTACGGTAGATGCCGAGCCAGTGCCTTGGGGCACATGCCAAGGGCACACCCAAAACTTTGACTGCTGCGGGTGATGCACTGGGCTTGGCCTATATGGGCTCACGCGAGCTGGCGCTTTTGGCTGAAAATGGTCTGATTTTGCCGGTTTCCCTGAGCGACGAAGCCGTGGCAGCTTATCAGCCCGGCGTTTTGGCGACCGTATCCAATGGTGATCAATACTGGGGCCTGACACCGATTTTGCAATACGAAAAGCTTGGCTTTGAAGACCTGTTCTACACTGGAGACCCATTCTGAGAAATCTTCACGACCAGCATTTCGCGCGGTGGCCCTGAGCCAATGGTGACTGATGTAAAGGGCCTACAGGCTTTTTTTGCCAACATGATCCAAGGGATCGTGCTTGAGGATGACACCGTAGACAACCTTGTAACCATTGCTGGCGAAGAGCTGGCAGACATCACCTAATCCTTTTGCGGGCGGCTTGCGCTGCCCGCATTCACCTGTACACCCGAGGGTATTATGGCGACTTTAAACCTTAGAAATATCAATAGATCCTTTGGTGCCACGCAGGTGCCGTTTGATATTGATCTGGCGATCAATGACAAAGAATTTATGGTTTTTGTTGGCCCGTCGGGCTGCGGAAAATTGACCTTGCTGCGCATAATACCGGGGCTTGAAATGGCGTGTGAAGGCTAGATCATCATCGACGTCGATGATGTATCCGAGGCCCACCCCGTAGAGCGCCTCAGCTATAAGCCCGGCGCGAGCATGACCTTTCATACCAATCCCAACGTAGCCGACGAGCACCGCCGCTTTTGCGTGATGGGGGCCATGGCGATTGATGAGAGCCGGGACAGGAAGGATTGTTGATCTAGCCTCGATATGGGCAAAGTTTTACAGCTACAATTTAAGATAATGGCGGATGGTATGACCAAAATAGCAGGGGCGCTGATGCGCTCGGAAATCAAGGAAGCGCCAGCGAAATATCTGGCGATGTTGGGGCGTGATCTGAGCGGCCTTAATGTCGGGCCGCTTTGCGATGCACAGGCGATTTACACTATTGCGCGCTGCAGTTCTGATGCCGCTGCCAATATCCTTTCTTATGAGTCATGCGGGTGCTCGGGAAGCCGATGACCACGCTCCCGCCTTCGGTTTTCAGCCTTGGGAATGGCGTGGCTATGGACGGCGCGGCGGGGTTGGTGGCCAGCCAATCCGGCGGTAGCTCGGACCTTGTGCATGCCATTAAGGGTGTTAAAGCACGAGGCGGGCGGACGGTGGCTATTACCAATACGGTGGGCTCGCCTGCGAGCAAAGTAGCGGATATCTGCATTGATATGGGCGCGGGGCCAGAGCTGGCGATTCCGGCTACAAAATCGGTGATTTTCACAATAGCAGCGGGTGTCGCCCTCCTCGGGCAATTAGACCCCGATTACGCAAAAACTGTGAGTGCGGCGGCAAGGCGATGGCCAGCGTAGAGGGCAAGGCCATACCTACGTTGGCAAAACTCGTGGCGGCGCTTAAAGTCTGGGATTCCGTTTTTGTCATCGGCCTCGGAAGTGCTGCATGGGCCTTTGCAGCTGGCGACCAAGCCGCTAACGGTGTTGATACTGGACACATTGGAGCCGAAAATTCAGGACAGCCTGAACCTCGCCGAAGCGCGATTTAAAGCGATCAAAACGCCTTTTTTCCGGGTGTATCCAGCTGATTTGGGTGTGGCGCAAACCAGCCCCCCCAGCGCAGCGGCGCTCCTGCTTTATGCGCTTTACCCTGTGGTGCATGACCTTACACTGGCCTTTGGTATGGACCCGGGCACCCCCGAAACCCTCGCCATATTCGCGCCATTGCGACCACTGATCTGGTGGCGAGTCCGCAGAATATCACCTGTAACGGAGAAAGTGCGCTTGCGGCGCGCCGTGCAATGCACCAAAAGGTCATCACCTTCCCTGCCGCCACCCATGACGTGGGCTTTCGCTACGGCCCCAAGTCTTTCATCGCGACGGATACTAAAGTATTTGTATTCCTGTCCAACCACGCCCTGACGGGGCAATATGACAGAGATCTCGCTGCCGAGGTTCGGGAGCAATTTAGGCCGAATGTGGCCCTGAGCCTTGGTGAGGGCGGAGAAACTGACCTGCCTCGCGTTGGAAATGACGCCGCTGATGCGGTGCTTTATGTGCTCTTTGCCCAAGCGCTAGCGGTGGTGTGGTCGCATGATTTGGGGGTGAATATTGACGACCCGTTTAAGGGCCGTGGCACCCTCACCCGGGTCGTGAGCGGGGTAACGTTACACACACCGGAGGCGCTATGATTGCGGGCGACATGGATATGGGTGGCACCAAGATAGAGGCCAGTTTGTTTGACAACGATTGGCAAGCGGTGGAAACGCGGCGAGTGGCTATGCCGCGCTGGTGGCAGCGGTGCAAGAGCAAGTGGCGTGGCTAGAAGGGCAGCAGGCAGGCCTGCCCATTTCGGGGCGGCATGATAAGCAAAGCGGCTTGGCGTTTACGGCTAACTTGCCTGCCAGCCAAAAGCCGCTGCGGGCTGATATCCTAACGCCCATTGACCGCAAGACTCGGTTTGGCAATGATTGTGACTTGTTCGCCTTTTGCGAGGCAACGCTCGGCGCGGGCCGGGGATGGTGGCGCTTGGTGAACACCTAACGGGCCATGCGGCGAGCCCCGCTGAAATTGCCGCCGAAGATGGCGATACGTTCCAAACGTGGCTCAGCACCATCGCCGCCCTTGTGGCCAGCCTGCAATGCACGCTGGACCCAGATTGCATTGTGCTAGGCGACAACGACCTAGGCCCGCAGGTTTGGCGCGCGGCGCCAGCGGCAGAGGCCATGGCCAAAGCCGAAACGCTGGTGGCGGACTATGTGCTTGCGGGTTTCACCAAAATCCATCTGGATTGCTCGGAGGGCTGCCAAAGCGAGCCCGCGCAACTGGATGACGCTCCGCCAGTAGCGCGCGCTGCCCAACTGGCTGCGATTTGCGAGCAGACAACCCCTGATCCTACCAAGCTTTCCTACATGGTCGGCACTGAGGTGGTGCAGTCCGGCGTGGAGTTTACGTCAACCGAAGTGCACCATTTTCACAAAGGCGAAAATGCCGCCCTGCGCGCAATGCTCGCCCCTTACGAAGGCCTGTGTTTTGAAGCCCACTCAACTGATTGTCGACATCCGAGCGCCTACCTTGCGCTTGCGGAAATGGGTTTCTCTATTCATAAAGTAGGCCTTGCGTTGACCCACGCCTATCGCCAAGCGCTTTATGCGCTGGATGAGGCGTGCGCCAGCCCTGCGCCAGATATCCCGCGCTTCCCTGAGGTAATAGCGCGCCTGTTGCCAGCCTCCCGCACAATGGCGCAGCTTCAGCGGCTGCGCGTGCGGCACATTCCGGTGCTGCTTACCCTTGCGCCTGAGGCGGTAACACAGGGGCAGGTGGCCGAAATTGTGGCGCCGGGGGTGACAGTCTCGCTCGGGCATACCACTGCCAGCGCGGCCGAAGCCTGTGCGCTTTTTGCCGAGGGTGCCACGCTTTTCACCCATCTTTTCAATGCGATGTCGCAAATGGAAAACCGTGCGCCCGGCGTTGTTGGCGTGGCGATTAACAGCCACGCCTATTGCTCGATCATCGCCGATGGGTTGCATGTGGACCCCGCCATGCTGGCGCTGGCCTACCGCGCACGGCCGCTGCCGGACCATATGATCCTGATCACAGATGCTATGCCAACCGTTGGCGGGCCGGATGAATTTTCGCTTTATGGTGAAATGGTGCACCTGAAAGATGGTAAAATCATTAACCCCCAAGGCTTGCTCACGGGTGCACATGTGACCATTCCAGAAGGCATTGCCATGATGCAAACTGTTGGGATCTCGCAGGAAGACGCTTTGCGGATGGCCACCTGCAATCCGGCAAAGCTGATGGGGCTTGAGGAGCAAATTGGCAGGCTTATCGGGGCCGAAGTTTCGGACCTGATTATGATGAGCGATACCAGTGAAATTTCCGCGCTGGGGCTTAGCGGTAAAGCAGCGAGCGACCGTCGGCAAACAGGTGAACCTTATCAGCCGCAGCCGTGAGGCGGATGGTTTTGCCGCGCAGCCCATGCACAATGCCCGGCAATTTAGCGATGATGTGCTCGCCTGCAGGGGCATCAAAATAAATCTGGGTCACTTCACCAAGCAGCTCAGTAAAATCAACCTTGCCCGTGTAGGCCGGCGTAGCTTCGGTGGCGCGCAAATCTTCGGGGCGCACGCCTACGTTTACCTTTAGTCCCATATCGGCCTCGGTGGTTGGCACATCGGAAATGGCTTCGCAGCCATCGGCTAGCTGCACTTTTGTTTGTGCGCCCGTAGCCACCACTTTTCCTGGCCAAAGGTTCATCGCCGGAGAGCCGATGAAGCGCGCTACAAACTCGTTTTCGGGGCGCTCGTAAAGGTCTAACGGGGTGCCCACTTGGGCAATGCCTTTATTGGCCAGCACCACAATGCGGGTGGCCAGCGTCATCGCTTCCACTTGGTCATGGGTCACATAAATCATCGTGCTTTCGGGCATGCTTTCCTTAAGCTGGGCAATCTCTATGCGGGTCGCCACGCGCAAGGCGGCATCGAGGTTTGAAAGCGGCTCATCGAAAAGGTAAACCTTGGGGTCGCGCACAATCGAGCGGCCAATGGCGACCCGCTGGCGCTGCCCGCCGGAGAGCGCCTTTGGTAGGCGGTCCAAATAGTCCTCAAGCTGCAAAATTTTCGCAGCTTTTGAAACCGAAGCATCAATTTCTTCCTTACTTTTCTTTGCCAGTTTCAGGGCAAAAGACATATTATCCCGCACGGTCATATGCGGATAAAGCGCGTAAGACTGGAAAACCATGGCAATGCCGCGCTCGGCAGGGGGGATGTCATTTACGACCGTGCTGTCAATTTTCAGCTCGCCGCCGGTTATACTTTCTAGCCCAGCCACCATACGCAATAGCGTTGATTTCCCACAGCCCGAGGGGCCGACAAAAACGATGAGCTCGCCGGTTTTTATGTCGAGGTTAATGTCTTTCAGCACGTTCACATCGCCGTAAGATTTGGCAATACCTGTCATTTTTAGATCAGCCATATTGTGCTCCTATGTTTTTCGGGCGAGGCATATTTGCCAAGGCTCTAAGGTTAAGCGGCCGTCGGGCGAGGGCTCGGCACTGCCAAGCTCCCGCCCGATTGGCTGCCACTGGCCCGTAGGCAGCTCGGCTTGGCGGGAGGTGCCGCCAAGATTAAAGGCGCAAAACAGCGTGGTGCCGCCAGCGCTGCGGGTGAACTGGATGGTGCCATCTTTGGCGCGCATGTTATCCATATCACCTTCGCGCAGGGCCACGTTGGCCTGCCTAAAAGCAATGGCGCGGCGGTAGTGGTGCAAGAGCGAGCCAAGGTCGGATTCCGCCGTTGCCGCGGCGTGGCTGAGGTGCTCGGGCGGCACGGGCAGCCATGTTTTGGCATTGCTGGAAAAGCCGCCATTCTGGTTGCTTGACTCCCACACCATTGGGGTGCGACAGCCATCGCGGCCCTTGAATTCTGGCCAAAATTCTATGCCGTAAGGGTCTTGCAGGGCCTCAAATGGCACCTCGGCCTCGCTAAGCCCCAGCTCCTCACCCTGAAAAATGCAGGCTGAGCCGCGCAGGCACATCAAAAGGGTGGCATAGCAGCGGTCGGCGGCCTCATTCAGGCCCCAGCGGGTTTTGTGGCGCTGCACATCGTGGTTGGAAAACGCCCAACAGGCCCAGCCATCTGCGGCTACGCGCTCAACTTTGGCGAAAACCTCGGCAATGTCTGCGGCCTCGGGGCGGTGGCTGGCGAGCAGCTCAAAGGCATAGCACATCTGCATAAGGTCATCGCCCGCGGTATACTCGCCGAGGATTTCAAGTCCACGCTGGCTGTCACCCACTTCGCCCACGGCGGCAGCGTTATAACCGTCCATTAGGCTGCGGAGGCGGCGCAAAAAACCCAGCGTTTCGGGGCGGTTTTTATCGTATAGATGCTCTTGGTGGTTGTAGGGGTTCACGGCTGGCGCAGTCAGATCATTGCGCTGATCTTCCGGCAGGGCGGGGTTGTCGCGCAGGGCTTGGTCGGCGAAGTAAAAATTGATAGTGTCGAGGCGGAAGCCGTTTACGCCGCGATCCAGCCAGAATTTGGCAATGTCTAAAAGCTCGTCCTGCACTACCGGATTATGAAAATTCAGGTCCGGCTGGGAAATCAGGAAATTGTGCAAGTAATACTGGCAGCGCCGCGCTTCCCAGTGCCATGCCGAGCCGCCAAAGATGGAAAGCCAGTTATTGGGCGGGGAGCCGTCGGGCTTGGCATCGGCCCAGACGTAGTAGTCAGAGTGCTCATTGGGCGCGGATTTTCTGCTTTCCTTAAACCACGGGTGCTGGCTGGAGGTGTGGCTGAACACCAGATCAATCATCACCTTCAAGCCCAGCCCATGCGCAGTTTCCACCACCGCGTCAAAATCAGCCAGCGTGCCAAAAACCGGGTCTACATCGCGAAAGTCAGACACATCATAGCCAAAATCAGCCATCGGCGAGGTGAAAAACGGCGAGATCCAAATGGCGTCTACGCCGAGCTTGGCGATATAGGGCAGGTGCTGCACGATGCCGCGCAAATCTCCAATGCCGTTGCCGGTGCTATCTTGAAAGCTGCGGGGGTAAATTTGGTAAATCACCGCACCGCGCCACCAGTCATCGGCGGTTTGAGGGGCGAGGGCTTGGGCTGTATTCATATTGTTTTCCATTATTTAACGGACCCGGCCAGCAAGCCGCGCACGAGGTATTTTTGCATGGCGAAGAACACCATTAAAGGCACGGCGATTGAAACAAAAGCCGAGGTGGCGAGGATTTCCCAGTTGCCGCCGCGCGTGCCGAGGAGCTCCACAATTTGCTTGGTCATGACGGTGGTGTCACCTGTGCTGTCTATCAGGAATACCAGCGCGACGAGGAGGTCGTTCCATGTCCAGAGGAACTGGAAAATGGCGAAGGAGGCCAGCGCGGGAAAGCTGAGCGGCAGGATGATTTTTATGAAAATCTGGAATTCGGTAGCGCCGTCTACCCGCGCATTTTCGATGATATCCCGCGGCAGGCCCACCATATAATTGCGCAAAAGGTAAATGGCGAGCGGTAGGCCAAACCCCGTATGGGCCAGCCACGCGCCAAGGTAGCCTTTGCCGATGCCCACTTCGTTATGCAGCTTTAAAAGCGGGATCAATGCCAGTTGTAATGGCACCACCAGCAGGCCAACGATGACCGCGATCAACAGCGCGCGGCCCGGAAACTCCATCCATGCCAGCGCATAGGCAGCAAAGGCGGCGATCACAATCGGAATGATGGTGGCCGGAATCGTAACCGTTAGTGTGTTGATAAAGGCCTTGGCCATGCCCTCGGCATTTTCGGGGTCAAACAGCACGTTTTGGTAATTTCGCAGCGTAAATTCGGGCGGCGTGGTGGCCGTTACGAAAATCCGCGTGCCGCGGGTGCCAGAAAACGGCTCGGTGTTCTCCATGCGGTATTGGCCATTGGCCTGCACCGTCACCGTTCCGCCCTTTTTCAAGGGTGCGGAATCACCAGCCACAAAGCTGTCTATCGCGCGGGAAGACACGCCCCAGACCGAGATTTCAGCATTTTTGCCCTCGGCAAAAAGCATGCCCTCAATTACAAAAACATCGCCTTCTTGCACCTGAAGCTCCGGCGCGTCAGAGCGCAAGGTCAGGTTTTGCTGGGAGGGAAACATTGCCTTCCACCAACCGCTGGTGGCAATTTGGTCAGACGTGCGAAATGATGAAACCAGCAAGCCAACCGTGGGAAACAGCCATAGCGCCACCAGCGCCAGCACCGAAATATGCACCGCCCATGAGAGGCTAGATTTTTGCCCTGCAATATGCATTTTTGCCTCCTATTTCATTTCATTTCGTGCATTGCGCACGTTCCACACCAGAATTGGTGTGACCAGCAGCATAATGACCATGGCACTAGCCGAGCCAACGCCCCAATCGTTTGACCTAAACAGCTTGTCATACATGTAATTCGCCAAAACCTGCGTTTCCCACTGGCCGTTTGTCATGGCAAATACGATGTCAAAAACCTTGAGCACCACGATGGTGATAGTGGTCCAGACCACCATGATGGTGCTCTTGATTTGCGGCACCTTGATCTTGAAAAACACTTGGAATGGGTTGGCACCATCTACAATGGCGGCCTCTATGGTCTCTTCTGGAATGCCGCGCAGCGCGGCTGACAGGATAACCATGGCAAAGCCGGTTTGGATCCAGACCAGCACCGCCATTAGGAAGAAGCTGTTCCAAAACGGCACAGTAAGCCACGCAATCGGGGCCTCGCCGCCAAAATTCAGGTAAAGCGCGTTGAGAACGCCGATCTGCTCCTGCTCGATCGGTCGCATATCATAAACCAGCTTGAAAATGACGGCGGCACCGACAAAGGAAATAGCCATCGGCATAAAAATAAGGGATTTTGCGATGTTACCCCACTTTAGTCGGTCGGTGAGCTGTGCGGCTAACAGGCCAAATCCGGTGGCAAGAGCGGGCACGACAGCCAGCCACAAGGCATTATTTTTCAGCGCTTCCCAGAACTTTGGCTCATTGAGCATTTGGCGATAATTATCGGCCCCGGCCCACACATAGCCCGTGCTGCCGTCGGGTAATGTGCTGCGCTCGGTCAGGGATAGCCGCAAGGTCTCAAAAACCGGATAGGCCAGATAGACCCCAAGCGCCAAGATTGCGGGGAGTAAAAACAGCCAAGGGCGTACGATGTTGGCGCGGTTAATATTCCGGCCCGCGTTTTTTCCGCGTGCGGGGAATAGAACCTTGTCTATAAATTGGTTGGAGAGGTAAAAATACCCGATACAGCCGCCAACGCCGACCAAAATCGTGATGATGCCTTGTAGTGCCGGATGCATGTTAACCCTCCCAAAAAGTGGCCCGGCGGGGTGCCGGGCCAACATGTTTTTTACTTCAGCGCGTCCCACGCGCCCTGAATGGCATCGGCTACATTCTGTGCCGATTCTCCACCGGCATAATCAACCATGCCTGTCCAGAAAGCGCCTGCGCCAATGCCGCCGGGCATCAGGTCTGAGCCGTCAAACCGGAAGGTGGTGGCGTTCAGCAAGATTTCGTTCATCTTGGCCAAAGTCGGATCACCAAATACCGAGGCATCTACGCTTTTATGGGGAGTCAAGAAGCCACCCAGCGCCATCCAGATTTCGTTGGCCTCAGGGGTTTCGAGAAACGCGATGAGCTCATGCGCGGCGGGGCTATCATTGGTGATGGCCCAAACGGTGCCCGCGCCCAGCACAGGCTTGCCGAGATCCTTGCCTGCGTATGCAGGGAAGTAGAAGAAGTCAGCGTCTTCGCCCACGGATGTGCCCTCAGGGAAGAAGGCTGGAATGAAACTGGCTTGGCGATGCAAGTAGCACTGCGGTGGCGAGCTAAACAGGCCTTTGGGGCTGTCGCGGAAGTCGGTTGAGGCTACGGCGCCGGCACCACCGGCAACATAGTCATCATTGCCCGCAAATATGCCGAATTCGTCAATCGCTGCCACAATGCGCGGGTCGTTAAACGGAATTTCGTTGCTCACCCAGCCGTCATAAATATCAGGAGTTTGCGTGCGGAGCAGCAGATCTTCAACCCAGTCAGTTGCTGGCCAGCCAGTAGCACCGCCTGAGCCGAGCCCGATGCACCAAGGGGTGCCGCCGTCTGCTACAATCTGGTCGCTGAGCGCGATTAGCTCTTCCATACTTTCGGGGATGTCATAGCCTGCATCCTCGAAGTTTTCTGGTGAGTACCAAACGAGCGATTTCAGGTCGACCTTGAAAAACAGGCCATAAAGGCTATCGGCCCCGTCAGCGCCTGCATATGTGCCCAAATCTACCCAGCTTTGGCCTGCGGCGTAGTTTTCGCGCACCCAGTCTGCGGTGCCATCGGCCAAAGGCGTAAGGAACCCGCGCGAGGCCATATCGGCAGCCAAACCGGGCTGCGGGAATGCGGATACATTGGCGGCGGAGCCCGCTTCGGCGTCAACCAAAATTTGCTGCTCGAAGCTATCTGAGCCAACATAGCGCACATCGTGGCCAGAGGCTGCGGCAAAGGCGGCGAGCACGGTTTCCACATTTTCCTGGTCAGGGCCAAGCCATGGGCCAAATACCGTAACTTGCTCGGCTTGGGCCAAGCTGGCAGTGAGCGCCATTGCCGCCGCCCCAGCTAATAAAAGATGTTTCATAGTTTCCTCCTCAGTGAGCGCAGCTGCGCACAGTTTTAATTCTTTTTGAAAGCGCTAGGAATCAATTCCAAAGCGCTTTGAATAACTTCAAACTCGAATATTTACTATGCCCTGTCAACTGTTAGCTTTGATTAAAGCCAAAAAACTTCTTTGACGTTTTCTGGAGGCCTAGGTATACTCTCCGCTAAATTGAAAGCGCTTTGAATATGAACCTTAAAAAACTCTCAAAAATTTTGGGCTTATCCCAAACCACGGTTAGCCGTGCGCTTAATGATTACCCTGAGGTCAATGAGGCCACCCGCGAGCGGGTGAAAGCCGCCGCTATCACGCATAATTATCGGGCCAATACCCGTGCCAAAAGCCTCGCTACGGGGCGCTCTATGGCTATTGGTCATGTCATCCCCATTTCAACCCGCCATGAAATCGTAAACCCGATTTTTGCTGATTTTATCGCGGGTGCCGGTGAGATATATTCGCGAAACAACCACGATATGCTGCTTTCCGTTGTGCCCGATATAGACGAGGAGCGCATCTATCGGGAGCTGGCCGCCAAGGCCTCGGTTGATGGAGTTATCGTGCATGGCCCGCGCCCGAATGACCCTCGCATCCCGCTATTGCAAAGCCTGAACATCCCCTTTGTTGTGCATGGCCGCGCCAGCGATGAGGACACGGATTATTCGTGGGTGGACGTTAATAACCGCCGCTCATTTGAGCGCGCCGCCAACTTTTTGTTTGATCTTGGGCATACGCGGTTAGCGCTCATAAACGGGCTTGAGTTTATGGATTTTGCCCGTCGCCGGAAGGAAGGTTTTTTGGCGGCCCATGTTGCACGCGGGGTTGCGCCGGATCCAGCCCTTATGGCCTCGGATGAGATGACAGAGCATTTTGGCTTTACAGCGACGCAGGCGATGCTAGCAGAGCCCACCCCCCCCACAGCTTTTATCGTATCCTCAATGATTATGGCCATCGGCGTCCGTCGCGCCATCAGTGATGCCCGACTCAAAATTGGCCGCGATATTTCAATAATCATCCATGATGATGCGCTTTCATACCTGCCCAACGGGGCCGAAATTCCGATTTTTACCGCGACAAAATCATCAGTGCATGAGGCGGGTAAACTGTGTGCGCAAATGTTGCTTGATATCATAGATGCCGGAGACAAAACCCCGCGCCACACCCTGCTGGAAACCGACCTTACGCTGGGGGAAAGCACGGGGCCAGCGCCAAAATGATAACCCGAAAAGATTTCCCAGAAAGGTTCCTTTTTGGGGCCGCGACTTCGGCCTATCAGATTGAGGGCCACTGTTTTGGCGGGGCCGGCCCCACAATTTGGGATAGTTTCGCCGCACAGCCCGGCAAGGTAGCTAATGGCGAAACCGGCGGGCTAGCCTGTGATCATTACCACCGTTACGAGGCTGATCTAGACCTGCTCAAAGGCTTGGACGCCTACCGTTTTTCCACCAGTTGGGCGCGGGTCATGCCCGATGGCCGCGCGGTTAACCAAGCAGGTCTAGATTTTTATGACCGCCTCGTAGACGCCATTTTGGCGCGGGGCTTGCAGCCCTTTCTTACGCTTTATCATTGGGATATGCCCGCTGAGCTTGGCACGCGCGGGGGGTGGGAAAATCGCGATGTCGCCAGTTGGTTTGGCGATTTTAGCGAAATTGTGATCGACCGCATCGGTGATCGCGTTGGCTCGACCGCCACCATTAACGAGCCATGGTGCGTGAGCTGGCTTTCGCATTTTCTGGGTCACCACGCCCCCGGAAAGCAGGATATCAGCGCGGCTGCCCGCGCCGTGCACCACGTGCTACTTGCCCACGCCGAGGCGATGGAGCGCCTGCGCGACCGTGGCCAGCAAAACCTCGGTATTGTGCTCAATTTCGAGGCCTTCCAGCCCGCCACACCGCAAGACCAGCCCGCCGCCGCGCGGTTTGACGCCATAGTGAACCGCATGTTCATCGAGCCGCTTAAAAAAGGCCGCTACCCCAAGCCTGTGCTAGAGGGCCTTACCCCGCACTTGCCCGAAAACTGGCAGGATGACATGTCGCGCATTTCTGCCCCTCTGGATTGGCTGGGGGTAAATTATTATACCCGTCAAACCATTTCCGAGGCAGAAGGGCCCTGGCCCAATTACACCATGGCCCAAACCAATGCCCCAAAAACCCAGATGGGCTGGGATATTTACCCCGAGGGCCTTGCTGAAACTTTGCAAATGCTCAAGACCGACTATGTCGAAGACCTCCCGATCTACATTACCGAAAACGGCATGGCTTGGGATGACACGGTGCACAACGGCACTGTTGATGACCCCGCCCGCAGCAACTATTTGTTTGGTCATCTGGCCCAAGTGAGTGCAGCGCAGGCTGATGGGGCCAATATTCAGGGCTATTTCTATTGGTCATTGCTGGATAATTATGAATGGGCTTTTGGCTATGAAAAGCGTTTTGGTATGATTCATGTAGATTTTGAGACTCTCGAGAGAGTGCCAAAAAACAGTTATTATGCATTCAAAAGCTGGCTCTCGGGCCAATGATGGTGCCGGTGTTGTTATTGCAGCGGAAATTTATCCATCTCGGAAAAGGAAGGCGTTACCCGTGCCAAAATTCCAGTATAAATCGCTTAAATGCGCTTGACGCCCCGCTAAACCTGCCCTAAATAAAGCCTCGGTCTGGCGGGGTAGCTCAGTTGGTTAGAGCACGGGAATCATAATCCTGGTGTCGGGGGTTCAAGTCCCTCTCCCGCTACCATTTTCTTTCTTTAAAAGCATGCGATTATGCCTTCTGGCTTTTACAATCGCCTCCCTCCATATCGACCTGGGTGCCAGTGAGCATTATCGCAGATCAGTATTCAGCGCTGCAAATAGAAAACTTGCATCAAGATAGCATTTTTGCACGGATCGGTTTGAGTTTGGAGCGGGCTCTACTCGAGACGGAATTCAGGCGGTGCGTTCGCAACACGGGTGACAACGTTTGGTCATGCGGTGGAGAACCCGGCCGCCAGCTTTGGCTTCAGTTTTCTGATTTTCAAAGATACGCGCTTTCAGTTATCGCTTCTTTGCAAACCTGTGCTGACGGCCGGCATTGAATTTATGCGGCATCAGGCATAGCCGTAGCCGTAGAAAAAACCATGGCTAACATGCCACGACTGATCCATGCAAAAAGGCTCATTGGATAGGTATGCTTGTCGGAGCGCAGGGCCTATCTGAGGCGGGTTAGCAGGGCGGCAGAGGGGAAGCCGTCAGCTTCTATGCCAAGGCTGCGCTGGAAGGCTATGATGGCGGTGCGGGTTTTGGCGCCTGCCACGCCATCGGTGCCACCAGTGGAAAAGCCACGGGTGGTGAGCAGGGTTTGCAGTTCTACAATTTCTTCGCGGGTAAGCTCAGCTGCATTGCGGGCCCACGGGGTGATGAAATCGCCGCCGCCCGCTATGCGATCTGCCAAATTGCCGACCGACATGGCATAGCTCACCGAATTATTATAGCGCTGTATGACGCGGAAGTTTTTGTAGACCGCAAACACGGGGTTACCGGCACCTGCGGGCAGCAGCAGGGACGCTTCTGAATAATTCGGCAGGGCGTCGCCATCGGCGCGGGTAACCCCGAGCGAGCGCCAGTAGCGCGCGGTTTGGCGGTTATTGATATCGGCTTTTGAATAGTCAAACCCTTGCGGTAGCAGCACTTCCACGCCCCAAGGCTGGCCTTGCACCCAGCCGTTTTCGCGCAGGTAATTGGCGGTGGAGGCGAGGGCGTCGGCAGGATCTTCGGCCCAGATATTGCGCTTGCCGTCGCCGTCATAGTCAACCGCCAGCGCCAGAAAGCTGGTGGGGATAAATTGGGTGTGGCCCATGGCTCCGGCCCAAGAGCCAAGCATATTGGCCTGCTCCACATGGCCGGCTTGCAGGATTTTGAGCGCGGCGATGAGCTGGCGGGTGCCATAGCGGGCGCGGCGGCCGTCATATGCCAGCGTGGCGAGGGCCTCGATGGTGTAAATATCACCGCGGTTCTGGCCATAATTGCTCTCCAAGCCCCAAATCGCGGTAACGATCTCGGTATCCACTTTGTAGCGGCTTTCAATCCGGCGCAGCAGGCGGCGGAGGCGGCGGTGGTTTTGTCGACCTTCGCGAATGCGGCTTTGGGAGACAGCGGTATCCAGATAGTCCCAAATGGGCTTGCTGAATTCCGGCTGGAAACGGTCAAAACCGATGACGGCCTCATTGGGGGTTACGCCCGCAAAGGCTGTGTCAAACTGTTGCGGTGTAATGCCCTGCGCCAGAGCGGTCGCGCGAAAGCCCTGCCGCCAAGAATCAAATGCACTTTGGGCAGTTGCTGGGAGGTTGAGGGAGAGCACGAGTATAAAGGAAAGAAGAATGCGAAGTGACATTGGTGGTACGATCCCTGTCAGGTAATTGTTGGTAAAATATGGTGAGTATGGTCAGACGTTAAAAACTGTTCCCAAAGAGCCGAGGTGTAATCCATGTAGTTTACCAGAAGAAGTTTTATTAAGGCAACTGGCGCAGGCGTATTCCTGCCGGCGATCACAGGGAGGGCACGGGTGGCTGAAGGTGATGCGCTTGCCCATTCTGAGGTGATGGACTAAGGGGCGCAAGATGGTGGGCCGCATAGCCCTGTGAACCCTGTAAAAACCGGCCTAAAAGATGTGGTGCTGGTAGACGGGAAGGCCGAGATACTGGTAAGGTTTGGTCGCACGGCAGATGCTGCCGCGCTAGGCAGGGAAGACTTACCACATATGAAATTTTTCGAGAACCTGTTTGACCCGTTTGCGGCCGCCAGCGGCCCGCCTCCCAAAACCCTGATCGCCTTTGGTAAATGGCTGTTTTCTGGGGCTGGCAAGGCCGTGGCTATGATGGGTTTGGTGTCGGTGCTGATTGGCGTGACTGAAGTGCTGGCTGCGTGGCTTGTAGGCATGATTATCGAGCGTATATCTTCCCTTGGCCGCGCGACTTTTCTGGATGGCTACACCTTGCCGCTGATCGGGATGGTGGCATTTATGCTGCTGCTACGGCCCGCGCTTATCTTGTTTCAAGCGGGGCTGAATTCGCTTTCTTTTGGGCCGGGGCTTTCGGTGCTGGGGCTGTTTCGGGTGCATAAATACACGCTTGGGCAAAGTCTTAGCTTTTTTGAGGATGATTTTGCGGGGCGGATAAACCAGAAGCAAATGCAAACCACGGCGGCGTTGGGCGAGCTGCTGATGGAGCTGCTAAACGCCGTGGCCTTTGCGGGGGCCATGGTGCTGGGTGGCGCGGCGGTGCTGTTTGCCTCTGACTGGCGGCTCTCTTTGGTGATGTTTGTGTGGCTGGTGCTTTACATTTTCGCCCTGCGCTGGGGCCTACCCAAAATTCGCAAGCTGGGCAAAGCCCGCGCCGAAACCCGCTCGGCGATTTCGGGGAATTTTGTCGATAGCATTGCGAATATCCAAACCGTTAAGCTGTTTGTCCATACCGACCGAGAGGAAACTGAGGCGCGAAAAACCCTTAAGAACTTTCGGCAGGCGGCGCTCAATTTTGGCCGGCAAGTATTTAAATTTCGTATCGTGATTGCTTTACTGGCGGGGCTGCTGCCGGTGGCACTGGTCGGCTCAGCCGTGGCGCTTTGGTATAGCGGTGCCTCCGAAACGGGGGCGATTGTGACGGCTGGGATTCTGGCCTCGCGCCTCGGGGCGATGACGGGGTGGTTTTCGTTTATGCTCATGGGCCTGTTCGCCGATATTGGCACCGCGGAGGATGGCATTGCAACCTTGGCAAAGGATTATACCTTGCAAGATCGACCAAATGCCACGCCCCCTAAAAACGTAACGGGAGAGATCAACTTTCAGCAGGTGGATTTCCATTATGGCCGTGAGGGCGGCGGCGGGTTAAATGGCTTTGATCTTGTGGTGAAACCCGGCGAAAAGTTGGCGCTGATTGGCCGCTCGGGGGCGGGGAAATCAACCGTGGTTTCGCTGCTGCTGCGCATGCGGGATGTCGAGGGCGGCGGGATATTGCTGGATGGCACCGATATTCGGGACCTCACGCAAGACAGCCTGCGCCAACAAATCGGTATGGTTACACAAGACACCCAGATGTTTAACCGCTCGGCCCGCGATAATATTCTTTATGGCAAGCCTGAAGCGACAGAGGCGGAGCTGGCAGCGGCCTGCGAACAGGCGCAAGCGCTTGAATTTATTTCTGATCTGGAAGATAACAAGGGCCGCTTTGGCTTTGACGCGCGGCTCGGGGAGCGGGGCGTTAAGCTTTCAGGCGGGCAGCGGCAGCGCATTGCGATTGCACGGGTCATCCTGAAAAACGCGCCGATTCTGGTGTTGGATGAGGCCACATCGGCGCTGGATAGCGAGGTGGAAGCGGCCATTCAAGGCACGCTTGATACGCTCATGCAGGGGAAAACCGTGATCGCCATCGCGCATCGGCTGAGCACAATAGCACGGATGGACCGGATTGTGGTGCTGGATGAGGGCGGCATTGCCGAACAAGGCACACATGAGGAGCTGCTGGCCCTAAAGGGCCTTTATGCGGACTTCTGGGCGCGGCAATCCGGAGGCTTTATCGGGGCTTAAGGGACCACATTAACCGAGATTTCAAACTGCGCCAGCATTGCAGAAATGCCCTCGTCGGGCTGGGTATCTGTGACCAAAAGCTTGATGTCCTGAGGGGAAGGCATGGTGATGGGCGCGCTGCGGCCGTATTTGGAACTATCAGCGACCACGATGCCGATTTGTGCATGTTTAATGGCGGCAAGTGAGACATCGACCTCCTCGATATCATAAAGCATAAAGCCTGAACGGGCATTTATGGCCGCAACAGACATGACAGCATATTTGACGTTAAATTTGTTGATAAAGCCAAGCGCATCTTGCCCGAAAGCGGCGCCATCAAGGGCGCGCAGCTCTCCCCCCGCTAAAAAAACGCGGTTGTTATTGCGGCCCGTCAGCATTTGCGCAACCGTGGTTGAATTGGTCACAATGTAAAGATCTTGGTGGTTTTGCAGCGCTTGCGCAATAAAGGCCGTGGTTGAACCCACATCTAAAAATAGCGATTCGCCGTTTTTGATAATGTCCGCTACTGCTGAGGCCAGAGCTTTTTTTGCGTCGGTATTGCGGTCCATGCGCCGCTGCAATGGCGGCTCAACCACCGAGACTAACCCCGCCAGAGACACCCCGCCATGCACCTTTTTAACCAGGCCGCTGGCTTCCAATGACTTTATATTGCGGCGAATCGTTTCATCTGAAACGTTCAACTTGCGCGCAAGATAGCCGATCCGGCAGGAGCCGCCCGCGCGCTGAACCTCGCGCAAAATCTCTTGTTCACGCTGGTTGGTGATTGCATCATGTTTAGGCATGCCGCGCCCCCAATACTGAAACCCACAAAACTCCATATTAACCAATCATTCATACAACCTACGCCTGATTATACGTAAAGTCAATTGCACCTGAGGCAGCCCTTTGGGGCTTTTTGTTGAATTGCTCAGCGCGTTGGGGCATCGTATCCTAAAAGCGAGGACACGATGATGAACCCCGAATTAAACCGCATAGCAGCCTTGCCCATCTGGCAAGGCGAGATTTTGGCCACGCCGTTAGGGGGCGGGCGCACCAACCTGAATTTCACGGTTGAGGATGCAACAGGAAAATATGTGGTGCGGCTGGGCGAGGATATTCCGGCGCATCATGTGATGCGGTTTAACGAGCTGGCCGCCAGCCGTGCGGCCCATGCGGCGGGGCTTTCTCCCGAGGTGGTGTTCGCCGATGAGGGGATCACGGTGATCCGGCATATCGAGTGCAAAACGCTGGAAGAGACGGATGTAGGAAAACCCGAATACCTAAGCCGGATTGTAGCGCTGATGAAGCAATGCCATGCTGAGGTGCCACAGCATTTGCACGGCCCGGCACTAGTGTTTTGGGTTTTTCATGTGATCCGGGATTATGCAACTACGCTTAAAACGCATAATAGCCGATACTTGGCTAAAGTTGGCACTTATCTCGAAATTGCCAAGGGGCTAGAGGCTGATATCGGCCCCATCGAGCTGGTATTTGGCCATAATGACCTGATGGCGGCCAATATTCTGGATGACGGCCAGCGCCTCTGGCTGATTGACTGGGATTACGCGGGGTTTAACTCCCCGCTGTTTGACCTTGGCGGGCTGGCTAGCAACAATGGGCTAAGCGCGGCGCAGGAGCAGGAAATGCTGGCGCTTTACTACGGCACCCCGCCCGACGCCGCCTTGCTGCACCGCTACCACGCCATGAAATGCGCCTCGCTGTTGCGGGAGGTGATGTGGAGCATGGTTTCGGAAGAGCTATCCGATTTGGATGTGGATTACGCAGGCTATACCGCGGAAAACCTCGGGCGGTTTGCACGGGCAATTGATGATTACCGGCAAAACTGAAGCATTTCAATGCGCTTCTAAGTTATGTCGAAACACTGCAGCATGTATCGAGGCGATAGCCATTTTTTATGGTGCTTAGCTACGGTTTTGCCAATACGAATGCTGAAAGCCACCTCAGCAAAAGGCGGCTTCCAAGGCAATCTCAACCATATCACCAAAGCTTTTCTCGCGTTGCTCCGAGGGCAGGGCCTCGCCCGTGACCAAGTGGTCAGAGATCGTCATAACCCCGAGCGCGCGGCAGCCGTAGCGGGCTGCCAGTATATAAAGCTCGGCGGCTTCCATTTCCACCGCCATGATGCCGTGGCGGGTCATTTGCTCGTTTAGGTCCGGGCGTTCGTCGTAGAAGGTATTGCTTGAGTAAATGCTGCCGACATGGGTGGGGATGCTTTTACCTTGCGCAGCCTTATGCGCGGCTGCCAGCAAGCCAAAATCAGCGGTGGGCGCAAAATTCAGCTCTTTAAACATGCCCTCAGAGGGTGTCGAAAGCGTGGTGGCGCTCATGGCCAGCACCACATCACGCACGTTTATGGCCTTTTGCATTGCCCCTGCCGAGCCGATGCGAATCAGGGTTTTGGCACCAAAATCGCGGATAAGCTCGTTAACATAAATCGAAAGCGAAGGCATGCCCATACCGGTGCCATGCACGGTAACGCGGTTGCCTTTATAGCTGCCGGTAAAGCCCAGCATGCCGCGCACTTCATTTACGAGCACCGCGTTTTCAAGGAAGTTTTCGGCCACCCAGCGGGCGCGGTAAGGGTCTCCCGGCAGCAATACGGTTTCAGCAATTTCGCCCGGTTTGGCCCCAATATGAACAGTCATAATCTTCCCTTTCGATTTGCGACATTCTGACGCAAGCAAGAGGGAGATTCCAGCACTAATTAGAGCTTTATGTTAACGAGATGACATCGCGCATGATTTGGTTCAGGTCAAAATCTTTGGGCGTGTAAACGCGGGCAATCCCAAGCGCGCGCAGGGTTTTGGCGTCCTCATCAGGGATAATTCCACCAACGATTACCGGAATATCCAGCCCCTCGGCTTTCATTCGCGCCATGGTGTCTTCCACCAGTGGCACATGGGAGCCGCTCAATATCGACAGGCCCATGATATGCACTCGCTGTTCTCGCGCAGTTTCCACCAGCGCTTCAGGGGTCATCCGAATGCCCTCATAAAACACCTTCATGCCGCAATCCCGCGCTCGCACGGCGATTTGCTCGGCGCCGTTGGAGTGGCCGTCAAGCCCGGGTTTGCCAACCAAAAAGCGCAGCGGCTCTTTGAGGCGGGCCGAGGCGGTACGGACCAGCGCCTGCATATCCTCTAGGCCAGCGGTGTCATTTGCCATGGCCATGCTTACGCCTGTCGGCGCGCGGTACTCACCAAATTCACCGCGCATGGCTGCGCCCCACTCACCCGTTGTGACCCCCGCCTTGGCGCAAGCGATTGAGGGCGGCATGATGTTACTGCCGCTTTTAGCGGCTTGGCGAAGGGCCGTGAGGCTGGATGCTACCGCGGCTTCATCACGGGCCTCCCGCCATGCGTTCAGCGTGTCTATTTGCTCTTGCTCAACCTTCGGGTCCACCACCATGATCTCGTCGTCCCCCCCCGTCAGGGGGCTTGGCTCTCCGGTTTCAAAGCGGTTTACGCCCACAACCATGGTGTCACCGGTTTCTATCCGCCCCAGCCGTGCGGCATTGGCCTGCACAAGGCTGGTTTTCATGTATTCAATCGCGGCCACGGCCCCGCCCATTTTATCGATTTGCGCAATCTCTTCGCGCGCCTCAGCCTTCAGCGCCTCCACCTTGCGGTCCACTGCGGGGTTGCCGTCAAACAGGTCATCGAATTCTAACAAGTCGGTTTCATAGGCCATGATTTGCTGCATCCGGAGCGACCATTGCTGGTCCCACGGGCGGGGCAGGCCGAGGGCCTCGTTCCATGCGGGCAGCTGCACTGCACGGGCGCGGGCCTTTTTGGAAAGGGTTACGGCGAGCATTTCGATCAAAATCCGGTAAACGTTATTCTCTGGTTGCTGCTCTGTCAGCCCCAGCGAGTTCACCTGCACCCCATAGCGAAAGCGCCGTTGCTTGGGGTCTTCCACGCCGTAGCGTTCACGGCAAATCTCGTCCCATAGGTCCACAAAGGCCCGCATTTTGCACATTTCGGTTACAAACCGAATACCGGCATTTACGAAAAACGAAATGCGGGCGACCACAGCGGGGAAGTCCTCCTCTGGCACCTGTCCGCGCACTTGGTCAAGCACGGCAATGGCGGTGGTTAGGGCAAAGGCTAGCTCTTGCTCTGGAGTCGCGCCAGCCTCTTGCAGGTGGTATGAACACACGTTCATCGGGTTCCATTTCGGCAGCTGGCCGTAGCAATACTCCGCGATATCGCCGATCAGCTTGAGGCTGGGCGCGGGCGGGAAAATATAGGTGCCACGGCTCAGGTATTCCTTGATAATATCGTTTTGCACAGTGCCTTTAAGTGCCGAAATATCGGCCCCTTGCTCCTCGGCCACCGCGATATAAAGCGCTAGTTGCCACGCCGCCGTGGCATTAATCGTCATCGAGGTGTTCATCTGGTCCAGCGGGATATTCTGAAATAGTCGCCGCATGTCGCCGAGGTGGCTGATCGGCACGCCAACCTTGCCCACTTCGCCACGTGCCAAAATATGGTCACTATCATATCCCGTTTGCGTAGGCAGATCAAAAGCCACCGAAAGGCCTGTTTGTCCTTTCGCGAGGTTCTCACGATAAAGCGTATTGGAGGCGCTGGCGGTCGAGTGGCCCGCATAGGTGCGGAAAAGCCAAGGGCGGTCTTTTTGTGGCATGTCTATCTCCAGTTTACTGCCTTATTGCACCGCAACAATTCTTGTGCAAG
Organism: Paracoccaceae bacterium; assembly: GCA_016744015.1. Lineage (GTDB taxonomy): Bacteria > Pseudomonadota > Alphaproteobacteria > Rhodobacterales > Rhodobacteraceae > UBA3077. The sequence continues at coordinate 107,278 of JADGFD010000007.1, read as the reverse complement.
CAATATTGTGTCGAGGCAAGCTGTGATTTTGTAATTAAATATCACGGTTAGCGCTAGCTATGGGCGACGGGGGCTGTAAGCTGCCATGATGGGTGCAACGATTGAAATTCCTATTTGGCTGGCGGTGTTGGCAGGGCTTTTTGCGCTAGTGGCGTTGCTCGACAAGCTCTTGCTGCCCTCGGTGCGCTGGTATTTCCGCAAGCGGTTTAACCGTGCGGTAGAGCGGCTAAACACCAAGCTTCAGCTCAAAATACAGCCCTTTAAGCTGACCCGCCGCAAGGTGCTGATTGACCGCCTTTCGCATGATCCGGCGATCATGGAGGCCATCGCTGCGGAATCCGCCGAGAGCGGCACGCCCGCCGAAGTGCTGGCCGAAAAGGCTGAAAAATATGCCCGCGAGATCGTGCCGCATTTCTCGGCTTTTGCCTATTTCGGTTTTGCAGCAAGGGCGGCGCGCTGGCTTTCGCAATCACTTTACCGCGTGCGGGTTGGTATGCTGGACGAAGAAGGCATGGCCAAGGTTGGCCCGGATTCCACCGTTGTGTTTGTGATGAACCATCGCTCTAACATGGATTACGTGCTGGTAACCTATCTGGCCTCCGAGCGCTCGGCGCTGTCTTATGCAGTGGGGGAATGGGCGCGGGTGTGGCCTCTTCAAGGGTTTATTCGCTCGATGGGGGCGTATTTTATCCGCCGCAAATCGCGCAACCAGCTCTATCGCTGTGTGCTGGCGCGTTATGTGCAAATGGCCACCGAGGGCGGGGTGGCGCAGGCTATTTTCCCTGAAGGCGGCCTTTCCCGCAATGGCCATTTGGGCGAGGCCAAGCTGGGGCTGCTGAGCTATATCGTAAAGGGGTTTAACCCCGAGGGTGCGCGCGATGTGGTGTTTGTGCCGGTCGGGCTGAACTATGATCGCGTGCTGGAAGACCGCGTGCTGCTGGCCGTGCGCGAGACCAAGGGCAAGCCGAAGTTTGATAGCGGCCCGATGGCCATGCTGCGCTTTATCCGGCATCAAATCTGGCTGCGGATCACCGGAAAATACCACCGCTTTGGCTATGCCTGCGTGAGCTTTGGTACTCCCGTTTCCTTGAAGGGCTTTCTGGCCACCCATAGTGGCGCACTGGAAGAGCAGATTGCTTCGCTGGGGGATAGCCTGATGGCGGATATCGGAAGAGTGGTGCCGGTGCTGCCGGTTTCGCTGATATCCTCGATCATGCTGGAGGCGGGGAGCCTGAGCAAAATAGGCGTAAAAGGCGCGGCTCATGATCGGTTGCAAGATTATGCCGCGCGCGGCGTTTATAGCCATATTCCGCGCGAAGACGAGGATTATGCCGTGGATGTGGGCATAAGGATGCTGGAAATGCGGCATATTCTCACCGAAGCAGACGATGCCTATACTGTGAATGAAGAAAATCGTGCAGTGCTGGAATACTATGCCAATGCGATTGCGCATTTGGGGTAAATGGTGCGACGCACAAAAAGACTTGCGCGCGCGGCGTTATAATGTCATTACAAAATCATACGCAACCACGCAACATTGTTGCGCGAAGATTTTGTGAAGGACAGACCCATGACAGACCTAAAAGACCTCTATAACATCGGAGAAATTCCACCCCTTGGCCATGTGCCAAAGCAAATGCATGCTTGGGCGATTAGGCGGGAGCGCCACGGCACCCCAGACAAAAGCTTCCAGCTGGAAGTGGTGAATACACCCAAACTGGATAGCCATGAAGTGCTGATATTGGTGATGGCCGCCGGGGTGAATTATAACGGCGTGTGGGCGGGGCTTGGCACGCCGGTTTCGCCGTTTGATATCCACAAGCAACCCTACCACATTGCCGGTTCTGATGCCTCGGGCATTGTTTGGGCAGTGGGGGACCGCGTGAAGCGCTGGAAAGTGGGCGACGAAGTGGTGGTGCATTGCAACCAAGATGATGGCGACGACGAGGAGTGCAATGGTGGCGATCCGCTGTTTTCGGAATCCCAGCGGATTTGGGGCTATGAAACCCCAGACGGCGCCTTTGGCCAATTTACCCGCGTGCAGGCGCAGCAGGTTATGAAGCGGCCAAAGCACCTGACTTGGGAAGAGAGTGCCTGCTATACGCTGACGCTGGCCACGGCCTACCGGATGCTGTTTGGCCACCGGCCCCACACTCTGAAGCCGGGGCAAAACGTGCTGGTTTGGGGGGCGTCTGGCGGGCTGGGCAGCTATGCCATTCAGCTTATTAATACCGCAGGTGCCAATGCAATTGGCGTGATTTCCGATGAAAGCAAGCGCGATTTTGTGCTGGGGCTTGGGGCCAAGGGTGTGATTAACCGCAAAGATTTTGATTGCTGGGGCGTGCTGCCTGAGGTGAACACCGATGAATATAAGGCTTGGTTTGGTGAAGTGCGCAAATTCGGCAAGGCGATTTGGGATATCACCGGCAAGGGTAACAATGTAGACATCGTGTTTGAGCATCCGGGGCAAGCAACCTTCCCCGTCTCTACTTTTGTGGCCAAGCGCGGCGGGATGATTGTGATTTGCGCCGGCACCACCGGCTATAACCTAACCATGGATGCCCGCTATGTCTGGATGCACCAAAAACGCGTGCAGGGCAGCCATTTTGCAAATCTCAAGCAAGCCTCTTCAGCCAACCAGCTCATGCTGGAGCGGCGGCTGGACCCTTGTATGTCTGAAGTGTTCCCTTGGGCCGAAGTGCCGGACGCCCATACCAAAATGCTGAAGAACGAGCATAAGCCCGGCAATATGGCTGTATTGGTAAATGCGCCAACCACAGGCTTACGGACCCTTGAGGATGTATATGATTCGAAAGAGGGTTAAAATCGGTTAATAATTCGGGGAGTCCAGCGAGATTTTTCACGTCGGATTTCACGAAATTCAATCAATTCAAAGGGTTTATGCCCCTGCCCTCGCTATTTATGGGGAATACCCAGCCCTATATATTTATGACATATTAACGGAAACACGGCGGCAATACTCACACTAACTAAATGGCGGACCTTGAAAAAACCTTAGCGAGTGATACAGTGAAAAAAGACTGGATGATCGATGTTCTTGCAGACCTTCGGGCCTGTGCCTTGAACAACAAAATGATGGGGCTGGCTGAGCATCTGGATGATGCAATCCTAGTGGCAGCTTCTGAAATTTCGCGCGCATCCAGTAAAGAAGCTGGCTTAGGTGATTGCCGTGACGAAATTGGAGACGTTTCTGGACACTCTGGAAAGAAGCCAAACTCCCGGTGACATACAGTTGTCGGTAGAGGCTCTTCGTGACTCTTACGGCATCTCAAACGCGGTTTATCATGCGGTTAACCTAGACGGTGCACCCTATGCAGCCCTTACCTACTCTCAAGATTGGCTCGACCATTATCAAGAGCAAAAATACGTGCGCGTGGACCCGGTGGTGCGTGGCGCATTCCAGCATTTTCATCCACAGGATTGGAAGCGGCTTGATTGGTCAAACCGAGGCAGCCGTGATTTTCTGGGCGAGGCCATCGGGGCAGGGATTGGCAATCAGGGCCTTTCAATCCCCATTCGCGGGCCAAACGGGCAATTCGCGCTTTTCACCGTTAATGATGATGCAAAAGACGACGAGTGGAACGGCTTTATCAAAGAATTCCAGAAGGATATGATGCTGATATCCCATTTTATCCACAAGCAGGTGGTGAGCGTCGTTTGCCCTGAGGGCGAGCGTGATTTGCCCAATCTTTCTCCTCGCGAAATTGACACGCTTAAATACTTGTCCTTGGGCCTAAGCCGTGGCCAGATTTCTGAGAAACTGAAAATCTCGGAGCATACGCTGCGGGTCTATATCGATTCGGCGCGGCATAAACTTGGCGCGCTCAACACCATCCATGCGGTGGCAACGGCCTTTAGCCGGGGGCTCATCGCATATTAATTTTCAATTAATACGCTTCCCGGCCCATTACCAGTATTTTTGTTAAGCACTTGTTAACGAGTTGAACGCATCACGTTGATGCCTATTTTTCACGGAGACAACTAATGATTAAATATATCTACGCAGACGCTTTGGAGGCCTTCCCGAAACTCAAAAAAACCATGTTCAAAGACCGCGCGTGGCAGTTTAAAGAGCGCCTGGGCTGGGACGTTAACGTTGACGAAACAGGCTTTGAGTCGGATGAGTATGACGAAATCAATCCGCTTTATGTTATCTTTGAGCTGCCCGACGGCAGCCATGGCGGCTCTATGCGCATTTTGCCGACCACGGGCCAAACGATGGTGAATGACCACTTTCTGGGTCTCACCGACGGTGTGGAGATTTCCAGCCCGCTGATCTGGGAATGCACCCGTTTTTGCTTGTCGCCCAATGCAGGTAAGCTGGCGGGCAGAGCGGCTTCGGCGTTGATGCTGGCGGGATGTGAGCTGGGCGTCCGCTTTGGGCTTGATAGCTCGGTTGGGGTGTTTGACGCCCGCATGGTGCATATTTACCGCCGCATTGGCTGGGCGCCTGAAATTCTGGGCACATCCGGCGAAGGCAAAGACGCGGTAAGCGTGGGGCTTTGGGAGATCAACGAGGCCTCAAAGCTACAAATTTGCGCCAAATCAGGTATTGCGCCGGAAGAAGCCGAAGCGTGGTTTGACGCCTCCTTCCCGGTTGATGACAGCTTTGATGCCATGGTGGCGTAAAGGCGCTGGTGCAGGGCAATTGATGGCGCTATGATTCCGTAACACGCGTTACGGAGCCGCTATGATATTGTCTGACGATCAGGCCGAAGCCTATGACACCATTGCCGGTGAGCTGAAAAAGGCGGGGGTCGACCTTGAGCGGGAGCAGCTGACGCCGTCCACGAGTCGGAGCGATTCTGTGTTGGCGGTTTTGGGTAAGGCTGGCTCGGGCAAAACCATGCTCTTGGCCAAGCTTGTGGACGCGGTTTGTGATCTCGGGATTGACATTGTTTCCGGCGATTACGAGGGCAAACCGCGGCCTGACAAGCGGACACTGGCCGTTCTGGCCCCGACGAACAAAGCGGCAAGCGTGTTGCGGCGGCACGGGGTGCCAGCCACCACGATTCACCGTATTATTTATACGCCGGTTTATGATCCGGAATATGAGCAGATCGCGGAATGGCTGGAGGGCCGCGCCAGCAAGCCCGAGATTGAAGGGCTGACAGAGGCGGCATTAGACCGCGCCGAGGCGTTTTTTAAAATCCATAAATCTATACCGGGCGCGCTGGCGACAGCAGGATTGCGGGGGTCTGATTTTATTACCGGCTGGAAGCGGCGAGCGGACCCGCTGGACATCGGCTTTGTGGATGAAAGCTCGATGCTGGATGACAAGCAGCTGGAAGACCTCAAGGAGCTTTTCCCCACGCTAGTCCTATTTGGTGACCCTGCGCAGCTGGCCCCCGTTGGGCAATCCGGCGCGATGTCATTTGATAAACTGCCTGAAAAGCGCAAGCTTACGCTGCACCGTGTGCATCGACAGGCTGCTGATAACCCTATCCTTGATCTGGCTCATGCACTCAGTGACCCCGCACTGAGCTTTTATGATTTTGAGCGCAAACTGGCTGAAATCGCCGCCAAAGATGACCGGGTGGTCATGGCTCCGCGCGTAGATGCCGACCTGATGGCGCGCTCGCCAGTTCTGGTATGGCGCAACGCCACCCGCATTCGGTTAATCGCGGCTTTCAGGGGCGCGCATGATGCGCCCGAAACCGCGTTGCTTACAGGTGAGCCGCTGATTTGTGACGGCATTGAGTTGCCAGTAAAGCACCGTAAAAAACGGATAGATCTTGAGGCGCGCGGGCTGATTAAAGGCGCGCAGTGCATTTATCTTGGACCAGGAAAAAAGCCCGGCTTTAGCCGCCTTTTTGTTAGTGGCGCGGCCGACCCCTTGGTGAACGCGGCTTCGATTATCCAGATTGAGCTACCGGACGCTGAGGAGCCGATGATAGTGAGCGCCGCCAAAATGGGCGCGGCCTTTTTGCATGGGGCGGCGGTGACCACGCATAAAGCGCAGGGCTCGCAATGGCCCTCGGTGCAGGTCTTTGGGCCTGATCTTCAGATCGCGGCCAAAATGGGCCGCGTTGAAGCGGGCATTCCACTGTGGAAGCGGCTGGCCTATGTGGCCATTACTCGCGCCGAAGAGCGGCTTTATTGGGTCACGCGCTATGCACTAGCGCGCCCCAAAGAACCGCTGGGAGTGAGTGACCTCGATATGACACCGGCCAAGCTTGAACTTACCGCCGAAGATCCCGAGGCCTAAGCCGGTTTGGTTAGCCGCAGGCTGCCACAGCGGCGCTGGTCTCTGCCTGCAAAGGGCCAAGTCGCCCCTGTAAATTGGCCAGATTCTGGCGCTCTTTGGCAGCATTTATTGGCGCTTGCACTTCCGTGACCTGCCCGGTTGCAGGGTCAAGCTGCCGCACCATCGCAAAGCCCCGCGCGATATTTTGTTCGGAGGTCTGGATGGCCGCTTTCAGCGCTGTTAATTCAGCGTTGGCACGAGTTTCGCATGTGCCACCAACAGGGGTTGAACTTGTGGCGCAAGCCGTCACAAACAGGGCGGCTCCGATAGATAAAACGATACGCATTTGGCGTCTCCTGATACTGATAAAGAATAAAGTTTACGTTTTATTTACCAATTATCAAGTCATTCAGGCGACATATGGTTACCAGCTTCGGCCTTAAGGGCCTCCATTTGCTTGGTCAGCAGCTTAACGCTGCGCGCGTTTTCAAGCTGGCCCATGCTGTCAAACGCCTCAGCGGCGTTGCCGATCATGACCTCGGGGGCCTGCAAAATACGGGGGTTAAAGGTGGTCATACAATGGCGCAAAGAATACTGCGCCCGCACGCCGCCGGTAACACCGCTTGAGGCTGACATAATAGCCACGGGTTTGCCCTCCCAAGCCGCAGGGCGCACCATGCTGACCCAGTCCAGCGCGTTTTTCAGCACACCCGAGAGGTTTTTGTTGTATTCCGGTGTGGCGATGATCACCGCATCAGCGGCCACGATGTCGGCATGCAGTTTGAGCACTGATTCGGGCTTTTCGGCAATGTCCTCACTAAAAAGCGGTAGGTTGATATTTGCCAAGGCATAGCTTTCGGGTGCAAAAACCCGTGCGGCTTCTGCCAGTAGCATGGTGTTATAAGATTGGGCGCGCAGTGAGCCGGATATGCCAAGTAGTTTCATGATGTTCCCCTTTTGGGGATGATGAGCCGAATATTGCTTGAGTGCAACGATATCTTGTGGATAGGCGGCTGAATGCCGCAATATTAAGTAGAATGGCTTGACTCTGAGAGCCCCGCGCGGAATCTTGGGCCACTTTTGGAGAATCGCATTACCGTGCAATTTAGTAAGCTAAGATTACTCGGGTTTAAGAGCTTTGTAGACCCGACAGAACTGGTGATCAGGCCGGGGCTGACGGGAGTCGTGGGGCCAAATGGCTGTGGGAAATCCAACCTGCTGGAAGCGCTCCGCTGGGTGATGGGGGAAAACCGCGCTAGCGCCATGCGCGGCGGTGGCATGGATGATGTGATTTTTGCAGGGGCGGATTCACGACCCGCCCGCAATTATGCAGAGGTAACGCTAACGCTGGATAACCGCGAGCGCTTGGCGCCTGCGGTGTTTAACACCGAAGACAGCTTGGAGATTGTGCGGCGGATTACGCGGGATGCGGGCTCGGCCTATAAGGTGAATGGCAAGGATTGCCGCGCGCGGGATGTGCAGATGTTGTTTGCTGATGCCTCCACGGGGGCGCACTCGCCAGCATTGGTGCGGCAGGGGCAAATTTCTGAGCTAATAAATGCCAAGCCCAAGGCGCGGCGGCGCGTGTTAGAGGAGGCGGCTGGGATTTCCGGGCTTTATAAGCGCCGCCATGAGGCAGAGCTGAAGCTGAACGGTACCGAGGGCAACCTTGTGCGGGTTGAGGATGTGTTGGAGCAGCTGGAAAGCCAGCTCCGTACGCTGGACCGCCAAGCCAAGCAAGCGGCGCGCTATCGGCAAATCGCCGATGAATTGCGGCGCTCGGAAGGGCTATTGCTTTATCGCCGCTGGCGCGAGGCGGATGTGGAGCGGCTGGCGGCTGAGGGCGCTTTGAATGAGGCTGGAAAGGCCGCCGCAGGGGCGCAGGGCAAGGCTTTAGCAGCCGTGAAGGCGCGGGAAATGGCAGAGGATAAAGTGCCGCCGCTGCGTGAGGAAGAAGCGATTGCCGGGGCCATTTTGCAGCGGCTTCAAGTGGAGCAGGCGGCGCTGGCCGAGCAGGAAGAGCGGGCGCGGCAGGCGATCTCGGAACTGGAAGCGCGCATTGCACAGCTGGAAAAAGATGCCGAGCGTGAAGCGGGCCTGAACAAAGATGCCGGCGAAACTGTGGAGCGGCTGGACTGGGAAGCCGAGGCGTTGGCAAAGGCGGGAGCAGGCCAGGAGGACAAGCTCTCAGAAGCAAAAGACGAGGCCAGCGCGGCGGCGCAAAGCCTGCAAAATGTAGAAGCCGAGGCGGACCAGCTTTCAGAGGATGCGGCGCGGCTGGCGGCACGGCATCAATCGGCCACGCGGCGGCTGGAAGATGCCAAAGGGCTGCTGTCCAAGCTGGCTGGTGAGATTGAAACGGCGCGGGATGCGCAGGTGGATGTAGTTGAAGCTTATGGCGCAGCCAAGGCGAAGGTGGCCGAATCGGAGGCATTGCAGATTGCGAGTATGGCGGAGGCTGAGGCTGCTGAAGCTCAGCTATTGGCAGCGGAAGAGCGCCGCGCGGTGGCACAACGTGCTGAGGGCGATATGCGAGTGGCCTTGAGCGAAGCTGATGGCGAGGCGAAAGCGCATGAGGGCGAATTGGCTGCCTTGCAACGGCTGATCTTACGTGATCAAAACGATGGTGCGCAAATTTTGGATAATGTGCGGGCGGAAAAGGGCTATGAGGCGGCGCTGGGCGCGGCCTTGGCGGATGATTTGAAGGCGCCAGAAGTGAGTGCTGAGGCAGCTTCAGGCTGGGTGGCATATGAGGCCTTGGCGGATGTGGCAGCCTTGCCCGCCGGAGCCGCGCGTCTAGCGCTGCATGTGGTTGCACCCAAAGCGCTCGCGCGGCGGCTGCAAATGGTGGGGGTTGTCGCCCGCTCTGAGGGCGCGAAGCTGCAAGGGCAGCTATTACCGGGGCAGCGGCTTGTTTCGGTCGAAGGGGATTTGTGGCGCTGGGACGGGTTTAGAGCTGGTGCGGAGGACGCGCCCTCGGAGGCGGCGCTACGGTTGCAGCGGCAAAACCGGCTGGCTGATCTGGAAGAAGCGGCGAAAGTGGCGCAAGAGCATGCAAACAAGGCGCGGGCGTCGCACGCCTCTGCCAAGGCGCTGCTAGAGGCGGCGCAGGCCGAGGACCAAGCCGCGCGAGCGGCGCGGCGGCGGGCAGATGAAGAAGCTACAAGCGCGGTGCGGCGGGTGTCTAAAGCGCAGGCCGAGGCGGAGTCGTTGGGAGCGCGCGTGGAGAGCTTGGTGCTGGCAGTGAAGCGGCGCGAAGAAGATGCAGCGGCGGCGGGGCTGAGCTTGAGGGAAGCCGAAACGGGTGTGGCTGAGTTGGGAGACCTTGAGGCTGCACGGGAAGCTTTGGAGCGCCACAAGCTCAGCGTCGAAGCGGCGCGGCTTACGATGATGACCAAGCGCTCAATCGCGGATGATTTGCGCCGCGAGGGCGAAGCACGGGTGCGGCGGCTGCGGGAGATTGAGAAAGAAAAAGGCAACTGGGCGCGGCGGCTAGAAAATGCCGAACGGCAACTTGGGGAACTGGCGGATCGGATTGACACGAGCCAACATGACTTAAAGCAGGCCAAAGCCGCCCCAGAAGAGATTGTGATCCGCCGTGAGGAGATGGCAGAGGCACTCAATAAAGCTGAGGCGCGCCGCAGAACGGCGGCGGATCTACTCGCTGTGGGGGAGGCGGCACTTCGGGACTCCGAGGCTGGCGAACGGCAGGCGGAGCGAGATGCCTCTGAGGCGCGGGAAGCACGGGCGCGGGCGGATGCGCTGAGCGAGGCTGCGTTGGAGCGGGTTGAGATTGCCGCGGCGCGGGTGGAGGAGGAAACAGGCGTGGCCCCTCAGGTGCTGCTGGAAACACTGGAGGCGGACCCTGATCAGATGCCGGACGCGGAGGTGATTGAAGCTGATGTTACGCGGCTAAAGCGGCAGCGCGATGCTTTGGGCGCGGTGAACCTGCGGGCAGAGGAAGACGCCAAAGACGTGCGCGACGAATTGGAGGCGCTGAGAGGCGAGAAAACTGACCTTGAAGCCGCTGTGGCCAAGCTGCGCCACGGTATTGCCAACCTTAATTCAGAAGGGCGTGAGCGACTGCTGGCCGCCTTTGAAACGGTCAACAAGAACTTTGAAATGCTGTTTAAGCACTTGTTTGGTGGCGGTGCGGCTGAGCTGGTGCTGGTGGAATCAGATGACCCGCTTGAGGCGGGTTTGGAGATTATGTGCCAGCCGCCGGGCAAAAAGCTTTCAACGCTTTCCCTGCTATCGGGTGGTGAGCAAACCCTCACGGCGATGTCGCTGATTTTCGCGGTATTCCTTGCCAATCCCAGCCCGATTTGCGTGCTGGACGAGGTGGATGCCCCGCTGGACGATGCCAACGTGACCCGCTTTTGTGGCTTGCTGGACGAGATGACGGCGCAGACCAAAACGCGGTTTTTGATCATCACCCACCACGCCGTAACCATGAGCCGCATGGAGCGTCTTTTTGGCGTGACGATGGGAGAAAAGGGTGTTTCGCAACTGGTATCGGTGGACTTGCGGCAGGCGGAAGAAATTATCGAGGGCTAGGCAGGGGCCTTGTTTTTACACATAAAATACCTATCTAGATTGTATGCTAACAAACACCCGCGCTCGATGAAGCTCCGGCGCCTAAATATTCTTCTTTCTACCGTTGCGATTGCGCTGGCCACCTATGCTTTTTTAAGCAGACCTGACCTTACGGTCTCAACCTGTATGCACAGGGGGGATGTAAATAAAATCCTGTTAGCCTGCACACGTTTGATTGAAAACCCCGATACCAACACCAATGACTTACCCATGTTTCTGGTGAAGCGCGCGAGGGCCGCCCGCAAGTTGAGGGATTTTGAAATGGCGTTGAGCGACATCAATCGCGCATTGGAATTGCAACCCGAAAAACGATTGTTCTGGGTTGATCGCGCCTTTATCCATAATGCCCACGGCGACTGGGCAGCGGCAGATGAGGATTTTGAGCGGGCGCTGGCCTTGGCGCCCGAGAACCTTTTTACCATTATGGACCGCGCTGGAATTCTAACAAGGCGGGGCGACTACACTGGTGCGTTGCGTGGCTTTGAGCGGGCTTTGGAGATTGACCCGAATAGCAAGCGGGCTATGAACGGTATTATCCGGTCTTATGAGAGCTTGGAGCAGTATGACAACGCCTTGGGCTGGCTTACTAAGGGCGCAGAGCAGTGGCCGGATGACGCAAGATTTCCTACGGGGCTCGGGGCGATTCACTATTTTATTTCCAAAGATTACCTAGCGGCTCTCGCTGATTTTGAAGCGGTGGAAAGGATAGACCCTGACTATATTGCCAATCGCCTCATGCTTGGCGCAAGCCATTTGAAGTTGGGGCATTTGGAGATTGGAAAAACGTATGTCGAGCAGCAAGCCGCGCAGCTTGTGCAGAGTATGGAAACTGAGGGAAGCCTCTTTAGGCGAGCCTTAATTATAAGTGCAAGTTTGACAGAGCTTGCTGGTAATCCTGAGTTCTTTTTTCGGGGTGTCAGCTATGCGATGATTGACCAGCCAGAGCTTTCACGCACGGCCTTCCATCGCTACTTGGAGAGTGGCGGCCGCAATGCGGTGCGCATAATGCGGGGCCTTTTGGCCGGGCATTTTGAGTGTACGCGCCCAGATTGTGGAGGGCCGGGGGATGAGGAATACGAGGCCGCCCTCACCCGCTATATTATGGCCACCGGCAAAACGATGTCACTCAATCAGCACTGAGCGCGTTACATATGGCTTTGCACCCACGCCTTAATCTGGTCAGCCCTTAAAGCCCCCGATTGGCGGGCAATTTCTTTTCCGTTTTTAAACAGGGCCATGGTGGGGATGCCACGGATATTGTGGCGCTGGGAGGCGGCGGGAAATTCTTCAGTGTTGATTTTGGCAAAGCGGGCCGAGGTGCCGATCTGGGTGGCGGCTTTTGAGAATTCCGGTGCCATCATCCGGCAGGGGCCGCACCATGGGGCCCAAAAATCAACCACTAGCGGGAGTTGGTCGCGCTTGCTGGCTTTGGCCAATGTTGTGGCGTCAATTTCGGTGACTTTGGGCACGTTGAGGGCTTGGCCGCAGGTGCCACATTTGGGCTTGGCGGACAGGCGCTCTTGGGGCACGCGATTTACGGTGCTACAGCTAAGGCAGGTTAGGTTTTTGGCAGACATGGCAAGACTCCAGAAGTATTCGGGTTACTGCATATATTGAGCCGGACGGCCAAATTTCAAGGGGAAGTGGCAGCTTGGGTCTCGATAATCCGGCGAATATTGGTGATGGGGAGGTCGGCTTCCTCACCGGCGCGATGAACCAGCACCAGGCGGCGAGTTTCTTGGGGGCTGCAAAATGGCACCACGTTGAGGTGGCGCGCCAAAGGTGGCGCAAGGAAACGCTGGGGAACAATGGAGACGCCAAACCCCTCACGCACCATTTTCTCAATGGCGTCAAGGCTATCCACCTCCATAATTTCATTCACCCGAATTCCACGGGATTGTAGGCGGGCAGACACTTGATGACCCATCCATGTCATCGCTTCAAAGGCGATGAAGGGTTGGGTGCTGAGCAGGGCTTTGTCGGACTCCGCTTTCAGGTGTTTGGGTGCGATTACATAAAGTGGCTCGATCACAAGCTCCTGCACTTGCAATTCTGGCAAGGCCGAAATCGGGGCTGTGAGGATGGCGAAATCTAGATCAAGGTTAAGGACTTGTAGGGCAAGGGTGCCGGATAGTTCCGATTTCACCTTGATGCGAATGCCGGGCTGGCGCTGTTGCAGCTCTCGTAGAACCACGGGCAGCAAATGCTGAGCTTCGGTGGGAACAATACCAAAGGAGATTTGATCCCTGTGTTGCTGGCCCGCACCGATCAGCTTAACTGTGTTGACCATTTTGAGCGCCTTTTGCGCTGCTAGGGCGGTTGCCTTTCCAGTAGGTGTAAGCGTGGCGGGGCGGGTGGAGCGGTCAAATAGGGTCTGGCCAAATTCCTCTTCCAGCGTGCGAATTTGCAATGAAATGGCGGAATGGCTCAGCGAGACCTTGTCGGCGGCGGCGGAAAAGCTATTGTTCTCGTAAATCGCAACGAGGGATTTGAGCTGCTGTAGGTTCATAGGGGGCCTTTCTTTGTAAGAATAGCTAACACTAATGGCAAAATAAGTCACTTTTAATATGAAATACTGGCGCTATGCTGGGGGAGAGGACGGAATTAAGATGCAAAACACCACAAAACAAGGGCCGCTGACCGGCGTAAGAGTGCTGGATATGTCACGCATATTGGCGGGGCCAAGCAGCACGCAATTGCTGGGTGATTATGGTGCCGATGTGGTAAAAATCGAGCGGCCCGGCGCGGGGGATGATACCCGCAAATGGGGGCCTCCTTATGTGAAGGATGCTGAAGGTAATGAAACCAGCGAGAGCGCGTATTATTTGGCGGCGAACCGCAATAAGCGCTCGGTGGCGGTGGATTTAACCACCCCAGAGGGCGTGGCGCTGATTAAGGATCTGGCCGCCAAGGCGGATGTGTTGGTGGAGAATTATAAGCTCGGCGGGCTGAAGAAGTACGGGCTGGATTATGACGAGATTCGCAAAATCAACCCCAGCATTATCTATTGCTCTATTACCGGCTTTGGCCAAACGGGCCCAAATGCGGCCCTACCTGGGTATGACCTGATGGCGCAGGGCTATGGTGGCATTATGAGCCTGACGGGCGAGCCTGATGGCGCGCCAATGAAAGTGGGTGTGGGCATTGCTGACGTGATGTGCGGCATGTATGCAGCTAGCGCGGTGATGGCGGCTTTGCGGCACCGCGACCAAACCGGCGAGGGCCAGCAGATTGATGTGGCCCTGGTGGATAGCCAGATTGCGTGGCTGATCAATGAAGGCACGAATTATTTGCAGTCGGGCGAGTTGCCCAAGCGAAGGGGCAACGGCCACCCCAATATTGTGCCCTATCAAGTGTTTGAAGCCAAAGATGGCCATGTGATTGTGGCGGTGGGTAATGACAGCCAGTTTGGCCGATTTTGCGAGATTTTGGGCGCGCCAGAAATGGCCGAGGATGAGGCCTTTGCCACCAATATCAACCGGATTACAAATCGTGATGTGCTGTTGCCTAAGCTAGAGGCGTTGTTTGCGGAGCGGAGCAAAGATGAAATGCTCACCGCCATGAAAGCAAATAATGTGCCTTGCGGTGAGGTGAATAACCTTGCCGAGGTGTTTGCCAGCCCGCAAGTGGCGGCGCGGGAGATGGTGGTGGAGATGGACCACCCACACAGCCCCGTAAAGCTGATTGCCAATCCGGTTAAGTTTTCAAAAACGCCGGTAACCTATCGAAACGCGCCGCCTTTGTGCGGGGCAGATACAGAAGACGTGATGAAAGATTGGCTCGGGAAAGGCTAATGGATGTTTTTGAGTGAAGACCAAAAGGCGATACAGGCGGCGGCGATGCGGCTCGCCGCAGATGTGATATCCCCTCGGGCGGTAGAGGTGGACCGGACCGAGGCCTATCCGTGGGATAACGTAAAGGCGCTGACCAAAGCCGGCTTCATGGGGATGACGATCCCGAAGGCCCATGGCGGGCGGGGGCTGAGCTATTTTGATGTGGTTTTGGTGGTGGAGGCCATTGCGCGGGTTTGCGGCGTGAGCGCGCGCATAGTGGTTGAGGGCAATATGGGGGCCATTGGCGCGATCTGCGCTTATGGCACAGAGGCGCAAATAGCGAGGGTTGCTCCGCTGATTTTGGCGGGGGATAAGCCTGCGATTTGTATTACCGAGCCGGGGAGTGGGTCTGCGGCGACCTCGATGACGACGACCGCCGTAAAGGCGGGCGATAAATATGTGATTAACGGTGTTAAACACTGGATCACAGGTGGTGGGGTTTCAAAAACCCACCTGATTTTTGCGCAGGTTGAGGAAAAAGGAGAGCAGCTTGGCGTTGGCGGGTTTATCGCGGTGCGAGGTGAGGATGACGGCCTGAAAATTGGTGCGCGCGAGCCAGCCATGGGGCTGCGCGGCATTCCCGAAACCGAGGTGGTTTTCGAGGATCTTGTGGTGGATGCCAGCATGGCGCTTATTCCGCCGGGCGGCATTAAGCGCGGCTTTTCGGGCTTAATGAACGCTTATAACGGCCAGCGCGTTGGGGCTGGCACGGTGGCGCTGGGGATTGCGCAAGGGGCTTATGAGCAGGCGCTGTCCTTTGTGAAAACCCGTGAGCAATTCGGGCGGCCGATTGCCGAGTTTCAAGGACTGCAATGGATGCTGGCCGATATGAACGTCGCGCTGGAAAGTGCGCGGGCGATGATATGGCGGGCGGCGCACAGTGCCGAGCATACGGCCAGTGGCTTTCCTGATCCGCTGATGGCCGCGCAAGCCAAGCTGATTGCCTCGGAAAACGCCGTGAAGGTCACGAATGATGCGCTGCAAATGCATGGCGCGGCGGGGTATTCTCGTAACCTGCCGCTGGAGCGGATGGTGCGCGACGCACGGATGTTTACCATTGGCGGTGGCACGGCGCAGATGCTCAAAAACCTCGTGGCAGGCAAGGTGCTGGAGATGAAGCTACCACAAACGCGCGGCGGATACGTGAAATGACCACAGCAGCACAAATAATTGCGACTAAGCTGCATGAGGCGGGGTGCCGACACGCCTTTGGCATGCCCGGTGGTGAGGTTTTGCTGCTGATGCAGGCGATGGATGAGGTGGGCATCGAGTTCACGCTTTGTAAGCATGAAAACAACGCGGGCTATTTGGCCGAGGGCAGCTACCACGCGACCGGCGCGCCGGGGATATTGCTGACGACCATCGGGCCGGGCTTGGCAAATGGGCTGAATTCGGTGGCGAATGCCTATCAAGAGCAGGTGCCGTTGATTGTGCTTTCGGGCTGCATTGGCCGCGGCGAGGCCGAGAGCTTTACCCACCAAGTGATTGACCAGAGCGCCCTGATGGCCCCGATCACCAAGGCGCAGTTACAGGTGGCCAAAGGCTCGGCCCAACAGGTGATTGAAAAGGCACTGATGATCGCGCGGGCAGACCCGCCGGGGCCGGTGCATGTGGATGTGCCGCATGATATTGCGGGCACCGAGGTGGAGGTGATTGCGCGGGCGTTGCTGACGGTGGAACCTGCGGCGTGGCCAGAAGGGGCCTCGCTTGAGGCAGCACGGGAGATGCTTTCCCACGCTAAAAACCCTGTGATTCTGGCAGGGCTTGGGGCGGTGCATCATGGGGCTGGCGCGGATATTCTGTCACTCGCCGAGGCGGGAGAGATTCCGGTTTTGACCACCTATAAAGCCAAAGGGGTTATAGATGAAAACCACCCGCTATGCCTTGGGGGGCACGGGCTTTCACCGATGTCCGATACCATTGTGCTGCCGCTTTTGCGCGAGTCTGATTGCATAATTTTGGCAGGTTATGACCCGATTGAAATGCGGAATGGCTGGCGTGAGCCTTGGGATGATGCTCATGCGATTGAGATACTCCACGCGGACATTCAGCACGGGATGCACGGTGCGACGGTACGGTTTATCGGCGATGTTGGGCTGGGTGTGAAGGCGCTGTTGCCTGCTGTGGCGCGCCGTTTTGGCGGCGCACCCGAGCCGCGTGCTGAACTGGCCAAAATGTTTGCCCCGCGCGTAAACTGGGGGCCGCATCAGGTGTTTGATACCATGCTGTCGGCCTTGCCCGAGGGTGGCATTACTACGGCCGATAGTGGGGCGCACCGGATACTGCTGAGCCAGATGTGGCGCTGCAAAGCCCCGCAAACCTTACTGCAATCGAGTTGTTTTTGCACCATGGGCATCGCGCTGCCGCTGGCCATGGGCTATGCCAAGGCTGCGGGGCCTGACGGGCCAAAAGTGGTGGCTTTTGTGGGGGACGCGGGCTTTGAAATGGTCATTGGAGAGCTGGCAACGGCGCGCGACATGGGCATTAACCTGACCGTGGTGGTGCTGGTCGATGAGGCGTTAAGTTTAATTGACCTCAAGCAATCACGATCAAACCTGCCACAATTGGGCGTTAACTTTGGCGGAAGTAACATTGTTAACATTGTAAAAGCCTATGGCGGCCATTCCGAGTGGGTAAATGATAAGAAAGAGTTGATTGGTGCGGCAAATCGTGCGTTTAATAACGAAGGGTTTACCGTGCTCGCCTGCCGGATTGACAAATCGGAATATGCGGGCGCGTTTTAGGCCCTCAGGTTTTGGGGTGGGTGTTAAGCCATCGCATACGCTCCAATGTCGGGCTTCCGGCCCAGTATTAGATGGCACATGGAAAACTATCCCGGAGGATAACATGAATTTCAAATCCCTAGCGATTGCGATGACCGTAGCCGGCACCCTGACTGGTGCAGCCTCGGCTCAGCAAACCTTCGTTTCAATCGGCACTGGCGGCGTTACGGGCGTTTATTACCCTACAGGTGGCGCGATCTGCCGTTTGGTAAACAAAAACCGCTCCGAGCACGGCATTCGCTGTTCTGTTGAGTCCACTGGCGGCTCGATTTATAACATCAACACCATTCGCGCAGGCGAGCTGGAATTTGGTGTGGCCCAGTCAGACTGGCAGTATCACGCCTATAATGGCACATCCAAGTTCGAAGAAGCTGGCCCGTTTGAAGACCTACGCGCTGTATTTTCGGTGCATGCCGAGCCTGTGACCATTCTGGCGCGCCGTGACAGCGGCATCAACAACATCACTGACATTCCGGGCAAGCGTTTTAACGTGGGCAACCCGGGCTCCGGCACGCTGGGCACTTGGGAAGTTATTGAAGGCATCATGGGCTGGGAGCGTGGTGACCTTGCGCTTGCAGCACAAATGAAATCTTCGGAGACGGCTGGCGCACTCTGTGACAACTCTATCGACGGTTATTTCTGGCTGGTTGGCCACCCATCGGGCTTGACGCAAGAAACCGTTGCCTCCTGTGATGCCATGATCGTGCCTGCGGTTTCACCTGAAATCACAGCGCTTGTGGAAGAGAAGCCATACTACCGGATGGCCACTATTCCGGGCGGCATGTATCCGGGTAACCCGGACGACATCCAGACCTTTGGTGTGGGCGCAACCTTTGTGACCTCGGCAAGCGTTTCTGAAGAAGCGGTTTACACCGTTGCCATGGCCGTTTTGGGTAATCTTGATGATTTCCGCAAGCTACACCCTGCCTTTGCAAACCTGAAAGCGGAAGAAATGATCGCAGACAGCCTTTCGGCGCCTCTGCATCCGGGCGCTATTCGGGCCTACCAAGAGCTGGGTCTGATGGAGTAATCCGGCTTTAAAAGACATTGGGCGGGGGCTAGGCCTCCGCCCTTTGGCGTATAAAACCAAACAATAAAAACCGGAAAATCCGGACCCTGGGAGGGACATAATGGCCGAGAACGAACAAAACGAGGTCGTGGATCAAGACGATCTTGGCGCATTCGCCGATCTAGATGTCGGTGCGCGGAACCCGAGCAACTGGCAAGGCACGTTTATTACAGCGGTGGCGCTGATTTGGGCTTTTTTGCAAGTTTATAACGCCTCTCCCTTGCCGGGCTTACTGGCCACGAGCACAGGCATAAATGCGCTATATGTGCCGTCTGATGTGTCGCGGGTTATCCACCTCGCCTTTGGCCTCACGATGGCCACGGTTGCTTTCCCACTCCTCAAAAGATCACCCCGAGATTATATCCCTTGGTATGATTGGGTGCTGATTGTGGCCGGTATTGTGGCAACCATGTATCTGATCTTTAACGCTGATGCCATCGCGGACCGCGCGGGCCTGCCAACAGTATTTGACAAAACCGCCTCTGCTGTCGGGATTATTATGGTGCTGGTGGCCACGTTCCGCGCGCTGGGCTTGCCGATGGTGATCGTGGCTTCGATCTTCCTGCTTTACGTTTTCTTTGGTGATGCCGAATTCTGGCCGGATGCGATGCAATGGAAAGGGGCCAGCTTTGGCAAAGCCATGTGGCACTTCTGGATGCAAACCGAAGGTGTGTTTGGCTTGGCGCTCGGTGTTTCGGCCTCGATGGTGTTTCTATTTGTGCTCTTTGGCTCTTTGCTGGAAAAAGCCGGTGCGGGGAATTATTTTATTAAGCTGGCATTTGCGCTTATGGGCCACATGAAAGGCGGGCCTGCCAAGGCCGCTGTTGTGGCTTCGGCGGCTACGGGCCTGATATCAGGCTCTTCCATCGCCAACACCGTAACCACGGGCACATTCACCATTCCGCTGATGAAGCGGGTGGGCTTTTCGGCTGAAAAAGCGGGTGCGGTTGAGGTTGCCTCCTCTACCAATGGCCAGCTAACGCCACCCGTTATGGGGGCTGCGGCCTTTTTGATGGTAGAATATGTGGGCATTTCCTATTTGGAAGTTGTGAAAAATGCCTTCTTGCCTGCGATCATTTCTTACATTGCTCTGGTTTACATTGTGCACCTTGAAGCGGCCAAAATGGGCCTAGAGGGCCTGCCGCGCCCGGGAGCCAAGAAAACCGTTTCCCAACGTATGCTGGGCCTTGTGCTGGGCGTTGCTGTGTTCTGCGGGCTTAGCCTTGCGGTTTATTATGGCCTTGGTTGGATTAAGCCTTTGCTCGGCGAATACTCGATGGTCGGCATGATGGCCTTGTTCTTTATGGCTTACCTTGGCTTGCTGAAATGGGCCTCCAACTATCCGGACCTTGAGGTTGACGACCCCAACGCCCCCTTTGTAGAGCTACCCATGCCTGGCCCGATTGCCAAAACCGGTGCATATTTCATTTTGCCTGTGGTGGTGCTGATCTGGAACCTGATGATTGAGCGCTTGTCACCCGGCCTTTCGGCCTTTTGGGCGACCTTTGCGATGATCTTTGTGATGCTCACGCAGCATCCGCTTAAGGCTATGCTACGGGGTGAGGGCCTGAACAACTGGGCTGCTGGCTGGAAAGAGTTCCTAGACGGGATGATTGCCGGTTCGCGCAACATGATCGGCATTGCCGTTGCCACCGGCACCGCGGGTATTATTGTGGGCACCGTGTCGCTCACAGGTGCACACCAAGTGATTGGTGAGCTGATCGAGGTTATCTCCGGCGGCTCCCTGCTGTTGATGCTGGTCTTTGTGGCGCTGTTTAGCCTTGTGCTGGGCATGGGCCTGCCAACCACGGCCACCTATATCGTGATCACCTCGCTGATGGCGCCGGTGATTATTGAGGTTGGCGCGCAGTCAGGCCTGATTGTGCCGCTGATCGCGGTGCACATGTTTGTGTTTTACTTCGGGATTTTGGCGGATGATACACCGCCCGTAGGCCTTGCGGCTTTTGCCGCGGCGGCTATTTCCAAAGGCGACCCTATTAAAACCGGTATCATCGGCTTTAGCTATGATGTGCGGACAGCGATTTTGCCGTTCCTGTTTATCTTCAACACCGAGTTGTTGCTGATAGATGTGACTCCGGGGAAAGCGGTGTTTGTGTTTATCATTGCCACCATTGCGATGCTGCTATTTGCAGCGGCGACGCAGAGTTGGTTTATTACCAAAAGTCGCCTGTGGGAAAGCGTTGGCCTTCTGCTGATTGCTTTCACCCTGTTTAGGCCCGGTTTTTGGCTGGACATGTATGAAGCGCCCTATGTGGACACAGCCGCAAGCGAGATTTCCCGACTAGCCACAGAGGCCCCTGATGGCAGCGTGCTGAGAGTGCGGATGTCTGGCGAAAACCCCAACACCTTTAAAATGGTGGAAACAACGGTCGAGCTGCCGCTCGGGGCGCAAGCCGATGGTGATGGCACCGCAAGGCTGGAGAAAAACGCTGGCATTGCCTTTGCCCAATCCGATGGCGGCTGGATTGTCGACAATGTTGTTTTCGGCGGCTATGCACAGGAACGCTCGGTTGATTTTGACTGGAAAGTGCTAAATGTTGAAGTGGATGCGGAGCGCCCATGGAAAGAACTCTTTTATATTCCGGCGCTATTGCTACTCGCATTCATCTGGTTCTTGCAAAAGGGCCGCGCGCGCAAGCTTGAAGAAAACATGGCCTAGGAGGGCAAAGCATGTATAAGAAAATTTTTGTTCCGGTTGATATCAATCAGGAAAGCTCTTGGAAATTGGCGCTGCCAACGGCGATTGATTTTGCCAAAAAAGATGGGGCCAAGCTCTATCTTTTTGCCGTGGTGCCAGATTTTGGTATGGCGATGGTGGGGTCTTTCTTTCCGAAAGATTATGCGCAAAAGGCTATGGAACATGCTGAGCATGAACTGAAGGCCGTGGCGCGCAACAACGTGCCAAGCGACATTGATTGCACCTGCTATGTGCGCCATGGGACGATCTATAAGCGGATTATCAAATCTGCTGATGAGCTTGGGGCTGACCTGATTGTGCTATCTTCACACCGTCCCGAAACCAAAGATTACCTGCTGGGGCCAAACGCAGCGCGGGTGGTGCGGCACGCCAAGCAATCAGTATTTGTGATTCGCGAGTGAGCTATGAAACCAATGGTGATCGCCGCGCCAAACGGGGCGCGGCGGGGCAAGGCTGAGCATGCCAATCTGCCGATGAACCTTGAAGAGATCGCGGCGGAAGCTGCGCTTTGCCAAAATGCAGGTGCGGCTGTGTTGCATCTGCACGTGCGCGATACCAACGGTGCGCATAGTCTAGATGCCGGGCTTTATCGCGCGGCAACATTGGCGATAGACGAAGCCGCGCCGGGGATGCTGGTGCAGATCACCACAGAATCGGCGGGGGTCTTTGAACTGCCCGCGCAAATCGCCTGTGTTGAGGCGGTGCTGCCCAAGGCTGTAAGTGTTGCGTGGCGCGAATTTTCGCCTGAAGAAAACGCCGAGGCGCGGCGGTTTTATGATTGGGCTGCGGATGAGGGCATCCATGTGCAGCATATCCTGTATTCGCCCGAAGATATTGCACGGTTCAGGGCATTTGGCCTCAAGAATCAAAGCGTGCTTTTGGTGTTGGGGAGATATGCGGGCGCGGAGGCGCGGGTGGATGAATTACCAACCTATCTGAACGCGCTGGGAGAGGTGCACGACTGGTGCGTTTGTGCTTTTGGCAAGGCTGAGCACGCGGTGGTGAGTGCGGCAATTGCCGCCGGTGGCCATGCGCGCGTTGGGTTTGAAAACAACCTTTGGCGGCGGGATGGCACGCTAGCGGCGGGCACCCATGAGCTTGTAGCGCAGATCGAAAGTGATGTTTTGAGCGCGGATGAAGCACGCGCACTCTGGAGGATTTAGATGGCCAACCACATATTCCACCGCACCCCTGCCCCCATGCCCGAAGCGGCTTTGGGTGATGGCTGCTATTTGGTTGATAGCAACGGAAAGCGCTATTTTGATGCTGGCGGCGCGGCGGTGTCCTGCCTTGGGCATTCTGATGCCCATGTGGCGGATGCGATTAAAGCTCAGATAGATGCGATCGCCTTTGCCCATTCTGGTTTTTTCACGTCTGCCCCTGCCGAAGCTTTGGCCGATAAGCTGATCGCCCATGCGCCGGAGGGGATAGAGCGGGTTTATCTGGTTTCGGGCGGGTCAGAAGCGGTGGAGGCCGCGATTAAACTGGCGCGGCAGTATTTTGTAGAAAAAGGCCAGCCCGAGCGTGGCCATGTGATTGCCCGTAAGCAAAGCTATCATGGCAACACATTGGGCGCTTTGAGCGCGGGCGGCAATGAATGGCGGCGCGGGCAGTTTGCACCTTTGCTGCTGAATATGACCCATATTAGCCCCTGCTATGAGTATCGTTTGCGCGGTGAGGCCGAGAGCGCTGAGGCCTATGCCCTGCGTGCGGCGGACGAGTTGGAAGCCGAGATTTTGCGGGTTGGGCCAGAGCTGGTTATGGCCTTTGTGGCGGAGCCTGTGGTGGGGGCCACCTTGGGCGCCGTGCCAGCCGCTAAGGGCTATTTTGCCCGCATCCGCGAGATTTGTGACCGCTACGGCGTAGTGCTCATTCTGGACGAAGTCATGTGTGGCATGGGCCGCACCGGCACGCTTTTTGCCTGCGAGCAAGAGGGGGTGCGGCCTGACATTTTGACCATCGCCAAAGGGCTTGGGGCCGGGTATCAGCCGATTGGGGCGATGCTGTGCTCGGGCGAGATTTACCAAACCCTCACCGAGGGCAGCGGGTTTTTCCAACACGGGCACACCTATATGGGCCACCCTGTGGCGGCGGCCTGCGGGCTGGCGGTGCTGGAGCGGATTGTGGATGACGGGTTGCTGGCGAATGTTCGTTCGCTTGGGGTCTATATGGAAAAGGCGCTGGTTTCGGCATTGGGGCAGCACCCCAATGTGGGTGATATCCGCGGGCGCGGGCTTTTCTGGGGGGTAGAGCTGGTGGCTGATCGGGAAAGTAAGGCCACCTTTGATCCTGCGCTAAAAATTGCCCCTAAAATCAAGAAAGCGGCCCTTGCGCGCGGCCTGATGTGCTACCCGATGCAGGGGACGATTGACGGGCAATACGGCGACCACGTGTTGCTCGCGCCGCCGTTTATCATGGATGAAGCGGATATAGACGGAATGGTCGAGATGCTGAAAACGTCCATTTTAGAGGTGCTGGCCGAGGGAGCACCTTAAAATGTTTGCCAATTTTCAGGAACACCGGATTAAAACCTCCGGCACTGAGATAAACTTGCGCGTCGGCGGTTCGGGGCCACCGCTGCTTTTGCTACATGGCTATCCGCAAACCCATGTGATTTGGCACAAAATTGCCCCTGTTTTGGCCGCGCATTTTACTGTGGTCCTGCCGGATTTACGTGGCTATGGGGATAGCGGGAAACCAGAGAGTGATGCGAACCACACGCCGTATTCAAAGCGCACAATGGCGCAGGATATGGTTGAAGTGATGGCGGCGCTTGGGTTTGAGCGCTTTAAACTGGTTGGCCATGATCGCGGGGCACGGGTGGCGCACCGGCTGGCGCGTGACCACGCGGCGCGGGTTGAAAAGCTGGCGGTGCTGGATATTGCCCCGACGCTTCATATGTATGAAACCACCGATATGCGGTTTGCAAGGGCCTATTACCACTGGTTTTTTCTTATTCAGCCACAAGGATTCCCCGAAAAGCTGATCGGCGAAGACCCAGCCTATTACCTGCGCACAAAACTCGGCGCATGGGGCCGCACCGGGGATGCCATTACGCCCGAAGCCCATGCTGAATATCTGCGCTGCTTTAGCAATCCGGAAACCATTCATGCCAGCTGTGAGGACTACCGCGCCTCGGCCGGGATAGACCTTGAGCATGATCGAGCTAGCACCCAAAAGCTTTCCATGCCGCTCTTGGCGCTTTGGGGCGCGGCGGGGTTTGTTGGCAGTGCTTATGATGTGCTTGCCACTTGGCGGGAAGTGGCTCAGGATGTGCGCGGGCAGGCGGTGCCGGGGGGGCATTTTTTGCCAGAAGAAGCGCCGGAAGAAACGCTGGCGGCCTTGCTTGAATTTTTATAACCGAAAGGAATGCCGATGTTTGCTGTGGTTTTGAAAGAAGACGGATATTCAGGGCAGGCCACGGGGCCGCACATTGAAAATGCAGCGGACTGGCTGGAAGCGGCAGAGCTGCCCATGCCCGTAGCGGGCGCGGGGCAGGTGGTGGTGAAACTGCGGGCGGCGTCGGTTAATCCGTCTGATTTGCACTTTATAAAAGGTGAGTATGGTCAGCCGCGCGTAAAGGGCGCGGCGGCGGGATTTGAAGGTTGCGGCGATGTGGTGGAGGTGGGCGCGGGGGCTGAGGGACTGGCTGGTAAGCGCGTGGCGTTTGTGGCAATGGCGGCGGGGGCTTGGGCCGAATATGTGCTGTGCGAGGCCATGAGTTGCATTCCGCTACGTGATGATATTTCTGATAATGACGGCGCGGCGCAGATCGTAAATCCGCTTACGGCGATGGCGATGGTCGATATTGCTGCGCAAGCCAAGTCCGCGCTGGTGATCTCGGCTGCGGCCAGCCAACTTGGAAAGCTGATGATCGGGCTGGCGCAGGATCTGGGGCTGGAAACCATAGCGCTGGTGCGGCGGTCAGAGGCCATTGCGCCACTGAAAACGCTGGGGGCGACTGAGGTGCTGGACGTTACCTCTGATAGCTTTGCGGCAGATTTCAGCAAAGCCGGCCGGGCTCTCAAGCCGCGCGTGTTTCTTGATGCGGTGGGCGATCAAACCTCGGAGCAGGTATTTGCCAATATGCCAAATGGCGCGCGTTGGGTGGTTTACGGCAACCTTGGCGCCAACCCGCCCGCGCTCACGCAAATTGGCCAGCTCATATTTATGGGTAAGAAAATTGAGGGATTTTGGCTGACCAACTGGATGCGCACCACCCCGCCTGCGGACCAGATGCGGGTGGTGGGCGAGGTGCAGGCCCGCTTTGCCGATGGGCGCTGGCGCACGGATGTAGCCGCACGCATCAAGCTTGGGGAGCTGGTTGGCCAGCTGGCAGCCGCCACACAGGTGAGCGATGGCAAGGTGATCATTGAGCCCTGATCACAAAGCCTCAAGGCAAAGTGACCCCATGAAACATAAATTACCCCTATATACTGTGATATCTTGATTCACACTTGGAGTTCCCTATGATTTCTCGCCGCACTTTCCTTGTATCCTCTGCCGCCGCCTTGGGCGCGGCTGCCCTTAGTTTTCGCGGGAATGCCGCTGAATCTTTCGAGATCACGTTGACGGACGCTGAGTGGCGCGCCCGCCTGACCCCGGCCCAATTTGCCGTTTTACGAAATGAAGAAACAGAGCGCCCGTTTAGCAATTCATTGCTTGGCGAATCTAGCCCGCTTTTGGCTGAGCACCGTGATGGCACCTACAATTGCGCTGGCTGTGATCTGCCCGTTTATCGCGCCTCAACCAAATTTGATAGCGGCACGGGCTGGCCCAGTTTTTTTCGCGCTATTAACGGCAATGTCGGCAATCGGCGCGAACGCACCCTCTTTTTAGGCACGCGCATTGAGGAACATTGCCGCCGCTGTGGAGGCCACCTTGGGCATGTGTTTAATGACGGCCCGGCACCCACGGGTAAGCGCCATTGCATAAATGGCTTGGCGTTAACCTTTACGGCGGCCTAAGCAAAAGGGGGCGACACGCCCCCTCGCGCCCCCTTGAGGGGCGCCTAGCTGTTGGTTATTACATGAGTTGTTGGGTAAGGGATGTCGATCCCTTGCCGGTCAAACTCTTCCTTGATTTCTTGCAGCATGGCAAATTTCATGTTCCAGAAATCATCAGCCATCGCCCAAACCCTTATGGTGAAATCAACCGAGCTATCACCCAAGTTGGTGACTTTTACAAAAGGTGTGGGGTCACTCAGGGCGCGGTCGTCGGCGGCAATTACCTTACACAGCGCCGCCTCGGCTTTTTTCAGGTCGGTGTCATAAGAAACCCCGATCACAATATCGCAGCGGCGGCGATCATAGAAAGAATAGTTTTTGATCGAAGAGGCCCAGATATCACCATTCGGAATGGTGATCTGAACATTGTCGGAGGTCGCGATTTCGGTGGTAAACAGCGTGATCGCTTTTACCGTGCCGGAATGCCCGCCGACATCCACAAAGTCCCCGATTTTGAACGGGCGAAAGCCCAGCAGCATAACGCCCGCTGCAAGGTTTGAAAGCGTGCCCTGTAACGCAAGGCCAATAGCGAGGCCTGCCGCACCCAAGAGCGCCACGAGGGAGGTGGTTTGGATGCCAAAGCGAGACAGCACAAACACAATCGCGATGGCCAAAATCGCGTATTTTGCGAGGCTGGCGAGGAACAAAAACAGGGTGTCGTCCAGCTCCTCGTATTTTAGGCCGAGTTTGTTAATTTGTCGCTTGGCAAGGCCCGAGACCCAAAATGCGCCAACTAAAATCGCCGCCGCAATCACCACATTTAGCCCTAGCTCAACATACCAGTTCACATCATCAAACATCAATTTTTCCTTGGTTGGTTCCGATTTGCCCACGGTGCAGCAGCAGGTGGTCAAGTATTACACAGGCCATCATGGCCTCGCCCACCGGCACGGCGCGAATGCCCACACATGGGTCGTGGCGACCCTTGGTGATTAGGTCTATCTCGCGGCCATCTTTGGTAACGGTCTTGCGAGGTGTCAGGATAGAGCTGGTCGGCTTCACCGCAAAACGGCAGACAATATCCTGCCCTGTGCTAATGCCACCCAAAATGCCGCCCGCATGGTTGGAGCTGAATTCCACGCCGTCAGGCCCCATCCGCATTTCGTCAGCATTCTCGACGCCCGTTAACATGGCCGCGCTCATGCCTGCGCCAATTTCCACGGCTTTAACGGCGTTGATAGACATCATCGCAGCGGCAATATCGGTGTCGAGCTTGGCATAAACCGGCGCGCCCAGCCCTGCGGGCACGCCCGAAGCGACCACCTCAATCACGGCTCCCACCGAGTTGTGATCTTTGCGCAACCCGTCCAGATAGCCCGCCCAGTCTTCGGCGGCCTTCGCATCCGGCACCCAAAACGGGTTGCGTTTAATCTCGCCCCAGTCAAAGCGGCTCCGGTCGATTTTGCGGTCGCCCATTTGCACCATGTAGCCTTTGATCTCAATGCCGTCACCCAGAGCGGCACGCGCCAGACCGCCCGCTGCCACACGTGCTGCCGTTTCGCGCGCGCTAGAGCGACCACCGCCGCGGTAATCGCGGTTTCCGTATTTGGTAAAATAGGTATAGTCCGCATGGCCGGGCCGAAAGCTTTGGGCAATTTCGCCATAATCTTTTGAGCGTTGGTCGGTGTTACGGATCATCAGCTGCACGGGTGTGCCGGTGGTTTTGCCCTCAAACACGCCTGACAAAATCTCCACCGCATCTGGCTCTTGCCGTTGAGTGGTGAATTTGTTTTGCCCCGGTTTACGCTTGTCGAGCCACTGCTGAAGCATGGCCGCATCAACGGGCACATTGGGCGGGCAGCCATCCACGGTTGCGCCCAGCGCTGGCCCGTGGCTCTCGCCCCATGTGGTGACCCGAAACAAATGGCCAAAGCTGTTCATTGACATGGCAATCTCCCTTTGCCCCGTTCTAGCGCAAGCCCGCGGGCGGCAAAACCCCTATTTCACGCCCTTTGGCTTTGGTGAGGGTCCGGTATCCATTCTTGGATTGGTAATTTTCAGCACGGGCCCAGTAAGATTCTGCCGGCTTTCCCGCCAAACCACAAATAGCCCACTGCCAATAATAATAGCCGCACCTGCGCCGACCCAGATATCGGGGAATTCGTTAAAGAACAACGCACCAAACAAAGTGGCCCACAAGATTTGGGTATATTGAACCGGTGCAATTAATGCCACGGACGGCGCAACACGGTAAGCGGCGATGACGCAGAGCTGCGCAGCCACGGCAAGCAACCCTACCAAGGCCATTGCGCCAAGGGTGGGCAATTCTAGTGGCACATAAACCGAAGGCATTATCATCGCCATCACCAAAATGCTGGAAATCATCGGGATCAATATCAGCACGGCACTGCGCTCTTCATTGCCGATTTTCCGTACGATGATTACGGCCAAAGCGCTGGCGAGCGCGGCGGCCAGCGCCGCAAAATGCCCAAGCTCAAGCCTCTCCACACCCGGCCGCAGCACCACCAGCACACCACACAGGCCAACCAAAACCGCTAACCAGCGTTGCAGGCCCACGGCTTCGCCCAATAGGGGCACAGAAAATGCGGTGATTAAGAGAGGTGTGATAAACAAAAGCGCATAAACCTCGGAAAGTGGCAGCACTGTAAAAGCATAAAACGCCCCGCTCATACCTACCAGCGAACACAGGGAACGTAGGGCGATGAGCCAAGGGTGGCGCGGGCGAAAATTATCGAGATTCCGATCTGCCATCATCATTACCGTGAGCGGAATAAACGCAAACAAGGATGAGAAAAAGATAATCTGGAATACCGAGACATTTGCACCAACGGCCTTGATGATAGCATCATGGCTAGAGAAAAACATGAAGGAGAGCAGCGAAAAGCCATAGGCGCGCATAGACGAGGAGAGTCGCATCTTGAGGGTCTTTCAACTAGTGTGGGGCCAAGGATGACGCTAGCACAAGTTGGCTAATGTGCAATCCCCATATTGCAATTCAATGTTCGCCCGCCTATCAAGGCCCCACCTCGGGGGGCCTTTGGGCTGAGACGCATAGTGCGGACCCGTTGCACCTGAACCGGATCATGCCGGCGTAGGGAAGGTATGGGATCTCCCACACTTTGCTTGCGTCGTAGCTTAGGAGAGAACCATGAAAAACTTCCTTTTCGCTGCGGCCTTTTGCTTACCTTTTGGTAGCGTCGCCGCAGAAACACTTACCGTTTATACCTATGACAGCTTTGTGTCTGACTGGGGCCCCGGCCCACAGATAAAAACCGCCTTTGAGGCCGAGTGTGATTGCACCCTGGAATTTGTAAGCGCGGGCGATGGCGCTGCCATGCTGGCGCGGCTTCGGCTGGAAGGTGAGCGCACCGAGGCCGACGTAGTGCTGGGGCTTGATAATTCGCTGATGGAACAAGCGCGCGACCTTGGCATTTTTGCCCCGCTGGCCGCCACGCCTGAGGGGCTGGCCTTGCCGGTTGCGTGGGAAGATGACACGTTTGTGCCTTATGACTGGGGCTATTTGGCTTTTGTATATGACAACACCAGGCTGACGGAAGTGCCGGATAGTTTTGAGGCGCTGGCCGCCTCAGACCTGAGTATTGTTATTCAAGACCCGCGCTCCTCTACCCCCGGTCTGGGCTTGGCGCTCTGGGTTAAGGCGGCGTATGGCGACGATGCGGCGGGCATTTGGCAGCGGCTTTCTGATAATGTCGTCACCGTCACCAAGGGTTGGTCAGAGGCTTATGGCATGTTTCTGGAGGGAGAGGCTGATATGGTGCTATCCTACACCACGTCACCTGCCTACCATCTGATTGCCGAGGACGACGCCAGCAAATCAGCGGTGCAATTTTCCGAGGGGCATTATTTGCAGGTGGAAGTGGCTGCCAAGCTGGTGAGCAGCGAGCACGGCGCGCTGGCAGATGGATTTTTGGCATTTATCACCACGGATGCTTTCCAGAACGTGATCCCTGAAACCAACTGGATGTATCCGGCGACAGGGGCGGCTGTGCCTGAGGGCTTTGGCAGTATGATAACCCCCGCCCCTGTGGGTGGCGCGCTTACCATTTCGGATGCTGACCGCAAAGCAGCTGTAGAGGAATGGGTGCACGCGTTGAGCCAGTGAGCAGGCTTACCAAACCCTTAGGCATCGCCGCACTTATTGTTGTGGCGGTGCTGGTGCTGGCCCCTGTGGGGGCGCTGCTTTTACGGGCCGAAGCAGGGGGCGTAAGCGCCGCTGTGTGGCCTGCCATCCGCTTTACCCTGCTGCAAGCCAGCCTCTCGGCGCTTATCAGCGTCGCGTTGGCGGTGCCGCTGGCCAAAGCACTGGCGCGGCGGGCATTTTTTGGGCGCGGGCTGATGATCTCGCTGCTGGGAGCCCCGTTTTTGCTGCCCTCCATTGTGGCGGTGCTGGGGCTGCTTGCTATTTGGGGGCGTAGCGGGGGTGTTAGTGATATATTGGCGCTGGTTGGCCTTGGGCCGCTGGATATTTACGGGCTAAACGGCGTGTTGCTGGCGCATGTGTTTTTTAACCTGCCGCTGGCGACGCGGATGCTGTTGCAGGGCTGGCAGGCGGTGCCTTCCGAGCATTTTAGGCTTGCGGCCCAGCTGGACCTAGCGCCGCGCGCAAGGTTTGCGCTTTTTGATATACCTGTCTTGCGCGGCGCGGCACCCTCGGCGCTTTTGGTGATATTTATGCTGTGCATGTCGAGCTTTGCGGTGGTGCTGGCACTGGGTGGTGGACCAAAAGCCAGCACAATTGAGCTGGCGATTTATCAGGCGCTACGCTTTGAATTTGATCTCGCGAGCGCCGCGCAATTGGCGATGGTGCAGCTTGTTTTTGGCCTTGCGGCGGCAGCATTGGCTTTTCATTTTGGCAAAGCCGCACAGTTTGGCGGCGGGCTGGGCGCGCCGTTTCAAAACTGGGATAAGCGAAAAGGGCCAAAACTGCTGGACGGGGCTGTTCTTGTATTGGCCGCGCTTTTTGTGGCCTTGCCATTGCTGGCAATTCTAGCCAAAGGCTTGGTGGGGTTGGCGGCGCTGCCCTCGGGGCTGTGGGGCGCGTTTGTGGTGAGCTTTGGGGTGGCTATGGCCTCCACCTTGCTGGCGTTGGGCCTATCGCTGGCCTTGGCGCAGCTTATTGAAACCAGCAAGCGCGGCGGGGCTATAGAGCTGTTTGCGCTTTTGCTGCTGGCGACCTCGCCCTTTGTAATTGGCACCGGATTGTTCATTATTATCAACCCTTTCGCCAGCCCCTTTGCATTGGCGCTTCCCATAACCGCCCTTATTAACGCCGCCCTTGCCCTGCCGATAATGCTACGCATACTTCGCCCCGCCCTGAGCCGTGTGCAGCAAGACTACGGGCGGCTGGCTGCGGGCCTCGGCCTTTCAGGCTGGGCGCGCTTTAGGCTGCTGACCTTCCCGCAAATCCGGCCTGAGCTTGGCTTTGCCACCGGCCTGGCGGCGGCGCTTTCCATGGGAGACCTCGGGGTCATCACCCTGTTTGCTCCGCCGGATGTAGAAACCCTGCCACTTTTAATGTATCGCCTGATGGGCAGCTACCAAATGGAGGCGGCGGCGGGGGTGGCGCTGGTGCTGGTGGCCAGCAGCTTTGGGCTGTTTTATTTGTTTGACAAAGGAGGCCGCGGTGCTGGTGTTTGAAAATATAGAAGTGGTGCAGGGCAGCTTTCGGCTGGCCGCGGATATGCACATCAAACCCGACCAAACCACCGCCATTCTTGGGCCTTCGGGAGGCGGGAAATCAACCTTGCTCACCGCAGTGGCGGGGTTTGTCGAGCATAGCGGTGATATCCGGTGGGACGGGCAAAGCCTGAAGGGGGTCGCGCCGGCGGAACGGCCGATCTCCATGCTTTTTCAAGAGCATAACCTGTTTCCGCATCTGAGCGTCTCGCAAAATGTTGGCCTAGGGGTGCGGGCTGATCTGAAGCTTTCACCCGCAGACAAAGCCAAGGTTGAAGCCGCACTCAGCCGTGTTGGGCTGGCAGGCAAGGGCGCGGCCATGCCCCGCGCGCTTTCGGGCGGGCAGCGCCAGCGGGTGGCTTTGGCGCGGGCTTTACTGCGGCAAAAGCCGATATGGCTGCTTGATGAGCCCTTTGCGGCGCTCGGGCCGGGGCTGCGGCTCGAAATGCTGGAACTGGTGGAGGACATGCGCGCCGAGCAAGCCGCTACGCTTTTGCTGGTGACCCATGCGCCCGAAGATGCCAAGCAGATAGCGGCTGAGGTGGTTTTTGTGGTGGCAGGGCAAGCCCATGCGCCTGAACAAATAGCTGCATTTTTTGACCAACCGTCCGAAGCTTTGCGCGCCTATTTAGGGAAATAGCGCATTACAAAGCCGTTTTGCTCTGCTAAGCTTTTGCAACCGTAACAACTAAGTGGCCCCCGTGACCCGCACTCTTTTTATCCTAGATGAGCTTTACCCCGTTGATCGTGGTGGCATTGGCCGGCTGATGTTTAACATCGTGCAGCACGCCAAGCAGGAAAACCCCGCGCTTGATTTGCACATTTTGCTGGGCCGCGAAAAAACCGCGGACGATGCGGAGCTTGTAAACGCCCTGAAAGGTGCCGCGCAGGTGCATTATCTGGAACCCCCCGCCAGCAGCTCCAAGTGGCTCGGCGTTGACGATATTACCAGCTCTATTGCCACAAACCCAAGCCTGAACCAGCCGTTTCAAAACGGACTGCGGGTGCTGAGCAGCGCCCTGAAGGTGCAGGCGGATGTTGGCAGGTTTGATCATATCGAGATTCCGGATCATATGGGCATTGGGGCTGTGCTGCTGATGGCGCGGGAGGCGGGGATAGCTTTTCAAAGCGCCGAAATCACTTGCCGTCTGCACTCCAGCCTTTCCGCTATAATTGCGTTTGAGCCGTTTTACCACGCGCGGAATGACTGGATAACCCCGCGGATTGAATTTGAGCGCTATAGCTTGCAGCATGCCGATAGGGTGGTGGCCCACATCCCTGCGATTGGCACGTTTACCCAAGCGCATTTTGGCTTTGCGCCGGCGTGGCTCGATAAGGTGGAAACGGCCTTTCCGCCAGCTATCTGGCCCGAAAAAACGGAGGCGCCAAACCCTTTGCCCGAAGCGCCTGATTTTGTGTTTACCTCACGCTTTCAACCCTTTAAACGCCCTGATCTTTTTATCAAAGCGGCCTGTGTTTTTCTGGACCACACCCCCGACTATGGCGGCCGATTTCGGCTGGTCTCTTATGGCTATAATGCTGAATATATTGATGGTTTGCGGCTTATGGTGCCCGAACGATTTCTCGAAAAAATCACAATTGAGGTGAATATCCCGAGTGAAGATCGCGCGGCGGTCATGGCTGGCGCAATTATTGTGCAGCCCTCAAATTTTGAAAGCCTTTGCGCGCTGGCTTATGAGGTTTCTGCCAACCAAAACCCCATTCTTTTGGCCATAGACTGTGCGGCCTTTGGCGGGTTTGATCGCTGGGAGGACCAGAAAAACTGCCTGATGTTTGCGCCCACCCCTGCGGCGCTCGCTCAAACCATGCGTAGAGCCATAGGTTGGCGGCCTAGCCAGCGGGTTAACACTAGACCCGACCCTGCCTATTTTGCCAAACCGCCCCGCGCGGCTTCGGCACAGAAAAGTCGCACAGACGCCACCGTTTTGATTGGCCCCCTTCGCACAGATGACGACTTTGAAGCATTCAAAGCCTTTGCCGCGCAAACCGGCGTTGTAGCACTTGGTTTTGCAGCGGCGCAGTATCGGCGCGATGGCGTGGATGGTGTGACGTGGTTTTCTGAAGGGGATTACCAAGGCGCACAACTGCGGGCCATGGCAAAACCCCATAAGCTAGTAGTGATCGCCAGCCCCATGGCGCTGCCCACAGCCGGATTTATCGCGATGGGGGCAAGCTGCACCCGCCCGGGGCGGGCCTTTTCGGCCAACTCAAAAACACCATCTCAGCTTAATATTTATAGCGGCAAAATGCGGAGCCTGCTGGCATCAGATCATCGCCCTTGTCCACCATGTATCATGCTACACCCAGATGATTTGAGCTTGATCGCTCCGACTGACGACCAAGATATTGGCCTGCGATTGCTGGCACGCTTGGCAGATTCCTCCGTTGAGCTAGTATTTTCGCCCTTGCCTTTGGTGGTCGAGCCAGCACCCTTGGCCGCAGAGAAGCCGGACCGCAGGTTGCTGGGTTATGAGCGGGTAGGGCGCTGGTTGAACGGCATTCGCAAAATAGCGGTAGATGTGAAATCAGCGCGGCACACGCCGCTGTTGCGTGAAGAAATTGTTAATGTGGCTACGGGGGGCGAGGTTTCTTCCCTGCGTATTTCTGCGGATGCGCCAACGGTGATTGAACTGGATTTTGAGCGGCATTTTTACGGCGAGATTATCGGGATGAAAATTGTAAATTCCACAGATACCCCGGTAAATGTTTCGTTGCATCGCGGCAGTGCTACGGCTGCGATCACCGCACATGAAAACGGCAAGCAGCAGCGGAAATTTGCTGGCAAGCAGGGGTATATCGCGCGCTGGGGCACCAACTGGGGGGGCGGAAAACGCGTGCTCGTGGCCTCGTCAAGTGCTGATAGCGTGCTGGAGATCGAGCGATTTATCTTGTTTTCACGGGCGTGATGGCATGCCTTTCGGGTCATTCAGCTCAAGCGGGAAGCGCTGCGGAATAAGCCCCGCATGGAACCAGTTTACAAGCGTGAATATTGAATAGACCGGCAGGCCGGTGAGCTTGCGGATATCGGCGGCGTAAGGCGTCATATTTGTGCATTCAAGCACAATCGCGCCGATATCATCATGGGACTCAAGCAGGTTGCGCGCGGCGTCGAGCAGGTCCAGCCGGCAATCGGCAAAATCCATGCTGGGCTGGTCATCTAAAATGCCATGGGTAAAGGCGCGGCCTTGGTCGGTGCCAACGATGGGGGTATCCAGCGGCGCGCCCGCGGCTTTCAGGTGAGCCTCTGTCAGGCTGGCGAAGGAGATGGTGATAACGCCCACGCGTTTTCCCGGCGGCAGCATGGCTTGCACCATCGGAATTTGCATAAGGCTGGAGGTGGCGACGGGGACTGGTACGGCCTCCGAAATTTTGTCCTGAATGAGCGCTAGAAACCCACAATTTGTGGTTAGCCCGTCGCAGCCATGCGCCACGAGGTCTTGCGCGGCGGCAATAAAACCATCGACCAATTCCAGCGGGTTGCCACGCACGACCTTATCAGGCGTGGCCCCGCGCACGATCCGGTATTGCACCGGAAAGCCCCAGGTATTGGCATTGGCAATATCGCCGTAAATACGCGGAAACTGGGTTTCCAGCATCATAATGCCTATGTTAGCCCCAAAAACGGTTTTCCCGCCATATTCTACGCTCATCTTAGCTCTCCGGCACGTATAGTTTTGAAAATGCGATCCGCA
This sequence comes from Paracoccaceae bacterium, assembly GCA_016744015.1. GTDB lineage: Bacteria > Pseudomonadota > Alphaproteobacteria > Rhodobacterales > Rhodobacteraceae > UBA3077. The sequence continues at coordinate 71,693 of JADGFD010000007.1, read as the reverse complement.
CGGCTTCGGCGGTTTCCTCGCGTCGCCGCTCGATATGGCTTCGGATCGCCTTGATAGCGGCACCCTCATCCCGCGAAGCCACGGCCTCAATAATCCGGCGATGCGCGCTCAGTTGCCCTGCTTTGCTTTTGGGGGCGCTACGCAAAATTTCGAGGTTAATCAGGCGCACGTATCGAATGCGGCCAGTGATATTATCAAGCATGCTTATCAGCTCGGCATTGCCCGCAAGTTTGGCCAGCCTGTGGTGAAATTCTTCGTCCATTTTCAATAGCTTAGAAAGGTCGTCGCAACGCTCGTAATCTGGCTCGATCTTGTCGAGATAGGCCCCGAGTGCTGCTATCTCGGCGTCTTCCGCCCGCGCCACTGCGCGGCGCACGGCTTCTGTTTCAATCGCTTGGCGGGCTTCATAAAGCTCGCTAATGCGCGTGGGGCTAAGGGCGCGGCAAAAAAAACCACGGCCGGTTTTGAAGGTCAAAAACCCTTCGGCCACCAGCCGGTTTAGCGCCTCACGCAAAGGCGTGCGGCTGGCCCCGAGTTGCACCGAAAGCACACTTTCGTTTAGGCGCTCTTCGGGTTTAAACTCAAACGCCACCGCCATTTCACGCAAGCGGGCATAGGCTTTATCAACGCTGCTAAGGTGCTTGCTCATGGCGCTCTCATAAAATGTCTTCACAAGTAAATACTTTGCTGTATACAATTTGTAAAGGAAGGATGTTCATGGATAATCAGCTTAACGGCGCGGGAGCGATGGTCAAAATGCTTGAGGCCCACGGGGTGCGCCATATTTTTGGACTTTGCGGTGATACCACCCTGCCGTTTTATGATGCCATGCGCGAGCTGCCGCATAATATCACCCATGTGCTCACGAGGGACGAGCGCTCGGCGGGCTATATGGCCGATGGATATTCGCGGGTAACGGGGCGCGTGGGTGTGTGTGAAGGGCCATCGGGTGGCGGCGCAACCTATATTTTGCCGGGGCTGATTGAGGCCAATGAGAGCAGCTATGCGGTGCTGGGCATTACCACTGATATTTCGGTGGGTAGCTACGGGAAATATCCGCTTACCGAGGTGGACCAAGAGGCCCTGATGCGCCCGCTCACCAAGTTCAACACCGTTATAAAACAGGCCGCGCATATTCCGCGTATGGTGCGAAAAGCCTTCCGCGCCATGACCACGGGCCGCCCTGGCGCGGCGCATCTGGGCCTGCCATATGATATTCAGTATGACGCGGTGGAGGCGGCTGATATATGGGCTGACGAGGCCTTGCAAACCTACCCAGCCTACCGCGTTGGCCCTGAAATGGGCGCGGTTGAGGCTGCGATTGAGGCGATACTTTCTGCCACAAACCCGCTGATTGTTTGCGGTGGGGGTGTTGTGATTGCGGGTGCCATGGAGACGCTCAACCAGCTTTCGACCCGTCTGGATATCCCCGTCGCCACCTCGATTTCCGGCCAAGGCTCGCTCGCAGAAACCAGCCCGCAATGCCTTGGGGTGGTTGGCTCTAACGGGGGCACGGACGAAACATGGGAGATGATGCAAGCAGCTGATTTGGTGGTGTTTATGGGCGTGCGAGCTGGCTCTACCACCACGTCCCGCTGGGAGGCTCCGGGGCCTACCACGCGTGTTGTCCATTTTGATAGTGACCCGATGGTGATCGGCGCGAATTACCGTACGGAAGTGGGCGTGGTGGGTGATTTGCGGCTCAGCCTTGAGGCGGTAAACGCTGCGCTGGATAAGCGCGCGGCCAAATCCTTTGGTGGGGCGGCGGTTATTGCTGATATCAAGGCCCGAAAATTTGCCCGTTTTAACCTGCTCGCCAGCAGCGCCGAGCACCCCATTCGCCCCGAGCGCGTGATTGCCACCCTACAAAAGCTGCTGCCGGAAGACGCTACTATCCTCAGTGACCCCGGCACAAGCTGCCCCTATTTCTCGGCCTATTACGAGCTGCCCAAAGCGGGGCGGCAATTTATTACCAACCGCGCACACGGCGCGCTTGGCTATGCGATGTCTGCCGCGCTGGGCGCGTGGTTTGGGCGGCCTGAGAGCAAGATTGTGGCCATGATGGGGGACGGCTCTTTTGGCTTTACGGTGGGTGAGTTGGAGACCATAACGCGCTATAAGGCCCCGATTACGTATATCGTGTTTTCAAACGCGGCATACGGCTGGATCAAAGCCAGCCAAATGGCAGACAAGGATTCGCGCTATTATAACGTGGATTTTAACCGCGTGGACCAAGCCGCCGTGGCCGCCGCTTATGGCGTAAAATCATGGCGGGTGGAAAACCCAGAAGAGCTGGAAAGCATCATGAAACTAGCCCTCAAGCATGACGGCCCCACCCTGATAGATATTATAACCCAGCCCTTGGAAGAAGCCAAAGCGCCTGTGCGCCGGTGGATGGGATGAGCCAGCCAATCATTGTAATCGGTGCCGGGATTGTGGGCATTTCCACGGCCATATGGCTGCGGCGCGTGGGCAAAGAGGTGTTGGTTTTGGACAGGGCCGAGGTGGGCATGGGCACATCCTATGGCAATGGCGGCGTGCTGGCAGCGAGCGGCATGGTGCCTGTTACCTCGCCCGGTTTAGCCGCCAAAGGGCCAAAGCTGCTGCTGGATAAAAACTTCCCGCTTTATCTGCGCTGGCCTTACCTGCCGCGCCTTTACCCGTGGCTGCGCAAATACCTGAGCCATGCCAATGATGCCGACACCCGCCGCATTGCCAAAGGGCTAACGGAGATTACGAGTGATACCATTGAGCAGCATGCGGCGCTGCTTAGTGGCACGACGGCTGAAAAATGGCTAACCCATAGCGACTATACCTTTGCCTATAAAGACCGCGCGGCGTTTGAGGCAGACGCGTATACTTTTGGCTTGCGGGCCGAGGCGGGCTTCACGCCGGAGATCATTGAGGGCGCTGCGGTGCAGGAGTATGAGCCTGCGCTGGGCAAGGGCGCCACGCTGCTGGCCGTGATGAAAAACCACGGGCATATTAAAGACCCTGCCGGCTATGTGCAGGCTTTGGCTGAAGTGCTAAAGGCCGAAGGCGGCGAGGTGCGCCAAGCCGAGGTGAAGGATTTTGAGCTGGTTGAGGGGCGCGTGAAGGCCGTGATAACAAACCAAGGCCGGATGGAGTGTGAAACGGTTGTGCTGACAACGGGCGTCTGGTCCAAGCCGCTGATGAAAAAGCTGGGGCTGAATATCCCGCTGGAAACCGAGCGCGGTTATCATGTGGTGTTTAAAAACCCCAGTCAAACCTTGCGCAACCCGTTTATGATTGCAGCCGGAAAATTTGTGGCCACGCCCATGGTGGGCGGCCTGCGCTGCGCGGGCATTGTTGAATTTGGCGGGCTAAAGGCTGGCCCATCTAAAGCCCCGCTCGAATTTCTTTATCGCAAAGTAAAAGAGACTTTCCCCGCGCTTAAATATGAGAGCACCGAGGAATGGCTGGGCCACCGCCCGGCCCCTGCGGACAGCTTGCCCCTGATCGGGCAGATCGGCCGCACCGGTATTTATACGGGCTTTGGCCACCACCATATTGGCTTGACAGGCGGCCCGAAAACGGGCCGAATGCTTGCAGATATCATCGCCAACAAACGAAGCAACAGAGACTTCACGGCGTTTGATCCGATGCGTTTTACTAAACCAAAATCCTAGGGAGGATTAACATGAAAAAACTAGCCACACTGGCGACAATCGCCACAGGCCTTGCCCTAAGCACCGCTGCTTATGCCGAGCAATGGGACCTGCCAATGGCCTATTCGGCCACCAACTTTCACTCAGCCGTAGGCGCTGAATTTGCCCAATGCGTAACGGCTGGCACTGGCGGCGCGCTTACGCTGGTTACGCACCCTGGCGGCTCACTATTCGCTGGCGGTGAAATTAAGCGCGCGGTGCAGACCGGCCAAGTGAATATTGGCGAGCGTTTGCTTTCAGGCCACCAGAACGAAAACGTGCTGTTCGGTTTTGATTCCATTCCGTTCCTTGCCACGTCGTTTGAAGATAGCGAGCGCCTGTTTGAAGCGGCCAAAGGCCCGCTAAATGCGGCACTTGAAGCGCAAAACCTGCACATGCTTTATTCGGTGCCATGGCCTTCGCAGGGGCTGTATTTTAACCGCGCTATTGAATCCACGTCCGAAATGGCGGGCATCAAGTTCCGCTCCTATAACGCCGCAACCGCGCGTTTGGCTGAGCTAACGGGCATGCTGCCGGTATCTATCGAGGCGGCTGAAATTAGCCAAGCCTTTGCCACGGGTGTTGCTGAATCGATGATCAGCTCTGGCTCTACGGGCTATGATCGTAAGGTTTGGGAAAGCCTGACCCACTTCTATGATGTGCAGGCATGGCTGCCGCGCAACTATATGCTGGTAAACCTTGAGGCGTGGAACGGCCTTGATGCGAGCACGCAAAACGTGATGACAGGCTGCGCGAGCATGGCAGAATATGCCGGTGACTGGCGCTCGATTGAGTATAGCGGCTTTACCCTGAACAAGCTTTCGGAAAACGGCATGGTTGTGGCCCCTGCCGGTGAGCAACTGGCTGCCGAGCTGCGCGAAATTGGCGCAACGATGACAGCCGAATGGCTGGAAAAAGCGGGCGCTGAAGGCCAAGCGATTATCGACGCGTTTAACGCTGGCAACTAAGCACTTTTCCGCCTCCGCAGCTTGCGGGGGCGGTTTTTGTTTTAGGGGGGATTATGGGCAGGTTTCTACGAAAAGCGCTAGATAAGCTCTATCTGGCATCTGGCATTTTGGCCTCACTGTTTTTGATCGCCATTCTGGGCCTGATCGTGGTGCAAATGGTGGCCCGCTGGACGGGTGAAACCTTTCGCGGTGCGCCAGATTATGCGGGCTATGCGATGGCGGCTTCCTCCTTTCTTGCGCTGGCCTATGCGCTGAATGCAGGTGCGCATATCCGGGTTTCGCTCTTGCTCACAGCTCTTGGCCGCTATCGCCGCTTGGGCGAAATTTGGTGCTTTGGTGTTGGCACATTCCTGAGCTGGTTTTTCGCCTATCACGCCCTAAAAATGACCCATGGATCATGGCGCTGGAACGATATTTCTCAAGGGCAAGACGCCACGCCGATGTGGATTCCGCAAATATTCATGAGCCTTGGTATTGTGATTCTCGCCATTGCCTTTGCTGACCATCTGGTGCGGCTCATATTCATTGGCTCTCACAATATTCAAGAAGAAGCGCTTGACGCGCATACGGAGTAGATGATGGACGAATTTGCGCTGATCGGAATATTCCTCTTTGTCCTTTTTCTGTTGCTTGGCACCGGTGTTTGGGTGGGCCTTGCGCTGTTTGGCGTGGCTTACCTGGGCCTAGAGATGTTTACCACCCGCCCCGCTGGCGAGGCCATGCTCACCCGCATCTGGACTGGTTCCTCAAGCTGGACGCTGACCGCATTGCCGATGTTTATCTGGATGGGTGAAATACTATTTCGAAGTCGATTATCGCAAGATATGTTTCGCGGCTTGGCCCCGTGGATGGCCAGACTGCCGGGCGGCTTGGTGCACACCAATATCGTGGGCTGCACCATTTTTGCCGCTGTGTCCGGCTCCTCGGCCGCTACGCTTACCACTGTTGGCAAAATGTCCATCCCCGAGCTGCGAAAACGCGGCTATCCAGAATATATGATCGTCGGCACTTTGGCGGGCGCTGCCACCCTTGGCCTGATGATCCCGCCCTCGCTCACGCTTATAGTGTATGGCGTGTCGGTGGAGGAAAGCATTTCCAAGCTGTTTATGGCGGGTATTCTGCCCGGCATGGTGCTGGCGGGCATGTTTATGCTTTATGTTGCGGGTTGGTCATGGCTGCGCCCATCCGAAGTGCCGGTGATTGCTGAGCGCACGACCCTGAAGGAAAAGCTGGCCGAAAGCCGCTTTCTCATTCCGATTGTTTTGCTCATTCTGGCCGTGATCGGCTCTATGTATGCCGGCTGGGCCACGGCGACCGAGGCCGCCGCGATTGGTGTGATCGGTTCGCTGATCCTTGCCGCCGTGCAAGGCTCGCTGAGCTGGGAGGCCTTTACCCAAAGCCTGCTTGGGGCCACGCGCACTTCGGCCATGATTGCGCTTATTTTGATGGGGGCCACCGCGCTCACATTGGCGATGGGCTTTACCGGCTTGCCACGCGCCTTGGCCGAATATATCGGGGCGCTTGGGCTTTCAAAGTTCTCGCTCCTGATGGCGCTGATGCTATTTTATATCGTGCTGGGCATGTTCTTGGATGGCATTTCCAGCGTGGTGCTCACTATGGCTATCGTGCAGCCTATGGTGATGGATGCGCAGATTGACCTGATCTGGTTTGGTATCTTTATTGTGGTGGTGGTTGAAATGGCGCAAATTACCCCGCCGATTGGCTTTAACCTGTTTGTGATGCAAGGCATTACCAAGCACGAAATGGGCTATATCGCCAAAACCGCGTTGCCGCTTTTTGCCATTATGGTGGTGATGGTGTTTGTGCTGATCTGGTTCCCGGCCTTGGCCACCTATTTGCCCGACAATATGCGAACGGCGGCGGGCGGCTAGGCCCCAAAAAGAATAGCCCCCGCCGTTTCCGGCAGGGGCTAATAACTACTTAACAGTTCAACTCTAACCTAGAGCATCCCTTCACGCTGCAATTTCTTGCGTGCGAGTTTACGGGCGCGCCGAACAGCTTCGGCCTTTTCACGGGCTTTGCGGATCGAAGGCTTCTCGAAATGTTGCTTAAGCTTCATTTCACGAAAAACGCCTTCACGTTGGAGCTTTTTTTTCAGGGCACGAAGCGCCTGATCGACATTGTTGTCTCGAACCATTACCTGCATGGTGTAGTCACCACCTTTCTAATCAGTGTTGCATAATTGCAGGAAGCCGCTCTATACCAAGAGAGCAGGAAATTGTCTAGGGGGCCGCAATGGCCAAACGCAAATCAGAGCAGGATCACTTGGCTGATACAAAACGCGCCATCATTGACGCCGCGCTGCCGCATGTCATGTTTGACGGCTGGTCTGATGCCACTCTTGAGGCAGCCATTGCCGAATCGAGTGTAAAGGCTGACCTCGCCAAGCTCGCCTTCCCCCGTGGCCCGCTCGATTTGGCGCTGGGGTATCATTACCAAGGGGACGCCGACATGCGCAAAGCCATGGCCGCGCTCGACCTTTCCGAAATGCGTTATTCGGACCGTGTTGCCAAAGCTATATCGATGCGTTTAGAACTGGCTGATAAAGAAGCCGTCCGCCGTGGCATGGCGTTTTTTGCGCTGCCGCAAAACGCGGGCGATGGTACCCGCGCGCTTTGGCATACCGCTGATGCGATCTGGGAAAGCCTTGGTGACACCTCGCGCGATTATAACTGGTATACCAAGCGCATGACGCTGAGCGCGGTTTATTCCGCTTGTGTGCTGTTTTGGCTTGGTGATGAAGCCGGTGAGACCGAGGCCTTTATAGCCCGCCGCATTGCCAACGTCATGAGCTTTGAAAAGACCAAAGCCAAATTTCGCAATAGCCCCTTTGGCAAGCAATTCTCAGCTACATTCGGTAAGATATTCGAGAATATCAAAGCCCCCGACGCCCCGGATGACCTTCCGGGAAAAATAAATGATTAGGAGCACATAATGGCAATCGGAAATGACGTTTGGACATGGTTTAAGGGCGATTGGACACAGGCCAACCTGCCGATTTTAGGCTCGGCAGACCACGCCACTTGGCAAGGCACCCTGGTGTTTGACGGTGCCCGACTGATGAACGGATATGCGCCAGATCTTATGCTGCACTGTGAGCGCATTGTGCGCTCGGCTGCGGCCATGGGCCTTGCCAGCCCCTATTCTGCTACTGAAATCCGCCAGCTTATCCAAAACGGTGTGCGCTTGTTCCGCCCGGGCGTTGATCTCTATCTCCGCCCGATGATGTGGTCTACCGAAGGCTCTGAAAGCTTCATTGATGCGGACCCGGATTCGACCGAAATCGCCATTGTGCTAGAGGCCCTGCCGATGCGCGAGGCTGGTCCGTTTTCTCTCACTGTCAGCCCGTTTAAGCGCCCGCATCAAGATACCGCCCTGACCGAGGCCAAAGCCGCCTGCCTTTACCCCAATAATGGCCGGATTGTGCGAGAAGCCCGCGCGCGCGGCTTTAACAATGCGCTTTCACTTGATCTTGATGGCCACGTTGCCGAAACTGCCTCCACCAACGTGTTTTTGGTTAAAGACGGGGTCTATTATACGCCCGTGCCCAATGGCACCTTCCTCAATGGCATTACCCGCCAGCGGGTAATTAAGTTACTGCAAGAGGCGGGCCATGAGGTGGTTGAAAAGAGCCTGACGGTCGAAGATTTTACCAATGCAGACGAAATGTTTGCGACGGGAAACGCCAATAAAGTTCAACCTGTTTCACGGTTTGAAACGCGCGATCTACCCACAGAACAAGGGATGATGGTGCGCCAGCTTTATTGGGATTACGCTGAGTCCAAACCGGCGATTCGCTAATGCGCGCGATCGAGATCACCAAAGCTGGCGGCCCCGAAGTGCTGGCCCTGTGCGAGCGCCCCATGCCGCAGCCAATGCATGAGGAAATCCTGATCAAGGTCGAGGCCGCAGGGGTTAACCGCCCCGATGCGCTACAGCGTGCGGGGGCTTATGCCCCGCCCAAAGGGGCGTCTGATTTGCCCGGCCTAGAGGCTGCAGGCGAGGTGGTGGCGATTGGCGCGGGCGTGACTCGCTGGAAAGCGGGTGACAAGGTCTGCGCCCTGCTCCCCGGTGGCGGCTATGCCGAATATGTGACCACCCATCAAGACCACGCCTTGCGCATTCCCAAGGGCCTCAGCATGGTTGAAGCCGCCGCCCTGTGTGAAACTTATTTCACGGTATGGAGCACGGTTTTCATGCGCGGCCGGTTGCAGGCGGGAGAGACATTTCTGGTGCATGGCGGTAGCTCCGGCATTGGCACAACCGCCATTCAACTCGCCAAGCTCTATGGTGCGCGGGTGTTTACCACGGCGGGTAGCGACGAAAAATGCGCGCTGTGTAAGAAGCTAGGGGCCGAAGCCGCGATCAATTACAAAACTCAGGATTACGGCGAAGAGATCAAGCGCCTGACGGGCGGCACAGGCGTGGACCTGATCCTCGACATGGTCGGCGGCAGCTACATCCCGCGCAATATCCGTGCCCTCGCGCTAGAGGGTCGTTTAGTGATGATCGCCTTTCTTGGCGGCCCCAAAGCCGAGCTGAATTTTGCCCAAATCATGATGAAACGGCTTGAAGTCACCGGTGCCACCCTGCGCCCGCAGTCAGACCAAGCCAAAGCGGCGATTGCCGAAGCCCTGCGCGAGAACGTTTGGCCTCATCTGGACTCAGGCCGCATTGCCCCCGTGATGGACCAAACCTTCCCGCTGGAAGATGCTTTCAGGGCACATGCGCGCATTGAAAGCAGCGGCCATATCGGCAAAATAGTGCTGACCTTGTAGCCAAGGCGCGTCTTAAGGCATATATCATAATGGTCGCTCTCTCAGGAGGCCAAAATGCCTGAATCCAAAGCCCGCGAGCCGGTAAAAGTGCCGCTCGTAAAAGAACCGTTTAGTGTGTTGCAAACCCTGCGGACCGCGCGGCGCAATGTGCTGGAGATTATCCCCGATATTTGCACCAAGCAGCCGATGGTCAGCGGCAAAACCGCCATGGTGCGCTGGCATATGGTGATGGATCCGGGCGCGCTTAAGCGTGTGTTGCGGGATAATCTGGAGAACTACCCCAAATCCGACATTACCAAAAACCTGCTGCGCCCCGCAATTGGCGATAGCCTGTTTATTGCCGAAGGTGCCCATTGGCGCTGGCAAAGACGGGCGGCGGCACCGGTGTTTTCCCACCGCAATATTGCTGCGCTTGCGCCCATTATGTCTGCTTCTGCAGAGGCCGTTTGTGTGCGGCTTGAAGGGCAGGATGAAGCGGATATGTTTGAGGAAATGGTAGCGGCGACCTTTGAAGTGATCTCCAACGTCACTTTTTCCAGCGAGGGCGAAATGGCGGGTGATGATGTACACCAAGCCATTGATCGCTTCATTGACCAATCGGCCCGCGTGTCGCTGATGGATATAGTTGGTATCCCCACATGGGTGCCCCGCCCATCACGGCTGTTTGGCGGCAATCCGGTGGCCGATATGAAGCGCGTGGCGGATGCGGCGATTGAAAAGCGAAAGCAGGTGGGGGCAAAAGGTGTGCCGGACCTATTGGACTTGCTGCTTGAGGGCGTGGACCCCGAAACCAAGCGCCAGATGAACGCGGCCGAGCTGCGAGATAACTTGCTGACATTTATTGTGGCGGGCCACGAAACGACAGCGCTTACGCTGGCTTGGGCTCTGTACCTCTGCGCCTTTGACCCAGAGGTACAGGAAAAGCTGCATGAGGAGGCCGCGGCAGTGCTTGGGGGCCGGATCGCCGGGCCAGAAGATATCGGCAAGCTGCCCTATACCGAGCAAGTGATCAAAGAAACCCTGCGTCTCTACCCGCCCGCCTCGTTTATATCTCGCACCGCACAAGCGCCTGATGAGCTGTGCGGACGGGAGATTCGCAAAAAAGACACGGTGATGTTGCCGATTTATGCTTTGCAACGCAATGAACAGCTTTGGCCCGAGCCAGATACTTTTAACCCCGAACGGTTTGCAAAAGGGGCCAAATATGACCGCTTTGCGTGGTTGCCTTTCGGTGATGGGCCAAGGGTGTGTATCGGCGGGCATTTTGCCATGGTAGAAGCACAAATTATCCTCGCCAGCCTGATTTCGCGCTATAAGTTTGAACCTGTGGCTGGGAAAGACCCGCTGCCGGAAATGGTCCTGACCCTGCGACCCAAAGGTGGTGTTAACCTTAGGGTCGCGCCCCGCTGCTAAATGTGGTCTCGCTTCGCGCGACTACCGTCGCCCTGCTTGGCAATATGGTGCCCGCGCCGCGCTGCAACGGCTGCGAATTTGAAAAAGCTATCAGTTTCCAAATTGTCAAAATATCCCGGGGGTGAGCGCAGCGAGGGGGCTGGCCCCTTTGCCTAGCTTGCCTCATCACCCAGAATTTGTGGCTCGGTTCTGGCTGCACAGTCTCGCCGCGGGCAAATCCGGCAGGTAATGCCAATGGGCTGGGCGGCCCCGAGGTCTGACAGCCAATCGGCCAGCAGAGCACGTTGTTCATGGTGAATAATCAGCATGGCGGCGTTAAGCTCGGGTGGGCGACCGAAGGTTGGAGTGGATTGGGCCTCTGCAATGGCCAGCCCGATAAATTTGTGCTTGCCGGGGAGCTCCAGCAGTGCCGCCACCGGAATTTGCGGGGTGGCAAAGGCCTGAAAGAGTGGCCAGAGCGGGCAGGCGTTGCCATGACGCGGGAAGGCGAAATCGGCGATCGGGCGACGAACGAGTGCGCGGCCAGCGGCATTGGCGATGATCAAGCCCATCGGGGGGGCTGCCGTTTGGCTTGGGTCTTGAAAGGCGAGGCGGCGGAAGGCGGTGTGTAGATCAGTGCCAAAACTGCTGGCAATTTGAGAGGGGTTATAGTGGCTGCGCCGCACGGCTTTGGTGAAATCACTTTGCGGAATGGCTTGGGCATCTTGGGCGTAGTTTTGCAAAAATGCAGTGACCAAGCGGTTGGTTTCGGAGTTTTCTACGCCACCATCATCAGCCATAATCCGGTTAACGATATAGGCCACTTCCACCGTGGTTGCGGGGGCTTCGCCGAGGTGGTCGAGCTGGGGAAAGGCATAATTATGCCGGTTCAAAAAGCTGTCTAGCTCTTCCTGTGGCGTAGCAATGCCCGCCTTCGGGTCAGCTTTTTTGTCAAAATAATGCACGAGTGACTGCGCTGAATCCGTCAGGCGGCGGCTTTCCTCATGGATGATGGTATGGAAGCGCGCCTGCTTTTCCGGCTCTATATCTTCAATGTTTTTCAGGATGTTAGATGTGGATCGAATGGCCGTGATATTAGACAGCATCCCATGCAGGCTTTCGGCCAAAAACGGGTCATGCGTAAGGCGGTCTGACAGCGCTGTAATCATCGCTTCCTGATCTCGCGTTTGCCGGTAAAGTGCGGCAATCATCTGGGCCCAGCCCGGGAAACGCCCTGCCAGTTCCTCAATTCCCGCCACCTCGGCGCCTATGCTCGGGTGGTGCGCCGCCGCCTCATGCAGGTCACTGATTTTTGCCGAATCTACCCCGTCAGACAGGCTGGAGGCGGGCACATCAAGCACCCGTGCGATTGACAAAAGCACCTTGCCCGCCACTGCGCGGCGGTTGTGCTCGATCAGGTTTAGGTAGGATGCGGAGATCCCGGCCATTGAAGCCAGCGCTTTTTGGGTCAGCTTTGCTTGCCTACGTTGCTCACGTATGCGGGTGCCCGAAAGTGATTTTCGCATGGAATTCCAAGCCTTTGCCGCTTTGCGATGAAAATTAGTTTACAGTATACCGATGTTCATTAACAATACTTTTACAAATTTTCGCTGTAAACACAATCAGTTATTGCAAAGTTAACAAACCCCTCCAGAATAACCCAGCGGCAACATAGCTGCACCGGTTCGCCGGAGACACCGACACGAATGGGAGGAAATTCATGTCTAAACTTATAATGAACCGTCGTGGGTTGCTAAAGACCGGGGCCGCTGTTGGCGCTGGCATGGCAATGCCAACGATTTTGACGGCTGCTGGCCACGCGGGCTATACCAATGCGCCAACAGGCAGCACGGTAACGCTTGGCTTTAACGTTCCACAAACCGGCGCTTATGCTGATGAGGGCGCTGACGAACTGCGCGCTTATGAGCTTGCTGTTAAGCACCTGAACGGCCAGGGCGATGGCGGGATGATGAACACATTCTCGTCCAAAGAGCTTAAAGGCAACGGGATTTTGGGCAAAGAGGTTGCGTTTGTAACTGGCGACACTCAGACCAAATCTGACGCGGCGCGTGCATCTGCACAGTCCATGATCCAAAAAGACGGCGCCGTGATGATCACTGGCGGCTCTTCTTCGGGCGTGGCGATTGCTGTTCAGGGCCTTTGCCAAGAAGCTGGTGTTATCTTTATGGCGGGCTTGACACACTCGAATGATACAACCGGCAAAGACAAAAAAGCCAATGGTTTCCGACACTTCTTTAACGGCTACATGTCTGCGGCTGCGCTGGCGCCTGTGCTTGCTGAAATGTATGGCACCGATCGTACAGCTTACCACCTGACAGCTGACTACACTTGGGGCTGGACCCAGCAGGAGTCTATCCAAGCTGCGACCGAAGCCAAAGGCTGGCAGACCGCCGCCAACGTGCTTACACCGCTGACCACAACAGACTTCAGCTCCTATGTTGCCCCTGTGCTCAACTCCGGCGCTGATGTGCTGGTTCTGAACCACTACGGTGGTAACATGATCAACTCGCTGACCTCTGCTGTGCAGTTTGGCCTGCGGGATAAAATGGTCAACGGCAAGAACTTCGAGATTGTTGTGCCGCTTTACTCACGCCTCATGGCGCGCGGTGCTGGCGAAAACGTTAAGGGCATCTTTGGCTCTACCAACTGGCACTGGTCCTTGCAAGACGAAGGCTCAAAAGCCTTTGTTAAGAGCTTTGGTGAAGAGTATGGCTTCCCGCCATCTCAGGCTGCACACACAGTTTACTGCCAAACGCTGCTTTATGCAGACGCGTGTGAGCGCGCTGGCACCCACAATCCTTGTGGTGTTGCTGAAGCGCTTGAAGGCTTTACCTTCTCTGGCCTTGGTAACGGCGAAGTTGAGTATCGTGCCGAAGACCACCAGTGCTTCAAAGACGTGCTGGTTGTGAAAGGTAAAGAGAACCCGACTTCCGAGTTTGACCTTCTGGAAGTTGTTCAGGTTACGCCACGTGCGCAAGTTGAATACGCAGTTGACCACCCGATGTTTGCGGGCGGTGCGCTGGGTGCTTGTAACGCCGGCGGCTAAGTTTCCCCCTCGGGAACACCTTCCGGTCGCGCCTTGCGCGCGGCCGGCTTTTCTGCAAACCTGCAGACCTCATTCTCATAAAACGGAGCGGGCCGAGCTATGGACGCCATCCTTCTGCAAATTCTAAACGGGATAGACAAGGGCAGTGCTTATGCGCTGATCGCCTTGGGCCTGACCCTGATTTTTGGCACGCTCGGCGTGGTCAACTTCGCCCACGGGGCACTGTTTATGATCGGCGCTTTTGTAGCGGTGACCATGGGCAAAGTGCTGGAGATATCCAAAATCACCCTTGATCCTGTGAAAACCGATTTCCTTGGAAATCCGGCCAAGATCAAAACGCCCTATGTGACCGAATGGTTTGGCAATTTTGGGTTTTGGATGATCGAATGGTCGGTGCTGGTCTCGGTGATTGTCGCCATTCCGGTTATGATCCTGATTGGGATCATCATGGAGCGCGGCCTCATCAAGCACTTCTATAATCGTCCGCATGCCGACCAGATTCTGGTAACCTTCGGCCTCGCGATTGTGCTGCAAGAGATTATTAAAGCCGTTTACGGCGCCAACCCCATTCCACAATCGGCACCTGATCTTCTAAAAGGCTCGGTTGATTTTGGCATGATGATCGGCATGGCCGAAAATTCGGTTATTTACCCGCTCTGGCGCTTGGTTTACTTTTGCTTCTCGGTCCTGATTATTGGCGGCGTGTTTGCCTTTTTGCGCTTTACCACCTTTGGGATGGTTGTGCGGGCTGGCATGGCAGACCGCGAAACCGTGGGCTTACTGGGCATTAATATCGACAAGCGCTTCACCATTATGTTTGGCGTGGCCGCCGCAGTGGCGGGCCTTGCGGGCGTAATGTATACGCCGATTAATCCGCCAAATTACCATATGGGCATGGACTTTCTGGTGCTGAGCTTTGTGGTGGTTGTGGTTGGCGGCATGGGCAGTTTGCCCGGTGCTGTGGCTGCGGGCTTTTTGCTCGGCATACTTGAGAGCTTCGCTTCGATGCCGGAAGCCAAGGAATATATTATCACCGCACTTGAATGGGTATATCTCGATTTTGATTTCATCTTAACCTTTATTAAGGGCTTGGATCAAATCGTTATCTACCTTGTTGCTGTGTTGGTCTTGCTGGTTCGGCCTCGTGGGCTGATGGGCAAAGCTGGCATGATGGAGGAATAAGGACATGAACCTAATGAAAGACCGTTTCCTTCTGATCATATTTGCCTGTGTTGTTTTGGCTGCACCCTTGATCTTTGCGCCCACGGGCGCTGCCTACCCAGACCTGTTGCAACGCTTTGCGATATATGGGATTTTTGCCATCGGGTTTAACATCCTGTTTGGCCTCACTGGCTACCTTAGCTTTGGCCATGCCGCCTTTCTGGGTGTGGGTTCCTACTCCGCTGTCTGGATGTTTAAGCTTCTGAGCATGAACATTGTGCCCGCACTTTTGCTCTCTATCGTAGTCGCGGGAGTGTTTTCCCTGCTCATAGGTTATGTCAGTCTGCGGCGTTCGGGGATCTATTTCTCGATCCTCACACTGGCGTTGGCGCAGATGAGCTATAATCTGGCCTATTCAGTGCTGACCCCGCTCACTAATGGGGAAACGGGCTTGCAGCTTCGGCTGGATGATGCCCGCGTCCTTGATGCGGCGGGCGATGCAGGCAGCTTGCCCTCCACCAATTTCTTTGGTCTAGAGATGAAAGAGGTCTTCTGGAACCCGACCGTTTTTGGCTATGATCTGCAATTTAACTGGGGCTACTACGTATGCGCCATTCTGCTCATCGCGTCCTTCTGGATTTCAATCCGCATTTTCCGCTCACCCTTCGGGCTGATGCTGCGGGCCGTTAAAACCAACCAGACAAGGCTGAATTACACCGGCATCAGTTCGCGCCCCTATACCCTTGCAGCCTTTGTGATCTCTGGCATGTTTGCTGGCCTCGCGGGCGGCTTGCTGGCCTCGATGGACCCACTGGCAGGCGCTGAGCGTATGCAATGGACCGTTGGTGGAGAAGTGGTGTTGATGGTGGTGCTTGGCGGCATGGGCACATTAATCGGGCCTATTTTGGGCGCGGTGTTCATCAAATACTTTGAGAACATCTTCTCCAAAATCAACGATGGTGTGTTGCACGGCTGGTTTGCCATCATGCCTGAATGGCTTGATAACGCCATGGTTGTTATCATCTCGCCCTTTGTCGGCAAAGGCTGGCACCTTACGCTTGGGGCGCTGTTTATGCTGGTGGTGATCTTCCTGCCCGGCGGGCTGGTGGACGGGGCCAAAAGGATTGGTCGCGTTATAACTGGTGCCAACAGACGTGCGGCCAAAGTGGGGATAGAATAATGGGTATTCTCGAAGTTCAAAACGTCAACAAACGCTTTGGCGGTTTGCAGGCGCTTAACAATGTTAACCTTGATGTGGCCGAAGGCTCGGTGCACGCGCTGATCGGGCCAAACGGGGCGGGGAAATCCACCTTCTTGAATTGCCTGATTGGCAAGCTCAAGCCTGATACTGGCTCTGTTAAGTTTAACGGCCAGCCGGTGCTGGGTAAAAAACCGCATGAGATCAACCAGCTCGGTGTGTCCCGCGTGTTTCAAACCCCCGAGATTTTCACCGACCTCAGCGTATTTGAAAACGTGATGATCCCTTGCTTTGCCCACCGTGACGGCGCGTTTAAGGTGAATGCCTTTGCCCGCGTAATGCGGGATAAAGAGATACGGCAACAAGCCGAGGATATCCTTGAAGATATGGGCATGAAAGAAAAAATGAATGCCCATGCTGGCTCACTTTCCCGCGGTGACAAACGCCGTTTGGAAATGGCGATGTGCCTTGTGCAGGAGCCAAAACTGCTGCTGCTGGATGAGCCAACAGCGGGCATGGCGCGGGCAGACACCAATAACACGATTGACCTGCTTAAGCATATTGGCGAGTCCCGCAACATCACCAAAGTGATCATTGAGCATGATATGCATGTGGTGTTTTCACTGGCGACCACCATCTCGGTGCTGGCGCAAGGGACCATCATTGCCGAGGGTCTACCAGACGAAATTAAGGGCCACCCCAAGGTGCGCGAAGCCTATCTCGGGGAGGCCGAAGTATGAACGATAAAACCAACAAGCCGGTATACTTTTCGGTGCATGATATTCATGCTTATTATGGCGAAAGCTACATTGTGCAGGGTGTTTCTTTTAACGTGCACGAAGGCGAGATTCTGGCGCTATTGGGCCGTAATGGTGCGGGTAAAACCTCGACCTTGCGCACCATTGCACGGCTGGCCGACCCAGAGCTGAAAAGTGGTGAAATCTGGCTGGACCACCAGCCAATTCATGAGATGAAAAGCTATCAGGCCTCGCAGGCTGGCGTTGGCCTTGTGCCGGAAGACCGTCGGATTATCCAAGGCCTGACGGTGGAAGAAAACCTGAAACTTGCCCAAATTGCCCCGCCGCATGGCTGGAGCATCGAGCGGATTTTTGAGCTATTCCCCCGCCTGAAAGAGCGTCGTAAGCAAGAGGGCACCACGCTCTCAGGCGGCGAGCAGCAAATGCTGGCTATTGGTCGCGCGTTGGCGCGTGATCTCAAAATCCTGCTGCTCGATGAGCCTTATGAGGGCCTCGCCCCCGTGATTGTGCAGGAAATCGAGAAAACACTGCAAGAAATTCGCGAGCTTGGCATAACCACCATTATTGTTGAGCAAAACGCCGTAGCCGCGCTCAAACTGGCTGACCGCGCTGTGATTTTGGACACGGGCCATGTAGTTTTTGACGGCACAGCGCAAGAGGTGCTGGACAATGAGAAGCTTCGCGAAGAGTATCTAGCAATCTAAACAAAAAACGGGACATATGACATGACCGACACGCTTTACCCGCCGTCAAAAGATTTTGTGGCCAACGCGCATATCAACGCTGAGCAATACCATGAAATGTATGAAGCCTCGATATCCGACCCTGATGCTTTTTGGGGCGAGCAGGGCAAGCGGCTTGATTGGATTACGCCCTATACCAAGGTGAAAAACACCACGTTTGAATACCCCGATGTGTCCATCAAGTGGTATGAAGACGGTGAGCTGAATGTGTGTGCCAACTGTGTTGACCGCCATTTGGAAACCCGCGGTGACCAGGTGGCGATTATCTGGGAGGGCGACGAGCCAGACCAAAGTAAGAGCATTACTTACAATGAACTGCACGAACGTGTTAGCAAATTCGGCAATGTTCTCAAAGAGATGGGCGTTAACAAAGGCGATCGTGTGGTGCTCTATATGCCGATGATCCCTGAGGCGGCCTATGCTATGCTGGCCTGTGCCCGCATTGGCGCCATTCACTCGATCGTGTTTGCCGGTTTTTCCGCCGATGCGCTTGCGAACCGGATAAATGCGTCTGAAGCCAAGGTGGTGGTCACGGCTGACCATGCGCCCCGTGGTGGCCGCAAAACCCCGCTGAAATCCAATACCGATGCCGCACTTTTGCATTGTAGCGACAAGGTGAAAATGTTGGTAGTGCAGCATACAGGCGGCCAAACCACATGGAGAAGCGACCGCGATTTTTACCTACACGAGCTGGAAAAAACAGTATCTGCCGATTGCCCGCCAGAAGTGATGAATGCCGAAGACCCGCTGTTTATCCTCTATACCTCTGGCTCCACCGGCATGCCAAAAGGCGTGGTGCATAGCTCGGGTGGGTACCTCACCTATGCCGCGATGACCCATCAATACACCTTTGATTACCACGAGGGAGATATTTTCTGGTGCACGGCTGATGTGGGCTGGGTCACCGGCCACAGTTATATCATTTATGGCCCGCTGGCCAACGGCGCAACGACTGTGATGTTTGAAGGCGTGCCTACTTACCCCGATGCCAGCCGCTTCTGGCAAGTGTGTGATAAGCATCAGGTAAACCAATTTTATACCGCCCCCACCGCCATTCGCGCGCTTATGGGGCAGGGTAATGAGTGGGTTGAAAAATGCGACCTTTCCAGCCTTAAGTTGCTTGGCTCTGTGGGTGAGCCGATCAACCCGGAGGCGTGGCAGTGGTATAATGATGTGGTTGGCAAGGGCAGCTGCCCGATTGTTGACACATGGTGGCAAACCGAAACCGGTGGCCATCTAATGACCCCGCTGCCCGGTGCCACGGCGACCAAGCCCGGCTCGGCCATGCGGCCTTTCTTTGGCATTAAGCCGATAATTCTGGAGCCGGAATCCGGCAAAGAGATTACATCTGTTGAAGCGTCTGGCGTGCTTTGTATAGCTGATAGCTGGCCGGGCCAAATGCGCACCGTTTGGGGTGATCATAAGCGCTATATCTCTGCCTATTTCGCCGATTATAAGGGCTACTATTTCACCGGAGACGGCTGCAAACGTGACGCCGATGGCGATTATTGGATCACTGGCCGTGTGGACGACGTGATTAACGTTTCGGGCCACCGGATGGGGACCTCTGAGGTGGAAAGCGCGCTTGTGGCGCATGTAGCCGTGGCCGAAGCTGCCGTTGTGGGCTATCCGCATGATATAAAGGGCCAAGGCATTTATGCATATGTGACCCTGATGAATGATGTGGAGCCAACTGACGAACTACGTAAAGAGCTTGAAAAATGGGTGCGCACTGAAATTGGCCCCATCGCCAAGCCCGACCTCATTCAATGGGCGCCGGGCCTGCCCAAAACCCGCTCCGGCAAAATTATGCGCCGCATTTTGCGCAAAATCGCCGAGGATGATTTTGGCAGTTTGGGGGACACCTCAACGCTGGCCGAGCCAGCGGTGGTGGACGAGTTGATCGAAAACCGGATGAATAAATGAAGTGCAAAGTGGGGGCTTGAGGGCCCCTGCTTTTCGCGCCTGTAGACGCCGCGATTGAAATGTGGTCCTATGATCTATTCTAAACAAATAGGATTACAAGCCATGCCCAAAACGCTCAAAAACTCCGCGCTCATTATTGGAATGGCCATTTTTCTGGCTGGCTGTAATGTGCCGCTCATTCCGGGCATTTAGGAAAAAGTCGAGCCCGATTCGCTTTCCTGAACATGAAGCCGTGTTGCGCTATTTTTTAGCGCTTCAAAAAGCTCCGGCCCCGTGCCGGTGAGCCATGCCTGCGCTTTGAGCGCGTGCAGCTCGCTATAGAGAGCTGCGCGGCGGTCGGCGTCTAGGTGGGCCGCAACTTCGTCTAGCAACAGGATTGGCGGTGCGCCAAAATCATCGCGCAAAGCGCGGGCATTGGCGAGGGTTAGCGAAATGAGAAGGGCTTTTTGTTCGCCAGTGGAGCAGGCGCGAGCTTCCACGCCTTTAGCCTGAAACACCGCGTGCAGGTCGGCCCGATGCGGGCCGTCAAGCGTTCGTCCTGCGCGGAGGTCTTGCGTTCGGCCCGTGCTGAAAGCTTCCGTCATTTCTTCGGGGGTTGTAAGGTTGTCTCCGATCAGGCTTAGCTCTGCGGTCGGAAAGGCGGTTTGGGCGTTGTCTTGGGCGATTTGCAGGCGGGCGAGCACGTCGGCGCGATTGGCGACTATTTCGGCGCCGCTTTCGGCCATTTTGGCCTCCAGCGCGCCATACCACGAGGCATCATTCACTTGGTCTTTCAGCAGGCGGTTGCGGTCTCTCATCGCCTTTTCATAGGCCAGCGTGGCCTCGGCATGCTTGGGGTGAAAGCTCATCACCATCCTGTCCAGAAACCGCCGACGCTCGCCCGCGCCCTCTACCCAGAGGCGGTCCATCACAGGCACCAGCCAAATAATGCGCGCCAGCCGCCCCAAGGCCACCTGCGGGGCTTTTTTGCCGTCAATTTCCACGCTGCGCGGGGTGTCAGCTTCAGCGCGGGTGCTGACTTCGTGCACTTCTGAAAGGCTGTGCAATTCGGCGCTCACTTTCCAGCCCAAAGCCTCTGGCTGGCGCATCAGTTCGGCAGGCCCCGCACGGCGCAGGCCCCGCCCGGGGGAGAGCATGGAAATGGCTTCTAAAATATTGGTTTTGCCCGCGCCATTCGCGCCGTAAAGCGCCATAATGCCACCGTCAGACTCGATGTGAGCCTGCTTATAGGAGCGGAAATGGGATAGGTTTAGGGACGTAACTGCAAGCTTAGGCATTACACCCGCATCGGCATCACGACATAAATCGCGCTGTCATCATTGCCTTCGCGCATCAGGGTTGGGTCACCCGAGGAGTTAAACATAAACACCGCATTTTCGCGGTCCACCTGACTGGCGATTTCCAGCAAGTACTTGGCATTAAAGCCAACTTCGAGGTGCTGGTCGCCGTAAGCCACTGCCAGCTCTTCCTCGGCAGCGCCGCTATCAGGCGCGTTGACAGAAAGCACCAAGCGGTCTTCGTCAAGGCTCAGCTTTACGGCACGCGAGCGCTCGGAGGATACGGTAGACACACGGTCAACCGCGCGGGCAAACTCGGCGGCGTCAACTTCAAGCCGCTTGGTATTTCCGACAGGAATGACCCGCGTATAATCAGGGAAGGTGCCGTCAATCACCTTTGAGGTCAGCGTCACCTCGGGCGTGGCAAAGCGGATTTTGGTTTCGGAAACAGACACCGCAATGCTCGCTTCGTCATCTCCCAGCAGCTTGCCCAGCTCGGCCACTGTTTTACGCGGCACAATCACGCCAGGCAGCTCCTCAGCTCCGATGGGCAGGTCAGCATCGATGCGCGCCAAACGGTGGCCATCGGTGGCCACGCAGCGCAGCACCAAACCATCCGCCCCTTGCGAGGCATGCATATAAACCCCGTTGAGGTAATACCTTGTTTCTTCTGTTGAAATTGCAAATTTTGCCTTATCAAACAGCCGCCGCAGCACGGGTGCCTTGGCCGCAAAATTGCAGTCATACTCACTGCTCGCCATGACCGGAAAATCTTCACGCGGCAGCGTTGCCAAGCTGAAATGTGAGCGCCCAGCCGTGATTTCCATCCGCCCCGATGTGCCATCATCTGAAAGCGCCACCATCGCGCCATCTGGCAGTTTGCGCACAATCTCGTGCAGCATATGGGCTGGTACGGTGGTTGCGCCCGCCTGTTCCACCATTGCGGGGGATTTATCAATCACTTCGATATCAAGGTCGGTGGCGCGGAAGTTCACCGTCTCCCCCTCGGCTTCGATCAGCACGTTGGCCAGAATGGGAATGGTATTGCGCCGCTCCACAACCGACTGGGCGCGGCTCATGGCGCTTAACAAGGCAGAGCGTTCAATACTGGCTTTCATAATTCTCACCACGGTTGGATTTGTTGGATAATAACCCTAGCGGAAACGGCTAAAGATTCAAGGGCATATTGGCCCGTGCCGCGTCTAACTGCGGGCTATGTTCAGAGCGGCCTGTCGGGTCGCCGGTCTCCGATGCGCTTGGGGTATAGTAGGCCGAAGCCGAAAGGGTGTTGGATTATAGCGTCTTCAATCGCCGCAAAATAGGCGGCAACCAATTGCTCGGCATAGGTCTCAAAATCAGTTTCCGGCGCAGGGGCCTCAAGTAAAACGTGTGAATATGCTTTTAGCCCCGTGCCTTGCTCGCCCAAGGCCGCATAGGCCCAAACCACAGGGCATTTTGCCTTCCAAGCTACCCATGCGAACCCATCAGAAATGTTGACATCGCGGTTAAAAATTTGGCCTAGGCCGTTATGGTTACCCTTTTTACCATCAGCCGCGATCATCACCGAGGTGCCACGCTTAAGCTTTTTAAGCATCACAATACGTTGGGCATTAACTTGCTGTGTGGTCAGCAACATGTTCGCAAGAACAGAGTAAATGCTTTCTTCTAATTTCTTTACGAGTGACACCACCATATCGCCGCGAAATCTGGAGTGCACGGTCACGATCAATTTTGGAGCACCTTGTTTTACAGAAATTTCTGAATTGTCCAAAACGCCCTTTAACCTACGGATCATTTTAAAATAACGGCTGACCAAGGGGGTATCAATGCCTCGGCTGCGATGCATGTAGGACAACGACATTACAAAAACTTCAAACAGATCCCCGCACGCTACCATCGTTTCCCACTCGGAATAGCTGCGCCGGAGCGGCGAATCTTCCAGCCGTTTTTGAACGGTTTCGTTGTGCGCTATGTTAGACAGATCATTTTTAGATCTGTGGCTGATAAGGCCTGTATGCCCGCGAAAAAGCTCTATTATCTGGTCCCAGCTTTCAATGCTATCGGGGGTTGGTACCAATTGTTCCACAAAGATTTTAGCGATATAAAACAATGCTGTAGGGTTGACCGGATGCCGATTTGACAGCAGCAACAAATCGGCGTCTATGTCTGCGGAAGGCATTTCGAGGTTTTTGGGAGTTATGCTCTGGTCGAACAGAAAATCGGCCCAAACCTTGCTGCGCATGGCCGTATAACCAACACGCACTAGTTCGGCTTGAAAATTCTCATAGTTACTCATGCAGGCTGCGCCCTAAATGTCATAATAATCTGAAAGATATTCCAGATCATCACTGCAAAACCTAACAATTTTTTTGTAGGTCTCGTCCGAGATCGGCTTTTCCGCGTTCACCGATTTTTTTGATGAATTGGAGGACTTCATTTCAACGGGTTTTCCCAGCTTCATGCCAAAATACGCACTAAATTCATCTAGCGCCTCAAGGCGAAATAGCCGCTCAAAATAGCGTGTGTCATCCCCCAGAAAATACCGGTACGGCCGCATATGCTCGCGAATGACGGGCGCGCATTCAAAATACTGGTCAATTTCGTCAAAAAACAGCTCGGGGGAGGGCTCCAGCGGCAAGCCGGCTTTGTTGAGTTGCTCTTCGGCTCTTGTGCCTTCCAAAACCAGCCGGCGGGCCTTGTCCCGATAGGCCGAGAGCGCGCGGTTGATCGGATTGCGCACAACGGCAACCTTCGCATAGTTCTCAAATTCAGAGAGATCTGTGGTGCCAAAAGGTAAGCTGCCAAAGCCGGCAAGGGTGTGAACCTGCCCAAAGCCCAGCCGCGCACTGTTCCATTGAACATTGTTATTGGCCTCATAAAACATCACCTTAAGCGACGTGCAGGCGACCTTTGGAATTGGGAAAAACACCATTTTGGCGGGCTGGCAGATAATGGGCATGTTATTGGTCTTTCAGGTTGGCAAGGAGGGGGGCGATCCACGGGGGAGCGCCTTCAAAACTCAGGGCTTTTTCAAGGGCTTCTTTGGCGTTGGCCGTGTCGCCCTGCTCAAATTGGTGGCGGCCTAGGTCTCCGAAGGCCATGGCGTTTTGGGCGGTTGCCGCCGCTGTTTCTAGCAATTGCAAAGCCTTATTTTCCTGCTGAATACGTTTGGCAGCCTGTACAGCATGGCTTACCACAACGCGCGCATAGGCCCCATTTTCCAGCATGGACTCTGCTAGCCAAATGGCCAGCCGCGGGCTATTTTCCTCTTTCAATCCAGTCGATAACCAGCGCCAGTTTTCATTGGCCAAGAGCATGTTGCCCAGCACTTTTCTGCGCAACTGGGTGAGTTCCTCGGGGGAAGTCGTAGCAAATTTGCAAATGGTATCGGCATAATCCGATACAAACCCTGTGGGCGCTTTAAGTGGCCCTCGAAGCAATACTTGCTCAGTAACCGCGCTCACCACACCGGTTTGTGGGAAAACATTTTGCAGGTTGCCTGCCACCCATTCGGCGGCATTTTCGTTTCGCGTCAGGTGGTCAATGCACAGGGTCAGCACCAAAAGGGCAAACCGCTCTTCGATCGTGTTGCGCGGGTCCATGCTGGCCATCCAGCCAAGGGATTGCAGCCTGAAAAGGCTCAGCTTTGGCCTGTCGGTAAGCGCGTTGATATCAGCAAACCGCTGCCTGATCTCGCTCGCATCCGGGAACGTGTCAGTTAAGACGGCCTTGAAAACCGGATCAAAAGCGGCACAAAAACCATCCCCACCCGCTTGCACTATGTCTAGCTGGCGGTTTTGCACCGCCACCAGAAAGTTCTCCGCGGTTTCGGCGAGTTTATCCCGATCTTTATAGGAGGCTTCGTTTATGCCCGAAGTGGTGCAGGCAAATTTCTCAAAGTTGATATTTTGATTGATCACCAGATCGCGTAATTCATGATGAATGCCACCCCAGCCCTTTTCCCGCGTGCTTTCTGCTCGCTGATAAAGCGCGGTTAGCCGGTCATCGTCTTCGGAATTTCCCACCCAATAGATATCATGCAGCTGCTGTGGCTTGTTATCGTCGCTTTTTGGAAAAATCATTTTGCCCACTTGCGAAAACCGCGAGATGGCTCGCTTGTAATTCAGTACGATATCTGGGCGATGGCGGATGACAACATCATACGCCCCCCCCATTTCAGCCTCGGCCTGCTTTTTTAGCCCGTTGCAGCGGTTGATCATATATAACATTCGCAGGCTATTTGAATCCATATAAGGGATCGTCAGCTCGGGTTTTTCTTCAACAAGATCAATCTGCGCATCCGGGAAAATGCTGGCATAGCGCTGGTGTTCTATCTCGCCCAAATCCGGCAGGATATGGTCACTTTTCGGGAAAACCTTGCGCATATTCGCGCCAATCCAGTTGCGCGGCATGGCAATGGCCACCCGATTGCCAAATATCCGTGACAACTGCAAAAGCCCCTGCCCGCCGCCAAAGCCCTTGGTGCCACGCTTGCGCCACAAGCACAGAAACACATCAGCATTTACCTGTTTGCAGGCATCTGCAATACGCCTCATATCGTCGTCGTCAGATCGGACTTGCCCAGAAACCAAAACTGCAATTTTGCCTGATGGGTAGCTTTCTGTCACGCACTCCACTCCGTTATTGCCCGCACCTTAACCAGCTTGCCGTTTTTCAAACATCGTAATCATACAGCCAACATCATCCATTTCAAGCAGGTCTTCCACATCCAGCTCAATCTCCAGCTTATCCTCAAGGCCAAGAATGATCTCGGCATTTGCCATAGAATCCCAGCCTGCAATATCATCTGCCACTGTTGTATTGTTAATGCTATCAGCGGGAACGGAAAAGTATCCGGCAATATAGTCTTTGATTGTCTCTGCGATAGGGCTGCTCATAAAGGTCTCCAAAGGGGTGAGAGGCGATATCCCGCTAGGGGGCGGGTTTGGAATAGGTGAGAAAAGTGGGCTTAAATCCGAGCGAAAGCCAAAACGCATCCGCCGTGGCATTATTATAAACCACCTCCAGCGTTTCGGATTGCACAGATTTTTCGGCAAACCAAGCGGCAAGAGTGCTATAAAGCGCAGAGGCCAGCCCGGCGCGGCGATGGGCGGGTGCCACGTATAAATGTGCGGTATGCCCTGCCTTTTCGGGGTTAACCGACTGTGCCTGAATCCTGATTTGCCCCTCGATAAATCCGGCGATCTCGCCATTCAGAGTGGCAATGTAAACCACACGGCTGATGGCACGAGCGCGCTGATAGGTGCTGCACCAACGCGCAAAACCGCCCTTTGAGAGCCGTGTTGTGCCATTGGCCTTTGCAAAATGGGCATACATTTCCACAAAATGCGGCGCTAGGGCAGCAAGATCATCCTGTTCGGCCAAGCGAATTTCAAAACCCATTTAAATTATGATCCTTTGTTAGGTTTCAGAAGGCGCGCTTCCGCCATTTCAACCAGCTTTATTCGGTCGATCTTGCCGTTGGAATTATAGGGAAAGCTGGCCAGAGTAAAGAAATATTCAGGGATCATATACTGGGGGAGGGTGCTGGAAAGCTGTTTCCGAAGCTGGGCAGCATCCACTTCAATATCGGCAAAAACGCACAAATCATCATAGCTACCCGGCCCAATTTGCCCCGCCGGCACTACAGCCACCAGCCCCGCGGCCACAGCTTGGCGAATGGCGTGCTCCACTTCGCCGGTTTCAATCCGGTTGCCGCGAATTTTCACTTGCCAATCCAGGCGTCCCTCAAAGCTAAAACCGGTGGTAGCGCTGCCTGCGCCACGGTCACCGGTTTTATACCAGTTAAGCCCGTCCTCCCCTAGATACAGCTTTTCGGCGGTTTCCTCGGGGTTGCCAAGATATCCGGCAAAAACCTGCGGCCCGCCCAGCTCAATTTCGCCCTCAGAGGAAAGACGCATGGCCAGCCCCGCAAGCGGAATGCCGATCGGAACAATCGCGCTGTGGTCTTTCGCGCGGTCAAATTTATGCCATGAAAAGGCAATTGTGGCTTCGGTAGGCCCGTAAATATTGTAAACTGGCGCGTTGGGGGCCGCCTTGGCCCATGCTAGCGCCACATCTGATGGCAGAGCCTCGCCGCAGAAAAACGAGCGCTTAAGTGAGGGCATAGCGTTTTCTTTTAGCAAGCCCAGCGAGACGGCCCGCGCTGCACTTGAGGGCACGGAAAGCCAGTTTTCCACGCCCAGTTTTTTTACAAATCGCGGCCCCATCGGGCTTTGGGCGGACGGGATGGATACAATACAGCCCCCAGTGCCCCATGCCAGCAGCATATCATGCACTGACAGGTCAAAATTCAGCTCAACCGACTGGATCCATTTTTCCCCCGGCTGCAAATCAAAAGTGCTTTGCATGGCGCTGATGTAATGATCAACACAGGCGCGCGGCACCGGCACCCCTTTGGGTTGCCCCGTAGAGCCAGAGGTAAACATGGCGTAAAGGATGTCATCCACCCCGCTTTCAGCGCGGTAAGCTGCTAGCGCGCAAGCGGGTCCCTGCGGGCGCCGAAAAAGCTGGATGCTGGTCTTGTCGCCCGTTTCTGGTGGGGCAAAGCCCACGGGTTGATACCCCTGCGCTGCCAGCTCCGCCAAGCGCATTGATGCCCAATTGGCATCACAGGCCAACACCTCGGGCCGCACCTGAGCAATTATGTTTTCTATCCGGCTTATATTCCAGTTTTTATTCACCGGAATATAAGTTGCCCCCCCTATGATAGCGGCAA
The DNA here is from genome assembly GCA_016744015.1 of Paracoccaceae bacterium. GTDB lineage: Bacteria > Pseudomonadota > Alphaproteobacteria > Rhodobacterales > Rhodobacteraceae > UBA3077. The sequence goes on along the minus strand of JADGFD010000007.1, from coordinate 43,997 downwards.
AAATTGTGAAATATGTCTCGATAGATTTGTCGGAAATCAGGAGGACGCTTTGCCCCGCGCCCACCACTTGCGAAAAGGTGTCTGAATACGCCAGCGCATCGCCGTAGCTGCGATATTGGCCAGAAAACCACAGCATAGGCTGATCAGGGTTGGCCTGCGCCACATCGCGCAAAAGGGTTCTTATGTTCATAGCCTTGGCGTCCCTGCCTGTCAGATACAGTAAATGTTAGTCATTTCTGCTATTTACATAGTCTGAAATTCTTTCAATCATCAGCTTGCCGAATTTTTCATTGCCATGGTTAAAATCTTTTGCCCCGTTGGGCTTGATCAAGCGCATGTGATCCGGGTCCATATAGCCGTCTTCATCCATCAAACCTTCGGGCACATCTATAAAATCAATACCCTCTGCCGCCAGCCAGCCCTGAAACTGGCGGCGGGCGCGGTTTTGCAAAAAGGCGCGGGTTTGAATATCGCTTTCAGTATCGTTTTTATGAAAGCCCCGAATGGCGCCGGGCAGCGCGATAAAGAAAAACCGTGCCCCCACGGCTTTGAGATGCAACGCAAAATTCTGTGTCGCTTTCCGGTCGGCTTTATTTACGGCATCAATCAGCGCCATTGAGACCGGCCGCTTTCCGGCTTCGGGCAAGCGTGAGGGCCGACAGCGCTGCCATTGCGCGCCTGCATCCAGCCGAAAAGGATAGCCCCCCATGGAAAGCCCCCAGAGATGCTCGCCATTGATATGGGTTTCGCCAGTGCGCTCGGCAAAATTTTTGTGATAAAGCGGGGGGGTAAAGGCCACGCCCTCGGCCTCCACCTTGCTAAAATCATCAGGGCTGTAATTAGCGCCGCTTAGGGCCACAAATTTCACATCAACCTCGCGCTTTTCTTGTGCGCGATAGCCTTCTTGCAGGGCGGCTAGGTGGGAATGGCCGCAAATCCTTACCGTTTTCATTTGCCAAAAGCCTCCAGAATCATTTCGTCACAGGCAATGGCCTCTTCCTTTTGCGCCCGCGCTTCGGCGCTTTCTTCATCGGCTGGCCGGCCACCCTCGGGGCCGGTATCGCCAATGGCCGTGAAAAACACATTCATCACATGGGCCACGCCCAGTGCAGAAACGCCGCGTAGGTTGGGGTTGTAAAACATGGCCCGCATCGGGTGAGCTGACACCAACTCGTAAGAAGGAAAGTAATCAACCTGTGGATATTTCTGGAAGAGCTCACCACACACGCCGCGCAGCACCGATTTGGAATAAACCGTTGCGGGCAAAACATGCTGACCGCTGGCCGTGGCCGTAAGCGGCACGGGCGACACCGTAAACATAAATTTCATATCGGGGTTAATTGTCAGTGCATGGGCAATGAATGCCTCAGCATCGGCCAGCACTTCCGCATGGCTGAAATTATGAAACGCGTATTTGCTATCATCATATTCCCCCGCAATGGTGCCTGGGCAGGTTGGCAAAACCGACCCATCAGATTTATTTATCCAGCCTTCCGTCAGGCCAAAGGTAAACACAAACAGGTCTGTCACATTGAGTAGTCGGTTTATCCGCGTAAGGTGGTGCGCCCGATCTTGCTCCAGCTCCTGCAAACTCTCAAATCCGTTTGGCTCGATCGAAGGGCGGAACGGATCATAAAACCGGCCATTGCTTTCCCACACGGTTTCTTCAGGAGTAAAGCTGCCATTGGCCCGCTTGAACATCTGCAAAAGTTGGCGGATAGAATAAATATTACCATAGCGGGCCGAATACATATCCAGCCCGAATTTGGGCAGGATATCAGGCTCAAGCAGCGCCAGCGGCGGCTCAAGGTCAATGAATTTGTATTTGCGCTGCTTAAACTGGCGGCCAATATGCTGGGCAAAGCAACTGCCCGCAGCGCAAATCGCCATAGATCTGGAAATCGGAAATTTCGGGGAAAACACATCCCGCAGCTCCAGCGCGTTGAGGTCAGAAACCGCCGAGCGCCAATAGGCAGATTTATCGAGGCCAATATAGGGGTGATCCATAATTTTGTGGTCCTTTGGCTTTCCTGGTAGCATAAAATAATGTTCTGATAGCAGCCACACTGTCAATGTCAAACTTCCTGCGCGCCGCCAAACCGCAATTGCGATTCAACCTGAAAAACGTTAAGGAATAATCAGTCGATAAGCTGCATACCCTTGTTAAAGGGTGGCTGGTGCGCGGCATAGATATAAATGGATGGAAGAGCATGAAGCAAATAGTCATCGATCTGGATAACACGCTGACCATAAATGACGATTCCCCCTATCCCGACAAGCCGCCCAACACCGACGTTATCAACATGCTGCGCAAATACCGTGATGACGGGTTTTCGATTGTGATCAGCACCGCGCGCAATATGCGCACCTATGCGGGAAATGAGGGCAAAATCATTGCCAATACCGTGCCGATTATCATTGATTGGCTGGCCAAGCATGATGTCCCCTATGATGAAATTCGCGTCGGAAAGCCGTGGTGTGGCACCGAGGGGTTCTATGTGGATGACAAATCTATCCGCCCACAGGAGTTTACCTCGCTCAGTTATGAACAGATTGTCGAGCTGATCAATGACTGAAGCGCCGCTCAGCAATTTTCTGATCCTCTCGGCTGCCTATATCGGCGATGATATGGCCGCCGAGCTTGGCCACATTCCGCCCGCATTCCTGCCCCTTGGCGGCAAACGCCTGTTTGAGCATCAATGTGCTCTGGCCAATGGCCCGGTGTTTTTAACCCTGCCGCAAGATTACACCATTTTGCCCGTTGATCAGGCCTCGCTGGACGCTCTGGGGGTCACCGTAATCCGGCTTGCTCTTGGGTTAAGTCTGAAGGATTCTCTTTTGCAAGCGCTGGGTGAAATTGGCCAAGCTGCCTCTGTTGAGATCCTGTTTGGGGACACATTGGTGCAAGGTCGGCAAGCCCTGCATCCTGATCTTGTGTCTTATCAAAATGACCCCGCCAACCACTTTTGGTCTTATTACGCACCGCAAAACCCTGAGGCCCCGTTTATATCCGGCTTTGGCGATGGCCTGTCAGAGCGGCGCATTTTGTGCGGGCATTTTAAAATGTCAAACAGCCAGTTGCTCGCGGATTGCCTGACCGCAGAACATAATTTTATTGATGCCTTAAACGCCTATGAGCGCCAGCAGAGCTTTACCAAAGCCCCCGTAGAAACATGGTTCGATTTTGGCCATCTGGCGCTTTACTACCAATCGAAAAAAGATTTCTTTATAGCGCGGGCCTTTAATAATATTGATTCTGACGGTGACACCCTGCGCAAATCCTCACCGCAAACCAGCAAAATGCGGGCCGAAGCGGCGTGGTTTAAGCAGCTCCCGCATGATCTGCGGCTGTTTACTCCGCGCTATCTTGGGCGGTCTGACCATAATTTCAGCGCCGGATACCGGCTGGAATACATTTACCAGCCCTTGCTGAGTGATCTTTTTGTGTTTGGTAACTTGCCCGGGCATGTGTGGTCGCAAATCATGGCGGGCTGTTTTAGCTTTCTGGATATCGCCAGCCAACACCGGCCGGCTGATGATTCCCCTGACAAAGCCCCGGCCTTTGCCGCCGCATTTTTTAACCAGATGTTTGCCGAGAAAACCAAAACCCGCTTTGCGCAGTTCCTTGCGTCGCAAAGCGACTTGGATGGTGAAGGCATAACGCTTAACGGTATCAACCTTGGCCCTTACGAACCGATGATAGATGCCCTTTTGGCCCGCATTCGCCCCACAGCGCCGGATGACATCCGCTTTATGCACGGCGATTTCTTTTTTGGTAACACCTTCTTTGATTTTCGCGCTGGCCGTGTGCTCACCATTGATCCGCGCGCCATGACATGGGATGGCATGCACACCTATTACGGTGATTTCCGCTATGATATCGCCAAGCTGGCGCATTCGGTTGTTGGGAAATATGACCACATCCTGAACCAGCGTAGTCAGCTTACCGAGCACAGCCCGACAGAGTGGAATTTTTCCCCAACGGATGTGCCGGAACCCGCTAATATTTCAACCCTATTGTTTGATTTGTCCAAGCAGAAATTCGGCATGGAAAAGCAAGAGCTGCTGGCCATGACGGCGCTCTTGTTCCTCTCTATGCTGCCCCTGCACGCCGAATCCCCGCAACGCCAGAAGCATCTTTTTGCCAATGGGCTGAGGCTGGCGCAGCTTGCACTGGAGGATACATGAACTTCATTTTTCCCATGGGGGGCTTAAGCAAGCGCTTCACCGATGCTGGCTATAAAGTGCCAAAATTCATGCTTGATCTGCACGGCTCAACGGTGTTTGAGCATGCAGTTATCGGCTTCCAGCGCTACTTCGCAGAGCATAATTTTATCTTCGCCTTTCGGGATGACCCAGCGGTGGAAACCTTCGTGCGGGAGAAATGCCAGCGCCTTGGCATCCCTGCAGAAAACCTCCATACCGTTAAGCTCAAAGCCCCGACCAGCGGGCAAGCTGAAACCGTGTGGTTGGCCCTGAAAGCCGCCGCTTTGCCCGCCGCTGATCCGATTGTGATTTTCAACATTGATTCCTTCCAGTCAGATTACCAGCTTCCTGAATCGCTGGATCTGGAAACCACGGCGGGCTATTTGGAGGTTTTTCAAGGCGAGGGCGAGCATTGGTCTTTTGTGCTACCCGGCCCCGATGCCAGCGCCATCCGCGTGACCGAAAAAGACAGGGTGTCTGATCTCTGCTCAACCGGCCTTTACTATTTCCAGCACGCCGCTGACTTTAACGCCGCTTTCGAGCAAACGCTGGATGTGGACGTGGCAAACCTGCAAGGCGGAGAGCGCTACGTCGCCCCGCTTTACAACACCCTGATCGCGGCAAATAAGCTGGTAAAATACCACCTCGTGCCCGCCAGTGAGGTCACCTTCTGCGGCACCCCTGATGAATACAAATCCCTACAAAATGTAGCCCCTCCGGCGACAGAGGCGGCACTGGCGAAGCTTTAGAGAGCAAATCTGAGGGCGTGCTACGCCTCCAGCATCCGCCGCAGCATCTCGACGTCGTCAGCGATTTGGCTGTCGGTCAGTTTCATTTCTTCCACGCGCTTTACCGCGTGAATCACCGTGGTGTGGTCTCGTCCGCCGAATTTGCGGCCAATTTCAGGCAGGCTTTTTGCGGTCAGTGACTTGCTCAGAAACATGGCTACTTGTCGGGGGCGGGCCACAGCGCGGGCGCGCCGTGGGGAGAGGAGATCAGAAATTCGCAGGTTATAGTGCTCGGCCACCTTGCGCTGGATCTCGTCGATCGTCACTTTGCGGTCGCTCTCGCGCAGCAAGTCTGCCAGTGAATCCTGTGCCATATCCAGCGTAATATCGCGCCCAACCAGCGAGCCAAAAGCAAATAGCCGCGTCAGCGCGCCTTCCAGCACCCGCACGTTAGAACTGATCCGGTGCGCCAAAAATTCCAGTACCTTTACATCAAGGCCGACATTGGGGTTGGCCTTGGCTTGCGCCTCGGCTTTGGCGTGCAAAATGCCCAAGCGCAGCTCGTAATTGGTTGGGTGCAGGTCCACCACCAACCCCCATTGCAGGCGTGAGCGAATGCGCTCCTCCAAGCCCTCAATCTCCCCCGGGGAGCGGTCAGCGGATATGATTATCTGCTTGCCTTGCTCGATCAAGGCATTGAAGGTATGAAAGAATTCGTCTTGGGTTGAGTTTTTGCCAGCAATGAATTGCAGATCATCAACCATCAGCATATCCACCGAGCGGAACTGCTCCTTAAAGCTATGCATGTCTTTGAAGCGCAGCGCCTGCACAAAGCGAAACATGAATTGCTCGGCCGAAAGATACAGCACCCGCGCATCGGGCCGCGTGGCGCGCACCTCATGGGCGATGGCGTGCATCAGGTGGGTTTTACCCAAACCCACACCGCCATAAAGGAAGAGCGGATTAAACGTAACGTCGCCCCCCTCGGCTACGCGCCGCGCGGCGGCATGGGCCAGCTCGTTGGGAGTGCCGACCACAAACTGGTCAAAGGTAAACCGGCTATCCAGGGGCGAAGACGCCAAGCGCGGCTCTGCCGTTTTAGCTACCGGTTTTTCAACTGGGCGCTCGGTGTCGGGTGCCGAGGTTTGGCTGGGGGCTTCAAAAGCAAGACGGCCAACCTTTACGCCCTCGGTTTTGAACAGGTGCAAAATGGAATCCGCATAATTGCGCTGCACCCAGTTGCCCATAAAATTGGTAGGCACCGAAAAGCGGGCGGTCCCGCCTTCAACGCCAAATAATTCCAACGGCTCTATCCAGTTGTTAAATGCATCAACCCCGATAGAGCTGCGTAACTCGGTTCTAATCCGTCCCCAGCAATCAATGTGGCTTATGGCGTCCATGTTGTCCCTGTCCGCGCATGCGCGGTGTTGCCCTGCCTTGGGGCGATTATTGTTTTTTGCATGGCGCAAAACAACAGTAAACCGTAGCCGAAAAAGGAGTTTTCGGTGGGCGTCTAAAATTGTTCTGACGGCGCTTTCGGGCAGAATGCGGATGATCGCCAAGCTCTGAGGTGAAGCTATACTATGGGCGCAGATTCGGGCAAGAGCACGAATCGCAGAATTTTGACTTTTTTGTGTCAAACAAAAAAGCACGCTCAAAAGCGTGCTTTTTGAAAAACCGAAAGAGCGGTTGCTTTACGCAGCCATCGCTTTCACGCGCGCGGCAAGGCGCGAAACTTTGCGGCTGGCTGTGCTTTTGTGCCATACGCCTTTTGTCACGCCACGCATGATTTCAGGCTGGGCGTTTTTAAGCGCTGTTGCGGCCACAGACTGGTCGCCACCGGCAATGGCTTCTTCAACGCGGCGGATAAAAGTTTTGATCCGTGTGCGGCGATTCTTGTTAATTTCAGTGCGACGCTCAGCAGTGCGGGCGCGTTTTTTTGCTTGGGGCGAGTTAGCCATGTTTTATCATCCGGTTTTTCGTGTAATTCATTGAAGCGATCCTCTACGCCCGATAGGAAGCAGAGTCAACAGGGTTGGTGCTATTTATCCCGAAATTGCGGGGCGCGTTTTTCAGAAAACGCCGCCATGCCTTCGGATTGGTCTTCAGTGGCAAAAAGCGCATGGAAAACACGCCGCTCATAAAGCAGGCCTTCGCGCAATGTGGTCTCATAAGAGCGGTTCACGGTTTCCTTGATCGCCAAAGTGGTGAGCATTGATTTTTCAGCAATTTTACCGGCTGCCGCTTTGGCATCTTTCAACAAATCCTTGCACGGCACCACGCGGGAAACGAGGCCCGAGCGCTCGGCCTCCTCAGCTTCCATAAAGCGCCCCGTCAGGTTCATCTCCATGGCTTTTGATTTACCAACAAACCGCGTAAGCCGCTGGGTGCCGCCAATGCCGGCCATCACGCCGAGGTTTACCTCTGGCTGGCCAAATTTGGCGCTGTCTGAGGCTATAATAAAGTCACACATCATCGCCAACTCACAGCCGCCGCCAAGGGCAAAGCCGGAAACGGCGGCAATAATAGGCTTGCGGGTGCGCAATAGAGCCTCTGTCTCAGAGGTGAAATAATCCTCCATAAACATGTCCACAAAGCCCTTTTCGGCCATTTCCTTAATGTCAGCCCCCGCGGCAAAGGCTTTTTCCGAACCGGTGATGATAATCGCTCGCACGTTTTTGTCAGCATCCGCCGCAGCCAAGGCCTGCCCAAGTTCGCCCAAAAGCTGGGCGTTGAGCGCGTTGAGCGCCTCGGGGCGGTTGAGTGTGATCAGCGTCACGTGGTCTTCGGTGTCTACAAGAATGGTTTCATAGGCCATGAAGGAATCCTTAATTAGTCAGGCCTGAAGGTGTAGCATGGGGGGCGGTTTGGTCAAGCCTCTGGGCATTGATTTTTGTAATGCTGCTCAATTTCAAGCAAGCGTTGCTTGCGCCACAAGCCGCCACCATACCCTGTAAGCGCACCATCGGCCCCGATTACACGGTGGCACGGGATTATCAGCGCTATCTGGTTGGTCCCGTTGGCGCGTGCCACCGCTCTGCTGGCAGTTGGGCGGCCAATTTGCTGGGCAATTTGGCTATAACTGCGGGTTTTCCCTGCCGGGATTTGCTGCAAGGCAGCCCAAACGGAGCGGGTAAATTCGCTACCATGAAGCGCCAGCGGTGTGGCGAAAGCCGCGGATTTACCTGCAAAATAGCGCCCAAGCTCAGCGCGAACCTGCTCGGTTGGCGCTGAGCTGCCAATGCCCACTTCGCCTTTGGCCATGGTTTGCAGCTTGCCCAGCTCGGTGGGCAGGGCTTTGCGGCCGACAAACTCAAGTAAGTGCAAATGGCTGCGGTTGCTCACGGCAATCATATCGCCTATTGGCGTTTCTATCCAGTCAGCCAACAGCAATCCATCAGGACGCAGCGCACCGGGCGCGCGGCCCAGCAGGGCCGCAAAAGCTGCCCGAAAAGCGCTAGCAGATTCAAAGCCTGCGTCAAGTTGTGCATCAATAACCTTGCCACCGTTAGAGATGGTCTCAAACCCCTCGCGCAGCCGCCTTTGCCGTGCCATTTCCAAAAATGTCATGCCAAATTGCCGCTTAAAGCTCCGGCGCACGGTCGAAAGATCATAGCCCATGCGGGTGAGGTCTGATTCCGCCCAGCGATAGGCGGGATGGTCATCCAGTGCTTTTAGAAGCGTGCCGATGGTGGGGTCGGCCTTGGCTGCGGGAGCCAGTGGATGGCAGCGTTTGCAGGGGCGAAAGCCGGCCTCGATGCAGGCGCCGATGTTTGGATAAAACGTGCAGTTCTCTGGCTTGGGCTTGCGGGCAGGGCAGGTGAGGCGGCAGAAAATGCCGGTGGTTTTAACGCCCACAAAGGCTTGGCCGTCAAACTGATCATCCCGTGTGACGAGCGCGTGATAGAGGGTTTTATCGTCAGGGAGCGTAAATAGCATTTTGTCGTTATAGCATAGGCGATAGCCAGCACCGCCGAAAATCGGGCGCTTATTACAATTGTTTCTGGCAGCTAGGGCAATAAAAACTGGAGCGCCCCGATTGTGTGATTCGCGCAATCTCCCCACTGCATTCTGGCTTGAGGCAAGTTGCGCCCTCGCGGCCATAGGTCTTAAAGCTGTGCTGAAAGTAGCCGAGCTCGCCGTTGGCTTGCCGATAGTCTTTCAGCGACGACCCACCCGCTTCGATCGCCTCGACCAGCACATCGCGGATATGCCCGACCAACGTGCTTACACGCGCCGGGTTGAGCGCCGCACTGCTTGATTGTGGCGCGATCCCGGCGCGCCACAAGGCTTCACATACATAAATGTTGCCAAGGCCGGCCACGATTTTTTGGTCAAGCATGGCCGATTTGATCGTGGTTTTTCGGCCCTTTAGGCGGGTGGAGAAATAGGCCGCATTGAAGCCGTTGCCCAGCGGCTCTGGCCCTAGCGCGCTGAGCAGTTTATGGGTGTCGCGATTTGCGGTTTCCAGCAAATCCAGCGACCCAAAGCGCCGGGGGTCATTAAACAAAATTCGCACACCGTTTTCCATGTCCAGCACCACATGGTCATGCTTTTCGGGTGGCTGTGCCCCGCTTTCATCAATTGTCACCTTACCAGACATCCCCAGATGCACCAGCAGGCTTTCACCGCTATCTAGTGCTATCAAAATATACTTGGCGCGGCGTTGCAGGCCCGCCACACGGGCACCTGTTAGTCGCTCGCCAAAGCGCTCCGGAAACGGCCAGCGCAAGCCTTCACGCCGAACCTCGGCCCGCACAATTTGTTGGCCATCCATCACGGGCATCAAGCCACGCATTACAGTTTCAACTTCGGGAAGCTCGGGCATCTAGTTATAACACAGTGAGAAGTTGGCCTCGGAAACAGGCCGAAGCAGTGGGGAAGGCGGCACTTTGGTTTCTCGAACATTGGCTGGGTTGCCGCCCGTAACTGTGCGCACACCACCAACCAATAAATCTATCCCGCAGCTAAAGCGGGGCTCATCAGCCATGCGAGGGAAGGTCTGAAGGCTCAGCCCCACTAAAGCGTAGCTGCTATCTTCCCAATTCCACCCGATCATCCAGCGTCTATCATGGCTGCCTAGCCCGTCCGTTGAGTGGAGGAAAATATCAATGCTGCTTGTGCCGAGAGCTTCAATCGAGGGCGGATTTCGGGTGGTTTCAATGAAATTGTCAACAAACACTGTCGGTGCGTTGGTATCAAAAATGTAAAGGTCCACGCCGCCCTCACCATCCAGCACCAAAAGGTAGCGCTCGTCATATCCGTCTTCATTTAGGTCCGCCCGCGCAAAGCCTGCCACCTGCTCAGGGGCAATTTCCGCACTTTGGGCCCCCGCCCAAGCGGGAAGCAGTAGAAAAAATAAAATCGCACGCATAAAAGCCTCCTTGATGAGGCGGCAAGTATTGCCTAGGGTTGCAGGCATGACAACCGCTTTCCTCACCCACCCCGATGCGTTGACCCACGTGAACCCCGAGGGCCATGCCGAATGTGTGGCGCGGCTTGAGGCGATTTATACGGCGACGGACAACCTCGATTTGCTGCGCATGGAAGCCCCCTTGGCCGATAACACGCCCATTCTGCGCGCCCATCCGCAAAGATATATTGATGAACTTGAGGCCCAAGTGCCTATCACTGGCACCGTGGCGCTGGACCCTGATACCTCCCTTTCCTCTGGCACCCTAAATGCCGCCCGCCGTGGCGTTGGCGGTATTATAAAGGCCGTAGATGCGGTGCTGGATGGCGAAGTTGGCAACGCTTTTGTTGCCATGCGCCCCCCGGGCCATCATGCCGAGCGCGAAAAATCCATGGGGTTTTGCCTGTTTGGCAATGTCGCGATTGCGGCCCTGCATGCGCTGGAGGCGCGCGGCCTGTCTCGCGTGGCGATTGTGGATTTTGACGTGCATCACGGCAATGGCACGCAAGATATTCTGTGGAATGAGTCACGAATAAAGTTTTTCTCCAGCCACGGCTCGCCGCTTTACCCCGGCACAGGGGCCGTGAATGAACAAGGTGCCCACGGTCAAATCGTGAATATCCCGCTGCCCCCCGAAAGCACCGGTGCGCTTTACCGAGAGAAACTCGAAAGCCTCATCCTGCCCGCGCTGGAGGATTATCGCCCTGAGCTATTGCTGATCTCCGCCGGATTTGACGCCCACGCGGGCGACCCGCTGGCCAACCTTAATTGGCAAGACGATGATTTCACCTATGCCACGCGGCGGCTCTGCGAGATGGCGCAAAAACATTGCGCTGGGCGGGTGGTATCGGCGCTGGAAGGGGGTTATAACCTTTCCACATTGGGCGGGCTGGTGCGCGCCCATATCGAAGTATTGCAGGAGTTCTCGGCATGAGTAACGTTTCCAAAATGAGCTTTGAAGACGCGATGGGTGAGCTGGAAAAGCTCGTTGGGCAGCTTGAATCGGGCAATGTGCCGCTTGAGGAATCCATCAAGCTTTATGAGCGTGGCGATGCGCTGAAAAAGCATTGTGAGAAAAAGCTGGCCGAGGCCGAGGAAAAAGTGGCGCAAATCACCAAAGGTGCCGATGGAGAGGCCACCGGTGCCACGCCTGTTAACTATGACTAGTTTTGAAACCGCGCTCAAATCTACGGCACAAGCTGTGGAGCACCGGCTAAACGAGCTTTTGCCACGTGATGGCCGGATTGCGGACTCTATGCGTTACGCCGCGCTGGCGGGTGGCAAACGGCTACGCGCGTTTCTGGTGGTTGAAAGCGCGGGGCTTTTCGAGGCCACAGGCGCGATGGATGCCGCCGCAGCCGTTGAGTGCATTCATGCTTATTCCCTCGTGCATGATGACCTTCCGGCGATGGATGATGATGATTTACGGCGCGGCAAACCGACGCTGCACATAAAATGGGACGAGGCCACCGCCGTGCTGGCAGGTGACGCTTTGCAAGCACAAGCTTTTGAAATTATTGCTAATATGCAGGCGACCGATGGGGCTAAGCTGGCGCTCATCCAAAGCCTTGCACTGGCCTCTGGCGCGCAGGGCATGGTGCTGGGGCAAGATCTGGATATCGCTGCGGAAAGCGCAACCACCCCGCTTACGCTGGCTGAAATCACCCATCTTCAATCTCTGAAAACCGGCGCGCTCATCCGCTGGTCGGCGGGGGCGGGGGCGCTGCTAGCCGGAGAAGACCCGGCCTCGCTGCACGCCTATGCCGAGGCCATTGGGAACGCCTTTCAAATCCAGGATGATATCTTGGATGTGACCGGTTCCGAGGCCGAAACAGGCAAACGTGTGCAAAAAGATAATGACGCTGGCAAAGCCACTTTCTTAACCCTTTTGGGTTTGGCTGGGGCAGAGGCCCGCGCCGAATCACTTGTAGAGCAAGCCATTGAGGCGTTGAATGGCTACGGCCCCAAAGCTGACAAGCTGCGCAAAGCGGCGCAGTTTGTCATAACCAGAACGGTTTAAGGATAGCAGATGCAAACCCCGTTGCTTGATAATGTTAACAGCCCTGCCGACCTAAAAAAGCTCAGCGATGCAGAGCTGCGCGAGCTCGCAGATGAGCTTCGGGTTGAAACCATTGACGCCGTGTCCAAAACCGGCGGGCACCTTGGCGCTGGGCTGGGCGTGGTGGAACTTACGGTGGCACTGCACGCGGTGTTTGATACCCCGCGCGATAAGCTGATCTGGGATGTGAGCCACCAATGCTACCCGCATAAAATCCTGACCGGCCGCCGCGCCCAAATGGAAACCCTGCGCTCGGGCGGCGGTATTTCCGGCTTCACCAAGCGAAGCGAAAGCCCGTATGACCCGTTTGGCGCGGGCCACGCCGCCACGTCTATTTCCGCCGCCACCGGCTTTATGGCGGCGCGAGAGCTGGGCGGCGCGCCCGCGCACGGGCTGGGCGATGCGGTTGCCGTAATAGGTGATGGCTCCATCCCTGCCGGTATGGCCTTTGAGGGTATGAACCACGCGGGCGATATGAAAAAGCGCTTGTTTGTGGTGCTGAATGATAATGATATGTCGATCGCGCCGCCTGTGGGCGCGATGTCGGGCTATCTTTCACGGCTCTATGCCGAGGCGCCTTTTCAGGAGCTAAAATCAGCCGCCAAGGGCTTTGCCTCGCTTTTGCCGCCGCCCCTGCAGGATGGCGCGCGCCGGGCCAAGGAGATGGTTAAATCCATGACCGTTGGCGGCACGCTTTTTGAGGAGCTTGGCTTTTCCTATATTGGCCCGATTGATGGCCATGATATGGAACAGCTACTCAGCGTTTTGCGCACCGTGCATGAGCGGGCAACCGGGCCGATGTTGATCCATGTGATTACCAAAAAGGGCAAGGGTTTTGCGGCGGCTGAAGGCGCGCCTGATTGTGGCCATGCGCGCGGAAAGTTTGACCCGGCTACTGGCAAAGTTCATAAAACCCCACCCGCCAATGCGCCAAGCTATACCAGCGTTTTTGCCAAGGCGCTTGTGGCCGAGGCTGAGGCTGACCCACGGGTGGTGGGCATTACCGCCGCCATGCCCGATGGTACCGGCATGGATGTATTTGCCAAGCACTTCCCCAACCGGATGTTTGATGTCGGCATGGCCGAGCAGCATGGCGTAACCTTTTCAGCCGGCTTGGCTGCGGGTGGCATGAAGCCCTTCTGTGCGATTTATTCCACGTTTCTCCAGCGCGGCTATGACCAAGTTGCGCATGATGTTGCCATCCAGTCCCTACCCGTGCGCTTCGCGATTGACCGTGCGGGGCTTGTGGGCGCTGATGGCCCCACGCATGCTGGCACTTTCGACATTGCCTTTCTGAGCAACCTGCCCAATTTTGTGGTGATGGCCGCAGCAGACGAGGCCGAGCTCATGCATATGGTGGCCACCGCCGCCAGCATTAACGATCGGCCAAGCGCGTTCCGGTTTCCGCGCGGCGAAGGTGTGGGCATTGAGCTGCCCGAACGCGGCGAAGTGCTGGAAATTGGCAAAGGCCGGATTATTCAGCAAGGTGCCCGCGTGGCCATCCTTTCGCTTGGCACCCGCCTTGGCGAGGCCCGCAAGGCGGCGGAAAACCTCGCCGCCAAGGGCATAGCCCCCACGCTGGCCGATGCCCGCTTTGCCAAACCGCTGGACCGCGATTTGGTTTTACAACTCGCCGCTGATCACGAGGCGCTAATCACGATTGAGGAGGGCGCGATAGGTGGCTTTGGCAGCCATGTAGCCCAGCTTTTGGCCGAAGAGGGCGTGTTTGATACGGGCCTGAAATTTCGCTCGATGACCCTGCCAGATAGGTTTGTTGCCCAAGATAGCCCTGCCGCCATGTATCATGCCGCTGGGCTGGATGCTGAGGCGATTGAGGCTAAAGTGCTGGAAGCCCTCGGTGTTGCCCAGATAATGCGTGCCAAAGGGCAAACTTAGTGCGGCGTACAGCATAAATTGCCTCTTTAAGAGCGGACGCTCAATAAAACTTCGCAAAAGGCGGCTGTGCGGACAAGGTCGCCGTTCGCGGTGGGTGCATCAAAGACCGCCTTCCCCACAAGGATGCGACCGATGCGTTGAGTGAGTGGCTCAAACGGTCGCCTGCGACAGCTATGTTTTGAGGTCAGAATTGACTTGGATCAACGACCGCCAGACCCGTGTCGACAATACATCTATTGCCGTGAATTCTTTGAGGTGCACAGCAACAAGGAAGTAATCACCATGTCGACAATACTATCGATCATCCGCAACCGTCCAATATGGGCCTATTTCACCATCACATTTGGCATCTCTTGGGGAGGGCTGTTCGTGATCGCGGGTATGGGTGGTCTTCCCGGCAACACGACGCAGACCGATGCGCTGTTTCCTATCGCAATAACACTTCTGTTGGCTGGCCCATGCGTGGCAGGTGTTTCACTTGTAGGCCTGATCGACGGGAAGGCGGGGTATCGAGTTCTGCTTACCCGGTTGCTGAGGTGGAAGGTGGGTGTTCGCTGGTATCTGCTTGCGCTTCTGGCCACTCCGGTAACAATTCTAGTCATTCTCCTGCCGCTCTCGTTGATATCCCCAGCATTTCTGCCCGCAATCCTGACAACAGATGACAAAGTCGCACTCGTGCTGTCCGGAATCGGTGTGGGGATTTTCGGCGGCCTTCTGGAAGAGCTAGGTTGGACCGCGTTCGCCGTCCCCAAGCTTCGGATGCGCGTCGGTTTATTGGCAACAGGATTGATCGTGGGGGGGATCTGGGGTGTATGGCATTTCTTGGTGACCTACTGGGCCAGCGGCGATGCGACTGGAGAATTACAGATGTCGCTCTTGCTTCCACCATTGGTCTTTTACGCGGTAGTGCTACCACCATTCAGAGTGCTCATGGTTTGGGTCTATGACCGCACCGAAAGCTTGCTTCTCGCGAGCTTGATGCATGCGAGCTTGACAGCGAACACGTTGTTCATCCTTTTACCTCAAGAAACCGCGCATATCCCCTATTACATTGTTTTCGCTACAGTGCTTTGGATCACTGTGGCAGCATTGGCGGTCCTGAGCCGCGAACATCAGGTATGAGTCGGTATTGGGGTTTTTGTCTGAACCGTCATGCTTCTAGCTACTTCTTCACAAGCCAGCATTTGTTCACATGCAGCATTGAACAAAATAGGCTTGAAGCGGTCATCTGATTCCCTTTTGTCGGATGGCCGCTTTCGGGCTTGCCTCCCAAAAGGATAATGTATGCTGTGCATAACACTTTTCACGCGTAACAATCATCGCGGTGCGCTAGGTTTTGCGTCAGTTGCAAGGCTACGCCTGCGCCGCGCTACACAGTTTGCGCTTGTGGCAACAGGTGCAAATGTTAAAGCCTGCGAATGGTTGTGATACCGCCATACCCTTGGGCTTTTACCCGCGCCACCGTAGTGGCCAGCGGTTCGATTATCACGCTCATTGAAAAGGCGGTGGCGTGCAGAAGTATATTGGCGTCTTGCATCAGGCCCACATGGCCTTTCCAAAAAACCAAGTCTCCGCGCTGGAGCGAGGTGCCAAGCGGCACGGGCGTGCCAATGCTATTTGCCTGCGGGCCGGAATCTCGCGGGGCCGTCTGCCCTGCTGCATTTAGGACCATTTGTGCAAGGCCGGAGCAATCTATCCCGAGGCTGGAACGGCCACCCCATAGGTATGGCACACCGAGAAACCGCGCGGCAACGGCCACATAATCCACGGCTTGCACTTGGCTGATATGGGCCGAAAACACGTAGCCTTCGGGCAGGCGTGAAAACAGCGCTTCTTGTCCCAGCACCTTTACCTGCGCCCAAAAAGGTAGCCGAAGCCGGACTTCGGATTTCATATCTGGCTGCGCATAAATATAGGTGGCCATTTCGCTCACGAAGTGGCTGGCGGTGCGTGGCTCCGCCAGCGCGGCGCTTGCTATCCACCCCTGATAGCCACAGGCCGCCCGGCCAAAGCTATAAGCCCCTTCGGTTTTTTCTACCTCGAAAACCTCACCAAACAATAGCTGGGAAACACGCTTGCCGCCGGGCGTGTCTTGCATATCAGACAGGGGCTGGTTACCCCGCATTAAACTGTGCCTCGATCATGGCCAGAATGGCGCGCCCGCCTTGGGCCTCGCCGCCTTTGGGGCTGGCAGGGCGGGCCGCGGGTGTCCAGCCGTAAATGTCAAAATGCGCAAATTGCGCGGCGTTTTCCACAAAGCGGCGCAAGAAGAGCGCCGCATTGATTGAGCCGGCCATGCCCCCTGCGGGCGCATTGTCGAGGTCGGCAATGCCCGGCTCGATATTGGCCTCGTAGCCTTCCCAAAAAGGCATCCGCCACAATGGGTCCGCCTCGGCCCGTGCCATGCGCGTGAGTTGGTGCGCCAAGGCACTATCGTCGGTGTAAAATGGCGGCAGGTCCGGCCCCAGCGCCACGCGTGCGGCCCCTGTTAGTGTCGCCATACAGATCAGCATATCCGGTGTTTCCTCATCCGCCATCGCCAGCGCATCTGCCAATACCAGCCGCCCTTCGGCGTCAGTATTGTTGTTTTCCACCGTTAGCCCTTTGCGGCTGCGCAAAATATCTTGCGGCCTAAACGCACTCGCTGAAATCGAGTTTTCAACCGCCGGAATAAGCACTCGCAGACGCACCGGCAGGCCGAGGCTCATAATCATATGCGCTAGCCCCAGCACATTGGCTGCCCCGCCCATGTCCTTTTTCATCAGCCCCATAGAGGCCCCGGGCTTGATATTCAGCCCGCCGGTATCAAAGCAAACGCCTTTGCCTACCAGCGTTAGCTTGGGGGCATCGGGGTCTCCCCAGATCATATCCAGCAAGCGCGGCGCTTGTTCGGCGGCCCGCCCCACGGCATGAATGAGCCCGAAATTCTCGCGCAGCAGGTCATCCCCAACAATCGCCGAAGCCTTGGCTTTGTGCTGTTTGGCAAGGTCAAAAAACGCCGCTTCCAGTGCTTCCGGCCCCATATCATTTGCGGGTGTGTTTATCAGGTCGCGTGTCAGAAAAGTCGCCTCGGCTTCCAGCTCTACCCGCGTGGCATCTACCCCCTGCGGGCAGGCCAGCCGCGCCTTTTGCGCAGGCTGTTTGGCATATTTATCAAAGCGATACCCCGCCAGAAGCCATGCCAGCGCTGCCTCTTTTCGCTCGGCCTGTTTCAGCCCGTCTTCTATCCGGTAATCGCCCTCGGGTAGTTTGGCGGCAATGCTGGCAAAATTAAACCAGCCCCGCGCCCGCGCGGCAACGTTGCCCCAGCCCGCCAGCACCGCCCGTATGCCGCCGTCTTCTGCCGGAATCAGCGCCACCTGCCCAAGTTTGGCGGCAAAGCCATTGCTTTTAACCCAGCGGCGGGCCGCGCCATCTAGCTGGCTGAGCGTCTGTTCAAGCCCCTTGGTTTCGACTACATAAATCGGAATCGTTGTCTCGGTGTTGGTGAATTTTGGCTGCATTGGGTGTCCTTTCCGGTTCCCCGAAACCTCCCCCCATTGCGGCCCAATTGCAAGCCTTAAGGCGCCTGTGCATCAAATTCAATAATGCTAAAAAGTGAGCGCTCTGCCATGCGCGCCAGCCGCACCGACACCGCCGACAGCGCTGTATAGTCGTGCCGCCCTGCGCAATCCTGCGCCGCTGCCCCCACAGCTGCTACACCCTTCAGTCCGATCTGCCGTGCAATCACGCCGATTTTGGCCGCCTGCCGCTCGGCCTTGGCAAAATCCCGCTCGCGGGCGTTGGTCATCAAGGCAGTGATCTTTTCTGTCAGTGAAAACACCACGTCCTCAACTATTTCCGAATAGCGCTGCGCGCCGGTTGAGGCCTTCAGCGCCCTCACAATTTCAAAATCCACATAGCCGCTCTCCACGACCGTGAGGTGAAACACCTGTTCCATCCCGATACTCCCATCCACTCCATAAATGAAAATAGCCCCGAGTCTTGAACAAACCCTTAGCGAAAACGGCCGAAAAACAGGTACTTTTTGATAACCTTAACGCAAGGTTAAAGCGGATAGAGTGAGAAGAGGGGCCCGAAAAAGAGATAAATGGCAGAACAAAGCACGCAAACAACGGCTCACGAGCAGGCACAGCCGCAGCGCAATAACATACCTACTATCCTAGGAGCGTAGTTGTGATGGGGGGCAAAAATCATATAGTGTCAATAAGATAACGAGAGTTTGGGTGGCGGATACAACCCACTTTAGGCACAGATTGGCAACGCCTGCCTAAAAATACACCTCAATTACTACACCTCTGGCAATGGCCAAATTAACTGTTTCAGACGCCACGGCAAGCTCTTGCAGGCCTAGGCCGGTGCCGTCAAACAAGGTCAACTCGCCTTCAGGCGTTCAGCCTTGATGCGCGCCGTTTTTCACAACCTCCAATTCGGTGATATCCGCCTCAGCCAGTAAACCATCGGCCATACGGTTTCCATTTTGCTGTTTCGCACGCCCACATACCAGTCATGCACATTGCAGGTCGGGTCGCAGTGCCGGGGCGCCAGCCGTAGTTTGTCGTTGATCTTCAAAACGCCGTCAGGGTCACCCAGCACTCCGCGCTCATCCCAGCATTTCAGGTAATCTACCGCATCCTTCTTGGCTTGCGGCGCGGTGCGCGGCATCACCACATGGCCGCCCAGCGGCATAAGAAAGGCTAAGCGCATGGTTGCCTGAGCTATGGGTGGCCACGCCTTTTGTCAGCATATTATCAGGCAAACCAAACACTGCATTAGACGCCCCGCGTAAATGCATGCCTCGGGCATTGGCAAAGCCATGCTGGCGTATATGCCGCGCGCGGCGGTGGTCAAACTGACGGAGACCAACGGGTTGCCGGAGTTTACCCCCAAGACATTGACGTTCCCGGACATGCTCTATTCTGACCTCGAAGCCATAGCTGGCCGCGGTTTGGCCTTTGGTGCGAGCAACGGCGGCTAAAATAACCAAAGTGACCGATGGCTGACGGTGGCGGCGCGTTGCGTGTTGTATTGCTTGGAAATATAGCACCCGCGCCGCGCGGCAACGGAAGCGCTTGTTGGGGGGGCTAGCCAAGATGCCTTGCCATCCACGCGATGGCAAAACTGGCATAGCTTTGTGCGCCTAAAAGCTGACTTTTGGCATTGCCGACCTTGCCAGATTGCCCTTCTTTATTGGCCATATACGCTTCCAGAATGCTGATAAAATAGTCTTCCCCGCCAAACTCGAAAATGCCCTCATCGTCATCAAGCGAGCACACGTCCTTTTGCTCCGGCCCTTCGGGGCCCTGAACAAGCACTTGCCGTGTGACGCGGCGCTTTTCGGTAAGGGGCGTGAGGTATTCGGCAAAATGAGTGAGGGTTATGGTGTCCGGGGCTGCCCCGAGGCGCAAGATTTTACCGCCGCGCTGGCAAAGGTGGTCTAGTGGGGAATCGGGGCCAAAATAGTCATCCCATGGCTGCGAGGCGAGCAGGAACTCGGCACCGGGGCCAAGCGCGGCAAAGCGGCCTTCGGGATGGTTGGAAACCTTGCAGCCTGTGCGGGTGCGGAGGATTTCAGCGAGGCGACCGACATCCGGGTCGGCGGGGGTGGTGAGAGGGTTAAACACAGTGCCACCGGGGGGACGTTTGTTGGCAGCGCCAAGCACCATCATCAAGGTGCCATTTTTGCCTACGGCCATGCGGAGCGCATCAAGCAGGCCGTTGGCACCGTTCTTAACGGGGCCAACGGCTTTTAGTGAGGCGTGAAGCATGAGCACATCGCCAGACTTGACACCGATTTTGCGCAGATCATCTACGATGTGCTCAAGGTTAAACATGTTTGAGCGCGTTTGGTTTTGGTCCGCCTGTGGCCCAGTCTAGGAGTTCAACAGTGTGCACAACGGGCAAGTTTGTGCTATCACCGATTTGCATCATACAGCCGATATTTCCGGCGGATATTACATCCGGCGTCAGAGCTCCGAGGCTCGCGACCTTGCGCGCGCCAAGCTGGGAGGCGAGCTCGGGCTGCATCAGGTTATAGGTGCCCGCTGAGCCACAGCAAAGGTGGGGGTCAGCTGGTTCTAGCACCGTAAAGCCCGCATTTCGGAGCAGGGTTTTGGGTGCCTCTTTAATTTGTTGGCCATGTTGCAGTGAGCAGGCGGCATGATAGGCGACTTTGAGATCCGCTTGGCCCTTGATGCCGATTTCCAGCAGAATCTCGGATATGTCGCGAGCCTTGGCCGCGATCTCGCTGGCGTCCTCGGCCAGCTCACTTTCGCGAAACATGTGGCCGTAATCTTTTACAGTCGTGCCGCAGCCAGAGGTATTAATCACCACGGCGTCCACGTCGGCGGCTTTCCAAGCCTTGATATTGGCGGCGGCGGATTTATGGCTGGCCTTGGTTTTTCCAATATGATGGGTAACCGCCCCGCAGCAGCCCATGCCTTCAGCAATCACCACTTCAACCCCGAGGCGGGTGAGTATCCGGATGGTAGCTTCGTTAATGTTAGTGTTTAGCGCGGTTTGTGCACAGCCTGAAAGTAGCGCCACGCGGCGGATCTTCTGGCCTTTGGCGGGGAAGACCTGTGGGCTGTCAACCGCGCTGGGTGAGGGGAGCTTGGCGGGGGCAAAATCAACCATCGCTTTGAGCTTGCTTGGCAGAGCAAAGCGAAAAGGTTTGGCAGCCCAAGCGCCTAGAATCGCGGCGCGAAAGCGCATCGGGTAAGGCAGGATTTGTGCAAGCACAGCCCGAAGGGCGCGGTCAAACAGCGGGCGTTTATAGGTCTTTTCAATGTGCTCGCGAGCGAGGTCTACCAGATGCATATAGTGCACGCCCGAGGGGCAGGTAGACATGCAAGCAAGGCAGCTCAGGCAGCGGTCAATATGCTTTACCGTTTTTTCGTCAGCGGGGCGGCCCGCTTCCAGCATGTCTTTGATCAGGTAAATCCGGCCGCGGGGGCTGTCCAACTCATCACCTAAAAGCAGATAAGTAGGGCAGGTGGCTGTGCAAAAACCGCAATGCACGCAGGCGCGCAGGATCTCGTCGGCGCGCTGAATGCCTGTATCTGTAAGCTGCTCGGGGGAGAAATTGGTTTGCATATCGGCCCTTTAAATAGATGGTGAAAGGGGAATGGTGATGTCCCGCAACCCTTGATCAAGGAAGTACAGGCTGGCATCTGCCGCATAAACCTCCTTGCCAAAGTGGTTTTGAAGCAGGGCGGCGGCCAGCGCTACATCTGCAACCGCGAAATCAATGTAGACATAGTCGGTGCCATGCCCCGCCGCAACCCAGCCGCCAACGCCCGCGTTGGAAAGTGTCGTGTGAAGGCGGTCCTCGACTTCTGCGCGCTCTTCGACATGGCCAAAGGGGGCGGCGAGGCTGCGCTGAATTTTCAGATACATAAACCACTCGTTAAAGCCGCTGAACCCGCGGGAGGAAAAACGCGGGCCATAAAGCGCGGCGTTTATATAGGCCTCAGAAGGGGCGAAAAACGTGATTAGGTCTTGGCGTGGGTGCCCGTGAGGCAGGTTGAAATCGCGATAAAGCCCACCACTAGCTTGCCTGGGGTCCTGCTCGCTATGGGGGGCGTTGGGCATTAGGCTGCGCGCCTCGGCGATGGCGTCATCAAAGCGATTGATCCACGTGAGCGGCCCGAAGGGCTGGCTGGCTTGGTTGTGTGTTTCTTGCACATAACCAACCCAATCGCGTTCTTTTTCCTCACCCAAAAGCAGAGTGGATACATTGAGCACCTCGTCAAACACTTTGGGCCCCGCCCCGTAGCCGTGCAGATTTATCCGCCTATCGCGACCAAGGCTAACCTTGATATCTGATAGGGTGAGGGGGAAACCAAAGCGGGCCAAATGCTCTTGCGCCAATTGGGCAGGGTCGCTTGGCGGGTGGGTATTGGTGAACGTCCAGTCCGGCAGGCTGGGGGCCATGCGCTGCATCAGCCGCGCTAACGGGCGCAATCCGTCTTGGAACTCAGCGGTTATGGTGAGCATATGGCCTTGCTCGGCGGGGCCAAACCCCCATATCAGGTCGGGGGAGACCTCGGTAAGTGGTTGCATGATGTTGACGACTGTTTGCGTGCCTCCTTGTTGGTTAACAAACCAGTTGGCAAGGATGTCAGCATTTTGCGCGAAATGCTGCCAAAAAGAATTGATCGCATTCCGGGTGTGACTATTGATTAAGCTGGCGGCATAATCATAAGGGTCAGTGCTCATGCCATTCGCCCGGGGTTAAGCAGGCTGCGCGGGTCAAACTTTTGCCGCAGGGCTGCTGAGAGGGCCGCGATGGGGGCTGGCTCTGGCGGGAAGGTTTGGCCTTCGCCGCGAATCAGGGTGGCGTGGCCGGATTTAATAGCGGGGCGAAGGGGGGAACCCTTGGACGCCAGCACCCAGAGCAGGCCTCCGGCCCAATCAAATATAACTTTTTCAGCGCCAAGGCGGCGAAGGGCTTCAGCCATCAATGGGCCTCCGGAGGGCTTTACGGATATCCGCCAGACATCACCTTCAACGCCCGCAAAAGCGTGCACATCGCGCTGGGCCACCCAGTCAAAGGTAGCAACCTCGCCGCCAAGCAAGTTTGCCAGCGCTTGGCTGCGATAGCTGACCGAGCCTTCAAGCCCTTCCAGTCGCAGGGCGGTGGTGCCGTTTGCATGGGCGGAGCCGCTTACGTCAAATGGCGAGGCCATGGCCTTGGCCATAGTCGCCGCCGATGTGGTTTCGGCCTCAGCCACCAGCACGGTGGCCGTAGCTTCCGGTGCCGGAAGTAGTTTGAAACTCACCTCGGTCAGCACGCCCAAAGTGCCATGGCTACCGGCCATCAGCTTCACAAGATCATAGCCGGTTACGTTTTTCATAACCCGCCCGCCGTTTTTAAGAATGCGCCCGAGGCCATCAACAAAGCGCACGCCAATCAGGCTATCGCGGCAGGCTCCTGCCTGAATACGCCGCGGGCCAGAGGCATTGGTCGCAACCACGCCCCCGATTGTCGGCGTGCCGATGGTGCCTTGCAGCGCCCGCAAGTCATAAGGTTCAAACGGCAGGCGCTGGCCGTTTTCTGCCAGCAGGGTCTCTATCTCAGCCAGCGGTGTGCCGGCTTGGGCCACCAGCGTCAGGGCCTCTGGCTCGTAAAGTCTAATGCCACTGAGGCCACTGGAGTGCAGCGGGTCGCCCTTGGTGCGGCCAATCTGGCGGGTGCCACCGCCGATGACCTCAAGGGGGGCTTTGGCGCTGGCGACAATATCGGCCAACTCGGCTTCGGTTTCCGGTTTCATTGGCGGCGGCCCTCAGAGGCATCAAGCGGAAAAACCTTGGCTGGGTTAAGCAGCCATTTTGGGTCAAACACGTCCTTCACGGCCATTTGGATATCCAGATCATCCACGCCAAACTGGCTGTGCATCAGCTCGCGCTTTTCAACACCCACACCGTGCTCACCCGTTAGGCAGCCGCCAACCTCAACGCAAAGCTTCAAAATATCGGCCCCCATGGCTTCACAAAGTTCAAGATCTCCGGGCTTGTTGGCATTGTATAGAATAAGTGGGTGCATATTGCCGTCTCCGGCGTGAAAAACATTGCCGACATCAAGGCCGTATTTTTGGGAAAGAGCCGTAATCCCCCGCAAGGTTTCGGGCAGCTTGCTAACAGGGATTGTGCCGTCCAAGCACATATAATCATTGATCTGTCCCATCGCGCCAAAGGCAGCCTTGCGGCCCTTCCAGATATTTGCGCTTTCCTCAGGGCTCTGGCTTTCCCGCAGCTCCACGGGGTTGTGACGCTTGGCAATTTTGGTGATTTTCCCGAGCTGCTCGGCAATTTCGGCTTCCGAACCTTCGACCTCGATAATCAACAGGGCCTCGACATCTGGATAGCCTGCATGGGTGAAGTTTTCGGCGGCGCGAATAACGGGGCGGTCCATAAATTCAATGGCCACAGGCAGCACACCCGCGCGGATAATATCTGAAACACAAGCCCCCGCAACCTCGTTGCTATCAAAGCCAATGAGCACGGGCCGTGCACCCTCCGGTTTGGCTAGAATGCGCAACGTTGCCTCTGTCACCACGCCAAGCTGGCCCTCGGAACCGCAGATCAGCCCAAGCAAATCATAGCCAGCTGCATCCAGATGCGCGCCGCCAATTTCAATAACTTCCCCCGCCATCGTAACCATTTTTACACCGAGCAGGTTGTTGGTGGTCACGCCATATTTCAAGCAATGTGCCCCGCCGGAATTCATCGCGATATTGCCCGCAATGGCGCAGGCCAGCTGGCTTGAGGGATCTGGCGCATAGAAATAGCCGTTCTGCTCCACCGCGCCCGTGACGCTAAGGTTTGTGCGGCCGGATTGCACGGTAATAAAGCGATTTGCATAGTCAGCTTCAAGCACGCCGTTTAGCCGCGCTACGCCCAAAATCACGCTATCTTCGGTTGGCAAAGCCCCGCCGGCAAGCGAGGTGCCAGAGCCACGCGGCACCACGGGCACACCCATTTCGTGGCAAGCTTTTAAGGCTGCCGCGGTTTCCTCGGTGCTGCCGGGCAGTACCACGGCCAAGGGCGGGCAGCGATAGGCCGAGAGCGCGTCACACTCATAGACTTTGGTCTCAAACGGGTCATCAATCACGGCATTTTCGGGCAGCACTTGGCGCAAACACGCCACAATCTCGGCCTTGCGAGCAAGAATATTGGCACTGGGTTTGGGCATTTGCATGGGCGCGCCTCCGAGCTTGGGTATGTTTCAGGTAACCTGAATGAGCCCGTAATTCAAGAAAAAGGCAGCAATATTGACCAATGGTTGCGGTTTGTGCCACTAAGGGCGTAGTTTTGTGCCGCACATGCGGTCTGACGTTGAAAGGGCAATCATGCCAGATATTCTCAATCAGTTCATTGCCCCTTTCAGCTTGTGGGATGGCGCGGCGCTGACGCTATTGTTGCTTGGCTGGTCGCTCATTGGCTGGTGGGTAGAGCATGAAGGCAAGCGCCGCTCGACCCATTCCTTGATTGCGGAATATCGGGCCCGCTGGATGCAGGAAATGCTTCACCGCGAAAACCGGATGCTGGATGCCAGTATTCTGGCAAGCCTGCGGCAGGGCGCGGCATTTTTTACCTCGGCCAGTATGATCGGCATTGGCGGCTCGGTGGCCTTGCTCGGCCAAGCAGGCACGCTGCAAGCACTGGCCGCTGATCTAAGCATTGAGCTGAGCGCGCCCAAGGTGGTTTGGGAGACCAAGCTGATCCTTGTGGTGGCGATAATGGCCAGCGCTTTTCTGAAATTTGTGTGGTCTCACCGGCTTTTTGGCTATTGTGCGGTGGTTATGGCGTCGGTGCCGATAGACCCAGAGCACCCCGACGCCCTGCGCTATGCTGAGAAATCCGCCAAGCTAAACACCTATGCGGCGCGCAGCTTTAACCGTGGGTTGCGGGCGATGTATTTTGCACTGGCGGCACTGGCATGGTTACTCGGGGCTTGGGCGATGATAGGGGCAACCTTTCTGACGCTGGCTGTGCTATATCGCCGCGAATTCAACTCGCAATCAAGGGCGGCGCTTGTGGACCTATAGAGGCGGTTGTGTTGGCCCCGCCGAGCGTAGCGAGGCCACGGCCAGCGGCAGGCGTTTTTCAATTTATTGAAAAATGTGCTTTTGTCGAGTGGGGGTTCACCCCCGCAGAGACAAAAGCAAGCCCGGAGCTGTGAAGCCGCTCCGGATGCCCGCCGATGCTGGCGGGCGGAGCGGTGATCGTATCGCCCGGCTTGCATGTGGCCATAAAACCGTAGAGGTTTGATGTGGCGCCAGAAGGCACGCGGATTTCGGCGTATTTTGCCTCAAAAACCTCAGCGCAGAGCGCGGCGGTAATCACTTCGGTTGCCTCAATAGCCTCAAGGCCCATCTCGTATTGACCTCGCGGGTAACCCAGGGATGGCTGCTCGGAAAGGCTGTAGGCAAGCAGGGCGGGGGGGGCATTACATTGGTGGCAGTGTTGAGGTTGAAGCCATCCCTCAGGTGGAGGGTTTCGTTTTGGCGGCCAGCCTTTCAAGTTGGGCAGCGGTTTCAGCGTTGGAGGCCGCCGTGGCTTCGGCTGCGATGCGCGTTACAAGCTCTTCGGTTTCAGCCGGAACCCAGCCGCGTTTTCGCAATGTTTTATATTTAGCCCTCCGTTATAATCCGCCGTTTCTTTATAAGCCGCCCCCGACCCGCAGCACGGTGCCGGTGGCATAGCTTGCTTTATCAGACCCAAGCCACAGGATGGCCTCGGCAATTTCTTCAGGTGTGGCCACGCGGCCGAGTGCCGAGGTGGCGGCGACCATGGCGGGGCGGTCTGGGTTGCCGCCACCAGTGGTGTGCACATCGGTATCGGCCGTGCCTGCTTGCACAGAGTTTACACGAATGCCCTCCCGTCCAACTTCACGTGCGAGGCCAATGGTAAAGCTATCAATCGCGCCTTTGGTCGAGGCATAGTGAACATATTCCCCCGCACTGCCGATGGTGGCCGCGATGGAGGACAGATTCACGATGCTACCGCCCTTGCCGCCATTATTGGTGGACATCCGGCGCACGGCTTGCTGGGCGCAGTAAAACGAGCCAAAAACGTTAACCCGGTATATCCGTTCTAACGCCGCTGCGGAAAGCGCATCAACCCGGGAAGTTTCGCCAACGATGCCGGCGTTGTTTACGAGGAGCGTAACAGGGCCGAGTTGGGCATCACAGGCATTGAAAAGCGCTTCGACATCGGCCTCGTTGGCAACATCGCCTCGCACCTTCATGGCGCGTGCGCCGTGAGTTTTGCAGGCTTCCAAAATCGTGTCGGCGGCGGCGTCGTTGGCGATATAGCTGATGCAGATATCAAAGCCCATCTTGGCGGCAAGAATGGCGGTGGCGGCACCAATGCCACGGCTTCCGCCGGTTATTATGGCTATTTGTCGGGTCACCACCAAGCCTCCGGTTGGGTTGTGTATGCAATATAAAGCGGGTGTTTTGGGTGGCCGGATTTGGTAAGGCCAAGGTGCTTGGGCGTTTTGGGTTGAGCCTTAAGCAGGGCTTGCATTGCTTCACCTCGCGCCAAGTGTGCACCGTGGTTGCCCCAGCCCGCGACCACCTCATCGGCCCAGGCGATGGCCTCTAGAATGGCGGTGTCATTGGCCGGGCCAACGGGGTCATCCGCCGCGCGCATGTTGCGCGGGTCTGTGGCGCGGAAAGCGAAGATATTGCAGACGCGGAATCCCCCGAAGCCCAGCGTGCGGGCGCGGCGCTCGCAGCGCTCGACGGTGGGGTCGTTTTGCACCTCGGTGGCGGTGCTGGGGTTGAGCATAAGGAACAGGACTTTGCGGCCCTCAGGCTCCCAAATGCGGGTGAGGGCGTAGCGGTAGCGCTCGCAGTCGGAATAGGTCGCCTCGGAGGGGGCGTCGCCCTTTTGGTGGGTTCTGGTGATCATGAGCAGAGTTTTACAGCGTGGGGTCAAAGGGTAAAGCCCTGATTTTACCCTTTAAGATACTAACCTAGGTAAGTAGTTTGGCGAATGTGTTTATTTTGGCTGTAAACTCAGATGTATAAGGCAAACGGCCGAAGTAATTATCTTAAAAAACGGAATATAAAATAATGGCAAAGCCCCAAAGGATGAGCACCAAGCCAGATGCAAAATCCAGCCAGCGGAGGGCTGCCATCGGCAGGCTGGATTTTACCATCAACACTCCCCCCACCAAAGTTAGCCACCACAGGAGCGAACCTAGAAACACGCCGAGCACCAATAGAAACGGCCCCGCCGCGCTGGCATTGCCAAGGGCGGCGATGAGGCCAACAAAGGCCAAAATGGTCATGGGGTTGGTTAGGGTCAGCATAAAGGTGCTGGCCCAAGCCGCGCCCAACCCACCTTTTGGCTGTGTAAGGCCGGCCTTTTGCGAAGGCTTAAAAAAGCTACGTAACCCGAGCAAGCCAAGCACAATAATCAGCAGACCGCCCCCGATTTTTAGTGGCAGAGTGTAAGCCAATAACCCGGAAACCCCTAATCCAAGCGCCACAAGCAGCCCATATGCAGCGTCGGCTGTGGCCGCACCCAATCCGGTGGCAAGCCCCATGGCAAAGCCGTCTTTCAGGCTGCGTTTGATGCACAAAACCCCGATCGGGCCTACGGGCATGGCCACGGCGAATCCCATCGCCATCCCGCTCAAGAGCGCGCTCATGGGATAATCTGCACAGCGGTGGTTTCTTTGGCGGTCTCAAGCACGATCATGCTTTCGGTGCGCAAAACCGCTTTGAGTGGTTTTACGACCTCCTGCAAAAAGGCCTGCATAGCAGCGGTATCGGCCACGCGAATTTTGGCCATATAGGAGTGCCCGCCGCTAATATGGTGTAGTTCTTGCACCTCGGGGCGGGCTTGCAAGGCGTATTTGGCGAGGTCTTCGCCCTCAAACGCCATGTCGATCAGGATAAAGGCACAGAGGGAGGCACCGGCAGCCTGAGGGTTAAGCACGGCGCGAAAGGCGTTGATTGTGCCGTTGGCCTGCATCCGCCGCACCCGCTCATTGGCGGTAGAAACGGAGGTGCCGGTGGCTTTGGCAAGGGTAGAAGCCGGCGTGCGGCTGTCTGCTTGTAGTATTTCGGCTATTTTATGATCTATGCTATCCATGTCCGTCGAAATATCGGATATTTGTATTTAAGTCAATAATACTAACGGAAATATTGCAGCTTATCCTTTTGAATGCCGGATTGGTCAAAATTGCTTGCATCCAACCAGCCGATAAAGGCCTTTTCCAGTGCTGGCCATTCTTGGTCTGTCACTGAAAACCATGCCGTATCGCGATTTCGGCCTTTATAAACCAGCGCCTGTCGGAAAATGCCCTCAAAGGTAAAGCCAAGCCGCAAGGCGGCACGGCGAGAGGGGGCATTCAGGCTGTCACATTTCCACTCATAGCGGCGATAGCCCAAGGCAAAAGCCTGCTTCATCAGCAAATACATCGCCTCGGTTGAGGCGCGGCTGCCCTGAAGTGCGGGGGAAAGGTGGATGTTGCCAATCTCGATCACGCCCATTTTCGGGGTGATCCGCATATAGGTGGCATAGCCGACGGCTTTGCCGGTTTCGGCGCTGATAATGGCGTGGAAAAGCGGGTCGCTGCTTTGGCTGGCCTTTTCGGCCCATATGGTAAAACCCGCTAGATCAGTGATCGGGTTTTCAAACAGGTAGGTCCAGTTGCGGCCATCGGCATCGAGCTGGGTGGCGGTAAAAAGATCGGGGGCATGAGCGGGCGTTAGCGGCACAATGCTGCAATATTGCCCCTCAAGTACCACGCGGGGCGGCGGTGTGGCCCCTTGCCAGTTAACAGCTTCACCGATGGGCTGGCCGAGGGGGTTTTTCATGTTAGTCTCCGAGCACAAAAACCCTATTTGGGTGCAGTTCTCCGGCTTTGTAAACCCCAATAGCCACGGGCTGACCGTCAATCGAGCCCCAGCATTCCTCGCCATATTCTATGTCTGATGCCATCACCATGCCGGGGTTGCCATTGCGCAGCCTGGCCGCGCCCTCGGGGGTGCAGGCTAGCTCCTCAAGGTCGTTTAATCCGGCCTCTAGCGGCAGTAGAAACGCGTCCAAAGCACGGTCCTTGGCCAGTTCATCAAGCTTGGAAAAGGGGATGGAATCCTCAATTTCAAACGGCCCAGCCCAGACGCGGCGCAGCTGCACCACGTGGCCATAGCAACCCAAGGCCTCGCCCAAATCACGCGCGATAGAGCGCACATAGCCGCCTTTACCGCAGGTCATTTCCAGCACCGCGTGGTCGGGGTCTGGCATTTCAACCAATTCAAGGCTTTCTACGAATAGCGGGCGGGCTTTTAGTTCCATTTCCTCGCCATCACGGGCGCGCTTATAGGCGCGCTCACCGTCTACCTTTACGGCGGAATATTGCGGCGGCACCTGCATAATGTCGCTAGTAAAGGCGGGCAGGGCGGCGGTTATTTCTGCCGCACTCGGGCGTTTTTCACTCTCCGAAACCACCTCGCCCTCACCATCATCGGTGTTGGTGGCCTGCCCCAGCCGCACCGTAAAGCGATAGGCTTTTAGGGAATCGGTTACATAGGGCACGGTTTTGGTGGCTTCGCCAAAAGCAATGGCGAGCACGCCCGTTGCTTCGGGGTCTAGCGTGCCTGCATGGCCCGCTTTTTGGGCGTCAAATGCCCATTTAGCTTTATTCACAACCGCACTTGAGGTCACGCCAAGGGGTTTATCAATTACCAGCCAGCCATGCAGCGGGCGGCCTTTTTTTCGTCTAGCCATGATACGGTCCTAAAGCTCGATCTCGGGGGGGTGGCCAAGCATATCCCACCCAGTTTTCACGAGGTCATATAGCTGGATATCCTCGGGGTAAAGTGCCGAAATTTTGGCGTAAATCTCGGGGGTCATAATGTCTTCGGCCTCAACAGGGCGCGGTGAGCGATTACGGGTTTTTATCATGGCCATTGCCGCTTCCAGCCCGTCGACCCGCCCATCGGCAATGTGCAGAAGCTGCTGATCAAGGCGGTCAAGCATCAGGGGTTTCATGCCAAATTTCAGGCCGGTTTCGGCGCGCACAATTTGCTTGTTCCAATGGGGGTTGATCGCGCCCTTTATATGGCCACGCAGGCGCACATTTATAAACCCGAGCAAAGACATGCAGTTTTCGCGGTGCTCTTCGATGGTCAGGTCCGGCTTGTCATGAAACACGCGGTTGGTCACCAGAATTTCCACCATCCACGGAAAGCGGCTGCCAGCCTTGCCGATGGCTTTGTCAAAATATAGCGAAAAAAAACGCGCCACGGGGTCGCGCACGACAAAGAAAGATGTCTCTGCCGCAAGCTCGGTTCTGGTCATTTCGCGCGAAGGCAATTCGCGCGGAAAATCCCGCTCGATCTCGGAAAAAACTTTGCCATGATCAAGCACATAAATCAGGTTCCGCAAATAGGTGCTACCCACCTTTAAGGACACCAGATAATTCAGCGGCTGGCTGTTGGGCGAGGTGACGGTCAGGCGCTCTTCACTCATTCCGGCTCGTCAGGTTTGGCGAGGTCTTGCTTGACCGCATCGAGGTTCAGTAACCGCTCGGTTTCGGCCATTTGGTCAAAGGTGAGATCAGGCAAAAAGCGCAGATCTGGGGAAAAACGGATGTTGAGCTCTTTGGTCACGAGGTGGCGCAATTCGCCCTTGTTACGGGCCAGCGCCTTGGAGACTTCCTCGGCGTTTTGGCCGCCTAATGGCAGCACGTAAACCGTGGCAACGCTCAGGTCCGGCGACATCCGCACCTCGCCCACGGTAATGGACACATGCGCCAGCTCTGGGTCATGCAATTCGCCACGCGCGAAGATATCAGAAAGGATGCGCCGGATGCTCTCACCAACGCGTAATTGCCGCTGGCCGGGGCCACGACTCGTATTTTGTTTTTTAGCCATGGGGGCGATATGGCGGGCATGTGTGTTGAAGTCAAGCTTTTGGCGGGGTAAAGCTGGGGGAAATGATAGGAGCAAGGGTATGGGTGAGCAGACAAAGATAGCTGTGATGGGCGTTTCGGGGCGCATGGGGCAGATGCTCTTGCAGGCCGTGGATGAGGCTAAGGGGGCGGTGCTGATTGGCGCGACGGAGCGGGATGGGCATGCTTGGGTAGGGCAAGATTTGGGTGAAGCCATGGGCGGCAAAGCGCGCGGGGTTATCGTGCAGGATAACCCGCTGGACGCCTTGCAACACGCCCATGCGGTGCTGGATTTCAGCACGCCTGAGGCCACCATGGCCAACGCCGAGATTGCTGCGCAGGTGCGGGCGGCGCACGTAATTGGCACCACAGGATTGACGGAAAGCGACATGGTGTTTTTGGCCGCAGCCGCACGGCATGCGCCCATTATCCAGTCAGGCAATTTTAGCCTTGGCGTGAATGTTTTGAGCCTTGTTGCCCAGCAGGTAGCAGCCGCGCTGGATGAGGATTTTGATATCGAGGTGGTGGAGATGCACCACCGCCACAAGGTAGATGCACCTTCTGGCACCGCGCTTATGCTTGGCGAAGCGGCGGCTAAGGGCCGTGGGTTGGCTTTGCCAGATATTCGCGATGCCGGGCGAGAAGGCATCACCGGGGAGCGTGAGCGCGGGCATATCGGATTTTCCGCTATGCGAGGTGGGGATGTTGTGGGCGAGCATGAGGTTGTATTTGCCGGGGCTGGTGAGCGTGTGAGCTTGAAGCATATCGCCTCGGACCGGATGCTATTTGCGCGGGGTGCCGTGAAAGCCGCGCTGTGGGGGCACCACCAGAAGCCGGGGATATACTCAATGCTGGACGTGTTAGGCATGGCGGTGGCCGCGCGTTAAGCGTGGTGCTTTGTTGGACGATAGGGCCCGCGCCGCGCTGCAAAACCTGTGCTTGTTGTTAGCGCAGATAGTGCAACTAGCGTAGTTTATTTAAGAGGATTCCCAGCAGCACAACAAGCCCGCCAAAAAGGGCCCCAATGACAAACATCATAATAAACCCGCTGAGTGAGGGGTCTTCTGGCAAGCTATTGAGCCAGCTTAAAAACAGCCAAGCGCATGCGCCGCCCATGCTGCCCAAGGCCAATTTTATGAGGGTTGAGATCGGGTTTGGGCTTTGGCTCGCCATTATGGCCGCGCCAAATATCCCTGCTCCTATGAGGATAAACATATCCATACACTCAATCCCTTGTTACGCATATACAAATGACGGCGCGATGATTAGGCTGTAATTATGACATAATTTTGTCCTTTGGCAAATAAAGGAGGCGTGAATGCCCTATCTGGAAGATCTTTTTGGCCTGAAAGGCAAAGTGGCGCTGGTAACGGGCGGCAGCAGTGGCATTGGGGCGATGATTTGCGAATCACTGGTGCGGGCGGGGGCGCATGTGATGCTGGTCAGCCGAAAGGGCGAGCGTTGTGAGGCTATGGCGGCGCAACTGAATGCGCTGGATGCAGAGGGTTCGGCTGAGGGGTTTGCTGGCGATGTTGGCAATGAGGGCTCAATTCTGGCACTGGCTGAAATGGTGAGGGCGCGCACGGGCAAGCTTGATATTTTGTTTAATAACGCAGGTGTAACATGGGGCGCAGCCATGGCGGATTTCCCGCATGAGCAATGGGAGAGGACAATGGCCGTGAATGTGGCCGGGGTGTTTACCCTGACGCGTGAGTTGTTGCCCCTGCTTGAAGCCGCAGCCAGTGAAGCAAACCCCGCGCGCGTTATTAACATTGGCTCTGTGATGGGGACTCTGCCGGTAGCCGAGGGGGCCTATGCCTATACGGCTTCCAAGGGGGCCGTGCATCACCTGACTAAAACGCTGGCCGGAGAGCTGGCGCCAAAATACATAACCGTAAATGCCTTTGCACCGGGGCCATTTCCTTCAAAAATGACAGCCTTTGCCACGGCGTCTGAGGACGGCGCGGCAAAGGTCGGGGCCAATGTGCCGCTTGGGCGGATCGGCAATGGCGAGGATATTGCGGCTGCTACGCTTTACCTTTGTGGGCGCGGCGGGGCCTATGTGAGCGGGGCGATTTTGCCGCTTGATGGCGGCATGAGCGTTGAAACCCATGTAAACCTGTTTGCCAACCTATGAGCGTGGTTTTGATAACCGGCGCGGCGGCAGGCTTGGGCGAGGGCATCGCAAGGGCCTTTGCGGCGCAAGGGGGCAAGCTTGTCCTCAGCGATATTAACGCTGCACCACTGGAGGCCTTGGCGGCGGAACTGGGCGCGGATTGTGTGACCATGGTCGGGGATGTGTCTGACCCGCAATATGCCAAAGCGCTGGTTGAGTTGGCGCTTGACCGATTTGGTGGCCTCGATATTGCCGTGAATAACGCTGGCATAGTGCATGAACCTGCTTTTTTAAGCGATATCTCCGAGGTCGATGCCCGCCGAGTCGTTGAAGTTAATTTGCTGGGCGTGCTCTGGGCATTACAGGCGCAAATTCCGGCAATGACGTCTGGGTCGATTATCAATATCGCCTCGGTGGCAGGGCTTTCGGGTGCGCCAACGCTTGGGGCTTATGCCGCGGCGAAGCACGGGGTGGTGGGCCTTACGCGCACGGCGGCGCTGGAAAATGCGCGGCGCGGCATTCGGGTGAATGCGGTGTGCCCGAGCTTTGCTCGCACGGCCATGGCCGGGGAGGCGCGGCACTCGCAAGCTCATGAAGCTGCTATGACCCGCGGCATTCCGATGCGCCGCTTGGCGAGTGTTTCTGAGGTGGTGCGCGCTGTGATGTTTTTGGCAGACCCTGCCAACAGCTTTATGACCGGCCAAGCGTTGGGTGTAGATGGCGGCATGGGTGCGATGTAAGGCCGCTATGCCCAGGCGTCAAAGGTCGCGAATGGCGACAGGTTGAGGGTTAACAAAGTAGTTAACGAATGAGATCGAGAAATAGGCGCTATGTTTTATCCCAAACTCCGGCGCAGCACCTATTTTGTTCAGAAGCGAAAACTTCGCATCACCCGATAGAAAGATTGCGTTGCGCGGGCCTAAAGTGGTAATCCCCATCCATTCCAAAGCTAAAACACCTTAAATGGAGCCTATTTTATGAAAACCCTTTGCCGCCTTTTTTCCGTAGCTGCTTTGGGCTTTGCTGCCAGTGCAAGCCTTGCCCAAACCGCCCCCTGTGGTGGGAATTTTAATGCCTTTATGCAGCAGGTCGGCCAAGAGGCCCGCGCCCAAGGCTTGCCTCAAAATGCGATCGACGCAGTAATATCTGCCGCACGGCAAGATGCAAAAGTGCTGCGCTTTGACCGCGCCCAAGGGGTTTTCCGGCAAACGTTCCTTGAGTTTTCCCAGCGCTCCATCAGCTCTTCCCGGCTGCGCATTGGCGCGCAAAAGCTTGACCAATACGCCAGCGTGTTTGCCCGCGCCCAGCGCGAATACGGCGTGCCGCCCGAGGTTATTTTGGCCTTTTGGGCGCTGGAAACTGACTATGGCGCGGTGCAGGGCGATTTTAACACCGTTAGTGCGCTGGCCACTTTGGCGCATGATTGCCGCCGGCCTGATCTTTTCCGCCCTGAGCTTTTTGCTGCCATTGCGCTAGCGGCACAAGGCGATATCAACCCCGCTCGCACCACCGGCGCTTGGGCGGGTGAAATCGGCATGGTGCAAATGTTGCCCGAGGATATACTGCATAAAGGCGTTGATGGTGATGGCGACGGCCAAGTCAGCCTCAAAACCAGTGCGCCCGATGCGATTATGACGGCCGCGCGCTTGGTTGCTGATCTCGGCTGGCGAGCGGGGGAGCCGTGGTTGGTTGAAGTCACCGTGCCGGATGATTTCCCATGGGCGGAATCCGGCCTTGCCAACAAAAAATCTGTGCGCGAATGGGCGCAGCTTGGGGTGACGGCCCGTGGCCAAATGCCTAGCCGGCGGCTACAGGCCAGCGTATTTGCCCCGCAAGGGCGGCGCGGCCCCGTGTTTATGGCTCTGCCAAATTACGCAGTGTATCAGGAGTGGAACCACAGCTTTGTTTACCAAGCCACGGTGTCCTATATGGCCACCCGCATTGGCGGTGCGCAGCGCTATGTGCAAACCACGCCCGAGCAGGGCCTAAGCGGCGACCAGATGGAGCGCTTGCAACGCATCTTGCAAAATCGTGGGCATGATGTGGGTGGGGTAGACGGCATTTTGGGTGCCAAAACCCGCGCGGCGGTGCAGGCTGAGCAAGTGCGCTTTGGCATACCTGCTGATGGTTGGCCTACTCCTGCGTTTTTGGCGCGCTACTAACGCGCGCCCATCCCCACGCCAAGCTTTGCTTGGTTATCTCTTATCGCGCCCTTTTGGGCGCGATTCCGCTTTCTAGATGGGCGCTGACGCATAGCGCCTACGCCGGTCCTCCAGCCGGTTAATCTCATGGCCAATCCTGCGCAACCGGTCGTTCAGGCTGGCGAGAAGCAATGATTGCTCCGGCGTAACTGGCGGCACAAAACCGGTTGCGATCTGCCGCCTTATATCCCGCTCCTCGCGTTCCAGTTCCGAAATTTGCTGGGTGATCAGATAATATTCCTGCCCCCAATCCCAGCTGTGATACAATGAGCGCTGCTGGTAAGATGGGCAAACAGGGCTTAAGTCATTGCCCGCGCGCCCCACATTGTAAGCATTGCTCGGGGTGCAATATAGTGGCAAGCCGCGCGCACGCCCTGCTTGCCAAGCCTGCACATCCGGCGTTATCCCAACCTTGGCACAGGCATCAAAATGCCGCGTCACATAGCTTTCCAGCCGCCCGCGCGCGCCGTCATTATAGCCGATGCTTTCCCAGTTGGCATTCAGGCACTGGTCTTGCGTGAGCGAGGCACAAGCCCCCAAAAAGGCCAGTAAAGCGGCGGGATAATAAAAACGCATAAAAATCTCCTTTGTTGCCCTCTTATAAGGCGCCCGCGACCCCTCTTGCAAATCTGCAATCCGCCTGTCAAAACAATGCGCATGAATATGCCGACATATCTACGCCAGCTAAGCTGGATTTTGGCCGCCACGCTTTTGGTCAGCGCGGTGTTTCTCGCCTTTCCGGCACTCGATATTCAAACCTCTTCCCTGTTTTACCGCGATGGTTTCTGGCTGCACGAAGTGCCGTTCCTGCAATCGCTCCGCCTAGCACTAATTTATGGCATGTATGCCTTTGCGTTCTTTGTTTTGGCTGTCTTTATTATCCGCCTGCTGCGCCGCCAACCCCTGCGGGCATGGGGCTTTTCACTGGTGGTCATTCTTGTTGGCCCGCTTGGCCTCGTGAATGGCATATTCAAAACCTATTGGGGCCGCGCCCGCCCGTCCGATATCAGCATATTTGGTGGCGACAAATCCTTTACCCCCGCATGGGTCTACACTGACCAGTGTGATTTCAACTGCTCCTTCACCTCGGGCGAAGGCGGGGCCATTGCCACCACCGCCCTGCTAATTGCCTTTCTGGCATGGCCAAAGCTACAGAAAAACGGGCGGCGCTGGCTTGGCTTGGCCTTGGGGGCCCTAGTGGTGCTCACCGCAGGGCTTCGGGTGGCTTTTGGCCAGCATTTCTTGAGTGACACCTTTCTCTCGATCCTGCTGTGCACGCTGGTTGCTAGCTTGCTTTACCCGCTGTTTTACCCGCTCAAGGAAAGCCGGTTAAACAGCCGCAAGTAATGCGCATCCCCCGCGGGGCCCAGCATATCTGGCGCGGCCTCAAGCGGCGCCCATATTTCCCGATGATGCGGCTCGCTTGGCGGCCCCAAGCGGCGCACCGCGTGACACAGGAAGATGTGGGCAATTTTCATCGCATAAAGATCGTATTCCGGCATGTAGGTATAGCGTTTGTAAGTTGCAAACTGTTGGCGCGGCGCGATTTTCCAGCCGGTTTCCTCAAAGGCCTCACGGTGCAATGCTGGCAAGCGCTGCTCACCTGCGTCTATCCCGCCGCCCGGCAGCTGGATTTCAGTTGCCATGCTTGGGTCAGATTGCTCGGTCAGCAATATCTCGCGACCCTTGGTGATAATCGCATAGACCCCAACACGAGGGATGTATTGTCGGCCCGCTTCGGGCTTGTTTCCAAATCGTCTCATCGGGGCAGATTGCCACAATCGGCATTGGAAATCACGGTAATTCTGATAGTTTTTTAAGCAAAAACGCGCGTTCTTCCGGTGCGATGGTTAAGCTGATCACGTGCTTATATTCGAGTCGCGCTGCGGGTATTTTACCGCATTGCGCCAGCAATTCCGCCCGTGCCGCGTGAAAAGGCTGATAACCCTCCAGCGCCATTTGTAGTTCGCCAAGCTTGGTCAGCGCCTCTTTTGGCTCGCCCGCATGGGCCTCGGCCACCGCATGGTTAAGCGCCACAACGGGCGTGGGTGAAAGCCTGTAAAGCGCGCCGTAAAGCGCATTGATTTGCGCCCAGTCGGTTGTGGCCCAGCTTTCAGCCTCACAATGCAATGCGCTAATGGCGGCCTGAATCTGGTAAGGTCCGGGGCGGCTTTGCGCCAGCGCATGCAAAAGGCGGGTTTTGGCGCGGGCAATGGCGGGGTGATCCCACAAGGCGCGATTCTGGTCTTTTAGGGAAATCAAAGTGTTATCCGCGTCCAGCCGTGCAGGATCACGCGCCATATGAAGGCTCATCAAGGCCCATAACCCTGCCGTTTCCGGCAAGGGCTGCAACTGGTGCACCACCTCGCAAAGCCGCAGCGCCTCGGCTGAAAGAACGGGGTTTCGCGGCGCATAGCCTGCATTGAAAATCAGGTAAATTACCGAAAGCACCGCCGCCAGCCGCGCCTCAATTTCTGGCCCCTCTGGCACACGATAAGGAATGCCCGCATTGCTGATTTTGGCTTTGGCGCGGGTAAGGCGCTGGTTCATAGTGGCATGGGGCACCAAAAACGCCTGCGCAATCTCGCGCGCGCTTAGCCCGCAAAGCGTGCGCAAGGTCAGCGCTACCTGCGCCTCTTCAGCAAGCGCCGGATGGCAGCAGGTAAAAATAAGCCGCAAGCGCTCGTCCGGTATCTCCTGCGTTGCCTCATCCTCGGGTTGGTCCTCAGCCAAAAGGCCAAGGTTTTGCAGCACCGCCTCGTCTTTCGCTCTTGCGAATTTGCGCATACGGTCAAGGGCACGCCGCCGCGCCACCGCCAGCAACCAAGCGCTGGTGTTAGACGGCGTGCCATCGCGGGGCCATGTCCGTGCCGCCTCGATTATCGCATCCTGAAGCGCCTCTTCCGCCA
Organism: Paracoccaceae bacterium; assembly: GCA_016744015.1. Lineage (GTDB taxonomy): Bacteria > Pseudomonadota > Alphaproteobacteria > Rhodobacterales > Rhodobacteraceae > UBA3077. Next base: position 5,050 of record JADGFD010000007.1, on the reverse strand, counting down.
AGTCAAAATCACGGAACTGCGCAATCAGGGCCGCCAGCACCCGCCCGGAATCTGCCTTAAAGGCATGGGCGAGTGCCGCCTGAATCACTGATCAAAAACCATCACAGGGCGCACTTCGACACAGCCGTATTTAGCAGATGGAATTTTAGCGGCCCAAGTGATCGCCTCGTCCAAATCAGCGCATTCCAACAGATAATAGCCACCAAGGGTCTCCTTGGTTTCCGCAAAAGGCCCGTCGGTTATCTGGGCTTTTCCACCACGCATTCTAACGGTGCTGGCATCTGTTTCGGGCATCAGAGCTTCTCCGCTAACATACACTCCGGCCGCGATCGCGTCTTGCGTAAACTGGCCATAGTCAGCCATCATATCTCCTTCATAATCCTGCTCTCCGTTGGGAACAGCATAAATAAGTGCCATATATTGCATCGTAAAATCCTTTATTTTGCCAGAGCCGCTGATGCGCTCCTGTAGTATAGACGGTTGAAGTCTGCCATTTTCTACACTTCGTGCAAAGTTTTTTACGATTCCATTGAAAAAGACGGTAAAACCCCCTATCTGCGAGGCTTGCATAGGAGCCGATATGAACATTGCCGAAAAAGTTGCGTGGGATGATAGCCTGCTGCCCTTCCAGCTGGACAAAGCCGATATTCGCGGCCGTTTTGTGCGATTAGATGGCGCGCTGAACCAGATTTTGAACCAGCATAATTACCCGTCGCCGGTGGCAAATCTGCTGGCCGAGGCCGTGGTGCTCACAGCGCTTATCGGCCAGACTATTGGCTTTAAAGCCAAGCTCAGCCTGCAAATTCGCGGCAATGGCCCGATCAGAATCATCGCAACCGACTATTACGCCCCCGAAGACGATGGCGAAGCCGGAAAAATTCGCGCCTATGCCAGCTTCGACGAAGCGCGCATTGGAGATGCCACGCCTTTTTCTCAAATAGGCAAAGGCATGTTTGCCGTGCTCATTGACCAAGGCACGGGGCAAGCCCCTTATCAGGGCATCACCCCGCTCGACGCTGGCTCGCTGGCCAGCTGTGCCGAAACCTATTTCGCCCAGTCCGAGCAGCTCCCCACCCGCTTTGCGCTCTCTATTGCTCACGGCAAAACCTGGCGCGCGGCGGGGGTGGTTTTGCAACATATGCCCAAAGCCTCACCGCTAAAAGTGGTGGCCACGCCGGTTGATACCGAAGCCGATGCCGAAAACTGGAACCGTGCCACCATGATGCTGGAAAGCGTGCAGCAAGATGAGATGATCGGCCCAAAAACCAGCCCGACTGAGCTGCTATTCCGACTCTTTCACGAAGACGCCCCAAGGATATATGACCCGCAACCTGTCCGCTTTGGCTGCACCTGCTCGGAAGACAAAGTCCGCCAAAGCATGTCAATTTATTCCGCAAAAGATATCGAAACCATGACTACAGATGCCGGCACCCTGACCGCCGATTGCCAGTTTTGCGGCACCCATTATGTGCTAGACCCGGCAACTTTGGGAAAAGATGCCTAACGCGGCGCGTCTAGCATTGCCCCGTCTGCAAGCTCACGCCCGAACCACCTGCGCCTGTGTTGGCGGGACAACTTCATTCTTCTTTACCAAATACTCTGGGGTGAATGCGCTTGCGCAGAGGGGCAAAGCCCCTGCCGAGCCGAAGGCGAGGCCACGCCCAACTGCCGGTGTTTTGCGTAGCAAAACCATCCGGCAGGCGGGAGCCGTTAAGCTTGGCGTTATCTTGCGGTCAGGCGTAATATATCCGGCCATGGCGCTTGCCCAACGTCCAAAAGCGCTGCTTGGCCCCACCAGATGATAAGCTCGGATTCCCCAGCCTGCTCCACTGTGGATGGCACCACATCATTGTCATTAGGGATGGGCGCGTGCACCATAATAACATCGAGCTGAGGGTCCACCTCTTTGAACAGATTATGTAGCAGCGCCACCATATCAAAAGCCACGTCCTGGCTAAGGTGTTTATCAAAATTGCTCACCGCCGCTATGTGACCATCGGCGCAGGCAAGCACTTGTCGCAAGCCATCGGTATCTGCCACCATTGGTAGCTCAGAAAACAGGAGCGGGCCGGGAATAATAAGCCAATGCCATTATCTTCCAAATACGCAAATAGCGCCGGATAATCGCGCGCCGCTGCCAAGCTGCGCGGCACACCTGCTGCGCCAAATTTCTGCGCATGCACAGGCGTGGCAAGCAAGGCCAGAGTCCAGAGTCACTTCACCGGATTGGCGGCATATCGGCATTACTCATCAAACAATCCCAGCGAGTGTCACTCCCACATAACCGTGGCGAAAGGTCTCTGTTCAGGCATATACGCACTTCTTGAATGCGGTTTTCTTTGCAGGTCACCGTTACGCCGTCGGCTTCAAAGGTAGGGTTGGTTTCCAAAAAGGCCTCTTCAACCACAGAAGCCGGTAGCATCACAGTGTCTACTATTTGCCGAAACACCGCCGGGCGGTTAACGCTGGCATAGGCTTCGCGGACGAGTTCGAAATATTCATTTGCGGGCAGCCCCGAACAGCGCCCGTGCTTTTTCCACTGATACCAGGCCGAGCCACCAGAGCCCATCAAATCTGCCATCGCATTGGTTTGCCCGCGCGAAGGGTCGCGCTCAACGGTGCGGCAATAGCTCGGCCAGCCGTCCTCATATTGCGGCCACAACCCATGCACCGCAAAGCCAAAATTCTGTCCGATCTCGCATTGCGGGGCATCGCGGTCATCCCCTGCTTCTTCGCACCAGCTTGGAGTCCAGCTTAAAGCCAACACGTAATAGTCAAAATCCCCCGCGGCCTCGCCATCAGCAAGAAGCGGCGCAGGGAAAAGGGCAATAAGGGCGGCGCACATAAAGTGCTTTATCATTTTGATCATACGGCTTATATAGAGCCTAATTCCCCCCACGAAAACCTAAAACAGCGCCTCGCGCACCCGGGATTTCGGCAAGGGATCAACCGTGACCAAAGGAGTTTCCCATGGCGCTGCCACTTATGCCCAAAGCCACCGCTGTATGGCTGATTGACAACACAACGCTCAACTTCAAGCAGATCGCGGCCTTTACCGGCCTGCATGAGCTGGAGGTTAACGGCATCGCTGACGGCGAAGTCGCCATTGGCGTAAAGGGATTTGACCCTGTTGCCAATAAGCAACTCACGGCCGATGAAATCAAGCGCGTTGAGGCAGATCCAAAAGCCAAGTTGGAGCTGATGTTTAACCCCGCCTCTGAAGGCGAGCTTAAGCGCAAAGGCCCACGCTACACCCCGCTTTCCAAGCGCCAAGACCGCCCCGCCGCCATTGCGTGGCTGGTTAAGTTCCACCCCGAGCTGACTGATGGCCAAATCTCCAAGCTCGTTGGCACCACGAAACCCACAATCATGGCGATTCGCGAGCGCACCCATTGGAATATCGCCAATATTCAGCCGATTGATCCTGTGGCGCTTGGTATGTGCCGCCAGATAGAGCTGGATACGATTGTTGCCAAGGCCGCTGCCAAGGCCGCCAAAAATGGTGAGGTTATGACGGATGAAGAGCGCATGAAGCTGGTTTCCACCGAGCAAAGCCTGCAAATGGATGAAGACCGCCCAATGCCCTCCAATGTTTCCGGCCTCGAAAATTTTGCGCTGGGTGACAAACCGGAAGAAGATAAGCCTGTCGATGCCGACAGCCTGTTTAACCTGCCAAAGGGCGACGCTGAAGAATAGCTATTGCCAGCGCATTTTAAACTGATACATCTGGGCCATACTCCCTCCAAAAGGACTGATTATGGCCCATACCCTCTCTCCCCAAAGCGCCCCCTCCCTTAGCTCGTTTAACTGGGAAGACCCTTTCCTGTTTGATGATCAGCTCTCCGACGAGGAGCGCATGATGCGTGATGCCGCCCATGCCTATGCGCAAGAAAAGCTGCAACCGCGGGTGATAGAGGCTTTCCGCGAGGAAAACACCGACCCGTCGATTTTTGCCGAAATGGGCGAAATGGGCCTACTAGGGATCACCGTTCCTGAAGAATATGGTGGGCTGAGCGGCAGCTATGTATCTTATGGCCTTGTGGCGCGCGAAGTCGAGCGGGTCGATAGCGGTTATCGCTCGATGATGTCAGTGCAAAGCAGCCTCGTGATGTATCCAATTTATGCTTACGGCACAGAAGAACAACGCAAAAAATACCTGCCCGGACTGGCCGCTGGCACGCTGATCGGCTGCTTTGGCCTAACTGAGCCAGATGCCGGCTCAGACCCCGGCAGTATGAAAACCGTAGCCAAACAGGTGGACGGCGGCTATGTGCTGAACGGCGCCAAAATGTGGATTTCAAACAGCCCGATCGCTGATGTGTTTGTTGTTTGGGCCAAGTCAGAGGCCCATGGCGGCAAGATCAAGGGTTTTGTGCTGGAAAAGGGTATGAAAGGCCTAAGCACCCCGAAAATCGGTGGTAAGCTGAGCTTGCGTGCGTCTATTACAGGCGAGATTGTATTGCAAAATGTCGAGGTGTCCGAAGATGCTTTGCTGCCAAATGTAGAAGGGCTAAAAGGCCCGTTTGGCTGCCTTAACCGCGCGCGGTATGGTATCGCATGGGGGGTGCTGGGGGCCGCCGAATTTGCCTGGCACGCTGCACGGCAATACGGCCTCGATCGCAAACAATTTGGCAAACCACTCGCGGGCACCCAGCTTTACCAGAAAAAAATCGCCGATATGCAAACAGAAATCACGCTCGGGCTGCAAGCCTGCCTGCGGGTTGGCCGCCTGATGGATGAAGGCCGCGCCGCGCCAGAAATGATCTCGATGATCAAGCGTAATAACTGCGGCAAAGCGCTGGATATCGCCCGCATGGCGCGCGATATGCACGGCGGCAACGGCATTTCCGAAGAGTTCCAAGTCATGCGCCATATGGTCAACCTCGAAACGGTCAATACCTATGAAGGCGCGCATGATGTGCACGCGCTCATTCTTGGCCGCGCCCAAACCGGCATTCAGGCGTTCTTCTAATTTCATTCTTCTTTGCCAAATACTCTGGGGTGAATGCGCTTGCGCAGAGGGGCAAAGCCCCTGCCGAGCCGCAGGCGA
>JADGFD010000006.1 GCA_016744015.1 Paracoccaceae bacterium | reverse complement strand
AACCGTGTTCAATCCAATGGATGTTCTTAAGCATAGCAATAGTTTGCGACAAAGCTCCATCCACTCCCCCGCTACCCCGTTGCATTCAAGCTTGCGCCACTCCCACCACCCCCCTATATTACCCGCACAGACGGTGCCTCATCCCGAGGCTGGAAGCGCGTTTGGCTGCGGGTCGACCCATATCGGGGGCCTAAGTCGGAACTGTCAAAGACAAGCGTTTCCTTCGCTAACACTGAAGGAAAAACCTCATGAAAAAAATTGCATTCATTGCTGCCACTCTTGCCACGCCTGCTTTGGCCCACCCTGCCACTGCCGCTGGTCATATGCCGCACGGGGCCTATCTGGTGGCCGCCATTGCCGTTGGCGTGGCCCTCGCCATTTACAACGCCCGCAAGGCTTAAACCATGGCAAAGCTGGGTGTAATGGTCTGCGGGCATGGTTCCCGCAGCCAAAAAGCTGTGGATGAGTTTGCGCAGGTTGCCGAGGGGCTAAAGCCGCATTTTCCTGACTGGCCGGTTGATTATGGCTATCTTGAGTTTGCCAACCCCGTCATGCGTGACGGGCTAGATAACCTGCGAAATGCGGGTTGTGACCGTATTTTGGCTGTGCCGGGCATGCTGTTTGCCGCCATGCACGCCAAAAACGATATCCCGACGGTGCTAAATACCTACGCCGCAAAGCACGGCGTGCAGGTTGATTATGGCCGCGAACTGGGGGTGGATCCAAAGATGCTGGACGCCGCCGCCGACCGCATCATTGAGGCCGTTGAGAGCGCCAACAAAGCGCATGGCGACCTGCCCTTGCACGAAACCTGCCTCGTGGTCATTGGCCGCGGGGCCTCCGACCCCGACGCCAATGCCAATGTTTCGAAAGTGGCGCGGCTATTGCAGGAAGGCATGGGCTTTGGCTGGGCTGAAGTGGGCTATTCCGGCGTGACCTTTCCGCTGGTCGAGCCTTGCCTCGACCATGTGGCCAAGCTTGGCTACAAACGCGTGATCCTGTTTCCGTATTTCCTGTTTGCCGGTGTTTTAATCGACCGTATTTACGGCTTCACCGATGAAGCGGCGGACAAGTATCCCGATATTGATTTTATCAAAGCGGGCTACTTGAACGACCATCCGAAGGTTATTGAGACCTTCGCAGACCGCGTGCGGGAAATCCTCGACGGTGAAAACAACATGAATTGCGGCATGTGCAAATATCGTGAAACCGTGCTGGGCTTTGAGGCCGAGCAAGGGGCGGTGCAGGAAAGCCACCACCACCATGTGGAGGGCCAAGGCGCCAACGCCCCGGGGGCTACAGTTGAAAACTGTGATCTGTGTGACGACTTCTGCTCCGGCGCTTGCCGCTTGGATATGGACCACCATCACCATCATGATCATTCCCACGATCACGGGCACCACCATCATCACGACCATTCCCACCCCGAATATCCACAAGCCAGCCACCCACACGGACCGGAATCCGTGCGTAAACGCTTGAAGAGCTAACCATGGCAGCGCAGTTTCAAAGCTATCTCATGGTAGATTGGTCTTCGGCAACAAAGCCGAAGACCGGTGCAGATAGCATTTGGATTGCACATCTGGAAAACGGCACGTTAACCCTGCAAAACCCGCCAACGCGGCATGAAGCCATGCAAATTGTCGAGTCCATTTTGCGCAATGCAAAAGGGCGGGTTTTGGCAGGGTTTGATTTCCCCTTTGGCTACCCTTCGGGCGCGGCAAAGGCGCTTGCGGGCGGCGGCTGGCAAAGCCTATGGGCCTTGCTAGCTTCGCATATTAAGGACCAAGATAACAACAAAAACAATCGTTTTGAGGTGGCTGCCAAGCTCAACCTTACCCAAGCCGTAATTGGCCCCTATTGGGGCAACGGCACCAAAACCGACCACGCGGGCTTAAGCCGCACCAAGCCAGAGGGCTACGGCAGCACCTTGCCGCCGCGCAATCGCTATGCCGAGGCACAGGCCAAAGGCGCGCAGGAGGTCTGGAAGCTTTCAGGTGTTGGCTCGGTGGGGGGGCAAGCGCTTACAGGCATTGCCGCTTTGGAGCGACTTCGGCAAAAGCTAAGCGTGAGTATCTGGCCATTTGAGCCAAGCGAAAAAGGCCATGTGCTCTGCGAGATTTACCCCTCCATGCTGCCGCCTCACCCTGCCGAACCGGTCAAAGACGCAGGCCAAGTGCGACGCATGGCTGAGGTTTTTGCCCATATTGATGCCGAGGGCCAGATCGAAACACTACTTGCTGCGCCGCGCACGATGCCGCCAGAAGTGCAGCAGGAAGAGGCCTGTATGCTTGGCCTTGGCTGTGAGGACATTCTAGGCTCGGCCATGGCGGGCACGACCGGCTATATCAAAGACCCCGCCGCGATATATACACAATCCTTCGCCACCGTCCGGGCAGAGGCTGATCTTTCAGCCTTACCGGATGATCTGCACCCCACAGCGATTCGGTTGATCCACGCTTGCGGCATGGTCGACCTCCCGGCGAACCTGCGGTTTTCCAACAGGGTTTATGAAGCGGCCTATCGGGCTATTTCTAAGGGCGCACCCATTTTATGTGACGTTGAGATGGTGAAGGCAGGTGTGATTGCGCGCTACCTTAAGGGCAACCGCGTGATCGTTACACTGAACGACCCACGTGTGCCCGCGCTTGCAAAACAGCTTGGCACCACGCGATCGGCAGCAGCAGTAGAGCTATGGGAAAGCCATATCGAGGGCGCGGTGGTGGCCATTGGCAACGCACCCACAGCGCTGTTTCACCTGCTGGAAAAGCTGGAGGCGGGCTGGCCCAAGCCCGCCGCTATTCTGGGCTTTCCCGTGGGTTTTGTAGGTGCAGCTGAAAGCAAGGCCGCGCTTGCAGCGGGCGCGCATGGCGTGCCATATCTGGCGCTTACGGGCCGCAGGGGTGGCTCGGCTATGGCGTCTGCGGCGGTAAATGCCTTGGCGGCGGGCCTGCCTGAGGAGGATAATAATGAGTGATCCTTGGCTACATGTTATTGGCATCGGGGAAGACGGGATGGACGGGCTAACCCCTGCCACCCGCACCGTGGTCGAGGCTGCCGAAGTGATTGTCGGCGGGGCGCGCCACCATGTGCTAGCCGCCAACTCGAGCGCGGAAACCCTGAATTGGCCCTCGCCCTTTGATGCGCTGATAAGCGAGCTAACGGCCCGTAAAGGCCAGCGCGTGGTGGTGCTCGCCACGGGTGATCCGCTCTGGTTTTCAGTCGGCGCCAAAATCGGGCGGCATTTTGCACCCACCGAGGTCACATTCCATCCGCAGCTTTCGGCCTTTCAGCTCGCTTCGGCCCGCATGGGCTGGAGCATGGCAGACCTCGAAACCCTCACCGTGCATGGTCGCCCCGTGGAGCAAATGATCGCCTTTATCCAGCCCGATGTGCGGCTTTTGATCCTCACCACGGGCGAAGAAACCCCGGCGCAAATCGCCAAATTCCTCACCGAGCGCGGCTTTGGACAGTCGCGGATGACCGTGCTGGCCGCCATGGGTGGGGCAGATGAAGCGCGTTTTGAAGGGCTTGCCGAAAGCTGGGCCCATACGGTGCCCGCGTTTAATACTCTGGCCGTGGAGTGCATCGCCGCGCCAAATGCCGCGCTGTTGCCCCGCGTGCCGGGCCTGCCGGATGAGGTGTTTAGCCATGACGGCACCATGACCAAGCGCGAGGTGCGGGCGGCCACACTGGCCAAGCTCATCCCCATGCGCGGCGGGCTGTTGTGGGATGTCGGCACCGGCTGTGGCTCTGTGGCCGTAGAGTGGCTGCGCGCCGCGCGTTATAGTAAAGCCATTGGCATTGAGCCGCGCGCTGACAGGCGCTTGATGGCCGCCGGAAATGCGCTGGCGCTCGGCGTGCCGGGCTTGGAGCTGATTGACGGCATGGTGCCCGAGGCTCTTGAGGGTCTTGCCCCGCCAGATGCGATATTTATTGGCGGCGGGCTGAGCGAAAAAACCTTTGAAGCCTGCTGGGCCGCCCTGCGCCCGCTCGGGCGGCTGGTGGCTAATGCGGTTACGCTGGAAAGCCAAGCCATGCTGGCCGCGCTGCACAAAACCCATGGCGGAGACCTCGTGCAAATTGCCGTAAGCCGCGCCGAGGGGCTAGGGCCGCACACCGGCTGGAAACCCCTGCGCCCCGTGGTGCAGTGGAGCTTGATAAAGCGATGAAGGGCAAGCTGATAGGGGTGGGCCTCGGCCCCGGAGACCCGGAGCTGATGACGCTAAAAGCGCATCGGTTAATTGCGAGTGCTAAGGTCGTCGCCTATCCGGCGCTGGAAAACGGCGCGAGTTTTGCCCGCGAAATCGCTGCGGCCAGCATTCCGGCTGAGGCCGAAGAACTGGTGATCCGCATACCGATGACAGTGGAGCGCGGGCCTGCGCAGGCCGCCTATGATAAGGGTGCGGCGGAAATTTCCAAGCACCTTGATGCAGGCCTTGATGTGGTTGTCCTCTGCGAGGGCGACCCGTTTTTCTATGGCTCATTCATGTATCTTTTCAGCCGCTTGGCCGAAAGCTACGAGACCGACGTCGTGCCGGGCGTTACCTCCATAACCACCTGCGCTGCCGTGGCTGGCCGCCCGCTTACGGCGCGCAATGATGTGCTGACCGTTATTCCCGGCCCGCTGGAAAACACCGAGATGCAATCCAAAATCGAGGCCGCAGGCGCGGTGGCAATTATGAAAGTCGGCCGCCACCTTGGCCGCATTCGCGCGTTGCTATCCGATATGGGCCTCGCGACAAGCGCCACCTTTGTGGCGCGCGCAAGCCTGCCCTCGCAGCAAGTGCTGCCGCTCGTGAGCGCGCCAGATCCCGCACCCTATTTCTCGATGATTCTTATTGCTAAAGGCAAAGACCCATGGCTGAGCTAACCCCAATTATCCTCTGCCTTTCCCGCGCCGGAGAGGCCACCGCCCACCGCGTTGCCAAGGCCTTAAATGCCCCTGTGCATGGTCGTGAGGGCCGCGTAGAAAGGGCCGATGCCTTTTTCCCCAACGCCCTTGAGCATACCCGCATGCTGTTTCTGGCAGGCCATCCGGTGGTGGGTGTATGCGCTGCGGGCATCCTTGTGCGCGCCGTTGCGCCCGCGCTGGCCGACAAGCACTCCGAGCCGCCGGTTATTGCTATTCCAGATGATGGCTCTACCGTTATCCCGCTGCTGGGCGGGCATCACGGGGCTAATCGGCTGGCAAAGCATATTGCCGAAGCCCTGCAAAGCCACGCGGCCATTACCACGGCAGGGGATGTTTCCCTCGGCATAGCGCTAGACGAGCCGCCCACTGGTTGGCGGCTGGCCAATCCAGAAGACGCCAAGCCCGTTATGATGGCCCTCCTAAATGGCCAAACACCGATCATTGGGGGCGATAATATCTGGGGCCTTGCCAAGGGGAAGGGGCCAGTGAAGCTGGTCACCTCCGAAGCGCCTGTAAAAACAGGGCCAGACGTGCTGGCCTACCATCCGCAGCGCTTTGCATTGGGCCTTGGCTGTGCACGCGGTTGTGATGCAGGCGAAATGTGGGATTTGGTGCAGGAAAGCCTGCAAGCAGCCAATATCGCCCCCGAGGCAATTGCCTGTGTGGCCTCGCTGGATCTAAAGGCAGATGAACCCGCAATGATCGAAACCGCAAAGCGGCTCGGGGTGCCATTTCGGGTGTTTACGGCCGCTGAACTTGAGGCCGAAGCGACGCGGCTGGCCAATCCTTCGAATGTGGTGTTTGCGGAGGTCGGCTGCCACGGCGTGGCGGAAGGGGCCGCGCTGGCAATAGCGGGACCAGAGGCGGCACTGGCCGTTGAAAAACGCAAAACCCTGAATGCGACCTGTGCGCTGGCGCGTGCACCAGAGCCGGTTACTGAATTGGCGGGGCGGTCGCGGGGCAAACTTTCTATCGTGGGCATAGGGCCCGGGCAGCATAGCTGGCGCACCCCCGAGGCCAGTATGCTGATAGCCGAGGCCAAAGAGCTAGTTGGCTATGGGCTTTATATTGATTTACTTGGCCCGCTGGCCGCTGGCAAAAAGCGCACGGATTTCCCGCTGGGTGGCGAGGAAGACCGCTGCCGCTATGCGCTGGAGCAAGCCGGAAAAGGCCATAATGTGGCGCTGATCTGCTCGGGCGATGCTGGTATTTATGCTATGGGTGCACTGGTTTTTGAACTGCTGGACCGCGGGCCGGACGCGCTGGGCGTGAGCGATGCCGCAAAGCGGGTTGAGGTGGTGTCTACCCCCGGCGTTTCGGCGCTGCAAGGGGCGGCGGCACGGGCGGGCGCGCCGCTAGGGCATGATTTTTGCGCTATAAGCTTGAGTGATTTGCTGACGCCGCGCGCGGACATTGTTAAGCGCCTCAAAGCCGCCGCCGAGGGGGATTTTGTGATCGCGTTTTATAACCCCGTTTCAAAACGCCGCCGCACTTTGTTGGCCGAAGCGCGGGATATTTTGCTGGGCCATCGCCCAGCTGATACCCCAGTGATGCTGGCCAGCAATCTTGGCCGACCCACCGAGGCGGTGCGCTATGTGCGGCTGGATGCGCTAGAAGTAGACGATGTGGATATGATGACGGTGGTGCTAATTGGCTCCAGCCACTCAAAGCTGGCGCAGCTCGGGGAAGGGCCACGCATGTATACACCGCGCGGCTATGCGCGCAAAATTGACGGAGACCTGGCATGACGGTTCATTTTATCGGCGCGGGGCCGGGAGACCCGGATTTAATAACGGTGAAGGGGCGGCGGCTGATCGAGGCCTGCCCTGTTTGCCTTTATGCGGGCTCATTGGTGCCCGAGGCCGTGGTGGCCTGTGCGCCTGATGGGGCGCGGGTATTGGACACGGCACCGATGACGCTGGATGATACTCACGGCGAGATTGTGGCGGCGCACGCACGCGGGCAGGACGTGGCGCGGGTGCATTCAGGCGACCCAGCGCTTTATGGCGCGATAGCTGAGCAAATACGGCGGTTGAAGGCGGCAGGGATTCCTTATGATATCACGCCTGGCGTTTCGGCTTATTCGGCAGCGGCAGCGGCAATGGGGCAAGAATTGACGATACCTGAAATTGCGCAGAGCATTGTATTGACGCGGGTTTCGATGAAATCAACCGACATGCCCGCGGGCGAAACGCTGGAGAATTTTGGGCGGACAGGGGCGACACTTGTGATCCACCTAGGCATTCGGGCGCTGCGCGAAATCCGGCGACAACTGGCACCGTTTTATGGCGATGAGTGCGCCGTAGTGGTGGCATATCGCGTGGGCTGGCCGGATGAAAAGATCATTCGCGGGACGCTGTCAACTATCCACAAGCTGGTGCGGGACGAAAAGATCACCCGCACGGCGATGGTGTTTATCGGGCCAGCATTGGACGCAGTGGACGACTTTAAAGACTCAGCACTTTATGACCCCGCCATTCCACATGTGTTGCGGCCAAAGGTGAAGGCGTGAGTGATTTTGCAAAAGGCGAAGTATGGCTCGTGGGGGCTGGCCCCGGAGATGCGGGGCTGCTGACACTGCATGCCGTTGAGGCATTAAAGGCCGCTGACATTGTGGTGCATGATGCGCTGGTGAGCGTTGAGGTGCTGGCCTACGCTTCTGGGGCTGAGCTGGTTTTGCTGGGCAAACGCGGCGGAAAGCCCTCTCCCAAACAGCCCGAGATCAATGCCCGCTTGGTGGCCGAGGCCAAAGCGGGCAAGCGCGTGGTGCGCCTTAAGGGCGGTGACCCGTTTATGTTTGGCCGGGGGGCCGAAGAGGTGCTGGCACTAGTGGCGGCGGATGTGAAGTTTCGGGTAATTCCGGGGATAACGGCGGGCATTGGCGGGCTGGCCTATGCGGGGATTCCGGTGACGTCGAGAGATGTGAATTCTAGCGTGATATTTCTGACGGGGCATGACCAAACGGGGCTTTCGCCAGTCGGGGTCGACTGGTCTGCCGTGGGCAAGGCGGCGGGGATGATCGTGCTTTATATGGCAATGCGGCACATGGGCGAGATTTCGGGTAAGCTAATCGCAGGCGGTTTGGCGGCGGATACGCCCGTCGCAGTGGTGATGAATGCGTCATTGCCGGAGATGCGGGTGCTGGACACCACGCTTGAGCGGGCGGCAGCGGAGATTGAAGCCAGCGGCATTGGCGCACCCGCGATTGTGAGCATCGGGCAGGGAAACCTGCTCCGCGAGCAAATGACATGGCGCTAAAAGGGCTGATTATTGCCGCCCCAAGTTCGGGCGCAGGAAAAACGGTGGTGACCCTTGGGTTACTTCGGGCGCTGCGGCGGCAGGGGGTGGATATTTGCTCGGCCAAATCGGGGCCGGATTATATTGACCCTGCCTTTCATGCGGCGGCCACGGGAAAGGATTGCATTAATCTGGATTCTTGGGCCATGCCGCCGATGGCCCTGCGGGCCATGGCCCATCGTCAACCATCGGGGATGTTGCTGATTGAGGGTGCGATGGGCCTGTTTGACGCAGCACCTGTGGCGGGGTTTCCAATGGGGAAAGGCGCGGTGGCGGACTTAGCGTCCGCGCTCGACCTACCGGTTGTGCTGGTAGTGGATGTGGCGCGGCAGGCGCAAACCGTGGCGGCTGTGGTAGCGGGGCTGGTGGGCTTTCGGAAAAATGTGCGTGTTGCGGGGGTGATATTAAACAAGGTCGGCTCTGCAAAGCACCGGATGATGATCGAGCGGGCGATCGGCGGTATTCCGGTGCTGGGGGCGGTGCCGCGAGATGCGCGGATGGTGCGGGAATCGCGCCACCTTGGGCTGGTGCAGGCCGGTGAAGAAGCAAAGCTGGAGGGCTTTATTGAAGGCGCGGCGGATGTGGTAGCTGAGAGCGTGGATCTATTGGCACTATCGGGGCTGGCTGAAGGGTTGGCAGATGCGGGAGCGGTGCCGCGCGTGGCACCGCTGGGCCAGCGCATTGCGGTGGCCCAGGACGAGGCTTTTGCCTTTGCCTATCCACATTTGCTGGAAGGCTGGCGGGCGGCTGGGGCTGAAGTGTCATTTTTTTCGCCATTGGCGGATGAAGGGCCAAATGCAAAGGCTGACGCGGTGTTTTTACCCGGCGGTTACCCTGAATTACATGCTGGAAAGCTGGCGGGGGCGGCGCGCTTCAAGGCCGCCATGCGGGAAAGTAAAGCGCTGATCTATGGTGAGTGCGGCGGCTATATGGCGCTGGGGGAGGGGCTGATTGATGTAGATGGCCTTCGCCACGAAATGCTGGGGCTGCTGCCGGTGAGCACAAGCTTTGCCACGCGCAAGCTTCATCTGGGCTATCGGATGCTGGAGGCCTTGGCGGGGCCTTTTCTGGGCCAACAGCTCCCCGCGCATGAATTTCATTATGCCAGCATTACGGGTTGCGAACCTGCAAACCTGTTTGCGGCACAGGATTCTATGGAGGAACGCTTGGGTATAATTGGCCATTGTCAGGGCCAAATTTCGGGTTCTTTTGCCCATATTATTTCTATGCCAGCGCGCGGCGTGGTGGGGTAAACCCCCACCCTACAAAAGATGCCCGCTCTTTTGGGCTTTCACCGATAGGTATTCTACGTTATGTGGGTTTTCGCCGACTTTGAGCGCCACACGCTCGGCGACCGCCACACCCGAACTATTCATTTTCGCAAGCTTTTTAGGGTTGTTTGTAAGCAATCGCACCGCCTTAAAGCCCAGCGCCTTAAGCATTTGCGCGCCTAGTTCAAAATTGCGTTCGTCATCCTCAAAGCCAAGGCGATGGTTGGCCTCAACGGTATCAAATCCCTGGTCTTGCAGGCTATAGGCTCTCATTTTGTTGGCGAGGCCAATGCCTCTACCTTCCTGGTTCATATAAAGCAGCACCCCTGCGCCCTCTTTACCAATTTGTGCCAGCGCGGCTCTAAGCTGCGGGCCACAATCGCATTTGAGCGAGCCCATCAGGTCTCCCGTAAAGCAAGCCGAATGCAGGCGAGCCAGCACTGGCTGGCTGCGATCAGGACTGCCGATTTCGATCGCATAATGCTCCTCGGAGCCGTCATCAGGGCGGAAAACATGCACACGGCCAAGCTTGGAAACCTCCAGCGGCACGCGAGCGGAAGAAACCTCCTGCAGGCGGGTTGTGGCAGCGTTTGCGATATCCTCTGCATCGAGCAATAGCAGGCCCTCGGGCAGGGCCTTGGCTTCAACCACAAACACAGCGGGGAGCAAATGGGCCTTTTTGCAAAGGGTAATGGCTGCACGATGCGCCCCAACTTCGCCGCCGCGCGCCGCCTTAAACGGCCCCTTAAGCGGCGTTGCAAGATCAATTGAAGGGTCGGCCACCGCTTTGAGCCAGTTTAGGCCCGCACTGCGAGGCAGCTCAACCCGCACCAGATCCGTGTCATAAACCGGAATGTGTAGTGTTTCTGCCCGCCACGAAGTGAGTGCCAAAACCGGAGCGCCAAAGCCTCGCATCGCTTCCCAGCGCGCCCGTCCTAATGTCTCTATCGCCGCAATCAGCCACAGCCCATCACCAGCCTGCACGCCCACGGGCAGGCCAAGGCGCAAGTCATGCGCGGCACGGGCGAGCCTTTCGGCAGCGGTCAGGGCCAACATCAGCGATTCCTTGTTTCAGCTCTTGCTCAACATATAGCCCCCGCGCGCCGGAATTGAAACATTTGCTTCATTTTGCACACAAGCGGGTGAGAACGCACCCGCCCCCTTGCGCTTACGCCGCCAAGCGCCAAAATAACACTCATACAAATGGAGGAAAATACCATGGGCACCCTGAAAAAGATATTGATGGTTGATGACGACGAAGACCTGCGCGAGGCGCTGGCGGACCAGCTCGTCCTGACCGATGATTTTGACGTTTTCGAAGCCGGAACGGGCGCTGAAGGCCTGACCAAAACCAAAGAAGCGCTTTATGACTTAGTGATCTTGGACGTGGGCCTGCCTGACATGGACGGCCGCGAGCTCTGCCGCCTGATGCGCAAACAGGGCGTAAAAGCGCCCATTTTGATGCTCACCGGCCACGATACCGACAGCGACACCATTCTGGGGCTAGATGCCGGCGCCAATGATTACGTGGCAAAACCATTTAAATTCCCCGTGCTGCTGGCCCGTATCCGCTCCCAGCTCAGACAGCATGAGCAAAGCGAGGACGCAGTATTTACCGTGGGGCCTTACACCTTTAAGCCCGCCGCCAAAATGCTGCTTACCGAAGACGATAAGAAAATCCGGCTAACGGAAAAGGAAACCAATATCCTTAAATTCCTCTATCGCGCCTCTGATGGCGTGGTCGCCCGCGATGTGCTCTTGCATGAGGTTTGGGGCTATAATGCGGGGGTTACCACCCACACGCTTGAGACCCATATCTACCGCCTGCGCCAGAAAATTGAGCCAGACCCAAGCAATGCCCGCATTCTGCTCACAGAAAGCGGCGGCTACCGGCTGGCCGCCTAACCCACACGGTTTCTCCCTAAACTTAAGCCTGCCCTTCGGGGCGGGTCTTTTTTATTTGGCGTCTGGGTTTATCTTATAAAACACATAGGGAATCACCAACAAATACAACGCGCCCATCACAAAATATGGTGCCCGCAGCGCGGTTTCATAGCTGGTAAAGCTGTCAAACCCCTTCACCATCACCCCTGCCAAAATCGCCCCAATCGGGATAACCCCCCATGAGATAAACCGGTAAACCGAGTTCACCCGCCCCAGCAGCTCTGGCGGCGTGGCGCGCTGGCGCAATG
This sequence comes from Paracoccaceae bacterium, assembly GCA_016744015.1. Lineage (GTDB taxonomy): Bacteria > Pseudomonadota > Alphaproteobacteria > Rhodobacterales > Rhodobacteraceae > UBA3077. The sequence goes on along the minus strand of JADGFD010000006.1, from coordinate 178,778 downwards.
GCACCGACACCACATTCCAAAGCAGGCTACTAAAGGTCGCCAGAAAAAATGCCAGACCAACCCAAGCGGGGTGGTTCGCCGCCCCGATCATCAACATCTCAACAGCAAAAAACACCACCGCAATCCGCAAAGACCAGCTTTCCCCGATGCGGGCCACAATGCGCGGGGCCAGCAGCCCGCCCAGCCCCCCGCCCACAGCCCCAACAGACATAATAAGCCCATAACCCAGCGCACCAACGCCTAGAATATCCTGTGCAAACAGCACCAAAATGGTTAGCGCCACCGTGCTTGCAAAATTCAAAAACCCCGTCACCATCGCCAGCCGCAATATCAGCGTATGCTGCCACACCCACTGCATCCCCTCTTTCATAGCCACAAGCGCTGGGGCCTGCAGCGCGGCGGGAGCCGGGCGAGGCCGCAAGTGCCACACTAGCCCCGCCGCCACCGCAAAACTTACCGCATCCAGTAAAAATGGCAGGGGCAGCGCGATGGCTATCAAAAACCCAGCCAAAGGCGGCCCAACAAACTCACCGATGATCTGCTCCGCGCTCCACATATTGCCGTTGGCTTTGGCAAGGTCACGCTCCTCCACCAATTGTGGCAAAATCGTTTGCGCGGTATTATCGCGCAGCACCTCTGCCGCCCCCAGCATAAAAGCCGCTCCAGCCAAAAGCATAATTGCCCCGCTGGAGGGCATCCAAAACACCAGTGCCACCACGCATAGCGTCAGCACCACCCGAAACACATCCGCTCCGACCATTAGCTTTTTGTGCGAAAACCGATCTGTTACCACCCCCGCGGGTAAAGCCAGCAAAAACCACGGTAAGCGCGAGGCAAAGGCCACAAATGCAATGTCCAGCGGGTCTTTTGATATCAGCGTTGCCAGCCACGGATAGGCCACTAGCGCCACGCCGTCGCCAAGGTTGCTGATGGCCGTTGCCGAAAATACCAGCCGGAAATTCCGGTTTTTCCACAGGTTTGGCTCTGGCTGTTTGGCATTTTCAAGGGTATCGTTATCGCTCATAACCGCGGAGATTATCATGCCCATCACCATTTGCACCTGGAATATCAACTCTATCCGCCTGCGCGAAGAGATCGTGCTAAAGCTGCTACGCGAAGAAGCGCCGGATGTGCTATGCTTGCAAGAGTGCAAATCACTGCTGGAGCTGATGCCGACCGCAGGTTTTTCTGAGCTGGGTTACAGCCTGATTGGCCGCGGGCAAAAAGGCTATAACGGTGTGGCGATTCTTTCAAAACTGCCGATGGAAGACGCAGGCCACCGTGATTTTTGCGGCAAAGGGGATGCTCGCCATGTGGCGGGGCGGCTGAATAACGGCATGACCATCCATAATTTCTATGTGCCAGCGGGTGGCGATAAACCTGATCGCAAAATCAACGAAAAATTCGGCCATAAGCTCGATTTTCTAACAGAAATGCAGGATTGGTTTGCCGCTGACACCCCGCAAAAATCTGTGCTGGTCGGCGACCTCAATATCGCGCCGCTTGAAGATGACGTTTGGTCTCACAAGCAGCTCCTCAAAATCGTATCGCACACACCAATAGAGGTAGAACACCTCGATAACGTTATGAAATCAGGCGCATGGGTGGATATCACCCGGCAAGACATTCCCGAGGGCAAGCTTTATAGCTGGTGGTCTTACCGCGCCAAAGACTGGGATAAAGCCGATAAAGGCCGGCGGCTTGACCATATCTGGGCCACGGCAGACATCGCCCCCACCGCCCATTCCAGCCGCATTTTACGTGCGCCACGCGGCTGGGAGCGCCCGAGCGACCACGCGCCAACTTTTGCTAGCTTTGACCTATGATCAACGCCGCGCTTCAGGGTCATATTGGCCGCATTACACTTAACCGCCCCGAGGCGCATAATGCGCTTACAAAATCGGCGATGGGCGAAATACAAGCCACGCTGGAAAACTGGGCGGATAGCGACATTCGCGCTGTTATCATCACCGGTGAAGGCCGCAGCTTTTGTGCGGGAGCCTCGCTGGACGAGCTTGGCGATGGTGATTGGGATGAAAACCCGCTCACACCGCTTTGCGCGGCAGTTGAGGGCTTCAAGGCCCCCGTGATTGCCGCGCTCAATGGCGGGGTGTTTGGCGGCGGAGTGGATTTGGCGCTGGCATGTGATTTTCGCATCGGCGTGCAGGGTATGAAAATGTTTGTGCCCCCCGCCAAGCTGGGCATTCATTATGAGCCCGAGGGCATAGCGCGCGCCGTGCAGCGCCTCGGTGCACAAATGGCACGGCGGGTGTTTTTACTGGCTGAAAAATTTGAGGATGAAGCCCTGCTCGCCCAAGGGTTCCTTGATGAACTGGTTGCGCCAGACGCATTGCAAACCCGCGCAAACCTGCTTGCCGAAACCATTGCCAACCTCGCCCCGATGGCCGTGCAAGGCATGAAGCAAACCATCCTTGAAACCAGCCAAAACCGGCTGGACCTCGCCGCCGCCAAAGCCCGCACCCGCGCCTGCTTTGCTTCAAATGACCACGCTGAGGGCCTTATTGCCCACCGCGAAAAACGCACGCCGAATTTCACCGGATCGTAGGGTGGGGTTTTACCCCACCAACCCCCGCGCCGCCATGCTGCGCATCACCACCTCAAGCTGCTTAACCGCACTTCCCGCATAACTTCGTGGCACCATTATCTCAAACCCGCCTTCAATCGCAATCAGCGTGGCCGGAATATCCACCAGCACCGTATGCGCCACCTGCCCCGGCCGCATGATCTCAAGGTCAATCTCCACCAGCCGCGCCAGCACATCCTCTCCGCCGCTTAGCCGTAACCGCCCATATGCATCTGACATATCGGCCACTGCCGCCATGCCATGCAGCTTGCCCGCCTCCAACGCCCCAAAAATCAGCCATTGCCCCGGTGATCGCCAATAGGCTGTGGCATGATCACTTTTTCCACATTGCCCCGCAGGTGGTAAAACCATCCCGATTTCAGCCTTCAAGGCATCCGCCACCCCCATCATTTGCCCCTTAAGTGGCGCAATCAGGCTCACCGATGGCAGCGCCACCGCCTCAAGGCTCATCGCACCTATCGTTAAGGGCAAGCCTTCAAAAATATCTGACTCCTCAAGCACGTAACCGCTCCCCCTTTGCATCAAAAAACACCGCTGGACCGATTTTACACATTGCCGAAATGCCACTCGTTGCATCTATCATCTGAATAGTCTCTCCATGCCGCGCCCGCCCGTTTTCCAGCAAGCCCAGCGCCACCATATGGCCAAGCGTAGGGGAAAATACGGCTGAAGTGATATGCCCCTGCACATTATCAGGCGCAAAATCACCCTCCACCAGCAACGCCCCGCCCACCAGTGCCTTTACGGTGCCAACGGTGGTCAGCCCTACTAACTCCGGCCCGCGCAGCCCTGCTCGCGCAGCCATCTGTTTGCCAACAAAATCCTTATCCGGCGTCGGAAACCCAAGGTCATAGTGGCTCACGCGCCCATCAATTTCGGCATGGGTAAGGTAGCCTTTTTCCACCCGCATAACATTCAGCGCTTCTAACCCATAGAGCCCGCCACCAAGCGCCTCGGCTTTTCCAAGCAGCCAGTGCATAAGCGCCGCGCCATAGCGCGCAGGCACTGCGATTTCAAACCCCGCTTCACCGGAGTAAGAAACCCTGAAAACCCGCGCTTTGACGCCCTCAATTTCCACCTCCTGAAAACGCATAAAATCCGGCCCTACCAGCACTTTATGCGCCATCGGCCCATGCACAGCCACCTGCGCCCATTGCTCGGTAACATCCATGATCTGCACATCAAGCTCGGGCCAGCGCACATGTGCGCAAAACTCAAGGTGGCTCAGCACTTCGGCACTTGCGCCCGTGGTCGGATGCATCACGAAGAGGTCTTCCGCCAGCCGCGCCACCGTGCTGTCATCCATCACAAAGCCATCCGTCCGCAGCATCAGCCCATAGCGAATATGGCCCACGCCCAGCTTCTTCATTGGGGTCAAAAATATCCGGTTAAGAAATTCAGCGGCATCCGGCCCCTGCACTTCGATCTTGCCAAGGGTCGAAACCTCGGTCACGCCGACACATTCACGCACCATCTGCACCTCGCGGTCACAGCTTTGTCGCCATGTATGCTCATCGCCCTGCTTAAAAAGCGAAGGCCGGAGCCATAGCCCCATTTCATCCCAGTTCGCCCTATGGCCACGGGCAAAAGCATCCCCGGGCATCCGACGCTCGGGCGCAAGATCAACCTCCACGTGGCGACCACCCAGCGCGCCCATTTGCACGGGCGTATAAGGTGGCCGAAACATTGTGGTGCCGGTTTGAGCAATCTCTTGCCCAGTGAGCCCCGCCATCACAGCGAGCGCGCCGATATTCGCGGTTTTGCCTTGGTCGGTGGCCATGCCCAACGTGGTATAGCGCTTCATATGCTCAACCGATCGCATGTTTTCAGCATGGGCTTGCACCACATCCTTTACGGTCACATCATTCTGGAAGTCGAGCCACGCGCGGCCTTTAGCCTCCACATGCCAAAACGGGGTGATTTTGTTAAGGGTATCCTCGGCCTCGGGAATTTCGGCTGGCTTTACGCCCAGCGCTTTTGCGGCGGCGGCGGCCCCCGTGTTTAACGCCATATGCGTAGTGAATTCCCCATTCGCTGCGCCCACAGCCTGAAGCCCCGGTACAGCGCCCGCACGCGGTACAAAACCCGCAATATTATCTTGCCACACAGGCCGCGCGCCCATGTGGCAGGTCAGATGCACGCTCGGGTTCCAGCCCCCCGCCATCGCCAGACCCTCGGCCTTGATCCACTCGGTATTACCGTTGGCAAACCGGACCTCTACAGCCTTTAGCCCCTGCCGCCCGCGGGTATTGACCACCTCTGCCTCTGGCAAATGGCGGCAAGAAATCTCGGGGCGGGCGTCTTTGCGGGTGTCAACAAGTGTTACCTCCGCCCCCGCTTTAAGCAAATCATGTGCCGTGCGCGCACCTTCATCATTATTGGCAAATACCACCCAGCGGCGGGCGGGCAGCACGCCAAAACGGTGGATATATGTGCGCACGGCGCTGGCCAGCATTATGCCCGGGCGGTCATTATTGGGAAAAGCGATAGGCCGCTCATGTGCACCACCAGCCAAAATGGCATGTTTAGCCACAATGCGCCAAAAAATCTGCTGCGGCGAACCCTGCGCATTTGGCAGATGGTCCGCCACCCGCTCCAAGGCGCCGTAGGTGCCGCCATCATATGCGCCAGTAATCGTAGTGCGCTTCATCAAGGTCACGTTGGGCAGGCTGGCCAGCTCTGCCACCGTTTGGCTCACCCATCCATGGCTGCTTTCCCCACCAACCTCCAGCGCTTCGGCTTGCAAGCGGCCACCGAGCACAAAGTCCTCATCGGCCAGCACCACGCGCGCGCCAGCTCGCCCGGCCGTAAGCGCCGCCATCAGCCCGGCTGGCCCCGCGCCAATCACCAATAGGTCACAATGCTTCCATGCTTTGTCATAAACCGCCGGATCCGGCTCGCTCGAAAGCCGCCCCAGCCCCGCCGCTCGCCGAATGATCGGCTCCCACAGGTGGTGCCACGCCGCGCGTGGCCACATGAAAGTTTTGTAGTAAAACCCTGCCCCAAGAAACGGATGTGCGAGGTCTAGCGCCTCTTTGATATCAAAGCCAAGCGTGGGCCAGCGGTTTTGGCTCTGGGTTTGCAGCCCTGCAAAAACCTCTTGCACCGTAGCGCGGGTATTGGGCGTGCGGTCCGCCCCGCTGCTCACTTCGATCAGCGCATTTGGCTCCTCTGACCCGGCCGTAAGCACGCCCCTCGGGCGGTGGTATTTAAAGCTGCGCCCCATAAGCTGCACGCCATTCGCCAGCAAGGCAGAGGCCACGGTATCTCCGGGGTGGGCGCAGTAGCCTTTGCCATCAAACGTGAACGGCAGTGAGCGCGTGCGGTCTATTATGCCACCCTTAGGAAGCCTGCTCATTGCCCCGCCTCCTTTACCGATATCACTTTATGCGTGGTTACGTTACGCACAACTTCCAGCCAAGCACGACAGCCCGAAATATGCTGCCAGATCTCCGCGTGCTCGCCAGCGGGGTTATCCCGCAAATACGTGCTGGCAAAATCATCGCCGCGCGCCGTTTTGGCGTCTCCAAAATACTTGAATTCACGACTATCCCGTGGGCCGCAATGGGGGCAAGTTAACCGCATATCAATGCAACCCCGGCACCGCGCCCGTGCCTTCTTCGTTAATCAAATGCCCTGTTTCAAAGCGGTTCAGTTTATAAGCGCTGGCATAGTCGGGCACCGCGCCCGTAGCCAGCAACTGCGCATAGGCACTGCCCGAGGCCGGAATGGCCTTAAACCCGCCGTAGCACCAGCCGCCATTAAAATAGAGACCCTTGATATGGGTTGAATCAATGATTGGTGAACCATCCATGCTCATATCCATGATCCCGCCCCAGCTTCTAAGCATGCGAGATTTTCCCATGGCGGGGATCATACTCATGGCCGCCTCGGCCACGTGCTCCACCTGCCCAAGACTCCCCCGCTGGGCGTAAGAATTATAACCATCAAGATCACCACCAAACACCAGCCCGCCCTTGTCAGACTGGCTAATGTAAAAATGCCCAACGCCAAAATTGATCACGGTATTGATAAACGGCTTCAGTCCCTCAGTCACAAACGCCTGCAACACGTGGCTTTCAATCGGCAGCCGCATTCCGGCCATACTGGCCACTTGAGTTGAGCGCCCCGCGACGCAAATCCCCACCTTGGCGGCCTTGATGACCCCGCGAGTGGTCTCTACCCCGTGCACAACGCCGCCCCTAATATCAAAGCCCGTCACCTCACAATTTTGCAAAATATCGACGCCAAGGGCATCTGCTCCCCGTGCATAGCCCCACGCCACCGCATCATGCCGCGCCGTGCCCGCACTGCGCTGCAAAAGCGCACCTTTAATCGGGAAGCGCTCATTATTCATGCCAATATAGGGCGCAAAATCCGTCACGCCGTTGCGGTCCAGCATCTCGGCCTTATCTCCGCGTGCCAGAATCGTGTTGGCACGGCGATTATATGCCTCCATCTGGCCATCCGAATGACACAGCTCCAGCAGGCCGCGCGGGGAAAACATAACATTGTAGTTCAGCTCAGCCGAAAGGCCGTTCCAAAGCTTCAAGGAATGCGAATAAAACGCCGAATTGCCCTTCTGGCCATAATCTGCCCGCACAATGGTGGTGTTTCGCCCCACATTGCCGCCGCCGATATAGCCCTTTTCCAGCACCGCAATATTGCGCATACCGTGGTTTTTTGCGAGGTAATAAGCCGTGGCCAGCCCATGCCCACCGCCGCCAATAATCACGACATCATAGCTTGGCTTGGGCGCAGGCGTGCGCCAAACAGGCCGCCAGCTTTTATTGCCGGTTAGCCCTTGCTTGATCACTTCCAATGCTGAATATCGCATACGCCCTCATTTCGCGCTGACTAGAGCGCGAAAAATTCGTTCAATCAAGCCTAATTCTCCAAATTGTAACATTAGCGACACATAAACTCTGACCAAATAGTTAATAATTAGGTTTGCTCACGATTCATCGCCTTAAAAGGTTCGGCTATGGCCAAGATAAAAATTCTATCTGTTAAAAAATTATCCCTGAACGCTCGGGAATTTACCAATGTAAAACCCCCTGAATCCGGGTTCTTTGTGGTTTTAGACGCCGATAAAGCACAAGCACCTCTGATTGAAGACTCAAAAACCCTTAAGGCTCTGGAAACCACAGCCAAGGACTTTTACAAAAAGTTTCTTGTGCAAACCATCAAGCGGCTACAAAAGTTTGAAAAGCTTTTTGCAGGTATGCTCGCCAAAGGGGCTGCACCGGCAGCCGTGGCCAAACAAGCTGACTCGCTGAAAATCGCGCTGGAGAAGGAAATTCCCAAATGGGAAAAAGCAGCGGCCCGTGCGGCTATGGAGCAGCTTAAAAAACTAGCTAAAAAGAAACGTTAGTTGTGTGCTTTGGTTTGATTGGCTATAGAAGGCTGGAATTAGCAGCAATTTGAGAGCCATCATGCCAAAAATCAACGGAAATGAGATTAAGCCCGGTAATATTCTGGAGCATGATAATGGCCTCTGGGTTGCTGTTAAAGTGGGCCACGTAAAGCCCGGCAAAGGCGGCGCCTTTGCGCAGGTAGAAATGAAAAACCTGCGCACCGGCTCCAAGCTTAACGAGCGTTTCCGCTCAAATGACAAAGTGGAAAAGGTGCGATTGGACCAAAAAGCCCAGCAATTTCTTTATGAAAATGACGGCATGCTGGTGTTTATGGACACTGAAACCTATGAGCAGATCGAACTGCCGGCTGATATCCTCGGTGAGCGCCGTCCGTTTTTGCAAGACGGTATGACCATCCAGATCGAATTTCATGAGGACGAGGCGCTGAGCGCGCAGCTGCCGCAAAAGGTAACCTGCACCGTGGTGGAAACTGAGCCAGCGGTTAAAGGCCAAACCGCCGCCAATAGCTTTAAGCCAGCGGTGCTAGATAACGGCGTGCGCGTGATGATTCCGCCATTTGTTGGCCAAGACGAAAAAATCGTGGTTCATACCGATACCATGGAATATGCCGAGCGCGCCTAAAACGCCCCCGGCCAAGGGTTAAGGCCGCACGTAAGCCCAGCCCTGCTCCTGAAGCATTATCAACTGCACAACGCCCGATGGCACCATTTCAGCCTCCGCCAAAAGTTCAACGGTATTGCCTGATTGCGCTTCCATTTTCCGGTGCGTATTCCCGCAGGCCGCAAAGGTCACGCTGTCAAGCTCAAGCGAGATCGTGGCAATTCGGTCAGCGACCGGCGACGTGTCTTCGCGAAACATGTGTAGGCCCGGGCCATAAGCCACAACTTCAATTTCCACGGTATCGCCAATGCTTTCATAATATTTACTTACATTTTGCACATTGTTCAGCGTCAGGTTCATCAGCTTTGGGTCATTCTGGTCTACGTGAAAGGCCACGCGGTGGTTTTGCCCCTCGGCAAAAGCGGGCAGAGCCACGCCAATTATCATCGCCACGGCGACTACGCGTCTTTTTAACATATTTCTCTCCCATTGGTTTTGGAGCTGGTATAGCCCGGCCCTCGCCCACAGAGTGGCACAGTTTGTCGCAGGTAAAACCTCGGACATACCCGTGTTTATTGGATTATTCCCCTAGGGTTTTCCCTAGGTCGTATCCATATCGGGTGGCAAGCTGAACAAGATGCGCCGAGGTCCCCGCCTTGGTTTTTTGTACAAGATTCGCGCGATGATATTCGATGGTTTTCAAGCTCACCCCGAGCTTCTCCGCAATTTCTTTAGAGGCCTTCCCCGCGCAAATGAGCGCCAAAACTTCGCGCTCACGCTTAGTGAGGCGGTCAAAAAGTGCCATGGTTGCCACAGACTCCGGGTCAGACTTTTCCGGCACCTCCACAAATTCAGGCTCCGGTTTTCGTAGCATGAGAAACCCGATGAAAAGAAGAATGGTGCCGCCAGCCATGTAATAGGGCCATATCATGGCCTTTACTTCGCGCGCTTCAAAAGCGGCAATCAAAAGCCGCACCCGTTCATAAGAAAGCGGCGCGCTCCAAACATCTTGCAACCTGCTATCGCCGCTTTGCGTGCGCAAAAGAGACCGCGCCACCGATTCGCGCAAGGCTTTATCAACCCCCGGCACAACGGTAAACGGCCACTCCGGCATCAGTTCTCCGCTCACTTGGTAAGGGAAATCCATCTGGCTGTTACTGCGCAGCACCACAAATTCTTCCAGCGAAAACCGACCTTCAGCGGCCAAAGCCTCCAACAATCCTCCACGAATAATCCCCGCATCCACATTGCCTCCGCGCACAGCTTCGATAATTTTATCATGAGGAAAACCCATGAATTTAATCGCTTCCATATCCGTGAAAGGGTCTATCCCTTGCGCCATAAAGGCCTGCCAGCCCAGTTGAAACCCACCAAAAGCCTCCGGGCTCACAGCGGCTACGGTTTTACCCCGTAAATCTCCTAACATTGCAATCTCTTGCCCACTACGCGCAATAATCGCCACGCCAAAATGCATAAGCCCGCCAGGTTTCTCCCGTGTTGCCAAGGGGCTAAGGCCAAATTCAGGCGCAAGAGAAACATAATGCCCCGGATTGGTAACCAAAAACTCCAGCCGGCCAGATTTGAGCGCCTCGGGGGCCGAAACCAGTGTTACAGGCACAATTTCAAAGCGCCAGTTTGTCACCTCCGCCGAAAGATAATCCGCCAAAGGCTGCCATGCGTCGGTTGTGCGCTCGGCTCCTCGGTAGGCCAGCACACCTATTTGTGCCACGCGCTCTTGCGCCACTGCGCTGCTCGCCAACCAAAAAATTGCCAATATCTGCCAAATTCGCCCCATTGGCCAACCCTAGCCGCGCGGCCGCCTGCAATCAATCGCCCCCTTGGCCTTTGCTGCAAAACCCCCTATAGGATTCGCTTACAACGCTAATTAGGTGAATCCGATGTCCCAAGCCTCCGCCAATTTGAACCTGATGATTAAGGCCGCCCGCGTGGCCTCGCGCAAACTGATTCGTGATTTTAACGAGGTTGAAAACCTTCAGGTTTCCGCCAAAGGGCCGGGGGATTTTGTGTCTCGCGCCGATAAAATGGCTGAAGAGACAATTCGTGAAATTCTGATGGAAACGCGGCCAAATTACGGTTTTTTGGGGGAGGAGTTCCCCGAGATCATTGGCAATGACCCGACCCGACGCTGGATTGTGGACCCGCTGGATGGCACCACGAATTTTTTGCACGGCTTGCCCCATTGGGCAATTTCTATTGCGCTGGAGTTCAAAGGCGAGATTGTTGCTGCTGTGGTCTATGACCCGATTAAAGACGAGCTTTTTGCATCGGAAAAAGGCGCGGGTGCGTGGATTAACGACCGTCGCTTACGGGTTTCTGGCCGGACCAATATGATCGAGACAATTTTTGCCACGGGCCTGCCTTTTGGTGGCCGTGCAGACTTGCCCCAAACCATTGCTGACCTTGGCCGCATTTTGCCCGTTTGTGCAGGCGTGCGCCGCTGGGGCTCGGCCGCGCTGGATCTTGCCTATGTGGCAGCTGGCCGTTATGATGGCTTTTGGGAGCGGGGCCTAAAACCATGGGATATGGCGGCGGGGCTTTTGCTGGTGAAGGAAGCAGGCGGGCTGATTGACGGCGTGACCACAGGAGATAACCCTTTGGAATCTGGCGAGGTTATTGCTGCCGCTGAACCGATTTATGATCGTTTTGCCAAGCTCGTGCGCGGGGAATAGCGCCGGGTGCGCCGCGCCTCGGCGACCCTAAAGGGCCACCTCGTTACGGCGGATCGTGCAAGCACGATCGGTCTATTCCGCCAGCATTCGCAATCCGTTTAGCACGTCTTGCCGTACGGCCAACCGCAGACTGGCCTCATCACCTGCCCTTAGAGATGCAAGAATTTTGCGGTGGTTGATCGAGGCGGATTGCCGCTGCCTTTTACTGTAAAGCTGCCGCATTGTGGGGCCGGATTGCAACCAAACCGTCTCAACCATCGCCAGCATTGCCGGAGCTTGGGCGCGCAAATATAAGCTGCGGTGGAATTCGAGATTGAGGCGCACATATGCGGCGGCATCTTTCTGAATGATAGCTTTATCGATGGTATCGTTTAGGGCCTCCATCCGGTCAATCAGCACGGTGTGGGCGCGCGGCAGGGCGCGGCTGGCGAGTTCTGGCTCCAGAAGGGCGCGAAGGGCGGCGAGCTCTTCTATGCGATCATTGTTAAGCTCAGGTGTGCTGACGCGGCCAGAAGGGGAAAGGCTAAGCGCACCCTCGGCACAAAGGCGGCGCACAGCTTCACGCACGGGGGTAATTGAAAAGCCAAAATCTTTGGCAACGCCCCGGAGGGTCAGTGCGGTGCCAGGCTTCATGGTGCCATTCATGATCTCGCCGCGCAGGCGACGATAGACCTGCTCATGCGCGGGGGGGAGCTCAGACATTTTGGTTTTATCACCCATGTCTATTTGTGATCACGTTTTTCGCTGTGGTCAAGTGCTTTTGAAATCGTAACGGTGGAGCTGGCCGCCGTTTTGCTTGAGCCATTGGCGCGCTGCCTCATAATTCGGCATTAAGCTTGCCACCTCCGCCCAGAAGGCGCTTGAATGGTTCATCTCGCGCAAATGCGCTACTTCATGGGCCACTACATAACGAAGCACTTCGGGTGGGGCCAGCATTAAGCGCCATGAAAACATTAGGTTACCCTCCGAATTGCAGGACCCCCAGCGCGAGCGCGGATCGCGCAGGCTGATCTTGGAAAAGGGCTTGCCAAGGGTCGTTGAATCAGCTTCAGCAATATTTGTGATCACACTTTTAGCGCGTGTTTTGATGAAGCCCTCCAAGGTACAACCTGCGGGGCGGGATTCAGGCAAAAACAGAGTGTCGGGTGCTAAGGTGACCCTCGGTTTTCTGTGGGTTTTCAGTAAAAATGGCTCACCATAAAGCGAAATCGTAAGCCCTTCGGAGATAAGAACCCGCTCTGGTGTTTTGGCAATATGGCCATGAAGCCACGCCTCTTGCTCACACAAAAACTGCTTTGCCGCCTTTAGGCTGCCGCGCTTGGGCAGGCTCAGGCGCGGCACACCATCAACCGCGCTCACCCGCAGGGTCATCCGTTTAGCGTGGGCATTTCGGCGCAGTTCAACCGTGATCGGTGGGGTGCCAATGGTGAGAGTTTCAGCCATCCGCTCTATGCTTGGCAATAAATGCCTTAACCTTAGGGGCGATCATACCCCGCCAGCGAGACCCATTGAAAACACCGTAATGCCCAACGCCTTCTTGCACATAGTGCTGGCGCATTTTATTTTGTGTTTTCAAAAGCTTATGCGCGGCTTCGGTTTGGCCAAGGCCGGTAATATCATCTTTTTCTCCCTCAACCGTCATCAGCGCGATATCTGTAATTTTGGAGGGGTCCACAAGGGAATTACGATAATAATAAGCCCCTTCAGCCAGCAGGCGTTTTTGAAAAACCCGCTCGATGGTTTGCAGGTAATAGCTCGCCGAGAGATCCATAACTGCCATATATTCGTCATAGAAATTACGGTGGGATTCGGTGCTGTCTCCATCGCCTTTAATCAAATTCCGGAAGTGATCTTTGTGAGCGCTTACGTGGCGATCAAGATTCATCGACATAAAGCCGGAGAGCTGTAAAAAGCCGGGGTAAACGCGGCGCATGAAGCCCATATTGGGCCACGGCACTTTTGTGATCACATTTTGTTCAAACCAGCTGAGCGGCTTGGTTGTAGCTAATTCATTAGGCTTTTGTGGATTTTGCGCCGTATCTATTGGCGAACCCATCAGGGTCATAGAGCTGGGGCGGTATTTTACCCCACGTTCAGCCATCAAAGCCGCCGCCACCAGCATTGGCACACCGGGCTGGCACACGGCCAAAACGGCAGGGCGCTCGCCGCCTTCACCCAAAACCTCGCAAAACCTAATTAAATAGTCGGTATAATCATCAAGATCAAAATCTCCGGCACTTAGAGGCACATCGCGACCATCGGTCCAATCGGTGATATAAACATCATGGTCTGGCAGCATTTCTTTGACCGTGCCGCGCAAAAGCGTGGCGTAATGGCCGGAAAGCGGGGCTATGATGAGCAGTTTTTGCGATTTTGCACTGGTTTCGCGCTTGAAATGAAGGAGGTTGCAAAAAGGGAGACTGAGCGCCACCTCCTCGACCACCGCAACCTGAGCCCCATCAACCTCAGTGCTTACTAGGCCAAATTCCGGCTTATCATAGCGCTTTGTAGCTTTGATAAACATGTCCATTCCGGCCGCGCCAACCCGCGCACCATAGCTCTGGGAAAATGGATTCGCGGCGCTGCTCAGCGCTTCGCGGTTGAAGCGGGCCAGCTGGCGCATAGGTGCCAATGCCGCGTGGGTCATTTCATAGGCGTGATAAAGCATTTTGCCCCCTTTTGCCTTACGCTAACTCCGATTTTGCATTGCATCAAGCGTATTTCGCAGGTGCAGCATGGGCAAAGTGCCGCAAATACCTTTGACAACACCCCATGGGTGTGTCAGTTGGCGGTTGAATTGCAATTTATGACCGAGGGAATCTCATGCCCAAAGAAGAATGGGGTGTAAAGCGCGCTTGCCCCAAATGCGCCGTGCGTTTTTATGACCTGCAAAATGACCCGATGACCTGTCCGTCATGCGGTGCCGAGTTTACGGCCGATAGCCTTATGGATAGCGGCAAAAGCCGTGTAGCTGCCGCTAAAGAATCCAAGGTCAAAACGGACGTAGTGGATGAAGCCGACGTGGTGCTTGATGATGACGACGATGAAGTGGCCGCAACTGGCGACGACTTGTTGGATGATGATGATGACGAGGATACTTCAAGCCTCGAAGAAATAGCCGATGTCGCCAAGGAAGACGATGACAGCTAAGCTGTGAGCAACACCGTCCAAATTCTTGACAATATTTTTGGCTTCTCGGGCTTTCGGCCCGGGCAGCAGGAGATTGTGGAGGCGGTGGAGGCTGGCGATGATGTGCTGGCCATATTGCCCACAGGCGCTGGTAAATCCCTTTGCTTTCAACTGCCTGCACTAATGCGTGAGGGGGTAACGGTGGTGATATCTCCACTGATTGCGCTGATGCGTGACCAAGTGGCAAGCCTGCAACAAGCAGGCGTAGCGGCGGGGGCGCTGACCTCGCTCAACACCGAAGAAGAAACCGAAGAGGTTTTTCAGCACGTTGATGCAGGCACGCTTAAGCTACTTTACATGGCCCCGGAGCGGCTGGCGAATGTGGGTAGTTTGAGCCTATTGCAGCGGCTTAACGTGCAGCTTTTAGCGGTCGACGAGGCGCATTGTGTTTCCCAATGGGGGCATGATTTCAGGCCGGATTACCTGAAAATCGGTGCTTTGCGGCAACAGCTCGGCGGGGTGCAAACCATTGCCCTTACAGCCACCGCCGATGAAGACACGCAGACAGAGATTATTTCAAAGCTGTTTGAGACCCCGCCAAATGTATTTATCGGTGGTTTTGACCGCCCGAATCTTCGCCTTGCTTTTGAGCCCAAAAATAAACCGCGCGATCAGGTGTTGGCCTTTGTGGCGGCGCGCAAAGGCCAGCCGGGGATTATTTATTGCTCGTCCCGCAATAAAACCGAGCAGTTGGCGATGGCGCTGGCAAAAGCGGGCCATCAATCTCAGTATTATCACGCCGGCATGCTGCCTGATGACCGCCGCGCCGCCGAGGCTCGCTTTAAAAGCGCAGACGGGCTGGTAATGTGTGCCACCGTGGCCTTTGGCATGGGGGTTGATAAACCCGATATCCGCTTTGTGGTCCATGCTGACCTGCCAAAATCGGTGGAAGCTTATTACCAAGAGGTGGGCCGTGCGGGGCGTGATGGCGCACCTGCGGATACGCTGACATTCTACGGGGCGGATGATATTCGGTTGCGCCGCGCGCAGATTGACGAAGGCATGGCCCCGAAGGAGCGCAAAGAGGCCGACCATGGGCGGCTGAATTCATTGCTTGGCCTTGCCGAGGCTTTAAAATGCCGCCGCCAAAAGCTGCTGGCCTATTTTGGTGAGACCATGGCCGAACCCTGCGGGAATTGTGACCTGTGCGAGGCACCGCCAGAAACTTTTGATGGCACCACGGCTGTGCGCAAGGCACTTTCGGCCATGCTGCGCACCGAGGAGCGCTTTGGGGCTAACCATTTGATTGATATTTTGCTTGGCAAAAACACGGCGAAGGTAACCCAGCGGGGCCACCACAATTTGCAAACCTTTGGCATTGGCACAGAGTATTCTAAGGCAGAATGGCAAGCGATATTCCGGCAGATGACAGGGCGAGATTTGGTTAGGCCAGATATGGAACGCTATGGAGCTCTGCGCATGATGGAAAGCGCACGGGCGATTTTGCGCGGGGAAGAAAGCATTGATTTGCGGCAGGATACGATTACAAAGGCGGCGGCAGCGGGGCCAGTGCACAGGCCAGCGGCCATTGTGTCTGAAGAAGACGAGGCGCTATTCTCGGCTTTGCGGGCGCTACGCACCAAAATATCAACCGAGGCCAAGGTGCCGCCCTATGTGGTTTTCGCCGATAAAGCGCTCTCAGAAATGGCACGGCAGCAGCCAAAAGATCTTGATGAATTTTCCCATATTTCCGGTGTGGGCCAGAAAAAACTCGAGCGCTACGGGGCGCTGTTTCTGGAAGTGATTACGCAATCCAAACCACCTGAAATCCACCCTGCACGGCGCAAGCTAGCAGGGCGCGAGGCTGGCCCACTTTTTGACCAGCTACAAGCTGCGCAGCTAGAGCTGGTGCGAGGGGAAAGCGGCACAGATACCTATCTTTTTTGCGCCAATACCGCCTTGGCCAAGGTCGCCGCCCAAAGGCCCGCGAGCCTTGAAGCTTTGGCGCGTATCTCTGGTGTTGGAGAAAAGAAGGCTGAGCGCTTTGGGGAAGCATTTTTGGTGTTAATCAATGCTGAATGAAGCAGTTTTTTGAAATAAACCGTATTAATACACTGTATTCAGTTTATGTTACTGCATTCCTTGATAACTACTATCCTAGGATAGTAGTTATCATAGGGCACACCAAAAACGGCTTTTACAAGGGAGGCTTTCCGGTTAGGCTCCGAAGCATGACAGGCATTCTTATCATTGGCGGCGGGATTGCCGGGCTTTCAGCCGCTGCCGCTCTTTCTAGTGAAGCGAAGGTCACCCTGTTGGAAGCGGAACCCCATTTGGGTTTCCATGCATCCGGGCGCTCGGCGGCAATCTATTTATCTGAATATGGTAACGGTGTGGTGCGGAAGCTAAACCATGCTTCAAAACCGGAGCTAGACCACATTGACGGCGGTGTTTTAACAAAACGCGGGATGCTATTGCTGGCGCGGCCGCATGAGCGACAGGATTTTCTGGACGAAATGCGGCCCTTTGAAATGCACGAGGTTAGCATGGCGGAGGCGCGGGGCCTGGTGCCTATTTTGCACCCTGTTAATACCGCTTTTGCGGCGTTTCGCGACAATGTTTATGATCTGGATGCAGATAGGCTGTTGCAATATTACACCAAAACCGCGCGGCGTAACGGGGCTGAAATTGTAACCGGCAGCAAAGTGTCTGGCATATCCAAAACTTCAAAAGGCTGGGAAGTATTGGCAGGCCAAACCGACCATAACGCTGACATTCTGATTAATGCCTCCGGCGCATGGGTTGACGAAATTGCCCGCATGGCAGGCATCGCGCCCTTAGGCTTTCAGCCCTTCCGGCGCTCAATGGCGCGCATTCCCGCCCCCGGTGGACATGATGTTTCGACTTGGCCATTTATGGATGCCGTCAATGAGCGCTGGTATGGCAAGCCTGATGCTGGAGGCTGGATTGTCTCGCCTTTTGACGAGCACCGGATGAACCCGCATGACGCGTGGGCCGATGATATGGTGCTAGCCGAGGGCTTGGAGCGCTATAGCGAGATGGTCACCGAGCCTGTTACCCGCTTGCAAAGCTCATGGGCAGGCTTGCGCACCTTTGCGCCTGATCGCTCCCTTGTAGTTGGCGCTGATGTGGCCGACCCCAGCTTTTATTGGCTGGCGGGGCAAGGGGGCTATGGCTTTCAGACAGCGCCTGCGGCGAGTGGGTTGGTGGCAGATTTGATATTGGGGCGGGTGCCGGAATTGGGGGATGACGTTGTGGAGGCGCTCAGCCCCGGACGGTTTTAAGGGGCTTTGCCCCTCTTTCGCTACGCTCAATTCACCCCAGGATATTTTGACAATTTGGAATTGGAAGTTTTGCTTTCAATTTCGGCACAAACCGCCTATATCCTGCCTGTCGCTTAAGGGATTCTCTTTGGCGGCTCTTTTTGTGTTTGACCTTGCTAGACGACATCTTGGCAGCGGCCACGCGCAAAAGGGCTTATAAACCTTAAAAATAAAGGATATCCGATGTCGATTACTCCAGAGCTTAAAGCTAAGCTAATTAAAGAATATGCCACCAAAGAGGGTGACACCGGCTCCCCGGACGTGCAAATCGCAATCCTGTCTAGCCGTATCGCCACTTTGACCGAGCATTTCAAATCCCACAAAAAAGATAACCATTCTCGCCGTGGGTTGCTGAAAATGGTGGCCCTGCGCCGCAAATTGCTTGATTACGTAAAAGGCAAAGACGAACCACGCTATCAGGATTTGATCAAGCGCCTCGGCATTCGCCGCTAGAAATTCGCTCAAACGCGCCCATCTGGGCGCGTTTTTGCATGTAAGGGCTGGGGTGGGGCCCGATTTGACCGCCAGATGTTGTCCGCCGCTGCCTTGGCCTTAGGCGCGGTAACGGGATGTAAACGAAACGGAGGCCAGCGGGATTGCCAGGGGGCAAGGCCCGTAGATAAAGGAAAACCATGTTTAATGAAGTAAAAAGATCAATCGAGTGGGGGCATGATACCCTAACGCTCGAAACCGGAAAAGTTGCGCGCCAAGCCGATGCTGCCGTTATCGCCACGTACGGCGAAACCAGTGTTATGGCCGCCGTTGTGTTTGAAAAGAAGCCAAAAGCTGGCTTTGATTTCTTCCCACTGACTGTGCACTACCAAGAAAAATATTACGCTGCGGGTAAAATCCCCGGTGGTTTCTTCAAGCGCGAAGCCCGTCCTTCTGAAAAAGAAACCCTGACAAGCCGCTTGATCGACCGTCCGATCCGCCCATTGTTTGTGCCCGGCTTTAAGCACGAAACCCAAGTGATTTGCACCGTGCTTTCGCATGATCTGGAAAATGACCCTGATGTGGTTGCTATGATCGCGGCCTCTGCGGCGCTCACGCTTTCCGGCGCGCCGTTCCGCGGTCCAATTGGCTGTGCCCGCGTTGGTTTTACCGATGGTTCTTACGTGCTCAACCCGTCGGTTGAAGATATGGACCACCTGCGCAACAACCCCGAGCAGCGGCTCGATTTGGTGGTTGCTGGTACTAAAGACGCCGTTATGATGGTTGAATCCGAAGTATATGAGCTTTCCGAAGCTGAGGTGCTCGGTGCTGTTGAATTTGGTCACGCCCAAATGCAGCCTGTGATCGACATGATTGTGGACATGGCCGGCGAGGCGGCTAAAGAGCCGTTTAACTTCCAAGCCCCTGATTATTCAGAGCTTTATGCCAAGGTGAAAGCCGCTGGTGAAGACACAATGCGCGCTGCGTTTGGCAACACCGACAAGCAAGAGCGCACCGCGGCCATTAAGGCTGCCCGCGACAGCATCAAGGAAGCCCTCACCGAGGAAGACCTTGAGGATAGCAACCTCGATAGCGCCTTCAAAAAGCTTGAATCCGAGGTTGTGCGCGGCGATATCATCAAAACCGGCAAGCGGATTGATGGTCGTGACCTCTCCACCGTGCGCCCGATTGTTTCCGAAGTTGGCTTCCTGCCGCGCACCCATGGTTCGTCACTGTTTACACGTGGTGAAACGCAGGGCTTGGTTGTGACCACGCTTGGCACCGGCGATGATGAGCAAATCATTGACGCCCTGCACGGCTCCAGCCGCTCCAACTTCATGCTGCACTATAACTTCCCGCCTTACTCGGTTGGTGAAGCTGGCCGGATGTTTGGCCCGGGCCGCCGCGAAATTGGCCACGGCAAGCTTGCATGGCGCGCGCTTCAGGCGGTTCTGCCGCCTGCGACTGATTTCCCATATACCGTTCGTTTGGTGTCTGAAATCACTGAGTCAAACGGATCGTCCTCAATGGCTTCCGTTTGTGGCGGTTCGCTTTCAATGATGGACGCTGGTGTGCCGCTGAAAAACGCTGTTGCTGGTGTGGCCATGGGCCTTATCCTGCAAGACGATGGCGAATATGCGGTTTTGACCGACATCTTGGGTGACGAAGACCACCTCGGCGATATGGACTTTAAGGTTGCCGGCACTGAAAACGGTATCACCACCATGCAGATGGACATCAAAGTGGCCGGCATTACTGCTGACATCATGAAAGCTGCCTTGGCTCAAGCCAAAGACGGCCGGATGCACATCCTTGGTGAAATGTCCAAAGCGCTGACTGGCGCATCGGACTTCTCTGTTCACGCCCCACGCATTGAAACCATGCAGGTGCCAGCGGATAAAATCCGTGAGGTGATCGGCTCAGGCGGTAAAGTTATCCGCGAAATCGTTGAGGTTTCCGGCGCTAAGGTTGATATCAACGACGACGGCATCATCAAGATCGCTTCGCCAAACGGCGAAAGCATCGAGAAAGCTATGGCGATGATCAACGAGATCGTGGCCGTGCCGGAAGCTGGCAAGATCTACACCGGTAAAGTTGTGAAACTGATGGACTTCGGTGCCTTTGTGAACTTCTTTGGCAAGCGGGATGGCCTTGTGCACGTGAGCCAGCTGGCCAACGAGCGGGTAAACCACCCGAAAGACATCCTGACCGAGGGCCAAGAGGTTAAGGTTAAGCTCATGGGCTTCGACGACCGCGGCAAGGTGCGCCTTTCCATGAAAGTGGTTGATCAGGAAACTGGTGAAGAGATTAAGCAAGAGGGCTAAAGCCGGATTGCTGAAATTAAGAAGCCCCTGCCGGAAGACGGGGGCTTTTTTTGTGGGCGATCGCGACGAATACAGCCGTTTTGTGACATTTATATGCACGGCAGTTACGCGAGTTATGTTAAGCTCTCAAACAAACGCTAATCAATCGCTGCACAGGGGAAACTGAGGGGAATGCCTTAATGGATGTTTGGACAAATAATTTTCTCTGGATTGTAATCGTTTGCGCCGCGCTAGGTTGGTGGATCACTGGATTGTATTGGCGCAGTCGGATAGCTTTTCTTTTGAGACTTCCCCTAACCATAGGCGCCACCTTCTGCACAATGACAATTGTTGGAGCGCTAGGTTCACTCATTGCTCATATGGCATCCACTTCGTTTAAACAGATACTCAGTGCAATATTCGAAGATCCCATCGGCGCCATTTTCTACTTTTCAGAGACTGGCTGGGAAACTGGTGTGTTATGGATTCCCGCAATGGTGCTTCGAATTGTGGTGCTGGAGTTTCATTCTTTTCGAAAGCCACAGCTCCCTTCTTGATAGAAACATTGGTCCCGCTTAACTATGCGTAACCCTTCCGCCAAACAGCAAAACCCCGCCCGCCGCGCAATTCGTGGTTTTGTGTTAACCGCCAATGCGCTACACTCGCCCAAACCCATTTCAAAGCAGGCATTCCATGACCAACTATCTCCACAAAGGCGACCTTCCTGATGATCTTGACCTTGGCGATGTGATCGCCATTGATAGTGAGACCATGGGGCTGCATCCGCACCGGGATCGGCTCTGCCTTGTGCAGCTTTCAGCGGGGGATGGCGATGCGCATATGGTGCAAATCAGCCAAGAGCAGACCGAAGCGCCGAACCTTGTGAGGCTGCTGACGGACCCTTCAAAGCTCAAGATTTTCCACTTTGGCCGTTTTGATATCGCGGTCATGCTGCACCGTTTTGGCGCCGTTACATCGCCGGTCTACTGCACCAAAATCGCCTCTAAACTTGTGCGCACCTATACAGACCGCCACGGCCTTAAAAACCTTTTGCAAGAGCTGCTTAAGGTTGATATTTCCAAATATCAGCAAAGCAGTGATTGGGGTGCGCCAGAGTTGACGGAAGCGCAGCTTTCCTATGCAGCTTCAGATGTGCTTTACCTCCATAAGCTTATGGATATTCTAAACACCAACCTCGCCCGCGAGGGCCGCGTTGAGATGGCGCAGGCTTGTTTTGATTTCCTCCCCCACCGCGCCGCGCTGGACCTCGCTGGCTGGCCGGAAACCGATATTTTTGCCCACTGATGGCCCTTAGCCATACCTCATATTCCCGCATGGTCTCATGGCTCAAAATCCTGCTGCCGCTGATTGCGCTCACAGTACTGGGCACGGTGTTTTTGTTTAATAGCGAAGATAGCTTTGAGGCTGGCTTCACCTTTTCCCGCGCCGATATCGAGACGCTGGAAAGCGGGAGTTTCATCAAAAACCCACAGGTTAACGGAATCACCAAAAAAGGGGAGCCGTTTCACCTGTTGGCAGATACAATCCGACCCATGGATACTGATGATTCCCTTTTTGTGATTACAAATCTTGATGTGGAATTTCAGTTTAGCACAGGCACTTGGGCAAAAGTCACCTCCGGCTCGGCCCTCATGGACGTATCGGCGCAAACCGTGTGGTTTGAAAACGGTGGCCAGCTGGAAACATCTGATGGCAACGTGGCCGTGGTAGACACGTTGCACCTGTTGATGGGCTCGGGGGAGCTGCAAGGCTCAGGCATAGTGGCTGAGGGCCCGCTTGGGCAGGTTTCGGCGGAGAATTTCCGAATAGAATCAAATGATGGTGAAAACCGGGTGCTTTGGTTCGAAAATAACGTTAGGATGCGTTATGACCTGCAAAACGAGAGTAATTGATATGAAAACATGGCTGCTTTCCGCGCTAATGACCCTGTTTGCCGTGGCGGCTTTTGCCCAAGGGGCGACACTGCCCTTTGGCTCGTTAAGCGCGGGTGAAGCGGAGCAAGTGGAAATTGCAGCCGATACGCTCTCGATTGACCAAGCCACGCAAACGGCGGTTTTTATCGGCAATGTAGTGGCTGGCATGGGTGAGCTGAAGCTCTCGGCAGATCAGGTGGAAGTGGTGTATGACACAGAAAGTGGCGCGGGCGCGGTGCGAGCCCTGAAAGCCACGGGGAATGTGGTGTTTGTGAGCGGGGAAGACGCTGCCCAGGCCGACACGGCCACCTATGAACTGGTGGCCGGTAACGTGCTTATGGAGGGCAATGTAATTCTGACCCAAGAGCAAAATGCGCTTTCCGGCCAAAAGCTTAGGATAGACCTCAACGCAGGCACTGCCCAAATGGAAGGCCGCGTGCAAACGATATTTCAGACAGGCAGCAACTGATGCCAGCACTTGAAGTCACCGCTGGCCAAGGCGGATTGCTGATCCGCAATATTGGCAAAAGCTACAAAAAGCGGCCGGTTTTGCGGGATGTTTCGCTGGAGCTGCATCGCGGCGAGGTGGTGGCGCTGCTTGGGCCAAACGGCGCAGGTAAAACCACCTGTTTTTACTCCATTGCTGGCTTGGTGAACCCTGATGCAGGCACAGTAATGATTGATGGTGCGGACATCACCATTTTGCCGATGTATCGTCGCGCTAAAATGGGCATTGGCTATTTGCCCCAAGAAGCCTCGATTTTCAGGGGCATGTCGGTGGAAGATAATATCCGCTCGATTCTGGAGCTGAATATTACGGGGCGTCGCCAGCAGCAAAAAATGCTGGATGAGCTTTTAGCTGAATTTTCGATCACTCATCTGCGCCGCGCCTCGGCACTTGCGCTTTCAGGTGGTGAGCGGCGGCGGGTAGAAATTGCGCGTTGCCTCGCAAGCCAGCCAAAATATGTGCTGTTTGATGAACCCTTTGCCGGGGTCGACCCAATAGCCGTCAACGAGATCCGCGACTTGGTTTCTCATTTAAAAGATCGCGGCATTGGTGTTTTGATAACCGATCATAATGTAAGAGAGACATTAGAGATTGTTGATCGGGCCTATATTTTGCACGATGGCACCGTTCTCATGAGCGGCACGCCGGAAGAAGTGGTGCAAGATAAGCAGGTTCGGCAGGTTTACTTGGGCGAACAGTTCAGGATTTGACGCGAAAGGGCCTTGATGGGCATTGCGCAACGCATAGAACTAAAACAGCAGCAAAAGCTGGCGATGACGCCGCACTTGCAGCAGGCTATCCATGTGTTGCAGCAAAGCGGGGCCGAGCTGACAACCTATTTGGAGCGCGAGGCGGAGAAGAACCCGTTGCTGGCATTGCCGGTATCCCGCTCTCACAATGATGGTTTTTCGGCGCTGGAGATGATCAGCGAATCCGAAAGTCGGCTTGACACATTGCACCGCCAAATCGGGCTTATGCGCTTGCCTAACCATGTGGCCGCGCTGGCCAAAGCGCTGGCGGGGGAACTGAACGATAGCGGCTACTTGCGCAGCCCGGTTTTTGAGCTTGCCGAAAGACTAAGGGCAAAGACCAGTGATATTGAAGCCGCGCTTACTGCTCTTCAAGCTTGTGAGCCAGCTGGCATTGGCGCACGCTCGGTAGCTGAATGCTTGGCCTTGCAGCTCAAGGCGCTGAACAGGTTTGACCCGGTCATTCAAATCCTACTCGACAATCTGATTTTGGTAGCAAATGATGATTTGCCTGCTTTAGCCGCCAAAACCGATGAGCCGGAAGCCTCCGTGCAAGATATGATTGCTGAAATTCGTGCCCTAAATCCTCGCCCCGGTGCTGGCCTTGGCACACCACCGGTAGGTGATGTCATTCCCGAGGTGGAGGTTAAGCCCGGAGAGATGGGCATGTGGAACGTGGCACTTATCCCGGAAGCGCTGCCAAAAATACTGGTTGATCACGCGTATATTGCTAACGTATCTAATGGCGGCGAGGCGGTGGCCGACTTTACCCAGCAAAACCTTGAGGCGGCGCAATGGTTGATCAAAGCGCTAGACCAGCGGGCAAATACCATCCTCAAGATCGCCAGCGCCATCGTGGCGCACCAGTTTGCCTGGTTTACCGAGGGTGATCGCGCAATGCGTCCACTAACCTTGGCAATGATCGCTGATGAAGTCGGCGCCCACGAATCAACCGTTAGCCGTGTAACGTCCGGAAAATACCTGACCTGCCGTCGCGGTACCTTTGAGTTGAAACATTTCTTTACTGCAAAAATTGCAGGTTTGGACAAAAAAACCGAGTTTTCAGCGCTCAGCATCCGCGCGCGTATTAAACACCATATTTCGCAAGAAAGCTACAAAAATACCCTTTCAGATGACGGAGTTGTAAATATTTTGCGAAGTGAAGGCGTAGATATTGCGCGCCGGACCGTTGCGAAATATCGTGAGGTAATGGGGATACCGTCCTCCATTGTGCGCCGCAAGAAAATGCGCCCGCAGAGTGGTTGACTTTCGCGCTAAGCGCCCATAGGTTCTGCGCCCTGTAGAACCGGTTAATTTAAAGTCCGGGCAATTTTGCTTGGCTCAATCGGGGAGATGATATGCAAATTCAAGTTAGCGGAAAACATATGGACGTGGGCGATGCCCTCACCACCCATGTTAATGAACACCTCACAGATACGGTCGGCAAATATTTTGACCGCCCTGTCGAGGCGCATGTAACATTTTCCAAAGACGGGCACGAATTTGTGGCAAACGCCATGGTGCATTTAGCGACTGGCATGATCGCAAAAGCGACAGCCCATAAAGATGACGTATATGCGAGCTTTGATGCCGCGCTTTCCAAAATGGAAAAGCAGCTGCGTCGCTATAAGCGCCGCCTTAAAGACCACCACAAAGACCGGATTGACCCGATTGAAACCATCGGTGCGCCCACTTTTGTGATTGAAACACCAAAAGAAGATGACGAGCCCGAGAGCTTACAGCCGCTTATTGTGGCCGAGATGGAAACCTCGGTGCAAACGCTAAGTGTGGGTGAGGCCGTGATGCAGATGGAACTGATGGGCGCTGAAATGCTCGTGTTCCGCAACGTTCAGCATGGTGGTGTAAATGTTGTGCACACGCGCAACGATGGCAATATCGGCTGGATTGATCCGCGCAACAGCAAATAGCACAATCCTATAATTTAAGTGAAGGTGGGGCCCGTTATGGAGCTTTCAAAATTTCTGTTGCCAGAGGCGATTGTGGCAGACGCCAAAGCCGTCAGCAAAAAACGCGTTTTGCAAGACGCAGCACAGCTGGCCGGGCAGGTTTATGGCCTGCCGGAAAGCAAGCTGCTATCTGCTTTGCAGGCACGGGAGCTGTTGGGCCCTACCGGCATGGGCAATGGTGTGGCCATTCCCCATGCGCGCCTACCTGAAATTGAGCACGTATGCGGCGTGTTTATGCACCTCGAAACCCCGGTTGATTTTAACGCCGTGGACCGCCAGCCGGCTGACCTGGTTTTTGTGCTGTTTGCCCCCGAAGGGGCGGTGACAGATCACCTGAAATCACTGGCCCGCGTTTCTCGTACCTTGCGCAATGAGGCCACCTGCCAAAAGCTGCGCTCAACCCGTGATGCTGCGGCGCTTTATTCCATTTTGCTGGAAAACGAGCGCTCCAAGGCTGCCTAATAAAGCGGGCCGAAGCCCAATTCTTCGTAGTCCTGCCCGTAAGCGGCATGGGCGAGCGACTCGATTTCGGCGTCATAAATCTCACTGATCGGGAAGGAAAACGCCTTCTCCGGCTCGTTATGCCAGTTATACACTGGCGGAAGGTTAAGCATGTTTTGTAGGTGCTTCAGGCCGTATTTAAGATTTTCTTCTTTCAAAGCAATCACTTCCGGATGGAGAACCCGATAGCGGCGGAGGATCTCGGTTTGCAGTTGCCATTTACCATCTTGCCGGATTCTGGTTTCATCTCCAAGGTTGGCGGCGACAAATATCAAAAACAGCTTAAAGCTAATGCGGTGCGCCTCTGCTCCGTATCCGCTTTTTTCCAGCATATGCCGGTCTTGGTCCGGTGCAATGTCGCCTTGGGGCAAAAACATGCCAAACTGGTTTTCCAGCTCTTGCCGGATTGCAAGATAGGCGTCCGAATTGGTGGCAAACACTTTGAGCATAAACGCATTGTAGGCGCGCAAAACCGGGTGGCGCACCACGCTAAAAAAGGTTGAGCTTTTATGCTGCTCTTTCCATTCAGCAAACCTATGAGAAGAAAACCCGTTTTCCGCTGCGCGCTGGTTTTGCGCCTCCAGCCATTTTCGCACGCCTTTATCCGGCACGCCGGGCACAGGCCCAAAGACAAGCGGATTTTTCTGGCAGAAATAAGCGCGCGAAAGGTCTGTCCCACTTTCCAAAATCGGGGTGAGCACAGGTGGCGGACGTTCCTGTAGGCTTGGGGCCTCAAGGGCTGCCCGCACCTCCTCGATATTGGAAATTTTATGGGCCAGCGCGCCGGGGTTTTGCCGCTTGATTGGCTCCGTTAGCGCGGCCTTACCCACCCGATCCCCAATGAAAGCGGCTAAACGGTTAATGTTTTTCACATCCGTAAGCATTGTGTAGTCAATTTCAAAGAAGGGCTGCTCGGAAAGCGCTAAAGACTTTGAAATTCGAGCATAAAACGCCATGCGGTCTTTTTGGTAGGTCGCGTAGTCATCCAAATCAAAGTGAATTTGCACTTCTTTACGGTGCGCGATATCCGAAACTAACCATTGCTGTGTTTCCAGCGCGATTTGCAGCGAGACAAAACTCTCAATAGGGTCACGGGTGAGGACAATTTTGGCGCAATAGCGGTCCTTCAGCGCGGCTTCCAAGACTCTTTCATCATGATCCTGAAAAAACCGGAATCCTGTTATTTTAGAAGGGTCGTTGGCCCGCACTGCGTCCAGAAGGCGCTGCGGATCACCATTTCGAGCCTCTGTTTTGATGCCCAGGAAGCTTTGGCAGCCCTGCACGCCGATAAAGGATTTGTGAAACAACTCCCCATGGCAGACCAACCCTTCATATTGGTTGAGAAACTTCTCAAGCAGGTTGGAGCCGCTGCGCATTGCGCCAAGCATGATAAAACTGGTAAAGGGCTGGCGGCTCACAGGTTTTCACCCTGCGGATCAAGGCTAGGGGCAAAGGCGGTATCCAAGTTTAACCCCGTATCCTTCAAAAACTCAACATAAGCTTCCAACTCTTCATAGGGCAAAAATGCCGGAATATCACGATTGGTGTTGGCAAGGTGTGGGCGCAACGTGAGCAGCAGGTCTTCCAGCACAGCACCGGGCTGGGCATAGATCTCCGCCAGAGAGATAATGCGAATATTTGCTTTCCCGCCCGCCAGCGCGGCCAGTTGCGCCTGCTCCTTGAGGGCCAGTTTTTGCACGCGCTTGTGCAGCTCATCCTTATTGCGAATATTTTCCCGCAACAGGTCTAGCAGCCAGGCTGAGCGGATATGATAGACCCGCGCGTTTTGATCTTTGGAGATAAATCTGGCGAGGCTGGGGCTGGTATTGGGGTCAAAATTGAAAATCGGGTCGTCATCTGCGTGGTTCCAGATGAAATTCAGCAAAAACCCTTCGGCGTTATTATCCCTAATCCTTCGGCTGCTAGCCATATTTCTCTTTAAAGCCTTCCCCGCTTGGGCAAACTTTTGCTTGTCCTTTGACCAAATGTGCTCATGCAAAACAATGCCAGTATGCTGGCACAGCCACGGAGCCAATCCGCTGAAAACACGGTCAAAACCGCTCAAGACCGTATAGGTGGTTGCGGTATTTAAATCTAGCAAGCGCGGCGCGCGCCCTTGCATAAACAGCCCTTGCCGGCCCTCTAGCCAGCGGGATTCTGCGCGGGCAATATTGGCCTGAAAGGCTACGGCCATATCCGGGTTGCGCGGCGCAGCAGTGCGATTTTCATCAAGCAGGTTTTTGTAAAGCCCGCCTGCGCCATGCCACACTTTGCGGACAAAAAAGCTATCAAGATGCTCTAAATATTTGGCGTGATCATCGTAAAAGGTCATCGGTTTACCGCGAAAATCAAACCGGGCATAGGTGAGTGAGCGCGACCGAATTTTGGTGCTATGCTTGCGCGCAAGGCTCTGGAAATAGGATTCGTCCGGTATCCAGCTCAGCTTGAAAAACTGGTCATAAGCATCACGCATCGGGTCACTTAGTATGGCCTGAAGCGTTGCGCGGGTAAGGGTCCACCACTGTGAGCCGATATGCGGGGCTAGCCCCTCAGGCAACTTTCGACACACGCGAAGCTTGCGCTGTAGCCAAACCAGCGCATCAAAACGCCGGCGGTGGCTCACAAAGGAAAGCGGGAAAAACAGGCTAAAGCGCTCGGCCTCCAACCCGCCTTTTATCCAATTCATACCGCCAACCGAAACGGATTCTACAAAATCAACATCCTTATGCCGCCTCAAAAAAGAGATCAGCTCAGGCACGGGGCGGTTCGGCAAACAAGAACCGGAAATAAGCATGGTATGTGAGACATCCTCAAAGGTTTTCAGCAAGGTTTCAGAGGTTGTCAACTGGGCCTGCACCAAAGAAAACCGGCCCCATTCACAACGGATACGCGGAACAAACACCACGTTTTCAAGTGAACTAACAGCTTGATGAAACTCAGAATAATCGTGATCAATCACCTTTGCATCTACGTGGATGGCAATTTTGCACCCCGCCACATGCAGGGCCTGCACTAGCGAGGCCGCGCGGGGCAGGTGATCATGCACCAAAAGTGCCATGCCCAGGCTCATGCCCACCCCCCGTAAGAAATTAACCCGAGGCGGTCTAGCTGTTGCCAATTGATGTATTCGGTGGATTGCGGGCTCCACATTTCATCAATCGCGTTTTTCTGCTCGCTATAGGCAAGATATTCGGCGCTATTGGCGTAATGCTCACCGCGCGTTAGCTCCTCACTGGCACGGTCATAAAGATCGGGCAGGAATTTGGTATGCAAAAGCGCGCCGCAAATCTTCTCCCCACCCTCGCGCTCATAGGTTTGGTTCAAGCTGCGGGGCAGCAAAAGGTGCGTCGAGGAAATATAAACATAGTGTTTGCGCCAAAAAACCAGTGGTGTTTTGTTGAGCGCCGGGGCCTTAGCGGGCTGAGCGCGGAAAAATAGACGTTGGCGCGGGCCGCCTTGAATCCACATCTCGGTAAAGCGGTTATTCCGGCGCTGAGTATAATTTCCTGCATCAAAATGAGTGAGCGTTTCAAGCGGGTTTTGCCCTTTTTTATAGGGCGTTACCTCTTTTGGATAGAGGTCAATCAGCATGGCGGCAAAGCTGCTGATTTGGGAAGATGCCAGCCATTCCGTCAGGGCGCTTAAGGGGCGGCTATCATGATGCGGGTAGACAAAAAGCTCATCCACATCCACCACAAGACACCAATGCCTATGGCCAAATTCATTGAGGAGATTGTTAAGCCACAGCACGCCGAATTTGGCGCGGCGATAGCTGGCTTTGGTATGCCAAAGCGAAACATCGGGCTGGGCTTGCAGCAGCTCACTGGTGCCATCGGTAGAGCCGTTATCAACAATGAAAAACTGGTCAACGCCGAGCTGGCGGTAATATTCCAGAAAGTAAGGCAGGCGCAAAGCCTCGTTGCGCATGGTAGAAAACAGAAAAACCCCGCCGTTTTTGCCGTGGTTCTCTCCCATTTTTACGTTTTGCAGGTCTTTTTTGCGCCTTAGCGTGCGAACTTGCCACTTTTTTCGCAAAAGCCGCAGCCGGTAATGTCGCGCAAGGTTTTTCATTTGCCGGCTTTCTGCTCGCTCTGATTATCCGCATTATACAGGAACATATTTAGCTTGGCAAAATGTTGATCCCATGTCGGAAAGCTGACATTTTTAGGGATTTTCTCACGTGGCGTGGCGGCAGCGGCCTGAATGGCGGCAGTCCACGCCTTCTGGTCATCTGGCGGAAGGTAAGTTGGCAGATCACCGGCAATTTCTCGAAAGCAGGGGAGATCAGCACAGATTACGGGCAGGCCCATTTGCAAAGCCTCTATCAGCGGGTAGCCAAAGCCCTCAGCAAAGCTCGGGAACAGGAGCGCGCGAGCCGAAGCGAGGCGCTGCGCAAGGGCCTTATCGCTGAGTTTAGCGTGCTCAAACACGATTTTACCTATCAGCGGGCTGGAATCAAGCCAACGAAAAACCTTCTCGTTTTGCCAGCCACGCTGGCCAATAATATGCAGCTGCGCCTCAATCTTTGGCCAGATATTAAGCAAAAGCTGATGGTTTTTGCGGGGTTCAATTGTGCCGAGCACAATAAACTCTGCCAGACTGGCCTGCGGTGCCAAGGGGGGCGCGGGCAACGGCGCCGTGCCAAGTAGAATAGGCAGGGCGGCGGGGGTGGCTTCCCATTTTTGCAAGTATTTAGCCGTACGATTGGCGGTATCTTGAGAATTATAAATCAGCGCATCGCAGGCAATCGCGGTGGCATTCAGCTCCGTTTCAAAGCGGGCAGCGGTATCGGGGCGGGTGTATTCGGGGTGATCCAGCGGGATTACATCATGCACCATGGCCAGCACTTTGCCAGCGCCTCCGGCCTTCACCGCCTGCCAAAGCGCTGGTTTTCGGTTGGAATGCCCAACATTTAAGTAGGTAAAACCGTACGGCAAATGTTGCTTTAAAACTTTGGTGAGGCCGGCGCGAAGGCATGTTGCCAATGACATCCGCCGCAACGTAGATTCGGCGCGATTGGTTATGGCGGGACGTTTGTGGCTGAACAGGCGCGCAATCAAATCTTGCCTTTGCCAGGGGGCTTCGCCGGTGATCATTGGCCAAATGCCATGCATGGTTTGGCGGTCCAGCAAAACATAGCCTTTGAGCACGCGAGACAGAAAGAAAACATCTTCATCTGCCTGCATAAAATGCTGGATATAGGCGCGCTCTACGCGGTCAATCCCTGTAGGGTGCAGATAAGACGCACGGGAAAGGGTGCGGCTGATGTCCAGCAAAACGGCGGACATCAGGTGGGACTACTCGGCAACCTGTTGCATATGGGTAATCGAGTCCAAAAAGGTTCGGAATTCATCATGCAGCTCCGCACGAGCGAGGCCAAAGGCCACAGTTGCCTGAAGATAGCCTGCTTTTGAACCACAATCAAACCGATCACCCTTAAACCGATAGCCGGTTACGGGGGTGCCAGAGCCGACTTGTGCGCAAATCGCATCGGTGAGCTGCACTTCACCACCCGCGCCCGCGGATTGGCCTTTAAGTGCATCAAATATTTCTGGCCGCAAAATATAGCGCCCGATCACTGCCAGATTTGAAGGCGCGGCCTCGGCATTTGGTTTTTCAACCATGCCTTTTGCGGTTACGATCCGGCCATTGCTCTCGATCGGGTCTATCACGCCATAACTTGAAATCTGCTCCGGCGCAACCTCCATCGTGGCCACCATATTGCCGCCAACTTCTTGATAAGCCTCAACCATTTGTTTAAGGCAGCCCACTTGCCCAGCGATGACATCATCAGGCAACAGCACGGCAAATGGCTCGTTTGGAGCTATCAAGCGGCGCGCGCACCATACGGCGTGCCCGAGGCCCAAAGCCTCACGCTGGCGAATATATGCAATGGCACCGCTTTCCATATCGGTATCCCGCAACTGCTTAAGCAGATCGGTTTTACCTTTGGAAAACAGGGTTTTCTCCAACTCGGGGTTGCTGTCAAAATAATCTTCCAGCGCCGATTTTCCGCGTGCGGTTACAAAAATAAAATCGGTAATACCAGCTTCGCGGGCTTCATCAATCGCGTATTGGATCAAGGGTCGATCAACCAGTGTCATAATCTCTTTCGGGATAGATTTGGTCGCCGGTAAAAACCGGGTGCCAAGCCCAGCTACCGGGAAGATCGCTTTTGTTACTTTCGTATTCATATTATCCCCCAATCAGAAGAGAACGGTATCACTCACTAATCACTCGAGACTGATTCCACCACAAACCCGTTGAGGCATTTCATGGCATCATTTTGCGGCGAAAATATGTCAGCCGCTGCCGCCACGCGCGGGTAAGCTACAAAATCAACGGGAGAAATACTGGCCAGCCGCTGAATCTCGGCCTGCACCTTATCACTAATTGAGCGCTTTTGCAAAAGCGGCTCCTCGCGGGCAGATTTGCCAAATAGCCCGCCTGTTAGAGTCCAATATCCGCGCTCAGCAAAGTTGGCTTTCATAAAGGCGGGCGTGCGGGAAAGGGTGAGTATTGTAGTAATGATACCACCATCTGCAAGGGCTTTGGCTTTTTCAGCCAGCCATTTTTGGTCTGATTTACCACCAACAAGCAGCACATGGGACCGGGGCATTGGCGCCAAAGCCGGTGGGCTGCCCGCCGCTGGTTTTTTGCCAACAGGCATGGGTTTTGGCAAAAAATGCCGCCCTGTTTGGTAGCCATCCTCAAGTGATTTTATGAGAGCCGGTAGGGTGGGTGGCTCCATCAAGCCCGCCAAAAGTTGCTTTTCCAAGCGCTTAAATTGCAGAGCCTTAAAGGCCGAAAGCGCGGGCTCAAGCGCATCTTCGTGCGCGTGTTTACGGCAAAAAACCGCCTTGCTTTTCCCGTGCGGGTGCAAGGTTTTGGGCACGCGATTTTCGGCGCGGTAGGGGCCAGCCGCAAAGCCATGATGCACCTGCGCGCGCGGCACAATGGCCAGTTTCCAGCCCGCTTGGGAAAGCCGGAGCGAAATGTCGCTATCATCAAGAAAATAGGCAAAAGCCGGGTCAAACCCGCCAATTTGCTTAAGCGCCGAGGCGCGGAAAGCACAATTAGTGCCAATCATCACCGGTGCCGTTTTTTGCGAGGAGGCAAAGATTTCGGCTTTAGAATCGGGCGCAATATCAAGCGAGTGAGCCACGCCCACAAGGTCGGTTTCCACCGCACCCCATTGCAAAGAAATGCCATTACGCCCACGGGTAAAACCACCCGTGCCGCCAATTTCAGGGTTTTTGAAGGGTGTCAGAAGGTGCCGCAGCCATGCAGGGTCTGGCAAGGCGTCATCATCACAAAACGCAATAAATCGGGCCTTTGCGGCAAATATCCCCACATTGCGCGCCACCGCTATATTGGCCTCGTCACAATCAAACAGCCGAAGCGGCGACGGGTGGCGCGCACCCTCCAGGGCGCCCGGCGTGTTGGTGACAACAATCACCTCAAAGCCCGAAATATCCTGAAACCGCAGGCAAGACAGCATTTTGCGCAGCTCTTCCGGCCGGTCTCGGCTAACGATTATAACGCTGATATCAGGCGTGTCTGCCATTTAGGCCTCTTTCAAGTGCACCCCGGGGCTGAGGGCAATGAAAAACGGGTTCTCATAAATGGGTTTGCCATAGGTTAACGGGGAATGGTCATCAAACCGCACCACCTGCCCGCCTGCGCCGAGCAGCACGGCATGGCCTGCGGCAGTGTCCCACTCCATCGTGCGGCCAAGGCGGGGGTAAATATCGGCCTCACCCGCTGCCACAAGGCAAAATTTGAGCGAAGAACCAGCGGCAGCACTATCGGCAACCTTGTATTTATTGATATAGTCATCGGTGGCAGCATCGCGGTGCGATTTCGAGGCCACAACGATAAGGGCATCATTGTCAGGTGCAGAAACATGCAGGGGCTTGATGGTGCCATCAAGTTTTTCTTCCACAGTTTGCCCGCTAGCATCCGTATAAAACAACCGCTTTTTGGCGGGGGCAAACACAACGCCCAGCACCGGCGTGCCGTTTTCAACCAACGCAATATTCACCGTAAAATCCCCGCGCCGATGCACAAATTCTTTGGTGCCATCCAGCGGATCCACAATAAAAAACCGATCAGCGCTCACGCTGTGGCTGTCTGATTGCTCCTCAGTCACCAAGGCAATTTCGGGAAAGGCAGCGCGCAACCCCGCCGAGATCAAAGCATCAGCGGCTTCATCGGCTTCGGTTACCGGAGAATCATCGGCCTTGGTGCGCACGCCAAAATCATCACGAGCGTAAATTTCCATAATTTTATCACCGGCTGCCAGCGCCAGCGCACGGATGGTTTCGACGATTTTCTTATTTTCCATGGGGTCCGCCTTTAAAATTACGGTTGTTTAGGGCCTGTTATAGACTTATGCCTTATTTTTCGGCAAAGTAATTCTGCTAATAAGCGCATTTAAATGGATAATTGAATAATGGCCACCACCCCGCAATCAAAATCTATGTTTTTTGGGGCTCTGGAATTTTTGGACCTGATTTACCATTCTATCGTGCGCGAAGTGCGGACCCAAAGCGGGAGCGCGACCTTTGGTATCATGAAGGAAGTTGGCAATATTGCCGTATTCTTGGGGCTATTTTATATGGTTTCGGTTTTCCTGGGCCGTGGTGCTACTATTCGCGGTAGCTTGATGGTGTTTTTGCTCTCTGGTATCATTCTGTTTTTGACCCATACCAAGGCTGTGGGCTCGGTGCGCAGCGCGTCCAACGCCACCTCGGCTATTATGATGCACGCCCCGATGACCGTGATCCTGTCCATCTTGGCCAAGGCTTTCGCGGGGTTGTATTTTCAGTTTGTAGCGGTTGCTATCGTCGTGATCCTGCTATGGATATTTGGCGCTGATATGTATGTGCACAATCCGGGTGGGCTGGTATTACCGGTGTTTATTTCTTGGGCCAGCGGCATTGCCGTAGGCATGGTTATCATGATCATAGCGCCCGTGGCGCCTGCGGTTGTGAATACGCTTTCTCCTATTTATCAACGCGCTCAAATGTTTACCTCGGGCAAATTCATCCCGGCGGCCTATATGCCAACCGCTATGCTTGGCTGGTTCAGCTGGAATCCGCTCTTTCATACCATCGACCAAGCGCGCGTGGCGGCTTTTGTCAACTATAACAGCGATGTTACAAGCATGGCCTATCCGATCTGGTTTACCTTGGCGGCATTTACCATCGGCCTTATGGGAGAATTTTGGGCTCGGAAAAATCTCTCGAAATCAAAACATGGTCAATAATATGCCGCCTTCCAGCCCCGTTGCTCTACAAACCATCGCCATGCCCGCCGATACCAATGTAAACGGCGATATTTTTGGTGGTTGGCTGATGGCCCAAATGGATTTAGGCGCGTCAGTGCCTGCGCGCACCCGCGCAAAGGGCCGCGTGGCCACCGTGGCGGTGGAGGGGATGACCTTTCATAAGCCGGTATTGGTGGGAGACCTTGTTTCCATCCATGCCGACATCCTTAAAGAGGGCCGCACATCGCTACATATAGGGGTTGAAGTATGGGTGACCCGCCAGCCCTCGGGGGAGCGAAAAAAGGTGACCGAGGCACGGTTTATCTTTGTCGCCGTGGATTCTGACGGGAAAAAGCGGCCTTTACCCTAATACCCAGCTAAAAGAATCGCTTGCGGCAATTTAATCCTTGCAGTTTTCGCTAAAAAACATCAAAAACCTGCGCGCACGGCGGTTGTAGCCCCCCGCCCGCGCTCCTATATACGGTTCAAAGTAATGGGATGGAGTGTCGGGGCCGAAATACCGGACCGCACCTCCACAATCGCCAAATGAAAGGACATTAAATGTCAAAAGTTATCGGAATTGACCTCGGGACCACAAACTCTTGTGTTGCCATCATGGATGGCTCCCAGCCTAAAGTTATCGAAAATTCAGAGGGCGCACGCACCACGCCTTCGATCGTTGGTTTTACAGATGATGAGCGCCTTGTTGGCCAAGCCGCCAAGCGCCAAGCTGTGACCAACCCTGAAAACACCCTGTTTGCCATTAAGCGCCTGATTGGTCGCCGTGCGGATGACCCCATGGTCGAAAAAGACAAAGCAATGGTGGCCTATGACATCGTTGAAGGCCCCGGCGGCGACGCTTGGGTACAAGTGAAGGGCGAGAAGTATTCACCTTCACAAGTGTCCGGCTTCATTTTGCAAAAAATGAAAGAAACCGCAGAGGATTACCTTGGCGAAACCGTAACGCAGGCCGTTATCACTGTTCCGGCTTACTTTAACGACGCCCAGCGCCAAGCTACAAAAGACGCCGGCAAAATTGCAGGCCTTGAAGTGCTGCGCATCATCAACGAGCCAACAGCAGCAGCGCTGGCCTATGGCCTCGAAAAAGAAACCAGCAAAACCATCGCGGTTTATGACCTCGGCGGCGGTACATTTGACGTTTCGATCCTTGAGATTGACGACGGCTTGTTTGAAGTGAAATCCACCAACGGGGACACTTTCCTCGGCGGGGAAGACTTTGACATGCGCATTGTGGATTATCTTGCGACGCAATTTAAAAAAGACACAGGCGTGGACCTGAAGGGCGACAAGATGGCGCTGCAACGGCTGAAAGAAGCCGCTGAAAAAGCCAAAATTGAGCTTTCCTCCGCTACGCAAACCGAGATCAACCAGCCGTTCATCACCATGGACCCGGCGACAAGCCAGCCTTTGCACCTTGTTGTTAAGCTGACCCGCGCCAAGCTGGAATCACTGGTAAGCGACCTAATTAAAGCGTCCATGAAGCCTTGTGCCGCCGCGTTGAAAGACGCTGGCCTCACAAAAGGCGACATTGACGAAGTGGTTTTGGTGGGCGGGATGACCCGTATGCCAAAGGTTATGGACGAAGTGACCAAATTCTTTGGTAAAGAGCCGCATAAGGGTGTGAACCCTGACGAAGTGGTTGCGCTCGGCGCCGCCATTCAGGCTGGCGTACTTCAGGGCGACGTGAAAGACGTTGTGCTCTTGGATGTTACGCCTTTGAGCCTCGGGATCGAGACTTTGGGCGGGGTGTTTACCCGGTTAATTGACCGGAACACCACCATTCCAACTAAGAAATCTCAGGTGTTCTCGACTGCCGAAGATAACCAGAATGCAGTAACCATTCGGGTGTTCCAAGGTGAGCGTGAAATGGCGGCGGATAACAAGATCCTCGGCCAGTTCAACCTTGAGCAAATCCCACCCGCGCCGCGCGGTGTGCCACAAATCGAAGTGAGCTTTGATATTGATGCCAACGGTATTGTTTCGGTTTCGGCCAAAGACAAAGGCACCAATAAAGAGCAAAAAATCACCATTCAGGCCTCTGGTGGGCTGTCTGATGATGACATCGAGCAAATGGTGAAAGAGGGCGAGGAAAATGCCGAGGCAGATAAGGAGAAGCGCGAGCTGATTGAAGCGCGAAACCAAGCCGAAAGCCTGATCCACTCAACCGAGAAATCGCTTGAAGAACACAGTGACAAAGTGGACCCAACTACCGTTGAAGTCATTGAAATGTCGGCGAAAAACCTCAAGGAAGCCCTAGAGGATGAAGCTGCTGAAGCTGAAACCATCAAGACTCGGACACAAGACCTGACCGAGGCCGCGATGAAACTAGGCGAGGCTATTTATAAAGCCGAAGCCGAAGCGGCTGAAGGTGCTGACGCGGGCGGCGAAGAGGCCGCTGGCGACGATGATGTCGTAGATGCAGATTTTGAAGACCTCGACGAGGACGAAAAATCTTAATCTAGCCAAATTGGTTTGACGGCCCGCCCCGCCCGGGCGGGCCGTTTTATTTGTAAAGGGGCATATCTATGGCACAGCGTTGCTATTACGAGATTGTCGGGGCTGAAAAATCAGCCACCGTGGCCGAGCTTAAAGTTGCCTATCGCCGCAAGGTGAAGGCGCTTCACCCCGACCAAAACCGCGATAACCCAAATGCCGAAACCCAGTTCAAAGAAGTGAACGAGGCTTACGACATCCTGAAAGACCCTGAAAAAAAGGCCGCTTATGACCGGTATGGCCATGCAGCCTTTGAGGGCGGCACAGGGGCCTCGGCTGGCCAAGGCGGCGGAAATCCCTTTGGCGGTGGTGGTTTCTCCGATATTTTTGAAGATCTGTTTGGCGGCTTTGGCGGTGGCGGCCAGCGCGGCGGTGGCCAGCGGGCCACACGTGGGCAAGACTTGCGCTATAATCTAAACGTATCGCTAGAAGAGGCCTTTGCTGGCAAACAAACCGAAATCACTGTGCCCGGTTCAGTTTCATGTGAGGCCTGTTCCGGCACCGGGGCCGAAGGCGGCGCCGAGCCGGAAAACTGCCCAACCTGTGCAGGCATGGGCAAAGTGCGGGCCCAACAAGGGTTTTTCACCGTTGAGCGCACCTGCCCTAGCTGCCATGGCCGTGGCCAAATTATCAAAAACCCTTGCGGCTCATGCGCAGGTGCTGGCCGCGTGCAAAAAGACCGCACCTTGCGGATTGACGTGCCGGCCGGCGTTGAAACCGGCACACGCATTCGCCACACCGGTGCAGGCGAGGCGGGCACGCGCGGCGGGCCGGCAGGCGATTTGTATATCTTTATCGAGGTGCAAGAGCACTCGATATTCGAGCGCGACGGGGCAAATCTTTTCTGCTCCATCCCGATTTCCATGACCACCGCCGCTTTGGGTGGGGAACTTGAAGCGCCCACACTTGATGGTGGCCGCACCAAGGTGAAGGTGCCCTCCGGTGTGCAATCAGGCAAGCAACTTCGACTGCGTAGCAAGGGCATGCCAGCCCTTCGCGGCTCGGGCATCGGTGATCTTTATATCGAGCTAGGTGTGGAAACCCCCACCAACCTGACTTCGCGCCAAAAAGAGCTTTTGCGCGAGTTTGAGGCGGAAAGCAAAGACAACAACCCCGCCAGCCACGACTTTTTTAGCCGTGTTAAAAGCTTTTGGGAGGGGATGACCGGATAAACCCGGCCACATCTTCCATCAAAGGGATCGCTTCGGCGGTCCCTTTTTTTGTAACCTTCAGCGCCGCAGCTGCAGCGGCCATACGCAGGGCTTCTTGCGGGGCTTTCCCCGCGTCAAGCTGGGCTAAAAAATAGCCCATAAAAGTATCCCCCGCACCGGTCGTATCTACTGGTTCAACCTTGAAAACCGGTTGGGTATAGCGGTTCGCACCATCACGGTAAGCGATACGACCACTTCCGCGGGTAATAAGCAGTTTTTCGACCGGAATCTCGTCCTCAAACACGCCAAGCGCCTCGCATACCATGGCAGCCTCACCCTCATTTACCGAAAGCAGATCAACAAATGGAAGCATATCTTTTACTTTGGTCGCTTCAAACGGTGCGGCCACATAGGCCACCTTTAGCCCCTTGGCACGGGCCAGTTTGGCCGCAAACGGCCCGTTATTCACCTCATTTTGCAGCAAAAGCCAGTCACCCGCCTTGGCTGACACCAGCGCCGCACTAATTTGGCCCTCAGAAACCAAAACATTCGCGCCATCAAACAAAATAATGTTGTTCTCGCCTTTGGCATCAACATTGATAATCGCATGCCCTGTTGCGCTTTCCAGCACGGCAATGCCAGATACATCTACGCCCGCGTCCGCCAGCATATCCCGTGTCCAAAGCGTGTCATCTCCTATGGCCCCAATATGCACCACCTGCCCGCCTGCCCGCACAATCGCAATGCTCTGGTTGGCCCCCTTCCCACCTAAGCCTTTGGAATAACTATCGCTTAACAGGGTTTCCCCCGGCGCGGGAAAGTGAGGCACACGGTAGATATGGTCAATATTGATCGAGCCAAGGTTATAAATCATCTAGCCAACCTTACAGGCGGCCATCACCGCCATGTGCAAAATATCGGTCACGGTTGAGGTGGTGGAGCCAAGCTTCACCTGCTTATCAATGCCCGTAAGGATAGGGCCAATCACCGTAGCGCCCCCCATTTCCTGCATCAGCTTCACAGAAATCGAAGCCGAGTGCCGCGCGGGCACAACAAGGATATTAGCGGGGCCGGAAAGCCGGCAAAACGGGTAATTTTCCATCACATCCGCGTTCAACGCCACATCCACTGTCATCTCACCATCATATTCAAAATCAACCCCGCGCTTATCCAGCTCCGCCGCCGCTTGCTCCATCTTTTCAGCGCGTTCCGAAACCGGATAGCCAAAGTTTGAAAAGCTCGCAAAGGCCACGCGCGGCTCTAGCCCGAGGC
Source organism: Paracoccaceae bacterium (assembly GCA_016744015.1). Classification (GTDB taxonomy): domain Bacteria; phylum Pseudomonadota; class Alphaproteobacteria; order Rhodobacterales; family Rhodobacteraceae; genus UBA3077. Next base: position 138,430 of record JADGFD010000006.1, on the reverse strand, counting down.
TGCGGGCCACTTCGGCGGCGCGCTCGGCAATATCGGCCAGATCATCGGTTTCGGGCCATTCATGCACCAGAGTATCCGCAATCAGCACCATTTTTCCACGGTTTATCAATGCTGTAATGCCCACCGCACCATCGCCCGGCTCGGCATCAAACACATAGTTTATCAGGGAAAGCACTTGCGCAGACTTACGGGTCACACCCGTAATCATCCCGTCAACTGCGCCATGGGCCAGTAGAAGTGACGCAAACACATGCCGATCCCGGCTGGCAATTTTGTGGCAATCCCGCTGATCAAAGCCACGCCGTTGCAAGCGAGCATAGAGCATATCAGTCATCTCTTTCAGGTTCTCGACCTTGGCAGCGTTAATAACTTCAATCTCGCTAATGGCCTCGGGCATACCCGCTTCATTCAAGAATTGCTGGACCTGTTCATCACGGCCAACCACAACCGCTTGCCCCAGCCCCGAGCGCACATAGGCCACAGCCGCGCGCACCACGCGCTCATCATCACCCTCAGCAAACACAATCCGCGCCTGCTCGCGCTTGGCGCGCTGATAAAGCGAGCGCAGGATAGAGCTGGTTGGGTCCAGCCGGTCTTTCAGGCTGTGTTCATAGGCTTCCATGTCAATTATCGGGCGGCGGGCGCAGCCGGTATCCATGCCGGCCTTGGCCACGGCGGGTGGAATTACATGGATCAGGCGGGGGTCAAACGGGGTCGGGATAATATAATCCCGCCCAAAAGTCAGCTTTTGGCCATAAGCCATCGCCACTTCATCCGGCACATCTTCGCGTGCCAATGCGGCCAGCGCCTCGGCGCAGGCGATTTTCATGGCGTCATTGATGGAGCGCGCGTGAATATCGAGCGCGCCCCGAAAAAGATAGGGGAAACCAAGCACGTTATTAACCTGATTAGGATAATCTGAACGCCCTGTTGCCACAATCGCATCTGAGCGCACGGCATGGGCCTCTTCCGGTGTGATTTCGGGGTCGGGGTTTGCCATTGCAAAAATAACAGGGTGCGCGCCCATAGATTCCACCATTTCAGGCGTAACCGCGCCCTTGGCCGACACGCCCAAAAACACATCCGCACCCTTCATGGCTTCTTCAAGCGTGCGCAGATCAGTGTTGGCCGCATGGGCCGATTTCCACTGGTTCATGCCCTCGGTGCGGCCCTGATAGATCACGCCTTTGGTGTCACACACGATACATTTATCGTGCTGCGCCCCCATAGATTTGAGCAACTCAATGCAGGCGATGCCCGCCGCACCCGCGCCATTCAGTACGATCTGACAATCTTCAATTTTCTTACCTGAAATATGCAGCGCATTAATAAGCCCCGCCGCACAAATCACAGCCGTGCCGTGCTGGTCATCATGGAAAACCGGTATATCCATGGTTTCTTTGAGTTTTTGCTCAATGATAAAGCATTCCGGCGCTTTGATATCTTCAAGATTAATACCGCCAAATGTTGGCCCCATCAGCTTTATGGCGTTAATAATTTCGTCAGGGTCTTCGGTATCCAGCTCAATGTCTATCGCGTTCACATCCGCAAAGCGCTTAAACAGCACCGCCTTGCCTTCCATCACTGGCTTAGAGGCCAGCGCCCCCAGGTTGCCCATGCCCAAAATCGCCGTGCCGTTAGAAACCACCGCCACAAGGTTGCCCTTGGTGGTATAATCATAAGCCAAGGCAGGGTTATCCGCGATGGCCTGCACAGGGGCCGCCACACCGGGCGAATAGGCCAAGGAGAGGTCACGTTGCGTGGTCATCTCCGTGCTGGCTATTATCTCGATCTTGCCCGGCGTAGGCTCCAGATGGTAGGCTAGCGCCTCTTCGTCGGTCACTTTGGTATTGTCGGACATTTTGAATCTCGTTTTTTGGATCAATTTTCCGATTATTACTATTCAGCAACAGTTTACGCAATGATATTTCTAGGGTGTTAAGCGTGTTTTCCGGCTTTCCCAACCCCGCGCGGCGCTGTAAGTTTGGCAAAACCAAAGGAAAACCCGTGGCAAAACCAACCATAACACCAATGATGGCGCAGTATCTGGACATTAAGGCTAGATACCCCGACGCGCTGCTATTTTACCGCATGGGCGATTTTTATGAGCTGTTCTTTGACGATGCCAAAGCGGCTTCGGCGGCGCTCGATATTGCGCTCACCAAGCGCGGCAAGCACGAGGGCGAAGATATTGCCATGTGCGGCATCCCCCATCACGCCGCCGAAGGCTATTTGCTAACGCTCATTCGCAAAGGGTTCCGGGTGGCCGTGTGCGAGCAAATGGAATCCCCCAAGGAAGCCAAAAAGCGCGGATATAAGTCGATTGTGAAGCGAGATGTCGTGCGGCTGGTCACACCCGGCACACTGACGGAAGACAGTTTGCTAGAAGCCCGCGCACATAACTATCTAGTTTCACTAACAGAATTACGTGGTGAATTTGGCGTAGCATGGGTGGATGTATCCACCGGTGCCTTTCAGGTTTGCATTGTAACAGAGCTGGCTTTGGAGCCACTTTTGGCGCGGCTCGCTCCGGGAGAGCTGCTTGTTTCGCAAAATATTGCAGATACTTTGCGAGAAAAACTGGAATCGGCGGGGCATGGGCTTACAGCACTCGCACCTTCTTCCTTTGATAGCGAAGCCGCCAAAGGGCGGCTTGGAAAACTGTTTGAGGTGGCCTCGCTTGATGGCTTTGGGCAGTTTTCACGGGCCGAACTGGCCGCCATGGGTGCTGTAGTTGACTACCTCGCCCTAACCCAATGCGGAAAAATGCCGCTTTTAAGCCCGCCAGTGCAAGAAGCGCCGGGTAGCCGGATGCAAATAGACGCCTCAACACGGCGGAACCTTGAACTGGTACGCGCGCTTTCCGGCGGGCGGCAAGGGGCCTTGCTTTCCGTGATAGACCGGACGTTAACGGGTGGCGGCGCGCGGCTATTAGAAAGCCGATTAACCAGCCCTTCCAACGACTTACCCACCATAAACCACCGGTTAGACATGATCCAGGGTTTTGTTGAAAACCAATCCGCCTGCCACGATATCCGCACGCGGCTTTCCCAAGTGCCGGATATGGAGCGCTGCCTTTCACGCCTTTCCCTTGAGCGCGGCGGCCCGCGGGATTTGGCGGCTGTCCGCAATGCGCTTGAACAGGCCGCCGCGATTTCAAACGATTTTTTGAGCGCGGACCAACCCGAAGGCACGGCCAGCGCTTTGGGGCTTATGCAAGGGCATTCAAAGCTAACTAATCTGCTTGCAAATGCGCTGATCGCCGAGCCGCCTTTACTAGCCCGCGATGGCGGCTTTGTGGCTGAGGGGTTTGAGCGCGAGCTCGACATTGCCCGCAAACTGCGGGATGAGGGCCGCAGCGTGATTGCGGAAAAACAAGCTATTTACGCGCGCGAAACGGGCGTTACCACTCTGAAAATAAAGCATAATAACGTGCTTGGGTATTTTATAGAAACCACGGCGACTCATGCCGAAAAAATGTTGAACCCCCCGCTTTCAGAAACCTATATCCACCGCCAGACCACCGCCAATGCGGTGCGCTTTACAACGGTTGAGCTATCAGAACTTGAAACCAAAATCCTGAATGCTGGAAGCCGCGCGCTGGAAATTGAAAAACACATTTTTGATGACCTCCGTGCCGCAATCATGTCTGAAGCGCCGCAGCTTTCCGGCGTGGCGCGGTCTTTGGCTGAGATTGATCTGGCGACGGCGCTGGCCGTGCTGGCCGTTGAGGAAGACTGGACGCGGCCCAAGCTTGATGGCTCACGCGCGTTTGAGATAAAAGCCGGGCGGCACCCCGTGGTTGAGGCCGCTTTGCGTGGCTCTGGCAAGCCTTTTATTGCCAATAATTGTGACCTAAGCGCCGATAAAAAACCGATTTGGCTGCTCACAGGCCCCAACATGGCCGGTAAATCCACCTTTTTAAGGCAAAACGCAATCATTGCGATATTGGCACAAATGGGGGCTTATGTGCCCGCCGCCTCGGCTCATATCGGGCTGGTGGACCAGCTTTTCAGCCGTGTGGGCGCGGCGGATGATCTGGCGCGCGGGCAATCAACCTTTATGGTCGAAATGGTGGAAACGGCGGCGATCCTTAACCAAGCAGGCAGTCGCGCTTTGGTGATTCTGGATGAAATCGGGCGCGGCACAGCCACTTATGACGGACTTTCCATTGCATGGGCAACGCTTGAAAACCTGCATGAAGTTAACAAATGCCGTTCCCTTTTTGCCACGCATTATCATGAGCTTACTGCCCTTTCAGAGAGCCTATCAGGCCTGCATAATGCCACCGTTTCAGTGAAAGAATGGAAGAGCGATGTGATTTTCCTGCATGAGGTGGTAGCCGGCGCGGCTGACCGCTCATACGGCGTGCAAGTGGCCAAGCTAGCGGGGCTACCCAAGCCGGTTATCACACGCGCACGTGCGGTTTTAGACATGCTGGAAAAGCGCGAGCGCGAAGGCACTGGGCAAGTGCTGATTGATGACTTGCCGCTGTTTGGCGCAGTTCAGCCGCTGCCAAAGGCAGAATCAGAAGTCGAAACCCTGCTGGCAGAAATCTCGCCCGATGAACTTTCACCGCGCGAGGCTCTGGCACTGCTTTATGAGCTTAAAGGCAGGCTTTAGTCTTCCGGCGCGGCCTTGACCGGATCAGCATTGGAAGACACGCCAACCTGTGCCGCCCGTATCAAGCGGCCTGCAATGGTAAAACCGGGGGCCATGGTTTGAATGACCGTGCCCTTAGCCGTGTTGGGCACGGGCGCCTCAAACATCGCCTGGTGCAGCTTGGGGTCAAACTTTTCCCCGTTTTCTGGTGCAACTTTTACGATTTTGTGCTTTTCAAACACGGAAAGCAGCTCACGCTGGGTCAGTTCCAGCCCTTCGGTCAGCGAGCTATGCTTTTCCCGCAGATCATCGTCAATATTTTCAAGGGCGCGGCCCATATTATCATGCACTGAAAGCAAATCGCGCGCCAGTTTGGTGCCGCCATAAGCCTCTGCCTCACGCCGATCCCGCTCACCGCGCTTGCGCATGTTTTCGGTTTCGGCCATTGCCCGCATCAGACGGTCTTTTAGCTGCTGGTTTTCCTCTTCCAGCATCTCGGCCGATGGCGGCTCAAGGTCCGCCAGCTCTTGCTCTTCGCGCTCAGCTTCCAGATCGTCAATATCGTCCAAAAAGTCGTTTTTTTCTTCGTTCATCTTACGTTACCTTTATCTTGGCGTGCCAGACACCAGCCTTCCCATCAGTTGCGCGGTATAATCCACAATCGGGACAATGCGCGCATAATTCAAATGGGTTGGGCCGATGACACCAACCGCGCCAACAATTTTTCGCTCACTGTTCATATAGGGAGAAACCACCAAAGAGGAACCCGAAAGTGAGAAAAGTTTGTTCTCTGAGCCAATAAAAACGCGCACACCGTCGCCCGCCTCGGTTAGTGAGAGCAGATTCTCCAGATCACGCTTGCGCTCAAGGTCGTCAAACAGTTGGCGGATGCGCTCAAGGTCGGCCTCATTAGCGTTTTCATCAAGTAAATTGGCCCTGCCCCGCACAATCAGCCGCTCGGGCGTGCCGTCAGGCGCATCGGCCCACATGGCCACCCCCATTTCGATCAGCTTTTGTGAGAGAATATCCAGCTCAGCCTGATTGTTGGCGACTTCACGTGAAACAATTTCTTTGAATTCACCAACGGTGTGGCCTTCCATCACCGCATTCAAAAAATTCGCGGCTTCCCGCATTGAGGAGGGTGTCATTCCCATCGGCGGCGTAAAAATCCGGTTTTCAACTTGCCCGTCAGCCGTAACGAGCACCACAAGAGCGCGGTCTGGCGCAAGGGAAACAAATTCAATATGCTTGATAGAGGTTTCGGTTTTTGGCGTTAGCACAAGGCTGGCACCCTGCGTAAGCCCCGAAAGCATATTGCCCGCGCGGTCTAGCGCGGCCTGAATATCCGGCGTATCCGTCATAGATTTTTCTATTTCGCTGCGGTCTACCCCCGAAACCCCACCAATTTCCAGAAGCCCATCCACAAAAAGCCTAAGCCCTTGCTGCGTTGGCAAGCGCCCTGCTGAAATATGCGGGCTATTGAGCAAGCCTAGGTGCTCAAGGTCTTGCATCGTGTTGCGAATGGTCGCCGCAGAAACCTTTTCCGCAAGATGCCGGCTCAACGTGCGGGAGCCAACCGGCTCTCCGGTATCCAGATAGGATTCCACAATCAAGCGAAAAACTTCGCGCGACCTATCGTTTAGTTCAGACATAGGGGCAGTTTTGCTCATCTGGTTCTCACTTTGAGATGAAAATAGGGGCTATCGTAGATGTGGTCAATGCTGGACGGGCGCGAAGCGGCGCGGTATGACGGGGAAACGGAAATTCAGGAGAAAAACATGCGCCCATCTGGCCGGACAAATGACACAATGCGCGACGTGAGCATTGAAACCAACGTGACCAAACATGCCGAAGGCTCGTGCCTGATCAAGTGTGGCGATACCCATGTGCTGTGCACCGCTTCCTTGGAAACCCGCGTGCCACCTTGGCTGCGCAAAACCGGGCTGGGCTGGGTTACGGCTGAATATGGTATGCTACCGCGCTCAACCGGTTCGCGCATGCGGCGGGAAGCGACGGCGGGCAAGCAATCTGGTAGAACACAAGAGATTCAACGGCTTATTGGCCGAAGCCTGCGTGCAGGGGTAGACCGTGTAGCGCTCGGAGAGCGGCAAATCACGGTGGATTGTGATGTTATTCAAGCTGATGGTGGCACCCGTTGTGCCTCTATAACTGGCGGATGGGTGGCACTGCGTTTGGCTGTAAACCAGCTTTTGAAAGCCGGTGAAATTACGCAAGACCCGCTGGTGGACCACGTTGCAGCGGTATCCTGCGGGATTTATGGTGGCCAACCGGTGCTGGACCTCGATTATATCGAGGACTCCGATGCGGGCACGGATGCAAATTTTGTGATGACAGGCGCTGGCGGTATGATTGAAATTCAAGGCTCCGCTGAGGGCGCTACTTTTAGCCGTGATGAATTTAACCATCTCATGGACCTCGCTGAAAAGGGTGTTTCGGAGCTGGTGGCAGCACAGAAAGCCGCGGTAGATGCGTAAACTCACTGGAAAACTGGTGGTCGCGACCCATAACCAAGGCAAACTGGAGGAGATCGCACGGTTAATGCAGCCGTTTGGCATTGAAACCATTTCAGCGGGCCAGCTTGGCTATGATGAGCCGGAAGAAACCGAAGACACATTCGTGGGCAATGCCCGCATCAAGGCGCATTATGCCGCCAAGAAAAGCGGTCTGCCAGCGCTGGCTGATGATAGTGGCATCGAGGTAGATGCGCTCGGCGGTGCGCCGGGGGTTTATACGGCCGATTGGTCCGAAACCCCAAGTGGGCGTGATTTTGTGATGGCGATGACCAGAACATGGGATGAGCTGGAGAAAATCAACGCGCCCACCCCGCGCGTGGCTCGGTTTTGCTCAACCCTAGTGATAGCGTGGCCTGATGGGCATGACGAGGTTTTTGCAGGTACAATTGAAGGCCAAGTGGTGTGGCCAATGCGCGGTGAGGAAGGCCACGGCTATGATCCGATCTTCATGCCAGATGGATATGACATCACTTTTGGCCAGATGGATCGCTGGGAGAAAAACAAAATTAGTCACCGCGCAAAAGCATTTGAAAATCTGGTAAAAGGCTGTTTTCCTGATGAAAAGTAAGCGAACACTGATATCCACCGGTTCACCATTTGAGGCCACAATGGGCTATAGCCGTGCCGTAGTGCAAGGGGATTGGTGCTTTGTTTCTGGCGTAACGGGTTACAACTATGAAACCATGGAAATGCCCGAGAACATAGAACAGCAGGCGCGCAATTGTTTTGTAACTATAGAGAGCGTTTTGAGGGAAACTGGTTTTGAAATTACTGATATCGCACGCGTGCAATATACGGTGGTAAATGCCAGCCTTGTGGATGAACTTATCCCTGCCCTAGGGGAAACCCTGGGGGATATCCGGCCCGCCGCCACCATGATTATTGCTGGGCTTATCAAGCCAGAAATGCTCATCGAAATCGAAGTTACGGCCTATCGTGGATGATTGGCAGCACGGCGGCTTCGGGGTCTATATCCACTGGCCCTTTTGCCTCGCCAAGTGTCCGTATTGTGATTTTAACAGCCATGTAAGCCGGAATATTGACCACGAATTGTGGCGCGATGCTCTGCTAAAAGAACTTCGTCACTCAGCCTTGCTTACCGGCCCGCGCAAAGTTGATACGGTGTTTTTCGGTGGCGGCACCCCTAGCCTTATGCGTGCAGATACCGTATCGGCATTGATTGATGAAATTGACAAACTGTGGGGGCTGAATCCAAACGCCGAAATTTCTCTGGAAGCTAACCCCACATCGGTTGAGGCACAAAAATTTGCAGATTTTTCAAATGCTGGCGTAAACAGAATTTCCATGGGGATTCAATCTCTTAACGATAATGATCTCAAAGCACTCGGGCGAATGCACTCAGTTAAAGAGGCCCTAAAAGCCTTTGATATAGCCAAGGCGCAATTCAAGCGCGTGAGCTTTGATTTGATTTATGCGCGCCAAAAACAAACAGCGAAGCACTGGTTTGCTGAGCTTAGACAGGCCCTTGACCTCGCCGTTGACCACCTATCGCTGTACCAGCTCACTATTGAACAAGGCACACGCTTTGGTGACCTTTATGAAAAAGGCAACCTCCGGCACCTTCCACCTTCTGATGAAGCCGCCGATATGTATCTCGGAACGCGCGAGATTTGTGCTGAATATGGCCTGTATGGCTACGAAATTTCTAATTATGCTCGCCAAGGCGCTGAAAGTCGACATAATTTGATATATTGGCGCTATGGAGATTATGCGGGCATTGGCCCCGGCGCCCATGCCCGCCTTACATTGGACCACCAAAGAACCGCGCTGCATACACATACACAACCGCAGGAGTGGCTGGATCTAGTGAGAGAAAACAACCACGGAATGCACGCTCCCGAGCCGCTGGCCCTTGAAGATCAAGCGATTGAATACTTAATGATGTCTATGAGGCTCACTGAGGGTAGCGACTTGAACCGTTATGAAGCCCTTGCAGGACAAGAATTGTCATCTACGCGAGTTGAACAATTGAAAGCTCTGGGCATGATTGAAACCACGGGGACCACCCTAAAAGCCACGGCAAAAGGCCGTCCGCTTCTAAATTCACTGCTTGCCGAACTGTTGAGGTAGAGTATGGCTCGCATAATCTGGATGATCATTGCAGGAAGCGCCCTTGGGCTCGGAACTTTGGGAATTTTCTTGCCCCTTCTCCCCACCGTGCCATTTTACCTACTGGCGGCCTTTGGGTTTTCGAAATCGTCGACTAAAATGCATAGCTGGGTGTTGAACCATAAAGTATTTGGACCCGACATCCAAAGCTGGAACAAAAATAGAATAATTCACCGTCGCGCGAAACTAATGGCATCTGCCGGAATGGTCGGATCTTTTATACTCGCTGTGCTGCTAGGCGTGCCCCTAAAATATATCGCCATACAGGTAGTCTGCCTCACCCTTGTTGCCATTTTTATTTGGAAGCAAAAAGAATCTTAACGAGACAATAGCTGGCAAAGTTCATCCAGCTCTTCCAATGTCGAATAAGAAATCCGCAGGTCCCCTTTTCCCGATGACTGCCGGTGATCAATCGTAACCTTCAATCGAAGCTGCGCACTCAGGTCATTTTCAATCGCCCGCGTGTCCGCATCTTTTGGCGGCTGAAGCTGCCGCTTTTGCGATAGCTGTTTGCCGCCTGATTTTGCAAGCACTTCGGTTTGCCGGACATTCAGACCTTTGTTAATCACCATCCGCGCCAAGGCCGCTGGGCTACTCGCTGGCACCAAAGCCCGCGCATGACCAGCTGAAATTTTGCCCTCTTTCAAATAGGTAATCACTTCGTCCGGCAAAGTCAGCAACCGTAAAAGGTTCGCAATATGGCTGCGAGATTTCCCCAGTGCCTCAGCCAGCTTCTCTTGCGTATGGCCAAACCGGTCCATCAACTGTCGATATCCTACCGCCTCTTCCACCGCATTCAGGTCTGCCCGTTGGATATTTTCGATAATGCCGAGCTCCAAGACCTCTGTGTCGTCGAGCTCGCGAATAATTACCGGTATATCATGCACTTGCGCCATCTGAGCGGCACGCCAGCGACGCTCCCCTGCAACTATTTGATATTCCTCAGGAATATTTGGGTTTGGACGGACGATAAGAGGCTGAATTATTCCTTTTGTCTTAATCGAGTTCGAAAGGTCCTCGAGATCACTATCTGCAAAATATCGGCGCGGCTGGTCTGGATTGGCGTGCAGTTTCTCAATTGGTACTGAAGAATCAGCCACAGGCTGCTTGGCAGGTCGACTATTGCCGAGGTCTACATCTGCGAGCAATGTTGAAAGGCCGCGGCCAAGGTTGCGGCGTATGGGTTTTTGGGTCATCCGGTCAGTCTTTCATTTAGCGCCACTGGGTCGTTCATACGCCGCAATAATTCAGCAGCCAGTTTTTGATAAGCAATGGCACCGGAAGACCGATGGTCATATATCAAGGCTGGGATAGAATGTGAGGGAGCCTCGGAAAGCCGAATATTGCGCGGAATCGTGGTTTCGTAAACCAAGTCCCCAAGATTGCTGCGCACATCCTCCTCCACCTGCCGCGAAAGATTGTTCCGCTTGTCATACATAGTGAGCACAACACCGTGCAATTCAAGCGCCGGGTTGAGCGATTGGCGTACCTCGCGCACCGTAAGCATGAGCTGAGAAAGCCCCTCAAGCGCAAAAAACTCACATTGCAGCGGCACCAAAACCGATTTTGCGGCCACCATGGCGTTAATCGTAAGTAAGTTTAGCGAAGGCGGGCAGTCGATCAAAATATAGTCAAACTCGCACTCAAGAGAGGCTTGGCTTCCAAGGGCTTGCCGCAGTCGTAGCACCCGGTTTTTGTCTTCTACGAGATCCACATCCGCAGAGCTGAGATCAACAGTCGAGGGTGCTACAAACAAGCCCGGTACGGGGGTCTCTTGGCAAACATCTTTTAAAGGCGCTTCTCCAAGCAACAGGTCATAAGTTGTCAGCTCTCGGTTTTCAGGAAAAACACCTAGACCGGTGGAGGCATTCCCCTGTGAATCAAGGTCAATAATCAGCACTTTGCGCCCAACAGCCGCCAAAGCTGTGCCCAAATTTATGGCGGTGGTTGTTTTACCAACACCCCCCTTTTGGTTAGACACCGCAATGATATGTGGGGGGTTAGTCGACACGCGCAAAGTCCTTAATCCTTAGAATCACAGAGCTGGAATCAGTCATGCTCTGCGTAGTTTCTACATCTATATGCCAATGCTTTCGCGCCGCGGTCAATTCTGATTCGTAACTATTCCCTTTCGGAAACAGTAATACGGCGGATTTTTGTGCATGGGGCGCCGCCCACGTTAAGAGTTGGTCAAGCGATGCAACAGCGCGGGCGGTAATAACGTCTGCATTCTGGTCAGGAATATTTTCGATACGTTCAGTGATGGTGGTCGCAGATAAGCCCAATGCGTTTACAACCGTCATCAAAAAAGCAGCTTTGCGGTGGTCGCTTTCCGCCAATGTAAAGCGTATATCTGGGTTCTTTTGTTTGGCAATGGTCGCGGCGACCAACCCCGGAAAGCCAGCTCCAGACCCAAAATCTAGCCAGTTATTACAGCTATCACCTATATGGTGATATACTTGCGCTGAGTCAGCAAAGTGCCGGTGCCATATTTCATCAAGCGTATTGCGTGAAATGAGGTTAATTTTGGGATTCCACTTTTTAAGCAGCGCCTCATACTCATCAAACAGCTCAATTGTTTCACGTGAAACATCGAAGGTTTTAGCGAACGAGCTTCTACTAACCTGCACTTTTCAACCCCTCCATCTTGAGGTGAGAAAGCAGAACAATAAGAGCCGAAGGAGTCATCCCTTCAATACGATTAGCTTGATCAAGCGATTCAGGTTTGATATTTTCTAGCTTTTCACACAGCTCATTTGAGAGACCAGAAATGCCCCGATAAACAAAATCTCTAGGAATCTTATGGTCTTTATCCCTTCGCAACGCCTCGATCGATTTTTCCTGTCGGTTTACATAGAATGCGTAGATCGCGTCCGCTCGAAGCTGTTCCCTTATTTTCGGGTCAATCGCTTTTAGTTCAGGCCAAACAGCCAGTAGGTCATCAAACTCAACACTGCTTTGTGAAAGTAAAGCCATGGCTGAGCGTGGCTTGCCATCTTGGCTGACAGCAAACCCTCTATCCTTGGCATCACGGGATGATAAGCTCAATTCATTGCAAATCTTTTTAGCATCTGCCAACTTATTCATCTTATTACTATAATGCTCAGCACGTATTGATCCCACTAGACCAAAAGCAATACCAATGGGAGTCAGGCGCTGATCAGCATTGTCCGCTCTAAGCGAAAGCCGATATTCGGCCCTGGAGGTAAACATCCGATAAGGTTCTTTCACACCCTTGGTTACAAGATCATCTACCATTACACCAATATAACTATTGGTCCGGTCGATGACCGGCGCTTCAATACCCCTTATTCCACAGACTGCACACAGACTCGCAAAAAGCCCCTGCGCAGCTGCTTCCTCATAACCCGTAGTGCCATTTATCTGGCCTGCCAAGTAAAGGCCTGAGGCGGCTTTTACTTCAAGGCTCGGGCTTAGGCTACGCGGATCAACGTAATCATACTCAATCGCATAGCCCGGCTGAAGAATTTTTGCGTTTTCCAAACCCTTGATTGATTGCACATAGTCAATCTGCACATCAAGCGGAAGCGAAGTTGAAATACCGTTTGGATAAACCGTATGATCATCCAGCCCTTCCGGCTCTAAGAAAATCTGGTGCGAATTTTTGTCTGCAAAGCGGGTGATTTTATCTTCAATAGAAGGGCAATATCTTGGCCCTACACCAGAGATCATACCGCCATACATTGCTGACCTATCAAGATTTTTGCGAATTATTTCATGGGTTCGCTCATTGGTATGCGTAATACCACACGTAACCTGCCGGAGCGCCGGGGCGCTTGACATAAAAGAAAACAACTCCGGCTCAGCGTCTGCCTCCTGCGCTTCGAGCTCGCACCAGTTAATTGTTCGCCCATCTAACCTTGGCGGCGTACCGGTTTTTAAGCGGCCAAGTGGAAGGCCTAGATTTCCAATCCGATCAGCTAAAGCGGTCGACGGCTCATCCCCCAACCGCCCGCCCGCTTGCTTTTGATCGCCGATATGAATAATTCCACGCAGAAATGTGCCTGTAGTCAGAATAACAGCGTTAGCAGAAATCAACTCACCGTCCATAAGCTTAACGCCCTTGATGCAGCCTGCATCCTCAAGCAAGTCTACAACTTCGGCTTCTATAATATCCAAGCCTTCCAGCCCAGACATCATATCTTGAATTGCGGCTTTATAAGCACGCCTGTCAGCTTGCGTACGAGGGCCCCGCACCGCTGGCCCTTTTCGCCTATTCAACAGCCGAAACTGGATGCCCGAAAGATCTGCGGCACGGCCCATCAGCCCGTCCAACGCATCTATTTCACGAACCAAGTGCCCCTTACCCAATCCGCCAATGGCCGGATTGCAGGACATCTCACCTATTTTTGCAAAGCTATGGGTGATGAGCGCAACCTTACACCCCATCCGATAAGCGGCATGCGCCGCCTCAGTGCCAGCATGGCCACCACCCACCACAATAATATCAAATTGTTTCACGTGAAACATCCTTACTTTCCGATACAAAACCCTGCAAAGATTTCGCCAAGTACGTCTTCAATATCTAAGCGCCCAACGAGGCTATCCAACGCCGCCACAGCAAACCTCAAGTCAGCAGCAATAAGTTCATTCAGGCTATCTTCCGCTTTCAACCCCAAAATGGCAGAACTCAAATTATGCTCTGCTTTTTCAATGGCTTCTAGGTGTCTCTGTCGAATAAGTGAGCTAGACCCGCTTACTTTTCCCGAAACCACCGCTGAAAGCCGATCAAGGAGCGTGTCAACACCCTGTCCTGTCTTTCCCGATACGCTAAACGCTAGAGAATCGACAATATCAGCCTTACCTAGGGCAATAATATCATCTTCGTGCAGATGAATCCCAAAAGAATCTACGTCCGATTCCTTTTCTACCAGAAACACACGGATATCTGATACATTGGCCCGCTCTACTGCGCGACCAATCCCGAGGCTCTCAATCTCATCGCTACTCTCGCGAATACCTGCTAAGTCCAAAATTGTGATCGGCAAACCCACCAGATCAAGACGGACCTCGATAACATCCCGCGTCGTCCCTGCAATTTCCGATGTAATCGCTACATCCCGCCCCGCGATTGCGTTTAAGAGCGTGGACTTTCCGATATTAGGTGCGCCTACCAGAGCCACCTCAAATCCATCCCGAATTCGCTCGGATGCTTTATGGCCGGAAATTTGCTCAATCAGTTGAGCATATACTGCAGTCAGCAGCTCGATGACTTCGGGCCGAACATCAACGGGTACATCTTCATCCGCAAAATCTATTACAGCCTCAAGCAGCGCCATCGCGCGCATTAATTTTTTGCGCCATTGATCACATTTTTCACTTAGCGAACCACGCATAACTTTAAGCGCCTGCTTACGCTGCGCCTCGGTTTCCGCTTCAATCAGATCCGCAAGGCCCTCGACCTGCGGCAGATCCATACGGTTATTCTCAAGCGCACGGCGGGTAAACTCACCGGGCTCAGCGGTGCGCAGCCCCGGCATTTTCCCCAAAACTGAAAGCACCGATTGCACGACCGCTACGCCGCCGTGCAAATGGAGTTCGACCACATCCTCGCCGGTAAAGCTCGCGCCTTTTTCAAAGGTTAGAACCAAGGCTTGGTCGAGCGGCTCATCGCCATCTCGCAGAGTGCGTAGCGAGGTAGTGCGGGGTGCAGGAATGGTGCCCGCCAGCAGTAAAACACAAGGAAACGCCTCCGGGCCAGAGACCCGAATAACCGCTACGCCAGCACGCCCCCGCGCACTGGCAAGGGCAAATATAGTATCGCCATTTTCCATATAAGCATCTGTTATTAAAAGATTAAGCGTTCATTGAATCAAAGAACTCAGAGTTGGTTTTAGTTTGTTTCAATTTGCTCAGCAAAAACTCAATCGCATCTGTTGTGCCCATTGGGTTCAGAATGCGGCGCAGCACAAACAGCTTGGTGAGCTCAGATTTTTCAACCAGCAGGTCCTCTTTCCGTGTGCCGGATTTCATGATGTCAATCGCCGGATAAACGCGCTTATCCGCGACCTTACGATCCAGCACAATTTCCGAGTTACCCGTGCCCTTGAATTCCTCAAATATCACTTCATCCATGCGCGAACCGGTATCAATCAGCGCCGTCGCAATAATCGTCAGTGAGCCGCCTTCCTCAATTTTGCGCGCCGCCCCGAAAAACCGCTTGGGCCGTTGCAACGCGTTGGCATCCACACCACCGGTAAGCACCTTACCAGAGCTTGGCACCACAGTATTAAAGGCGCGGCCAAGGCGAGTGATGCTGTCAAGCAAGATCACAACATCGCGCTTATGCTCTACCAGCCGTTTGGCTTTTTCAATTACCATTTCGGCAACCGCCACGTGGCGCGTGGCCGGCTCGTCAAAGGTCGAGGACACAACTTCGCCCCGCACAGATCGCTGCATGTCTGTCACTTCTTCCGGGCGTTCATCAACCAACAACACAATCAGATAGCACTCTGGGTGGTTGGCCGCGATCGAATGTGCAATATTCTGCAAAATCATAGTTTTACCGGTGCGCGGCGGCGCCACGATCAGGCTCCGCTGGCCTTTGCCTATGGGCGCAACCAAATCAATTACCCGTGCGGTTTTATCCTTGATGGTCGGGTCTTCGATCTCCAGCTTAAAACGCTCATCCGGGTAAAGTGGTGTAAGATTATCGAAATGTATTTTGTGCTTGGCTTCCGCGGGGTCCGAAAAGTTGATCAGCGTTGGCTTCACCAGCGCAAAATAGCGCTCACCCTCATTTGGGGCCTGCATTATGCCGTCAACCGTATCACCGGTGCGCATCGAAAATTTGCGGATCATTTCAGGAGATACGTAAATATCATCCGGTCCCGCCAAATAGTTAGCCTCAGGCGAGCGCAGGAAACCAAAGCCGTCTTGCAAAATCTCAAGCACACCATCGCCCGAGATCTCGACCCCGTCTTCGGCCAGCTCTTTGAGCACCGAAAACATCATCTCGCCTTTTCGCATGGTCGACGCGTTATCAATATCCAGCTCTTCAGCCATTTTCAAAATGTCAGAGGCTTTTTTTGCTTTAAGCTCAGCCAAAGACATCTGCTCGATTGTTGATAAATCGTCCATAATAAACTTCCTGTGTGGCCGATCGGGCCTGATAACTATGTTGTGGAAACGCGTATTTCAGGCCAGAACAGCCCACGCTAAGGCTCTCTTAGCTGAGTTTGCCGCTGTTTGTCAAATCAGCTTTTAAAATGGCTTAACGATCACCGAAATCACGATAACGAGCATCAGCACTGTTGGCACTTCGTTAGCTAACCTATAAGTGCGGCCATTGCGGGTGTTTTCATCCCGCTCAAACTCTTTGCGCCTTGCCGACAGCCAGCCATGAAACCCGCTCATAATTAACACCGAAGCCGCCTTAACCCATGGCCAAATCTGGCTCCAGTCAATCACGCCCGGGGTAAACACCATGAGCAAGCCAAAGATCCAGGTCGCTGTCATTGCAGGGTTAATAATGGCACGCATCAGCTTGCGCTCCATTATTTTAAACGTCTCTGACATTTCCGAACCCACTTCGGCGCGCTCAGCGTGGTAAACAAACAGCCGTGGCAAGTAAAACATGCCTGCCATCCAGCTGATCACCGAGATGATGTGCAAGGATTTCACCCAGAAATACCAATCTAGCAGAAAGCCGCTCATCTCTTTACCCTCTGATAACATTCAACATTTTTTCAATGTTTTCCGGTTTACCCTCAGGGGTTATCCCATGGCCAAGGTTAAAAATATAGGGACTATTACCCAAGATATCGAGTAGTCTCTGGGTTTCAGAAACCAGCATATCGCCGCCCGTAATCATATGCATTGGGTCAAGGTTACCTTGAACCGCCACTTTCCTTTGCAGATTATCCCGCGCCCATTCGGCAGGCACCGAGCTATCTAGCGCCAGACCGTCAAACACGCCAGTATCCGCAAAGCTGACATAACCACCGCCCGCACCGCGTGGAAAACCTATAAATTTGAGCTCAGGAAACCGACGCTTTAGTTCGGTTGCAATTTTCACCGCTGGCTTTAGCGCAAACTGTTCAAAAGTCGAGCCGCTTAGTGCCCCCGCCCAGCTATCAAATAATTTTACCACTTCGGCACCCGCTTCAACCTGTTTTGCAAGGTATTCAATTGTCGAATCCGATACCAAATCAATCAACGCCTGAAAGGCAGTTGGGTCTTGATACATCAAACGCCGCGCTGGCCCTTGGTCTGGCGTGCCACGACCCGCCACCATATAGGTGGCCACAGTCCAAGGGGCCCCAGCAAAGCCGATGAGCGTGGTCTCGTCAGGTAGCTCCTCAGAAAGCCGCCTCACGGTCTCATAGACCGGGTTTAACGTTTCGTGAATATCCTCAATCGGCTTTAGGTTTTTAATCTCAGCCATATTTGTGACCGGCTCAAGCTTTGGTCCTTCACCAGTTTCAAACCATAGCTTCATGCCTAGTGCTTGCGGCAGCAACAGAATATCGGCAAATAATATCGCCGCATCAAAGCCAAAGCGCCTAATCGGTTGCAAGGTAACTTCTGTAGCAAATTCTGGGTTATAGCACAGGTCTAAAAATCCACCCGCCGTGGCACGTAGCTCACGGTATTCTGGTAAATATCGCCCTGCCTGGCGCATTATCCAAACCGGAGGTGTTTTCTGGTTCTCCCCAGCAAGGGCTTTTAGTAATTTTTTTTGTTCAGGCATGAGCTTGGTTCCATTCCCCCTTAAATATAATATTTAAGAGAAGTTGTTTTGGTTATAGATACCTATGAATCACGGGGATTACCATGATTGAAATTACGATCACAGTGTTATCCACGGCGGCATTTTATCACGGGCTTTGAATTCATTTGATAAAACCAAATTTCTCCACATTGTTTTTGGAAGGCTAAATTTTAAACCACAAAGGATAAGTCTTGCAGAATTTATGAAAAACCGTAATAAATCTGAGCATATTTAGCGCCCCTGTAGATATTTTCTCTTTATCCACAATTTCATCCACCGGAGCCATTTATGCCTCAGCCACTTATTCTCGCCTCCCAATCAGCAGCTCGCTGCGAAATGCTACAAAACGCAGGGCTGAGTCTTGAATGCCATTCGGCGCGGATTGACGAATCCACCATCAAGGCCTCGCTTTTGGGCCAAAACGTGCCACCTCGAAATATGGCGGATGCGCTTGCGGATATGAAAGCGCGCCAAGTGGCCGTGAAGCACCCCGATCGGATGGTGCTTGGGGCAGATCAGATCTTGGTCCATAAAGGTAAAATATTTGATAAACCCACTAGCCTTGAGGTGGCTAAATCCCAGCTTTTGACGCTTCGCGGGCAATCACATCTGCTTTTTTCAGCAGCAGTGATCTATGATCAAGCCATGCCGGTTTGGCGCCATATCGGGCGGGCCGAGCTGACGATGCGAGACTTTAGTTCAGCTTTTTTGGATAGTTATCTGCGCCAGATGGGGGATGACCTATTTACAACAGTTGGTGGATATAAACTCGAATCCTTGGGTTCACAGTTGTTTTTATCAGTCAAAGGGGACTACTTTAGTGTTTTGGGCTTGCCGCTTTTGGAAGTTTTAGGGTTTTTACGAGGAAAAGGCGTTTGTCAGATATAAATGAACACAAGCCACCCTTGCTAGCCGGGGTTGTTGGCCATCCGATAGGGCATAGTCGCTCACCGGTGATGCACAACTATTGGCTGAAGCGCCATGGCATTAACGGTTTCTATATCCCGATGTCACTGGCACCTTCTGATTTTGTTGCCGGTATTCGCTCCCTGCCACGGCTTGGGTTTAAGGGTGTAAATATCACCATCCCGCACAAGGTGTCTATGCTGGGTCTTGCGGATAGTGTGACCGACCGCGCCGCACTTATCGGAGCGGTTAATACCATCACCTTTAAGGATGACGGATCGATTCGAGGTGACAATACAGATGGTTACGGGTTTATTCAGAACATGCGCCAAAATGCGCCAAAATGGGATGCCCGCTCTGGCCCCGCCTTGGTGCTGGGTGCAGGGGGTGCTGCCCGCGCTGTAGTTTCAGCTTTGCTTTCCGAAGGTGTAACCGAGCTGCGGCTTGCCAATCGCACCCGCCAGCGTGCACAACTTTTGGCTGATCAATTTGGGGCAAAGGTGCAAGTGGTTGATTGGAATCGCGCCTCCGATGCCGCGGATGGGGCGATGACCATTGTCAACACCACATCCCTTGGTATGCAAGGCCAACCGGACCTGCTTATCAATATCGACTCAGCGCCAAAAGTGGCGACGGTCACCGATCTAGTTTATGCCCCCCTTATCACGCCGTTTTTGGAAAATGCCGCAGCTTTGGGGCTCAAAACAGTTGATGGTCTTGGCATGCTATTACACCAAGGAGTGCCGGGGTTTGAGCTGTGGTTTGACCACCGCCCCGAGGTGGATGAAGGCCTACGCATGGCGGTGCTTGACCGATGAGCGTCAAGCTTGGCCTAACCGGGTCCATCGGCATGGGAAAATCCACCACCGCTGGTTTTTTCCGCACATTTGGGGTGCCGGTATGGGATGCTGACGCTGAGGTTCATGCGCTTTATGACTTGGGGGGCGCGGCGGTTAAGCCTATTGGCGCGCTTGTGCCTGCGGCCACCCAAGAAGGGTTTGTTGATCGCGCGGTGCTGAAAGCTGAAATTGCCAAAGATAGTGAACTGCTGGAAAAAATTGAAATCGCCCTAAGGCCTCTACTAGCAGAATCACGGCAAAATTTCCTCACCCGCCATAAACAAAACTCGGTTGTTGTGTTTGATATCCCACTGCTTTATGAAACCGATGCCGAAAGCTGGACGGATTATGTGCTGGTGGTTACGGCCCCCGAAGAGGTGCAACGCCACCGTGTTTTGATGCGCGGGTCGATGAATGAAGCTCTGCTTAACACCATCTTGGCCCGACAAATGCCCGACAACGAAAAGCGCGCCCTGGCGGATTTTATCTTTGATACCTCCCAAGGCATGGAGCATACCAAAGCTGAAGTTAAGGCCCTGATCGAGGAATTGGAGCAAGAAGATGCGTGAGATAGTGCTCGACACCGAGACCACGGGGCTAGACCCGTTTACCGGCGACCGGATTGTGGAAATTGGCGCGGTGGAGCTTTATAACCATATGCCCACCGGCGAGGTTTACCACCAATATATCAACCCCGAGCGCGATATGCCTGCGGGGGCATTTGCGGTGCATGGGTTAAGTTCTGAGTTCCTATCTGACAAGCCGGTTTTTACAGCAATCGCTAATAAATTCCTTGATTTCATTAAAGATTCTCGCCTGATCATCCACAATGCTGCCTTTGATATGAAGTTCCTGAATGCGGAACTGGATTGGAGCAGCCACCCGAAAATTCCGATGAAACAAGCGCTGGATACCCTTGCAATTGCGCGTAAAAAATTCGCCGGGGCGCAAAACTCGCTGGATGCGCTCTGCCGTCGTTTTGGCATAGACAATTCAAACCGCACGCTGCACGGCGCGCTGCTCGACTCGGAAATTTTGGCA
Organism: Paracoccaceae bacterium; assembly: GCA_016744015.1. Lineage (GTDB taxonomy): Bacteria > Pseudomonadota > Alphaproteobacteria > Rhodobacterales > Rhodobacteraceae > UBA3077. The sequence continues at coordinate 117,644 of JADGFD010000006.1, read as the reverse complement.
GAGGTCTATTTGGAGCTGGTCGGCGGTCGCCAGCCAGATTTTGCGCTACAAGTGGTACAAAATAAGGGGCGAAACACCCCAAGCGGAGATTATATGCCGCTGCAAAGGCCCGACGCCCTGCCAAACCGGATATCAGCCGAAGAATCCGCCGCCCATGTTGAATTTATCAACGAATTGGGCGACGGGGCGCTCTGGAAGCGCTAGTTTTTAGGCGCGGCGGCGGCTTCAGCCTGTGCGCGGCGCTGCAATTCCTGCTGGTAAAGGCTTAGGAAGTCGATTGTATCAAGGTTGAGCGGCGGGAAGCCACCATCATGGGTGATATCGCTAACAATCCGGCGCAGGTAAGGGAAGATCTGCCGTGGGCACTCGATCAGGAGGAACGGGTGCATTTGCTGCTCGCCGACGTTATCCACCTCAAACAAGCCAGCATATTCGATCTCAAGGATAAACAGCTTTTCTTCTTCAAAACTGGCATTTACCTGAAGCTTAATCACCACTTCATAGTGTTTGTCCGCTTTCTTTTGTGCGTCTAGGCCCACTTGAACGTTAAAATTCGGCTGGCCTTTTGGGGTTTTCCCATTTTGGGCGGCTACGTTTTCAAAGCTCATATCACGCACGTATTGGGTTAAAACCTTCAATACAGGCTGAGCGGGCACTTGGCCGGGTTGCGGCGTGGCCGCGGGTTTGGCTTCATCTGCCATTTTATCAATCCTCATTGGTCAAAAAATCACAATCCCGCATAGCAGGTCTTGGCTTGGGCCACAATATCAAGGGCGCTTGGTCCAGCCAGAATCTCCGGCTTCCTCGTCATCAACGATTTCGAATTCGCCGTCAATGATGTCTGGCGCTTGTTGGCTATTGGCCGCCGAGGCATAAATTTTCATTTGTGCGCGTGCGGTGATCCATTTGATTAGGAGTGCCCGAAAAGGCGGAACCATCAGCAAAAAGCCAAACCCATCGGTGAAAAACCCGGGGGTGAGTAGTAATAGACCTGCCACCAAAATAAGTGCGCCGTTAGCCATAGGGCCAGCGGGGCTTTGGCCGGTTTCTGCTGTGCGTTTTAGCTCTTCCAGCGTTGAAAGCCCTTGGGTGCGCAAAAGCAAGGTGCCAAGCAGCGCTGTGAGCACCACAATGCCAAGGGTTGGCCATAGGCCCAAAAACCCGCCAAGCTGAATAAACAACCCGATTTCAATGATTGGCACGCCAACCAGAATTAAAAATAACCACATTTCGCTCACCTCGCATTTTGCCACGTTCAGCCCATAGACTTGCGGCGCCACAATGCTTACATAAGGTTGCGATGGCCCCATTGCCAATAGCGGGGCGAAAATAGGTTGAAAAAGGCGCATATTATGGGATCAAGTTTGATTCAACTTCTGTTTTTAGCGGTTGTCGTGGTGTTTCTGGTCATGCGGCTTATGGCTGTGCTGGGCACGCGCGATGGTTTTGAGCCAAAACCTGAGGTCAAAAAAGGCCGCAATACTGGCCACTTAAAGGTTGTTGAAGGGACAGAGGACCCGGATATAGCTGATTTTGCTGAAGTAGACAGCCCAACTGGCCGTGCTTTGGCTGAAATGAAGCGTGCTGACCACGGTTTTAATGTAAGTGAGTTTGTGGCTGGCTCACGCCAAGCCTATGAAATGATTATCATGGCTTTTGAAGAGGGTGACATTGAGCTGCTTGAAAGCCTGCTTGCCCCCGATATTTATGAGAGTTTTTCTGCGGTCATTCATGACCGTGAAGAAAAGGGCTATGAGGTGGATGCAACCTTTATCGGTGTGCGTGAACTTACGCTGAAATCGGCACGGTTTGAAGCCAGCGAGAAAGAGGGCGAAATTACCATGCGCTTTGTGGGTGAGCTTACATCTGTTGTGAAAGATAGCGCGGGGGATGTGATTGAAGGCTCGGCGAGTGAAATAAAACGCCAGACCAATATCTGGACCTTCGCGCGCCTAATGGGCACCGACAACCCGAATTGGTTGTTGGTTGCTACTGATGAATAATGGGTTTTGCCCGTAATATCATAATATTAGCGGCGTTTTGTCTGCCTGCTAGTTTGAGTGCCGCCACCTATACCCAAATCTCCTTTTCCGCCATATCCGGCTGGCAGCAAGATAATCTTGCGCCAGCGCTGGAAGCTTTTGCCAGAAGCTGTGGCAGCATTCGCGCCACGCCAGCTATACCGGTGTGGGAATGGGATCAGGTGTGCGCTTTGGCTAAAGCTGGCCCCGGCCCGGCCCGTGCATTTTTTGAGCAAAATTTTACGCCGGTGCGTATTACCACGGGTTCCCGCGCGCTTTTCACCGGCTATTATGAGCCGGAGCTGCAAGGCTCTCGCACCGAGACGGAAGAATTCCGCTTTCCGCTTTACCGCCGCCCGCCAGAAATTCAAACAGGCGTAGCCTGGCATACCCGCGCCGAAATAGAAAATGGGGCTTTGGAGGGCCGTGGACTAGAGCTGGTTTGGCTTGAAAACCGCGTGGATACATTTTTTGTGCATGTGCAAGGCGCGGCACGTATTAAGCTTGATGATCAAAATTATATGCGGGTTGGTTTTGCGGGGCGAAACTGGCAGCCATATCGTTCGGTTGGGAGGCAATTGATCCGGCAAGGCGTGTTGACGCCTAATCAGGCTGGTATGCAGGGCATTCGGGCCTGGGCGGCGGCGAATCCTAATGCCGCAGTGCGGGCTTTACAGCACAATACCTCGTTTATCTTCTTTCAGGAGCTGGAAATTCCCGACAATTTTGGCCCTGTGGGTGCGCTTCAGGTGCCTCTGGCACCACTGCGATCCGTGGCGGTGGATGATAACCACACTCCGCTTGGCGCACCGGTCTGGATAAAAATGAACGCAGGGGAAAGCTCGCTTAACCAGCTCATGGTGGCACAAGATACCGGAAGTGCCGTAAACGGCGCGCAGCGGGCTGATATCTTTTATGGCTCGGGCAAAGCGGCGGGTGACACGGCGGGCAACATCCGCTATTCGGGGGAGATGATCACGCTCATCCCTAATGCCAGCGCGGCCCGCCTTAGTGGCCAGTAAACCATGGTAAGGCGCCGAAAAATCCTCTCGGAAGAAGATCAAGAACTGTGGGATTTGGTTAAGCAGTCAACCGAGCCGCTACACGCGGCTAGCTATATGCCCCCTGCACCCGTGGCCAAAGCCAAAGCGCCCGAGGTGCAAACTCCGCGCCCGATTAAGCCTTTTATAATGGGCGGAATGCAGGAATCTCGCCTGAAATTTGATTTGGCTGTAGATCCGATGCAACCGCTTTCACGCGCGCCGCAAGCGCTGGATAAACGCACCCATGAAAAGCTGCGCAAAGGAAAAAAAGCTCCCGAAGCACGGATAGATTTGCACGGGATGACGGCGGCACAGGCCCATGGGGCGTTGCGCGGGTTTATTCATTCAAGCCATGCGCGCGGGCTGCGGCTGGTGTTGGTGATTACCGGAAAAGGCAACACCACACGCGATGAGGTTGGCATTATGCCAACGCGTAATGGGGTGCTGCGGCACGCGCTGCCACAATGGCTTGGCACGCCCGATATGCACCCGATGATCTTGCAAATCAGCTCGGCGCACGTGCGGCATGGCGGCGGCGGGGCCTATTATGTGTATCTCAAGAAAAAAGGCCGCAGCTAAGAAGCTACGGCCTTAATGACTTGGACTAAACCAACCTTACATAGGCAGCGGCATACCATTTGCGGTGATGCCTTGTGGCGAGAACTCGATATCTGAGATGAACTCGTCAGCATTGTCGCCGGGGCGAGCAAAAGCCATCATCATGCCCATGGCCATGCCAGCTTGGTCTTGCGGGATAACGCCCATGGCAACCAGCCCGTTCACCAGCGCTTGCACGCCAGCCGCCGTAACCGTGACCTTGCCAGTTGGGAAAGGGAAGCCCATTGAATTATCAATGGTTGCGTCGCCGGTCGCTGTAATTTCAGCACCGCCTGCGGTGATCAGCACTTCGTTGATCGTAATATCCTGAACCGCGCCAATATCGGCAGGGTTGCCGCTATCAAATGCTGCGTCAGGGTTGGACCAATCAACAGAGGGTTGCACATTGGCGCTCAGGTTTGCCACTACATTTACCGGGGTGCGGGAAATGTTTTGGCTTGGGTCAAACATTGAATAAATCGACTCAGACACCACAACATTGCGCAAGGCGATCTCGGCATTTGCCGGCTCAAAGCTGCCATGGTCTACCGTTGGCATTGAGAAATTGATCCGAAGCTGATCAAGCGAAAGATCAAACGGCGGCAAAGGCATGCCGTCCACGTTAAATTCACTAAAGGAATATTGCGTATTCGCAACTTCTTCAGTGATATTCACATAGCCGTTTTCCGCCCGCATTTCGACGGTTGTGCCCGCTGAGCTACCGGAATAAGCAATGCGCGCATCTGAATTATTGATCTTGGCCGTGGCCGAAGACGCGCCAACACTTGCCTCGATAAAGGCTGTGGTTGCGCCTGATAGATAATCAATAAAATGCTCTTCATTATCATCAGCAATAAGCTGGAACGCGATGTTTAGGTCGGCCATCTCCCCGTTGGCGGCCAGTTGACCATCATGTGGGGTATCGATATCATAGTTAATATCCATTGCGGCAAGGCCGGTCACGCCGGAAAGCAGCATATTGGCTTGGGTAAATGAAACTGTCTGGCTAAAGTTGGTAAAGCCGATATCCAGCGCCTTGATAATCGGGTCATTTGGGTTGCCCGAGGCAAAGCGCAAGCTATCTGCCATCACCGAGAAGTTCAGCACCGGCGCGCTTTGGCCGCTGGTGATGCCATCAAGCGTGATCACAAGGCCAGAGTTGGAAACGTTGATAATATGTTCACCCGAGGATGGATCATTGATCGTGATCGTCGCGTTGGGCGAAAGCGTAAAGGTTACTTGCCCCGGTGTGGTGGCTGAAGGCACACCCTTAAGCCAATCAGCGCGCACCGTGGCTTCGCCATCAGGAGCCGACATCCAAAACCCAACAAACTCAACCGAGCCGTCAGCGCCTACATTGCGCTCGTCAAAAGATACGGTTGCGCCTTGGCTTTGCAGCATACCAACGATGCCTTCGGAGAAACCGGCGAAATCATCTTGCGCCATTGCGGGGGCGGTAAAGCCGATCGCAAGGGCAGTGGTGGCCATTAAAATGTGTTTTTTCATAACGTTCTTTCCTACTGGTTGAAGAATCGATTCGACTCTACTCTTGGTTTTTAATGCAATCAATATCTATCGAATAAACCTTAGGTTGTCAAAGCACATAGCGCGAAATATCGCTGCTGCGGCTGAGTTCCCCCAGGTGTTTTTCAACAAATTCGGCATTCACAACGATGTGATCGCCACTTCGGTCTGGGGCTTCAAAGCTAAGCTCCTCAAAAACCCGTTCCAAAACTGTATAAAGCCGCCGTGCACCGATGTTTTCCACAGATTGGTTTACCTCGGCTGCAATTTTAGCGAGTGCGGCTATGCCCTCAGGCGTAAACTCAACATTGACCTCTTCGGTGGCCATCAGTGCGGTGTATTGCAGGGTGAGCGCATTGTCGGTTTCGGTCAGAATCCGCACAAAATCCTCTTCGGTGAGCGCCCGAAGCTCCACCCTGATCGGCAAACGCCCCTGAAGCTCTGGCAATAAGTCGCTTGGCTTGGCAATGTGAAAAGCACCGGAGGCGATAAACAAGATATGGTCGGTTTTCACCGGCCCGTGCTTGGTAGAAACGGTGGTACCCTCAATCAACGGTAGCAAATCCCGCTGCACGCCTTCGCGCGATACATCGCCACCACGGGCATCGGAGCGCGCGCAAACTTTGTCGATTTCGTCAAGGAACACAATGCCTTGTTGCTCGACTGCTTCAACGGCTCGCTTATTAACAGTCTCTTCATCCAGCAGCTTGTCAGCCTCTTCGGCAACCAGCAATTTATAGCTATCCGCCACCTTTACCTTGCGCTTTTTGGTGCGGCCGCCAAAGGCCCCGCCGAGCATTTCACCGATACTCATCATCCCCATGCCGGCACCGGGCTGGCCGGGAATATCCATCATTTGCATCGGGTTAGAGGTGTCAGACAGCTCCAGCTCGATCTCTTTGTCGTCCATCAAACCATCTCGCAGCTTCTTGCGGAACATCTCGCGGGTTTGTTCGCGGGATTCCGCGCCAGCGAGGGCATCAATCACTCGCTCTTCGGCCGCAGCATGGGCCTTGGCTTCTACATCTTCCCGCATTTTTTCGCGGGTCATGAGGATGGCGCTGTCAATCAGGTCGCGCACAATTTGCTCTACATCACGGCCCACATAGCCCACTTCGGTAAATTTCGTAGCTTCGACCTTAAGAAACGGTGCATTGGCCAATTTGGCCAAACGGCGGCTGATCTCGGTTTTGCCCACACCTGTTGGCCCGATCATCAGAATATTTTTCGGGTAAACCTCGTCACGCAGGTCATCAGACAGCCGTTGCCGCCGCCAGCGGTTGCGCAGGGCCACGGCCACGGCACGCTTGGCGTCATTCTGGCCAATGATAAAACGGTCAAGCTCAGATACAATCTCGCGGGGGGTTAGGTCTGTCATGCTTTTTCCAGATATGGAGGGAGTTTTTCTTTCAGCGGGAAGGCAGGCAAGGTGTTCATGATGATGGCGCGAATGCTGGCCCACCATGTGCCAAGCGCGGTAATAAACACGCCAAGCACCAGCAAAGTGGTCATCAAGGCCCCAAACTCGCCATTGCCCTCAAAGGCGGCAAACAGCAGATAGGCCATATAAAGAATGCCCGCTGTCAGGAATGAACGGCGATCAATAATAAGCGCAATGAGCGAGATTAACCCGAGCGCGGCGGCGGTTAGGCCATATTGACCACTGCTATAAAGGCTCATGCCAACGGTATTTACGATAGCGACTGCGGCTAGCACATGCAGCCAAAAGCCCGAGGCGGCAAACCGGCTGACGCGGTGCGGGTCGCGCATATCAAAAAACATGGCGAGCAGGAAGGTGGCAATGCCAAAGCCCAGTGTGGCCAGCGGGAAGAAGCTTTGATTATTGAGGTCAAACAGGCCTTCGCGCAAGCTTAAGAAATCTATCACGTTGGGGGAAATAATCGCGGCAATCGCCAGCGCGGCCCCAAGGCCAAACAGCCCAAACAGGAACATCGAGAACGGCAGTTTAAACAGCACAAACCAGCCCGCCATAGCGGCCATGCCAATAATGCTAACGTAAAGCACCGCGTATTCCAGCCCTGAAAGGTCCATCGGATCTATCAAAAATGTGCCAATAAAAACCGCAAGGTTTCCGGCAAAAACCGAAGCCAGCCAAATGCTTGGCAGATTCATCCGCCGCCTCTTGGTAAAGTAAAACGCCGCCCCGAAGGCCAGCGCGGCCCCTACAAAAGGCACCAACGAATAATTGCCGAAAAACGCAGACATCACCATGATGCCGCTAAACAGCATCCCAAGCCCAACCGTTATAAAAATCTCGGCAAAGCCTTTGAATAGCTCAAAAGGCTCATCATCTTCAGGCATATGGGCGCGGTAGCCCTGTCGGCTTTCAGCAAATACTTTCAGCCGCGCTGCCTGCGCTTCAGTGATCACGTTTGCAGCTACTGCTGCGCGAATATCATCCATATGAAAATCAGGCATCTAGGCTTTCCACAATCATATTACCATTGGTAAATACACAAATTTCAGCGGCAATCGTTATAGCCTTACGGGCAATTTCCTCAGCGTCTTTATCGCTGTCCATCAACGCTCGCGCCGCTGCCAGCGCAAAATTTCCACCTGATCCCACAGCCGCAATATCGTTTTCCGGTTCCAGAACATCGCCTGCGCCCGTAATAATAAACAGGTCTGCCCCGTCGGTCACAATCAGCATGGCTTCAAGGTTTTTCAGGTATTTGTCAGTGCGCCAATCCTTGGCAAGCTCCACACTCGCGCGTGCGAGCTGCCCCGGCGAGGCCTCAAGCTTGGTCTCCAAACGCTCCAACAGTGTAAATGCATCGGCCGTGCTGCCAGCAAATCCACAGACCACATCATGCCCGCCGGGGGAAATACGCCGCACTTTGCGTGCTGAGCCTTTGATAACCGTGTTGCCAAGGCTCACTTGCCCGTCTCCGGCGATCACCACTTTGCCACCCTTGCGCACCCCTACAATTGTAGTGCCATGCCACCCCGGGAATTTACTGTCAGACATTAACGACCTTTCACTGTTCACAACAGGATATAGGTAGCTTTGTGCTGAACTTCCAGAGATATCATTAAGTTTTGCGCGTCTCCCTTAACGGGAGACGCGCCTGACTGACTAAGGATTATTCACCAAATCCATAAGTTTCAGTGACAAAATCAATATCTTTGTCACCACGGCCCGAAAGGTTAAGCAAAATAGATTTTCCGGGGTGGTTTTTGGCTTCCCGCATGGCAAAAGCCACCGCATGGGCTGATTCCAGTGCCGGAATGATCCCCTCGCGGCGGGATAGCTCATAAAACGCATTTAGCGATTCTTTGTCATCTGCCGAGGTGTAGGTCACGCGGCCCGTGCTTTGCAAATGTGCGTGCTCAGGGCCAACGCCGGGGTAATCCAGCCCGGAAGCGAGCGTGTTTACCGGGGCTGGCTCGCCGTTTTCATCCAGCAAAACCTTGGTGGCAAAGCCGTGAATGGCGCCGTCAACGCCATAGGTCAGCGTGGCCGCGTGGTCACCAAGCTTGCTCGATGTTCCCATCGGTTCCACCCCGTAAAGTGCCACGTCTTCATCATTGATAAAGCCTGAAAACAGTCCCATCGCGTTAGAGCCACCACCCACACAGGCCGCCACAATATCGGGCAATTCGCCCGTCATTTCCATAAATTGCTCACGGGATTCCATGCCCACAACCTTCTGGAAATCGCGTACCATCATCGGGAAGGGGTGCGGGCCAACGACAGAGCCGATGCCAAATAGCGCGTGGTCGGCTTGCGCGATATAGCTGCCAAAGGCGCTATCCACGGCCTCTTTCAAGGTTTTGGCCCCCTCGCCTACAGGCACCACGATAGCCCCCAGCAATTTCATGCGGGTTACGTTCGGGGCCTCTTTGGCCATATCGACCTCACCCATATGAATCTCGCATTCCATGCCAAAATAGGCCGCCGCCGTGGCTAAAGCTACGCCGTGCTGGCCCGCGCCGGTTTCGGCTATGAGCTTGGTTTTGCCCATAAATTTAGCGAGTAGCCCCTCGGCCATACAGTGGTTAAGCTTATGCGCGCCCGTGTGGTTCAGGTCTTCCCGTTTGGCATAAATCTGCGCGCCGCCACAGGCTTCAGACAGGTTTTTCAAGTAAGAAATCGGCGTTGGGCGGCCTTGGAAATGCTTGCGAATATAGCGCAGCTCGTGCAGATAATCAGCCGATTTGCTGAGCTTATCATAGGCCGTGCGAATTTCGGCAAAATGTGGCTCCAAGGGTGGCGGCAGCATCGCTCCGCCGTAATTGCCAAAAAAGCCCTCACGATTGGGCATAGATTTTAGATAGTCAGACATAGCATTTCCCTGTTGCATGGTTGGTTTTGCTCTACTCTGCGCAAAACCAACCAAGCGTTCAAGGAAAACTTACGGCTGTACCCGCAGCTCGTGGTCTTCAGGCCATTGCAGCTCATAGGAAAGCTTAATGGCTTTATTGGCCCCGCTTTCCAGTGCAAATTCCCAAGCCAGCACGCCGCGGCGCCCTTCAGCATCGGTCTCAGTAGGCCGTGGCCGCGCCGACCAATCCACAAGCAGCTCTTCCTGCTCGGAAACCGGAACACGGTCATAAAGGATAACATCCCACGCGCGGTTGCTCACGTTTTCGACGCTGAGTTCATATTCTACCACACGGTCATTGGCCGTGGTCAGCACGCCCGAGGAGCCATCTTCGCGGCGCAACGTGGTGCGCTTAACCTGCAAACCGTCAATTTTGCCAAAGCCGAGTGCGGTGGTCGCGCCTGCAGCCACCATTTCTACGTCACTATCGCTTACAAAAGCGCCATCGCGAAAAAAAGTCGCCAAACCGGGCAAAAACGGCTCGTCACTGCTGTTTTGCCATTCGGCCATAACGTAGGCATCACTGCCCATGCTGGCACGCGCGCTTAGGTCTACCTCAAAGCTGTTTTCGCTTAAGGCAACTGTGGTTTCCTCACGGTCTCCAGATACGAATGTGCCGGCAGGCAAAGTGTAGGTTGCCGTAATGCCTTGGAAGCTCACCCGCGCACCACCCATGCGAGCCGGTTCCTCAATCGCGACAACTTCAGGAGCCATGAAGGCCATGCCATCCGCAGAAGCGCTGAGGCGCATGTCTACCTGTGGTGGCGGGGCCTCATAACGCGCAATATTGCTTCGCGGCATATAAAAACTGCCACCAGAATAGGGGGTTGCGGTGGAAACGATTATCGCTGCATCGTTCCAATCTTCAGTGGTGTGTTGCGCTATGGTCACGCTCCGTTTTACCGCCATGGTCTCGGTTTCGGTGTTAAGCATAAAGCGATACACCGGATGCCAGCTGGCCGCACCCACCACATAGCTGATTTGCAAAACGCCTGAAGTTGCGGCCTCGGCGCTAACTTGCAGCGAAACCCCATGGCTCCAGTCAGATGGCTCTGCCAGCCGCGCCAAATCTTCCCGGGCCTTTTGCAAATCCTTTTGCAAATCCTGCATATCACGGTTGATCGCCGCAATTTCTGTTCGTGCGGTTTGCGAATCTTGCAATGCGCTCAAGGTTTCGGCGCCAACAAGCGTAACCAAGGCCATAAGGGTTTCGGCTGAAATTGTTTGAGCCTCCAAAGCCCCCGCTGCTGATTGCGCTTGCTGCCCACCGATAGAATCAAGCAGTTTTATGCGGGCGCTGGCCGCGCTTATAATCAGCCCCGCAGCGGCTGACTCTTCTTGCTTAATGCGGATCTGCGCCTCAAACGAGGCAATCCGGTCTTCCAGCTCTTCGCGCCGCTCAACCTGCTGGCCATCTAGCGTGGGCCGTTGAGAGATAAGCTGGCTGGCATTAATCACCAAGCCCTCCCCACCCATAAATTGCAAGGTTTGCTGATGAAATTCATAGGGGATATCGGCGATCACCAGCTGGTGCTGCCCCGCGGGCACATCAAAATGCATGCTGCGGGTTATGGTGGCCCCTTGGCCATAAACCGTGACGGCGCTGACCGTGCTATCAAGGGTGAATTCATCGGCCAAAGCCCCGCTGGCGATAAGGCTGATAAGGGAGACGGATAATAAACTGCGCATAAAAAACTCCTGTTGCATGAAACGCTAATAAGTATACGGCTACCAAAGCACATTCCTTGGCTAAGAAATGTGCTTTTTTTCAGTTATAGGCAGGTATTCGCTTCTATACGCGTTTTTCATAGGCTGTTCGGTAGATCGCGACATATAAAAACACACCTGCTCCGAGCAAAAGCAGCGGCTGGCTTGTCTCAAGCTCTCCATAACTGGCCGCGAGCAACGAGCCTATAGGCAGGCCCCAAAGCAACACACTGGTCATGGCATTCTTGCCAAGCGCAATGTTTAGCCTTTCGGCCATGGGGGTGGCCCAACGCCGATGCACAAGGTGGTGCAAATGGTCACTATCCGGTGCGCCGGGGCTATGGCCATCCATCCGCCTGCGGATGATGGAAAACACGGTTTCCATCACCGGATAGCCCAAAATAAGCAGGCTGACCCAAGGCGAAACCTCAGGGTGCCGTGAGGGTAGTAAAACCCCCAAAACGGCGACGATATAGCCGGTAAAATAAGCGCCTGCATCGCCCAAAAATAGTTTCCCCAATGGGAAATTTACCACAAAAAAGCCCAGCACAACCAGCAGCATGGTGATAGAGATCATTGCCATTGTGCTATCTCCTACGCGGGCATAAACAATGCCAAAGGCCAGGAAAATAACCATAAGCGTGCCGGATGCCAGCCCGTGGAAGCCGTCTATTAAGTTAATAGAGTTGGCAACGCCCCCAATGGCAAAGGCCGTAAAGGGAATGGCGACCCATGAATAGCTGAGCAGAAGGTCGAGCCACGGAATGCCAACCGACGAAATAGAGTATCCTGAAGCGACGGTAAAAACCAAACCAGAGAAAATAGTGGCCAATAGCCGCCATTTTACGCCCACTTTATTGGTGATATCTTCTGCTATGCCAAAGCCCAGCGCGGGCAAGCCGGTAAGCCCGATCAAGGCCAGCAAAGTGCGGGTTTCGCCGGTTGAAAAAAACCAAGCTGCCAAAAACCCCGATAAAATGGCCAAGCCGCCGATGCGCGGGGTCGGGTCAGTATGAAATTTTTGTATGCCTGCATGATGGTCGAGCGAGTATTTTCCGTGAACGTGCTTGCTGAGCACTAGGGCAACGCTGACGAAAAGCGCAACCACAGCGCCGATTATGCCCGCGTTATAGTCTGAAAGAATTGTCATCATATCGATTGTTGGCCACAAATTGAGATTTCTGCCAAAAAACTGGCTTTTAATTATTATCCGATTTTAAACAATTTATTCGGAAAGCTGGAGGCAATTAAAAAACCGGTAAATGAATATTCTATTAACATTCCAGAAGATGTATGGGGTAATTTGAAAACACCTATAAATAAGGAGTCTATAGCATATTATCGATATAATTAAACAAATATTTCAATAAATAAGCTTTTTCCCGGCCAAATCTACGGCTTTATCAACCTTACCAAGGTGATTCCGCAAGGGGTAGAGGCGCTTCACGGCATCGCCAGCTGGCTAAAAGCCCGCGTTTAGGCTTTCCTTTTTGGAAAAACGCCCTACATTGAGCCAGCACGCGAGGAGGTTTCGTACGCACTACTGCACTGCGGAGGACGCACGCCATGGGCAATACACGCCACAAACTCGCCGTTTTTATCGGCCGTTTTCAACCTTTTCATATAGGCCACCACACCGTTATTGCCGCTGTTGCCAATAAGGCTAGCAGCATGCTTGTGCTCATCGGCAGTGCCTACAGGCCCCGTAGCTGGAAAAACCCTTTTACCTATCAAGAGCGGTATGACTTCCTGATGGAAGGCGTGGGGGGCATTAAGATGCCGGTGGATGCTTTGCCTCTGGTCGATACCCTTTATAATGATCGCGCATGGGCCACCAATGTGCGCACCGCCGTGCGGCTGCATATGCGTGCCAAAGGGCTGGACCCAGCCACCACCGACATTGCGCTCACAGGCTTTGAAAAGGACAAATCTTCGCAGTATCTGCGCTGGTTTCCTGAATGGGAAATGCTGCCCGCCTCGCCGCATTTGCATGATGGCGAAATCATCAACGCCACGCAAATGCGCGAAATCTTGTATTTTGGTGAGGAAGAGGGCGTTTTGCGGGCGCGTTTTGGAGAAAACCAAGTGGCCGCTGTGCAGCGCTGGATGGAGGGTAACTCTGAAGCCGTGGCGCAAATTCGGGCTGAGGCGAGCTATGTGAAGGCTTATAAAAGCCGCATTGCTGAGGCTGAAAAGGTGTTCGGATACCCCATTTCTGTAAATACGGTCGACGCTGTAGTCGTGCAGTCGGGCCATGTGCTGATGGTGCAGCGAAAAGCCCTGCCCGGCAAAGGGTTGTGGGCGCTGCCTGGCGGCCATATTGACCGCGGCGAAAGCGCCTTTATGGCGGTTTTGCGAGAGCTCTACGAAGAAACCGGCCTTGATATGCCCAAAGGCGCGCTCGGCAGCCGCTTGACCAAACGGCAGGTGTTTGACCACCCTGAGCGCTCTGAAAAGGGCTGGGTGCGGACCGAGGCCTTTGTGTTTGAGCTGCAAGACCGCGCCAAAATGGAGAAGGTCAAGGGGGGATCGGATGCCGCCATTGCCCGCTGGGTGCCGATAACCGAAATCACGCCCGACACCATTTTTGAAGACCATTTTGACATCATTCAGGCCCTCGTGCCGGATATGCCATTTGCCTATTCCTCGATCCTGATGGCCCACGCCACCTAATCGACCAACCAAAACGCACTGGGATTTTCGGCGCGCGATTCAACTGTCCACATCCGATGAAGAACAGGAGCATCGCTTCAATTTTTACACGGATCGGTTTGAGTTTGGAGCGGGCTCTACTCGAGACGGAATTCAGGCGGTGCGTTCGCAATACGGGTGACAACGTTTGGTCATGCGGTGGAGAACCCGGCCGCCAGCTTTGGCTTCAGTTTTCTGATTTTCAAAGATACGCGCTTTCAGTTATCGCTTCTTTGCAAACCTGTGCCGACGGCCGGCGCTGAATTTATGCGACATCAGACATATCCGTAACCGTAGCCGTAGAAAAAACCATGGCTAACATGCCGCGACTGATCCATGCAAAAAGGCTGTTGCTCGCAAAACGCAGCTCTTTAAGCAGGGGTTTTATGGCCACGCGCGCAAGGGTATCGGTGCGGACGGGGTGCACCCAGCCGGGATTGCCATCAAAATCAACCTCAAAAGGTGCGCCATCTGCGACCGTGCCGAGGGCCAAAATGGCTTGCACCACAGTGCCCTATTTATAGCCCTCACGCGGGCTGCAATAGGCAGAACGGTCCCCCGGGCTAAGCTGGGAGACCGCTGATTGTTTACCATATTAAAAGGCGCAAAAGCCTGGATCTTTGCCGATTTGAGCGTGTTTCGCCCCAACGACTCCGATCCAGTATTTGGTCATCTGCGCCCTCCTTGGCTTATGCCTCAGCAGCTTCTTCAGCAGGTGCCGCAGCGGCTTCAGCGGCTTCGGCCAACTTGGCAGCCTTTTCCTCAGCGCGCTCAACGGCGGCTTTGTGTGGCGCACCCTTTTTAGGGTTGCTGCGGGATTTCTTCTCGATCACGCCAGCCGCTTCCAAAAAGCGCGATACGCGGTCGGTAACTTCCGCGCCGTGCTCCATCCAATGCTTAACGCGGTCGAGGTCGATTTTTACGCGCTCCTCAGAATCTTTAGGCAGCAACGGGTTATATGTGCCGATTTTTTCAATAAAGCGGCCATCGCGTGGCATGCGGCTATCAGCCACTACGATGCGATAGAAAGGGCGCTTTTTAGAGCCGCCACGGGCGAGCCGGATTTTAGTAGACATGTTGTTTCTCCTTAAGATGTCTGGGGTGATGGGGGTTAGCCCACCCTACGTTTCGTTTTTAATACTCTTGTGATGCCTGATAACTTCCTCAATGACGAAGCTCAGGAATTTCTTGGCAAATTCGGGATCTAGCTTGGCTTTGCCTGCCAATTCTTCCAGCCGCGCAATTTGCGAGGCCTCACGTGCGGGGTCGCTTGCGGGCAAATCATGCTCCGCCTTCAACTCCCCCACAGCTTGGGTATGCTTGAACCGCTCACCGAGGGTATAAACGAGGATAGAATCCAGCCGATCAATGCTCTCACGATGGCCTTTCAGCAATTCAGCGGCTTTTATTTGATCAGGATTCATTGAAGGGCCTCCGGGGCAGGGTGGCGATAGACGAGGCAAGGTTTTTTACCCACTGGCTGGGCAGCAGCCGTATCAATTACCGCGCCCATGCGTTCGGCAACATTGAGAGAACCCGTGTTTTCAGCTTCGATATAACTTACAACTGTGGGCCAATTTAGGGTTTTATAGGCATAGATGCGGGCAGAGAGCGCGGCTTCGGTGGCATAGCCGTGCCCCTCAGCCTCAGCGGTTAATATCCAGCCCATTTCCTGCTCGGGAGAGCCTTCTTCCAAATAGAGGTAAACCAAGCCCATATAGGAGCCATCAGCGCTTTTTGTGATTGACCATGCACCGTAGCCACGCAGATGCCAGCAGGCAATACCATCGCAAAAGTCGGCCCATGCCGCCTCACGGTCATATGGCCCGCCCATTTGATCTGCGCGTTTGGAGCCCATGATTTCGGCATAGGGCTCAAAATCCGCCAATTCAGGCGGGCGCAGGATTAAACGCTCTGTGTGCAGGGTCGGAATCATTTCTTTTTCCCAAAGCCGCTCATGTCAGGGGGCAGGCCGCCGCCTAGGCCGGGCAAACCACCAGCGCCGCCGGGGGGCACGCCGGGCATGCCTTGCTGCATGGCCCCTGCGCCTTTGCCCATCAATGCGCCCATGCCTTGGCGCATAAGGCCTTTTTTGCCCATTTTGCCCATTTTCTTCATCATATCGCCCATTTGGCGCTGCATTTTCATCAGCTTGTTCAGCTCAGAAACGTCCATACCCGCGCCAGCCGCTATCCGCTTTTTGCGGGAAGCTTGCAGCAGCTTGGGGTTAGCGCGCTCGCGTTTGGTCATGGACTGGATGAGTGCAATCTGGCGGGTGATAACCTTGTCATCCATACCAGCGCTATCCATCTGCTTTTTCATTTTACCCATGCCGGGCATCATGCCCATCACGCCTTCCATGCCACCCATCTTTTGCATCTGCTCAAGCTGGGATTTGAGGTCGTTCATATTGAACTGCCCCTTCTGGAAGCGCTTCATCATGCGTTCGGCTTGTTCAGCCTCTATAGTTTCCTGCGCCTTTTCTACAAGGCTGACGATATCACCCATGCCAAGGATTCGCCCAGCGATTCGCTCGGGGTGGAATTCCTCAATGGCGTCCATCTTTTCGCCAAGGCCAACAAATTTTATAGGCTTGCCGGTGATGGCGCGCATGCTCAAAGCTGCGCCGCCGCGCCCGTCGCCGTCCATTCTTGTGAGCACAACGCCTGAAATACCGATCTGGCCGTTAAACTGCTCAGCCACATTTACGGCGTCTTGGCCGGTTAGGCCGTCCACCACCAAAAGTGTCTCGCGCGGGGTGGCAACATCGCGCACATCCTGCACTTCGGTCATCAAAACTTCGTCGATATGCAAGCGGCCCGCGGTATCAAGCAGATAAACATCATAGCCGCCAAGGGTGGCTTGCTGCTTGGCGCGCTGGGCAATTTGTACAGCGGTTTGGTCCGCTACAATTGGCAAGGTATCCACGCCGATTTGCGCGCCGAGCACCTCTAACTGGTGCTGCGCAGCCGGGCGATAAATGTCGAGCGAGGCCATAAGAACCCGCTTATTATCTTTTTCTTTCAGGCGCTTAGCAAGTTTGGCCGTGGTGGTGGTTTTACCAGAGCCTTGCAGGCCAACCATCAGAATGGGCGCGGGTGGGTTATCCACCTTCAATGCGCTCGCGTCTGCGTCATCGCCCGCCAATACCGAGATCATCTCGTCATGAACGATCTTAACAACTTGCTGGCCCGGCGTAATGGATTTGGTAACCGCTTGCCCCTCGGCCTTTTCCTGCACCGCTTTCACAAAGTCGCGCGCCACAGGCAGCGAAACGTCGGCCTCCAGCAATGCCACGCGCACTTCGCGCAGCGCCGTTGCCACATCCGCTTCAGAGAGCGCACCTTGCTTGGTAAGCTTATCAAAGACGCCGCTTAGGCGGTCGGATAGGTTCTCAAACATGCGGTCCTCCTCAGGCCCAAAACGAACGACAAACGCACCAGTGGGCGCAACGCGCTGACTGGTGGCGATCCTCTCGATGAGGACCGGAAGGGTTCAAGCTTCCGTAAGTAGGCGGATATCTAGGCGAGACGCGACCAAAGGTCAATGGCTAAGGCAGCGCAAACGTATATGTTTCTACCGTCCAACCATCCACATTATCGCGAGCCCGAATGGTCACTTCGGTGGTGCCTTCGGGAATCATAATTCCGCCAAGTGAGCGGGTAAAGGGCTGCTCGTTTACGTGCGGGTGGGCCAGCACGCGCAGGCCGAGGCTGGTGCCGTCAGTGGTCAGCACTTCCCAGCCGTCAGTATAATGCTCCCAGCCGGTATCGGCGTGGCGCAGGGTGACGTCAAACCGCCATGTGCTGCCGCTCTGAGCGGCTTGCACGTTTACGATTTCCACATCACTTGCTAGTGAAACGCTGGCGGATAGGGTTGCAATCAGGGCAATTAGTGGTTTCATGAGTGTCTCCTCGCATATGCATGCGCCCAAACCATTGAGGCCTCAAGTGACAATCCCCTTTGATAACAGTTTTGTTAACTTGCCGCGCAGCTTTTATATGCGCCAAGACCCTGTGCCAGTGGCGGCCCCTGCTTTGGTGAAATTCAACCACGCGCTAGCGGCAGAGATTGGTGTTTTAGCGGCGGATTTTCCGGTGGAGGTGCTGGCGGGCAACACCGTGCCCGAGGGGGCAGCTCCGCTGGCGGCGGCCTATGCCGGCCACCAGTTTGGCGGGTTTTCCCCGCAGTTGGGTGATGGCCGCGCAGTGCTATTGGGTGAGGCTGTGGGGCCAGATGGCATTCGGCGTGATATCCAACTTAAGGGTGCCGGCCGCACGTTTTTCTCTCGCGGCGGCGATGGGCGTGCGGCGATCGGGCCGGTGCTGCGGGAATACCTTGTGAGCGAGGCGATGCATGTGCTTGGGGTGCCAACCACGCGGGCGTTGGCCGCCGTAACCACCGGAGAGCCGGTGCGGCGGGAAACCCCTTTGCCGGGGGCGGTGCTAACACGGGTTGCACACAGCCATTTGCGGGTGGGCAGCTTCCAGTTTCATTATGCGCGGCAAGACAAAGCCGCGCTGGAGGTGTTGGTAGAATACGCCCGCGCGCGGCATTTCCCCGAGGCCGAAGGGCCGCTGGGCCTGCTTGATGCGGTGATTAAAGCGCAAGCCAAGCTGGTGGCCAAATGGATGGGGCTGGGCTTTATTCATGGCGTGATGAACACGGATAACTCGTCCATTTCCGGTGAAACTATAGATTATGGCCCCTGCGCTTTTATGGACACCTACCACCCCGAAACGGTGTTTAGCTCGATAGATAGGCGGGGCCGCTATGCCTATGCCAACCAACCCAAAATCGCGCTGTGGAACCTTTCGCAACTGGCCCAAACACTGACGCCGCTGGTGGAAGGCGTGGCACCGCTGGAGGCCAGCCTTGCGCGGTTTGATGATACCTACGCCACCGAGTTCACCCGCATTTTTACCGCTAAGCTGGGGCTGGCAGCGCAGGATGTTGATTTCATCGTAGCAACCTTGAAAATGATGGCCGACGAGGGTGTGGATTTCACGCTCTTCTTCCGGCGGCTCGCTTATGGGCAAGGTATCAGAAACCTGTTTGAGAACCCGGCCGCAGCCGATGAATGGAATGCGAATTGGCAAATACGCAAATCGCCGACCGCCGATATGAAAGCGGTGAATCCCGTGTTCGTCCCACGCAACCACCGCGTAGAGGCCGCCTTAAACGCCGCCGAGCACGGCGATTTTGCCCCGTTTGAAAAATTGCACGCGGTGCTTGCCAACCCGTTTAGTGAGCAACCTGAAAACGCTGAATACGAAGCCCCGCCAACCGAAGAAGAGCGCGTATTGGCAACGTTTTGCGGCACGTGAGGGCAGGTCGATCCTCATATCAGGCTGCATAACGCCACCTTGAAAACGACCCGCCTACCCACCACTTTGTTGAAGAGCAATTACAAATGTGAGGAAACAGCTTAGATGTCTCAAAGTGAAAGCCGCAAGAAAAAGTTTGCCAAGATCATTTTAGCCTATCCAATCGTTTTGATTCTCATCGGATCGAGTGCTAACTGGCTGCTCTTTGGGGTAGAGCCTGTGGCGATTACTTTGCCCGCAAAGGCACTTATCGTTGCATTGGCACTCAGCTCCATCATGCTACTCGTCAACCACACATGGCTGATGACCAGCACGGAGCTCACGCGCCTCAAATATAATATGCACGCAACGCCTGAGGAATGGGCGGCCAGTGAACACACCCAAACCGAGGTTTCCGGTGAGGGAAAGAGTGAACTAGCGCGACGACATCAAGCGCATGGTAATGCAACCGAAAATACAGTGTATTTTGTGTTTCTAGCCTTTCTTATTAGCATTATTTCACCGGTTACAATCGCAGCACAGGTTTGGATTATCGGGTTTGCGATTGGCCGGTTGGGGCATATGTTTGCCTATCTCAGCGGGCGAGACGGCCTGCGTGGGATATTCATGAGTGCGAGCCTTTTATCGTTATATGGCATGGCGAGTTACATTGCTCTTAGCCTAATGGTTTGAACGGGCATCCATTGTGTTTCCAACGGGGTTAAGCAGGCGTGATATAATCACGCACATAATCAGGCTTTTAATTTAACGCCCAAAAGGCTAAGCACCCTCTGCTTAACCCCTAATTGGAGAAATCACATGGGTTACCGAATTGTTGTTGTTGGGGCCACTGGAAATGTGGGCCGTGAAATGCTGAATATTCTTGATGAGCGGGAATTCCCGATCGACGAAATTGCCTTGCTGGCAAGCCGTCGCTCGCTGGGAACGGAATGCTCTTTTGGCGATCGCACGCTTAAAACTGACGATTTGGACACCTTTGATTTTACGGGCTGGGATATGGCGCTTTTTGCCATTGGCTCTGAGGCCACCGCAAAATATGCGCCGATTGCGGCCAAGGCGGGCTGTGTGGTGATCGACAATTCGTCGCTTTACCGCTACACGCCCGATATTCCGCTGATCGTGCCGGAGGTCAACCCCGAAGACATCGAGCAATATAAGAATAAAAACATCATCGCCAACCCCAATTGCTCAACCGCGCAAATGGTGGTGGCGCTCAAGCCCTTGCATGACCGCGCGACGATTAAGCGTGTGGTTGTGTCCACCTACCAGTCAGTTTCTGGTGGTGGCAAAGACGCAATGGACGAGCTTTGGATGCAAACCAAAGGCATGTATGTGCCGGGCCAAGAGCGTGACCCCAAGATTTTCACTAAGCAAATCGCGTTTAACGTGATCCCGCATATTGATAACTTTCTGGATAGTGGCGAGACTAAAGAAGAGTGGAAAATGGTGGCTGAAACCAAAAAGATCGTCGATCCGGCGATTAAGGTGACGGCAACCTGCGTACGGGTGCCTGTGTTTGTGGGTCACTCCGAAGCGGTGAATATCGAGTTTGAAGAGTTCCTTGACGAGGACGAAGCCCGTGATTTGCTGCGTGAAGCCCCGGGGATTCTGGTGGTCGATAAGCGCGAAGATGGCGGCTATACCACCCCCGTTGAATGCGTAGGTGACTACGCCACCTTTATCAGCCGCATTCGGCAAGACCCAACGGTTGAAAACGGCCTGAACTTGTGGTGCGTGTCCGACAACCTACGCAAAGGCGCGGCGCTGAATGCGGTGCAAATCGCTGAACTGCTTGGGCGGCGGGTGCTGAAAAAGGGGTGAGCAACAGCCTTTTTGCATGGATCAGTCGTGGCATGTTAGCCATGGTTTTTCCTAAGACTATGTCTGATGTCGCATAAATTCAGCGCCGGCCGTCGGCACAGGTTTGCAAAGAAGCGATATCGGGTGACGAACGGGGCTGACTAGAATCAAAGCCTTGGTCATCGTGGTGATTTGACGGTGGATTTCACCGGATGTGCAAAACAAGTGGGTGGCTTCGGGCACGTTTTGACGAGGCGGTTGAGGGCGCGATCTCGCCACCAAAAATGCCCCCAAGCCTGCACTTGATGAGTGGCCCGATGGTAAGAGACCAACATGAAGCCAAAGCTGGCGGCCGGGTTCTCCACCGCATGACCAAACGTTGTCACCCATGTTGCGAACGCACCGCCTGAATTCCGTCTCGAGTAGAGCCCGCTCCAAACTCGAACCGATCCGTGCGACAATGCTCTGCCAAACGCAGGATCAATAAAGCTGAGTATAAGTTTAAATTGCTCAGAAATGATAGCCGTTTCCTATCTGCTTGCAATCCAAATGATTCGCCTCTATACATCTGTCAATAGCGGTTTCTGGGGTCCAAACTCAGCTTCCACCGAATTTTTGACGGGCCGCGCGCCCGTTTTTTTGTGCCTGAAAGGCTAGATATGTCTGACCTGATTGCCTCCTCCGCCATTGACCGGCGACTGGCTGAAATCGTAACACCCGTAATCGAGGGGCTGGGCTATGAGCTGGTGCGTATTCGCTTGATGAGCGGCAAGCGCATTATTTTGCAAATCATGGCTGACA
Organism: Paracoccaceae bacterium; assembly: GCA_016744015.1. Taxonomy (GTDB): domain Bacteria; phylum Pseudomonadota; class Alphaproteobacteria; order Rhodobacterales; family Rhodobacteraceae; genus UBA3077. Next base: position 95,787 of record JADGFD010000006.1, on the reverse strand, counting down.
AACCCGAGGGCGGGATTGTGGTGGATGATTGTGCGAAAATCTCTACCGCCGTTTCAGCGGTGCTGGATGTGGAAGACCCGATTGAGGACGAATACGCGCTGGAGGTTTCCAGCCCCGGTATTGACCGGCCACTCACCCGGCTGAAAGATTTTGAGACGTTTGACGGCTATCAGGTAAAGCTGATGACGCATGACCTTATTGAAGGGCGCAAGCGCTTTTCAGGCGAGCTGCGCGGCGTGGAAAATGGCGAGATTTTGATCGAAATTGCCGAAGGTATAATTGGCCTGCAATTTGACTGGCTCGCTGAGGCTAAGCTGCTACTCACCGATGAGCTGGTTGCCGAAAGCCTAAAGGCCCGCAAAGACGCCGGCGTGATTATTGAAGAAGAATTTGACGAGGTAGACACCTCGGAAACGACAGAGGACTGACAAATGGCAATTACCAGTGCAAACCGCCTAGAGCTGTTGCAAATCGCCGAGGCCGTGGCCCGCGAAAAGCTGATTGAACCCACCCTTGTGATCGAGGCGATGGAAGACAGCTTGGGCAAAGCTGCCAAATCACGCTATGGCGCTGAATATGACATTCGCGCCCATATCGACCGCAAAACCGGTGAGCTGACCATGGAGCGCTGCCGCACCGTGGTTTATGATGACGAATATGAAAACACCTTCACCGAGCTAACGCTAGAAGAAGCCCGAGAAATTGACGCTGACGCCGAGATTGGCACCGTGCTTTCAGATGCCTTGCCGCCAATGGATTTTGGCCGGATCGCCGCACAATCTGCCAAGCAGGTTATTATGCAAAAAGTGCGCGAAGCCGAGCGCGAGCGCCAGTTTGACGAATTTAAAGACCGCGTCGGCGAGATCATCAACGGTGTTGTTAAGCGCGTTGAGTATGGCAACGTGATTGTTGACGTAGGCCGCGGCGAAGCGATTTTGCGCCGTGATCAGCTGATCAACCGCGAGCCTTTCCGCACCGGCGACCGTGTGCGCGCCTTTATCCGTGATGTGCGCGCCGAAGTGCGTGGCCCCCAGATTTTTCTTTCGCGCACTGCGCCTGAATTCTTGGCCGAGCTGTTCAAAATGGAAGTACCTGAAATTTATGACGGCATTATCGAGATCAAAGCCGTGGCCCGTGACCCGGGTTCGCGCGCCAAGATTGGTGTGATCTCCAACGATGGCTCGATAGACCCTGTGGGTGCCTGTGTTGGTATGCGCGGCTCACGCGTGCAGGCCGTGGTTTCCGAGCTTCAGGGCGAGAAAATCGACATTATCCCGTGGAATGAAGACGCGCCAACTTTCTTGGTGAATGCGCTTCAGCCTGCCGAGGTTTCCAAGGTTATTCTGGATGATGAGGCCGAGCGGATCGAGGTGATTGTGCCAGATGAGCAGCTGAGCCTTGCCATTGGCCGCCGTGGCCAAAACGTGCGCCTTGCCAGCCAACTTACCGGATATGATATTGATATCATGACGGAAAGTGACGAAAGCGAGCGCCGCCAAGCTGAATTTGTCGCCCATACCAAAGTGTTTATGGATGCGCTTAATGTGGATGAGCTGGTTGCCCAGCTTCTGGCCTCTGAGGGGTTCACCTCGCTGGAAGAGGTGGCTTATGTGGAAGCCGAAGAACTGATGAATATTGATGGGTTTGATGCCGAAACCGTGGACGAGCTGCAAGCCCGTGCACGCGAAAGCATTGACGAGCAAAACGCCAAGTTTATCGAGAAAGCACGCGAACTGGGCGTTGAGCAAAGCTTGTTTGACTATGAAGGTCTGACTCCGCAAATGTTTGCAGCCCTCGCTGAGGATGGCATTAAAACGCTTGAAGATTTTGCACAATGTGCTGATTGGGAGCTGGCAGGTGGCTTTACCACCGTTGATGGCCAGCGGGTGAAAGACGACGGTTTGCTGGAGACTTTTGACGTTGGCTTGGAAGAAGCCCAAGCCATGATCATGAATGCCCGCGTAATGCTGGGCTGGCTAACCCAAGAAGAGCTGGACGCCCAAAACGCGCCTGAAGAAGAAACCGGCGAAGAAGCTGCATCGGAGGCCGAAGCTTAAAATGTTTCACGTTCTATCGAATCAATTTCGCAATCGAACGCGTTTGCTCCGCAAACACTGCCTCGACTGCAAAATTGATATCGCGATATTTTTTGAACGTGAAACACTATAAATGGCATCGGAAACTGGATATGACGCGCGGTGGGCAACAAAAAGACCGAAGTGATACGAGACGCAAGTGTATTGTGTCTGGTGAGGTCTGCCCTAATGACGAGCTAATCCGGTTTGTGGTTGGCCCAGAAGCCAAAATCTACCCCGACCTTGGGCAAAAGCTGCCTGGGCGCGGGATTTGGGTGAAGGCGGATCGGGCGTCGATCGAGAAAGCCGTGAGCAAAGGCCTGTTTTCCCGTGGGGCTAAAATGAAAGTCTCGGCGGATGCGGAGTTGGCGGACCAAGTGGAATCACTGGTGCATCAGCGACTTTTACAGGCGGTTTCCATGGCGCGCAAAACAGGCCGCGCGATTTGTGGCCTTGAAAAGGTAAAAGCCGCGCTGGTTTCGGGGGAAGCTGATGTGCTTTTGCAAGCGTCTGATGGCTCTGAGCGCGGAAAATCGGCGCTCAGGCCACCAAATGGTGAAGAATCTCGAATTGAGACCCTAACAGGTGACGAATTGGGTTTGGCATTTGGGCGAGATAATGTGATACATGCCGCAATATTGTCTGGCGGGTTCACAGATCGAGTCCTTTTTGAAGCGGGGCGCCTGAGGGCACTCGGCAAAACGGTATGATTGACCCTCGGGTCAGACAGGTATAAATGCCACGCAAGGGCGCGGTGTTGAAAGGTGAAGAATGAGCGATACGACAAATAACGACGGCAAAAAGCCTTTGGGCTTAAAGGGCGGCACAGTGCGGCAGAAGTTCTCGCATGGGCGGACCAAAAACGTCGTTGTTGAGACCAAGCGCAAGCGGGTGTTTACCCCCAATGCTGGCGGTGCTGGCGGTGGCGGAAAACCCGGCGGCCAAAAGGCAGCCGGCGGATACCTGTCTGATGCAGAAATGGCGCGCCGTAAAAAGGCCCTAGATGCCGCACGCGCCATGGAAACAGAGCGCGCGGCTAAAGAGCAAGCACAGTCCGAAGCCCGCGAAGGCGAGCGCGCCAAACGCCGCGCCGAAAAAGACGCCGTGGAGCGCGAGGCCGCTGAAGCCAAGATTCGTGCCGAGCGCGCGGCGGAAGAAGCCAAAGCCAAGGCCGAAGCCGAAGCCGCTGAAGCCAAAGCTAACAAAAAATCGGTGAGCGGCGCGGCGCGGCCCAAGCTGCGCAACCCCGCCCAAGCTGAAGACCCAGCCGCCGCTCAAGTGGCAGGCGCGCGGGCTGAAGCAGGGCGTGTAGCCCCTAATAAAAACCTGAAGCCAGCCGCCAAGCCGGCGGATGACCGCAACAAGCAAAACCGTAACACCAAAGGTGGCGGCAATGACCGCCGCCGCTCTGGTAAGCTGACCATCAACCAAGCTCTTGGTGGCGGTGGCAACCGCCAGCGCTCTATGGCTGCGATGAAGCGCCGCCAAGAACGCGACAAGCGCAAGATGATGGGTGGGCCAGTAGAGCATGAGAAGGTTTACCGCGACGTGCAACTGCCCGATTCCATTACGGTACAGGAACTTGCCAACCGGATGACCGAGCGTGTGGCCGAGGTGGTAAAAGCCCTGATGACCAACGGCATTATGGCAACGCAAAACCAAACGATTGACCACGAAACAGCTCAGCTGATTGTGGAAGAGTTTGGCCACAAAGTGGTGCGGGTTTCCGATGCGGCGGTAGAGGACATTTTGGCTTCGGAAGATGATTCGATTGAAACCAACCTGCTGCCACGCCCACCGGTTATTACCATCATGGGCCACGTGGACCACGGTAAAACTTCGCTCTTGGATGCGATTCGTAAAACCAATGTTGTTAAGGGTGAGGCTGGTGGCATTACCCAGCATATTGGCGCATACCAAATCACGCTCGACAGTGGCGAAGTGATGAGCTTCCTCGATACCCCGGGCCACGCGGCCTTTACCTCCATGCGCTCTCGCGGTGCACAGGTAACCGACATCGTGGTGCTGGTTGTGGCCGCTGATGACTCTGTGATGCCGCAAACCATAGAGGCGATTAACCACGCCCATGCGGCTGATGTGCCGATGATTATCGCGATCAACAAAATGGACCGCGAAGGCGCTGACCCGACTAAAGTGCGCACAGAATTGCTGCAACACAGCGTGATTGTGGAAGCGATGTCTGGTGACGTACTAGATGTGGAAGTTTCAGCTATGACCGGCCAAGGCCTTGACAAGTTGCTTGAAAACATCGCCCTGCAAGCTGAATTGCTGGAACTAAAAGCCAACCCAGACCGCCCCGCCGAAGGCGCGGTGATCGAGGCCAAGCTGGATGTAGGCCGCGGCCCCGTCGCCACGGTATTGGTGCAAAAAGGCACGCTGAAGCAAGGCGATATCTTTGTGGTTGGCGAGCAATGGGGCAAAGTGCGCGCCTTGATCAACGACCAAGGCGAACGCGTAAAAGTGGCTGGCCCCTCGGTGCCTGTCGAAGTGCTGGGCCTTAACGGCTCGCCTGAGGCTGGCGACGTGCTAAACGTGGTGCCCGATGAGGCCCGCGCGCGCGAAATCGCGGAATATCGCGCACAAGTTGCCAAGGATAAGAAAGCCGCCGCCGGTGCTGGCGTTTCGCTTGATCAGCTTTTGGCCAATGCCAAGGCCGATGAGAGCGTTTCCGAACTGCCGATTGTGCTTAAGGCCGATGTGCAAGGCTCTGCCGAGGCCATCGTGCAAGCCTGTGAGAAAATCGGCAATGACGAAGTGCGGGTAAAAGTGCTGCATTCCGGCGTTGGCGCGATCACCGAATCAGATGTGACACTGGCGGAAGCCTCCGGCGCGCCTATTATTGGCTTTAACGTGCGGGCAAACTCGCAAGCGCGTAACACCGCCAACCAGAAGGGCGTTGAAATCCGCTATTACTCGATCATTTATGATCTGGTGGATGACATCAAGGCGGCGGCTTCTGGCCTGCTTTCACCGGAGGTTAAGGAAACCTTTATCGGTTATGCCAAGATCAAAGAGGTGTTTAAAATCACCGGCACAGGCAAAATCGCGGGTTGCGAGGTCACCGAAGGTGTCGCGCGTCGTGCGGCGGGTGTGCGCTTGCTGCGTGATAACGTGGTTATCCACGAGGGCAAGCTGAAGACACTAAAGCGGCATAAAGACGAAGTGAAAGAAGTGCAGTCCGGCCAAGAATGCGGCATGGCCTTTGAAAATTACGAAGACATTCGCGCTGACGATGTGATCGAGATTTTCACCACCGAAGAGCTAGAGCGCACGCTTTAACGCTAAGTAAAGTATTGTATATGGGCGGGATTCTTCTAAAATCCCGCCCATGTCTTTATGGATCACCCTTATTATTGTTACCACAGGCATTTCTGGCATTGTGGCGTTGGTGCATTTCCCTCACGCCTCGGTGCCTGTAGGGCTTGAAAGCAAGGCCGAGGTGCTGGAGGTATGGGCCAACGAATTCCCAGACGTGCCGGCCACGGGTGCATTACTGGAACCTTCGGGCTTTGCCTCGCTGATAGACCTTGAAAACGGCGGCACCGGCTTGGTTTGGGCCATGGGTGACGGGGCCGTGGGGCGGGTGCTTGACGCGGGTATTTTAGATGGGCATGAAGATGTGCTTCGGGTAGAATTGCCTGATTTAACAGCGCCGTATGTCGATATTGAGATCACGGGTAAAATAGTGCGGCGCATTTGGGCCGAAACCCTGAAAACCGTGCTTGAAAAGAGGGTTTGAAATGAGCTTCCCTGATGTGGTTATGCTGTCTATCCCACTTTTCGTGGGCCTTATAGTCGCCGAAATTTTGTGGGCCAAAATTAAGGGCAAAGGCGGCGATTATGAAACCCATTATACCGCAACCTCGCTCCTGATGGGCGCGGGCGTTGCGCTAGGTTTTGTGGCCTACGGGCTTTTCGCCTTTCTTTGGGGTTTTAAGCTGCTTGACCTTGGCACCTCTATTGCCATTATATTGCTGTGCTTTGTGCTGGATGGATTACGCTATTACTGGGTGCACCGCTTTGGCCACCGCGTGCGTTGGGTCTGGGCCAGCCATGTAAACCGCCATTCCAGCCAGCACTACAACCTTAGCACCGCACTCCGCTTATTCTACTCGGGTTCAGCCCTGAAATGGTGCTGGTTAACCTTGTGTACCAATTTTGGATTCACACCGAGGCCATTGGCAAAATGCCCCGCTGGCTTGAATCCATTATGAACACCCCCAGCCACCACCGCGTGCACCATGGCCGCAATCCAAAATACCTTGATACCAACTATGCCGGCGTTTTCATTATCTGGAACAAGATGTTTGGCATCTTTCAGCCGGAAGAGGAAACGCCGGATTATGGGTTTCTGCAAAACCTTGGGACATTTAATCCGCTGCGGGTGGCGTTTCATGAGTGGGCCGGGATGCTGCGCGACATTTCCAGCCCAAACCTGACGATAAAACAGCGCTTTGCCTATGTGCTAAAACCCCCCGGCTGGAGCCACGATGGCTCTCGCAAAACATCCGACCAAATAAAGGCCGACCATGCGACTTGATCAAGCTTTAGTGGCGGCGGGCCTTACGGATAGTCGCGCACGGGCGCAAGAACTGATTGCAATGGGCGTGGTGCGAGTGGCCGGAAAGCCCGCCAAAAAACCCTCGCAAAAAGTGGGAGATGAGGCGCTCAGCCTCACCGAAAACCCGAACCCATACGTTTCCCGTGCCGCGCTCAAGCTGGCCCATGCGCTTGAGGATTTTCAACTCTCGCCGGAGGAGGCAATCGCGCTGGATGTCGGCGCATCGACAGGTGGCTTTACCCAAGTGCTGCTAGAGGCAGGCGCAAAACAGGTTTTTGCGCTGGATGTCGGCCACGGGCAGCTCCACCCCAAGCTTTTGGGTGATGCGCGGGTGGTTAATCTGGAGGGGATCAATGCAAAAGCCATTCCCGAAGGGGCGGTGCCCCCCGTTGATTTTATCGTCACCGACGTATCGTTTATCAGCCTCGCCAAAGCCTTGCCGATGGCGCTGGGTTTAGCAAAAAGTGGCGCTGTTTTTGTGGGTCTGATAAAGCCGCAGTTTGAGGTAGGGCGCGCTCAAATTGGCAAAAACGGGATTGTGAAAGATGATGCGGCAAAAGCGCAGTCCCGCGCTGATATTGAGGCATTTTTAGAGGCCGAGGGCTGGCGCATCACCCATAAGGGTGAAAGCCCTATATTGGGACAGCACGGCAATCAGGAATTTTTGATCGCCGCAGAAAGACCCTGATACGCCTACAGGTCCACCCGAATCTTACACTGCAATTAATTTACGAAATTCCATTATCTCGTTGATAATATTATATAATATAAAGTTTTAGAGTAACTACATTCCTAGGAATGTAGTTACTCTATGGATCAAATCTTGGTTCTCCAAAATTTAGGAATCTGTTAGTATAATCCCGAGATCATCATGAGAGATGGGTAGTCGCAGATACTGTAGGTGCCTCGTCAGAGCTATGAGTTGGCGGCAACACCTAAAGTAACCTCTACCATCACGGCAAAAAACGCTAAGCCGATGCGCTTTCGCTGGCTTTTGCCAAGGCCCGCTTCATGGCAGGACGAGAGCGGAGGCGTTTTAGGTAATCACCCACTTTGCCTTTAGGCAGCGCAAATTTTTGCCCCAGTGCCCAGCCTGCGCAATGGCTGATCAGGAGGTCCGGCACCGTTATCTTATCACCCATCACAAACTCATTGTCGCCCAAGCGAGTTTCTAAAGAGACCATCGCGCGGGTAAAATCCCACTCGGCAGAGGGGCGAATAGCGGGCACGCGTAATTCTTCGGGGTAGTAAAACATGTGTTTGGTGGCCACCCAAAGCACCGCGTCCATTTCGTCATTGGCGAAGTGGACAAAGCTATCCTGGATGGCGCGTTCAACTGTGCCGCAGGGGGCCGTAAGGGCACCATGTTTGTCGGCCAAGTATTGCATAATCGCGACCGAATCAAAAATGGCGGCACCGTTATCTATTAACGCCGGAACTTTGCCAGAAGGATTAACATTTTGTGCGGCTTCGCTGCGCGGGGCGGCCTCGAGGATTTCATAATCCTGCCCCAGCTCTTCCAACATCCAAAAAACCCGCATGGCGCGAGAGCGGGCGGTACCGATGACTTGATACATGGTTTTCTCCTATCGAGGATGCATCATAGCGATGCGGATAAAGGCGCGTTCCGTCATGGCCATGGCGGGATAGGGCTTGGAGGAGCGCAGGTTAAGATCGGTTTCCATCAGCACCCCCAGTGCGGCCTCAAGCCGGGGTAAACCCCAATTGCGGACTTGCCGCGCCATTTGGTCCCGCCTAGGGCCAAATACCGGCGGACGCAGGCGGCTGAGCGCTTGGTCAACCCCTTGGTTGCTGGCCGCAGCCGCATGGAGTTGGCGAAAATGGCGGGTGGTGGTAATGGTGAGCGTGGTCGGGTTGGCGCCTTGGGAGGCCAGCCGCGCCATATGTGGGCCAATCTCGCTGGAGCGGCCTTCGGCAATGTGGCGGACCAGCACATCCAAGCCAGCCTCATGGGTGGCAGGTACGCAGTTCAGCAGATCTTCAGGGCTGGTGGGGGTGGTATCGTTCAGCTTGTAGAGCGAAAGCTTTTCAAGGGTTTGGGCAAAATCCCCCGGGTCCAACTCTTGCGCCAGAATTTGAACATCACGCATGGTGTCTGGCGGTATGTTTTGCAGGCCTTTGGTGGCGAGTTGCGACTCAATTTCCTCGCGGGTTGGCGGGTCGGTGTATATCCCGATCGCCACACTGCTCCGCTCGCCTTCAATGAGCTTGCGCAGGCTGGAACGGGCATTGAGCTGGCCAGCTGTGATAACGATCACCGCATCGCCAGATTGCCAATCTTCCAACGTGGCTTTCACCGCTTTGGTGGTGGTATCGGTAGCGGATTCAATATGCACTACCCGCAGGCCGGGGAAAAAACCAACGGCTTTGGTGGCATCAGCGAGGGCCGCAGAGTCTTTGCGCAGCACGGCAGCGTCTAGTCTCGTGAGGCGCATTTCTTCGTCGGCATTCGGGCCGGTCAGCGCATCAATCAGCGCTTTGCGTTTCAGCGCAATCCGCATCGCATCGGGCCCGTGCAGCAGCACCGCCGCCTTTGCCTTGTCCGGCTTTTCAAAAAACCGGGCAGCATCGCGGGCGCTGAGCTTCATTGCCCGATGGTCTCGGCACTGGAGGCAATGCGCGTGGCGATTTGGTCCGCCAAAGACACCGCGAGTCGGCGCTTAGCATCGCGCTCGGAAATGAAGGTGGCATAGGCCGACGCGGTGGCGCTATAGGCCGTGAAGGCGCGGAGATTATCTTGCAGCACGACCTCGCCCGTTGCGATTCGGGTCAGGCTAAAGCGCGCAATCCCGGTAAGGTTATAGCGCGTAATCGCGTTATCTTGCGTAATGGCTAGGCCTTTGGACTGCACATCAAGTGTGGTTTCAAGCTGAAAAATAGGGGTCTCGGCGCGGCCTAAGCGGTTTTCAAGTTGCTCATGAAACTCAAAGCTCAGGCGGTTATCCACCGGCCCGAGGGCAATTTTGCCATTAAGGGCTTCGGCCGCAGAGCCGCGGCCATAGATCGGCCTAAACCCGCAGGCGGCCAGCGCCAGCGGGGCTAATAAGACAAACCTGCGGCTAACGCTTTTTGGGTTTGAAATGTGCCATATTTTTCCCGAACGCGTTTGCGGGGCAAACACTGCCTCGGCAAAAATATGGCTCACCTTTTTAAGGGAAACCCAAAATGCTTTAAACGACGACATTCACAATCCTGCCCGGCACAACGATCAGCTTTTTCGGGGTACCCCCGCCTAAAGCCTTGATCACAGCATCATGCGCCAGCGCCAGTTTTTCAACCTCTTCCTTTGAGGCATCCTTACTTACGCTGATTTCCGCCCGCCGTTTACCGTTGATTTGAATCGGCATGGTGATGGTATCTTCCACCAGCATCGTAGGGTTGGCCTCGGGGAAGGCCGCTTGCACCGCCAAGCCTTCGCCGCCGAGCTTTTCCCAGCATTCCTCGGCCAAATGTGGTGTGATGGGCTGCATCAGCAGCGCCATGGTGCGCATCGCAGCGCGGCGGTCACCCTTGGATTTTGCAATCGCGGCGGTGAATTCATAAAGCTTGGCGATGGATTTGTTAAAGGCAAAGCCCTCATAGCCCTCGGTCACATCGGCAATGGCGCGATGGGTGGCTTTGGTCAGGGCAATGTCTTCACCCTCGCGGTTTTCATCCGCGATCTCAACCGTCATCCGCCATACGCGCTGAAGGTGCTTCCATGAGGCCTCGGCGCCGGAGGTTGTCCACTCCACATCGCGCTCGGGTGGGCTGTCAGACAGCACAAACCAGCGCGAGGTATCAGCCCCGAATTGCTCGATCTGTTCAATCGGGTCAATCACGTTGAGCTTGGATTTTGACATTTTGATTGAGGGGCCAACGTTAACCTGTTCACCCGTTTCGCGCAGCTTATAACCCTCGCCATCCGCCACCAGCTCATCTGGCGAATGCCACACATCGCGGCCCTTTTCGTCTTTGGTTGAATAGGTTTCGTGGCACACCATGCCTTGATTAAACAGCGCGTTAAACGGCTCGATGCAGCGCTCGGGCAGGTGGCCGGTTTTGACCATGGCGCGAGCAAAAAAGCGCGAATACAGCAGGTGCAGAATGGCGTGCTCAACCCCGCCGATATATTGGTCCACGTTCATCCAGTAATCGGCATCCGCCAAAGTGGTGGGTGTATCGGCATTGCTGGAGGTAAAGCGGGCGTAATACCATGAGCTGTCCACGAAGGTATCCATGGTGTCGGTTTCCCGCAGGGCTTCCCCGCCACATTTCGGGCAAGTGGTGTTGCGCCATGTCGGGTGGCGGTCGAGCGGGTTGCCCGGCTTGTCGAAGTTAATGTCTTCGGGCAGCTCAATGGGCAGGTTTTCCTTTTTCTCGGGAACAACTCCGCAGCTTTCACAATGCACCACGGGGATAGGACAGCCCCAATAGCGCTGCCTTGAAATGCCCCAATCCCGCAGGCGAAACACGGTTTTGCCCTCGCCCATATTGGCGGCCTCAATACGGCTGGTGGCCTCGGCTTTGGCGGATTCGATATCCATGCCATCCATGAAGCGCGAGTTAATCAGCGTGCCTGTATCGGTAAACGCCTCGGTTTCCACGCTAAAATCATTACCCTCGGGGGATACAACGGCGGTGACCTCCAGTCCGTATTTACGGGCGAAATCAAGGTCGCGCTGGTCATGCGCGGGGCAGCCAAAAATGGCGCCGGTGCCGTAATCCATAAGGATGAAGTTGGCGATGTAAACTGGCAGCTCAATGGAGCTATCAAAGGGGTGCACCACTTTAATGCCGGTATCATAGCCCAGCTTTTCAGCCTTTTCCAAGGCTTCAGCACTGGTGCCCGTGCGGCGACACTCGGCATTGAAGGCGGCCACTTCGGGGTTGCTTTCCAGCGCTTTGGCCAGCGGGTGGTCCGCTGAGATGCCCGCGAAACTCGCGCCAAACAGGGTGTCAGGGCGGGTGGTATAAACTTCCAGCTCGTCAAAACCCGCGGGCGCGCCTTTGGTTGCAAACCTAAATTGCAGGCCTTTGGATTTGCCAATCCAGTTGGCTTGCATCAGCTGCACTTTATCTGGCCAGTTTTTCAGCCCGTCGAGCGCGGAGAGCAAATCATCGGCATAATCCGAGATTTTAAAGAACCACTGCGTCAGCTCTTTACGCTCAACTTCCGCGCCCGAGCGCCAGCCCTTGCCATCAATCACCTGCTCGTTGGCGAGCACGGTCATATCGACAGGGTCCCAGTTGACGCTGGCATTTTTACGGTAGGCCAGCCCGGCCTCCAGCATATCAAGGAACAGCGCCTGCTGCTGGCCATAGTATTCCACATCACAGGTGGCAAATTCGTGTGACCAATCAAGTGAAAGGCCAAGCGCGGCAAATTGCTCTTTCATCTCGGCTATATTCTTATAGGTCCACGTGCCGGGGTGCGTGTTGTTCTTCATAGCCGCGTTTTCGGCGGGCATCCCGAAGGCATCCCAGCCCATGGGGTGAAACACGTTAAAGCCTTTGGCGGCCTTATAACGCGCCACCAAATCACCCATAGTATAGTTGCGCACATGGCCGATATGGAGCTTGCCCGAGGGGTAGGGAAACATCTCCAACACATAATATTTAGGGCGCTCAACATCCCGCTCGGCCTTAAAAACCTCCGAATCCCGCCACTTGGCTTGCCATTTCGGCTCGGTCACTTGGGCATTATAACGTGTCACTGGCAGGCTCCTACTTGCGCTTTTCCTTGGTTTATCGGCTGGTTTCAGCCGAAACAAGCTGAATCCATGGCGTGCGGCGCGGAATGTGTGCCAAAAATGCAACTGATATAAAAACAATCACCTTAGGCTTGGCGGCTTGCTTGACCTGAAAGCATTGATGCGTGAATAAAGGCTTACTCCTGCTGGGCAATCCAGTTGAGGTATTATTTTAACACAAACGAGGGAATAACGATGAAAAACGTTCTCTTTACTACCACAGCGTTGGTTGCCTTTGCTGGCGCGGCGACTGCGGCTTCACACGGTGGCGGCGCTACTGTAGAATTTTCCGGCGAGCTGACCGCTGGTTACAATGATGTTATCGAGGGCGGCCTATTCTGGGAGGCTGACTTGGACTTGTCTGTTTCTGTTGACCTTGGTGATAGCGTTACAGCAACGCTCTCCACAGAAATCATGGACACAGATGGCAATGATGAGATCACGGACGTTGATGCGACTGTTGAGATTGCTTACACAGGCGATCGTCTTTCAGCGTCCTTGACGTTTGGTGATCTGGGTGACGAAGGTGCTTCTGAGTACTTCTATGCGGACCGTGATGGTCTGGTTCGTGACGTAGAGAACCACGATGGCGATCAAGACGTTCGTGCATTGATTGAGATGGGCAGCTTTGGTGTAGCTCTGGGTTGCAGCGATGTTCAAAATGGCACGTGCGACGATGGCATGAACGTTGGCCTTGGCGCAACTTTCGGCTCTATTAAGCTGGGTGTTGGGTTCGATGAAGCCATTGCTGGTGGTCAACCACGTGCATTGGGTGTAAGTGCTGATGCAACTTTTGGTGCTTTCACTGTTGGCGTTTCTTACATCGACCTTGGCGCGACACTTTTCGTTTCTGACGAAATCGATACGAATGATGGAGACGACACTGTAGTTGGCGGTGGCGGCACAGTTGCTGGCCCGATCATCATTGAAAATGCATATGCTATTGAGCTTGGTTATGAGATTAGTTCTGCTCTCAGCGCATCTGCTTACTTTGCCGCAAACGGCTTTGCTGGTAATGCTTACGGCGTTGGCGTTGACTATACTGCTGGCGCACTGACTATCTCAGCTTACTTTGACCAAACTGTTGATCAAGGCTTCCAAGGCACAGATGGCACAGATGTTGATGGCGACGGGACACACACCGGTTATTCATTCGGCATCGACTCTGACCAAGCTTTCGGCCTAGACGTTGCTTATGCTGTAAACGATCAGCTGACTGCCAATGCAGGCGTAAAGTTCCTTGATGAAACAAGCGATCGTGCTGGCGTTGCCGACACTAGCGCCACTAACTTCTACGTAGGCATTGACTACGCAGTAAATGACAACATCTCGGTTACAGTTTCTTATGCAGATGCAGACGAGATCTCTGGTCCTGAGTACAAAGACGGCATCTCTGCCTTCATCACTGCAACATTCTAATCTTTGAGATTGTTAAGTGAAATAATTGGGCGGGCCGCTTGGCTCGCCCTTTTTCTTTGGCTTGAAGGCTTTGCCAATTGGCGCTAGGCAGGGGGAAGCTCAGGAGACAAGCCACATGCCCTTAACAGATATTCAAACCCGCATAGAAGCTGCTTGCCATAAGGCGGAGCGAAAAGCTGAAAGCGTTGAGCTTATTGCGGTTTCAAAGGTGCAGCCAAATGCACGGGTTGAAGCGGTGCTCAACCAAGGGCACAGGGTATTTGGGGAAAACCGTGTGCAGGAAGCACAGGGGAAATGGCCCGATTTCAAGGCAAAATTTGACAGGGTACAACTGCACCTGATCGGGCCGTTGCAAAGCAATAAGGTAAAGCCCGCGCTTGATCTGTTTGACGCCATCCACACCCTTGACCGCGAAAAGCTTGCCCGGCGGATAGCGACCGAGGTGCAGGCACGTGGGGCCTGCCCAGCGCTGTTTATTCAGGTAAACACCGGCGAAGAACCGCAAAAGGCAGGCGTTTTGCCCGCGGAAGTCGATGGGTTTATTAAGGCCTGCCAAGGGTTTGATCTTAATATCAAAGGCCTAATGTGCATCCCGCCCATGGAGGAAGAGCCAAGCCTGCATTTTGCCCTGCTGGCCAAAATGGCCAAGCGCAACGGTTTAGACAGCCTTTCCATGGGCATGAGCAGCGATTTTGAGAGCGCCATTGCGCTTGGGGCCACCCATGTGCGCGTAGGCTCAGCCATTTTTGGCGAGCGGGTCAAACCCGATTAGTTGATCGGAAAAATGGCGCGCGGATCACAATAGGGGCTACTTTCATCCGCCAAGCAGGATTCGATGGCCGCGAGATAGGACAAGAATTCCGGTGTGTTTAAGCCTGCAATATCGTGTTGGCGTGCTTGTTCCAACATAGCGATAGCATCTTCCCGCAATCCGGCTTTAAGCATAACAAAACTGGTCACAGCCTGCATGACCGGTTGAGAGTTTTCAGGGCTTTGACGCAGAATAGACTGCATTTCAAACAAAAAATCTTCTAGGTAGACTTCATCCGAAAAGCTGCGGGCTGAATCCCGCACAAGCCCGTCAAACAAAAGCTCGACAGGTAGTGTAGAATCGCTTTCGCCAATAAATTTCTCGATAGCGTAGGCCAGATAGTAAGCTGAGTGATCCACCGAGCTATCATAAGTTTCGCTCGCCATGAAGGTCTCCAAAAGCGCGAGGTCGTCGGAGGTAAAGCCCTTGTATAGTGGCAAAAAGTTTTGCGGGCATTGTTGTAGCACATGTGTTCCGTAGCAAATAGAAGCTGGTGCAAAGATCATCGTTAGACGCGGATCAGGTGTGCATTCTTGCGGTTCCGTTGCCTCAAAACGCTCACCACCAATTGGACAAGTCATCATTTCAGCCTGCGCCGTGAGCGGCAGGAATGGTAGTAATGCAATTAAACAAAAGCGTTTCATATTTCTAAAAATCCAAATTTTCCACGCTGAGCGCATTTTCCTGAATAAACTCGCGGCGGGGCTCCACCACGTCACCCATTAACTTGGTGAAAATATCATCCGCCTCGGCCATGTCATTCACTTGCACTTGCAGCAGCGTGCGGGCTTCAGGGTCCAACGTGGTTTCCCACAGTTGGCCGGGGTTCATCTCGCCCAATCCCTTGTAGCGCTGCATC
Source organism: Paracoccaceae bacterium (assembly GCA_016744015.1). GTDB lineage: Bacteria > Pseudomonadota > Alphaproteobacteria > Rhodobacterales > Rhodobacteraceae > UBA3077. The sequence continues at coordinate 80,288 of JADGFD010000006.1, read as the reverse complement.
GAAAGGCCTTTTTCGCCTTCGCGCATCACGGCATCCAAAAGCTCCGAAGGGGCGTTGATCACGATTTCGCGGTCTTTGCGCACCAGTTTGGCGCTGGCTTTATAAACCTCCTGAAGGTTGCCGGTGAGGCGCGCCAACTTGCGCGCCTCAGCACTGCGCAAGGCATGGCCATCCAGCACTTGCACCTCTTCCACCCCGCGCAGCACGCGGGAAAGGCGCAAACCGCCGTTTTGCGTTGGCCGCCCCTGCCAGCCGCGCTCAAATTCGGTGGAAACGAGGTCCAGCCGGGTGGCTACGGCATCGGCCGCGCCTTGGGTGTTGCTATCGAGCACCCCGTCCAAAAGCGCGCCGGCAATGGCGGTGTGCTCCAAAATGCGGCGGGAATAGTTGGTGGGGAAGGCGTTGAGAATCGTGCGCGTGAGCCGCGCTTCGTCAACCACCCGCTTCAAATCTGCGCCTGCAATTTTGGATCCGTCTCCCAGCACAAGTGACGTATCACTCAGCCCTTGCTCGATCAAATAATCTTCAAGCGCGCTCTGATCTTTCAGATAAACCTCTGACTTACCACGAGAGACCTTATAGAGCGGCGGTTGCGCGATATAGAGATATCCACCCTCAATCAGCTCCGGCATTTGCCGGAAAAAGAACGTGAGCAGTAGCGTGCGAATGTGCGCGCCATCCACGTCGGCATCAGTCATGATCACCACTTTGTGGTAGCGCAGCTTGCTAATGTTAAACTCGTCTCGCCCAATGCCGGTGCCCAACGCCGTGATCAGCGTGCCAATTTCTTGCGAGCCGAGCATGCGGTCAAACCGCGCGCGCTCTACGTTGAGAATCTTGCCCTTCAGTGGCAAAACCGCCTGATTATGCCGCGAGCGCCCCTGCTTGGCAGAGCCGCCAGCGGAATCACCCTCCACGAGGAAGATTTCGGATTTAGACGGGTCCTTTTCTTGGCAATCGGCCAGTTTTCCGGGCAGGCTGGCGATATCCATCGCTGATTTACGCCGTGTCAGCTCCCGCGCCTTACGCGCCGCATCCCGCGCCATCGCCGCTTCCACAATTTTGGATACAATAATCTTGGCTTGCTGCGGGTTCTCCTCAAACCACTCACCGAGCTTTTCGTTCATCAGGCTTTCAACGGCTGGCCGCACCTCGGAACTCACCAGTTTATCCTTGGTTTGTGATGAGAACTTGGGGTCAGGCACTTTAACCGATAGCACCGCCGTGAGCCCCTCGCGCGCGTCATCGCCCGTAAAGGTCACCTTTTCCTTCTTGGCGATGCCCGAAGAGGCCGCATAGGCGTTGATCGTCCGCGTGAGCGCCCCGCGAAAGCCCGCTAAATGCGCGCCGCCATCCCGCTGCGGGATATTATTGGTAAAAGGCAGCACGTTTTCATGGTAGCTATCGTTCCACCACATCGCGACTTCCACTGTAATATCATTACTCTCACCCATGATATAGATCGGTGCGTCACAAACAGCGGTTTTTGAGCGGTCGAGGTAGCGGACAAATTCCTTAACCCCGCCTTCATAGAGCATCTCCACTTCGAGCGGCTCGGCGGGGCGTTCATCTCGCAATGTTATGCGCACACCGGAATTCAGGAAGGCCAGCTCACGCAAGCGGTGCTCCAGCGTGGCGAATTTATACTCGCGGTCGGTGAAGGTCTCGGTTGAGGCCATGAACCGCACTTGGGTGCCAGTTTCCTCGGTGTCGCCAACCACTTCAAGGTGCTTCACAGTGGCTCCGTGTTCAAAGCGGGCCACGTGCTCTTTGCCATCACGCCAAACACGCAGATCAAGCCAATCTGAAAGCGCGTTCACCACCGAAACACCTACGCCGTGCAAACCGCCCGAAACCTTATAGGAATTGCTGTCAAATTTGCCGCCAGCGTGCAGCTCGGTCATAATCACTTCGGCCGCTGAAACGCCCTCTTCTTCATGGATACCCACAGGAATGCCGCGGCCATTATCCCTCACCGAAACGCTCTCGTCGGCATGGATGATCACCGTTACGGTGTCGGCATGTCCAGCTAGCGCTTCGTCAATGCCGTTATCCACCACCTCATACACCATATGATGCAGGCCTGAGCCATCATCGGTATCACCGATATACATGCCGGGGCGCTTTCGAACCGCCTCTAAGCCCTTGAGAACTTTAATAGAATCAGCGCCATAATCTTCGGGCTGTTGTGCGTCATCAGACATCTGGTGTTTCCCCATATTATTGCCCACAATATATGGGAAACGGGCAGGGTTGTCACGCAAATAGGCGTTGGATTCCGCTACTTTTAGCTTGTGGCTGGTAAGCAGGCCGGATTGCCACGCAGACCTAGATTTCGGGTCATACGGGTGAGGTTGGTTGCGGCGTGCTCGGTCGCGCGGTTATTCAGCGCGGGCTCATCTCGGTGAAGCACCGCAAAGCCAATTTCAGCGCCGCTCGGGCCTGTCCAGCTTACAATAAGCTGATCATTTGTCGGGCTTTCAATCACCAAAATACTATCATTTGCGCATAAATCTTCGCCATAGGTTAGTTTTTCCACCGCTGAAAGGCTCCGCCCCAATTCAAGGCCAAAATCCCAAGTGGCGCCGCAGGGGAAATCAGGATAATTCGCGCGTGCATCAAGCGCGTTCACTTCCAGCTTAATCAGCCAGCTATCGGCCCCATCCTGCACCCCTACCCCACGCCACGCGCCAGATATTTGGCTGGAAAACCCGCCTGCCTGCGCGAGACTGGCGCACAAACACAGAATTATTGCAAAAATAGATTTCATCGACGCACCTATATCCTTTTGGTAGAAACAATTTGTTAAGGCTAATACATATCCTTAACACGGCCGCCGGGTATCACCAAATGGCCCAAGCCTCCGCGCAAAAGCATCAAGAAAATCCAGCTGCCCATGGGCTTAAATCCATGCTTCATTGTCCCGCAGACCTAGGCAAAACCCTGCCCCCTATCCACCCCAAAAGCCTCCGTTATGTGCGGCCAAATATTGTTGTTTATAGGCATGCGTTGCCTGCCGGTTTAAGCCAATTGCCCGATAGCTTGGTTGCTTTTGGCCAAAGGCATGCTAAGCAAGAGCATGGCCGAACCCAGCTCAAATATCCTCTCTCACGAGGCCCGCTTTAGCTGGGTGCGGCTGCGCACACTGGTCATGCTGCGCTGGATGACCATTGCCGGGCAATCCACTGCGCTTTGGGTTGCGGTTGCGGTACTCCACGTGGATATCAGAGTAGACCTTGCAGCCACTGTCATTGGGCTTGCGGTCGCATTTAACATTGTCGCTACTGTGGTTTTTCCCCAAAATCGCCGGCTAAGCGAGCGGGCGGCCTTGCTAACCCTGCTCTTTGATCTCACACAATTGGCGGCCCTTTTGGCCCTCACCGGTGGCTTGACGAACCCGTTTGCGGTGCTGCTTCTTACGCCCGTGGTTATGGCCTCTACCGCGCTTAACCTGCGCGCAACCATCCTGCTTGGGTTCGTGGCTGTGGGGCTACTTTCCGCGCTACATACCTATCCAGCGCCCATGAAGCTTTTAAATGGAGAAGTGTTGCAAGTGCCCGCCATAATGATAGACGGCTTTTGGACCGCGCTTATTACCTCCGTGGGGTTTTTGGCGCTATATTCTCGCAAAATAATGGTGGAAATATTTTCCATGTCCCAAGCCTTGGCCGCGACCCAAACAGCCCTTGGCCGCGAGCAGCGGCTCACCGCCCTGGGGGGGGTTGTGGCCGCCGCCGCCCATGAGCTTGGCACCCCTTTGGCGACCATTAAAATGGTCAGCACCGAGCTGGCGGATGAGCTGGAGGGCCAACCCGAATTACTGGAAGACGTGGAACTCATCCGCGAGCAAGCCAACCGTTGCCGCGATATTTTGCACGAAATGGGCCGCTCGGGGAAAGACGATGCCCTGATGCAGATCGCTCCCATCTCTGCACTGGTGCAAGAGGCAATGGAGCCACATCTGGATCGTGGTAAGCGCATTGTCCCGAGGATAAATGGCCGAATTAATGATGGACCGGGGGCTGACCATATGTTGGTGGCGCGGCAATCAGAGATCATCCACGGTTTGCGCAACCTCATCCAAAATGCAGTGGATTTTTCGGCCAGCACCGTGTGGATAGATATTGACTGGGATAAATCCAATCTGAAAGTACATGTGGGGGATGACGGCCCCGGCTATCCCTCCCACATCATTGGCCGCATCGGAGACCCTTTTATGCGCAAACGCGGCCAGGTGGACCCAAACCGACCCGACTATGAAGGCATGGGGCTGGGGCTTTTTATTGCCAAAACCCTATTGGAGCGCACGGGGGCGCAGCTGACCTTTGCCAATGGCTCCGAATGGGATAAAAACGATGTTTCTATCGAAAAAGCCCGCCCCACCGGCGCGATTGTGGAGGTGGTATGGGAGCGCGCAACGCTGGAAATCACACTAGCGCAAGCGCGCGCACCGCTCGGGGACAACCCGTATTTTGATTATTGAACAGTAGCGTATAGTCAAAAGTTGACGTATCCTGCCTCGGTATTGCCACCTCACACCGATTCTTGCGGTGCGGGTATTGTTTAAGGAGAGAGCTGCTGCGCATGCTGTGTTGGAAATGGGTTTTTGTAGCAGCGCTGTCGCTGGGAATGGCCAGTGCCGAGCCGGCATTTGCCCAAAGACAGGGCGGGTTTTTAAGTGGGCTGTTTGGCAACAACCAAAATAACCGCGCCCAACAGGCGGCTAATTCTGCCCAGCGTCGCGCCAACCGCAGCGTGCAATCCGCCCTTAATTTCTTTGGCTTCGATGCTGGTGGGCTTGACGGCGTTCTTGGCCGTAAATCCCGCGGGGCAATCAATGAATTTCAAACCTTTATGGGCTATGAGCCCACCGGCAGCCTTACCCGCGAAGAGCGGCGGTTTTTACTTTCGGCCTTTAACGAAATCAACGTTGATGATGAAGCCTTGGCGCTGAAAATCTCCCTTGGCCTTGTCTCGGTGCAAGACCTGCTAAAAGCACGGGCCGAAGGGGAGCCGGAAATAGCGGGAACTGCTGAAGAACCCGCGCCCAACGTTCCTCTTTCCATGCGCTCGCTTTGTATTAACATTGGGGCCAGTGGCCCGCTAGACCTTGTAAAAGCCCAGTTTTGCAACCTGCGGCAACTGGCGATTGAGCAAAGTGATTTTTTGCTGGAAACCTCATTAACCACGACGTCTTTAGAGCCGGTAATTGGCGAGTGCCAGAACTTCACCACGGAAATTCAGCCGCAAATTGAGCTGGTAGAAATCGAACCTGCAACGGCACTACTCGCGGATATGGACCTATGGTTCAGGCGCTCGGGGGCATCAAAAGACAAGCTTTTTCGACAGGCGCAAACCTGCCTTGGTGTGGCTTATCGACATGACGACCCCGAGGCAGCGCTGGCTTCTCTACTTGTGCTTTCCGGCTTGAAAGACCCCATTTTTATTGAGCTAACTGGCTATCACATTGCCTTTGGCCTCGGCCCGAATGAGGCCCTAGATATGGCCCAAGCGCAGGGCTGGATGGAAGCAGCCCTGGCCGCACAAACAGAGGAAAATATGTCGCTCACCGCACAAAGCAGCGCGCAACGCATTGATACTTTGGTTGATGTCATAACCATCCTATCTGCACAAGAATAGCCGTGCAATTTACCGTTGCATCATCGCCAAACGCGGTCCACACTTCGGCGTGCAATCTTAAGGGCACCCCATGCTATTTTCTCCACAATCCACCCCTCGTATTTTTGCCCTGCCCGTGGGTTGTGATTTCTCACAAGCCTTTATAGCTGGCCTTCAGGCACGGCTAAGCATGGCCGCCCCCGAGGCTTGGCCGCAGGTTACAGTGCTGGTAAACACCCGCCGCGCCCAGCGGCGATTGCAAGAGATACTAACGGCAGGTAGTGCGCGCCTCTTGCCTGAAATCAAGGTGATTTCGGACCTCGCAAGCGGCCCGGACGCCCCCACCACCAAAGCGCATTTTGAGCGACATCTGGCCTTGGCAGACCTTGTGGGCGCCTTTCTCGAAGCCCAGCCAGAGCTGGGACCAAAGGCGGCTATGTTTGGGCTGGCAGAATCACTCGCTGATTTACAAGATGAAATGGCAGGCGCCGGGGTGAGTTTTGAAGACCTGCAACAGATTGATGTGCAAGGACTTTCCAGCCATTGGGCGCGCAGTTTGGCCTTTCTTGATATCCTCAACCGTTTTGAAGCCGACCTGCCAGAGAAAATGCTCAGCGGCGGGGAGGCCCGCTTGAAAGCGGCCATTGGCGCATTGATTGCTGAATGGGAAACCACACCTCCAAAGGGACCGGTTATCGTTGCTGGCTCCACGGGGTCGCGCACGGTCACAGCTGAGCTCATGGCGGCAGTGGCTAGCTTGCCGCAAGGGGCGATTGTGCTTCCGGGGTATGACTATACCACCCCGCCTGATTTATGGCCGCAACTCGGCGAAGAGCACCCGCAATTTGGCTTTGCCGAGCTTTCGGCCCATATCGGGTTCGACCCGGCCGAAGTGCCGCACTGGCACAAGATACCCGTGCAAAATGTCGCCCGCAATACAACGGTCTCGCTTGCCCTGCGCCCGGCCCCCGTAACGCCGCATTGGCTGGAAGACGCTCCCAAGCTGGCCCCGCACCTGCCAGATGCCATGGAAAATGTCAGCCTGCTAAATGCGCCCGATGCGCGCACGGAAGCCATGGCCATTGCCTTGCGCCTGCGCCAAGCCATTGCCGAGGGGCAAAAAGCAGCACTTGTCACGCCTGATCGCAATCTCACCCGCCGCGTGAGTGCAGAACTTACCCGCTGGGGCATTGCGCCAGATGACAGTGCTGGACATCCGGGAAAGCTCACTGCCCCCGGAGTTTTTCTGCGCATGGTTGCGGCGGGGCTAGGGCATCCAGTTTCACCGGTCAACCTATTGGAAATACTCAAACATCCACTCTGTGGCAAAGATCGCTTGGCACATATCAGGCTTACGCGGCGATTTGAATCTGAGGCTTTGCGCGGCGGGCCGCCGGAGATGGATTTAGGCGGTTTTTCTGACTGGGCGGCCAAAGCGGAGGGTGCCAAAGCGTGGCTTGCGGGCCTTCATGCGGCGCTGGCCCCCGTTGAGGCCCCGACACCGCGCCTGTTAAAAGACTGGGCCAACTTGCACCGCCAAACCGCTGAATCCTTGGCAGGTGCCGGCCTGTGGGAAAAGGAATCGGGCCGTGAAGTTATCAAGGTTTTTGATACGCTGGCATTGGGGGATAGCCATCAGGCGCTCTATAATGCCGCGCAATACCGGGCGCTTTTTGCCACGGTGCTAGAACGCATTGAAGTGCGTGACGACCCCCTTCAAGCCCACCCCGATATTGCTATTTGGGGCACGCTGGAAGCGCGGGTGCAAAGCATGGATCTGGTGATTGTAGCGGGGCTAAACGAGGGTGTTTGGCCCAAGGTTTCGGGGCATGACCCATGGCTAAACCGTGACATGCGGCGGCAGGTGGGGCTTATGCTCCCCGAGCGGCAGGTGGGGCTTTCAGCCCATGATTTTCAGCAGGCCTTGGGGGCAGGTGAAGTGCTTATTTCGCGTGCGGGGCGGGAGGGCGAAGCCCCCAGCGTGGCCGCGCGCTGGGTGATGCGCCTGCAAAACCTGCTGGGCGGCATGGTAGGCGGTGCGAAGGTGTTGGCAGAAATGGAAACGCGCGGAAACGCGCTTTTGGCCCTCGCGGCCACGCTGGACCGGCCCCAAACTGCCCCCGCTCCCACCAAGCGCCCTTGCCCTGCGCCACCGCTTTCAGCGCGCCCCAAAAAGCTCTCGGTTACGCGCATAGAAACCCTGATCCGAGACCCTTATGCGATTTACGCCAGCCATGTGCTGAAGCTTTATCCGCTTGATCCGCTGGTGCCAGAACCCGATGCCCTGATGCGTGGCAATGTGGTGCATGATGCGCTGGAGCGCTTTGTAGCGGCCAGCATGGACGGGCTGCCTGAAGACCCTGAACGCCTTTATAACAACTGCATGGAAGCGGCGCTGGAGTCCGTGCCATGGCCATCAGTCAGGGCCAAATGGCGGCACCATTTAATGCGCGCCAAAGGATTTTTTCTTGAAAGTGAAGCCACTCGTAGGCAAGCGGGCCAGCCCTTTGCGCTGGAAATTACCGGCGCGCGCGTGGTAAAAGGCCAAGCCTTTGACGTGACCCTGACAGGCAAGGCCGACCGGATAGATATTGGCGCAGGTGGCACCGCGATGATCTATGACTATAAGGCCGGAAGCCCTGAATCTGCCAATGTTATCAAAGCCTTTAACGTGCAACTACCGTTGGAAGGCGCAATCGCCGAGGCGCAGGGGTATAAAGGCCTGAACGCCCTGCATGTCGGCGCTTTGGAGCTGGTTTATTTGGGGGGCAAAACAGGTGTTATCCGCTTTGAGGGCGATGATCCCGCGATGGTCGATGTCTGGTGCCGGGTTGTTGGCTTTTTGGATGAATATCAAGTGCTTGAAAAGGGTTATGCCGCGCGGCTGCGGCCGGAACTCATTAAATATGCTGGCAACTATGACCATCTTGCGCGGCGGGGAGAATGGCCAGATGATGAGGCCCCCGTGGTGGAGGTCTTTTCATGAGTGAAGCGCGTATATCCGAAGCTACGGAAGCGCAAATCGCAGCGGCATGGCCCGCGCGCTCGGCCTGGGTTTCGGCCAATGCTGGCTCGGGCAAAACGCGGGTGCTGACCAATCGCGTGGCGCGGCTGTTGCTGGGTGGCACGCCGCCCGGGCGCATTTTATGCCTGACCTTCACCAAAGCCGCCGCTGCGGAAATGCAAAATCGGCTGTTTAAGCAGCTCGGCGAATGGGCGATGATGCCCGATGCGCCGCTGCGCGCAGCCCTTGCTGAACTCGGCGAAAGCGATCTGCCCGCGGCGCAACTCCTGCACGCCCGCTCGCTCTTTGCCCGCGCGCTGGAAACCCCCGGCGGCCTGAAGATTCAAACCATCCACGCCTTTTGCGAAAGCCTACTGCACCGGTTCCCTTTGGAAGCGCAGGTTTCGCCCGATTTTGAATTGCTCGACGAGCGCGGAGCCAAAGCCTTGCGCGCCGGAGTGCTGGATGAAATGGCGCTGGAAATGCCCGAGGATTTTGCCGAGTTCATCGAAAAAGCTGGCGAACCAGAGGGGTTTTTGCCAGATATCCTGCAATATCAGGAGCTTTTTGAGCACGCCTTTTATGAAGACGCCGCCGCTGAGGCCCTGGATGCAGAACCTGGGCTAACTGAAGACTTAATACTGGCCAAGGTGCTGGCAGGCGTGACAGACGGGGACATCAATGCCTTGGTGAGCGCCATGATGCGCAATGACAAAGGGCATGACCCAAAAGCAGCGCAAGCGCTAAAAGACTACAAGGCGGCCCCCGTATCTACGGGCCTGAATATGCTGGAAGCCGTATTTTTAACAAAAGGAAACCCAAGGAAAACGACCAGCTTTCCTAATAAAAAAACGAAAGACGCGTTTGCAGGCGCTTTTGATCTGGTTAGCCAGTTTATTGAGCGGGTGTATAAGGCGCGGCAATCCCGCCTTGCCTTGACGGCCCATGAAAAAGCGAGGGTTTTGCATGGCTTCGCCGCTGGTTTTTTAGTGCGCTACAACGCCCACAAATCTGCTCGCGCCGTGCTGGAGTTTGAAGACCTCATCCGCAAGGCCAATGCCTTATTGCGCGATTCTGAAATGGCGCAATGGGTGCTTTACCGACTCGACGGCGGGATTGACCATATTTTGGTGGATGAGGCCCAAGATACCAGCCCTCGGCAATGGGACATTGTAAAGGCACTGGCTGAGGAAATTTACGCCGCCCAAGGGGAAACCCCGCGCACGGTGTTTGTGGTGGGTGATGAAAAACAATCAATTTTCTCGTTTCAGGGGGCAGACCCACATGAATTTGCGAAGGTTAAATCGCTGCTGCACAAACGGCTGAAAGCCGTTGAAACGCCGATGTTTGACGGCGCGCTGCAATACTCGTTCCGCTCGGCTTTACCAATTTTATCACTTGTTGACCAAGTGTTTAGCGAGGATGCTCGGGGGGGTATAGCGGGAGAAATTCGCCATGGCACGGTGGATGATGCCCTGCCCGGGCGGGTGGAGCTTTGGCCATTTTATGAAAAAACGCCTGCCGAGGAAAAGCTGCCATGGGATGCGCCGGTAGATGCCTTGCCACCCAGCGACCCGATGCTTTTGCTGGCTGAAGATGTGGCCGCACGGGTGGCCGAGATTATTGCCAGTAAAGTGGTTTTACCCGGCAAAAATCGCCCGGTGCAGGCAGGGGATTTTCTAATTCTCGTGCAGGCCCGTGGCGATCTTTTTAAAGCGTTGCTGAAGGAGTTAAAAGCTGCGGGCGTGCCTGTGGCGGGGGCGGACCGGCTAAAAGTAGCTGAGGAATTGGCGGTGAAAGACCTGCTGGCACTGCTGCAATTTGCCGCCAACCCGCAGGATGATCTGGCGCTGGCCTGTGCTTTGCGCTCTCCGCTTTGTGGCGTTTCTGAGGCTGAACTGTTCAAGCTCGCCCATGGCCGCGCGGGGCGGCTTTGGGATGAGCTGCGGCCCGATGAAATGCTATCTGATATCCTCAATCATGTTGATTACAGCCGACCCTTTGAGCTGCTTCAACGAATACTTATTCACCATAAAGGGCGGGAAAACCTGCTGGCGCGGCTGGGGCCGGAGGCCGAGGAGGGCGTCGACGAGCTTTTGCGCCAAGCGCTGGAATATGAGCAGAGCGAAGCCCCGAGCCTGACGGGATTCCTTAACTGGGTGAAGGCCGACGAGCTGGACGTAAAACGACAATTTAACAACGAAGATAACCTCTTGCGGATTATGACGGTGCACGGGGCCAAAGGGCTGGAAGCGCCGATTGTAATCCTGCCACAAACGGTCAAAGAAGCGCAAAAAAAGGGCAGTGCCATATTGGCAACGGAAAGCGGGCTAGCGGCTTGTGGCGGCGCGGTGGCCGAGCTGCCCTCGACCCTTGCCGAGGTGCAGCAAGCCCAGAAAGACCGGCAAACCGAAGAAAAAATGCGTCTGCTTTATGTGGCGCTCACCCGCGCTGAAAGCTGGTTGATTATGGCAGGATCGGGCACCCGAAGCCGCGTGCCTGAAAACTGGTATGACCCCGTGGCCGAAGCCCTCGGTGCACTTGGGGCAGAGGCTCGTGAAAACGGGCGCTTGGTGTTGGAAAACAACTGGGATCTTGATACAGGCGAAGCGGTTAAAGCGTTGGAAAATCAGGTTGAACTGCCAAACTGGCTTTCTCAAGTCGCGCCACAGGTTATCAAGCCACCGCGCCCGAAATCTCCCTCTGATTTGGGTGGTGAGCATACAGTTGCAGGGGCGGCACCCGAACCTGATGCGCTGTTGCGCGGCACGCAAATCCATACGCTGCTGGAGCATTTGGTAGATGTGCCAACCAATGATCGGCAGGCCATAGCGCATAAGCTGCTCGAAACCCCACTCAAGGGGGTGGTGCAAGAAGCGCTGGCCGTGCTGGAAGCCCCCGCACTTGCCGCGGTTTTTGCCCCTGATGCCTTGCGAGAAGTGCCCCTCAGCGCAACATTGCCGGAGGTTGGGCTGGTCTCGGGCCGGATAGATGCCCTGATTCTCGGCGACACCATTATGGCCGTTGATTTTAAATCAAACCCGCAGGTGCCAGAAGGGCCGGAGGGTATTCCCGAAGGGTTTTTACGGCAAATGGCAGCTTACGGTGCGGCACTGGCGCAGGTTTACCCTGATCGCAAGATAGAAACCGCCATTTTGTGGACAGCGACTCAGAGCCTGATGGAGGTGCCCGCACGCTTGCGTGATGCGGCCCTAAACCGCGCGGCGGGTGCTTGACGGCAGCGCTTGGGCTACTTAGATTAGCCATAACGAAATTTGAATGTGAGGAGGCCCAAGGTGGCAACATTTAAAGTAACCGATAGCAGCTTTCAGGCCGATGTGCTTGATAGTGACGTGCCCGTAGTGGTTGATTTCTGGGCCGAATGGTGCGGCCCTTGCAAAATGATCGGCCCCGCTCTGGAAGAGCTGGCAGCCGAATATGGCGACTCGGTGAAAATCGCCAAGCTGAATGTGGACGAAAACTCCAACATTCCGGCGCAAATGGGTATTCGCGGCATTCCCGCGCTTTTCCTGTTTAAAGGCGGCGAAGTTGTGGCCAACAAAACCGGTGCCGCCCCTAAAGCGGCGCTCAAAAGTTGGATTGACGGCGCAATCTAAGCCCTTCAATATGCAAAATTCCGCCCCTTCCGGCAACGGGAGGGGTTTTTTGTTGCTTTTTGAGAGAATTATCTCTCGACAGAGCAGCACACGGTATTGTATATTTTAACAATTGATCAATACCTCTTAAGGATTCCCTTATGCAAACCATGCGCGTGTCTCAGCCTCTCGACCAAGCCTTTTTCGCCCCTAGTGCGGCACAAGAAAGCGCGACCAAGTCTGCGCCTCTCCCGACGTATACCAATGACCAGATCTCGGATTTTCTGGTTTATAACTGGTTGGGAGGCGCGAGCTTCAACATTGGTGCGGCCCGTGTTATTACGGTAAATATCACAGCGCTTACCGCAGCTGGGCAGCAGCTGGCCACTTGGGCGCTGGAAGCATGGAGCATGGTCACCGGTATCACCTTCAATCAGGTAACTGGCTCTGCTGGCATTACGTTTGACGATAATCAATCCGGCGCCTTTGCTGGGCCAAGCTCATATTCTGGCCAAGGCGGAACCATCTATTCTTCAACTGTAAATGTTGGCACAGGTTGGCTCAGCTCCTATGGCACTGGCATAGATAGCTATTCCTTCCAAACCTATATGCACGAAATTGGTCACGCCATGGGGCTGGATCACGCCGGAAACTATAACGGCTCAGCTGATTATCGCACCGATTCCACGCAGCCCGGAGATAACCACTATCTAAATGATTCGTGGCAAGCCACGGTGATGTCCTACTTCAGCCAAGGTACAGCTGGCACAGGTAGCTATAACTATCTGCTCACCCCGATGATCGCCGATATTCTGGCCATGCAAACGCTATATGGCACAGCTGGCACGCTACGCACGGGTGATACCACTTACGGCGAAGGCTCAAATGCAGGCGGGTATTATGATAGTAATCTGGGTGCAACAGCCTCTTTCACCATCATTGATGATGGCGGGTATGACAAAATCAAGTTCTCAAGCGTAACGGCTGATATGCGGGTTAATCTCAACCCTGAAACCATTTCCGATGTTGGTGGGCTTGTTGGCAATATGATCATCATGCGGGATACCATTATTGAAACCTTCATTTCCGGCTCCGGTAATGACGATATAACTGGCAATATTGCAAATAACGTCCTGTGGGGCGGTGGCGGGAACGATGTGATCCGTGGCGATTTCGGCAATGATATCATCCGTGGTGGCACGGGTAACGACGTGCTCAACGGCAACCGCAAGCATGATATGCTGATCGGTGAAGGCGGCAATGATATTTTGCGTGGCGGTGGCGGGCGAGACCGGCTAGATGGCGGCGCAGGCAATGACCGGTTGGAAGGTGGCATTGGCCGTGACAAGCTGGTGGGTGGCACCGGCAACGATACCTTTGTGTTCAAGCAAGGCTGGGCTGTGGACCGCGTGAGTGATTTTGAGGATAATGTGGATACCATAGAGCTGCATTCCTCGCTCTGGGGCGGCGGCGCTATGACAGTTGCGCAGCTGATAGCCACCTATGGCACCGGCAATGTTGCCAATAACGGCAATGGCGGGCAGCATGTGGAGCTGGATTTCGGCAATGGCGACATTCTGAAAATTCATGGCATCACCGATGTAAACGCCCTGCTCAATGATATTACCCTCATCTTCTAGCTTGGCAGCCCTTCGCAAATAAGGCATATCTGTGCAGGTGACGCAAAATAGGAGCGCCTGCCGATGGAAAATATAATGCCTTTGCCCGAGTATCTCATCACCCGCTATCGGGACTGGAAAACAGGGCTGTTTTTAGAAAAGCAGGAAAAGCACGCGCGACTGGCAGCCGAGGGGCAAAGCCCCAAGGTGATGGTGATTTCATGCTGCGATAGCCGCGTGCACGTGACCTCGATTTTTGGCGCTGAAACCGGCGAGTTTTTCATTCACCGCAACGTGGCCAACCTTGTGCCACCCTTTGCGGATGATAACGCCCATCACGGCACCTCGGCGGCCATTGAATTTGCCGTTACAGCGCTGAAGATCGAGCATTTGGTGGTGCTGGGCCATTCACAATGCGGCGGGGTGCGCCATTGCCACGATACCTGCCACGGAGACCTCCCTCAGGACGAAAAGAGCTTTGTGGCCCGCTGGATGAACATCTTGCGCCCCGGCTATGAGCGGGTAAAGCACATTGAAGATGACGCCGCCCGGATCACAGCGCTGGAGCATACCGGGGTTTTGGTTTCGATCGAGAATCTGATGGATTTTCCGTTTATTCAAGAGGCGATGACCAGCGGACAGCTTAGCCTGCACGGGCTGTGGCACTCTATCGGGGATGGTGTTTTGATGGCGTATAACGCTAAATCCGGCAATTTTGAGCCGTTGGATTAAGTGGCCGAAATCCGGTTATATGTTGAAGGGCCGTTGGCGGCTGAAAGGGTATTGCCGCTGGATAATGCCCAAAGCAACTACCTGTTTGGCGTGATGCGCCGGAAGGTGGGCGATAGGCTGCGGGTGTTTGACGGGGCGAATGGCGAATGGGTTGCCGAGGTGGCAAAAGCCAATAAGCGCAATGGGCTTTTGGTGTGCAAAGAGGCCGCACTGCCGCAGGTATCTCCGCCCGATTTATGGCTGCTATTTGCTCCCGTCAAAAAAGCGCGCACGGCGTTTATTGTAGAAAAGGCAGTGGAAATGGGGGTGCGAAAAATGCAGCCCGTTATTACTGACTACACTAATGAACGGGTGAATGTAGACCGCATGCAGGCCCATGCCATTGAGGCCGCAGAGCAGTGCGGGGCCACTTTTGTGCCGGATGTTTTGGAGCCGGCTAAGCTGCTAAGTCTTCTGGAAAACTGGCCTAGGGGCCGCCAGCTTATGTTTTGTGACGAGGGCCGCGAAGCGCTGCCCGTGGCAACGGCGCTGGCAAGCCAAGCCACGGGCCCCTGGGCGATTGTGATCGGGCCAGAAGGCGGGTTTTCGGCTGATGAAGTGCGCGCATTGCGCGCGCTGGAAGCTGTGGTCAGTGTCACACTCGGCCCGCGCATTTTGCGGGCAGATACGGCGGCCGTGGCGGCGATAGGCGCATGGCAAATGGCGCTGGGAGATTGGCAATGATCTTTGAAGCCGTAAAAGGCGACGAGGCCTTGATCGAAGCCTATCTCGCGAAGTATTTCGCCACAGCCATGTTTTTGCGCGGCAATCTGCGTGATTTTGGTATCGGGAATACAGTTGCAAACTATGCAAACCGGTTTTTCATTCGGGAAACGGCTGGCGCGGTTTCCGGCATTGGCGGTATCGGCAATGGGGGGGCCTTGATGCTGCAAGCCGAGCATGACCTAGCGGAAATGGTCGCGCATATGCGAAAGGCCGTGCCCGAAGGGTTTAAGCCCGTTGTCAGCACTGGCGCGCCGGAAATGGTCGCGGCCATTTTAGCCGGATTTGGGCTGGAAAATGCGCCAACCCAAATGAACGACGTTGAGCCTTTGTTTTTGTTAAGAAAAGCCGAGCTTGTAAGGCAAGATATGCAAGAGTTCTCCCTTCGACCCTCAACAATGGATGACCTCCCTTTACTGGCCGAATGGAACCACGCCTATAACCTAGAGGTTTTGGGGGTGACTGACACAGCGGAAACGCGGGCTGAAACCCACCAAGCAGCGGTGGTTTCTATTGAGCGCGGCCATCAACGCCTGTTGGTTAAGGCGCGCGAAATTGTAGCGCAAACCAATTTTAACGCCTATATGCCGGACACGGTGCAGCTAGGCGGCGTGTATACACCGCCTAGCGTGCGCGGCAACGGCTTTGCCCGCCGCGCCGTGGCCGCGCATTTAGAAGAGGCTTTTGCAGCGGGAGCAGAAAATGCCATCCTGTTTTCAGCGTCAGAAACGGCAAGCAAAGCCTATCGTGCGGTTGGATTTAGGGAAATCGGTGCCTACCAGATTGTGCTGTTCGGAGGGGATCAATGAGCGCATTCCGAGCAGACGCTGTGCAGAAAGTAAAACGCTGGCTGGAACCGGTGTTTTTGGCGTTGGGCCTACCCTTGGCTGCTTATTGGCTTTGGCTTGGGGTTACTCGCCCAAGCTATTTTTACCTTGGCATGGGGGTTGCCTTGGCGCTGTTTGTCGTCCCCCTGCTCTATTTTGCCCTCATCCGGCTTAAGCTCCGGCGGGGCGGCGAGGCGGCGGGCATTGTGGAGGTGCGTGAGCGCAGTATCGTTTATTTTGCCCCACGCTTGGGCGGCGATGTAAGCCTTGAACGACTGAGCAAGATCGTGATTTCCCCCCGTAAATCAGGCAGTTATAACTGGGTACTTTATGCGCCCGAGCAAGCGCCGCTGATAATTCCGTTTAATGCCAAAGGGGCAGACCGCCTGCTGCACGCCTTTTCAGCCCTGCCGGGGCTGAGCCTTGAGCGGCTTAACAAAGCCCTGAACGCTGATCGGAATGTGATGCATATTGTCTGGCAGCGCCCACAATGATTTCTGATGCGTTTCACACAATGATTCCTGATGCGTTTCACACAATGATTTGTGATCTGTTCTATTTCCGGCTTGCAAGGGCAAGCTGCCGCACCTAACTCTTGAGGAACAAGAAAAAAGGGGAAGCCAATGTCCATTCCACAAAGCGGCGGCGGGCCGATTGAACACCATGACCAGCTAGCCGAATATTTGGCTGCGGGCTGCAAGCCCAAGGAAAACTGGCGCATTGGCACAGAGCACGAGAAATTCGGTTATTGTAAAGACACGCTGAAGCCGATCCCATATGAAGGGGAGCGCTCTATCAAAGCGGTGCTGGAAGGCCTGCGCGACAAGTATAACTGGAAGCCGGTGCTGGAAGCGGGCTACCTGATTGGGCTTGAGAAAGACGGCGCGAATGTGAGCCTTGAGCCGGGTGGCCAGCTGGAACTTTCGGGTGCGCCGCTGGAAAGCATCCACCAAACTTGTGACGAGGTGAATGTGCACCTGCGCGAGGTTAAGGACATTTCAGACAAGCTTGGCGCACGGTTTTTTGGTATGGGGGCCGCGCCGGAGTGGACCGAAGAGCAGATGCCGATGATGCCCAAGGGGCGCTATAAGCTGATGACCCCGCACATGAAAAGCGTGGGCAGCCATGGCACGCAGATGATGTATCGCACCACAACCATTCAGGTGAATCTCGACTTTTCATCCGAGGCCGATATGGCACAAAAGCTGCGCGTGGGGCTGGCTTTACAGCCGTTTGCCACCGCGCTTTTTGCCAATTCACCGTTTTTTGAGGGCAAGCTTACGGGCTATCAAAGCTGGCGCGCGCGCATCTGGCAAGACACCGATAAAGCCCGCACCGGCATGCTGCCCTTTGTGTTTGAAACAGGCTTTGGCTTTGAGGCGTATGTGCAATACGCCCTAGATGTGCCGATGTATTTTGTCTATCGCGATGGTAAATATATCAACGCGCTGGGCATGTCTTTCCGCGACTTCCTGAAGGGCAAGCTACCGGCACTGCCGGGCGAAGTGCCAACCCTAAGCGACTGGGCTGACCACCTGACCACCGCCTTCCCCGAAGCCCGCATCAAGCAATACTTGGAAATGCGTGGCGCCGATGGCGGCCCGTGGCGCAAAATTTGCGCCCTTCCGGCCTTTTGGGTGGGCCTACTTTATGACCAATCCTCGCTGGATGCCGCTTGGGATGTTTGCAAAGATTGGACAGCCGAGGAGCGCGACCAGTTGCGGCTGGATGTGGCCAAAGATGGCTTGCAAGCGCGAATTAACGGGATCGAAGTGCTGGATATCGCCAAGGAGCTGGTTTCAATTTCCCATGCTGGCCTAAAGGCCCGCGCCAAGCCCGGCGCGGGTGGGCTTATCCCTGATGAAACCCACTTTCTCAACGCCCTGCAAGAAATTCTGGGCCGTGGTTACTCGCCCGCCAAAAAGCTGGAGCGGCTTTACCGCTGTGAATGGGGTGGTGACATTAAGCGGGTATATCAAGAATACAGCTATTAAATGGACGAGATTTTTAGCAGCCTTGGCCTAACGCCTGATTTTCAGACCATAGGAACGGGGGCGCTGCCCTCACGCTATGCCGTTACCGATCTGGCCGTTGCCGCTTATGGCGCGGTTGCGCAAGCTATGGCCGGGCTGCTGGAGGTGCAGGGGCTTGCAAAAACGCCTGATATCACGGTTGATCGCGTGTTGGCCTCACGCTGGTATGGCTATTCTATCCATCCTATCGGTTGGGAACTGCCGCCGATTTGGGATGCGGTGGCAGGGCTTTACCGCTGTAAAACCGGCTGGATCAGGTTGCATACCAACCTGCCTCATCACCGCCATGCGGCCCTTTCCGTGCTGAATGCCGCTCCCACACGCGAAGCCGTGGCGCAGGCTGCTCTAAGCTGGCGGGCGGAGGCGCTTGAAACGGCACTTGCCCAAGCAGGCGGCGTGGCCGCGAAAATGCGCACGGCCTCTGAGTGGGCCGCTCACCCACAAGGGAAAGCCGTGGCGCAAGAGCCGCTGATTGACTGGATTTCTCCCCGAAATACCGCGCCCAAAAGCTGGGGTGCCACCGCCGCGCGCCCGCTCAAAGGCCTCAAAGTGCTGGATCTCACCCGCGTGCTGGCTGGCCCCGTGGCCACCCGCACCTTGGCAGGGTTTGGCGCTGAGGTGCTGCGCATTGACCCGCCTGATTGGGCAGAGCCAAACGTGATTCCCGATGTGACCCTTGGCAAGCGCTGCGCGCGGCTGGACCTTACGCAGCCGAATGATCGCACCACATTTGAAGCTTTGCTGAGCGAGGCTGACATTTTGGTGCATGGCTATAGAAACGGTGCGCTGGCAGGGCTGGGCTATGGGCTGTCGGCAAGGCAAGCGCTGAACCCGAACCTTATAGAAGCCTCGCTAAACGCCTATGGCTGGACGGGCCCATGGGCCACGCGGCGCGGCTTTGACAGCTTGGTACAAATGGCTTGCGGCATTGCAGAGGCAGGCATGCAGTGGGCAGCGGCCGATGTGCCAACCCCTCTTCCCGTGCAAGCGCTTGACCATGCCACCGGATATTTGATGGCCGCCGCCATTATCAAATCCCTTACATCGGCAAATAAGGGTCAGGTAAAGAACGCGCGCTTATCCCTTGCGCGCACGGCTGTTTTGCTGATGCACAACAAACAAACCGAACACGGGACGCTTTCTTTGACGCCAGACAAATCCGACTTCAACCCAAACATTGAGGCGACGCCTTGGGGGGCTGCGCACCGCCTTGCCCCCGCCTTAAGCATTGAAGATAGCCCGATGCGCTGGAAAAACCCTGCGGCGCGCCTTGGCACTCATGCCGCAAGCTGGGCATAAAAAAACGCGCCAAAAACGGCGCGTTTTTCTAAACAATTAAAAATCCTATGCCAGCGGATCAGGGCCATAATCATTATCCCCATCTGTGCCTTTGGTCACAAAGAACACCAGCAAAATAATGAAGCCAACCAGTGGAATAATCCCAATCCAATACCACCAGCCAGAACGGCCGGTATCGTGCAAGCGGCGCACCATCACAGATATGTTTGGCAGGATTGTTGCCAATACAAAGACAAGCAATAAAATGGAAGGGACAATAGGAAGGCCGAAACCAGCTCCGGAACTCATCGTGCCGTTTTGTGCTGCTTCCATCATACCGCTCGTATCAAACATCATGAAGATTAGGGCATAGAAAACCATAGTGCCCAGAAAGATAAATAGCGTGAAGAACCAGAATTCGGAGCGAGATGCACGCCCTGCAAACGTGGCGTATTTGCCAAAGCAAGATTTAATTGAATCCATAAAAGACATATTATTTTCCTAGTTAGTTACCAATTTTGCAACCTTAAGGGGTTTTGCGCCTACAATCAACATATTGTTAACAATTTCAGAAAAATACCGCATAGAGCCTTTTTCAGCACCCTCCGCCCGAACAGCTCGGCGAAATGCGTGTGCGGATCCGTAAAATCATTCGCCAAACCTGCAATGAACTGGGTGTACAGATTGTGAAGGGTGTTCTATCCAGCGATCATGTCCACATGTTCCTGTCGATCCCGCCGCATGTGGCAGTCTCGACCGTGATGCAACGGATCAAAGGTAGGACATCGCGCAAAGTCCAGATGGCGTTTCCTGAATTGAAAACAGGTATGGGGGCAGGCGGTTCTGGCCGCGCGGATATTTCTCAACGACCAGCGGAAATGTCACGGATGACGTGATACTTAAGTATTTAGTGCTGCATTCAAAACGGGAACCTAAGTTGTTTTTCTTGCGATAGTCGGCGGTATAAAATTGTTTAAGGGCAAATTCTTTGGCTTCGTCTAAATCAGTTGTTTTTGTAGAAAAACGGTGCCACTCGCCATTTTGCAAGAGTAATCGCGCTTGCCAACGCTTACTGCGCTCACGCCTATACAAAGTGAGCTTTTCATTAACTTTTACAGTCGCGTTTTCAGCCATAACGTTTCAACTCACTGTTTTAAAACACTATGTCGAAACTACACTTTTTCAACAACACTAGCGACAACAAAAGTGTGTTACGGGTGTGTAACGTACTTTTCGCCATGATAAAAATGCGGCAATGAAAGTAAATACAACGAAATCAGTAAGTTAAGTGGAGGCGAGTACCGGAATCGAACCGGTGTACACGGATTTGCAATCCGCTGCGTCACCACTCCGCCAACTCGCCAGCCGTGGTGGTAGGGTGGATTTAGGGGATTGCGCGGGGAGTTGCAACAGGTGATTTGGCTTAGCTGGCACCGCTTTGTGTTTTTTGGTTATGCGCCCAAAGGCACATAAGTTCACAGGCCACATGCGCGCCGGCAATCGCCGTTGCGCCGGTGGTGTCATAGGGCGGGGAGACCTCAACCACATCCATGCCGATGGCGTTGATACCCGCCAAGCCGCGCAGCATAGCAACGGCTTGGGCTGAGGTGATCCCCCCCCAAACGGGCGTGCCAGTGCCGGGGGCAAAGGCCGGGTCGAGGGCGTCAATGTCGAAGGTCACATAGGTTGGTGCGGCGCCCAGAATATCCTTGATTTTCGCCACGGCGGCCTCTGGGCCTAGCCGGTGTAGCTCTGGGGCATCGATAATGTTGACGCCGAGTGTATCCTCGTTTGTTGTCCTGATTCCCACCTGCACTGAGCGCTCTGGCACCACAATGCCGTCTTTCACGGCTTTATAAAACATGGTCCCGTGGTCAATGCGCTCCCGGTCGTCATCGGGCCATGTATCTGTGTGGGCATCAAATTGAAGCAAGGAAAGCGGGCCGTATTTCTCGGCGTGGGCTTTGAGGATAGGGTAGGTGATGTAGTGATCCCCACCGAGCACAAGCGAGGCAGCACCGGCATCTAGTATGCCTTTAATATGCGCTTGCAGTTTTGCCGGGAATTCAGCAATGCGGCCATGATCAAAAGCGAGATCACCGTAATCGGCGACGTTAAACTCGGTTAAAGGGTCCACATTCCAGCCATAGGGGGCATCGGGCGCTTGTAGGCAGGAGGCCTCGCGAATGGCCCTTGGCCCCAGCCGTGTGCCGGGGCGGTTGGTGACCGCACAATCAAACGGCACGCCGGAAACGGCCAGATCAACCCCGCTCAGATCTTTGGTTAAGGTTCGGCGCATAAAACTGGTGATGCCAGCATACGTGGCCTCAAAAGAAAGCCCGCGGTAGCCTTTGCGGGTAATGGCGGTGTCAATCTCGTTGGCAGCGTCTTCTAAGGCCATGCTGTGCTCCTGTTCTGGTCGGCGAAGTGTTTACTTTTTTTGACGGCCAGACAAGGGAAATCGGCAATTCACGTGCTTGAGTTGAGCGCAGCGAGACACGCATTGGGTGGTTGCTCCTGAAAGTTGGCTGTGGCAAAAGGGGCAAACAGGTAGCATAAAGGGGCGACTCAATGACCGATTTTGCAGCAGTTCGTGAAGCCATGGTAGACGGGCAGGTGCGCCCCTCGGATGTCACTCTTTATCCGGTGATTGAAGCCATGCTCACCATCCCGCGCGAAGATTATGTGCCAGAGGCTCTTCGCGAAGTTGCTTATATCGGAGACCACCTGCCGCTCGGTGATCGTCGCGTGGTGCTGGATGCCCGCGTCATGGCTAAAATGCTGGAAACACTGGCCATTCAGCCCAATGAGCTAGTTCTGGATATCGGAGCAGGTCTTGGGCTTTCATCCGCGCTGATTGCCCATCTTTGTGAAGCTGTGATCGCGCTGGAATCAGAGGGGGCACTGGCCACGGAGGCTGAAGCCCAATTGGCGCGCCACGGTGTTGATAACGCCATTGTCGAAACCGGCCCGCTGGCCGATGGAGCCCCTAAACACGGCCCTTATGATGTGATTGTCATCGAGGGCGGTGTTGGCGAGGTGCCGCAAAGCATAATTGACCAGCTGAAAACCGGTGGCCGGATGGCCGCTATCATGATGGAGGGTGCGCTTGGTCGCTGTATGCTTGGCCGCAAGTCCGAAAACGGCATGGATTGGCGCTGGTCATTTGACGCCGTTGCGCCTGTGCTCCCCGGCTTTGAAAAACAGACGATTTTTGCGTTTTAGCCAATCACCCCTTGCGCCCAAGCTATATGAGACTAGCTTAATTCGGTGTTAAGAATCGGAGAATCGACATGAACAAGGGTTGGCAGCGCTTTATCGGAGCCTCTTTACTGGTGTTTGCAGGGCTGCCCACAATGGCAGACACGCTGACAGACGCCATGCGTTTGGCTTATGAAACCAACCCTACGCTTATTCTCAATCGTGCGGCCTTACGGGCGACAGATGAAACTGTTGCCTTGGCGCGCTCGGGACGGCGGCCACAAATTGCGCTGCAAGCCAGCGGTGTATTGGGTAATAACGCTGCTTTTTCCGGTGTTGCTACCGAAACCTATTCAGCCTCGCTTAATGCCAGTCTTAATCTTTATGATGGTGGCCGTTCGCGTGATGCCGTTGAAGCCGCTAAAACCGCTGTTTTAGCCGCCCGTGCCAGCCTTGAAAACATAGAGCAATCGGTGATGCTCAGCGCCGCGCAAGCCTTTCTAACCGTGCGGCGGGATCAGCAAATCGTGAGCCTTGCGCGCAATAATGTGGATGTGCTCAAACAGCAGCTTCAGGCCGCAGAAGACCGTTTGGCTGTGGGCGCCGCTACGCGCACCGAAGTAGCACAAACCCGCGCGCGCATGGCGGCAGCACAAGCCGTTTTGGCCGCCAACAGGGGCGCGCTTGCCATTAGTGCCGAGAGCTATATCGCTGTTGTTGGCACAGCGCCGGTCAACTTGGCCTATCCGCCACGCTTGCCCGATATGCCCGGTTCGCTTGCGGCCGCAGAGGAAATTGCCCTGCGCACCCATCCGTTGATGCGTGCATCTCACCTCAGCGAAAAGGTCGCGGCAATTGATATGCGCCGCGCCCGCAATGCTCGCCAGCCTTCTCTTTCTGCCAACGTCAATATTGGATATCGCGATACTTATCTCGGGGGGGCAAACATTACACCAGGGTCGCCGGATTCCTCTACTGCCACACTAACCCTAAACCAGCCGATTTACACAGGCGGCGCGCTGTCTGCTGCTATCCGGCAAGCCGGGGCCACGCTGGAGCGTCGGATGGCTGAAACCGGTAACACCCGTGTGCAAGTGCGCCAGCAGGTTTCTGCCGCGTGGTATCAGCTGCAAATCGCCCGCGCCTCTATTTCCGCCACCCGCCTGCAAATTGAAGCGGCACAATTTGCATATGAGGGGATTACCGAAGAGGCGAGGCTGGGCGCGAGCACGGTTCTCGATACGCTCAATGCCAAGCAGGAAGTGTTAACCGCTCAAAACAGCCTGATTACCGCCATGCATGACGAACGAATCGCGGCCTATAGCCTGCTATCGGCCATGGGATTGCTAACGCCAGAGAATCTCGACCTTGGAATTGAGCTTTATGACCCGTCGGAAAACTTCGACCGTGTGCAAAATGCTCCCATTCGTACGTTTGAGGCGGGCAACGTGCTGGATAATATCGCTGACCGCTGGCAATAATCAATTTAACACCGTATAAATACGTATTATCCGTTGAATTTTTTGTGAAAGCATGTAGCCTCTGCCTCATCCATTTTGAGGGGGCACTAAGCCCTCCTTGGACATTAATGATCCATGTGATCCAACAGAGGAGAAACTCATGAAAAAGTTTACAACAACACTGGCGGCAAGCCTGCTCGGCGCAACTATGCTCACCGGTGCGGCCTATGCAGCAACTGTGGCCGCTGGCGATACGCTCGCCGCCGACCAAACCTTCACCTACCGCCTGCTGGACGAACACAGCTCAGTTGACCCGCAAATCGTTGAAGATGTTTCCGGCGCTGACGTGGTGCGCGACCTTTTCGAAGGCCTGATGAACCAAGATGCCGACGGTAACCTTATTCCGGGCGTTGCAACTGGCTTCACTACCAATGACGAAAAAAACGTTTATACCTTCACCCTTCGGACCGACGCAAAATGGTCAGATGGCAACCCCGTAACCGCTGGTGACTTTGTTTACGCGTGGCGCCGCTTGGTAGACCCTGAAACCGCATCAGCTTATCAGTGGTTTGGCGATCTGATGTCCATTGAGGGCGTGAGCGAGATTATTGCTGGCGAAGCCGCTATCGATACACTTGGCGTAACCGCGATTGATGATCACACGCTTGAAGTGCGCCTCACCGCCTCTTTGCCTTACTTTCCTTTGATGACGACACACGGTTCTACCTTCCCCTCGCCACAATGGGCGATTGAAGAGCATGGCACTGAGTGGACCAAGCCTGAAAACATCGTATCTAACGGCGCTTATGTGCTGACAGAGCATGTGCCAAGCGAACGGTCTGTGCGCGAGCGCAACCCGATGTATTGGAACAATGATGAGACCATCATTGAAAAAGTTATAGCGCTGGTGATTAACGACGAAAACACAGCGCTTACCCGCTATCTTGCTGGCGAGTTGAACCGCACCGAAGTGCCAACTGGCCAATACCCGCGCCTCTCGGAAGAATATCCTGACCAAGCCATCAGCTTCCCGCGCCTGTGTAGCTATTATTATACCTTTAACTTGTCAGACAATGGCCCTGAAGCCTTCCAAGACGTTCGGGTTCGCCAAGCGCTTTCTTACGCACTTGACCGCTCAGTCATCACTGAAAAAGTGCTGCAAGGTGGCCAGTTTGAAGCGTTTACCTTTACGCCGGGCGCAACGGCTGGTTTTGAGGTGCCAAGCGTGCCTTATGCTGAAATGACCCAAGACGAGCGTGATGCCGCTGCGGTAACCCTGCTGGAAGAAGCTGGTTACGGTGCAGACAACCCGCTTACATTTGATATGCTCTACAACACGTCTGAAGGCCACAAGAAGATCGCGATTGCGATGACTCAAATGTGGAAACAGAAGTTGGGTGTAACGGCTGTATTGGCAAACCAAGAGTGGAAAACATTCCTGGAAACCCGTGGCAACCAAGACTTTGAACTGGCCCGTGGCGCATGGTGTGGTGACTATAACGAGGCTTCGACCTTCCTCGACCTGCTCACCTCACAGTCTGGCTATAATGACGGCAAATACGCCAATGACGAAATTGACGCCTTGATGCTGGAAGCCAAAACTTTGGCAGATGCAACCGCCAACTACACACGTGTTGAGCAAATTCTGGCAGACGAAATGCCGGTTATCCCAGTTTACCACTATGCGGGCGTTTACATGCACACCGCAAACCTGAAAAACTGGCCGGTCAACAATGTTGAGCAAAATTGGTATTCACGCGATCTTTATATCGCTGAATAAGCCATAAAACCTTTAGCACC
Organism: Paracoccaceae bacterium; assembly: GCA_016744015.1. Lineage (GTDB taxonomy): Bacteria > Pseudomonadota > Alphaproteobacteria > Rhodobacterales > Rhodobacteraceae > UBA3077. The sequence goes on along the minus strand of JADGFD010000006.1, from coordinate 54,357 downwards.
GCGCCCTTAATGGGTGCGGTGCTTTTCCTTTGCTCAACCGCAAAACCTAGGTCGAATCCATGCTGAACTATACTTTCAGGCGGGTGTTGGTGGCTATTCCAACCTTGCTTATTCTTATCGTCATTACTTTTTTGTTAATGCATTCCGCGCCCGGTGGTCCGTTCACCTCTGAGCGGCCTTTACCGCCGCAAGTGCTGGCAAATATTGAAGCGAAATACGGGTTGGATGACCCGCTTTTTGTTCAGCTTTGGAACTATTTAAAAGGCATAGTGCTCCATTTTGATTTTGGCCCGAGCTTTGTGAAGAAAAGCCAAACAGTGAATGATATTATCGCACAGGGCTTTCCCATTACCCTTACATATGGCGGGCTTTCCTTTATTTTTGCCACGCTGATCGGGGGCGCACTTGGCGTTGTTGCCGCCATTCGGAAAAACACATTCATAGATTATTTCGCGGTCGGTATTTCGATTGGTGCACAAGTGCTGCCTAACTTTGTGATGGCCCCACTGCTGGTTTGGCTCTTTACCCTCACGCTCGGCTGGTTACCCGGTGGCGGCTGGAATGACGGGGCGTTGCCTAATTTAGTAATGCCGGTAATAGCGCTGGCCACTAGCTATATGGCCTCCATTGCCCGTATTACTCGCTCCAGCATGCTGGAAGTGCTTAATTCAAACTATATCCGCACAGCGCGCGCCAAAGGCCTGCCCGAGCGCACCGTCATTTTACGCCACGCGCTTAAGCCTTCCCTCGTGCCATTGATTTCTTATCTTGGTGTTGCTTTTGTTGGCATGGTCACAGGCTCGGTTATCATCGACGTTTATTTCTCGACAGGCGGGCTGGGGCAATCCTTTGTCAACTCGGCCCTTAGTAGAGATTATTCGGTTATGATGGGGGTCACCATTTTGCTTGGTTCGCTCACCGTTTTGTTCGCCCTATTGGCTGACCTGCTTTACGCGTGGGTTGACCCGAAAATCCGGTATTGAGGGAGGCTGCTATGAATACAGTTACTGAAGTTAAAGGCCGTTCGCTCTGGAGTGACGCCCGCCGCCGATTCTTCCAGAATAAAGCCGCAGTTGCGGGCTTGATTGCCTTGACAGCTATTGTCCTGATTTCCTTTATTGGCCCATTTTTTGCGGTGTGGAGTTTTGAAGAAATTGACTGGAACACCATGGGCAGCGCGGCAACGCTGGGCAGGCCTTCCTTTGAAACCGGCCATTTTTTTGGCACCGATGATCTGGGGCGCGATATTTATTCTCGGGTGCTTCAAGGCACACAGATTTCGCTTAAAGTTGGCGTTATTGGCGCGGCTATTGCCGTGATTGTTGGCACGGTTTACGGCACGGTGGCGGGCTATGTGGGTGGCCGGACAGACCAGATAATGATGCGAATCGTGGATATTCTCATGTCCATCCCGTTTATGTTTGTGCTTATTTTGCTGCTGGTGATCTTTGGCCGCTCCGAGACTATGATCTTTGTCGGCATTGGCATGTTGGCCTGGCTTGATATGAGCCGGATTGTGCGGGGGCAAACCCTGACGCTGAAAAACAAAGAGTTTGTCGAGGCCGCGCGGGCCACAGGGGTAAATACCCCCACAATTATCCGCAGACATATTGTGCCGAACCTACTTGGTATTGTCGCTATCTACGCGACGTTACTTGTCCCGCTTATGATCCTAACAGAGAGCTTCATCTCGTTCCTTGGTCTTGGTGTGCAAGAGCCAAATACCAGCTGGGGTGCGCTCATTTCTGAGGGGGCGGGCACCATTCGCTATGATACCGAGTGGCAGCTTCTCTTCCCGCTGGCGTTCTTTGTGGTCACGCTTTTCAGCTTTTTCTTTATAGGTGACGGGCTGCGTGATGCGCTAGACCCGAAGGACAGGTAAGCCATGAATATTCTGGATGTAAAAAACCTGAGCGTTAAATTTGACACCCCTGACGGGGTCGTGAACGCTGTAAATGATGTGAGCTTTTCGCTCGCTGAGGGGAAAACCCTTGCGATTGTTGGCGAAAGCGGCTCGGGCAAAAGCCAATCTGCTTTTAGCATTTTGGGGCTGTTACCTAAAAACGGCCATGCGGCGGGTTCAGTAAAGTATATGGGGCAAGAAATTCTTAACCTGCCCGAAGCGGAAATGAATCGGTATCGCGCCAATGAAATCGCGATGATCTTTCAAGACCCGATGACCTCGCTCAACCCCTATATGCGGATATCCAAGCAGCTATCAGAGGTGCTTATCCATCATAAAGGCCTGAGCAAAGCTGAGGCGTTAAAGGAAAGTATCAAGATGCTGGATGCGGTGCAAATACCGGATGCCGCCAGCCGCGTGCACATGTATCCACATGAGTTTTCGGGTGGGATGCGGCAGCGTGTGATGATCGCGATGTCACTGCTATGCAGGCCAAAACTGCTGATTGCTGATGAGCCGACAACGGCGCTGGATGTAACCGTGCAAGCCGAGATCATGGACCTCTTGATTGACCTGCAAGAAGATTTTGGCATGGCGATTATTTTGATTACGCATGATATGGGGATTGTCGCCGGCAGCTGCGAAGAGACTTTGGTAATGTTTGGCGGCAATGTGATGGAATACCGCCCGACGCTAGACTTGTTTGACAACCCACAGCACCCCTATACCAAAGGCTTGCTGGAGGCTGTGCCGCGGCTTGACCAAGACGTGCAAACGCTCTCCACCGTTTCTTATGATTTTCTTGAAGGAGGCAAATCATGAGCGAGCCTATATTGAGCGTTAAAGACATGAAGGTCTGGTTTGACGTGCGCGATGATGCTGCGGGCGGGATATTTCCCAAAACGAAAAAGCTGAAAGCTGTAGATGGGGTGACATTTGACCTGATGCCGGGGGAGACCTTAGGGATTGTTGGGGAAAGCGGCTGTGGGAAATCCACGCTGGCGCGGAGCATTATACGGCTGGTGAAAGCGACCTCGGGCGAAGCTGTGTGGATGGGGCGCGACCTGCTGAGCTTGTCAGACGCTGACATGCTGGCCGTGCGCAAAGACATTCAGATGATCTTTCAAGATCCGCTGGCCTCGCTTAATCCGCGCATGACCTGCGGCGAGATTATTGCCGAACCGCTGAAAACCCATTTTAAGGGCATGGGCAAAACGGAGCGGCGGGAAAAGGTGAAAGCCATGCTGGAAAAGGTCGGGATGGACCCGAGCCAGATCAACCGGTATCCGCATGAATTTTCCGGTGGGCAGTGCCAGCGCATCGGGATTGCGCGGGCGCTTATAACCAACCCGAAGCTGATCATTTGTGACGAGCCGGTGTCGGCGCTGGATGTATCGGTGCAGGCGCAAGTGGTGAACCTGCTGATGGCCTTGCAAAAAGAGCTGGGGATTTCGCTGCTGTTTATCGCGCATGATCTGAGTGTGGTGAAGCATATTAGTGACCGGATTATGGTGCTTTACTTTGGTAATGTTGTGGAAATTGGCACATCACAGCAGGTGATTGAACAACCAAAGCATGCGTATACGCAAAAGCTGATTGCGTCGATTCCTATTCCAGACCCGCGCAAGGAAATGGCGCGGCGCAAGGTTAGGCGGGCAGAGCGCGCCGCAAGCTAGAGCTCCCGCCTGTCTTCGGCAGTTGGGCGTGGCCTCGCTACGCTCGGCTAAGTGTTTCCGGGGCAATCATAATAAAGTATGGCCATTTGCGTTTGAGTGCTGCAAAAGGCAGCGAATGGCCATTCATTTGAACCGGAAACAAAAATGGGGGGCGTTCCGCCCCCTCGCGCGCACGCGCTCCCCCCTGAAGAGCAAGCCCCAATTCTTATTTGTTTTGAGATAAGGTAAGCGCCAGTGAAATGGCACCGTCAAGCGCGTTGCCTTGCGGCTTGTGGGCTGCTTGCCGATAGCGCTCTGGCAGGCGCTCAAGATAGACATTTCCCAAGCCGCCAAGCATGCAAAACGCTTTTGAGGGGGCAAAGCCAACGGCGTCCAGGCTTTTGCGCACAACATCGGTGTGCTGCGCGAGGATCACTTCGGCGTTAGCGTCACCGGCATTGGCCGCCGCAACGACGCGCGGGGCGAACTGGCCAAAATCTTTGGGGGCGAAGGTTTGGGCTTGCTCAACGATATTCATAGGCGAGCCTTGATATTCCTCAATAATCTCACGCGTTAGGGGGGAGTGCTCTACCAAGCCATCAAAGGCCTTAATGGCCAGATGCAGCATGTCGCGCCCGAGCCGCGCACCTGAGCCGTCATCCCCCAGCAGAAAGCCCCAGCCGCCGAGCTGGGTGAAAATGCCGTGCTCGCGGCGGCCATAAACAGAGCCAGTGCCGATGGCCCCGATGATGCCGTCAGCCTCACCAATCGCGCCTACAAGCGTGGTTTCGGCATCTGAAACAATGTGGGTTTTGGAAAAGGGCAGGCTGGCGTGCAGGCGGTTGCTGTAGTCGCCAAGGTTGGCACCTGCGAGGCCAAGCACGGCGGTGGCGGTTTCCAGATCAGGCTTGGGAATGCCGGCATTTACAAAGGCCAACGAAATTGTGCGCAGGATATTAGTGCGTGCGAGCTCAAAATTGGTGGCAATGTTGGCAGCTCCGCCTTCGGCGCGTGCAAGCACATTTCCGGCGTTATCTGCCACTGCGGCGCGGCACCCCGTGCCACCGCCGTCTACCCCGATTATATAACCCATGCGCGCTCCATATTTTGCCAAACTTCTATCGGTTGCTGCTTGGATTGTCTATGGTTTGGGTGCATCGGCAAGGGCAGGGATGGCCTTTAAATAGTGGGCAATAGCAAGACGATCCTCGGGGGAGGCTTGCGCCAGGTTTTCGATGACTTCAACCATGGTGCTGCCGGCAGTATCAAATTCAGGTGTGAAGCCTGATTCGAGATAATAGGCGATGTCTTCAACGCTCCAGTTAGCCAAGCTCCCACCGGGGGTGAGGTTGGGAATGCGGCCTTTGCCTTCAGGATTGGGTGCGCCCGCGAGCCAGCGACTGCGGTCAAGGCCGCCAAGCGCATTGCGGGGGGTGTGACACTCACCGCAATGGCCGAGGCCCTCAACCAGATATTGCCCACGTGGTTCAGTGCTTTCAGCAATGGGCGCGTCGCTTAAAAATAGGAGCTTCCAAAAGCCGTTGCTGCGGCGGATATTAAAGGGAAACGGGAGATCATGGGGGTGGTTGGCTTGGTCAACCGGCGGAAGGGTTTTTAGATAAAGCATGAGATCTGCGATATCTTGCTCGGCGAGGCGGGTATAGGAGCCATAGGGGAAGGCGGGGTAATAATGCGTTTGCTTGGGGCTGACGCCGCGCAGCAGGGCGTTGGCAAGGTCAAGCGCATTCCAGCTGGCGATGCCGCTTTCGCTGGGGGAAATATTGGGGGCGTAGAATGTGCCAAACGGGGTTGCAAAGGCTTGGCCGCCGCCAAGTTGTAGCCTCGCCTCGCCTTTGGCCCCTTTTTCCATATGGCAGGAGGCACAGCCGCCGATATTAAACACCTGCTCACCTCGCGCGAGGTTTCCCGCATGGCCTTGCCATTCATTTCGGTCAAGCGGGTTGGGGGCCGATAAAAACCACGCGGCCAGCCCCGTGAGGCTGGCCGCGATAAGGGCCTTAGTTCTCAGGCGCACGATATTTCTCGTGGCAGGATTTGCAAGTGCCGGCAATGGCCCCAAAGAGCGGGCGATAGCTGGCGAGGTCGGCGGGCTCGGCGGCGATGGCGGCATCTAGGTTGGCAATGAGCTGGCCCATGATGGCGTCAAAATCAGAGCCCTCGGCCCAAATTTCGGGCTTGGCGCGGGTGTCAAAGCCCATTTCAGTGCCTGTGGGGAAAAGTGGGCGGGCGGTTATGGCGGCGTCGCGCATGATTTCAAGGGCAGAAAGGGCCGCAAAATCATCATAATCGACCTTGCCTTGGGCCATGCCACCTAGGGTGCGCATTTGGCCTCCTACGGCTTTCATCGCAGCAATACGCTGCTCAATGGGTGAGTGGCCGCCGCCAGTGGCACTGGCGGCAAAGGCGAGGGCGGTCGCGGAAATGGCGGCTAGTTTTTTGATATTCATGGTGTTCTCCCCTGTTTTTATGGATGTGATAATCAACTATATATGGGTGTAGCTGATTTTGGTGATCACATCAGCGTTATACCACATTATTGGCACCAGCGGAACGTCCGGTGGCGGCGCGTTGAGCTAAGCACTGTTTTGCGAGGCCTTGCCCGCGCCGCCCTGCAACCACTGCGCTTGTGGCTAGCCGCCGGTGTGGTTCATGTGGCGAGTCATCTCGCCTTCGATCACTTGGCGGGAATAGTCAAAATCATGGCCCTTGGGCTTGCGCGCAATGGCGGCTTTGATTTCGGCGATCAGGGCCTCGTTGCCCTCATGGTCGCGCATGGCGGCGCGCAGGTCGGCGGCGTCTTCCTGGCCGAGGCATAGGAAAAGCTGGCCCGTGCAGGTAAGGCGCACGCGATTGCAGCTTTCGCAGAAATTATGGGTGAGGGGCGTGATGAACCCCACACGACCACCGGTTTCTTTTATGCGCACATAGGTGGCGGGGCCGCCGGTATTGAGCGGGATATCCTCAACCGTCCAGCGCTCTTTGAGCTGCTTGCGGATTTCGGAAAGGGGCCAGTATTGATCTAGGCGGTCGGCCTCGCCCATATCGCCCATCGGCATCACTTCGATCCAGGTGAGGTCAAACCCGCGTTGGCCAGCCCATTCGACCATATCATGCAGCTCGTCGTCGTTGGTGCCTTTGAGCGCCACGGCATTTAGCTTGATTTGTAGGCCAGCTTTATCAGCGGCATCAATGCCTGCCATAACTTTGGCAAAATCGCCACGCTTGGTAATTTTACCGAACTTTTTCGCATTAAGGGTATCAATCGAAATATTCACCCGCCGCACGCCGCACTCGTAAAGCGGCTGGGCGAAGCGGCTGAGCTGGGAGCCGTTGGTGGTCAGCGTTAGCTCTTTTAAGGCGCCGGATTTCAGGTGGCGGGACATGCTTTGAAAAAAGGTCATGATGCCTTTGCGCACCAAAGGCTCCCCGCCGGTTATGCGCAGCTTGGTTACCCCCATATTCACAAAAGTGCTGCACATACGGTCCAGTTCTTCCAGCGTGAGCAGCTCTTTTTTTGGCAAAAAGGTCATTTCTTCAGCCATGCAATAGTAGCAGCGAAAATCGCAGCGGTCTGTTACGGAAACCCGCAAGTAAGAAACTTTGCGCTGGAAGGGGTCGATAAGTTGGGGGGTGGACATAATGCGGCCTTTCGTTCCGCTAAAACTACGCCGCAATAGGGCGATACGCAAGGGGTTGTGTTGCGGATATATCGGCTTAATGTGAGGGGCTTAACGGGGGAGGGGATGGCATGATTTCTGAACGGCTGGTGCAAAAATCGAACAATTGGAGTGCGATGCGCGCGGGGTTCCACTGGCCTAAGCCAGCGCGCTATAATATTGCCGAGCAGATTTGCGAACGCTGGGCGCGAGCCGCGCCGGAGCGCGTGGCGCTGATCTATATTCGGCCAGACGGAGAGCAGCGGGAATATACATATATCCAGCTATCAAGGGCCTCTAGCCGCTTGGCCAATGCTTTAGCGGGGCATGGGTTAGGGCGGGGCGACCGCTGTGCCGTGCTATTGCCGCAAACGCCGGAAACGATTTTAACGCATTTGGCGTGCTATAAGCTGGGGGCGGTGGCGGTGCCGTTGTTTACGCTTTTTGGCGAAGATGGCTTGCGCTATCGGCTTTCAGATTCAGGCGCCAAGGCGGTGGTGACAGATGGGGCAAACCTGCATAAGGTGCTTGGCATTCAGGATGAGCTGCCAGCACTGGAGGCTGTCTACTCGATTGACCAGCGGGAAAGGGGCGTGCGCGGTTTTTGGCAGGAGCTTGGTAAGGCCAAAGACGCCTGCGAGATGGCAGAAACCACGCTGAATGACCCAGCTTTTATCAGCTATACCAGCGGCACCACTGGCCCGCCCAAGGGGGCGTTACATGGGCATAAGGTGCTGCTGGGGCATTTGCCGGGGGTGGAAACGCACCATAATTTTATGCCGCAAAAGGGAGATAAGCTCTGGACGCCAGCCGATTGGGCCTGGATGGGCGGCCTCACCAATGTGATGATGCCTGCGCTCAATTACGGTGTGCCGCTGGTGGCGCACCGGATGGGCAAGTTTGACCCTGATGATGCCTTTGCGCTGATCGAGCGCCTAAGCATTCGCAATACGTTTTTACCGCCAACCGCGCTAAAGCTGATGCGGCAAAGCACGGCACAACCTGTTGCGCTACGCTCGGTTGGTTCGGGCGGCGAGGCCTTGGGGGCAGAGCTTTTGGACTGGGGCCGTGCGCGGCTTGGCACGACTATAAACGAGTTTTATGGCCAAACAGAATGCAACCTTGTGCTGGGGAATTCGCATGAGGTGTTTACCCCGCGCGCTGGCTCTACGGGCAAGGCAACTATTGGGGTTGAGGTGGCAATTCTTGATGAGAACGGCCAGCCATTGCCGATTGGCGAAACTGGTGAAATTGCGGTGAAGCGTGGCCTGCCGCAGATGTTTCTAGAATATTGGAACCAGCCCGAGAAAACCGCCGAGAAATTTGTGGGGGACTGGATGCTGACGGGCGATGTCGGCCTTGAGGACGAGGATGGCTATTTCCATTTCTCGGCGCGATCAGATGATGTGATAACCTCCTCGGGCTACCGGATAGGGCCTTCTGAAATTGAGGACTGCCTTGTGGGGCATGAGGCCGTGGCGATGGCGGCGGTGATCGGCATGCCGGACAAGGTGCGCACCGAAGTGGTGAAGGCCTTTGTGGTGCTTAGTGGGCCGGGGGATGAAGCGCTAAAACAGGAATTGATCTTGCGGGTGCGGGAGCGGATATCTCCGCATGTTGCCCCGCGCGAGATCGAGTTTATTGAGGCCTTGCCGATGACAGCGACAGGGAAAATCATGCGTCGCGAGCTAAAACCCAAATGAAACGGGTGATGGTTTTTGGCGGCTCGGGCTCTGGCAAATCCACGTTGGCGCGCAATATTGGTGCGATCACAGGGTTGCCGGTAGTGCATATTGACCCGATGTATTGGAAGCCGGGCTGGGTGCCGCGCAGCAAAGAGGAAACCCGTGCGCTGGTATTGGCGGCCACCGCGTGTGAGGCTTGGATTTTTGATGGCAACCACCACAGCACCTTTGAAGCGCGGATCGCGCGTGCTGACCATGTGATCTGGCTCGACCTGCCCACATGGCTGCGCATGTGGCGGGTGCTGGCGCGGTCGTGGCGCTATCGCGGCCGAACCCGCCCCGATATGGGAGCAAATTGCCCCGAGCGTTTTAGCGCTAGCTTTATATTCTATTGGGTAGGTGGCTATTATTGGCGCTCGCGGCCCAAAGATGTAACTTTGATGCGAAACCTGCCGCTGCATGTGAGCGCAGTTCACCTGAAAAGCCGCGCGCAGGTGGCTGCTTATTTGGAGCGGCTAAATAAAAAGAGCGCAAAGGCCTAGCCCCTGCGCCCATGATGCAAGCCAAGCTGATTTACTCGGATTTCACTTTGCAGGTGCTAATACCAAAAATGGTATAAAGCGGGCAGCTCGAAAGCAAGCCAGTGGCCAGAGGGATGATGCCGATCAGCAACCAATAGCGATAAGAGGCCTCTGGCAGCATGAAAAAAGCAACAAGGGCGGCAACGCCCACGGCAAGGCGGAGAATGCGCTCAACAGCGCCAACGTTTTTCTTAAGCATGGTTTTATCCTTATAGTAGGGCGGGCTTGCCCGTGTGATAAGGCGGTTTTAGAAGATTCAAATTGTGTTGTCGGTGACATGGTCACATAGGCCGGGAATTGATCCACAATTCTTGAGCTGGTTTTACAAAAGTGCTAACCTCGCGTGGGTATGGCGCCAAGGTTCAGAGTAACAATGCAGCGGATAATGATCATAGGTGGCCATGGTGCCGGAAAAACAACGTTGGCGCTTAGGCTTGGCAAAGCCACGGGCCTTCCGGTCATCCATATTGATAAATCCTATCACTTGCCTCGATGGAAGCTTCGCCCGTATCGTGAGGCTCTTGCCGAGCTTGAAGCCTATACGCTGGCCGACAGATGGATCATGGACGGGGATGATTTTCGCTCTTTTGGGCCACGGCTAAAGCTGACTGATTTGATAGTTTACCTTCATGTTTCTACCGTAAAACGGGTTCTCCGCTATTCAAAGCGGGCGATAAAAGGCTTTGGCAAGTCGCGGGTTGATCTGCCAGATGGCTGCAAAGGAAAGCTTGGCATTAGCGGCCTGAAATGGGTCGCCTTTGGCTATCCGCTCAAAATGCGACCCGCAATGCATAAGGCTATGGCCGATATGGTAGGTAGTGTGCCGATTGTTCATGTGCGCTCGAAATCTGATATTATTAAGCTGGAATCGCGTTTGCTGGCAGGTGCTTAGCTTGTCATGAGGCTTTGCAATGCAGCGGCGTTCAAAACTGTAATATTGCCGCGCTCCAGCCGCACTAAGCCCCGCTTGCTCCAATGATCCAACCGGCGCGAAACCACTTCACGGGCTGAACCAATGCGCGTGGCCAGCTCGGCATGGGTCACCTGCGCTATAGGCTGGGCCAGCGCCAAAAGGGCAGCGGCGAGGCGGCTCTCAATCCGCACAAAGGCCACTTGTTCAAGCAGATGCATCATCGAGTGCATCCGCTCGCCAAAGGCCGAAAATATGTAGTCCCGAAAGGCGGGGGATGTGGCAAGCAGGGCGCTAAACGTGGCGCGGGGCAGGAAGGCGAGGCGGGTATCGACCTCGCAAATGGCCTCGGCGGAGTAAAGCTCGCGTGACATCAGGCCAATGGTGCTTTGCACGCAGGTTTTGCCGGGGGTAATATCATAAAGCAATATTTCGCGGCCACCAGCGCCCGTCAGATAAACCCCCACCTTGCCCGAAAGCACCACAGCAAAGCCCTGCACCTCATCTCCATGATGGAAAAGCGGTGTGCCTTTGGGCATGTTGCTTGGCTGCACCGAGGCCAGCTGTGCGCGGGCCTCTGGCTCCAGATTGCTGAGCGGTGAAGCGCTGACCCAGTTCATTTACCCTCTCTTCATGCCTGAAAGGCGGGGCAGCATGGCCGAAAAATCCTTCCCCATGCCATCCTCGCCTTCCACAAATTTTGCATATTCCTGCGTCGCATGTTCGCCCAGCGGCGTGGCCGCGTCAACCGCCTCGGCGGCTTGCTGGGAAAGGCGGAGGTCTTTCAGCATGAGTTCAGCGGCAAAACCGGGCTGATAATCGTTATCCGCCGGGCTTTGCGGGCCAATGCCGGGGGCAGGGCAATAGGCGTTCATGCTCCATGAATAGCCTGAGCTTGTGCTGACCACATCAAACATTTTTTGCCGATCAAGGCCGAGTTTGTCGGCAAGGGCAAAGGCCTCGCAGGTAACAACCATCGTGGCGCCGAGAATCATATTGTTGCAGATTTTGGCCGCTTGCCCCGCGCCGCTTTCGCCGCAATGCACGGCCTTTTGGCCCATGATCTCAAAGAGTGGCTCGGCGATGGCAAAAGCCGCTTTCGGCCCGCCCGCCATAAAGGTGAGCGTGCCCGCATCGGCCCCGCCAATGCCGCCAGAAACCGGCGCATCTACGCTCAGCGGCCAGTCTGCCGCCACGGCGCGCGCGCTTTCCACGTCTACCGTGGAGCAATCAATGAAGCAGGCATTTGGTTGCATAGCGGGGATAACTTCGGCGGCAACCGCCCGTAGTATCTGCCCGTTCGGCAGCATGGTGATGAGCACATCCGCACCCGTTGCCGCCTCGGCACTGCTCGCGGCGTTTGCCACACCGTCAACCGTTACGCCCGCCACGTCAAACCCCATGACCTCATGGCCAGCGGTGGCGAGGTTTCGGGCCATATGGCCGCCCATATTTCCCAGTCCGATAAATCCGATTTTCATGGCGTGTCCTTTAGAGTTTGAGCGCATCTGCCCCGAGGGGCATTAGCATTTTGCTTATATTTAAGGGGGTTACGTCTTCAAGCGTTGCCGGCGTCCACTGCGGATTCCGGTCTTTATCAATAATCGCGGCGCGGATACCTTCCACAAAATCACCCATCGAAGCCGAGCGGTGGGTGAAGCGATATTCCATGCCAAGCGCCAACTCAATGCTGTCAAGCCCGCGCACACGGCGCACGAGTTCTAGCGCGCATTCAACAGAAAGCGGGCAGTTGCGGCGCAATGCTTTTTCGGTTTTCTGCTCCCAGTCAGAACCGCTGAAGCCACGAATAATGTCACCCACGGTGCGGCCGCTAAAGCTCTGGTCAATCTCGATTTGTTCAGCCTGCATGCTCGCCGCAGGCGCGGGCAGGGCGGCTTTATCTATCGCCTCAAGGTCACCCTTTTCCAGTGCTTCAATCAGCATAGGCCACGCGGCGCGCTCAACGTAATAATCCGCAAAGCCCGCATAAATCGCGTTGCCCGCATCCATGCGCGCGGCGGTGCAGCCAAGGTATTCGCCCAAATGCCCCGGCGCACGGGCCAGCAGCAACGAGCCGCCTACATCTGGCACTAAGCCAATGCCGCATTCGGGCATGGCGATCTGGGAGTTTTCACAGACAATCCGGTGCGAGCCGTGGCACGAAATACCAACCCCGCCGCCCATGGTAAAGCCTTGCATAAAGGCGACATAGGGCTTGGGGAAGTTAAACAGCTTGGCGTTCATGCGGTATTCGTCACGCCAGAATTTGCGGCCATACTCAAAATCACCCGCCTTGGCGGTGTCATACATTTCTTGAATGTCACCCCCCGCGCAAAAGGCTTTGTCGCCTGCGGCATCAATGATGACCAACTCAATGGCAGGGTCAACGGCCCAGTCATCCAGCGCGGCCTCAATCGCCAGCGCCATTTCATAGCTTAGCGCGTTAAGCGCCTGTGGGCGGTTAAGGGTAATGCGGCCAGCTTTTCCTGATTGGCGGATGTGAATGTCAGTCATCTGTAAGGGCTTTCAGTTTAGCTTTGATTTTAGCTTTATGTCGTTTAGCCATACCATAAGTATACGGTCCTAGTTCCAACGCCGAATAGAGTTTCCGGCTACCAAAATAGCTTATTGCAATAATTGGAATAACAACGATTGTAAAAACCACACCAACTCTAAGTGAGGATATTTTAAACGCGTAAAAAGTCATCATCGGCAATACGACTAAACTAGACACGACAAAGAATTCTATCAGCATCCAAGCTAAAATATTTAAGATTGCTCTGGAACCTTTGACTTTCTTGCAGTGTGCTCTATTCATTAGCCATAATTGGTACTTTAACCAATTGATTCTAATGCTCTTCAATGTTCGATTCATCACCCGCGGTCCCGCTCCAGCAACAAGGCCCGCGCCGTGATCATCCGCATAATCTCGTTTGTCCCTTCCAGAATCTGGTGCACCCGCAAATCCCGCACGATTTTCTCGATGCCGTAATCCGCAAGGTAGCCATAGCCGCCGAGCATTTGCAGGGAGCCGTTGGCAACCTCAAAAGCGGTGTCGGTCACAAACCGCTTGGCCATGGCGCAGAACTTGCTGGCATCTGGCGCGCCTGTATCTAGCTTCCACGCGGCTTGGCGCAGGAAGGTGCGGGCGGCTTGGAGCTCGATCTCCATATCGGCCACGCGGAATTGCAGGGCTTGAAACTGGTCAATGGTTTTGCCAAAAGCCTGCCGCTCTCCCATGTATTTTAGCGCGATATTCAGCGCAGATTGCGCGCCACCAAGGGCGCTGGCCGAGATGTTCAGCCGCCCGCCATCAAGCCCCGCCATGGCATAGGAAAAGCCGCGGCCTTCCTCGCCGATCAGGTTCTCCGCCGGAATGGCGCATTCATCAAATTGCACCTGCGCCGTGGGCTGCGCCTTCCAGCCCATTTTTTGCTCAAGCGCGCCAAAGGAAAGCCCCTTGGTGCCGGCTTCGACCACTACGCTTGAAATGCCCTTGGGGCCATCAACGCCAGTGCGCGCCATCACGAGGTAAGCGTCTGAATAGCCGCCGCCGGAGATAAACGCCTTGGTGCCGTTTAGGCTATAGCCCTCATTGGTGCGGGTCGCTTTAGTGCGCAACGCGCTGGCGTCCGAGCCGCTGCCCGGCTCGGTCAGCGCATAAGAAAACACGGTTTCCATGCTGCACATTTTGGGCAGCCACTTGGCCTTGGTCTCGGCTGAGCCGAACTTATCAATCATCCCGCCGCACATATTGTGGATAGAAAGGAACGAACCCACGGCGGTGCAGGACATGGCGAGGGCCTCAAACACCAGTGTGGCATCAAGCCTAGAAAGCCCGCTGCCGCCATGTTCTTCGCTCACATAAAGCCCACCAAAGCCAAGCGCGGCGATCTCGGGCCACAGGGCTTTAGGGATGGTTCCATCTTCTTCCCACTGCCGCGCGTGGGGGGCAATTTCGGTTTGGCCAAAATCATAAGCCATATCAAAAATCATCTGCTGTTCGTCAGAAAGGGCAAAATCCATGGGAGCCTCGTGAAATGAATGGTTGTTCAGTTTAATGTAGCTCAGGTTTTGGCCAGAGGGAAGGGAAATTTCAGGTCTGCGCCCGCCCGTTGGCTCTTTCCATTTGCAGCCATATCCCATAGTTTGCGGCTAAACGAAGGGGCTTATTATGAAATTCACATTGAACTGGCTAAAAACGCACTTGGATACCGAGGCGAGCTTGGATGAGATCACCGAGGCGCTTACAGATTTGGGCCTTGAAGTGGAGGGCGTGGAAAACCCCGCAGATACGCTTGGCGCATTCCGGCTTTGCCGTGTGATCGAGGCGGTGCAGCACCCCAATGCCGACAGGCTCCGGCTTTGTCGAGTAGAGACTTACCCCGATGGCCCCGAAGGGCGTACGGAAGAGGTGCAAGTGGTGTGTGGCGCCCCGAATGCGCGCACGGGGCTTGTGGGTGTTTTTGCCCCTGTGGGGGCCTATGTGCCGGGGATAGATCTGACGCTGAAGCCGGGGAAAATCCGTGATGTGGAGAGCAACGGGATGCTGTGCTCGGAGCGTGAGCTGATGATCTCGGACGAGCATGACGGGATTGTGGATTTGCCCGCAGACGCGCCACTCGGCGCGCGGTTTATTGATTATCTGGACCGGAATGACCCCGTGATTGATATCGCGATTACACCCAACCGCCCTGATGCTTTAGGTGTGCGCGGCGTGGCGAGAGACCTTGCTGCGCGGGGCTTGGGCACGCTTAAGTCAGCCAAAACGGCGAGCATCAAAGGTGGCTTCAAGAGCGACCTGACGGTTAGCATTGATGCCGATGTGCAAACTAAGGATTGCCCTGTATTTGCCGGAAGGTTGATAAAGGGCGTTAAAAATGGCCCCTCGCCGCAATGGCTGCAAGACCGGTTGCGCGCCATTGGGTTGCGGCCTATTTCGGCCTTGGTGGACGTTACCAACTTCTTTACCTATGACCTGAACCGCCCGCTGCATGTGTTTGATGCGGATAAGGTTTCTGGAAATTTGCGCGTGCATTACGCCGAAGGCGGCGAGACCATTATGGCGCTGGATGACAACGAATATACGCTCGAAGCGGGTATGATGGTAATCTCGGATGCCAATGGCCCCGAGAGCATTGCGGGCATCATGGGCGGGGCGTCTTCGGGTTGCTCTGAAGACACGGTGAACGTGTTTGTGGAAAGCGCTTACTGGGATCCGATCGCGATTGCCATGACAGGCCGAAAGCTGAAAATCAACTCCGACGCACGCTATCGTTTTGAGCGCGGGGCGGATCCGGCCTTTACGCCCGTCGGGCTGGACCTCGCGACGCAGATGATCCTTGATCTTTGTGGCGGAGCGGCTTCCGAAAAGCTGATTGCTGGCGAAGTGCCGGATACATCCCGTAGCTATAAGCTGGACCCTTCACGGGTAGTATCGCTGGTGGGTATGGATATTGATGAGGCGGAGCAAATTCGCATTCTCACCGATCTGGGCTTTGAGGTGAATGACCTGATGGTCAGCGTGCCAAGCTGGCGGCCCGATGTGCAGGGCGAGGCTGACCTTGTAGAAGAAATCGCCCGCGTGGCCAGTTTGACCAAGCTTAAGGGCAAGCCTTTGGCGCGGCCCGGAACCGGCGTTATGAAGCCCGTGCTGACCCCCGCGCAAAAACGGATAATGACCTTACGGCGGGCACTGGCGCTGGGGCTGAATGAATGCGTAACCTACAGCTTTATCGACGAAAAATCGGCTATGCTGTTTGGTGGCGGTGCTAATGCGGTAAAGCTGAGTAACCCGATATCGTCTGAAATGAGCCATATGCGGCCCAATATTTTTCCGAGCCTGTTAATGGCTGCCGCGCGCAATCAGGCGCGGGGTGAGGCCGACATGGCACTGTTTGAAATCGGGCAGGGCTTTAACGGGCCGGAGCCAGAAGACCAAGCGACCATGGCCTGCGGCATTCGCGTAGGGGCCACGGCCCCGCGCAATGTGTTTGGCACCCGCCGCAATGTGGACATTTATGACGCCAAGGGGGACGCCGAAGCCGCGCTGGCCGCCATTGGCGCACCTGTGGGCAACCTGATGGTAATGCGCAATGCGCCGGAGTGGTTCCACCCCGGGCGCTCGGCGGTGCTTTCGCTTGGCCCTAAAAATCCGCTCGCAGTATTTGGTGAACTTCACCCGAAAGTGCTAAAAGGCATGGGCGTAAAGGGTACGGTTGTGGGGTTTGCGATTTACCCAGATAACGTGCCGTTTAAAAAGGCAAAAAACAAAACAAGGCCCGCGCTGGGTGCACATGCTTTGCAAGCCGTTGACCGTGATTTCGCCTTTGTTGTGGATGCCGAGCTTGAGGTGGAAAAACTGGTAAAAGCCGCCAAGGGGGGCGATAAAAAGCTGATCGAAGCGGTGAGCGTGTTTGATGTGTTTGGCGGCAAAAAAGCAGAGGAACAGATGGGGGCAGGCAAAAAATCGGTTGCGATTTCAGTGCGTATCCAGCCGCAGGCGGCGACGCTGACGGATAAAGAGATCGAAGCAATCTCTGCGAAGGTTGTGGCCTCAGTGGCCAAAATAACGGGCGGGGAGCTAAGATCATGAAGGTTTATTTGAGTGGTGAGATACATACTGATTGGCGAGCCGAAATTGAAGCGGCTGCCAAAGGACTGAACATAGAGTTTAGCGGACCTGTGACCGATCATGCGACCTCTGATGATGCCGGCATTATGATTATGGGGGCAGAAGAAAAGAAATTCTGGCATGACCATAAGGGCGCCAAGTTAAACGCCATTCGCACCCGCAATGCTATTGAATCGGCGGACGTGGTAGTGGTGCGCTTTGGTGAGCAGTATAAACAATGGAATGCCGCTTTTGATGCCGGCTATGCCGCGGCCAAAGGCAAAGCGTTGGTGGTTATGCATGGCCAAGATCACCAACACGCGCTGAAAGAAGTGGATGCCGCTGCGCTCGCGGTTGTGGAAACCTCGCAACAGGTAGCGCAAATATTGCATTATGTTGTATCTGGTGAGGTTAAATAGTGCCGCTTATGGGTTTTGGTGGGTTGGCTCATCAAAAAAACGTGTAAAGCAATTGACTGTCCGCCAGTTTTTTACAAAACTAGCGGACAGGGAATGCAACAAACCGGATACTAACACTCATAAAACACAAAACTAACTAAAAAAAGCGTTACGGCGGCACGCTAGTTTCCCAGAATGTGCAAACCTAAGGAAGAGTACCGAGGTATAGAAATTGGAGCAAGCAAATTGGCGCGGAATGCTGTATTATGACGTGTTGTGGCGTAAGCGACATTTGACGACACGTGAATTGCGCAGGGTTTACGCCAATTATTATTCATATGTTTTCTGGGCAATGGTGATATCCATTCTGATTCTGCTTGATTTTCACGGGTTTGCTGAGCGGATCTCATTGGCAGCGCTTTCCGTTTATACAATCTCCATAACCGTTGTGACCTTTTCGCTCTATTACCTCGTCACGCTCGCAGGCATAAAAATTTCGCAAAGGGTTGATGGTTTTTTTCTCATTTTTCCTATTGTCGGTTTTTTTGTGACGACCGTCGCAACCTACGCCGTTGAGCTTGGTGTGTCGGGGTATTTCGGCAATGGGATGTCTACTCAGTACGCTTTGGAAAAGCTCCCCGCAAATGTTATTCTTACCATTGTATTGGAAACGCTTTATTTGACGTTCGTGATCCCCGTTGCCTTAACCACCGAGCCAAACCCAAAGGTCATAAACGACGACACCGTGGGCAAGGCTCCTAATTGTAATTCGATTACGGTATCGGGGCATACTTTTGATTGTGCAGATTTTGTTTGGGCATCGTCGCAAGACCATTACATAAATGTCAAAACCAAAGAAACCGAATTACTTATTCGCGCCCGGATGTCTGACCTTGTTGCACAACTGAGCTGCCGAAACGGCATTCAGCCGCATCGCTCGCATTGGGTGGCGCGTGAGGCTGTGGTTGAGATGGAGAGCTTTGAAGGCCATAAACGCCTCAAATTGACGGATGGAACCTATATCCCTATTGCCCGTGGCCGCATATCGGCGGTGCAGGAATGGCTTGCAAGCTGACGGCTATTGCGGCATAGGTATACCCCTTAAATCAAGTGTGGACGGGCGCTTGCAAACCACAAAGGGGAACCAGAAAATGCTTAAAGAATTTAAAGACTTCATTGCTAAAGGCAATGTAATGGATATGGCTGTCGGCATCATCATCGGCGCGGCTTTCACGGCGATCGTAAAGTCAATGGTCGCGGATTTGATCAATCCATTCATCAGTATTTTTACTGGCGGGATTGATTTCACCAATCTATTTGTGGTTTTGGGGGATGGCGAATTTGCCTCGCTAGCCGCTGCACAAGAAGCGGGCGCGGCGGTGTTTGCCTATGGCTCCTTCATCATGGCCGTGATCAACTTCCTGATCGTGGCGTTTGTTGTGTTTATGCTGGTTAAATCGGTGAACAAAGCCAAAGCCGCAGCAGAGGGCCCAGAAGAAGAAGCCGCGCCAGAAGCGCCTAAAGGGCCAACGCAAGAAGAGCTGCTGGCCGATATTCGGGACTTGCTTAAAGCCAAAGCCTAAAAGGCCTTTTGTAAAAGACCCGCCGATTTGGCGGGTCTTTTTTTCTGCGTTACTTTGAAAGCGCCAATTTTGGGCTGAGCACATCAATTTCGAGCGCTTTGCCAACGGCCGCATAGGTAAGGTGGCCTTTGTGGGTGTTAAGCCCGCGCAGCAAGTGCTCATCATCTTCACAGGCTTGCTTCCAGCCTTTATCGGCCAGCGCCAGCATAAAGGGCATGGTGGCATTGCCAAGGGCCAGCGTAGAGGTGCGAGCCACGGCGCCGGGCATATTGGCCACGCAATAATGCATGATGCCGTCAACCTCGTAAATCGGGTCGTCATGCGTGGTGGCGCGAGAGGTCTCAAAGCAGCCGCCTTGGTCAATCGCGACGTCTACCAGCGCAGCCGCCGGCTTCATGCTGGAGAGCATTGCGCGGCTCACTAGCTTGGGCGCAGCGGCCCCGGGGATAAGCACTGCGCCAATCACCATATCGGCCTCGGCCACCAGCTCGGCAAGGTTGCCCGCTGAGGAATAGCGGGTTTTGAACACACCACCATACACATCATCAAGGTAGCGCATACGTGTGAGTGACATATCAAGCACGGTTACATCCGCGCCCATGCCTGCTGCAATTTTGGCTGCGTGCGTGCCAACCACCCCGCCACCGATTACAGCCACTTTGGCAGGCTCAACGCCCGGCACACCGCCCATTAGCACACCACGGCCACCATTGGCCTTTTGCAGGGTCCATGCGCCCACTTGCGGCGCTAGGCGGCCCGCAACTTCAGACATGGGCGCCAGCAAGGGCAGGGCGCCCATGCGGTCAGTTACAGTTTCGTAAGCAATCGCCGTCACACCGCTTTTCAGCAGGTCTTCGGTTTGCGGACGGTCGGGTGCGAGGTGAAGATAGGTGAACAAGATTTGCCCTTCGCGCAGCATGGCGCGCTCAACGGGCTGCGGCTCTTTCACTTTCACGATCATATCGGCAGTCGCAAAAATCTCCTCTGCGGTGTCAATAATCGCCGCGCCTGCCGCGATATAATCCTCATCAGAGAAGCCCGCACCTGCGCCGCCCCCCTTTTGGATGATGACCTTATGGCCATGGGCCACGGCCTCCTGCGCGGCGGCGGGGGTAACCCCGATCCGGTATTCTTGGTTCTTAATTTCCTTTGGGCAACCGATCAACATGTGAGAATCTCCTTTGGGCCTTGTTGAAGTGTTGAATCCCTTGTGCGCCCCTGATTTCCGAATTGCTTTGCAAATATCTGTTGTGCAGTGCCGAAAGATTGGGATACCCTGCGACAAGATGACACCAAATGCGGGGAATGTTGCAATGTCACGAATGGACGCGCTTGATATCAAGCTTTTGAAGGCTTTACAGAAAGACGGGCGGATGTCGAACGCTGATTTGGCCTCGAGTGTGGCGCTTTCTCCGTCAGCCTGCCACAGGCGGGTGCAGCGGCTGGAGCGCGAAGGGGTTATCCGAAACTATGTGGCATTGCTGAACCCCCGCGCAGTTGACCGCCGCGCCACGGTGTTTGTAGAGATCACGCTAACAGGGCAGGCAGACGAGATTCTGGAAGCCTTTGAGCGGCAAGTCGCGCTCATTCCCGATGTGCTGGAATGCCACCTGATGGCGGGTGCCGCCGACTATTTGCTCAAGGTCGTGGCGCAAGACACCGATGATTTTGCGCGTATTCACAAGCAATACTTGGCGCGCTTGCCCGGCGTGGCCCAAATGCAAAGCAGCTTTGCTTTGCGCACAGTGTTTAAGACAACGGCGTTGCCGATTTAAGGCAAAAAAAGCCCCGCACTCGGCGGGGCTGCTTGATGGTAGGGTGCGTGGTCCCCACGCACCGATAGGGTTTATTCCATAGTTGGAATGCTGAAATCCGCGCCTTCTTTGGTGCCTGATGGCCAGCGCGAGGTTACGGTTTTGGTGCGGGTATAGAATTTAAACGCATCTGGTCCGTGCTGGTTAAGGTCGCCAAAGGCAGACTTTTTCCAGCCGCCAAAGGTGTGGTAGGCCAATGGCACAGGGATGGGCACATTGATGCCCACCATGCCGACATTGATCCGGCTGGCAAAATCGCGCGCGGTGTCGCCATCGCGCGTGAAGATCGCGGTGCCGTTGCCGTATTCGTGGTCCATGGTCATGCCCACGGCCTCTTCATAGGTTTTGGCGCGGACGGTGCTCAGGACGGGTCCGAAAATTTCGGTCTTGTAGATGTCCATATCGGTGGTGACGTTGTCAAACAGGCAGGCCCCCACAAAATTACCGTTTTCATAGCCTTGCAGGCTGAAGTTCCGACCATCCACGACAAGATTTGCGCCTTGCTCGACACCACTATCGACCAAGCCAAGGATTTTGCGCTTGGCTTCGGGCGTGATAACTGGTCCAAAATCCACGTCATCTTCTGAGGTATAAGGGCCGATCTTCAGGCTTTCCACCCGTGGGGCCAAGGCCGCGATCAGGCGATCAGCGGTATCTTCGCCCACCGGCACAGCCACCGAAATCGCCATGCAGCGCTCGCCCGCTGCGCCGTATCCTGCGCCGATGAGGGCATCAACCACTTGGTCCATATCCGCATCGGGCATGATGATGGCGTGGTTTTTTGCGCCGCCAAAGGCTTGCACACGTTTGCCAGCAGCACAGCCGTTGCCATAAATATATTCGGCAATCGGCGTTGAGCCAACAAAGCCGATGGACTGGATAACGGGATGTTCGATGATCGCATCAACGGCTTCTTTATCGCCGTTCACAACTTGCAAAATACCTTTAGGCAAGCCAGCTTCTTCAAACAATTCGGTGAGCATCACCGGCACGGTCGGGTTGCGCTCGGAGGGCTTCAAGATGAAGGCATTGCCCGCCGCTAGCGCCGGGGCAAACATCCACATTGGGATCATGGCCGGAAAGTTAAACGGGGTCACACCCGCCGTAACACCCAAAGGCTGCTTCATGGAATACATATCAATGCCAGGGCCGGCGCCGTCGGTGTATTCACCCTTCAGGAGCTGCGGCGCGCCAATGCAATATTCAACCACTTCAAGGCCACGGATCACGTCACCCTTGGCGTCTGGCAAGGTCTTGCCATGCTCTTTGGACAGCGCTTCAGCGAGCTTGTCCATATCGCGGTGCAGCAAATCAACCATTTTCATCATCACGCGCGCGCGGCGTTGCGGGTTCATGGCCCCCCAAGCAGGCTGCGCCGCCTCGGCAAATTTTACCGCTTGGTCCATCTCGTCTTTCGACGCCAATGGCACCTTGGCAATAACATCGCCTGTGGCGGGATTAAAAACATCGGCATAGCGGCCAGATGTGCCGGCAACATGTTCGCCATTCAGGTAGTGCTTGATCTCGTGCATCAGATTCCCTCCGTTAAGTTCTGCGCTGAGCTTACATCCCTGTAAGCCAAAAAGGGAAGGGGTAAGTATGACCAGATGGTCAGTTTTATTAAGTCCAGTGGCAGCGCGGATTAAGGCCAACGGTGTGTGCGAAAACTTGACAGATTGCCGCTAGGCTTGCACACTTCAAAAAGACCAAACCATAGGAGACACGCGATGAATGTTAGCCAAATGCTACAAGCCAAACCGGTGAACAATATTTTGACGATCAAACCGGGGGATACCATAGAGATGGCAGCCGGAATGCTTTCAGAGCACCGGATTGGTGCGCTTATTGTTTCAGAAAATGGTGAGCAGGTGGACGGCATTCTTTCAGAACGAGATATCGTGCGGGAAATCGGCAAAAACGGCGTTGGCTGCATGAGCCATTGCACCCGTGATCTGATGACCTCTACCGTGGTTGCCGCGCAGCCTAGCGACAGTGTGATCTCGCTGATGGCGAAAATGAGCAAGGGGCGATTTCGGCACATGCCGGTGGTGAGTGAGGGTAAGCTTGTGGGGGTGGTGTCGATTGGTGATGTGGTGAAGGCGCGGATTGAGCTGATTGAGCAGGAAAACGCGGCGCTTACGGATATGCTGCACGGAAAAGTGTGAAGCAGGCAAAATTTTGATTGACCCGCGCGGCATTTCTGCGCAACTGTTCGCAGGTGCAGCATAAATGCGGAGGTGACTATGCGCGTAGGGCTTTATCCGGGGACATTTGACCCCGTTACCGTTGGCCACTTGGATATTATCCAGCGGGCCTGTTCGCTGGTGGATAAACTGGTGATCGGCGTGGCGATCAACCGGGACAAGGGGCCGCTTTTTAGCCTTGAAGAGCGGGTGGAGATGATCGAAGCCGAGTGCGCGGAGATTTCAGCCAAGTGTGGCATTGAAATTATTGCCCACCCGTTTGAGAACCTGCTCATTCATTGCGCGCAAGAGGTTGGCGCTCAAGTTATTATTCGCGGGCTACGCGCCGTGGCTGATTTTGAGTATGAATACCAAATGGTTGGCATGAACCGTGCGATGGATGCTGAGATCGAAACCGTGTTTCTAATGGCCGAGGCACAGCACCAAGCAATTGCCTCCAAGCTGGTGAAAGAGATTGCGCGGCTGGACGGGAATGTAGAGAAGTTTGTGACCGCGCGCGTGCGGCTCGCACTACATGAAAAGCTTGAAAAAGCTTAGTGGGTTGATGGGGCCCAACTAGGCCCCATCAGAAAATGCTTATGGGCCGCCAAATAAGAATATATCAAGACTACGGTTTCCGAATAGACGCTCGTCAGAATTCGGGCCGAACGCCCATGAAACGCCGACCTCATAGGTATCTTGCGCGCCATCAAAGCCGAAGTTATATCCGGCATTTACCGAATACCCTGATTGACCAAAGGCATAGGCTGCTCCGACCGACGCTGCGCTAACGTTGTTTGAGCCAGAAAAGAGGATGTCGTAGCCAGCCGATATTTCTAGATTCGCGGAAAGATCATAATACAAATCTATGCTTCCCTGATAAATATTTTGTCCAGAAAATGAGTGATATCCAAGAGACGCTTCTACATCAAGTGAACCTAGGTCAAACATACCTTCAACACCAAATGTCGTAGACCCGGGAATGAAACCTCCGCCACCACTCGCCATGTAGGCACCAAATTTATTACCGTTAGTTGCGTTTTTGTATCCGTGTAGCTCAAAGCTAGCAACAGTCAATGAATTAGAGAAGTCAGTGAAATACTGCATTCCAGACCCGACCTGAAAACCAAAGTTTCCCGTATTGAAAGCCATGTCAAATTCTGGCGAGACAACTACGATATCAGTGCCGAATGCAGATGAACCGACGGAAAAGCTTCCTACACCTTTGGAAAAGGTAACCTCAGCTTGTGAAGCGCTGCTAATTGCAAGGGCGGCAGCCGTGCCCAAAAGAATATATTTCATGTCTTCCTCGTTAATTTCGGTTTCCGATGATTAATACATAGTTAAGAAACATGGCAGATTCAACTTAAAAGCAATAAAAATAGGTTATTGTGAAAAAGCTGTTGCATATTTGCAATAGATCGCTCGGACGATGAGTAACCCCAGGGTGGTATTTTTACGTTACGTCAAGGTTACCCTGTCTTCTTCCCGCACACGGCAATCACTGCGATTGAAACCACTCCCTCACCTTTCGCGCTTTTTAGCAATCTCCTCAAGCGCCGCAACTTGGCGGCGCATGAGGTCTAGGGTTTCTTGCGCTATTTCTGTGCATTTTTGTTGTTCTTCGTAGAACTTATTTGCATGCGATCTGTTATGCGCACCTCTACTTACGAAATACCCGATTACGAAAGCGATAATAACGAAAGGGATGAGAGGGAAGAGGTCACTCATCGTCGCCTCCCTCGTCTTCCCCTTGCTCGGCAATCCACGCCACTGAAACCACTTCCTCACCCTTGGCGGTTTTAAACACCGTCACACCGGAGGAACTGCGGCTTTGGCGTGAAATGCCGGCCACAGGGCAGCGGATGCTTTGGCCGGAATTGGTGGCCAGCATGATCTGGTCATCTTCGTCCACAGGGAAGCTGGCGATAATGGTATCACCGCGCCGCCCTAGGTTGGCCGCCGCAATGCCAAGGCCACCACGGCCCGCAATCCGGTATTCCAGTGCTGAAGAACGCTTGCCAAAACCGCCGGAGGTGATGGTGAGAATCCATTCCTCAAGCGCCGAAAGCTCGGCGTAGCGCTCGGGGCTGATGGTGCTGTCATCAGCCTCCACTTCGGCCCCGTCTTCCCCCGTCACCGCCTTGCGCATTTTGAAATAAGCGTTGCGCTCGTCTGGCGTGGCTTCGACATGGCGCAGGATAGACATGCTGACGACCTCGTCGCCCTCAGCCAGCTTCACACCGCGCACGCCGGTGCTGCCCCGGCCTTTGAAAATGCGCACATCGGTCACAGGGAACCTGATGGCCTTTCCCTGCGCGGTTGTGAGCATGAAGTCGTTGTCTTCATTGCATATTTGCGCTTTTATCAGGCGCATATCCTCTTCCAGCTTCATCGCAATTTTGCCGTTGCGCATAACATTCGTGAAGTCTGAAAGCGCATTTCTGCGCACGCCGCCCGTATTCGTCGCAAAAACAATTTGCAGGTCGTCCCATTCTTCCTCGTCGCGGTCTACCGGCATAATGGCGGCAATGCTCACGCCTTGCGGAATGGGCAGGATGTTTACAATCGCCTTGCCGCGCGCATTGCGCCCGCCGCGTGGCAGTTTCCAGGTTTTGAGCTTGTAAACCATGCCTTCGGAGGTGAAGACCAAAAGCGGTGTGTGGGTATTGGCAACAAACAACGTGGTGACAAAATCCTCGTCTTTGGTGTTCATCCCCTGCAAGCCTTTGCCGCCGCGCTTTTGCTCGCGGAACTCCTCAAGCGGGGTGCGCTTGATATAGCCAGAGTTGGTCACGGTCACGACCATGTCCTCGCGCTCAATCAGGTCTTCGTCGTCCATATCGGCGGCGTATTCCACAATTTCAGAGCGGCGGGGTTGGGCAAACATATCTCGAACTTCGATCAATTCATCGCTGATAATCGCCATGATCCGCTTCCGCGAGCGCAAGATTTCGAGGTAATCTTTGATCATCCCTGCCAGCTCTACCAGCTCTTCGGTAACCTCCTTAACGCCCATGGCGGTGAGCCGCTGGAGCCGCAGCTCCAGAATCGCGCGGGCTTGGGTCTCACTCAGGAAATAAGTGCCGTCTTCGTTCATTTTGTGGCTGGGGTCATCAATTAGCTGGATGTAGCTGGCGATATCTTGCGCTGGCCAGCGGCGCGTCATCAGCTTTTCGCGGGCCTCCGCAGGGTTGGCCGAGGCGCGAATGGTTGCCACGATCTCGTCCACGTTGGAAACGGCCACGGCAAGGCCACAGAGAATGTGGCTTCGGTCACGGGCTTTTCGCAACTCAAACGCGGTGCGCCTCGCTACAACTTCCTCTCGGAAGTTAATGAATTCGCTCAAGAATTTTTTTAAGGTCAGCGTTTCAGGTCGCCCGGCATTGAGCGCCAGCATGTTGCAGCCAAAGCTGGTTTGCAGCGGGGTGAAACGGTAAAGTTGGTTCAGCACCACCTCTGCGGTCGCATCGCGCTTTAGCTCGATCACCACGCGCACGCCAAAGCGATCTGACTCGTCCTGCACATGGGCGATGCCCTCGACCTTTTTATCGCGCGCTAATTCGGCGATTTTCTCGATCATTGTGGCTTTGTTCACCTGATAAGGGATCTCGGTGACCACAATCGCGTAACGATCTTTGCGAATTTCCTCAACGCTGGATTTTGCCCGCATCACCACAGAGCCGCGCCCCTGGCGGTAAGCCTTATGTGCCCCCGAGCGGCCCAAAATAATGCCGCCGGTCGGGAAATCCGGTGCGGGGATGATCTCTATCAGGTCATCCACGGTCATGTCGGGGTTGTCCATCAGCGCCAAAGTGCCGTCGATGATTTCGCCAAGGTTATGCGGCGGAATGTTGGTGGCCATGCCCACGGCAATACCACCGGCGCCATTCACCAGCATATTGGGGAAGCGGGCAGGGAGCACCGTTGGCTCTCGGTCTTTGCCGTCGTAGTTGTCCTGGTAGTTTACAGTGTCTTTATCAATGTCGGCCAGTAGGAAATTCGCGACCTTTTCCATCCGCACTTCGGTATAGCGAAACGCGGCGGCCTTATCGCCATCCATCGAGCCAAAGTTGCCTTGGCCATCAAGCAGCGGCACCGACATCGAGAAATCTTGGGTCATACGCACCAGTGCATCGTAAATCGAGGCATCACCATGCGGGTGGTATTTACCCATGGTATCAGAAACAGGGCGGGCTGACTTGCGGTAGCTTTTGTCAAACGTATTGCCAACTTCGTTCATGGCATACAAAATCCGGCGGTGAACCGGCTTGAGACCGTCGCGCAAATCAGGAATGGCGCGCGAAACGATCACGCTCATCGCGTAATCGAGATAGGAGGTCTTCATCTCGTCAACAATGGCGATATTTGGCCCGTCATAGACGTATTTCTGTGGCTCTTCACCTTGTTTTTTATCGTCTTCGTCGCTCATAGTCGCTCACCCCGTCTGGCCACAATATATTGTGGGTCAGCCTATCAAATTTGCCATACAAACGCAATCACTGGTTCAAGCGTAAGGTGGGGAATTGCGGGGTAAGATGGATTCTTTTTTGCCTGTGCTTTTTAGCTATACCACTCAAGCGAGTTTCAACAAAAAGACGCCGCCAAGGCAGCGTCTTTTCTATTTTTTTCAACGGCTTAGCTGGTTTTTTTCTTACTCACCAGCGGGTCATCTTCACGCTTAACGGAGCCTTCGAAATGCGCGCCGCTTTCAATGGCGATGGTTTTGTGAATGATATCACCCTCAACCCGCGCCGAAGCGGTAAGGCGCACCTTAAGCCCGCGCACGCAGCCAACAACACGGCCATTGACCACCACGTCATCCGCCACACATTCACCTTTGACTGTTGCACCCTCGCCAACGGTGAGCAGATGCGCGCGGATATCGCCCTCAACGGTGCCTTCGATCAGAACGTCACCGGAAGTGACCACATTGCCAGTGATTGTTAGGTCAGAGGATAGCACGGAAGGCGCCGGCTTTGGCTTGGCGGCTGTTGCGGGCGCCGAAGAGGCGCTTGCCGGCTTTGCCGCAGCAGTTGTTGATGGTTTTGTCGCGCTAGTTGAGTCAGCGCCTGTATCTTCGTTCTTCTTAGTAAACATTTCGTCCTGCCTTTATGTAAGTCATTGGGTTAACTGCAACGCCATCCTTGCGGATTTCATAGTGAAGATGTACGCCGGTCGAGCGACCGGTATTTCCCATCAGCGCAATTCGGTCGCCGCGAGATATTGTTTCTCCGACAGTCACAAGCCGCCGGTTGAGATGGGCGTAATATGTCTCATATCCGCCCCCATGGTCAAGGACCACCACATTGCCATAGCCGCTTTGTGTGCCGGAGAATTTAACAACGCCATCAGCGGACGCATAAATGGGCGTGTTGAGGCTCGAAGCAAAATCCAAGCCTTTATGCAGCCGCCCGCCGCGGGGGCCAAAGGGGCTGCTGAGCCGATAGCCCGAGCGCACCGGAATAACCAGCGGAATGCGGGCCGCGGCAGCATTCAGCGAGGCCAGTTCGTCTAGCTGCATCATTATGCCTTGAACGCGGCTGTCAAATGCGGGCTGGGCATCGGCTTGCTCGTCGCTCAGCCCACCGGTGCCAGAATAATTCTGCCGCACATTGGCCAGCAAGCTGTCTACATCCAGGCCCGCGGCATCAAACATACGGGAAAGCGGCACCATGGAAACGGTGAGCGCGTCTTCGAGCTGGCTTAGCATCCGGTCTTGCCGCTGGGCGTTGAGGTTGCGCTGAAGCTCAAGGTTATCTAGCTCTGCCCGCAGGCTTTCCACCTTTTCCTGCTCCATATCACGGGCCTGCACCGCATCGGCCAAAGCGGCCGTGATCGAGGTGACTACAGCCACTTCGTCTTGCTGGCCACCCAAGCGCTGCGTCATCAGGTCTTGCAATGAGGCAAGCTGGGTGTTGAGCAGGCTGGCCTCTTGGGCGGCGGCGTCACGGTCCACGAGGGCAGATTCAAGCTGGTGCTGTATCGCCCCAATCTCGGCGTCCATCTCTTGGCGCTCGGCCCCTATTTGCAAAATGCTCTCTTGCTGCGCCATAAGCTGGGTTTGCGCAATCTGCATCCGCCCGGTGGTTTTTTCCAGTTGCGAAACCAGCAAGTCCCGCTCTTCGCGCAGCTCTTCAAGGCGGCTTTCATAGGCCAGCGTGAGGGCCGCCGAGCGCAGGCGCATCTGGTTATCCGCCGAGCTGTTGAGCACCACCGTCATAGTGGCAATCACGCCCCAAATGGCAAGGGTCACGCCGCCCAGCACCATTGCCAGCCGTTTAAGCGGTGAAAGCGTAAAGCTGTGCACGCCGTGGCTATCAGAAAAACTGATGATCTGTGTGGGCAGAAAATGCGCCAGCCCGGTTTCGGGCGTGGATTCATTTTCGGCGTTGGGGTTGCGCATAAGAAGGCCTTAAATGGCGGAAAAATCGTTGCGCTACAAATAGGAGGAATTGACCCGCGCGGCAACCTGTTAACGCCCGCCAATACGAAGAATTTGATTTCGGGCAAGGAATCGCCACTTGCCCCTTACGCTTTCCGCCTAATGGCGCTAAGGCATGGCGCGAAACAACTTCTGGACCTTACCATGCTAAACCTGAGCGACTTTGACTTTGATCTGCCCGAAGAACTGATAGCTTTGCGGCCTGCCGTGCCGCGCTCAGCATCAAGGATGCTGGTGTCAGATCAAGGCGCGCTACATGATTCGACGGTGGCTGACCTGAGGGATTGGCTGCGCGAAGGGGACCTGCTGGTGTTTAACAACACCAAAGTCATCCCCTCGCGGCTTTCAGGCACGCGCACCCGCAACACCACCCACGGCTCGGGTGTTTCGCAAATCGAGGCCACGATGATCGAGCGGATCAGTGGCGATACATGGCGCGCCCTTGCCAAGCCATTGAAGCGGCTGGCCGTTGGGGACGAAGTTGTATTTGGTGATATTTATGCCGAAGTTCTGGATAAATCTGACGGCCAAGTTGAGCTGAAGTTCTCAGCCACGGGCGAGGCGTTGGACGAAAGCTTTCGGCGGCTCGGGCAAATGCCATTGCCGCCCTATATTGCCTCCAAACGCCCCGCCGATGCGCAGGATATGGATGATTACCAAACGGTTTTTGCCAAAGAAACCGGCGCTGTGGCCGCCCCAACGGCCTCCTTGCATTTTGACGCAGCGCTCTTGCAAACGTTGGCGGGCGCTGGTGTAAAAAGCACCGAAGTGACGCTACACGTAGGGGCAGGGACGTTCCTTCCGGTTAAAACCGAAGTGATCGCAGAGCATAAAATGCACAGTGAGTGGGGCGCAGTTTCAGAGCAGGCCGCCGCCGATATTGCTGAAACGCTTAAGCAGGGCGGGCGGGTTATTCCTGTTGGCACCACGGCTTTGCGGATTATCGAAACTGCGGCCCAAGCCAGCGGCGAAATCGCCGCGTGGTCAGGCGATACTGATATTTTCATCACGCCGGGGTTTGATTTTAAGGTCACCTCCGCCTTGATGACAAATTTTCACCTGCCAAAATCAACCCTGCTGATGCTGGTGGCGGCATTGGTCGGGATGGAACAGGCGCAGAATATCTACGCCCATGCCTTATCCGAAAAATACCGCTTCTTTTCCTATGGTGATAGCTCCTTGCTCATCCCCTAGAGCAGCAGATTCGGCAAGAACAGCACAATGCTCGGGAAGGCAATAAGCCCCGCAATGGTCAGCGCATCAGCGATGAAAAACGGTGAAGCTCCACGGAACACATCTTGCACCGAAATCTCGGAATGCACGCCCGCCACCACGAAGCAATTCAGCCCTATGGGCGGGGTTATCAAGCATAGCTCCGCCATTTTCACCACGATAATGCCAAACCAAATGCCCACCGCCGCGCCAGACATGCCAAAGGCGCTATCCGCCGCCAGCACGGCCTCGCCACCGTTTAGCGCCACAATGGCGGGGTAAACCACGGGGAGTGTTAGCAGTAGCATCCCGATGGCATCCATAAACATGCCCAGCACCGCATAGGCCAGCAGGATGTAAATGAGCGTCAGCATCGGAGATTGCTCAAGGCTCACAATCCAGTCAGAAAACGCGCCGGGGAGGTCGGCAAAGCCAAGGAACCGCACGTAAATCAGCACGCCCCAGATGATGGTGAAAATCATCACCGAAAGCTTGGCGGTTTCCAAAAGCGCCTCGCGCAACTGCTTCCAGCGCATACCGCGATAGAGCGCCATCAGGAACACCACAAACGCGCCCAGTGCGCCGCCTTCTGTAGGCGTGCCCCATGCGTCTCCGCCAAAGGGGTTGTAGATAAACAGGATGATGATGGCGACGACGAATAGGATGGGAAGGGCAGGGGGCAGACTCTCAAAGCGCTCGCGCCATGTGAAGCCACCCACGGGCGGGCCGAGCCCCTTCCAGACCATCGCGAGGCCGACAACAAGGCCGCCATATATGACGGCGGAAAACGCACCGGGCAGGAAGCCCGCCAGCAGCAAGCGGCCCACGTCTTGCTCGACAATAATGGCGTAAATTACAAGGATAGCTGAGGGCGGAATGAGCGAGGCCAGCGTGCCAGCGGCGGCCACCACGCCGGCTGCAAAGCGCTTGTCATAGCCCTCGGCCAGCATTTCGGGGATGGCGATACGGGCGAAAACGGCAGAGGTAGCAACGGACGCGCCGGACACCGCCGCAAAGCCAGCGGTGGCAAAAACGGTAGACACCGCAAGGCCGCCCGGCAACCAGCCTATCCAGCGTTTGGCTGCGGTAAACAGCGCCTTGGTGAGGCCTGCATAGTAGGCCAGAAAGCCGATGAGAATAAATGTAGGAATGAGCGATAGCGCCTGCGACGAGACCTTGGAATGCGGCACTTGCCCAGCGGTTTTTACCGCCACGGTGAGCGCCCATTCAAATTGAGCGGGGTCATAGCCCTTTTTCGCCCAAAAAATCCAGATCAGCCCGACCATGCCCGCCAGCGCCGCAGCAAAGGCCACCCGCACACCTAGCACCACAAAAACCAGCATAATGCCTGAAACAATCAGGCCAATATCAATGGGTTCCATTAGCTGGCGTCCTTGTCGTTAAAGCCCGAAACCGTGGCGGCCTCGTTAGCCGCAGCGGTGGCGGCGTCTTCATAGAGCGGCACAGCCACAGGCCGCGCGGCCCCCGTGGCAAAGGCACGGCCAAAGCCCCATGTCTGCAGCATTAGCCGCAGAGACAGCACAGAAAACCCGATAGGCACAATCAGTTTGCTCGGCCAGAGCGGAATACCAATATCCATACTGGAATCGCGGCTCCAAAGCGGTGCGCCAAAATCAAATGCCCGCAAAAAGTGCGCATACGTGCCCCAGACGAGCAGCAGCATCAAGGCCAGCATTACAAGTGTTGAGATCATCTCAACCAGCCAAAGCGGGCGGCCTCTAAGGCGGCCAATTAAAATATCCATCCGGATATGCCCACCCAAACGCTGGGTGTAGCTCACGGCGACAAAAGCAATGAGGGGCATGGCTTGCTCGATCCAATCCACATAGCCGGGCAGGGGCGCATTGGCAAAGTTGCGCCCACCCACCGAGACCACAGCAAGGATCATCAAGGAGAAAACCGCAATGCCGCCGAGCAGCGCCAGCTTTGTTTCAATCCAGAAAAGCGCGCGATCTAAGCGGCTTAACAGCGTATTATCTTCCAAAATATTGGAGGGCGCAGCCATAATAAATCCTTAAAAAAAGCGCACCGCCAGTAAAGGCGGCGCGCTGGTTCGCTTAGTTATTAAGCGTATCGATCACGAGGTCATAAAGCTCTTGCGCCGGCAAGCCACGCGCTTCATTCTCAGCAATCCATGCCGCTGCCGCTGGCCCAGCTACCGCCTCGCGGAAGGCCGCTAGCTCTTCATCGGTGTAGGTCACGTTGGCAATGCCACGCTCTTCAAGCGCAGGCCCCCAAGCGGCCATGGTTTTGTTGTTGTAATTCTCAACATAAAAATCCAAGGCCTCATCAACAGAGCCAAGCAAGGCTTCCCGCTCGCTATCACTCAGCGCATTCAGCGCATCGGTATTCACCACAACAGGGCAGTTCACTGTGCCGGGGTTCAGGTTGGTTGTCCACCACTCCGCGCCCTCAATCGTGCCGTAAGACATATGCGCGTGCGGGGCAAAGGCCACCGCAGAAACCACGCCGCTATCCAGCGCTTGGCGCACTTCTGTGGCGGTTACCGATGTTGGCACCGCGCCCACAGCGGCCATCGCACGGCCCACGCCGCCAGTCGCTCGCACAGCCATGCCTTGGAAATCTTCCAAACTGCGTGGCGCGTTGCCTTTACCGGCAATGTTATATTGCGGCAGCGGCGAAGGCATCAGCAGGGTGGCATTCCAGCGCGCAAGGTCGGCAATCGCCGCGTCTGACTGGTACACTGCCATAGAAACTTCAACTTCCTGCGCCAAATCCTGCACCCCAAGGAAGGGCAGCTCAAGCACGGTCACCGATGGGTTTTTATCGGCGTGATAGCCCGCGCAGAATTGCGCCATTTCAAAGGCACCAATCGAAATCCCGTCGAGGTTTTCTTTGTTCTTGGAAAGCCCGCCATAAGAGATATTCAGCGTGAATTCCCCGTTGGTTTTCTCGGCCAAAAGCTCGGCTAGCCGCTCCACATGCTCGGTAAAGGCGCGCCGCTTACCCCAAAGTGAAACATTCCATTCAGTGGCGGCGGCCTCGCCCACAATGGCAAGGCTCAAAATAGCGGCGGTGGTGCCTTTTAGCAGGTTCATTTTCATCGTTTTCTCCCAGAAATCAGTTAACTGAATAAGTGTTAACCTAGAATCGAGAGCGGACAAAGCGCTATTTCTTTTTCTTCAAAGCCTTCTCGGCTTCTTTGGTGGCCATCGCAACATAGACCTTCATTTGCTTAGATGAAAATAGCTGTTCTTCCAGGTTCTTCTCCAGTTTTTTCGCGTCAATCGGCCCTTTCGCCCCCTTCAGCGCGTCACTCACGGCTTTATCCACAGCGGTTTTCATGGCGTCGCCCACCAGTTTTTCGGCCATCTCCACGGCCTTTTTATCAATCTCGCCAATATGCACAGTGCCGCCCGAAGATTTGCTTACCGCCTTCAGTGCTTGATCCCAGATTTTGGTCTTAAACTTTTTCGGAATAACCCCCGTTCCATATTTCCCAATCACCGATCCCATAGGCCCCAGCGCCACGCCTTTCAAAAAGTTTGTGGCCAGATTGCCGGTGAACTTTTCCATGGTCATCTTTTTATCGCCCTTGGCCGCTTTGGCGGCGTCTTTAATCGCCCCTTCGGTGGTGCTTTTTGCCCCTTCGGTCATCAAATAAGCCGCAAAGCGCTTGGCTGTTTCTTTGCTCAGGGTTTTAAAGCCCTGTTCGGCGGCAAGTTTAGGGCCAACCTTTGCCAGTGTGGCCTCAAAAATGTGTTTTCCGCCGCTGCCGCCTTTGTTGAAAACACCAATAATCGCGCCGACTCCGGTATCAATCAGCACGTTGGCCACGGCCCCGCCCGCTGTCCAATCTTTGCTACCCGCCGCGCCTTTGCCAATTTCGGTTGCCGCTGATTTGGTCGCCGCCACAGCGGCCCCGCCAACCACAGCCGAAGCAAGTGCCCCCGTGCCAAGCGCCCCTGCTGCAACAGGGGCCGCAAAAACTCCCAAAAAGGTAAATGATCCGGTTTTGGTCCATTCCAGCCCCGTCACCCAATTCCCACCGCCATCAATCATGTCTTGCCGATAGGCATCCATTTTTGCGATGGCAATATTGCAGGTTTTTTCGGCAGATTTTTGCTCGGAATGAAACTTCGCAATATTGCCAGAGCTTAAATACCCCTCCATTTTCGCCACGACCTTGAGGGCGTTTTTGATCATGGATTCCGGAGGCAAATCCACGCCTCGGGTGGTTTCTATACACCAGCTCACAAACCATTGATCGCTGTTTTGCTTGTCAAAATGTTTCCAAGTTACTTCTGCCGCACCGGCGGCTTGCCGCATAGATAGCATAGGCCCGCTTTTTAATTTGCCGATGATGTCCTTTTTGGCCTTATCATATTCTTTTTGGGTATAGCCCAGCGTTTTGCCACCATGGGTGATAAAAAGCACCGCCGGTTCTTTTTCAATTTTGCCGGTTTTGAAAATCCGCGCCAGCACCAGCCCCGTGGCGGCATCCACCTCGCCCGTGGTTGGAATGTTGCCTTTTGCTTGCAGCAGTTTTAGCGCCGCGCTGGTTTTCTTGCCCCATTTCCCATCCACAGCAATCGGCGGCTTGGGCTTTACTTTTTCATTGAGCATTTCTTGGATTTTTTCGAGCTTCGCGCCGGAAGGATTGGCCATAAATTAGTCCATTTCATATAAGTATTATGCAAATAAAGCGTGTTATAAATGCTGAATTGTTGGCGTTTATGTGCTGGGTTGTCAAGATTATTGCGTCAGGGCAGCCTCTTTGGCAGCTATCCGCCCACGCCCATTATTCGGCTCAAAAGCTCGGCTATGTTACGCACGTTAAATTTACGGAGCAAGCGCGCGCGGTAGTCATCTATTGTGCGCGGCGAAAGCCCGAGTTCGCGCGCAATTTCCTTGCTGGTCCGGCCCTGAGCAAGGCGCATAACCACCTGTTTTTCACGGGGGGTTAGCTCAACTTCCGGGCGTTGCCCTGAGATATCGGCAAAGCTGAGAATGGCGCGGGAAAGCGGGCTTTTGGGCGTAGGTGTGGCCACCCGCACCCGTGCCCAAAAAGGCGTGCCATCACGGCGGTGCATGATGCGCTCGTCCGAATATTCGCCCGTGGCGTTGAGTGCTTTTAGCCCTACGTCGCGGATGGCGTCAAACTCGGTAGCGCTCGGATAAAGCATGCGAAAAGACCGGTCTATCAGGTCCTCGCGCGCATACCCAAACATATGGGCGAAGCTTAGATTGCAAGACTTGATGATGCGGTTTTCGGTTAAAACCACGCCGATGGGGGCGAGGTCAAAGGCGATTTCATCTAGAGTTTGGGGCATCCGTAATCCTACCGTATTGAGAGCGCGGCCAGATTAAGAGAGCATTGGGCGGAATTGCAAGGGGTGGATTTTGGACGAAAAACGACGCGAATTTATGCAGCGGGTGGACAGCAAGCAGAGCGAGCTTATCGCCCTGACGCAGGACTTGATCCGCATTCCCACGCTCAACCCACCCGGCGAGTTTTATCGCGATATTTGTGAATACCTCGATAAGCGACTCAGCAGACGAGGCTTCCAAACGGAGCTTATTCGGGCGTTTGATACCCCCGGTGACAGCGAGAAATACCCGCGCTGGAATATTGTCGCCCGCCGTGAGGGCGCGCGCGCTGGCGAATGTGTGCACTTCAACAGCCACATTGATGTGGTGACCATCGGGCAGGGTTGGACCCGCGACCCCTTTGGTGGAGAGCTGGTTGACGGCAAAATTTATGGCCGTGGTTCCTGTGATATGAAGGGCGGGCTGGCAACGTCGATCGTCGCGGTTGAAGCCTTTCTGGAAACATGGCCCGATTTCAGCGGCGCCATCGAGATTTCCGGCACGGCGGATGAGGAAACCGGCGGCTTTGGCGGCGTGGCTTACCTTTCCGAAAAGGGCTTCTTTAATCCCGAAAAGGTCCAGCATGTTATCATCCCCGAACCCCTGCACAAAGACCGCGTCTGCCTAGGCCATCGCGGCGTATTTTGGGCCGAGATCGAAACCCACGGCCACATCGCCCACGGCTCCATGCCTTTCCTTGGCGATTGCGCCGTGCGCCATATGGGGGCCGTTATGGCCGAAATGGAAGCCAGCCTTTTTCCGGCACTTGCCGCCAAGCGCACCGATATGCCGGTGATCCCCGAGGGGGCCAAGCAAAGCACGATGAATATCAATTCTATCCACGGCGGGCAGGCCGAGCCAGAGGCGGGCTTTACTGGCCTCCCAAGCCCCGTGGTGCCGGATCATTGCAAAATGATTGTAGATCGTCGGTTTTTGCTGGAAGAAAATATTGAGGAGGTGGAGGCCGAACTGCGCGGGGTTCTGGAAAAGGTCAAATCCGAGCGGAAAGACTTCCGCTATGATTTTACCCCCATCCACTCTGTCATTCCTACAATGACCGATAAAACCGCCCCCGTCGTCACCACCGTAGCCAGCGCCATCGAGGCCGTGATGGATAAAAAACCCGAATATGTGGTTTCCCCTGGCACCTATGACCAAAAACATATTGACCGCATAGGGCGGATGAAGAACTGTATTGCCTATGGGCCGGGGATTCTGGATCTCGCACACCAACCCGATGAATATATCGAGGTGGGCGACATGCTTGACTCGGCCAAAGTGATGGGGCTCGCCCTCGCTGAACTACTCACGGGGCCTTCCTCGCAAAACTAGGAGAGTGATATGAAACGCATTTTAACAGGGGCCAGCGCGCTGGCACTGCTCGCATCGGGGGCCATGGCCGCCAACACCAGCCTCACCCTAGGTGACCAGCTAGAGCCGCCGCACCTAGACCCAACCGCCGGGGCTGCCGCTGCGATTGATAACGTGGTTTATATCAACATTTATGAGGGCCTTACCGAGTTCGCCGCTGATGGTTCCGTTATGCCTTCACTGGCTGAAAGCTGGGATATTTCCGAGGACGGCCTCACCTATACCTTCCACCTGCAAAGCGGCGTGAAGTTCCATGACGGCTCGGATATGACCGCCTCTGACGTGGTGTGGTCCCTTAACCGCGCCCGCGCTGAAGATAGTGTGAATGCGCAAAAAACCCTGTTTGAAAATATCGCAGATGTAAGGGCAACCGACGACACGACTGTTGTGGTTACGCTCTCCACCCCCACGGGTAACTTCCTGTTTAACATGGCTTGGGGTGATGCCGTGGTGCTGAATGAAGGCGACGACGTAGAGGCGCTCAAAACCGCCCCCAACGGCACTGGCGCTTTCACCTTCACTAACTGGGTGCAGGGTGACAGCATTACGATGAGCCGCAACGAGGCCTATTGGGGCGAAGCGGCCAAGCTCGAATCCGTCACCATCAAATACATCTCCGACCCCACAGCGGCCTTCAACGCGGTTATGGCAGGCGATGTAGACGCGTTCCCAGTATTTCCGGCACCCGAAAACCTGCCGCAATTTGATGCCGACCCGCGCTTTACCGTAATCGTTGGCTCGACCGAGGGCGAAACCATCCTCTCCACCAACAACAAAATGCCCCCGTTTGATAACCCAAAGGTGCGTGAAGCGCTGGCCCATGCCATTGACCGCAATGCGATCATTGACGGCGCGATGTTTGGCTACGGCACCCCCATCGGCACCCACTTCGCCCCGCATAATCAGGCGTATATGGACCTAACGGGCCAGAGCAGCTACGACCCAGACATGGCCCGCACCCTGCTGGCCGAAGCGGGCTTTGCGGACGGCTTCACCACCACCCTCAAGCTGCCACCGCCCTCCTATGCGCGCCGCGGCGGAGAGATCATCGCTGCCCAACTCCGTGAAGTTGGCATCCAAACCGAGGTCACCAACCTTGAATGGGGCCAGTGGCTGGAAGAAGTCTTCAAAGGCAAAGATTTTGGCCTAACCATCGTCAGCCACACCGAGCCAATGGATATCGGGATTTATGCCAATCCCGAATACTATTTCCAGTATGACAGCACCGCCTTCCAAGCCCTGATGGATGATTTGAACGCGGCGACAGACCCTGCCGCGCGCACCCAAATCCTGCAAGCTGCCCAACAGATGATCTCTGATGATTATGTCAACGGCTACCTGTTCCAGCTCGCCAAAACCGGTGTGGCCAATGCCAATATCCGCGGCCTCTGGGAAAACGCCCCCACCCAAGGCAGCAACCTTGCCGAGGCCTACTGGGTAGACTAAATCAACGGCCCCGCGCTTAACGGCGCGGGGCCTTAGGCCGGATGTATCGGAAAAACGGATGTTCAAGGATTACACGCTGCAAACGACTTGGGGCAGGGCGCTGGTCGCCCTTGCATGCGGCGCCCTTGTGGGAGCCGTTGGCGTTACGGCGCTATATCTGCCGGGGCAGTGGGCGGTTTGGAAGCGCGACAACGCCGAAATCATAGAGTTTTGGATAGCGGCTTACGTCTATAATTTGTATTACGTTAGTATAACGCTCGTTCTGGCGGGCATCCCAATTTGGTTTGTGGCGCATAGGCTGGGGTTTCGAACGCGGGCAAGCGCCCTCCTTATTGCGTTTGTGCTGTCCTTATCCATCGTCATTTTTATGGCACTAGTCGTCATAGCTGACGGGATAAGTTTTACCAGCAGCATAAAATCCATGGGAATTTGGGTGTATGCCTATCCGTTTATCGTCATACCCCTCGCCAGCCTCGCCACCGCCTTCACCATCTGGCGCATCGCCTACCGGAGGCCTGCTGATAATGTTTAGGGATTACACGCTGCAAACCACGTGGCGCAGGGCGCTGGTCGCCCTTGTGGGCGGCGCGGTCGTCGGAGCATTCTGCATCCTTCTAATGGATGTGCCCTTTTTGGTAGGGGTATTTGATACCCCCCTAGAAATCGCACAATATTTAACGGGTGAGCTTGTTGATACGTTAATCTATGTCAGCGCTGCATTGCTCATTTTTTTCACTCCATTTTTGATATTTGCAAACTGGTTTGGATTTAGAACATGGTTGAGCAGCGTATTATTGGGGTTCTCCATCCCATTTGTAGTGGTCCTTATGCTAAACACAGAGTTTTTAACGGGTAAAAATGAAGGGAAAAGTATCCATTCAAACGGCGGGTTTGAATGGATTGACGGTGAGTTGACACTTTACGGTTGGTCCGTCGCAGCCCAGAGATCTGCTTTGATAGCGCTTGTCGGAGCCACGGTCGCCCTCACCATCTGGCGCATCGCTTACCGGAGGCCTCGCCCCAATGCCTAACCTCCCATGCTAATCTTCACCCTAAAGCGCCTGCTCTCGCTCGGCCTCTCCCTCATCGCCGCCTCTGTGGCGATCTTTTTTGTGGTTGAAATCATTCCCGGAGACCCCGCCCGCCTGATGCTCGGTATCAACGCCACGCAAGACGCGGTGGATGCCCTGCGCACCCAAATGGGCCTCGATCAAGGCCTTTTGGCGCGTTACTGGCTTTGGGCCTCGGGCCTGCTGCAAGGGGATTTTGGCATCTCCTATACCTACCGCGTGCCGGTTTCAGAAATGGTGCAGGGCAGGGTGTGGGTGTCGCTGCCGCTGGCGCTTTATGCACTGCTGCTCTCCACCGCCATTGCTTTCCCCATCGGCATTATCGCCGCCGCCAAGCGCGGCTCTTGGGCTGATTGGCTGGTGATGGGCGGCACCCAGCTCGGCGTGGCCATCCCGAACTTCTGGTTTGCCATGCTTATGGTCAGCATTCTCGCAATCAAATACGGCCTC
This sequence comes from Paracoccaceae bacterium, assembly GCA_016744015.1. Lineage (GTDB taxonomy): Bacteria > Pseudomonadota > Alphaproteobacteria > Rhodobacterales > Rhodobacteraceae > UBA3077. The sequence goes on along the minus strand of JADGFD010000006.1, from coordinate 14,009 downwards.
TTCTCCGCTGGCGGCTTCCCCGGCTGGGACGACCCACTCGCAGCCCTAAAAGCCCTCACCCTTCCGGCATTCGTATTAGCCCTCCCGCAAGCCTCCATCCTCGCCCGCGTCATGCGTTCGTCACTCCTCGATACCCTCTCCGAGGATTTCATGCGCACCGCCCGCGCCAAGGGCCGCACCGCGCGCGGGGCCATGGTCCACCATGCGCTCCGCAATGCCATGATCCCCGTCCTCACCATTATCGGCCTCCAGTTTTCATTCCTCCTCGCAGGCGCTATCATCATCGAAAAAATCTTCTTCCTCCCCGGCCTCGGCAGCATGATCTTCACCGCCATCACCCAGCGTGACCTTATCGTCGTTGAAAGCGTTGTCATGCTCCTGGTTTTCGCCGTTATCCTCGTAACGTTTCTGGTTGATATCACCTACGCGCTGGTTGACCCCCGCCTCAGGAGGCGCGCATGAAACGTGCCTTCAAAATGCCGGGCTTTTCCATCGGCTTCATCATGGCCTTCACCTTTGTCGCCGCCGCGCTGGTGTCCTTTTTCTGGACCCCCTACACAGTGGACGGCGTAGACATCGTCAACAAGCTCCACTCCCCAGACGCCACCAACTGGTTTGGCACAGACCATTTGGGCCGTGACATTTTCTCCATGATCATGGTCGGCGCCCGCACCTCCATCGCCGTGGCCATTGTGGCCGTCGGCATCGGTGTGCTGCTCGGCGTGCCCCTCGGCCTCGCTGCCGCTGCCCGTAAAGGCTCGCTGCTAGACGAATTCATTATGCGCGGAAATGACCTCATCTTCGCCTTCCCCGCGCTGCTTATCGCCATCCTCATCACCGCCGTTTTCGGCCCTTCCGCCATCAACGCCATTATCGCCATCGGCATCTTCAACATTCCGGTGTTTGCCCGCCTCTCTCGCGGCGGCGCGCTTTCCCTCTGGACGCGCGATTTTGTGCTCGCCGCCCGTGTTTCCGGTAAATCCCGCATCCGCATTTCCTTCGAGCACATCCTCCCCAACATCACCAACCTGCTCATCGTGCAAGGCACGATCCAGTTCAGCCTCGGCATCCTCGCCGAAGCAGCCCTCTCCTACATTGGCCTCGGCGCGCAGCCCCCCATCCCCAGCTGGGGCCGGATGCTGGCCGACAGCCAAACCATGGTCAGCTTCGCCCCCCACCTCGCGCTGTTCCCCGGCCTCGCCATTGTGCTTACGGTTCTCGGCCTCAACCTGATGGGGGACGCCCTGCGAGACCTGTTCGACCCAAAGCTCCGGCGGGACCGCCAATGAGCCTGTTAGAGATCAACGGGCTTAAGCTCGGCATTGGCGCAGCCAAAATCCTGCATGAGGTGTCGCTTAGCGTAGACGCTGGCCAGATCACCGCCGTGATCGGTGAATCCGGCTCCGGAAAATCCATGACCGCTTACTGCGTTAATCAGCTCCTTCCGCGCGGCTCCCGCACCAAAGGCGACGTGCAGTTCAACGGCCACAATATGCTTGTCCTCGATGAACCAACGCTCTGCCAAATGCGTGGGCGTGATATCGGCATGGTGTTTCAAGAACCAATGACGGCCCTTAATCCCGTGCAAACCATCGGCGCACAAGTCGCTGAAACGGTGCTTATCCACGGCGCCGCCAGCAAGCCCGAGGCGCTCAAAATCGCCCGCGAAACCCTTAACCGCGTTGGCCTGCCCGAGGCGCAATTCCCGCTTTCTCGCTACCCGCACGAGCTGTCCGGTGGCCAGCGCCAGCGCGTTGTTATCGCCATGGCCATTGCGCTCCGCCCCAAGCTGCTCATAGCTGACGAGCCGACAACGGCGCTTGATGTCACGACCCAAGCTCAAATCATGGATCTCCTTAAACGCCTCGTGCAGGAGGATGGCATGGGCCTGCTTTTGATCAGCCACGACCTTGGCGTGGTGGCAGATGTGGCAGACCACATTGTGATTATGCGCAAAGGTGAAGTGGTAGAGCAGGGGGCCACGGCACATATTTTCAAGCACATGCAGCATCCCTATACCAAGGCCCTGTTTGAGGCTTCCAGCCACAAGCCAGACCGCGAAGCGCAGCCGCTGGATACCCCCATCCTAAAGGTCAAAAAACTGATCCGAGACTACACCCTTCCGCGCAAATCCCTCTTTGGCCCCGTGCCGAAATTCCGTGCGGTAAACGGCGTCAGCTTCACCCTCAACAAGGGCGAAAGCCTCGGCCTCGTTGGTGAATCCGGCTGTGGCAAGTCAACCCTCACCCGCGCCATTCTGGGCTTGGAGGGCATTCAGGGTGGCAGCATCAGCATTAACGGCGTGGAAGTAAAAGCCGGGCATACCGTCCCCCGCACCCTGCGCCGCAATATGCAGGTTGTGTTCCAAGACCCTTACGGCAGCTTTAACCCCCGCCACAAAGTCGCGCGGCTGGTCAGCGAGCCGTTTCACCTGCTCGAAAATCCACCCAAAGGCACGACCCGCAAAACGGCTATTTCTGAGGCGCTTACGGCTGTCGGTATGCACGCCGATGACGCCGATAAATACATCCACGAGTTTTCTGGTGGCCAGCGCCAGCGCATCGCCATTGCCCGCGCCCTTATCATCAAGCCCGAGCTGATCATCCTTGATGAAGCCGTTTCCGCGCTGGATGTTTCCATCCGCGCCCAAATTCTTGACCTGCTTGCCGAACTCTCCGATAAGCTCGGCCTGTCCTACCTTTTCATCAGCCACGATCTTTCAGTTGTGCGCGCCATAACCGACCGTGTTATGGTTATGAAATCCGGTGAAATAGTGGAGGAGGGCGCAACCGAAGCCATCTTCCAGACCCCGCAACACACATACACCCGCGCGCTCTTAGCCGCCGCGCCCAGCCTAGAGGACTTAATGCAATGAGTGAAACATGGTTTGATACCAGTAAATGCCTGATCGGCGGTGAATGGGTTTCGCCCCTTGGTGGCGAGACGTTGCGCTTGGAAAATCCTTCCACCGGCGAAGAGCTCGCCCGCATTGCCCGTGGCCAAAAGCCCGATGTGGATGCCGCCGTGCAGGCCGCCGAAGCCGCGCTTAACGGCGCGTGGGGTGCCATGGCGGCGGTCGACCGTGGGCGTGTGCTGCAACGTATGGCCTCCGCCGTTCTTGAACGGGTTGATGAGCTGGCCGCTTTGGAGGCCGCAGACGTGGGCAAACCGCTAAAGCAGGCGCGGGCAGACGCCGTGGCTTTGGCCCGCTATCTCGAATTTTACGGCGGCGCCTGTGATAAAATCCACGGCGAAACTATCCCTTACCTTGACGGCTACACCGTCTACACCCTACGCGAGCCGCACGGCGTAACCGGTCATATTGTCCCATGGAATTACCCGATGCAAATCATTGGCCGCTCCGTAGGCGCCGCCCTCGCCATGGGCAATGCCACCGTGCTAAAACCCGCCGAAGAGGCTTGCCTCACCGCCCTCGCATTTGGCGCGATTGCCACCGAAGCAGGCCTGCCTGCGGGTGCTTTGAACATCGTGCCCGGCCTCGGGGCCGAGGCCGGTGCCGCGCTCAGTAACCACACGGGCATTCACCATATCAGCTTCACCGGCTCGGTCGCCACTGGCGAACTCATCCAAGCTGCCGCCGCCCGCAATGTCATTCCTGTTACGCTTGAGCTCGGCGGAAAATCTCCGCAAATCGTGTTTGACGATGCCGACCTTGAAGCGGCGCTGCCGTTTCTCGTAAACGCCGGCATCCAAAACGCTGGGCAAACCTGTTCCGCCTCCAGCCGTATCCTCATGCAGCGCGGCATTTATGAAAAACTAAGCGCCATGATGGCCATCCGTTACAAAGAGCTTGTGGTTGGCCCCGCCGAGGCAGACCTCGACATCGGCCCGCTGATCTCCGCCCGCCAAAAGGATATTGTCGAGGGCTTTGTGAAAGCCGCCAAGCCCAAAAATATCCTTGCCCAAGCCCAGCTTGCCGAGGGCCTGCCAAAAGGCGGCCACTATTTTGCCCCCACGCTTTACGGCGGCATTTCCCCCGATGACCCTCTCGCCCAAGCCGAAATATTCGGCCCCGTTCAAGCCATTATCCCGTTTGAGGATGAAGGTGACGCCCTGCGGATTGCCAACGGCACCGCCTATGGCCTCGTCGCGTCTATCTGGACGCGTGACGGCGCACGCCAAATGCGCATGGCCAAAAAGCTGCGGGCAGGGCAGGTGTTTATCAACAATTACGGCGCGGGCGGCGGCGTAGAGCTGCCCTTCGGCGGGGTTGGTAAATCGGGCCATGGCCGCGAAAAGGGTTTTGAGGCGCTTTACGGCTTTTCCACCCTCAAAACCGTAGCTGCGCATCATGGTTAAATGAGGCTCTCCAACCTTGAGGCCCGCAGGCTGTGGCTGCATAACCACGGCCTGAGTGGCGCGCCCACGGGTCCGCTGGATGTGATGTCCATCATCAATGCCCTTGGCTTTGTGCAAATAGATTCCGTCCGTAACGTCACTCGTGCACATCACCATATCCTCTGGTCCCGCAACCAGAACTACCGTGAAAAGCACCTTTGGCCCATGCTGCGCAATCGCCAGCTCTTCGAGCATTACACCCATGATGCCAGCCTCATCCCGATGCAAACCCTGCCGATGTGGCGGCGGCAATTTACCCGCATGGGGAAATATGTGGCCAAAAGTGAGTGGTTTGCTTCTAAGGCCGGACAGCACAGCATTCGCGATATCATAGCCCGTATTGAGGCCGAGGGCCCACTTTCAACTCATGCTTTTAGTAGCGAGCTTGATGCTAAAAGCAAAACATGGGCCCTGCCACCACACAAAATAGCGCTGGATAAAATGTGGTATGCGGGCGAACTCACGACCTCCCACCGCGAAAAATTCATCAAATTCTACGATACCCCCGAGCGGGTTTTTCCGGCGCACCTACACACAGATCACCGCTCCGACAAAGAGCAAATTAACTGGCTTTGCACTGAGGCGCTTAACCGCCTCGGCTTTGCCACCGCCAATGAAATCGCCAAATTCTGGGATGCCGTCAGCACAAAAGAGGCCCGCGCTTGGGCTGAAGGCACCCCCGAGATTGAGCTTGAGGCCGCCGACGGCAGCCTCAGCCGCACATATGTCGCGCCCAATCTCCAAACCGCCCCCAAGCCTTCATCTCGCCTGCGCATCCTCAACCCGTTTGACCCCGCCATTCGAGACCGCACCCGCCTTGAGCGTCTGTTCGGCTTTGAATATCGCAACGAGATGTTTGTTCCTAAAGCCAAACGGCGCTGGGGGTATTACGTGTATCCGCTGCTGGAAGGTGCGCGGTTTGTGGGGCGGGTTGAGCTAAAGGCCGACCGGAAAACCGGCCTGCTTTCGGTAACAGGGTTTTGGCCGGAGGCAGGTGTGAAATGGGGAGACGCACGGCACGCAAAGCTTGATCGTGAGCTTTGCCGTTTTGCCCGCTTTGTTGGGATTTCTGAAGTGGACTGGGCATTGGATTAGGGTTTATCTAACCGACAGGAACTCGACATGGCAGCCTAAACAGGTATAATAAGGGTATATTTTGCCAGATTTAGGACCCAATATGCAAAGAGCCTTCACAAATATCCTGAGCGAAAATGTGGATAAAACCGCGCGCTTTTACCAAGATCTTCTAGGCATGATTCGCCATTTTGATTCCGACTGGTTTGTTATTCTAACGCATGCGGATTGCCCCGGTCTCGAATTCGGGATATTGGCGCGGGAAAATCAGATAGTGCCTGCTGAAATCAGAAATCCGCCAGCAGGTGTGATGCAGACCTTTGTTGTTGAAGATGTAGAGGTGGTATTTGCCAAGGCAAAAACTCTGGGGGCGACCATAATTGAGCCGCCCACCGATACAGCTTATGGCCAACGCAGGATGCTGACGAGAGATCCGGACGGCACGGTTATTGATGTTAGTTCACTCATAGCTGAAACTTGAGCCGAGCTTGGCAGTGCTGGTTACGCGCTGTCAGGCCTGTCCCCCATTAAATACCGCGGCCCGGCGCCGAGCTTGGCGGCGCGGTCATCTGCATTGTAAAGCTTGCACTTATCAAGGCTCAGGCAGCCGCAGCCAATGCAGCCGTCTAGGTTATCGCGCAGGGTGGTGAGCGTGTTGATTTTGGCATCAAGGGCGGTGCTGAACGTGGCGCTAATCCTCGCCCAATCCGCTTTGGTTGGCGTGCGCCCCTCGGGCAAAGAGCCAAGGGTTTCAGCTATTTGCGGCAGGGTAAAGCCAAATTTTTGGGCGATCAAAATAAAGCTCAGTCGCCGAATATCGGCCTTGAGAAACCGCCGCTGCCCGCCCGCATTGCGCTCGGGGAAAAGCAGCCCTTGGCCCTCGTAATACCGAATGGCAGATACCGCCACGCCAGTGCGTCGCGCAAGGTATCCGATAGAAATTGTCTTTTGCATAAAAACCTCTTGACCTAAAGTTAGGTTGAGGGATTAGCCTTAAGAAATCAACCCGTAATAAGCGGGGTAATTGAAAGGATAAGAAAATGGCAAGACTTGAACATGTGAACATTACCGTGAGCAACCCGCAAAGATCGGCGGCCTTGATGGACACGCTTTTTGGCTGGAAAATCCGCTGGGAGGGGGCGTCAATTCACGGAGGCTATACCATCCATGTAGGGGATGCAGATGATTACCTCGCTTTTTACACCCCGCCCAAAACCACAGAAGCCACGGCGGTGAGCTACGATATTCGCGGCGGCTTAAACCACGTGGCAATGGTGGTTGATGACCTTGATGTGGTCGAGGCCCGCGTGCTGGCCGCGGGCCTGAAAACCTCAAACCACGGTGATTATGAGCCAGGTCGTAGGTTTTACTTCCACGACCATGACAATATCGAATTCGAGATCGTTAGCTATGCCTAGTGCGCATGCGGGTCTACGCCAGTTACTATCGCCCTGTGGTGGGTTTAGTGGTGTATGCCCGACGCCATAATGCCGGAAAACCCGAGGCCTTTGAGCATCGCCAGATCAGAGGCCTCAAACACCGTAACGCGCAGCACCATTCTCTGCTATATGCCCAGTCACTTGTGCTGTCCATCATGCCCGCAGGTGGTCTCGCAGCCTGTCGATATTGACCTGCGACCACTCTGTTGTGGGTCAGCTTGCAGCGCGACCACGATTTAGGCAATGGCCATAAAAGCAGATTGCCCGCCCTCAACAAAAGGCGTGCTTGGCGCATCCATACCGGCCATTCGTCACAGAAAACTGCATTTATCCGCCCAGGAATTGGTCTTTGATATGGATGCGGAGGTGGCAGGTTATGTCTGGCTTGGTGCATTTGGTTCGCTTTCAGGAAAATGGCGGCATGGTTGTGCTCCAAAGAGCCAGCTCACAAGCCGTGCTGGCAGAAGCATCGGTTTTGTCTGAATGCGCCCATTGTGCCGCTATCGCGATTAAGCCGTCGAAACTTATGGCTTGTGCCCGCCATTTGGCGGATGAAATGCGCATTGCGCGCAAGCGTGCCGGGATATTGGTGCTCAAAACAGTGGCCGAGCGGTTAACGGCATGGCCCGTGGTGGCTTCCTGCACGGGGCACATGGCACCATGTGGCAGACGAAATTGGCGTGAGCAAAGACGCGCTGCATCGTGAGCTGGCCAGGCGAAGAAAAGCTTTTTTACGTAATCACTACACCTGATATTTCGATGTTTTTGCTGCAATTAACCTGGCATTAATCTGACTTCACTAAACTGGTTTAGTGAAGTCAATCAGACAGGAGTATTAAGCAATGAAACCAACACCTAAGCACCGATCTATGGCCGATTTTTTTGATGCTTTGGGCCACCCTCGCCGGCAGATGATTTTTGAAATACTTAAGGAGACCGGCCCCAAAGGTGTGCCGTTCCATAGCCTGCTCAAGCAGAGCAATCTCACCCCCTCCACCCTCAGCTTTCACCTGCGTAAGCTTGACCAAGGTCGCCTGCTTAAGCGTAAAACCAAAGGCCGTGAAACCTGGCTATCGCTCGATTTACGCACATTCTTCATGTTTGTGGAGCCTGCTCAAACACAAGTAAAGATACGGGCTTGAGCTAACGCCCTTTTGCTCGCATATTGTGCAAAACTCAGCAAAAGGAAACCCCATGCGCCTTGCACGAAAAACAGCGATTGTCACCGGTGGTGGCTCCGGCTTTGGCGAGGGGATCGTCAAGAAATTCTATGAAGAAGGCGCGATGGTGATCGTGGTGGATATCGACCACGCCGCCGCCAAGCGCGTCGCCGATCTTTACGATGGTATGGCTTTTCAAGCCGATGTTTCAAAGCTTGAAGACTGGCAGGCGCTGGCCGCGCGGGTGCGAGACACCTTCGATGGTGTCGATATTCTGGTGAATAACGCCGGCATTACCCACTTGCCGCAGCCGATGAATGAAGTCTCCGAGGACGAGTTTGACCGCGTTATGGCTGTCAACGCCAAGTCGGTTTTTCTTGCCGCCAAAACCATTGTGCCAATGATGAAAGAGGCCGAGGCGGGGGTGATCCTCAATGTCGCGTCCACCGCGGGCGTCTCCCCCCGCCCGAATCTCAACTGGTATAACGCCTCCAAGGGTTGGATGATTACCGCGACTAAAGCCATGGCAATTGAGCTCGCCCCCTTTGGCATCCGCGTAAACGCCATTAATCCGGTCGCTGGAGATACCCCACTGCTGCAAAGCTTCATGGGCGCAGATACCCCCGAAATTCGCGCCAAATTCATCTCCACCATCCCGCTCGGCCGCTTTTCCACCCCTGAAGACATGGCCAACGCCGCCTGTTTTCTGTGCTCGGATGAGGCCAGTATGATCACCGGCGTTGCCATGGAAGTTGACGGAGGCCGCTGCATATGAAACCCGGCGCGCGCAATCTCATTACCGATGTGCAGGGGCTTTACGTTGGTAATGCCAGCGATAAAACCTTAAAATCCGGCAGCACCGTGCTGGTTGGGGATAAGCCCTTCACGGCGGCGGTTTCGGTTATGGGCGGTGCCCCCGGCACCCGCGATACAGATATGCTCGCGCCTGATAAACTGGTGCAGCAGGTGGATGCTTTTACGCTATCTGGCGGCTCTGCTTTTGGCCTAGATGCTGCTAGTGGGGTGGTAGATGCCCTGCGCGCTCAAGGTCGCGGTTTTGTGGTTGGTGAGGCTATCATCCCGTTGGTGCCGTCTGCCATATTGTTTGATCTCACCAATGGCGGGCAAAAGGACTGGAAGAAAAACCCCTATCACGCCCTCGGAACCCGCGCCTTTGAAGCCCGATCAGTTGATTTTAACCTCGGTAGCGTTGGTGCTGGCTGCGGTGCCACCACGGGTACCTTTAAGGGTGGCCTTGGCTCTGCCTCCATCGTGCTCAACAGTGGCCACACCGTTGGCGCGCTCGTTGCCGTCAATTCCTTTGGCACTGTCACCCATGATAGCGGCCATTTCTGGGCCGCCCCATGGGAGGTCGATACCGAGTTTGGCGGCCTCGGCCCCGCTCCGATGGGTGACCCTTTGGCCCTGCCCAGCCACACAAAAATGAGTGGGTTTTCTGAAAAGGGCAACACCACCATCGCCATTGTCGCCACTGATGCGGTTATGGACAAAGCCCAAGCCACCCGCATGGCGACGGTCGCGCAAGACGGTATGGCGAGGGCCATGCTGCCCAGCCACACCCCCGTAGACGGCGACCTGATTTTCGCCGCCGCCACAGGAGAAATTCCGATAAAAGATGCCGTGGTGGACCCACTCATGATTGGTCACGCCGCGGCGCTGTGCCTTTCACGCGCCATTGCCCGTGCCATCTTTGAAGCCACCCCCGAGGACGGTGATTTACAGCCCACATGGCAGCAAAAATATGGCTAATTTTACAGGCCCCGCCCTTTGCGCCCTCACGGCTGTTGAGGTCCGCGCTCTGCTGAAATTCGGCGAAATCTCCCCGCAAGACCTGCTCGACGCCTCCGAAACTCGCATAGGGCAAACTGAACCACGGCAAAACGCCATGGTCACACAATGCTTCCCCCGCGCCCGTGCGCGTATTAAGCCTGACACGCTTCTTTGCGGCATCCCCATTGGGGTTAAGGACCTCACGGATGTTGAAAACGTCCGCACCACCTACGGCACGCTTGGCTTCAAAGATCACGTCCCCAATGAATCCGACCCCCTTGTGCTCGCCATGGAGCAAAACGGCGCGCTGGTGGTTGGCAAAACCAACACCCCCGAAATGGGGGCAGGGGCCAACACCTTTAACGAGGTTTTTGGCCCCACCGGAAACCCCCATAACCTCGCGCTCAACGCCGGCGGCTCATCCGGCGGGGCCGCCTCTGGCCTTGCCACAGGGCAGGTGTGGCTTAGCCACGGTTCTGATTACGGCGGCTCACTGCGCACGCCCGCCGCTTATTGCAATGTGGTGGGCCTGCGCCCCAGCCCCGGGCGGGCAGGGGGCAGCGGCACGGTGTTTGACACCCTTGGCGTGCAAGGCCCCATGGCCCGCAACGTGGCCGATTGTGCACTTTTCCTTGATGCCATGCAGGGCGTTGAAAGCCCCATCGGCTTCCCCGCGCCCGAAACCAGTTTTCTTACCGAAGTCGAAACCGCCCCCGAAACCATCCGCATCGGCTACATGCCAGATCTTTGCGGCCACGCCCCCGTGGAACCTGATGTGTCGGAAATCCTCGCCAACGCTCTGCATCAAGCTGCAAAATCCGGCTGCACTGTCGAAGAGGTTACCCTCAACACGGCCAATCTGGACCAAGCCTTCCGCGCCATTCGTGCCCTTGGTTTTGCCACCACGGCACTCAGCCTCCCTGAAAGGGTAACCCGCCATTTTAAAGCTACGATCCAAGGCAACGCCGCAGATGCCGAGGCGCTCACAGCCAATGACCTTGCCAATGCCAACCTCACGCGCGCTCGGCTCTACACCGATGCGGCCAAACTGCTCACGCATTTTGATATCCTAGCCTGCCCTGTGGTCGGCCTTGGCCCGCTCAAACGGGAAATCGAATTTCCGCCGATGGTCAACGGTGTTACATCCCGCGATTATCTGGATTGGCTTGGCTTTTCCAACCTCGCAACGCTCACGGGCCTGCCGGCGCTTTCGCTGCCCGTTGGCGAACTGCCAAATGGCATGCCTATGGGGATCCAACTGATCGGCCCCAATCGCGGCGAGGCCAAGCTTTTGGCCGCTGCTCGCAGCCTTGAGCGCATACTCAGTGTAAACACCCGCCCGATTAACCCTAAATGACAAGCACCGAAAACCACCTCGCCCACGCGCTACGCGCTAATATGCGGCCAGACCAGCCCTTCATCTGCGGGCCACACCCGTTAACATATGGCGCCTTTTGGCAAGGGGCCGAGCGCCTGGCAGCCGCGCTGGAGATCACCCCCGGAGACCGCGTGGTGATGCAGGTTGAAAAGTCCGTTGAAGCGCTCCAGCTTTATCTGGCCACGGTCTTGGCGGGTGGCATTCTTGTGCCGCTCAACCCCGCCTATACCCGCTCTGAGACGCTTTACTTTCTTGAAGACGCTACCCCAAGCGTGTTCGTAACCCCTCATCCTGAGGGCTGGCCGGTGTCGCGAGCAACCACGCTAGAGGCTCTGGCAGCCGCGGGACGCTCGGGCTTCAAACCCGTGCCGCGCGGGCCGGAAGACCTCGCCGCCATCCTTTATACTTCAGGCACTACGGGGCGTTCAAAGGGGGCTATGCTGAGCCACCGCGCGCTGGCCAGCAATGCCCAAACCCTTAAATTGGCATGGCATTTCACGGCAGAGGATGTGCTTATTCACGCGCTGCCGGTGTTTCACACCCACGGGCTTTTTGTGGCAACAAATATCGCCTTAATGGCAGGTGCCTCTATTGAATTTATGCCCAAATTCAGCGTGGAGCGCATTCTGGAGGCGATGCCGACGGCGACTGCGCTCATGGGTGTGCCCACCTTTTATACCCGCCTGCTTAAGGCCGGGGGGCTTGCGCTCGCCGCCACCAATATGAGGCTTTTTATCTCCGGTTCTGCCCCTTTGCTGGCCAGCACACACCAAGAATGGCATGACCGCACGGGCCACACCATTTTGGAGCGTTACGGCATGACCGAAACCAATATGAACAGCTCAAACCCCTATGATGGAGAGCGCCGCGCGGGCACCGTCGGCCTGCCGCTTCCGGGTGTTGAGCTACGGATTGATGCGCCTGAAGGCGAGATCGGCGTGATCGAGGTGCGCGGGGATAACCTGTTTTCCGGCTATTGGAATATGCCCGAAAAAACCGCTGAGGAACTACGCCCCGATGGCTGGTTTATGACCGGTGACCTTGGGCAAATGGATGCCGATGGCTATCTGACCATCGTGGGGCGAGGTAAAGACCTGATCATTTCCGGTGGGTTTAATATTTACCCCAAAGAGGTGGAGGAGGTCATGGATGCTCTTCCAGAGGTGCTTGAATCGGCTGTGATCGGCATGTCGGATGAAGATCTTGGCGAGCGGGTGGTGGCCGTGGTTGTTTTGAAATCTAAAACAAGCAAAACCGCGCTTATCGACGCGGCTGGGCGAAATCTGGCGCGCTATAAATGCCCGAGTGATATCAGGTTTGTGGATGCGCTGCCGCGCAACACAATGGGAAAAGTGCAAAAGAATGAGCTACGAAAGCGGCTTGGTGATGGTGGTTGAGTTTTTGAGTGAGCTAGAATGTTCAGTCAGAATTATCTCATTGATTTTAATGGGAAAATATGGATTTGCATGTTTACTAACCTAGGTTAATAAACGGAAAATTGTAATTCGTGAGGGGTGTTGCCTATTCCTGATCGAGAAGATCAGGCCGCGCCCAGCGGTTATGCAACCAATACCATTGCTCAGGATGGGCCCGGACTTGAGCGCTCAGACTATCATTTATTTTTTGAGTCATTGCGATAGGGTCTTCGTGCTCTAAGGGGGGATCAAGGTTGATGTGAACCTTGCCTTGATCATCAAGCCATGCGTAAGTGGGGATAATAAGAGCCCCTGTTTTCACGGCCAGTTCTGCCATTACGGGTGAGCTTAGGGCCGGAATGCCCATAAAGTTCAATGGCTTACCTTCATCTACCCGCTGATCTAGCAATACAGTAATAATCCCGCCAGCTCGGAGATGCTTCATCATGTTGCGCGTGCCTTTAAGGCCGGTTCGAAACAGCCCAGTGCTGCCAATAGACATGGCCTTAACAAAGTGGCGCTCAAAAAACGGGTTTGCAGATTCGCGATAAATTGAGGCGCTCGGCATGCCCGCTCTCGCCAGCATGACCCGAACAGCTTCCCACTGGCCAAAATGCCCTGAAACCAAGATAACCGGCTGCCCTTTATCCTGCGCGGCTCGGATTTCCGAAAACGCCTCGGGGGCCATTGTCACGTCCCTCAGGTTTTTGTTGTAGTCTTTGCTATAAAACACCACCATATACCCTCGGCCAATATGCCGGCTTATACGCTTGATCAGGCCTTTTTTATCGGGTAGCTCAGGGAAAACCAAATCCAAATTCCGGTCAATCCGCCGCCGAAGGATTGGCACAGTGCGCACCGCGAAGCCGATAACAGCCCCGCCAATAGAAATGCGCCACTTAAACGGCAGTGGTCGCAGGGCCCACGGCAATGCATAAATCAGCACGGCTTCAATGTAATGACGAAATTTTGTTTTGCGTTCCATGTTGCTTTGTTTAAGTCTTTTCCGAAGAAGTGCAAACCTCGAATGTGAGGGCTTAATGATTTTTCTAGATATTTGGCGGTCCTACCTTAGCTTGCCGCTTTGGGTGTAAATATGAGTGTTTGGCATTTTGGTTCCGGTTAATAGCGTGGCTATATTCTTTGTGCCTACCGTCGGGGGTGGCGGTGTCGGCCATCGGGGCGGTACTGCCCAATATTCCGATCATATTTTGTGAGCATGGTTCCTCAAAAAATGATGGCATGGCCACACCTGCTTCCGTGGAGCATACTTATCCTATGGCTCACGAATAACCATGCCGCAAGGCGATACCGCTTGACCTGCGCCCCTAGAACTCCTCCATTTTGATGTAGAGTCCGCCCAATCAAAAGGACGGACAAATGAAGAAACGAT
>JADGFD010000005.1 GCA_016744015.1 Paracoccaceae bacterium | reverse complement strand
GAGCCTGAGCCTGAGCCTGAGCCTGAGCCTGAGCCTGAGCCTGAGCCTGAGCCTGAGCCTGAGCCTGAGCCTGAGCCTGCCAAGCCACATTGGAGTGAAGCGGCGGCCAGTTTGGCCCCTGTTGCTGCGATCGTTCGGACAGCGAAACCGGACGTAAACCTACCGACAGGCGAGGCCGAAAAAGGCATGAAAGACCTGATCCGCACGCTCTCTGATAGTGCGAGGGCTCCGCAAGAGGTTCCGAGCGCAGTAACGCCTGAATCTGAACCGCTTGTTGAAGCGCCCGCAACGGGGGCCAGCGCGGTAGACGAGGAGAAGATTTTCCATCCTTGGGATGGGGATGTGGCCGCAGAAGTGGTTGCTCCCCCCGCAGACGATGGGGCTGGCGAGTCCGAAGGCGACGACTTTGACTGGGATGAACCACCAAATGCGGACGAGCCCCTCAGCTTTGACCCCGAGCCAGACACGGATGACCCTATGCTTGTTAAGCATATGGAGGCTTTAGCACGGCAAAATGAAGGCCGTTTGGAGCCGGATCTGCCGGAAGCATCCAATGTTATTCAGGCCGATATTCCGCAAGCGCCCTTGGCGACCATGGCGAGTGGACAGACCAAGCCTCAAGTGGCCTCACCGCAAAAACCAACTCCGGTGGATTCTTCAAAAGATGTGGAAGCGGCTATTCGCGCGCAGCTAACCCAGATGAATAAGCCGGCGAACCAGTCGGCAGTTGAAATGCCAGCGGAAAAAACCGGATTATTCGCAAAATTAGCAAAATCCAAGGCGGAGGAACCGCCAGTCCCGGCCCCCACGCCAGCCCCTGCACCTGCCGCGGCGCCCTCGAACCCTCTGAAAGAAGCTTTGCTTGAAATTGAAAGCGGACCGCAACCGGGCGCAGGCAGGCGGAGAGGCTTTTTACTCGTTATGATCCTGTTTGTGCTGGCACTTGTGACTTATGTGTTTAGCGGTGTGATAACCGGCGCTATGCCCGCATTGGAGCCGGCTATTAACGGATATACCAGCATAGTGGACGGGCTGCGCGCCGCAACCCAAAAGCTGTGGGGCGGGTAGACCAAAGCAAAAGGGGGGCGACACGCCCCCTCGCGTAAACACGCTCCCCCCTGTGGGGCGCGTGTTTTTGTTTTAGCGCTTTAAATCGCGGTTTTCAGGCTTTCTTCGAGGTAGATTTCGCGCAAGCGGCGGGCGATTTCGCCAGCTTTGCCATCGCCAATGGTTTTGCCGTCAATTTCCACCACAGGCCATACAAAGGTGGAGGCCGAGGTCACAAAGGCCTCTTTCGCGCTTTGAGCTTCTTCAATGGTGAAGGGCCGCTCCTCGATCTTGATTTGCGCTTCAGCCGCATAGCGCAGCACGGCGGCGCGGGTAATGCCCGAGAGGATTTCATGGCCCAGATTGCGGGTTACAATCGTGCCGTCTTGCGTCACGATGTAGGCGTTATTCGATGTGCCTTCGGTTACAAAACCGTCTTCGACCAGCCATGCATCATCACAGCCCGCTGCTTTGGCTGCCATTTTGCCCATGGAGGGCGCGAGCAATTGTACGGTTTTGATATCGCGGCGACCCCAGCGGATATCGGGGATGGATATCACTTTCATGCCGGTTTTGGCCATTGGGGAGTCTACCACGTTTTTGGATTGGGTGAAGAGGACTAGGCTGGGTTCAACATCGGGATAGACAAAATCCCGGTCGGCAATGCCACGGGTGACCTGCAAATAAATCAGCCCCTCGCTGAGATTATTGCGCGCCACCATTTCACGGTGAATCGCTTCCAGCTCGTCAATTGTGCAAGGGGCTTTCATGTCCAGCTCAGACATCGAGCGCTCCAATCGTTCGGCATGGCCATCAAAGGCCAGGATTTTACCGTCGATCACAGAGGTGACCTCATAGACGGCATCGGCCATCAGGAAGCCACGGTCAAAGACTGAAATTTTAGCTTCGGCCTCGGGCAAATATTCGCCGTTTACGTATACAATTCTGCTCATGCTCATCCCCATAGTTCAGCGGTTGGCGGGTAAACCCCGCGCTCGTCATAGCGCAAAGGGGCGGTGCGGTCACGTGCCAAAAGCAGCGGGCCGTCCAGATCAACGATTTGCGCACCTTGAGCCAACAGCGTGGCGGGGGCCATGGCGAGCGAAGTGCCGACCATACAGCCGATCATTAGGGCATAGCCCTCGGCTAGGGCCGCGTCCTTCAGGGCTAGCGCTTCTGTTAGGCCGCCGGTTTTGTCCAGCTTGATATTGGCCATATCATACTTGCCTTTAAGGGCGGGCAGGCTCTGGCGGTCATGGCAGCTTTCATCGGCGCATACCGGCAAAGGCCGCTCGATTTCGGCAAGCATATCATCGGCGCTAGCGGGCAGGGGCTGCTCTACCACCTCAACGCCAAGGCGGATCAGCGCAGGGGCGAGGGTGGTGTAAAGCTCGGGCGTCCAGCCCTCGTTGGCATCTACAATAATGCGGGTATCGGGCGCGCCTTTGCGCACGGCTTCTAGGCGGGCCATGTCATCTTCGCCGCCGAGTTTTATTTTTAGCAGCGGACGGGCGGCGTGTTTTGCGGCCTGTTGCTCCATTTTTGCGGGGGTGTCCAGTGATAGGGTATAGGCTGTAATTACGGGCGCAGGGGCGGGCAAACCAGCCAGCTCCCAAACACGTTTTCCAGCCTTTTTGGCCTCCCAATCCCAGAGTGCGCAATCAACCGCGTTGCGGGCCGCACCGGGGGGCAGGGCCGTTTGCAAGTCGATACGCGTAATGCGCGGCGGCAGGTCCTCAATTTGTTTGAGCACGCTTTCCATGCTCTCGCCATAGCGGGCATAGGGCACGCACTCGCCACGGCCGAAAGCGCCATCGCGGGATACGCTGACGCTGACCACTTTGGACTCGGTGCGCGAGCCGCGTGATATCGTAAACACCTCTTTGAGCGGGAAGGCTTCCGCAACGCCGACGATCATTTGAGGGCGTCCACAAGGCGGCCCGCGCCATGGCGATAGGGGTCTACGCAGGGGAGGCCGTGCTTGGCTTCCAATTCTGCTAGATAGGCCTCGGCCTCGGCTTCTGAAAGCTTGGCGGTGTTCACCGATATGCCCGCGACGTAGCACTCAGGGTTGACCACATGCGCCATGGTCAGGGC
Source organism: Paracoccaceae bacterium (assembly GCA_016744015.1). GTDB lineage: Bacteria > Pseudomonadota > Alphaproteobacteria > Rhodobacterales > Rhodobacteraceae > UBA3077. The sequence continues at coordinate 228,048 of JADGFD010000005.1, read as the reverse complement.
GACTTCGCGCAGCCGCTCAATGCTGGGAAGGGAATAATCAGGCAGGCCGCGCATGTGCTCGCGGGTGGGCTCATGCGCCAGAATGAGGGCATCTGGCTGGCCGCCATGGATCAGCGCCATGGTGACGCCGGAATAACTGGCGTGGAAAAGGCTGCCTTGGCCCTCGATGATATCCCAGTGGTCAGCATCGTTGTTTGGCGTCAGGTATTCCACCGCGCCGGCCATAAAATCAGCGATCACAGCATCGAGCGGCACGCCGCCGCCGGTGATTAGAATGCCAGTTTGGCCAGTGGCCCGAAAAGTGGCTTTCATATCGCGCGCGTGCATTTCGCGCTCCATCGCAATGGCGGTATACATTTTGCCAACCGAGCAATCTGTGCCCACGGCCAGCACCCGCTTGCCGCTGCGCTTTTTGCCATTGGCGATGGGGTAGGCGACGGTGGGAATGCGGACATCATGCAAGGTGCGGCCATGCATTTGGGCGGCGGCGACCAGTGCGCCTTCATCCGAAAGCAGGTTATGCAGGCCCGAGGCTATGTCCATGCCCGCGATAAGAGCCGACTCAAGCGCGGTGATCCACGCGTCAGAAATATGGCCGCCACGATTAGCCACGCCGATGACAACAGTTTTAATGCCAGCAGCTACGGCTTCTTCCATGGTCATATCCGGCAGGCCCATATCAGCGTTGCAGCCGGGTAGGCGGAATTGCGCCTTGGCATAATCTGGCCGCCAATCACGGATGCCTTGGGCAACCTTGGCGGCGAGGGGGTCTACGGCGTCTCCTAAGAAGAGGAGGTATGGGGCTTCGATCATGGTGATTCTCCGGTATTTATGACTGTGTTTGCGTCACATTTAGCGCGGAGTAGGTGGGAAAATTTGGTGATTGAAGCGGAATGGCCGATATTATTCGAAGATTGTTGCGGTATTGAATTGGTTTTTGCAACAATCGTATAATCACGCTGGCGGCGCGGCGAATATCGTGCTTGTATCGAGGCCACACCCGCGCCGTGCTGAAATATTTGCGCCCGCTGCGTTTATGACCGCCCGATCAGCGCCACAGGGGCGTTTTCGTCGACTGCAAAGTCTTTGGCGGGGCCGTCGGCCACATTTGTATGGCGCTTATACTCATAGCGCATAATGGTGCCTTCGGGCTCTGAATGGATAATCAGGCAGCTGGCGAGGTGCTTGGCACCGTCATATATGTCAACAAAACCGCGCAAATGCGGCGCCGTTTCCGCGTCCATCTCAAAACCATCATCGGAAAGCCGCAGAAGTGGATAGACTTCATCTCCGACATGCAGTCGCAGCCGGTTTTTCTTGCGCTGCGCCTGTTTGCGCGCACGCTCAAGTCCGGTCAAAACCTCTTTTGACAAAAATGCATCCATGAAAGGTCCTCCTCGGGCAAACATAGGCACTAATGGTTAATATCCAGTATAGCCCAGCGTATAACACTTAGAGTTTACTATATCGCGATTCGGCTTGACGACCAGCGGTATTTACAAAAAAACTGTTAAGGCGTGTTCGGCAGGCACTTGCGCTTGCTGTTGAGGTGGGAAACCATAGCGACGAGGTCTTCGCCCTCAACGGGGGCCTGCATGACAGACTGCACATTTGGCAGTAGTTGAAAAATGGAGCCGTCAGAGAAAAAGCTGGAAGAATTAACGGTGATCACCGGCACGTCCGGCATGCGGTAAGCTGCAAAATCAGCGATGGCGATGGCCCCGCCATCCGGGAGGACCATTTCCAACACCAGCGCTTCAAAGTCTTGCGCGCGCAGCTTGGCCAGCGCCTCACCTTGCGATGTGACTAAAGTTATCTCTATACCTTCTCGCTCCAGAAACCCTGCCCAGAGCCGCCCTAAATCGGCGTTATGTTGTGCGATTAATACCCGCAAAACGGAACCTTTCAACAAAACTTACAAATATTAATGTGCATAAAAAAAATTGCACAATGTCACTAGGTAGAACACATTGTATTTTAATTTTACTTGCCCTACTCAACATTTCCCTATTTTGCTACCCTCAAGTTAATAAAAAATGCAAAATTTTTGATGTTTTTGACGAAATTGTGAGAGAATATGTTGAACACGGTCCTTATAAGTGTGGCATTGGCGCTGGATTCCCTTATGGGGGAGCCCCGTTGGCTATGGTCTCGAATCCCACATCCGGTGCAAATAATGGGGAGTTTGATTGCTTGGCTCGATGGCGCGCTGAATGCTGGCCACTATAAGCGCACAATGGGTGTGTTGGCAATGCTTGGATTACTGCTGGCCTTTACGGGGCTGGGCTGGGGCGTGGCGCAGCTGCCTGATTTTGGGGTGCTTGAGATTTTGGGCGCGGCGATTCTGGTGGGGCATCGCTCGCTGGTGCAACATGTGTCGGCTGTGGGTGTGGCTTTGGGGCAGGGGCTGCCCGAGGGGCGGCAGGCGGTTTCTATGATTGTGGGGCGAGACGTGGCGGCGCTGGATGAAAGCGCGGTTTCGCGGGCGGCGATTGAGAGTGGGGCCGAGAACTTTTCGGACGGGGTGGTGGCACCGGTGTTCTGGTTTTTGGTTGCAGGGCTGCCGGGGATTGTGGCTTATAAGCTGGTGAACACGGCTGATAGTATGATCGGGCATCGTAACGAAAAATATCTTGAGTTTGGCTGGGCGGCGGCACGGCTGGATGATGTGATGAATTATATTCCGGCGCGGATATCAGCGGGGCTGATTGCCATCGCCACGGGCTCGGCTGAGGCGATTAGTGTGGTGCGGGCTGACGCGGGGCAACACCGCTCGCCCAATGCGGGCTGGCCAGAGGCGGCGATGGCGGGGGCGCTGGGCGTGGCGCTTTCAGGCCCGCGGGTTTATGACGGGCAACTCACGGATGACAGCTTTGTTAATGCAGCCGGGCAGAAGGATTTGGGGCCAGCGGATATTGAGCGCGCGGTGAAGGCGCTATGGCGAGCATGGGCGCTGATGCTGGCTGGCTTGATTTTAGCGGGCGTTTGCTATGTCTGGTGATCTTGACCCGCTTGATTGGCAAGATTTTGAGACCGTTGCTCAGGAGCTATTGGAAAGGGCTGTTGCGCAGCTGGCGGGGGCAAAGGACGGGCCGGTCTGGCGGCCATTCCCGGAGGATATGCAGGCAGAAATGCAGGTGGAATTGCCGACTAGGGGTGCGGGCTACGAGGCGGTTGCGGCTGAGCTGGCGCGGCTTTTGCCATACGGCGTTGGCAACACGCACCCGCGCTTTTTTGGCTGGGTGCATGGCAGTGGCGGGGCGGCCTCAATGCTGGCCGAAATCGCGGCGGCGGCTATGAACGCCAATCTTGGCGGGCGCGACCATGGCGCGATCTATGTGGAAAAGCAGGTTGTGGCCTGGGTGCGGCAGATGTTTGGCTTTCCTGAGGGCGCCAGCGGGCTGGTGGTGAGTGGCACTTCGATGGCGACGATAGTGGCGCTAAAGGCTGCAAGAGATGCACGGATTAATGCGCGGGCTGCTGGGGTTGGGGCGCATAGGCTGGTGGGTTATGCCTCTGATCAGGCGCATAATTGCGTGGCGCGGGCGTTTGATATGCTGGGGCTAGGGTCTGACGCTTTGCGGGCGGTGCCGGTGAATGCCGCGTTTAAGATGGACATTGCGGCTCTGCGCAAAAGGATGGCGGCTGACCGCGCGGCGGGGCTAGCGCCTTTCTTGCTGGTCGGCACGGCGGGCAGTGTGAACGTGGGCGCGTTTGATGATCTTTCGGCGCTGGCGGATATTGCCGAATCCGAGGGGCTTTGGCTGCATATTGATGGCGCGTTTGGCGCGGCAGGGGTGTTGAGCGAGGTGCTGCGGCCGCGGCTGAAGGGGATTGAGCGGGCCGATAGCGTGGCGTTTGATTTTCATAAATGGCTGCATGTAAACTATGACGCGGGCTTTGTGTTGCTGCGGGACGAGGCCCTGCACAGGGCCGCCTTTGAAGGCACGCCGGATTATTTGGCCAGCAGTGACCGTGGCTTGGCCGCGGGCCGCCCTTGGCCGGTAGATTATGGCCCCGAGCTTTCGCGCGGGTTTCGCGCGCTGAAAATCTGGGCGCAAATTACGGCGCTGGGCACCGAGGCGCTGGGCGCGGCGATAAGCCGGAATTGCGCGCAGGCCAAGCTGCTGGCCGAGATGGTTGATGCTGAGCCAAGCCTTGAGCGGCTGGCCCCCGTGGCCTCAAGCGTGGTGGTGTTTGCCCATGTGGATGGTGATGTTGTGACGGAGGAAATTGTGCTGCGCTTGCAGGAAAATGGGCTGGCCGTGCCGTCAATCACTACGGTAAACGGGCAGCGGGCGGTGCGGGTAAATATTACCAACCATCGGACGCGGGATGAGGATTTAGGGGTGTTGGTGGCCGCTATCCGGCGCATGGAAATCTAATTTCATACGACGTTTTTGTGTAACTCGCTTGATGAATCTAAGGGCAGTGCATTGAAGAATAGCACCAAATCTTCCACGGTATGGACACGGCCATAATACGGGTTGTCCTCCATGTTTTTGCTACAACGTCCTATTAGTTGCGGCAAGATTTCAGCCATATCCAGATCAACGTCATCTTCGTCGATAAACAGGTCTTTCCAGAGGTTGTCGCTTGCGCGAATGGGAAACGGGCCTTCTGCTCGGTTCATTATGTTCTGCAAATCATTATAAACAGCCCGAATAACCCAAGGATCAACTTTTCGCCGGTCAAATGAGCGTGCAAAAGTGCAGATGGAATCGTCTGGGCGGTCCGCAATGAGGGCGTTGAGCTTTCGCTCTGCAAAATAGTGTGATGGCCAGAGGAGGACAAGTAGACTAAAAGCGGCTAACAAGTATCCCAAAGCGGCGTCGCTCCCCCATTCCTGAAAAGAACGCATAACGAGATAGGCTAGCCCGCCAAGAAAGATCAGCCCTACGGCTTTGTGGATCGGTCGTTTTTCCGGATACGACCCGCCTTTTGGGAGATTGCGCGAAAATGGTTTCATACGGCCATTTTAGCCATGCGCACAGAATTAGCAACCTGCATAGAAATTCAGAACTGCCAGATTGACCCCCCCATCCCAACCCCTTATTGAGGGGCAACAAATTGCGCGGGGCAAAGCCGATGGACAAACCACAATCCTTTCAGGATATCATTTTACGTTTGCAGGCCTATTGGGCTGGCAAGGGCTGCGCTATGTTGCAGCCTTATGATATGGAAGTGGGCGCGGGCACCTTTCACCCTGCCACCACGCTGCGCAGCCTTGGCAGCCAGCCTTGGGCGGCGGCTTATGTGCAGCCATCTCGCCGCCCCACCGATGGGCGCTATGGGGAAAACCCGAACCGGCTTCAGCATTTTTATCAGTATCAGGTGATCTTGAAGCCCTCACCGCCGGACCTTCAGGCGCTTTATCTCGGCTCGCTCGAAGCCATTGGCATTGAGATGGACCTGCATGATATTCGCTTTGTGGAGGATGATTGGGAGTCGCCCACGCTCGGCGCTTGGGGCCTTGGTTGGGAGGTCTGGTGTGACGGAATGGAGGTTTCGCAGTTTACCTATTTCCAGCAGGTCGCAGGGATGGATTGCAAGCCGGTTTCAGGTGAGCTGACCTATGGCCTCGAGCGCCTCGCGATGTATGTGCTGGGCATTGACCACGTGATGGACATGCCCTTTAACAGCCCCGACTCGCCAGTACCGCTGAGCTATGGTGATATTTTCAAGCAGGCCGAAGCCGAATATGCCCGCTGGAATTTTGATGTGGCTGACACAGATATGTTGCTCAAACATTTTGAGGATGCGGAGACGGAATGCGCTGCCATTCTGGAGCACCCCGCAGATGACCCGAAAACAGGCCGCAAAATCATCATGGCGCACCCCGCCTATGACCAAGCGATCAAGGCGAGCCATGTGTTTAACCTGCTCGATGCGCGTGGTGTGATTTCGGTGACCGAACGCCAAGCCTATATTGGCCGGGTGCGGGCGCTTACAAAGATGTGTGCTGATGCTTTTGTGCAAACAGAGGCGGGCGGAGTTTCACAATGAGCCTTATCGGAATAACAGTTATATTTCCCTTTGCACCCTCGCTTCTGGCGCTGCCGATGCCTGTTCAGGCTGCGCTTTTGCATATGGGATTAATGCTATGAGCGGCAAGATCATGGCTGGTGGGCTGGTGCTCTTTTCGATCATTTTTGGCGTGCTGCTTTGGTATGCGCAATATTATGCGTATTATAACGAGGTAAGCGGGCTGGAAGCGGTGAGTGTCGAAAGCCGCGAAGTGGCGGTGCAAGACTATGTGGGCTTGGACGGCGAAAGCTCCGGCCTAAAGCTGCGCGGCTGCTTTACCGTGGACGTGGCGGCATTCGACGGCGTGACGCTGGCGGAAAACCCCATCCCGACAACGCCCCCTAGCTGGTTTGAATGCTTTGACGTGGTGCAGCTGACGGCTGACGTAGAAAGCGGCGTGGCGACAACCTATATGGCGGCTAAAAATGGCCGTGACGGGCTGGACCGGATTATCGCCGTTTACCCCGATGGGCGCGCCTTTATGTGGCGGCAACTCAACGATAAGTATCAGGAATAGACCATGGATTATTTGCTAGAGCTGTTTAGCGAGGAAATTCCGGCGCGGATGCAAAAGCGCGCGGGGGAAGACCTCAAGAAATTGGTGACCAATGGTATGGTTGAAGCGGGGATTACCTATGAAAGCGCCGCCGTGTTTACCACGCCGCGCCGGCTATGCCTGAATGTGTGTGGCGTGCTGGAGGCCTCGCCTACCTTGCGTGAAGAGCGCAAAGGCCCACGTGTTGGCGCGCCGGAGAAAGCGATTGAGGGCTTCCTTCGGGGCGCGGGCGTGAGCCGCGAGGACCTTGTGGTGAAGGCTGACAAAAAGGGCGACATTTATGTGGTTGAAATTGTAAAGCCCGGGCGAGGCGCTGCTGAGGTGCTTTCCGAAGTGGTTTCGGAGGTTGTTCACAATTTCCCATGGCCAAAGTCTATGCGCTGGGGTGCCAGCCAAATGCGCTGGGTGCGGCCGCTCCATTCGGTTTTGAGTATTTTAGGGAAGACTGAAGTTGAAGTTGTGCCTGTTCAAGTAGATGTTCCGGTTGGCGATAGCACAGAGGGGCATCGGTTTATGGCACCGGGGCGGTTTAGCGTTTCAAGTTTTGAGGATTACGAGGCTAAGCTAAAGGCGGCTTATGTGATGCTGGACCCTGCCGAGCGGGCGGATATGATTTGGCATGATGCGACGAATGCCGCTTTTGCACTGGGGCTGGACGTGGTCGAAGATCGGGCGCTTTTGGCTGAGGTCGCGGGTTTGGTCGAGTGGCCGGTGGTGCTGATGGGTGGCATCGCCGAGGATTTTTTTGCGCTGCCGCCAGAGGTGCTGCAAAGCTCGATGCGCGAGCACCAGAAGTTTTTTAGTGTGCGGAATCCTAAAACGGGCCGGATTGAGAAATTTGTGACTGTGGCCAATCGGGAAACCGCAGACGCAGGCGCGACGATACTGGCGGGCAACCAAAAGGTGCTGTTTGCCCGGCTGTCTGACGCGAAGTTCTTCTGGGAGAATGACCTGCGGGTGCCGCTGGCGGATATGGCCGCGAAGCTTGAGAATGTGACATTCCACAACAAGCTCGGCACACAGGCCGAGCGGGTGGCGCGCATTGCTGCGCTGGCGCGGGAAATTGCGCCGATGGTCGGGGCCGATGCAGATCTGGCAGGGCAGGCGGCGGAGATTTGCAAGGCCGGCCTGATGAGCGAGATGGTCTATGAATTCCCCGAGCTGCAAGGCCTGATGGGCCGCTATTATGCCGAGGCGGCAGGGATGCCCGCCGAGGTTGCCAACGCCTGCGAGCAACACTGGCAGCCGCTGGGGCCAAGCGATGATGTGCCAAGCGAACCGACCTCGGTGGCCGTGGCGTTGGCGGATAAGATTGATACGCTGACGGGCTTTTGGGCGATTGACGAGAAACCAACGGGGAGTAAAGACCCATTTGCTTTGCGGCGGGCCGCGCTGGGGGTTATTCGCTTGGTGCTAGAGAATGATCTGAGGGTCGGGCTAGTTGAGCAACTTGATAGAGCTATTAATTCCCAACCTTGGAAACTCGCCCTTTCTGGCGCGTTGTTGAATATTAGAAACCAAGTTAGTGAAGCGAAAACGAAGCTAGCAGATCCAAATTGGAGAGGCTCCTTACTTTCTGGCACGCGTGAACAGCTCGAAGCTGATTTGCCTGCATTGGAAATTGCCACCGACAATTCCAGTAATGAGTATCAAAGCCATATTAGTTGGTTGGCCGAGGCTCCCCAAAATCTCCTCTCCTTCTTCCACGACCGCCTCAAAGTCTACCTCAAAGACAAAGGCATCCGGCATGATGTCATCGATGCCTGCCTCGCCATGCCCGGCAATGATGACCTCACCCTGCTCGTTAAGCGCGCCGAGGCATTACAGGCTTTCCTCAACACGGATGACGGCGAAAACCTCCTGCAAGGCTTCAAGCGCGCCAACAACATTCTGCGCGCCGAGGAGAAAAAGGACGGCGTGTCCTATGAGGGCCAGCCCGACATAAAATTCGCCGAAGCCCCCGCCGAGCAGGCCCTGTTCAAAGCGCTCACCGAGGCCGCCCCAAGCATCGAAACCGCCCTCAAAGCCGAAAACATCGAAGCCGCCATGGCCGCCCTCGCCGCACTCCGCGCCCCGATTTACACCTTCTTTGACGACGTCCAAGTCAACGCCGAAAACCAAATCACCCGCCGCAACCGCCTCTGCCTGCTCAACGAAATCCGCGAGGTTATGCAAAAGGTGGCCATGTTCTCCGAAATCAGCGGCTAACCAACATCAGTCTTCCCTAAATACTCCGGGGGTGAGCGCAGCGAGGGGGCAGCGCCCCCTAACCGAGGCGAAGCCGAGGCCACGGCGCATTTTGCCATCGGCAAAATGCGCAGCCCGCGCGGTTTTCCCCATTGCCAAACCTAACGCATAGCCTATGCTGCGCTGCAACCAAACCAAAGGCCGCGGCGATGATCTTTCTGGATGGCAAAACCGAGCTTAACGTGCGTATGCACGGCACCCGCGCCTGTCGCCTTGCCAAAATGGCGGCTCTCAAATTGCCCGTGCCTCAAGCTGTGGTGCTGTCGGCTGATGATGTCTCCCAGATTGCAAAAACCGGCAAGGTGCCTGCATTGCCTAAAGCCGTCCTCACTGGCCTTCTATCCCTGCGCGCCTCACCCCTGAACCCAGAATGGGGCGGCCCGACCGCCATTCTCAACATCGGCATCAGCGATTCCACCTTGCCCGATGTGGGGGAAGACGCCGCCTATTTACTCTATCGTCGCTTTATCCAGTCCTATGCCACCAATGTAGCGGGGCTGGAGGCAGAGGATTTTGACTCGGACTTGCCAGATGGCGCAGCGCGCATAGCACGATGCAAATCGAGTTTTGAACTTGAAACCGACGAAGCCTTTCCGCAAGACCCCGAGACCCAGCTCAAAGCTTGCATTTTGCATATGGCGCGGGCGTGGAACCGGCCCTCGGCCAAAATCCTGCGGCAAGCCAAAGGCGCGCCCAAAGATGCAGGCTGTGCGCTGATTATCCAACACATGGTGCTCGGCATTGGGCGCGGTGTCACCGGCGCGGGAGCGGCACAAGCGGTGGATGATAAAACGGGCGAAGCACGGCTTTGGGGGCGGTATTTGCCGCAATCCCAAGGGCAAGATGCCATTATTGGCGCGCGGGAGCCGCTGAGCATTGAGGCCGTGCCCGCCAAGGTGCAGGCGGGCCTGCGCACAGCAGGTGAACGCCTCGCAAAAGGGTTTGGTGACGCTTTTCAGGTTGAATTCACAGTGCAAAACGGCGCGCTTTGGCTGCTGGATGCCAGCCCAGCCAAGCGCTCTAGCGTGGCGGCTCTGCGCATAAATGTAGACCTTGCGGAAGCCGGAATTATCACCAAAAACGACGCGGTTTTGCGCACAGAGCCCCATGCGCTGGGCGACCATTTGCACCCGCAAATTGATGAGGGCGCGGCACGCGATATTCTGGCCAAAGGGCTTTCAGCCAGCCCCGGTGCCGCTACGGGGCGGGTGGTGTTTACTCCTGAAGCCGCGATGACCATGGCGGCCCAAGGGCAGGCGGCCATTTTGGTGCGTGTCGAAACCGGCGCCGATGATATTCGAGGCATCCATGCGGCCAGCGGGGTGCTGACGCTGCGAGGTGGGATGACCTCCCACGCCGCCGTGATTGCGCGCGGCCTTGGCGTGCCCTGCATTGTAGGTGCCGGAGAGCTGCGACTGGATGATTCGGTGCTGGTTTGCCCTGACGGGCGACGGCTGGAGGCGGGAGCACAAATCACAGTAGATGGCACCAGTGGGCAGGTGCTGGCTGGTGCGACAACCATGACTCAGCCGAACCTTGGCGGCCCGTTCAAAACCCTGATGAACTGGGCTGACGAGGTGCGCGACCTTCAGGTGCGTGCCAACGCCGACACCCCTGCGGATGCCCGGCTTGCCCAGCGTTTTGGGGTTGATGGCATTGGTCTTTGCCGCACGGAACATATGTTTTTTGCGCCCGAGCGGGTGCAGGTCATGCGGGAAATGATCCTCGCGCCTGATGCTGTGGCCCGTAAGGCCTCGCTTGACCAACTGCTCCCCATGCAAAAAGCCGACTTTGTCGAGTTGTTCGAAATAATGCGTGGCCAGCCGGTAACCATTCGCTTGTTAGACCCGCCCTTGCACGAGTTTATGCCTGTTGACGAGGCTGGAATGGCAGCGCTGGCCCAAGCCATGGGCATGAGCGTGGTGCAGGTGGCGCGGCGGGCCGAGGAGCTTGCTGAGGTCAACCCGATGCTGGGCAAACGGGGTGTGCGCATAGGCATTACCACACCGGAGATTTATGAAATGCAGGCGCGCGCGATATTTGAAGCTGCGGCGCAGGTCTTTGCCATAACGGGGGATGCCGTGGTGCCTGAAATTATGATTCCGCTTGTTTCGGCAAACCGCGAGGTCGAGCTGATCAAGGCGCGGATTGAAGCCGTGGCAGCTGAGGTGGGTAGCACGGTAGCCTATAAACTGGGCGTGATGGTGGAAACCCCGCGCGCGGCTTTGCGGGCCGGAGACCTCGCCGAAAGCAGTGCGTTCCTCAGCTTTGGCACCAATGATCTGACGCAGATGACCTATGGTCTTTCACGAGATGACGCTGGGCGGTTTATGCGCGAATATGTGCAGCAGGGGGTATTTCCGGATGACCCGTTCCATAGCCTTGATGTGGAAGGTGTAGGGGAGCTTTTGCTGATCGCGGCGCAGCGCGGGCGGGCGGCCAACCCAGCCCTAGTGCTCGGCATGTGTGGCGAGCACGGTGGAGATCCGGCTTCAGTGCGCTTTTGCAAAGTCGCGGGGTTTGACTATGTGTCCTGCTCACCTTACCGTGTGCCGATTGCGCGGCTAGCCGCAGCGCAGGCAAGCCTTTTGGCGGCAAGCGCCAAGTGATTCTGCTGTATTTTTCGGCGAGGTGCCCGATTCGCGCCATTGTTTCGCAATTTTTTGAACAGATCGACCCCTTATATTAAGGGATTCCCAGTTGTTTAACAAAATGGGGATAGACTCCGGCGCGTAGAATGTGAGAAATTCTGGCGGTTATTGGAAGGGATGTTTAAACTGTTTGAAACCAGACATATCAATCGCGGGCAAAAGCTCGGCGCAGCGCTAACGGGCGCTGTTGCTGGGCTTGTGGGGCTGTTGCTATTGACCAATGCCAATGCAGAGCTTGTGCCCACTACGGATACGGTAGATGGCCAGGTGGCCGGACAGATAGTGGCCATGATGTCACTGGAACGCGCGGTTATGGGCACGCTCACAGCTGATCGTTTGGCGGAGCTGGGCGGCGTGAGCTTTGTGGCCTCAAAGCCGCCAAAGCGCGGCATGTTGGGGCGGGTTTTTCAAGGGGCCGCGGCGCGGCGAGAGGCCGAGGCCGAGGCGGCGCGGCTGGCATTGGCTGGGCAGGTGGCGCGCTCGGGCACCGAAATTTCGCCAACCATCGCCAGCTTTAACCGCCAGATTCTGGACGCCATGCCCGCCGCGACCGGCGGCCCGCAATGGACTTGCCTCTCGGAGGCACTATATTTTGAAGCGCGGGGCGAAGACCTGTGGGGGCAAATGGCGGTGGCTGAGGTGATTTTGAACCGCGCGGATTCCTCGCGGTTTCCGGATAACGTGTGTGCGGTTGTACGCGATGGCACCGGGCGTCGGCACCGCTGCCAGTTTTCTTATTATTGCGACGGCAAGGTTGAAGCCATCGGCAACCCAACAGCCTATGAGCGGATCAAAAAAATTGCCGCTATGATGATTGAGGGGCGCGCGCGGGTGCTCACCGGCGGCGCGGTTTTTTACCACACGGACGCCGTTGCCCCGAGCTGGATGCATGCCATGGAGCAAACAACGGTGATCGGTGATCATATTTTTTATCGCCATCCATAACGGATAGTGCCCACTGAAGTGTTGGCTTCAGTTCCTAACTTTTTAAAGAAATCTGTCATGTGCTTAGGGCTTGCTCAGCATGCTGTGCGATTTTGACACGCGGAATTCTGGAGGCAGGGGTTGAAAGCAATCAGCAAGTAAGTAAATACTTATATGTGATGGGTGCCAAAATGGCTATACTTAAGGAGTAGGACGATGAACGAGGTTGCAAAGGCAAATGAACGGCCGCTGATGGTGACAGTATTGGCCGTAACCGCAATAGCATTTGGGGCGCTCACGCTGTTTTCGGGGGGGCGAAACCTGTTTGATGCAACGGTGATTTCCGAGGCGGAAAACACCATTGGCTTTGTGCTGTGGTTTAACTTTTTGGCTGGCTTTGCTTATATTGTGGCTGGGGTGCTGCTCTGGATGTGGAAGCTCAACGGCGTGCGGCTTTCGGCGGCAATTGCTGGGGCAACGCTGCTGGTTTTTCTGGCAATGGGGATATATGTGATCCAGTTTGACGGGCTTTATAATGGTAAAACCGTGGGGGCGATGGTGCTTCGAAGCTCTGTGTGGTTACTGATCGCGGTGCTGGCGCGGGGCTATTGGCAGAAGTTTAGGGCGCCACCTAAGGGATAGGCAAATAGGCCTCGCATTGGCAAAAAAGCGGGGCTTACCTTTAGGCTAAATTGCCGCAAGCCCCTTGTAATGCGTGCCAAAAAGAGTGACATGCGAGGCAAACAAAAACCCGAGGGAACGACATGCAAAAAATTGGTGCGTTAATCGATAAAATTCCGATGCAATTTCTGGTCATAATGACGATCTTTTTGGGCTTGGCGCCCTATTTGCCATTTATGACAGAGCCGCCGCATTTATTTGCCAAGCTTGACATGCTGTTTAGCGGCACGCTCACCAAGCCGATTGATATTTTTGATCTGCTTATGCACGCCACACCTGCGATGCTGCTCACCATTCGGCTGCTGCGCAAGTTTGGTAAAAAGACAGACGCTTAACGCACGGCAGAAATGCGCATCATCTCTTGTCATTCCCTTTAGCGATGCTTAGGTTCCCCCTGAAATCATGGGCGGGAGTCGCCCGGTGCTAAAAAGGGGTTTTTCATGTTTGTATCCGCAGCATATGCGCAAACGGCGGGCGGGGCTGGTGGCCTTGCTGGTGGTCTTGGCGGGATTTTGCCAATTGTTCTGATTTTCGGGATTATGTATTTCCTGATGATCCGGCCACAGCAAAAGAAGATGAAAGAGCACAAAGCCATGGTGGCGGCCTTGCGGCGCGGTGACCAAGTGCTGACCCAAGGTGGCATTATTGGTAAGGTGACCAAGGTAAAGGAAGACGCCAACGAGGTTGAGGTGGAAATTGCGGATGGGGTAAAGATCCGCGTTTTGCAGCACACCATTGCGTCTGTTATGAACAAAACCGAACCAAGCGAATAGTTATTGCGCGCGCCTCTAAAAGGGCGCGTTTTGTTTAAGGACGCCTGAATATGCTGCACTTTCCGCTTTGGAAGCAAGCCCTGATATGGATCATTTGCCTCGCAGGGCTGGCTTTTGCGATGCCAAACGCCTTTTATACCACGGTGGAGCAGCATAATGATGCTGTGGTGGCGCTGGAAAAGGGTGAGCCAGAAACGCCAGAGCTGATAGCTGCGCGTGATGCTTGGCCGGATTACTTGCCAAACGCACTGGTGAACCTCGGGCTGGATTTGCGTGGCGGGGCGCATGTGCTGGTCGAGGTCAACGTTTCCGATGTTTACCAAGATCGACTGGATGCGATGTGGCCCGCGGTGAAGGATATTTTGCGTGAGCAGAAGGAGCTGTTTGGCACAGTGCTCCGCCAAGAGGGCGAGAACCAGTTGCGAGTGCGCATTGGTAATGCAGAAGCCATTGACGAGGCGGTGGCCCAGATAAATACTCTCACCCGCCCTGTGGTTTCGCTCACGGGTGCAGGTGCGCGGGATTTTGAGGTATCGGCTGAGGGTGATGAGATCGTTTTGGTGCTGTCAGACGCCGAGAAAATTGCCACCGACGACCGCACCATGCTGCAAAGCCTTGAAATTATCCGCCGCCGTGTGGATGAGGCGGGCACGCGGGAGCCAACCATTCAGCGCCAAGGGGCGGACCGGATATTGATTCAGGTGCCGGGGATCGGCTCGGCTGAAGAACTGCTGGAGCTGATTGGCCGGACAGCCAAGCTGACCTTTAATGAGGTGGTGCGGCAAGTGGCCAGCCCTGACGAAAACCCGGGGCTGAATAACGTGATTTATCCGTCTGTGAACGAGGGCGAGGGCTATTATGTGGTTAAGCGCGCCCCCGTTGTGGGCGGCGAAATGCTGACCGACGCGCAAACGCAATTTGACCAAAACGGCAACCCCGCCGTGGGCTTTACCTTTAACCCCACCGGCGCGCGCTTGTTTGGCGCGCATACAGCGGCGAATGTGGGCCAGCTCTTTGCCATTGTGCTTGATAAAGAAGTGATCTCGGCCCCGCGCATTCAAACCGCGATTTTGGGGGGCTCGGGGATTATTACCGGCCGCTTTACGGTGGAAGAAAGTGGCCAACTGGCGATTTTGCTGCGCGCAGGGGCGCTGCCGGCCGAGCTTAAGGTGCTTGAGCGCCGGACCATCGGGCCGGAGCTGGGGCAAGATAGCATTGACGCGGGCAAAGTGGCGGCGATTGTCGCCATGGTGGCCGTGGTGGTGTTTATGGTGCTGAGCTACGGGATGTTTGGTGTGTTTGCCAATGTGGCGCTGGGGCTTAACATCGTGATGCTTTTTGCACTACTGAGCACCATCGGGGCCACGCTAACACTGCCCGGCATTGCCGGTATTGTGTTAACGCTTGGCATGGCGGTGGATGCCAATGTGCTGGTGTTTGAGCGGATCAAGGAGGAACTGCGGCGCGGGAAAGGCCCCGCGCGCGCCATCGAGATTGGCTATGAAAAGGCAACTTCGGCGATTATTGACGCCAACGTAACCACGCTGATTGCTGCGATTATCCTGTTTATGATGGGTTCTGGCCCTGTGAAGGGCTTTGCGGTGACGCTGGGGTTGGGGATTGTGACCTCGGTCTTTACCGCGATCTGGGTAACCCGGCTATTGGTGGTGCTTTACCTAAAAGCCCGCAAGCCAAAAACGATTGAAGTGTGAGGGAAGACCATGCGACTGAAACTTGTTCCGACCGAAACCAAGATCAACTTCTTTAGCGTCACAGCGCTTACAGCGGGGCTGTCGGCTGTGCTGGCCGTGCTCTCTGTAGTGGCATTTTTCATGTTTGGCCTGAATTACGGGATTGATTTTAAGGGCGGCTCGGTGATCCGCACGGCCACCCCTGCTCCCGTGGAAGTGAGTGCTTACCGTGATGTGCTTTCTGGCCTTGAGCTGGGAGATTTTACCGTAACCGAAGTGGTGGACCCGGGTGCTGAGTTAACGGACACCGAACGCAATGCGGTGATGATCCGGATTGAGCAGCAATCGGACGATGCAGAGACGCAAAATGATATTATTGCCGAGGTGAAATCAGCGCTTTCCAGCGAGATCAACGGTGTGAGCTTTTTGCAAACGGACTCCGTGGGCGCAAAAGTTTCGGGAGAGCTGGTGGTGGCCGGTATTCAAGCCGTGCTGCTGGCCGTGGCAGCGGTGCTGTTTTATATATGGCTGCGCTTTGAATGGCAGTTCAGCCTCGGGGCTGTGGCGGCCTTGGTGCATGATGTGATCCTGACCATTGGTGTGTTTGCGGTGATGCAAATTGAGTTTAACCTTTCTATTATTGCAGCGATTCTGACCATTGTGGGCTACTCTTTGAACGATACCGTAGTGGTGTTCGACCGCGTGCGGGAAAACCTCCGGCGCTTTAAGGCGCGGCCCCTAAAAGAAGTCCTGAATCTGTCGATCAACGAAACCCTCGCCCGCACGGTGATGACCTCGGTCACCACGCTTTTAGCGCTGGTGGCGCTTTATGTGCTGGGCGGTGATGTAATTCGCGGGTTTACTTTTGCCATGATCTGGGGCGTGATTGTGGGCACATATTCTTCGATATTTGTGGCCTCGCCAATATTGCTGCGCCTTGGGGTGAAACGGGATTGGGATAAAGACAATGGTGCTGCGGGCACCCAATTTGCTGATGTAGATGCCTGAACAACGCCAGAAAATTTGCAGCTATTGTAGCACGCCTGCTGAACCGCTGGCGACAAGCTGTGAGAATTGTGGCTCCGCGCTGCCGGTGGCCATGCCCTTGGCTGTGGCCCGCCTCATGGAGGCGCAGGGCAAGTGGCGGTTGCGGCAAGCTGGATTTGTGGCCGTCGGTGTGAGCGCGGGCTTTGGGGCGCTTTCGGTGTTTTTAGGCGGCTGGTTTATCTTGCTGATGATCCTCTGGATGATCTTTGGTGCCCCCGCAATGCTGATGATCTCGGCTTGGACAAACGCTTACCGCAAGGATGGCAACATGCTGGGCAATAGCGCGATTGCGGTGGGTGTCTGGATTATTTGCCTGATTGCGATGATCGTCTTTGGCTCGATAGCAACCGCAATTTTGGCCTGATGCACGCTGCGCTGGCCTCGGGCTGGCGATGCGCGGGGGTAGATGGGCCCGCCGGTGTTTGACTGAGGGTGCATTCATCTGTTGGCTGATCGCGCGCGCGGGCTATGGTGAGGACCTCCACCCTTGGAAAGGCACAGGGGGCGCGCTTGAAGCGCGAATTGTTGTTTGAGGGTTTCTATTGGCTTTCATCTTGGGATCGGATGCTGCGGCGGACGGTGCTCTATGGCTACCGCCCGTTTCAGGCCTTCCTTTGGTTGCTGGCGTTTTTCATCGTTGGCACCTTTATTTTCGGAACTGCCGATGGTGAAGGGGCGATGAAGCCCAATGATTCCGGCATTTGGCTGTGGGGGTAGCTGGCGCGCATGTAACGGTGATGTGGCCTGCTTTATGGGCAAGGAAAAGGGTTACCCTGCGTTCAACCCCTATATCTATTCTGCCGATGTGCTGTTGCCGATTGTCGATTTTGATATGCAGGATGCGTGGATACCGGACGAGGACAAGGCACCAATGGTGCGGGCCTATATGTGGTTGCACATAGCGCTCGGGTGGTTTTTCAGCTTGCTGGCGGTGGCAGGGTTTTCGGGGTTGATAAAGCCGGAATAGGGGGTGGTGCGCGCCCGCCCGCCGTGCGGGTTTTGATTTCTTGGTAAAAATTATAACTCGGGGTAAGGTTTGGTATAAATGATTCCTTTGGGTGCGAGGCGGTGACGATTCATGATCTCCGCGGCCCCTGTTTTCTGGAATCCAACACCGAGGAGAATCCTATGAACCATACCCTTTCCCGCCGCCAGTTTTTGGCCAGCACAGCCGCGACCAGCGCCTTTGTAACGCTGCATCCGTTTTCTGTGAGCGCGGCGACGAACCAAGCGCATTTGCGCATTCTTTCGACCACCGATTTGCACGTGCATGTGCACCCCTATGATTATTACGCCGATAAGCCGATTGACACTGTGGGGCTTTCGCGCACGGCGTCGATTATCCAAGAAGTGCGGGATGAGAGCACGAACTCTATTCTGGTGGATAACGGGGATTTCCTTCAGGGCAATCCGATGGGCGACTACATTGCTTATGAGCGCGGTATGGCCGAAGGGGACATGCACCCTGTAATGCAGGCGATGAATGTGCTGGGCTATGATTGCGGCACTTTGGGGAACCATGAGTTCAACTACGGTGTTGATTTTATGGATAAAGTTGTGCAGGGCGCTAACTTTCCGGTGGTGTGCTCGAACTTTGTGAAAACGCTGGGCAGCAGTGCGGGCAAGGATGAGACTTTCTTGAAGCCGTATACCATTTTGGAGCGGGAAATCGAGGATGGCTCGGGTGAAAAGCACGCCATCAAGATCGGCTTGATCGGATTTTTACCGCCACAGATTATGAATTGGGACCGCCGCCACCTTGAGGGCAAGTTTAACGCGCGGGATATTTTACAGGCGGCCAAGGCATGGGTGCCTGAAATGCAGGAAAAGGGCGCGGATGTGATTATTGCGCTGAGCCATTCGGGGATATCGGATGCGGGCGAAACCGAGGGCATGGCAAATGCGGCGCTTTATCTGGCAGGGGTTGACGGCATTGATGCGCTGGTCACCGGCCACAGCCACCTTGTGTTCCCGTCAGAAACCTATGCGGGGATTGATGGGATTGATGTGGGCGCTGGCACGCTTCAGGGCAAACCCGCCACAATGGGCGGCTTCTGGGGCTCGCATATGGGGCTGATTGACCTAATGCTGGAGCGCAGCGGGGACGAGTGGAAGGTGGTGACATCTGAAAGCTCAACAAGGCCGATTTACAAGCGTGAAGAGCGTAAGAAAATCCCGCTGGTGGGGGATGTGCAGGCGGTGCTGGATGCCACAATGGCAGATCACGAGGCCACGCTGGCCTATGTGCGCCGCGCCGTGGGGATGACCGAAGCGCCGCTGCATTCATACTTCGCGCTGGTGGCGGATGACCCGTCCGTGCAGGTCGTGAGCAATGCGCAAACTTGGTATATTGAGCAAATGATGAAGGGCACCGAGTGGGAAGGCCTGCCTATTCTCTCAGCCGCGGCACCGTTTAAGGCCGGTGGCCGCGGAGGCTCGGAATATTATACCGATGTCGAAGTTGGGCCGGTGGCGATTAAGAACGTTTCGGACTTGTATCTCTATCCAAATACCGTGCGGGCAGTGCTGATTAATGGCGCAACCGTGCAGGATTGGTTGGAGCGCTCGGTTTCTATTTTTAACCAGATCGAGGCGGGTGGACAGGACCAAGTGCTGCTGAACCCTGAAATGCCGAGCTACAACTTTGATGTGATGGATGGGGTGACTTACCAGATTGACCTGACCCAACCGCCGAAGTTTAACCGCAGTGGTGAGGTGATCAATGAGGGGGCTAACCGGATAGTGAATGTTATGTTTAACAATGCGCCGATTGACCCCGAGGCTATGTTTGTGGTCGCGACCAATAACTACCGCGCGAGCGGGGGCGGGAGCTTCCCCGGAGCAGATGGGTCTACTATCATTTTCGAAGGGCCGGATACCAACCGCGATGTGATTGTGCGCTATATCGTTGAAAAAGGCACGATTAACCCGCAGGCAGATGCGAATTGGAGCTTTGTGGCGGTGCCGGATACTACGGTTATTTTCGAAACCGGCCCTGCTGGTGTGCGCTATGCGGACAAGGTTGCGGGTGTCTCGATTGAGCCTGCGGGCGAAGGGGCTGACGGCTTTGCGCTTTATCGCATCGCGCTAAACTAAATGAATTTGGCCCCGAGGTAACCCGGGGCCAAAATCTTAGAATTTCTGGGTCAATTTAAAGGTGACTTTCTTTTTCGTGATGGAAACATCTGTGCCGAAGAATAGCTGTTTCCCAATTTTGAGCCCCGGATCAGCTTTGAACAAGTCGACAACCCCGCCTGCAAAGCCTTTTTCCCAGGCTTTTGCTTCCTTTTTGTCGCTTGGAATGTGCTTTTTTAGCATCAAGTCAATGCGTTTCCCGCCATCCATTAGCTCTTTTTCCATGGTTTTCCGCAAGGTTGCCAATTTCGATTCTATGGCTTTTAGCTCTTCCTTTTCTTCAGGTGTTAGCTCTTTCTTTGCTTCAAGTTCAGCTTTTCGTTTCAAAAGCTCTTCAACCTCGGTCAAAGGTGGGCGCATCTTGAGCGAAATCTTTTTAACCTCTCCCTGCACCTCCTTTTTAGCGGCATCCATCTTCTTTTTATCGTCTTTTGGGTTTCCCATAATTGGTTCCTTTTTGAATGTGATTATGTAATGCTGAACTCGTAATAGGCGCAGTATAGACCAAACTCACAAAGAGGTAAACAACTCGTGGTATTTGAGCACAATTTAAGAGTGTATTACGAAGATACCGACATGGCGGGGATCGTTTATTATGCGAATTATCTGAAGTTTGCCGAGCGAGGTCGCTCTGACGCTGTGCGAGATATGGGGATTGACCAAAACGACATGAAGGCCAAGGGGCTGGTTTTTGCGGTAAAAAACGTGGTGGCAGATTATCATAAGCCGGCGATTTTTGGCGATGAGCTGGTGGTGGAGACCAAAACCAGCAAGCTGGGCGGAGCCTCACTAGAGATGAGCCAATGGGTGCGGCGCGGCGATGAACTGATTTTTAGCGCAGTGTTTCGGGTGGCCTGCATGGATATGAACGGCAAGGCGGCGCGGTTTCCGGCGGAAATACGCCAGAAATTACAAGAATCTATGCCCTAGGGGCGGATTTACTGGACCTTTGGCGTGATAATCGGCTAAATCGTTTTAGGCACATAACCGTCGCACCAAAAGACACATTTTGGGCGGCATAAACGAGCGAGCAATATTATGGAAACTGAGGCTTTAGCTGCGGCGCAGCATATCGATTTTTCGATTCTGGCCCTTTTTGCGCGGGCAACGATTACGGCGCAGGCTGTGATGATCATTTTGCTGCTGGCGTCTTTCTGGTCATGGTCGATTATCCTTCAGAAATTTATTAACTACCGGAAATCGCGGCGAGAAAATGCGATTTTTGAGGAGTTGTTTTGGTCGGGTCAGCCTTTGGACGCGCTTTATGAGCAGCTGGGCGAAAGCCCTGTTTCGGCACCTGAAAAGGTGTTTGTGGCTGGCATGGCGGAATGGCGGCGCTCGCACCGCTCGGATGGTGAGTTGATTGCAGGGGCACAGGCGCGGATTGATCGCGCGATGAATGTGGCGCTGGGGCGGGTGGCCGATGAGCTGAACAAGGGTTTGGTTTTTCTGGCGACCGTTGGTTCGATCGCGCCGTTTGTTGGACTGTTTGGCACGGTTTGGGGCATTATGAATGCGTTTAAGGAAATTGCGAACCAGCAGAGCACGAACCTTGCGGTGGTGGCTCCGGGTATTGCCGAGGCCTTGCTGGCCACAGCGCTGGGGCTGCTTGCGGCTATTCCGGCTGTGGTGTTTTATAACAAGCTTTCCGGTGATGCCGACAGGCTGGTAGCCGAGCAAGAGGTGTTTGCTGACGAGTTCTCGATGATCCTTTCGCGCCAGCTGGACCGGAGCGAATAGATGGCGGGGGGCGTCATGCCGCGGGCTGGGCGCGGGGGCACGGGACGGGTTCGGCGCGCGCCTCGAAGGGCGATGTCGGAGATTAACGTGACGCCGTTTGTGGATGTTATGCTGGTGCTGCTCATTGTGTTTATGATTGCTGCACCGCTTTTAACTGTGGGGGTTCCGCTTGAGCTGCCCAAAACGGCGGCTTCGGCTTTGCCAACCGAGGACGAGGCCCCGCTGACGATCTCGCTCACGGCCGAGGGGGCGGTGATGATTCAGGATACCGAGGTGCCGATGGCGGATCTGGTGGTGAAGTTGCGGGCGATTGCGGCGGAGCGGGCGAGTGACAAGGTGTTTTTACGGGCCGATGGCTCTATCCCTTATAATACCGTGATGGAAGTTATGGGCGCGCTAAATGCGGGCGGCTTTGGCAATATCGGTTTGGTGACCGATGTGGGCGGGCCAACCCTGACGGGTGAATGACTTATGCAAACGGGCACCATCATTTCTGGAGTGGCACATGGGAGCTTGCTTATAGCCGCTTTTTGGGGGGGGCTGGACTGGTGGCAGGAGAACCTGCCGGAGCCGCGCGTGACCAAGGTGACGCTGGTGCGTGCGGCAGCGCTTGATGTGCAAAGCTCGGCAGCGCCGCAGGTGCCAATGGCGGATATTGCGCAGTTTTCGCAGCCCGAGATTTTGCAAGATAACGTGGAGGCCCCGACCCTTGAGACCACTGTGAACCAGACAGTGATTGATGAAACCGAAGCGCCGGACGCGGCGGATGCCTCGCCGGATGTGTCAGCGCTTTTGCAGCCGGATGATCCCGAGGTGGTGGTTGTGGCCCCCACTGTAGAAAGCTTTGCGGCGCCGATTGAGGCCGCGCCGGACCTCTTTCAGCCCGCGCTGGCTGGCAACGAGCTAAACGCGCCAGTGAGCATGAGCCGTCCGCCACCACCCCGTAATGCGCCGCGCATTGATACCTCGGCAGCGGCCCGGCCGCCTGAGGATGCGTTGCCCAATACCGAGAGTGCCGCGGAGGTGATTGATGAGCCGGGCGAGGCCGTGGAAACCCCCGTGCAAGACGCGGGTGCGCCGGAGGAGGCGACGACGGAGATTTCTCCCGACGGGCAGGAGAATGTGGAAATCTCGGCCTTTGCGCCTCAATCGGCCAGCCGCCCGCCGCGTAATCCGCGCCGCGCGAATGTGAGTATTCCGGAGCCGGACGAGGAAATTATGGATGCGGTGGCAGCGGCTTTGCAAGAAGCGCAGGAGGCCAGCCAGACCACGCCACCGGTGGTGGCAGACCTGACCGGCCCCGAGCGGGGCGTAATAGGCGATGTGGTGAGCCAGAAGTGGAACAAGAGCAACATCACCGGACAGGTGGGGTTTGAGCAATATGTGGTGCGGATTACCGTGGAGGTGAGTGCATTGGGGCGGGTGGAAGATGTGTCGCCCCTTGAGCCAAGCAGCCCGACGGGGATATTTGAAATCGCCTACCGCGCGGCGCGTTCGGCGGTGCTGCAAGCTGACAGGGCGGGCGGAATTCCGCTTCCTGAGGGCAAATTTCCGGATGGGGTGACGCTGGTTTTGCGTTTTGATCCCGCTTCGGGTGAAGTTGGGTTTAACTAGGGGGCATTATGATTTTGACACAAAGAATTTTGATCGCAGCCCTTTTGGTGCCAACCAGTGGCGCGTTTGCACAAGAGCCAACCTCGCCACTTAGGCGGACGGACACTCTGACGTTTTCAGAACCGGAAAGCCAAGCCTCGACTCCGGGTTTGCTTGAATGGCTATTTGGTTCTGCGGCGCCGGAAGCAACGCTGACACCAAAGGAAAGATCCATAATCAGGGATGCTATTTCCAGAAACTGGGATAAGTCTGATCTTAAAATGATAGAGGATTTTGAGCAATATGTCGTAAGGATTTCCGTGCAAATTGGGGAGGATGGGCGTGTCGAAGGCGTTTCGCCACATACACCTTCCACCCCTTTGGGCGCTTACGCCATTGCATACCAAGCGGCCTTAAGCGCGGTGATGACCACTGATGAAAATGGCGGAATTCCGCTTCCTATGAGCAAATTTCCGAACGGAGTGACGCTGGTCTTGCGTTTTGACCCCAGTTCGGGCGAAATAAGACTGAGTTGAGGGATGGATAAGATGAATGCATTAAAAACCGTTTTGGGTGTGGCGCTGGTGATGCTGGCGGGCCTTGCGAGCGCGCAGGACAGGCCCACGATCGAGATTGACGTGACGGGCGGGAATATTCGGCCTGTGCCAACGGCGGTGCCACAATTTGTGGCAGAAACCAACGGCGCGCAGCGGCTTTCGGGCGATATTGCTGCGGTTGTGATGTCTGACCTTGTGAGCACGGGGCTGTTTCGGGAAATTCCGGGCACGGCGCATATTGCTGGGGTTACGAATTTTAACGCCCAGCCGGTTTTTAGTGATTGGAGCGTGGTGAATGCCGAGGCGTTGGTGACGGGCGCTGTGAGCACCAGCAATGACGGGCGCTTGGTGGTGAAATTCCGGCTGTTTGATGTGGATGCACAACTGCCGATTGGCGACGGGGTGCAATATGCCGGCACGCAGGAAAGCTGGCGGCGGATGGCGCATAAGGTGGCGGATACGATTTATAGCCGGATTACCGGCGAAACGGGCTATTTTGACAGCCGGATTGTGTTTATCTCGGAAACCGGCCCAAAGAACGACCGCCGCAAGCGGCTGGCGGTTATGGATTATGACGGGGCGAACCTGCAATATCTGACGGATGACAACTCTATTGTGCTGGCGCCGCGCTTCGCGCCCAACACGCGGGACATTATTTACACCAGCTACGAAAGCGGTTTGCCGCAGGTATTTGTGCTGAATATGGAAACGGGGCGGCGCTCACAATTGCTGGATGATACCACCAATATGGCCACCGCGCCGCGCTTTTCTCCCGATGGCTCAAAGGTGGTAATGTCTATCATTGATGGCAGCAATACTGATATTTATCAGGTGGATTTGAACACGCGGAACCGCACGAGGCTGACAAGCAGTGGCGGGATTGATACCACGCCGAGCTACTCACCCGATGGCTCGCAGATTGTATTTGCCTCTGATCGTGGCGGCAGCCAGCAGCTTTATGTGATGAGCGCGAATGGCGGCGAAGCGCGGCGGATTTCGGCGGGTGGTGGCTCTTATGGCACGCCTGTATGGTCACCTCGGGGGGATATGATTGCCTTTACCAAAATCAAAGGCGGCCGGTTTCATATTGGCGTGATGCGCACGGATGGCTCGCGTGAGAACCTTCTAACAGCCTCGTTTATTGATGAAGCGCCGACGTGGTCTCCCAATGGGCGCGTCTTGATGTTTTTCAGGGAAACGGCGGGGGCAAATGGCGCGCCACAGGTTTATTCGGTGGATTTAACAGGTAGAAATTTACGGCGTGTGGATACGCCAAGCTTTGCGTCTGACCCGGATTGGTCAGGCGTGCTGCGCTAGGCTCTTCGGGGCGAAACGAGCAAAGGAAGATAATATGGGACTGAGAAAAGCAGGATTGGCATTGGCAGCGGTTTTGGCGCTGGGGGCCTGCCAGAATGGCGGCGTTTTTGGCGGCGGCGGGGGTGCCGGGCAAACGCCGGGTAGCGGCAATATTGAAGAAAGTTCACTGGCGTATTTCAATACAACCATCGGCGATACGGTGTTGTTTACCGTGAATGAGGCCACTTTGAGCGACGCCGCGAAGGCTATTTTGGATGCACAAGTGACGTGGTTGAATCAGTATCCTGATCGCACGATCACCATTGAAGGCCATGCGGATGAGCAGGGCACGCGCGAGTATAACCTTGCGCTGGGTGCGCGGCGGGCGGCAGCGGTGCGCAATTATATGGTGTCAGCGGGGCTGCTGGAAACGCGACTTTCGATCATTTCTTACGGCAAAGAGCGGCCCTTAGCGGTGTGCTCGACCGAGGCCTGCTGGTCCAAAAACCGGCGCTCTGTGACGGTGGTTGCTGGCGGCATCGGCAACGTGTAAAGAGAGGGGGGCCGTGTGGCCCCCATTTTGGCGAGGAAAAGCATATGTTTAAGCGGATTTACGGGGTGATTTTGGCGGTTGCGCTGGCAGGGCCAGTGCAGGCGCAGGAGATGACTCTGGCTGATATTCGCGGGGATATTTCGGTTTTGAGCCAACAGTTGGAAGCCTTGCGCGCGGAGCTGAGCGCCACGGGCAGCACTAACCTAAGCGCCCGGGATGCCGCCAGTGCTTTGGTGCGTATTGACGAAGTAAATGCCGACCTGCGCGCCGCCCTTGGGCGAGTGGAAGCGCTGGAGATTAAAGTGCGGCAGGTCATTGAAGATGGCACGCGGCGCATTGGTGATATGGAATTCAGGCTGACGGAGCTTGAGGGCGGCGATGCCTCACTTAACGCGCCAACCACGCCCTTGGGGGGGGCAGAAAGCCAGAATGAGGTCATTTCGCCAGAGCGGCAGGCCTTTAATGCGGCCAAAAAAGCGCTGAACGAGGGCGACGGCGCGGCAGCGGCCAGCCTGCTGGCGGCGTTCTTGGGGAACTTCCCTGACGGGCCGCTGACCTCGGAAGCCCGTTTTATGCAAGGCAAAGCGCTGGCAATGCAAGGTGACCACCAAAACGCGGCCCGCTCTTATTTGAGCGGCTTTAGCGGCGCACC
The DNA here is from genome assembly GCA_016744015.1 of Paracoccaceae bacterium. Lineage (GTDB taxonomy): Bacteria > Pseudomonadota > Alphaproteobacteria > Rhodobacterales > Rhodobacteraceae > UBA3077. Next base: position 201,925 of record JADGFD010000005.1, on the reverse strand, counting down.
AGATGGGGCCTTTGCCCCGCGCTCGCTTTACGGGCTTTCGGTGAGCTTGTTCCAGCTCGGGCAGGGGGAGCAGGCTTGCTTGACTTTGGCCGAGATCCAGATCCGATATGCGGATATTGATGAGGCGCTTTCCCGCGATATAATCGAGCAGCGCGGGGCGATGGCCTGCCCGTGATCCGCCTCGGGCTGCTTCCGGATGCGCCTTTGGGCGTGGCCGTTTCGGGCGGCGGGGATTCGGTGGCGCTGCTTATACTTTTACATAAAGCCGGATACGATTTGCGGGCCGCCACAGTGGACCATCGCTTGCGGCCAGAGGCCGCTGATGAGGCATTGGGCGTGGCCAAGCTATGCAAAACGTTAGGGGTGCCGCATGAGGTGCTGGTGTGGGACGCGCCTGATTTTAAAGGCAATTTGCAAAAGGCGGCGCGAGAGGCGCGGCGGAGCTTGCTGGCGGCTTGGGCCCAGCGGTTGGGGCTGCGCGATATCGTATTGGGGCACACGCTGGAGGATCAAGCGGAAACCGTGCTGATGCGGCTGGCGCGCGGTTCGGGGGTGGATGGCCTGGCGGGCATGGCGGCTGTGCGACATGAGGGCGGCTTAAGCTGGCATCGGCCTTTGTTGACGGCAAGGCGGGCAGAACTCCGGGTGTATTTGCGTGAGGCGGGCCTGAGCTGGGTCGATGACCCGAGCAACGAGGACTTGAAATATGACCGTGTGAAGGCCCGCCGCGCACTGGATATTTTGGCCCCGCTTGGGCTGGGTAGTGAGCGGTTAGCTGAAACCGCGGCGCATATGCGGCGGGCGCGGGGGGCGCTGGAGGCGGCAACGTTAGGCTTAGCACAACGCTGTGCCTCGGTTTCGGAAGCCGGTGAGCTAAGGCTAACAGGCTTTGAGATGGCGCCTCGCGAGGTGCAGCTACGGCTGCTGGCAGGGGCGCTTGTCTGGGTTTCGGGCGCTAGGTATCGGCCTCGGTTTACCGCGCTTGAAGCGCTGCTGGAAAGCTGCTTGAGCGGGGAGATGTTTGGTAAAACCCTGCATGGCTGCCAGATTTTGCGCCGTAAAAACGAAATTGTGATCAACCGCGAACTGGCGGCTACGCCCGCGCTCGGGCCGGTGGAAAAGCAGTGGGATTCCCGCTGGAACATTAACCTGAAAGACACAAATAACCTGCAAATTAGGGCTTTAGGCGAAGATGGGCTACAATGCTGCACCTATTGGCGCGATTCGGGGCATAGCTGGGCCGCGCTGCTGGCAAGCCCCTCCTTTTGGCAAGGCGGGCTTTTGCAGGCGGCCCCATTGGCAAATTTTGGCCATATTAAGGGCGTGAAGCTGGTGAGCGGTGAAAAAGGTTTTTATGACGCGCTGATTACGCATTGAATACGGGGGGAAAACCCCTATTTATGTATGCAAAGCACCCCGGTAAGGAGACTCGACTTGGGCAACTCAAAAAATTTGGCGTTCTGGCTGGTCCTTATGGTCCTGATGATCGCGCTTTATAACATCTTTAGCGCCGGGCTTTCGCCGAGCGCTTCACAAGATGTTCATTATTCTGATTTCTTGGAGCAGGTGGAAAACGGCAAGGTTTCCAGTGTGAAGATTGACGGCGAGAATGTGACGTTCAGCGCAGAAGGCGGCACGTTTGCGACAATCAAACCCCAAGGCACCAATGATATATTGATCCCTGTTCTGCAAGCGAATGACGTTGATTTTGTGGTGGAAGCACAAGAGCAATCAACGCTTTCGGCGATTGTTATGAGCTTTTTGCCGTTTTTGCTGCTGATCGGCGTGTGGATATACTTCATGAACAAAATGCAGGGCGGCGGCAAAGGCGGGGCGATGAGCTTTGGCAAATCGCGCGCCAAAATGCTGACGGAGCGTTCGGGCAAGGTGACCTTTGCGGACGTGGCCGGTATTGATGAAGCTAAAGAAGAGCTTGAGGAGATTGTGGAATTTTTGCAAGACCCGCAGAAATTCAGCCGCTTGGGGGGCAAAATCCCGAAAGGTGCGCTGCTTGTTGGGCCTCCGGGCACGGGTAAAACGCTGCTGGCGCGGGCGATTGCAGGCGAGGCCGGTGTGCCGTTCTTTGCGATATCCGGCTCGGATTTTGTGGAAATGTTTGTGGGCGTGGGCGCATCGCGTGTGCGCGATATGTTTGAGCAGGCTAAAAAGAATGCGCCCTGCATTGTGTTTATTGACGAGATTGATGCCGTGGGGCGGCAACGCGGCTCTGGCGTGGGCGGCGGTAATGATGAGCGCGAGCAAACGCTGAACCAGCTTTTGGTTGAGATGGACGGTTTCGAGGCCAATGAAGGAGTTATCCTTTTGGCGGCAACCAACCGTGCGGATGTGCTTGATAAAGCGCTGTTGCGCCCGGGCCGGTTTGATAGGCAAATTCAGGTGCCAAACCCTGATATTAACGGGCGGAAAAAGATTTTGGGGATCCATGCGCAGAAAATTCCGCTGGGGCCAGATGTGGACCTGCGGATTATTGCCCGTGGCACGCCCGGATTTTCAGGGGCCGACTTGGCTAACCTTGTGAACGAGGCGGCGCTGACAGCGGCGCGCACCGGCAAGCGCTTTGTGACCATGGAAGACTTTGAATTCGCCAAAGACAAGGTGATGATGGGGGCCGAGCGCCGCTCTATGGTGCTAACCGAAGAGCAAAAGGAAATGACGGCTTACCACGAGAGTGGCCACGCGATTGTGGGCATTAAGCTGCCAAAATGTGACCCTGTTTATAAGGCGACTATCATTCCGCGCGGCGGGGCCTTGGGCATGGTGATGAGCCTGCCAGAAATGGACCAGCTCAACTATTTCAAGGATCAGGCCATCCAGAAAATCGCCATGGCGATGGCAGGGAAAGCGGCTGAAATTCATAAATATGGCGAGGAGCGGGTGTCTAACGGGCCATCGGGCGATATCCAGCAGGCCAGCAGCCTTGCGCGCGCCATGGTGCTGCGCTGGGGGATGTCTGACGTGGTGGGTAATATTGATTACCAAGCCGCGCATGAGGGTTATTCCGGCAACGGCGCTGGCGGGCTTTCGATTTCGGAAGGCACGCAGGAGGTTATTGAGGCCGAGGTCAAGCGGCTGATTGATGACGGCTACAATACGGCGCGCAAGCTGATTGAAGATAATGCCGAAGAATTTGAGCGGCTGGCGCAGGGCTTGCTGGAATATGAAACCCTGACCGGCGACGAGATTGAACGCGTGATGCGCGGCGAGCCTCCACGCAAGGGTGATGACGACGATAGCGCACCCAGTGGGGATAGCGGCTCTGTTAGCTCCATTCCCAAAGCGGCGAAAAAGCCCAAAGGCGATGGCGGAATGGAACCGCAGCCGCAGGGCTAAGATTATAAACCGGCACTTTAGGGTGCCGGTTTTTTTATGGGGAAATGGCATGCCAGCATTAGAAGTATCGGAATATGTGGGCCGCATTGTGTGGCTCGGGCTGAATGATGATCGCGCGGCGGGGCTGGGCAACCGTGCTGTGGAGACGCTTGATTTGAGGTTTTCGGGCCCGCTGGGGGAAAGCCGCAGCGGGCTTACGCGGGCCTCTTGTAGCCGCGTGGTGGCGCAGTATCCGCGCGGCACAGAAATACGAAACACACGGCAAATATGCCTGATGTCGGCTGAGGAGTTGGCGGATATTTCAGCAGAGATGGGGGTGGATGCGTTGAATCCCGCGTTTTTGAGCGTATCGGTCTTGCTATCGGGACTGCCTGATTTCACTCATGTTCCGCCGGCTTCGCGGCTGGTGAATGATCGGGTTTCTATAACCATGGACATGGAAAACCGCCCCTGCCATTTGCCTGCCAAGGGGATTGAAGCCGCAATGCCGGGCAAAGGCGGGCTGTTTAAGGCCGCGGCAAAGGGGCGGCGCGGCGTTACCGGCTGGGTGGAGCGCGAAGGCGTGCTGCGGCTGGGTGATGAGCTGCGGCTGCACGTGCCAGCGCAACGAGCTTGGCAGCCATAAATGGAGTGCAACCCCGAGAGCTATGCGAAATTTGGCGGGCTGCGGTTGCGGCCCGCGCTGCCTGCGGGCGCTACAGATGCCTCGGTGATTTGATGCGCCTTCGCATGTGTTGCTTCGTGAGGTGGCGGCGGCGCTGTTTCCAGCACGGTTTGACTACGCGGGCTATGTGCCGCCGGTGGCCCCGCAGCAGGAACTGGCGGAGATTTTGGCACCGCTGGGAGCGCTGAATATTTGGGACACCATTCATTTTAAGCGGCTTGAAGCAGGGGAGGAGCACTCTTTGCCGCGATCTACCCAAAGCACAGCCGAGCGGCCTATTTTAAAAAACCTTGATGACGCAGAGTGGATGCAGTTTTTGGTGGCTCATGATGTGGCCTATCCGCGGCTGCCAATGGCAGTGTGAACTTTCCTTTCTTGCAGCAGTTTATTGTTTTGGCACGGAGCGGATAGGCGTGTATACTTTAGCACACACATAAAGCGTGTTGCGTCGGCTTTAGCTGTTTTCGTGTCGAAAACCTGCTTGCGAGGGCGGCAAAGCGCGCTAGAGTTTACAAAGCGAAACCAAGCTCCAGAGGTGCCACATGGAATACCCTACCGATATTGAAATTGCCCGCGCGGCCAATAAAAAACCGATTCAGGAAATTGGGGCAAAGCTGGGGATTCCAGAAGCGGACCTGTTGCCCTTTGGCCATGATAAAGCCAAAATCTCGGCTGAGTTTATTGCGGCGCAAGCGGGGAAGCCTGACGGCAAACTCATTTTGGTCACGGCGATTTCGCCCACACCAGCGGGTGAGGGGAAAACGACAACGACCGTGGGGTTGAGTGACGGGCTAAATGCGATTGGAAAGAAATCAACGATATGCATTCGGGAGGCCAGCCTTGGGCCGTGCTTTGGCATGAAGGGTGGGGCTGCGGGGGGCGGCTATGCCCAAGTGGTGCCAATGGAGGACATGAACCTGCATTTTACTGGCGATTTCCATGCCATCACAAGCGCGCATAACCTGCTTTCAGCGATGATTGATAACCACATTTACTGGGGGAACGAGCTGGAAATTGACGAGCGCCGCATTGTGTGGCGCCGCGCGATGGACATGAACGACCGTGCCCTGCGAGACCTTGTGGTGAGCCTTGGCGGCATTGCCAACGGCTTCCCGCGCCAAGGTGGTTTCGATATTACGGTGGCATCGGAAGTGATGGCGATTCTGTGCCTCGCGACTGATCTAAAGGATTTACAGCAGCGGCTTGGCGACATTATTGTGGCTTACCGGCGAGACCGCTCGCCGATTTACTGCCGGGATATCGAGGCCGATGGCGCGATGACAGTGCTACTTCAGCAAGCCATGCAGCCCAACCTTGTGCAAACCTTGGAGAATAACCCTGCGCTGGTGCACGGCGGGCCGTTTGCCAATATCGCGCATGGGTGTAACTCGGTGGTGGCCACACAAACAGCGCTCAAAATAAGCGATTTTGTGGTGACAGAGGCGGGCTTTGGGGCCGACCTTGGGGCCGAGAAGTTTATGAATATCAAGTGCCGCAAGGCCGGGCTTTCGCCCGATGTGGTTGTGCTGGTGGCTACGGTGCGGGCCAGCAAAATGAATGGCGGTGTGGCGCGGGCGGACCTTGGCGCGGAAGACGTAAATGCGGTGATTGAAGGCTGCGCCAACCTTGGACGGCATATAGAAAACCTCAAGAGCTTTGGGGTGCCGGTGGTGGTGGCGATCAACCACTTTGTGACCGATACTGATGATGAGGTCGAGGCCATTAAAGCTTATGCCCGTGGGCACGGCTCAGAGGCCGTTTTGTGCACGCATTGGGCAGATGGCGGGGCTGGCACCAAGGAATTGGCTGAGCGGGTGGCTGAAATTGCCGAGGCAGATGTTGCACAATTCGCACCATTATACCCCGATGAGATGCCATTATTTGAAAAAATCGAAACTGTGGCCAAAAGGATCTATCGCGCCGACGAAGTGATGGCGGATAAGAAAATCCGGCAGCAATTGCGCGATTGGGAAGAGGCGGGCTATGGCGATTTGCCGGTGTGCATGGCCAAAACCCAGTATAGCTTTTCAACCGATCCGGATTTGCGCGGCGCGCCAACGGGGCACTCACTGCCCATTCGCGAAGTGCGGCTTTCCGCGGGTGCCGGGTTTATTGTGGTGATCTGCGGTGCGATTATGACGATGCCGGGGCTGCCGCGCACACCGGCTGCAAAAAGCATTTGCCTGAATGATGCGGGCGAGATTGAAGGGTTGTTCTGATGAGCGCAGATAGAATTGATGGCAAGGCCTTTGCCGCCACGGTGCGGATGAAGGTGGCAGAGCATGTGGCGCGGATAAAAGAGGGGGGGATCACCCCCGGGCTGGCGGTTGTGCTCGTGGGGGAAGACCCGGCCTCAGAGGTTTATGTGCGCAATAAAGGCAAGCAAACCCTTGAGGTGGGCATGAACAGCTATGAGCACAAGCTGCCGGCTGATACGCCCGAGGCCGAGGTTTTGGCACTGATCGAGCGGCTCAATAATGACCCTATGGTGCATGGTATTTTATGCCAGCTTCCGGTGCCTGATCATATTGACGATGCAAAAGTGATTAACGCCATTGCACCGGAAAAGGATGTGGACGGGTTCCATATTTCTAATGTCGGGCTGCTGGCGACGGGGCAGAAATCTATGGTGCCATGCACGCCTTTGGGCTGCCTGATGATGCTGCGGGACCGGCATGGCAGCCTTTCGGGCCTGAATGCGGTGGTGGTCGGGCGCTCGAATATCGTAGGCAAGCCTATGGCGGCGTTGTTACTTAAGGATAGCTGCACGGTGACCATTGCGCATTCGCGCACCAAGGATATTGAGGCGGTTTGCAAACAGGCGGATATTGTGGTGGCCGCTGTTGGGCGGGCTGAAATGATAAATGCTGACTGGATTAAAGCGGGGGCCACGGTGATTGATGTGGGCATCAACCGGATAGCCGCCCCCGAGCGCGGGGAAGGCAAAATGCGCCTAGTGGGCGATGTGGATTACGCCAGTGCGGCAGAGGTCGCCGGCGCTATTACGCCTGTGCCCGGCGGGGTGGGGCCGATGACCATTGCCTGCCTGCTGGCCAATACCGTAACGGCCTGCTGCCGCGCAAACGGGTTGCCAGAGCCAGAAGGGCTGACAGCTTAGGCGGGGAAATGCCCCGCCTTACAGGCTGTTTTCGCTTTCGGCAATGAACAAGTGCTCCCACGCGCGGTCAATCAACCCGACAGACATTTGCGGTTTTATCCCCTCATACCGACAAGCAGAAATCATCTGCTCTATCAGGAATTTTGGGTGATAGGCCGCATATTGGTTGTCAACGGCCGGGAACAGATTGACAAGCAAGTGTGTCAGCACGTCTTCTTTAAATTCAATGGGATATTGCTTGAGGGTGAGCAAGAATATCTTGATGAATTCATCCCTGTCTGGGTTGCCAACAAAGATTTTGTAGTGGACCCGGCGCAGCGCCGCGTCATCAAATATCTTGTTAGGCGCGAAGTTGGTGGAGAACATCACTTTGGTATCAAACGGCACGGTAAATTTTTGCCCCGATTGCAACGTGAGAATATCAAAGCCGCTCTCCATCGGCACAATCCAGCGGTTGATCAGGGTTTGCGGCGGCGTGGATTGGCGGCCAAGGTCATCCACAATAAACACGCCGCCCGAGGATTTGAGCTGAAGCGGTGCTTGATAGGTGCGCGAAACTGGATTGAAATTGAGGTCAAGCATGTCCATCGTAAGCTCACCGCCGGTAATAACGGTGGGCCGTCGGCACAGGATGTAGCGTTTGTCGTGGCCACTACCTGAAATGCGAAGCGCGCTTTTATCCTGCTCTTCTTCCTCAATTTTTGTATGAATGAGCGGATCATAAAGCGAGATCACGTTGCCCGCATATTCAATGAATTCGGGAACGTAGATATTATCGAGATAGGCGTTGCGGATCCCATCGGCGATGGAGGATTTCCCATTGCCGGGCGGGCCATAAAACAGCACCGAGCGCGGAGAATTCACCGCTGGGCCAAGATGGCCGAGCATCTGATCATTGATGATCAAATGCGACATGCTGTCTTGTAAGGAATCTTTGGCCACGGCCACGTCTCGAATGGACTGCGCTTCAACTTGCTTGGTGTATTCTTCAAGTGGCACGGGCACCGCGCCAAAATACTCAGATTGCGAAAGCGCATCAAGCGCGGCTTGGCGGCCCATATCTGTCAGCCTGTAGCGCAGCTGTTTTGGGTCTTCAAAGCGGGACGCGCCAAGAGTTTCTATCATATTAAATTCGCGGGTGATTTCGATCAGCTCTTGCGTGATCGGCACAGAAATCCGCATAGCGTCTGAAATGGTCAGCACATTATCAAGATTGCGCCGCAGCATGGTTTTAAGCATGATTTCTCGCAGAAGCGTAACGTCGATTCCAAGTCCTTCCAGTGTTCTGGGGGGCATGGGCTTTGGGGAAGTTTGCATTGTCGAGATATCCCTTCTGTGAAAGATCGCCTTAGTTTAACGCGTAGAAAGACCATGTTGCAAGCCAGTGTTTTTGATAGAAAAAAGAGTGGCTGTTTGCGGTTTGAATTTTCGCTTAGGTGCTATACCCTACCACAGAATTCTAGGGAGGGCAGGGTTATCACACATAAACAATCGCTTAAATTCGGGGCTTTTTTGGTGGCGTTGTTTGCCATCGAGCTTTTGGCCCTGATGCTGCCTTCAAAACTAATGATTACCGGTCATGAAGGGGATTTGATGCATATGCTTGATGCCTCGCTCCGAATAGCGAGCGGAGAGATGCCGCATTTAGATTTTATGACTCCGATTGGAATACTGGGTTTTGCCCCTGTCGCCGGATTTTTGGCACTGGGGCTTTCTGTGGGCAAGGCGACCTTGCTAGCTGAGGCGGCAATGCTGGCAATTATGCTGCCGGTTATTTGGTGGCTGGCGGCCACGCGGCTGAGCCGGGGGCAGGCCTATTATTTTGCCATTGTTATGGTCGTAACCATGATGGCGGTGGTTTACGGCGGCGGGTCTTCAACGATTTCGCTTTCGATGTATTATAACCGCTGGGGCTGGAGCCTCACGTTTTTGCTGTTGGTGGCGATTCTGTTTAAGCCACACCGGATGTTGGGCGAGGCTTGGGCCGCGCCACTGGTTATTGGCCTTATCATGGCAGCTTTGGCCATGCTGAAGATGACGTTTTTTGTGCCGCTGCTGCCGATTGTTATCTTTATTTTGCTGGTGCAAAAACGAGGTGGGCTGTTGATTAAATCTTTGGCGGTGGGGCTTGCGACGGGGCTGGCGCTGCTTGGCTGGCTCGGGCTTGATTTCTTTTTGGCCTATTTGGATGACCTTCTGGTGGTTACGCGGCCCGAATCTGCGCGGGTAAATACCGGCGCGAGTTTTAATGATATTGTGGCCAGCCCGCACACGCTCCTAAGCACTGTGATTCTATTTGCTGCGCTGGTAATTTTTCGGAAATCTGGGCGTATGCAGCAAGGGCTTATGGTGTTTTTATTGGCACCGGCATTTGCTTATATCACCTACCAAAACTGGGGGAATGACCCCAAATGGCTACATTTTTTGGTGTTATATATCTGGGCCAACCTGCCGGATGCCGAGGCCAAGCCGGTGTTTGGTGTGCCCGCGCGCCAAGGGGGGCTGACGCTTATTACGGCATCGTTTACCCTCGTTTTTGCCTCCTTTTTCTCCATGGCGGGCACACCCTTTCGGGTGGCCGTTGCAGCGCAGACTGACGGGTTTTCCAAGCTGGAGTTAAATGGGGATGTATCTGACATTTGGCTGCCGGAGCGGCGGATTTCAGACATTATTAGCGAACAGGCGATTGAAGGCTGGCCTACGCTGAGCCCGGACCTGGAACCTTTGATTATTGAGGGATATACCTTTCCTGATTGCAAGCTGAGCAAAACGCTGGTGGCGCAATATGCTGGCATGGTGCGCCAGATCGAAGCGCTGGAGGGCGTGCGTGGCCAGCCGGTTTTGGTGGCGGATGTGCTGAATTTTTTATGGCTGATGGGGGATGTTGGCCGCGTGCCCGGTGCGGCTCCGTGGTATTATGGTGATGCCTCTGGCCTGAGTGATGCAAGGTTTATTGCGGTGCCACTCTGCCCTGCCAAGCCAGACTTGCGTGCCGCGATGCTGGCGCAAGTCGAGGCTGGAGAATATGGGCTAACGGAAACCTATCGCTCAGAGCTTATGGTGCTTTACAGCCTCTCTAAGCCCCCTGAATGATATGCGCCGATAAGTAGACAATCAGCGCGCCTGAAAGGGCAAACCCTACGGGAAACCGTCGTTTCCAACCACCCTTTCCCCATGAGGCCCAGTGCTTGGGCGCGAGGCCTATCCAGCCAAAAACGAGGTGGGTAAACACGGCCAGTATGGCGCAAAGGGACACAAACATCGCAAAGCTGATAAGCTCACCGGTATTCACAAACGGGATAATGGCGGTGGTGAATTTGAGATCTCCGCCAGGCACAAGCCGCGCGGCAAAAAGCACGAGGCTGATGAGCAAGGCAATGAGGCCGTAAAGCAGGCTTCGCCAATATTCTTCAAATGTAAGCACAAAAGGCGCAACAACGATGAAAACGAGCACCAACGAGAGGGGCACGATATTTGGAATTTTCAGGAACTTAAGGTCTGTCCAGGTTGCGTAAATGCAAAATGGGAAGGTTACGACCAAAAAAACAATCGCCCATATTGCCATGAATTATAGGCCTACGGAGGAGCTTAGGGCCTGTAAGGCGTCTGTTGCGGCGGCAAAATGGCGAGGATGGAAATCAATCGCTTCTTGCAGCAGGCCTCGGGCAATATCACGGTCGCCACGATTTACGGCAACCTTGGCAGCTTCGTAATAAAGCAGGGCGCGCTCTTCGTCGCTCATCGGAATAACGGGTAGCTGGTATTCGCCACGCATGGCACGGGTTTGCACAAGGTTAACCTTGGCGCGGAAAAGTGAAGGGTCGGCTCGCAGGGCTTGGCGGAAAAGATTTTCGGCGTCTTCAAAATCTCCACGAATGCGCTTTGAAAAACCCCAGTTGTTGAGCGTATTGGCCGGGGCCGTTGTGAGGCCGCGTGCGATATCATAAAAGCTATCCGCTTTAGACCACTCTTCGTTATGGTCCGCCACAATGGCTTCGAGGCGGTAGCGGTCATAGGTCTCATGGGTCGGAGGGATGGCATCGAGCGCAGCTTCGCCTTGCTCCCAACCACCATTGCGAATGTAAGCATCGGCCATTGCCACACGGTCAGCCGTGGTTAACTCGCCAGCTTCTTCAATGGTTTCGTAGATCAAAGCCGCTTCGGCATGTTGGCCAGCCCGCCCGAGCGAAATCGCTAGTCCGCGCTTGAAATCTATCCGGCTTGGGTCTTGGGCAACGGAATTTCGGAAATAGGCAACAGCCTCTTCGGGGTCAGCAAAATCAAGCATGATCTCACTAATACCTGTGGCATCCAGCACGTTAAGATCGCCGCCCGGAAGCGCGCGATCTGCGTCGGTGATTTCTCCGCCACATCCAGCCAGAATACTGGCTGAAAGGAGGAGGCTTGCCTGAAGGGTGAATTTTGTGCTTTGCATCTTATCCCCGTTATTTTACTGCCCAAGTAACAGATAGCGCCCATTGCCCCGCCGGACCAGCAAGAAATTGAATTGTTCGGGGATTTCCGCCGAATTTTCCGCAACCAGCCGGTTTGCCAAGATCAGATTTTGCCGGATTTCCTCAGAATCGCCGTTATCTAGCGCAAATGCCCGCTGAAAGCTGGAGCGGGCGTCAATATATTGGCCCGAGTTTATCTGGGTCACGCCAAGATTATTCCATGCTGGCACAAAATCAGGGTCTTTCAGCACAGCGCGGCGCAGGAATTTTTCGGCTTGGTTCAGGCGGCCAAGGTTCATATTGGCTGAGCCAATGGCACTGAGCACATCGGCATTTAGCCCGTGGTCTGCGGCGGCGCGGGAATAGGCATCAAGCGCTAGCTGGAACTCACCTGAGGCCATAAGCCGATGGCCAACGATGAGCCCGTCCACCGCTTCGGTGACCGTTTGCGTGCCGCGGGGTGGGGCTATGCCTTCGCGGTTATTGGCCAGCGGGCCTTGGGTTGTTTCACAGGCTGCGAGGGCTATAACCAGCCCGAAAAGCAAAAAACGCACTATTGGCCTCCGCCACCCAGATTGACATAAATGTCATAAACAGATGGACCAACCAGAATGATAAGCAAGGGCGGCACCGTGAAGAGCATGGTGCCAAGGGTCATTTTTGTGGGAAGCTTATTGGCTTTTTCTTCGGCGCGCATGATGCGTTTATCACGCATCTCAAAGGCATAGACTCGCAGCGCGTCGGAGATGGAGGTACCAAAACTGGCGGATTGCACCAGCACGGTCACAAATGAGCTGATATCGGTCACGCCGCAGCGCTCGCCCATATCCCGCAGCACGGAAACCCGCTCTTTACCTGCGCGCAGCTCGTTGGCAACTACTTGAAATTCCTCAGATAACGACTTGTTGGAGTGTTTGATTTCGGTAGCCACCCGCACGATGGACTGGTCAAGTGACTGGCCTGCCTCAACGCAAACCAGCATAAGGTCAAGCGCATCGGGGAAGCCGTCCTCTAGTTCTACTTGGCGTGTTTGGCGCCTGCGTTCAACCCAATAAGTAGGGAGGTAATAACCGATAGCACCGGGAAGGATGACGTAAAGTGAGACCTGTAGCGCCGAAAGCTCACCGCTCATGATAAGGGCGTATAAAAGGCCCACGCCAAGGAAGCTAATTCCCAACACCATGCGCAGGAAGTTATAGTTTCCGACCGCACCACGCGAGCGATAGCCAGCTTGCAGAAGCTTTAGCTTTGCTGCCGTTAGCTCCTCTTCGTTTTGCGGGGTCAAATAGGCTTCAAATTTGGCGAGGTTGAGCTTGCCGCCTTCATGGCGCAGATTTAATCGGCCTTTTGCGTCACCCGGTTTCTTTTTGAACCCCGCAGAAGGTGTGCCGCCGCTACCGAGCTTTGCAAAAGGATCTTCGCCCTTTTTCAAGATTACCGGCAGTGAAAGCAATATCAAAAATAGCCCAAGGCCAGCTGCAACGATAATAGGACCAAGCGGCCCGAGCACGGCAGTGATAAATTCAAGAGTTGTGCTGATCACGGGGGATCCTTTCCGGGCCGTTTAGACCTTAAAATTAACCATCATGTGCATGAAAATAATGTTCACAATCAAAAAGATAACAACCACGATCGCGAGCGGTAAAAACACGGGTGTGTTCTCTACGCCGTCATAATAATCTGGCTGCAATACATTGATTGCTACCAGCGCAATAATCGGGAAAAACGACAGGAACCAGCCGGACCATTTGGCCTCGGCGGTAATGGCATTTACGCGGCGAAACAGCTTAAAGCGGGAGCGGATAACTTTGCCAAGGCCATCTAGCACTTCGGCGAGGTTACCACCGGATTGGGACTGAATGGCCACGGCGACGGCCAAAAACCGGAGATCTTGCACATCTACCCGCTCAGTCATTTTGCGCAGGGAATCCGAAATATCAGCGCCAAAATTGGCCTCATCAACCAGAATGCCAAATTCGGTGCCCAACGGATCCGGCATTTCTTGCGCCACAATGTTAACCGAGCTGGCAAAGGGGTGGCCCACGCGCAGGCTGCGCACCATCAGCTCAACCGCGTCGGGGAGCTGCTCTTCGAACAGGTCCATCCGTTTTTTGGCTTTGGAACTCAGCCAAACATAAACCGCACCATATCCCATAACAATGGACACAATAATGCGCATGGTCAGGTTGGCAGACGTAGCGAAGGTGAGCGCCACAAAAGCGATTGTAATCAGTAGTAATACCACTGCTAGCAAGGCGTTGGGGGTGAAGGCGATATTTGCAATGGCCGCCTTTTTGGACAGGATCCCGATAACAGGCAGGCGCAGGGTTTTGGTATGCTGCTCGCGCTCTTTGCGCAAGGTTTCCATAACGGATTCGCGGCTCTCGCCTTTTTCGAGCAGTTGCAAGCGCCGGTTTACCCGGCTTTCCAACCGCACCGATTTGCCAAAAACTGCGAGGTAGATGCCCTCGATAAGAAAAAGAACAGCGGCAAAGATAACCGCGTAAATGAGTGGTTCTATACTCATAGATCGCCCTCGACTTTATCAGAATAAACCGGTGTATCGGAAAACAGCGAGGCGGGGAGGTTGTATCCCCATTGCTTAAAGCGCTCCATAAAGGAGGAGCGCAGGCCAGTGCCGGTGAAATGCCCGTGGATTTTGCCGTCTTCATCCACATAGTCACGCTGGAATTTGAAGATTTCCTGCATAGAAATAATTTCGCCTTCCATCCCGGTGATTTCGGTGATCGAAACCATGCGGCGGGAGCCATCAGTAAGGCGCGAAACCTGCACGATTAAGTTAACCGCCGAAGAAATTTGCCCGCGGCTGGCTTTGATCGGCATATCAACGCCCGACATCGCAATCATATTTTCCAAACGAGAAAGGCTATCGCGGGCCGAGTTGGCGTGAATCGTGGTCATCGAACCATCGTGGCCGGTGTTCATGGCTTGCAGCATGTCGATCACCTCATCACCACGGGTCTCCCCCACGATAATACGGTCGGGGCGCATCCGCAGGGCGTTGCGCAAAAGGTCTCGCTGGGAAACTTCGCCTTTGCCTTCCACGTTGGCGGGGCGGCTTTCCATCCGGCCAATATGTGCCTGTTGAAGCTGAAGCTCGGCGGTGTCCTCAATCGTCACAATCCGCTCTTTGGCCCCGATGAAGCCGGAAAGCGCGTTAAGCGTAGTGGTTTTACCAGAGCCGGTTCCGCCTGACACAATAACATTAAGCCGCGTGGCAACAGCGGCTTGCAGATAGGTGGCCATTGGCTCATTAAACGCACCAAAATTGATAAGCTCTTCAATAGACAGCTTTTCTTTGGAGAATTTACGAATGGAAACCAGCGCACCATCAACCGCACAGGGCGGGACCATGGCGTTAAAACGAGAACCGTCTGATAGCCGCGCATCCACATAGGGGTGGCTTTCATCAACCCGCCGGCCCACAGCGGATACGATTTTATCAATCACGCGGAGCAGGTGGCGGTCATCCTTAAAGCGCACATTTGTGTGCTCAAGTTTGCCCGAGCGTTCCACAAACACTTGAAAAGGGCCGTTTATCAAAATATCGTTTACGGTTTCATCCCGCAAAAGCGGCTGAATGGGGCCAAGGCCAGTGACCTCATCCATCAGGTCTTGTAATAGCTCTTTTTGGTCTTGGCCGTTCAGCACGACGCCGAGCTCGTGGATGCTTTCACGGGCAATCACCCCGATTTCACGGCGCAAATCGGATTCGGCGGCTTGGTCAATGGCCGAAAGGTTTAGCGTTTCCAGCAATCGTTTATGCACTTCCATGCGCACATCCAAAAGCTTATCAAGCCGCTTTTGCTCACGCTGATGCGCTTCTTGCTCATCAACCGTCATGGTATTGGTGTCTTTTGGGCGGGCCTTATGGATGACCTCAGGCTCAAGCGAAAGCTCGCCAACAATCGGTGGCGCCTCTGGTGTTGGCTGTTGGTTTTGCTTGAAGCGTCCGAACATGGGTTTCTCCGTTTAGTCTACAACAGCCGCGCGGGCCTCTTTGGTAAGCTCTATCAAAGTGCCTGCGATTTTCTTGATTTCTTTACGCAGCGGGTTTTTGGCCGCAGCATTTGCCAGTGGCTCGCCCTGGTCGCCCGCTTGGGTGACGGCTTTGCCACCATCGGGAAGCAAAATATTCACCTCAATCCCGAGGCTCTCTGAAAAGCGGCCAACGCGGGTTTTGCCGTTTAGGTCTGCAAAGCCCGGTGCGCGATTAAGGATATATTGAATCTTTTCGCCGGGCAGGTCCTCGCCGCGCAGCACGCGCAAATAGCGCATAAGGTTCTGCGCCGAGCGCATATCCAACTCTAACAAAGAAAAATAGGTTTCAGAACTGGTAAGCACAGATGCTGACCAATCGGTGAGCGCCTTCGGGAGGTCCACCACAATGAAATCGTAGCGCGATTGCAAAATGCGCATCATACGCTCGATATATTCAGGATCCACAATGTCCAGCGGCATCACTTCGGGCGGCGACGTGAGCACCGCAAGCACCGACTTATAGGAGGTCATGGCTTGCGCCAATGTATCTCCGGCCAGCGTTTCGGGCTCGGTTAACAGGTCAAACACGGCTTCACGGCGCGGAATATCCAGCAAGGTGGCCACAGAGCCAAACTGGAAATCAAGATCAATCAGCGCCACGCGCATATCGTCTTTGCGGGTGGCTGTTGCCATTTCCCAAGCCAGATTAACCGCAAAGGTGGAGGCTCCTACGCCCCCAGCCGCACCGTAAACCGGCAAAATAACACCGCTGCGGGATTTTCGGCGCTCGGAATCCGTTGGCGCGGCATTTTTCTTATCACGCAGGCGGTCAAAAATATTGGACAGGGCGCTGTCGGGCAGCGGGTAGGGCGCAAAATCATCTGCGCCAAGCTGTAAAAGACGATGCAAAGCGGTAGGCGATACATCTTTTGCCACCAAAATGACCGTAAACCCAGCCTTTTTGGCGGCGCGCACAAAGCTGTCAACCGGCTCCAAATTTTGTTCGTCTTGCGCATCAACGCACACAATGAGCGTTTCATCGCCGGCCATAGAACCGCGCCCGAGCATCTCACCTGCCGCAGGGACGGTCATATTGCCCCAGTTCTGGCCAAAAAGCCCATGTAGCTCGCCGTTTAGCTGCTCAAAACTTTCAGGGGAAGAAGCCACAGCAAAGGCTTCCATTTTCCGATCCATTAATTTTAACAACGCCAACTGTGCACCTCGATGATTGTATAAACGCAATTCTAACCAGTTAAGTCAAACATGTAGTATATTACGAAAATTCTGAAAAATAAAGTATTAGTAAATGCATAGATTAACGAATGACATAACCGAAAAAAAGATACAAATTGCTTTTTGTTTTACGCGGGTCAATCGTCATTCAATGCGCAATCTATCGCCGAAGAGCGATCGCGCAGAATCGACTATAGTTAGGTAAGCTTTGGATTGCAAGTTGCGATAAGGCCACAAAAAACCCCTCCCGGCGAAGCCGGAAGGGGGCTATATCAATGCAGTGGATTGCTATTGGAGTTCTGATTCACCTGCAACCGTGCCACCACCCAATACGTAGTTGCCATATACGATGACAGCCCGCTTGCCGTCAAAGTCAGACGGGATCACATTTGGCGCAAAGCCAAATACATCGGTAACCGTGCGCCGGTTTAGACGCTCGCGATCATCCGTGTTCACAACCGGTTGTGTTTCGCCGAGTGAGGTATAGGCCTCAAGCCGGTTACGCGGTGCGCCCTTGGAAACAAGGTAATTCACCGCTGCACGCGCACGTCGCAAGCCAAGCCGCTGGTTATAGCCGTTAGAGCCAACTTTATCAGTATGGCCATACACACGGAACTTAACCGTAGGGTGGGCCATGATCCAAGCCGCCTGCTGATCCAAAATCCGCCGTGCTTCACCATCCAAAACGGTTGAATTGAAGTCAAAGTTGATCATGGTGACCACTTCATCGCGGAACTGTTGCGATAAGCCTTGCAGGTAGGCAGAAGAACCGCCTTGACCTGTTTGCACCAAATAGTTTTGGTTGCTCGCCATTGAAAAGCTGTTTTCGTTGGGCAGAGTCCCTGCCGTTTCCAAACAACCACCAAGGGCCAAAACTGCGGAGATGCTAATGATTTTATTAAGCAATTTCATGTTCTTACTCCATCACATATCCGGCAGAGCTATCAAAGCTCAGCTGCGTTATAGACGGGCTAGACCCAGCAGCACCTTCGGTGCGGCCACTCAGGAATAGCTCGGCCTCGGTCGGAATGCGCATCCGGTCTGTTGGCAATGAAAGCGCGTCAGACGAGGTTGGCGTTACCAAATGCGGCGTCACGATGATCACCAGCTCTGTTTGCTTGCGCTGATAGTCAGCCGAGCGGAACAAAGCCCCGAGGATAGGCACATCGCCGATCCATGGCACCTGAGCGCTGGTATCGGCAAAATCATCCTGCAACAAGCCCGCAATCGCAAAGCTTTGGCCATCCCGCATTTCAACGGTTGTGCTTGCACGGCGCACCTTAAAGGCCGCGAGTTCAAGGCCGGAACCCGTCACGAAGGACGCGTCCTGATCAATTGAGCTCACCGTGGTTTCCAGCTCCAGATTGATAAGATCGTCATCAATAACGGATGGAAGGAAGTTCAGCTCTACACCGAATGGGCGATATTGGATCGAAATCGTGCCATCTTCGTTTTGTGTTGGAACCGGATACTCGCCACCAGCAAGAAATTGGGCGGTTTGCCCTGAGATCGCTACGATATTTGGCTCGGCCAATGTGCGGGCCATACCTTTTTGCTCCAAGGCTTCGATCAAAACATTAACGGCTAGGCCGCCAATACCAAAACCGATACCAATGGAGCCGGCTGATCCTGAATCGGCTACTAGAGGGGCGCCAGATGTCGGGATGGTGGCTCCCAAGCCACCAGTGCCAATATTGACGCCGGTAGCAGGTACTGTTGACGATACGCCAACAGACGATCCAAGGCTCTTAGCCACCGAGCGCTGCATTTCTGCAAACCGCACTTGGAGCATAACCTGCTGGGAACCGCCAACGACCATAAGGTTGGTGACTTTTCCGGGTGCATAAAGCTCGGCGAGTTCCAATGCCCGCGCAACCTTGCGCGACCCTGAAATTCGGCCTGAAAGCACAATCCCGTCATTGGCGGTGCGCACGTCAATACGCTCCCCCGGAAGGATTTGCGACAAGCGCTCCTTAAATTCTGCAATGTCAGGGGAAACCCTTACATCCACATTCGCCACCAGTTGCCCGTCTTGGTCAAAAATCGTCAGGGTCGTCGCCCCTGGCGTTACGCCCAACACATAAATTGAGCGATCTGATAACTGCGCAACGTCGGCGATGGCCGCATTAGCCACGTTTAGCTCTGTGAAGGGGCGATCGATGTCAACAACGATCGCCTTATTGACGGCTACGGAAATTCTACTGGAAACTGCACCGCGCGCTACTGAAAATCCCGCGTTTTGCGCGAAGACCGAGCTGGCCATCGGCGCTGTTAATACGAATCCGCAAAGACTCGCTTGAATAAAGCTTTTTAGCTGCATTGTGATCCTGCCTCTCAAAATCACTTATGAAAATCAATGAGTGGGTCTTTTGCCCACTCTTGGGCAGACCATGCGACAAAACGGATTCAATTGCAAGAATCAATGTGTTAGCGACGACTCATTGAGTCTAATTAATAAAAAAACGCGGCTTGGAGCCGCGTTTTTTTATAATATACAGCAGATTTAGGGCCGGATGATATTATTCGCAAGGCACTTCGTTGCGAATAACCTCAACCCCGCGACGCAGGGTCTGATAGCACTTCTCCTCTACCTCTACAGGTATGATTTCATTGCCAATTAATGTGTTTGTATCTACAGAGATTGCGCCTGCGGTTGTGGTGTCTTCCACGCCTCGCAAGGACAGGGTTAGATTGCCTGAAGATTGAAACTGTACCAAATTTGCAACAATGTCCGGAGAAACTTGCAAAGTGACCGTTCTGGCAACGGTTGGGCGCAGGCTTTCGGAGGTGGCTTGCTGGTCAATCGCGATGATTTTGACTTTTTCGAGGATAAGCCGTGTAATGGTTTGGTCTAGGTTGCGACCGCTCCAGTAGATATCCACTTCATCACCGGGTGAAATAAAGCCGGAAACACCTGTTGCCACATCTACGCGAATAGCAAACGCGCGGGTGCCAGGGTCCAGCAGGGTATTGATGCCGATATCCTCGCCAAAATCGGTGACTTTGATCGCCAAAATAGGCTCGCCGGGCTCCAAAGTGCGCTTCACATAGCGTGTTTCGGCATCTTCGCCACCAATAACATCTTCAATGGCATTAAAAACACCTTCAGGCAGGTGTGCTGTTGGCCAATTGATGAGGCTTAAGTCGTCGGCAGCAAGTTTATGGGCATAAGAGACCCTCTGTGTCGTGACCACAACCGGTGTGGTCTCAACCACTTGCTCGCGTGTTTTACGCAGCTCGTTACTGAGTCGGTTTATTTCGGTGTCTTTAGCAGCGAACTGCCCCTGAATAAGAAACGCCGCATAGCCGGCGGTACCGATTCCGATCACAAGCACGAGTAAAAAGATCAATCGCATAATGCCCCCTTATTTATTAGGCAATGAATATACGATGTTATTCGCACTATATAGGCCTGAAATCAATGGGCATAAAGTGCACACATTCGCGTAGCGGATGGAAAACAGTTTGATACGAATTAATAATGGTCAGGTAAGAGATGCACCGACCGAAACGATTGCAGAACCAATGTCCGTTGTCGCTTGATCTAACGCTATTCTAATTCCACTTAAAACCAACACACCTAGCAAAACAATGCCCGAGGTTAGCATTACCCAGTCAACAGTTACGGCACCATCTTCATCTACCAAGAAATTTGAAGCGAATTTAATAAACGGTGATTTTGTCATCACGCACCCCAATCTTAACAAACTTGGCATGTGAGGCGGAACCGCCTCACATATTCTTTTATGTCTAATAGCTAACAAGCTATTAGGTTGCTGTCATCGCATCAGTGATTGCTTCTGCGATGTCGGTTGCAGCTGTGTCCAAGCTTGTGCGGATTACGGCGATGATCGCCAGAGCGATACCAACGATGGCTGCGGTCAGAACAACCCAGTCAACAGTTACAGCGCCGTCTTCGTCTTTTACGAATGCGTTCAAGAATTTTTTCATTTTAGTTCCCTCCTAAGGAATATAGTCTTTAGATTTTTGGCCAAAACAGCCCACCACTCACACCCTTAACGGGTTTCCCAACATCAACTTCAAACTTTGAAGTCAGAGCCTAAGTCCGCCAAAACGTCCTTTGAGCGACAAGTAGTCGCTTGGTTGACTGCAATATGAAAAAAGAATGTGGCAAAACAATGGCGTGTGTTTTAATTGGCAATTAATTTGAAAGTTAACTTTATTTCAAGATGTTAGGAGAAAAGAATTTTTTAGAAGCAGGATACTGAAGGGGTAAAAGTTGCAATTTGGGCAAGAATCGCGTGGGAAGCGGCCCGCGTTTTCCTTATAAAGCAGAAACTACGAATCAAAACAGGGTGTTGGCTGTGGAGCAAGAGAATCAGATGAAGCGCAACTTGCCGCTTGTAATTGATGTCGATGATAGCCTGCTCAAAACAGATATGTTGATGGAGTGCTTTTGGGCGGCCCTTGGCAGGCATCCGGTGGCGTGTCTTCTGGCCGTGCTCACGCTGTTTAGCAATCGCGCCTTACTTAAAGCGAAATTGGCTGAGTTGGCGGCGCTTGATACGGCTTTATTGCCAAGGCGCACCGAAGTGGAAAGCCTGATCTCGGGCGCGCAGGGCGAGGTGATGCTCGCGTCGGGCTCCGATATATCATTGGTGGAAGACCTCTCGGCACAGCTCGGCCTGAATGCCGCACCGATGGGCTCGGACGGCAGAACCAATTTAACAGGGGCCAACAAAGCCAAAGCGCTGGTGGCGCGTTATGGCGCAGGGCAATTCAACTATGTTGGTGACTCCGTTAAGGATATTCCGGTTTGGCAGGCCGCTGCTGGGGGCTATTGCGTGGCCCCTTCTGAGAGGCTTGAAAGCAAGCTCAAAGCTGCCGGCTTGAAGATCAAGCCTATTGGCCAGCCTGCAAAAACCTCTGATTTGTTTCGGGCACTTCGCCCGCGACAATGGCTCAAAAACATATTGCTCTTTCTGCCGCTTTTAGCGGCGCATCGAGCAGATATTGCTGGATTTGCCCTCGCCATTTGGGGGGTAACGGTTTTTTCTGCGGCGGCGTCCAGCATTTATATCGTTAATGACCTGATGGACCTTGAGGCCGACCGCAAGCATGAGACCAAGTGTAACCGCCCGTTTGCATCGGGGGTCGCGAGTATCCTTTCAGGGATGGGAGCCTCAGCCGCATTGGCGCTGGGCGCGCTTGGCGGGGCATTGCTGCACAGCTGGCAACTTGGCGCGATTATTGCGCTTTATATGGTGCTTTCGCTTTCCTATTCCTTGGGGCTCAAGCGGTTGCGCTGGGTGGATATTACCATGCTGGCTTCGCTATATACGCTACGGGTTGTGGCGGGCTCTGTGGCTGTGGGTGTGGCGATGTCTGGCTGGCTCGGGGCATTCGTTTTTCCGGTATTTCTGGCGCTGGGTGGGGTTAAACGGCTGATAGAGCTGGGTAAAACCAAAAGTGAAGCGCCGTTGCCGGGGCGGGGCTATGCGCGGCGAGATAGGGAAGACTTGCGCAATATTGCGATTACGGCCTCGGTTGGGGCGATTGTGGTTTACCTGCTCTATACATATAGTGCGGTTGCCTCGGAGCTTTATCAAAACCTGTTTGAAATCCGTCTGGCGGCGATTCCCGTGGCCTTGTGGCTAGGGCGGATGATCTATCTTGGTTGGCATGGCCGTATGGATTACGACCCAATCGTTTTTGCATTGCGCGACCCGATAGGGCTGGCGTTGGTGGGGGCTGGGGCGGTTATGCTGGTGCAGGCCGTGGGCTGAATTTAGCAAAAACCTTGCAGAAACATAGCGGTAAGTCGCTGATGGTTAATTTAAAGTCTTGGTTTCACTTAAACTACTTACCTAGGTTAATAAACCTAGGATCGAAGCGTAATTGCACCACTTTATAGTTGCTCCCCGCGCTAAACGGATAGTTTCTTGAAGATGAATTCGGGAATGCTGCGGATGATTAGCATGATATAGCGCCAGAAAAACGGTGTGTAGATCACGTTGCGCTTTTTATCAGCGGCTTTAATCAGGCTCGTTGCAATATCCTCAGGCGAGGCTACAAGGAACATGCCTTCAATCCCCCATGTCATGGCCGTGTCCACAAAGCCCGGCTTTACCGTAACCACATGCGCGCCCGCACGGCCCAGCCGATTGCGCAGGCCCGAAAGATAGGTGGCAAAGCCGGCCTTGGCCGCACCATATACATAGTTTCCGATACGGCCACGGTCTCCGGCCACGGAGCCAACGCCGATAATCGTGCCGCTGCCGCGTTCTTCCAGCACAGGTGCGAGCAGTTGCAACAGGCGTGCGGGGCCGGTGAAGCTATCTTGGATCACGCCGTCTATTAGGCTTGGGTTAGCGTCTATGGCTGATTGCGCTGGCATGGAGCCCACAAACACAGCCGCATTCAAAATGCTGCTGCTTTGTGCGGCGTCATCAATAATATCTTCGAATTTCTCGGGCTTGCGGGCGTCAAAAGCCACGGCCTTGGCGCTGGCGGCCCCGCGCAAAGTGCAGTCTGCCGCAAGGCGCTTTAGCTCGGGCATATCGCGGCCCAGTAGGTGCAGCTCTACGCCGCGTGCGGCGCAGCTGCGGGCAAAAGCGCGGGCGATGGACGAGGTGGCCCCGACGATGATCCAGGTTTCGGTCATGCTTGGCCCCTTATGTTTAGTCGTTTCACGAGGGCGGTTTCAAAGGCATCCTCTGGGTCGGCCTTGCTGGCCTCCGCGCGAAAGTCTTCTAGCTCACTATACATAGCGGGCAGATACCCCGCCTCTAGGCTGGAATCTTTGGCGAGGTAAACCCGCCCGCCCGCGTTGCGCGCCAACTCGTTAAGCCGCGCAAGCAGCGCCTTGGCGCTGGGTTTGTTTACGATATCAACTGCCAGTGTGTAGCCTTCCATCGGAAAAGACATCATCCCGCCGCGCCCATGGCCGAGCCTTTTCAGCACAGAAAGCGGCGAGGCGAGGCCCGAGGAAGCCACGGCCTCCAGCATCAGCGCTAGCGTGGCGGGGGCCTCGTCATCAGGTAGCACGCACTGAAACTGGTGAAAGCCGCGTTTACCATAAAGCCGGTTCCAGTGCTGGATGGTATCGAGGGGGAAAAAAAACTTGTGCAGCGGGCGCTCACGGTCGCGGCCCGCTTCAGGGATGCGCTTGGTATAGAGCCAGTTAAAGGCCTTGACGATCGGTGTGCTCATGGCAAAACCGGGGAGGTAAAATGGCACGGCGCGGGATTTTTTGGAGGGCACAAACGGGCCGGATGCAAAATGCGCCTCTTCCAAAATGCCCCGCCCAAGATGGGTATCTTTGGCTGTCATATCCAGCCAGCCCACCTGATAATCAGCGCGGGAGGCGTTAAACGCCTCAAGAAACGAATCAAGATCTTCGATCCGGCGCTCATGCACGGCCATATTGCCCGCGGGGCATTTGGCGAGGTGCAGGCGGGCGGACATGATAATGCCCGTTTGGCCGAGTCCGCCGATGGTCGCACGGAAAAGCTTGGGTTTGGATTTTAGCGAAATGCGCTGGGTTTTGCCATCGGGGCCCATAAGCAAAACGCTTTCCACATGCTGGCCAAAGCTGCCTGCAAGCTGGTGGTTTTTACCGTGCACATCATGGGCAATACAGCCGCCAAGGGTGGCAAAGCCGGTGCCGGGCATTACGGCGGGCATCCAGCCTTTGGGGGCGAAGGTGTTGAGGATGTCGGAGATGGTCACGCCCGCTTCGGCGTCTAGCAGGCCGGTTTCGGCGTTAAAGCTGATGAGACGGTCGAGGCGCGTCATGTCTATTGCGTGTCTGGCGATGGCGGCATCGCCGTAGGAACGGCGCGCGCCAATAGCGGGGCAGGGGGTTTCCGCCAAGGTATCAGTTAGCGCGGTTTGTCGCTCGGGGCGGGCCAGTTCGGCCTCCATGGTCAGCGCACCGCCCCAGCCTCTGAGCTCATCTTTTTTCCAACGCATTTCTATGCCCCTTTTCGTTCTGCTAACGGGAATACTATAATTCCGATCAAAATGGCAAACCAAAGTGTGGTGATGCGGATAATTATCGTGGCGGCAAGGGCAGCATCCAGCGGCACGCCTTGGAGGCTGAGCAGGCCGACCATTACGGCCTCGGCCCCGCCAAGCCCGCCGGGCAGGCCCGTGGCTCCGCCGCCAAGCATGGAAAATAGAAATATGCCAACGGCCATCCAAAACCCCATAGCAACCCCGAGCCAGCCAAGGAGCAGGTAAAAAGCATAGCCCTCAAACAGCCAGCCAAGGGCGCTGAGCAGAAGCACGGGCAGCACCACTTTGGGGGTGGCAAATAAAGCCATTTGGCGCACCGCGCGGCGGAGGCTGGCAAATAGCCGTGCGCCACGGCCAAGGGTTTTCCAGGCAAGGGTGATGAGCCTGGTCAGAAACTTGGGGCTGGTGGCCAGAATGGCCAATAAAAGCGCCAGTCCTGCCACCCAATAAACCCCGCCCGCGCCCCCAAGGGCCAGTAGTGCTGCCACCAGCAACAGCACAGCCACGCCTGCCAGATCAGCCGCGCGGTCACCTAGCATCATCGGGGAGGATTGCAGAATGCCGACACCGGTTTCCCGCTTGATCCAGCGCAGGCGCACGAGCTCGCCCACGCGGCCGGGGGTGATGGTCAGAGCAAAGCCGGCGAGGTAGATTATGGCGTTGCGGGATAGGGACGTTTTGAGAGCGAGGGCGTTGGCAAACAGGTGCCAGCGCAGGGCTCTGAGCGCGTAATTCCCCAAAGACAGCGCCAGCAGAATGCCCAGCTGGCCCCAGCCGAGCTTTGTGATCGAGGCCCATGTTTCCTGCCATCCGGTGAAGGCAATGATCATGCCAAGGCCAATGAGAAACAGCGCCAGCATGCCAAGGCCGAAAAGCAGGTCTTTATGGGTTTTGAAAAACAACATGCTACGGCTTAGCATAATTTGCGCCGCTTGGAACCCGGCCAATGAATTTTCCTTGGGGGGATTGACCCCCCTGCAAAAAATCTTCCCTGCGGTCAGGGGTGCTTGGCCGAAATAATGATTTGTTCCATGAAACGGGGCCTGCCGACTCGTATAAAGGGCTTAGAACGGTTAGATTTGGAGCAGGATGGATTGCTGTTTGAGGCAACACACACCGGCACATTTTTTTGTTTTGGTGGGAACGCGGCTTTTTGCTGCCCTTCGCACCAAAAGATCCGCTCGGTTTGCTTTCAGGTGTTTAGCCAGCCGCCTCAAACCGTTTGATGATGCCCCGCCAGTATCTTGCTGCCGGACCGCTCAGGCCAGTATCGGGGGCGAAAACTGAACCTTTCCAAGCTCTGTGCGGGGCCGTTACGCGCAAACCTCCGTTCTCGGCTTGCAGCTTCAGGGTCTCAAACGCTTCCTTAAGTCGATGATCGCGCAAGGCGCTCTCATATTGCGACAGAACGAAGACATAATAGAAGAGGTTATACCTCCGAAATGGAAATTCTGTTTTCAAGAAGCGGCTGCCTATCCCGAATGTACAAGGGCCAAGCGGTTTTCGACTATCCCAATGGTCCAAGAGGAAGTTGACGCCACGTTCAATTTTTTCGGTGTCTTGCTTGCTTTTTTTTCTGAAGAGGCACGCGTCGAGTGTATATAACGTTGTCCCGGGATTGCTGGCATCTGTTTCGGGGGATTTCCCAAGCTTGACGGTGGCACATCGCCAGCCGCCATCAGCCGCCTGCTGGGAAAGCAACCACGCATAGGCAAGCTCGGCATGCTGTGACCTAGAAACACCGAGCCGACCATAGGCGCTTAGGATGTTGGCTGTGACACAGGGCAATCTTGATTTCTTTTTTGTATAGCTGAAAGAGCCGTCATCGTTTTGGTAGGTCTCAAGGAAGGCGATGGCATCGCCCAAATCAGTGTTGCTGCGCGCAGTTCCGCCCAACTGGCCAATAGCGTGCAAAACCTCAATCGTGCAAAACCCGGCCGGAGCGAGAATGTTGCCATCGGCCCGCGACCAGAAAGGCCCACCATTTTCATGTTGGCGAGCAATCAGTGCATCTATTTCAGGCTCCCAACTCATTTTGAATGCTCACTTTGTGTTCAGCGCGGGCAATCCCACGCTTGAAGTGGATGACCTTCTTACGCTGCTACTCAGGCGGAGGCGCGAATTTGGCCGCGACCTCTGCGCCTGTCATCATCTCGGTCTTGTTTGCAAATTCATAGAATGCAGGCTTGCTATCGGTAAAAACCTGCAAGGCGAATTGTAGTTTTGACTGATCGTCCAGCAACCCGACCGACAACTGATAGTCATCGGCACCGATAATGTGATAGAACAGGTTGGTGCCGCATTCTTTGCAAAAGCCCCGCTCGGCCCATTCGGACGAGCGAAAACGCCGAACGTTTTCCTCACCGTCGAATTGAACCTGCTCGCAGGTTACCTCCATATACGGCCCTGAAGACCAACGGCGGCAGGTGTCGCAATGGCAAGCTGCGACATCTGCTGCCTTTGCCTCTCCGGACACTTTGACAGCACCACATAAACAGGCACCAGCAAGCATTTGTTTTCCTCCCAGCAAAACAGACGATCTCCTATTGATCAGTTGAGAAGTAATGCTAGCAGCATGTTTAACCGCTAGCATTGATATGCATCAAAGCCCTTCACTGGGGTCAGCCATTCGCTGGGCGCCAGTCATTGTGCAGATTGGCTCAAACCGGATGCCCGCGCGAAGTTGATTGCGGATTAACTCACTTATTCAAAGGCATGGATGGGTTAAATCAATACTCTCGGAGCCAGAAGTGCTTTCAGTCAATGTGATGGGTTATGCTTGTGGATTTGGCTGGCGGAGAATCACGTGCCAGCTTAGGAGGTGGTCGGGGGGAGCATGGGGTGAAAGGGGCGTAGCCGGAATGGGTAAGGCTAGTGAAGCCCAGAAACGCGCGGTTTTCCTTATGGTGCAGAGCAAATAGGCCAAACGCGTGGGTGGTCCAGTGGGCTTGCATACGCGCCAGATGGGCGGCGGATTACGCGCGCGTCATCACATAAGGGAAATGCGCCATGACCTCGGGGTCGGCGTTCATATCCGCTAGCCCTTGCGCGTGGCTTGGCCCCATGGGGGTAAGGCGAAGGCGGCTGGTTTCAAGCATGGTGGGGAGGTTGGCTCCTCAGGGCATTTTCTTTTTCAGCTGGTCAGAGAAATTCGCGATTTCTGAGGCAATAACCTCGGCGGCATCCATGTTCATCATGGCGGCGGCCAATTGAACTGAAAGCAAGTGGATTTCTTTTCCGTTATCCATGCCGAACCATTCTTCGGATACAGATTTGGCTGCGATGAGGTATTCTTCCGTGCGCGCTTTTATGCGCGTAGGAAGGTGCTGATACTGTTCTTTGTTCATTTGAAAACCTTTCGATTCGTCACAAGAGATTGCCTCCCCTTGAGCTGCCTTTCTGGTCTTCCTTAATATAGTTACTATTTTGCTAAAAGTCGAGATGTGCACTGGTTTAAGGGTGGGCTTAAAGGCCAAATTCTTTGGCAAACCCGTCTGTGATTTCACGATAGACCGTTTGCATAGCAGCCGAGGGTTGCTGCCCGGCCAGCCGCGCGCCGAGGGCGTCTCCGGCATCAATAGCGCTGCCGCTCATTTCCTGCAAAACCGCGTGGCCGCAAAAGGGCACATGCACTTCGGAATAGCCGCCCTCATGAGCCATCACCAAGCGACCTTGGCAGAGCGCATCGGCGGCTTTCATAAGGTCACGGGTCATCAGGCGGTAGGTTTCAGCGCTGCACAGCATGCGCGAGAGCGGGTCCACGCCCGAGGCGTCAAACCCGCAGGCGACAACGATGAGGTCTGGCTTGAAGGCGTGCAGGCGAGGCAGGATCAAGCGCTTGAAGGCGTAGAGATAGCTCTCATGCCCCGCGCCCGGTGGCAGCGGGATGTTCATATTGAAGCCTTTGCCCGCACCCTCGCCGATAGCTTCTATGCCGCCGGTATCCAGCGGGTAGTTTTTTTCTTGGTGCATGGAAATAGTGAGCACGTCATCACGATCATAAAAGATCGCCTCGGTGCCGTTGCCGTGGTGGACATCCCAATCCACCACCGCCACGCGGAGTGGTTGCACAGCCTCGATGGCGATGGCGATATTGGCCAGCAGGCAAAAGCCGTTGGACCATTCGGGCAGGCAATGATGCCCCGGCGGACGGGAGAGCGCATAGGCGTTTTGCAGCGTGCCAGCGGCTACGGCTTGCATGGCGCCCACGACAAGGCCAGTGGAAAGGGCTGCGATCTCGTAGCCGCCGGGGCCAAAAGGCGTGCGCAGGCCCAGCTCGCCACCCCCGGCATCACTTTTGGCTTTGAAGTTGTCGAGATACGTGGCGGGGTGGATCTTGAGAAGCTGCTCACGGGTAGCGGGCGGGGCGGTTTGCATCGCCAGTTCATCAGCCAGCCCTGTGACCTTCATCAGGTTATAAAGCCGCCGCTTGGTTTCTGGGTTTTCGGGCAAGCCGCCAGCGGCGAGGGGCTGTACAAGACCGCCGACAGGGGCGGTCAGGGCATAGTTTCCGCCGGAATGCCAAAAACATTTTTCATCTACGAAAAATCCGGTTTTTGGCAAAGAGGTCGGCATTACAGGCATGATGAAAGCGCCTGCGTGATCGCTTTGAAAAAGCCGAGCGTGAAGCGCTCTTGGCCAATGAAAGCGGTGCCGAGCGGGTCGATCTGCGCCTGTTTTGCTTCAGAAAGCACCCCTTCGGGTGTCTGTTCGTTGGGGTCAACGATCAGGCAGATATCTCCTGTTAGCCGAGAAATTGAGGAAATGCTGCGGGCACCAGCTGCGTTATCCTGAATATCACTAAACATGCCGACGTGTGTTAGGCCCAGATAGGTTTCGAGGTATTGAAAGGCGTCATGGGTGACAACGATTTGAATGTCCTGTGCCGCAAAGGCGGCAGAAAGGGTTGTCATTTCTGAGTCGATCTGGGCGAGATCGGCCTTATAGGCCGCTAGATTAGCGTTGAGCATATCCGCATGCTCAGGCGTGTCGGCAGCGAGGTCATTAACAACTTGTTCAGCCCAAACCCCAAGAATGGCAGGGCTGAGCCACATGTGAGGGTCATTGACACCATGGGCGTGCTCATCGCCATGCTCATCCGCATGCGCGTCTTCCTCGTGCTCGCTTTCAGGCGCGCCGCCAAATTGCCGGGCTTCAAGGATATAGGGATGCACCGCTTCGATTTCACCGAGATATACAATTGAACCCTCAGCAAGTTGTGGCTCCAGCCGCTCCAGCCATGGTTCCATTTCCTGCCCGATGGCATAGATGCGTGCCGCCGAATGAATGGTTTTTATTTGCGACGGGGCCATGTTGAAATGATGTGGGTCGGTGTTGGGGGGCAATAGGGATTGAGCGGTTGTGACCCCTCGGGTCAGGTCATTTATCATGCCGGCAAGCGGCGGAATGGACGTGGTGACGGTTTGGGCTGCACTTGCGGTCCCCAAAGCCAAAAAAAACGCGATATATGACAGTCTCATAAGGGAGCTCCTGTTAATTGGATTAACAGTTATATAGTGTTTTTAAAATGCGACAATCCGTAAAAATGCGGTGCACATAGAATTAAGCGGCGGCCAGCTTAGCGGACCCTGCTTCGCCGGATTGCCTGCTTAATCCTTTGGTCTGTTTATCTCAAATGCCGCTTGCTTTTCAGGGCTGGCCTCGGTTTGGTTCTGCGCCCGCCACTCGGCATAAGGCATCCCGTAAAACGCCTCGCGGCCTTGGTCTTTGCTCATCTCTACGCCCAGCTCGTTAGCGGCTTCCTGATACCAGCGGCTCAGGCAGTTGCGGCAAAAACCTGTTAGGTTCATCATGTCTATGTTTTGCACATCGCGGCGCTCATCAAGGTGGGCCTTTAGGTGGCGAAAGGCAGCGGCTTCGGCTTTAAGCTGGGTTAGGTCGTCCATAGTATCCTCACAGGGTGTTAATGATTTCGGCAAGTGGTTTGGCAAGAATGGCGGCCCATTTGGCTTGGCCTTCGGGCGTGTCTATCAGATCATGCCGCAGCTCGATGAGCACATGCGGAAAGCCTTTTTTTGTGGCATGGAAATACATGGTGTCACCCTGGAGCTCGCCGGAATACGGCTCATTATTGCCAACCACAATTTCGGGGTTTTCACCGAGTTTTTCCATGAGCGGCACAGGGATGCGGACGTCTTGATCCCATAACACACCAATGTGCCATGGGCG
Organism: Paracoccaceae bacterium; assembly: GCA_016744015.1. Taxonomy (GTDB): domain Bacteria; phylum Pseudomonadota; class Alphaproteobacteria; order Rhodobacterales; family Rhodobacteraceae; genus UBA3077. The sequence continues at coordinate 170,934 of JADGFD010000005.1, read as the reverse complement.
CATCGGGCGGCCGTTGAGCTGGGGGGTGTAGGAGTGGATGGAGATGATGATCGGGGTTTCACCGCGCGCCGTGATCTGGCTCAGCGCGTCATCAATGGCAGCGTGATAGGGCTGGTGGAAGGCTTCGATCCGGCGCTGTTTTTCAGCGGCATCGGCATGGCGGTTGCCTTCAACAATAGTGTGATCATAGATTTTCATCAGGATCGTCGGATCATCCACACCTCGGTTCGGGTCTATCACAAGGCGGGAAAAGCGGCTGGCGAGCAGCGGGGCATCAAGCGCCTCAGCGATCAGGATCGCGGTGTCACGTGCGCCGATATCAAAGGCGATGTGGCGGTTCATATTGGCCTCTGAAATGCCAAGGCTACCGCCATTTACACAAGGGGGCACGTGGTTGCTGGCGTGGTCACACAGCACCAGCACGTTTGATTTAGCGCCTGTGTTTAGCGCCTCAAAAGCGTCGCTTTTGCTCATATTCGGAGGTCCGATTCTTTAAACTGTCATACTGTTAGTATACCTTTGCGAAATCATGGGCCAGCCTATGCGACCAAAAAGCAAGGATATTTCGCTAATTCATGCGGACATCAGCGCTTGGGTGCGCTATACACGCCGAAGGCCCGCCACTTTGGCACGAAAAGAGATGAAATGACGACAGGTATACGCCGCCAGAGGAATGTCAAAATTGTGGCAACCCTCGGCCCCGCTTCAGACACAAAGCAAATGATACGCGAGCTTTTTTTGGCAGGGGCCGATGTGTTTCGCCTCAATATGAGCCACGGAACGCACGGGGAAATTGAGCTCAGGCACACGATTATTCGTGAGCTGGAGGTGGAACTGAACCGCCCGATTGGCATTTTGGCAGACCTTCAGGGGCCAAAGCTGCGCTGTGGAGCATTTGCCAATGATAGCGAGATATTGGTTGAAGGCACGGTATTTCGGTTTGATTTGGACGAAACGCTAGGCGATGATACGCGCGTGAATTTGCCCCATACCGAAATTTTTAAGGCGCTGGAAGTTGGTTCTACTTTGCTGGTCGATGACGGCAAGATCAGCTTGAAAGTTACGGCCTGCGGTGATGGCTATGCCGATACCGAAGTGGTGGTTGGCGGCACAATCTCAAACCGCAAAGGGGTGAATGTGCCAGATGTGGTGCTGCCTTTGGCGGCGCTATCCGAGAAGGATTTGGCGGACCTTGAGTTTGCCTGTGCGCTGGGCGTGGACTGGCTGGCGCTGAGCTTTGTGCAGCGGGCGTCGGACGTTTTGCAAGCCAAGGAACTGGCCAAAGGGCGGGCTGCGATTGTTTCGAAGATCGAGAAACCGGCCGCAGTGGATGCGTTTGATGAGATATTGGCCGTGACGGACGGCATTATGGTTGCGCGCGGTGATTTGGGCGTGGAGCTGCCTGTGCAAGCGGTGCCACCCATTCAAAAACGGCTGGTGCATGCTTGTCGCAGGGTTGGTAAGCCGGTGATTGTGGCGACGCAAATGATGGAGAGCATGATTAGCTCGCCGGTGCCCACGCGGGCCGAGGTCTCAGACGTGGCGCAGGCAATTTATGAGGGCGCGGATGCGGTGATGCTTTCAGCAGAAAGCGCGGCGGGGGATTACCCGATTGAAGCTGTGACCACCATGAGCAACGTGGCGGTAGAGGTTGAGAAAGACGAGATGTATCGCGATGGGCTTGAGGCCTCTCACACGCCGAGCCGAGCGCGGGTATCAGATGCGATTAGCGCTGCCGCGCGGGAAGTGGCGGAAACCACGGATATTAAGGCGATTGCCAGTTTCACGCAATCTGGCACCACGGCGATGCTGGCGGCGCGTGAGCGCCCGCGCGTGCCGATTATTGCGATCACGCCTGTGCCAAAAACAGCGCGGCGTTTGGCACTTGTTTGGGGGCTGCATTGTGTAGTGTCTGGCGAGGTGGAGCGCTTTAAGGAGGCGGTGATAAATGCAGCCAAGGCCGCCAAAGAGGCAGGCTTTGCCAGTGAAAACGATATGATTGTAATTACTGCGGGCGTGCCGTTTAATACGCCGGGCACCACCAATATTTTGCGTGTGGCCCCTGTAAATGAAAAACTGATATATGGCGGCGAGCTAGACTAGCTGGGCGTTTCGCCCGCTGCCTATAGCTGAGTTTATCGCCGGATTTCCGGTGCTAACGCACCGGACCGCGCCTCGGCTTCGCCTCGGTGGCGGCGCACCAACCTTTGTGCTTGCTGCGATGCCGGTTTTGCGCCGCCGTCCAGCTTTTGCGCTGGCTGCGGTGGTTAACCGGCTTTTGTTGGGTGCGTCGGCCCAGCTTTCCCAAATGCGCGCAGGTATCAGCGCGGCGCGGGCAAGAACTTGCCAAGCCAAGCAGTGGTTGACGCGCCGCCACCGAGGCGAAGCCGAGGCCACGCCCAACGGGAGGGTTCGTTTTGCATAGCAAAACGGGGCCTGACGGGCGGGAGTGCTTGGAGGTTTGCCTAGATTAGCCCGATTTTGCGGCGAATGCCTTCGTCTTTCAGAGCGATCTCCTCGCCACAGTAATCCGCCGCCGCACCCTCGGCCAGCCACGCAATAGCGCGGGCGGGCCATGTGGCGGGGATATGCACAGACGGGTCCATTTTGCTAACAGGATTAATACCTGAGGCTTTGATTTTCACCTGCATATCGGTGGCCACGGTGCCGGGGCTAAGGCCAACAACACAGATATTGGAGCCTTCGGTTTCCAGATGTGCTTGGCGGGTGAGCATGGCGGCTCCAGCCTTGGCCGCACAATAGTGGCTCCAGCCTTCCAGTGGCTGGTGGGCCGCGCCGGAAGATATGTTGATGATGAGTCCCGCGCCTTGCTTTTCCATGATCGGAAGGGCCGCGTGGAGGCCGTAATAGACGGCATTCAGGTTAGTTTCTATGGTTTTGGCCCATTGGGCCGGGTCACTATTGGTGATGCGCGCAATCGGGTCGATCACGCCTGCGTTTTGCACCAGAATATCAAGGCTTCCGAAGGTTTCCATACAGCGGCGCACCACGGTTTCAACACCTAAATTTCGGGACATATCCGAGGCTAGGAAGGCGGCTTTACCACCGCTTTCATTGATTTTGGCCGCAATGGCTTCAATGGCTTCGCGCGAACGGGCCGTGAGGAAGACCTGCGCGCCTTTTGCGGCAAGCTCATAGGCGGTGGCCTCGCCAATGCCACGGCTCGCACCGGTGATGATAGCGGTTTTTCCCGATAGTGGCATGGGGCCTCCTTTTTTTACATGGTGGCGGAAGGGGGCTGAGGTTGCAAGCGAGAAGTATCTCGGCTCGCCCAACACCCCCTAATTGGCCTGAAGCAAATGCACTCGCACAGTGATGTCTGCTTCGAGCTCAAAACCAACCGAATTTTTGTAACGCGCAGAATGCCCACCTCCTTTTGGGGAAGGTTTTGCGGTTAATTTTTCCATGCGGACAGTATCGCACCGGCGATTTCGTTATAGTTATGGTAGATTACCGAATGGCCTTCGCCGGGGAACATCACCACCTCATCGCAGGCCGGGATGCGCCCACAGACAAACGCGCCGACTGCCGGATCTACCCCACCATCATCTTGCCCATGAAACACCAACACCTCAGGCGCGTGGATGTCTTCCAGCGCGAACGGCCAGTGGCGGCGTTCCAGCGCGAAGTCGTGAGTAACCCCCAAGGCACCTTGACGGAAAGCCTCGACCTGCGCCAACGCATATTCATCGCTTGTAAACATTTCGAGGTCGTGGTCAGATAGCATATCACCGCCGGAATTCTGCATCATGCCGACAGGATCGGCAAAGACCATGATCCGCATCAACCTGAAAAAGCTGCGCATCACGAAGGGCGAGTATTTGGCACTGAACATGAATATCCGGTTGATCGGCGAGACACCAAAGCTGTGCTCGTCCAGAGCAGACCATGGATAATCGGGATGCATGTAGGGCCCCTCACCGGCGACAATTGCCGCAACGCTGAGCCGTTCCGGCATTTCATGTGCGACCAAGGCTGCATAAGTCCCGCCGGAACTGAAACCGATGACGGCAAACCGCTTAATTCCAAGTTTGTCCGCGACTGCGCCCACATCGCCCGCCCAGTCAAGGTAGGAACGGCCCGGCTGAAAATCCGAACGGCCATAGCCTGGGCGGTCGAGGGCGATCATCCTAATTCCCAACTCTTTGTTGGCCGCGTCGTATAGCTGGGCCTCGATCCGTGACCCGGGGCCGCCATGGAAATAAAATACCGGCCGACCGGCCGGATCGCCACTTTCGGTCCACGCGAGTTGGCGACCATCGGGTAGGCGCAGAGTCTCGCCTTTGTCCGAGAAGCTGAAGTGATCCGGCGGTGATGGTTGATAGATGTAAAGCGCTATCATGGCCACGACGAGAAGGGCCAATATCGCCACCAATGCGAATTTAATGTAACGAAGAACTCTCATGATTACCTCCGTAGTTGAAGCCAGCAACGGGCTGCTTGGGGCTTGCCCAGACCGCGCTAATCTTCGGCCTCGGCCCGGTTGGAGAAGAAACCCGTTCAGACCTCAACCGCGATCTCCACACTTGATATCGTACCAGTTAACAGAAGTATGGGCAACAGCAGATACTTGGTTGTGTTTGGAGATGTCCGGTTTAGGAGCGTCAGTTTTTTTGGGCATTAAGTGCATTAAAGCAAATGGTTAAGTGCGCTGAGTGGTGCGGGAAATGATAAGAGTTTGGGTGGGGCTTGATGCCGTCCAAAGGTGAATTTTAAGGCAGCGCTTGTATGCCGTAAGGAAGGGGATTAGGTTTTGGAAAAGTCAAAAGAAGGAAGCAGCATGGTCGATTTGGAGAGAGTAGCAGCTAATATGCTGGTCGCAGCACAGCGCGCCGGCGCCGAGGCGGCAGATGCGATTGTGATCAAGGGGGACAGCCTGTCAATTGAAGTGGCCAACGGTGTGCTGGAGCATGCCGAGCGTGCCGAGGGGATAGACCTTGGCTTGCGGGTGCTGCTGGGACAGCGCTCGGCGGTGGTTTCGGTATCTGACGCGAGTGATTCCACGATTGCGGTGATGGCCGAGCGGGCCGTGGCGATGGCTAAGGCCGCACCGGAAGACCCTTTTGTTGGGCTCGCAGAAGCGGGGCAGCTGGCCACTGATTGGGATGTGGATGCGCTGGAACTGGATGACCCTACGGAGGCGCCAAGCCCCGAAGCGCTGAAAGATATGGCGCTGGAGGCCGAGGCGGCGGCTTTGGCGGTGCAGGGCGTGAGCAAGGTGGATTCAGCCGGGGCGAGTGCTTCGGCTTCCAGCATTCATTTGGCTACAAGCAACGGGTTTAGCGGCGGCTATGGGCGCACATCTACGGGGCTTTATTGCACGGCTATTTCGGGCGAGGGGCTGGAGATGGAGCGGGATTACAAGGGCGATAGCCGAGTGTTTGCTGCCGATATGCTGCCTGCTGGTGAAGTGGGCCGCATTGCCGGCGAGCGGGCGGTGGCGCTGATAGGCGCGAGCCAGCCGCCTACGGGCACCTTTCCGGTGCTGTTTGATGAGCGTGTGAGCTCGACTCTGATCGGACACCTCGTAGCCGCGATCAATGGCCGCTCGGTAGCGCGCGGCGTGAGCTGGCTGAAAGAGGCGATGGGTGAGCGGGTGCTGCCTGAGGGCATGGACCTTGTAGAAGATCCGTTTCGTAAACGCGTGGGTGGCTCGAAGCCCTTTGACGGCGAGGGGCTGGCAACGCAGCGGCGCGCATGGGTAGAAAACGGTGTGCTCACTGGCTGGGTTTTAGACCTTGCCTCGGGGCGGCAGCTGGGCATGGAGAGCACGGGTAACGCCGCGCGCGGGGCGGGTAGTGCGCCCAGCCCCAGCGTGGGCAACTTGACGCTGACACCGGGGCAAAAGAGCCGCGACGAGCTTATCAAAGAGATGGGCACGGGGCTGATTATTACCTCAATGATCGGGTCGAGCGTGAACCCGAACACGGGTGAATATTCGCGCGGAGCTTCTGGCTTTTGGGTGGAAAACGGCGAGATTGTAAGGCCAGTGAACGAGTGCACCGTGGCGGGGAACCTGCGCGAAATGCTTGGGTCCCTCACGGCGGCCAATGATGGGCAAGCGCACTTAAGCCGCGTGGTGCCGAGCCTATTGGTAGAAGGCCTGACCATTGCCGGAAGCTGATCTCAAGCTCCTCCTTGATGCCGGAGAGGCTGCGGGCGAAATCGCCAAGCGCTATTTTAAGGCAGACCCTGAAACATGGGACAAGGGCGACGGGCAGGGGCCCGTGACCGAGGCCGACCTCGCGATTGACCGGATGCTAAAAGCCGAGCTTTTGGCAGCGCGCTCTGATTATGGCTGGCTTTCGGAGGAGAGCGAGGATGGCAACGCGCGGCTGGATGCCGAGCGGGTATTTATAATAGACCCGATTGATGGCACACGCGCCTTTATCAATGGCGAAAAGAGCTTTTCGCACTCACTGGCCATTGTTGAGCGTGGCGAGGTGGTGGCGGCGGTTGTGCATGTTCCGATGCGGGCGCAAACCTATAGCGCCATGTTGGGTGGCGGAGCCAAACGGGATGGTGAAGCCATAACCGTAAGCCAACAGGCCGAGATGGCCGAGGCCAATGTGCTATCTCGCAGGCCAGACCTAAAGCCCGAGCACTGGCGCACGCCCCATGGCATGAAACACCATTTCCGACCCTCACTGGCCTATCGGATGTGCCTTGTCGCTGAAGGGCGGTTTGATACCATGCTCACCCTACGCCCTGCTTGGGAGTGGGACGTGGCGGCTGGAGACCTGATTGTGCGCGAGGCGGGCGGCGTGGTGAGCACAACCGCGGGCGCGCCAACGCGCTATAATAACCCCCATCCGCAGCTTGCTGGCATGGTAGCCGGGCCTGAAAAACTGGCAAATAATATCATCAAAGCCTTGCAGCCTGCGGCGAAACGCCCTATCGCGGGGTTAATTATCCCAAACGGAGCCTAACCCATGACCCAGCGTTTACACCTTGTTTTTGGCGGCGAGTTGACCAACCCGCAGCACAATACTTTTCGTGACACCGATGCAATTGATATCGTTGGTATTTTCCCAAGCTATGCCAAAGCCTATGACGCCTGGAAAGGCGCGGCACATAGCACGGTTGATAACGCCCATATGCGCTATTTTATTGCCCACCTGCACCGTTTGCGCGATGAAAGCGCCGAAGCCAGCTCAACCGAAGAGCTGGGCTAAGCGAGGGATTTATGGACAGCCAACCGGCGGCAAGTGGAATTTCGACCTTATTGCGCTCAGTGCGTGGTGGGCGGGAGCCGCTGCCGCCACGCCCCAAAGGGCGGCTGGTTTGGCTGCATTTGCCGCAAGACGCACCCGCCGATGCGATGGCGGCCTTGCGTCTAGCGCTGGAGGATTTTCCGGTGCTCATCACGCAGGTCGCGGTTGCTAAACCAAGCCCGCTGCATGTGGAATGGCCTTCAGGCCGACGCGGTGTCATTGACCAGTTTATCTCCCATTGGCAGCCCGATATTTTGCTCTGGGGCGCGCCGGAAAACGGTTTGGCCATAGTGCGCCGCGCTGCAAAATCCGGCGTGAAGCTGCTGTTTGCCGATCTTTCCGAGGAGGGGCTTTCGCCGAGCTTTCGTGGGCGGCAGCTTACGGAGTTTTTGCAATACTTCTCACATATTCTGCTGGGGGAAGCAGCAGATCTTGGTTGGTATAAAAAACACGGGGTAAAAGAAGAGCAGGTTGTGCCTTGCAAACCCCTTGCCGAAGTCGCGGCCCCGTTGCCTGAAAACGAAGCCCTGCTCAGGCGGGTGTCCGGCGCGCTCGGGCCAAGGCCGATATGGTGTGCAGCCGGGGTTTCCCGCGGGGAAATCGGCGCGATTTTATCTGCACACCGCCATGCAGTAAAAGCGGTGCCAAATTTGCTGCTGATCATCGCCCCTCGCGCGTCAGCTGATGTTATCGGCACACAGGTAAAAGCCGAAGGCTGGCGCATGGCGGCGGCCTGCCCAGACGAAATGCCAGACCCGAAGGCAGAGATTTTGCTTTCTCAAAACACCGATGAGCTGCCGACATGGATGCGGCTGGCGACGGTCTCTTATATGGGGGGCACGCTTTATGGCCCCGAGGCCGCAGACCCGTTTGGCGCGGTGGCCGTTGGCTCTGCCGTGCTCAGCGGCCCCATTCACGCACCCTTTACGCATCGCTATGTGCGGCTATTAGCGGCTGGTGGCTTGGCATTTGCCGAGACCAACGGTGCGTTGCCGGCGCGATTGGTAGAGGCGCTTGCCCCCGATCGCTCGGCCGAACTGGCTATGCAGGGCTGGGTTGTCGGCAGCGAAGGGGCGGAAACCGTGCAGACAATGGTGCGCGAGATTTGCGGCTTGCTGGACGCGGAGGTCGGCTAATGCGAGCTCCTCGATTTTGGCGCAAAAGCCGCTGGCATCCTTTGGCGATGGCTCTAGCGCCCTTGGGCTGGATTTACGGCGCGGCAACGGCGCGGCGATTACGGCAGGGCGCTTGGGAAAAACTTTCGGTGCCTGTGATATGCGTGGGCAACATCAACGCGGGCGGCACAGGAAAAACCCCGACGGTAATAGCGCTGGCCAGCCTGCTGGCGGCGAAGGGCGTGGCGGCGCATGTGGTGTCTCGCGGCTATGGTGGCACGGCCGAGGGGCCGCTGAAGGTTGATGAATTGGCACATAGTGCTGGCGATGTCGGAGATGAGCCGCTGCTCATGGCGGCTTTTGCACCCACTTGGGTGGCGAAAGACCGCGCCGCAGGGGCCAAGTTGGCCATCGCAGCCGGGGCCGAGGTGATTTTGCTTGATGACGGTTTTCAAAACCCGGCTCTACACAAAGACCTTTCGATCATCGTGGTGGATGCCGCTGTAGGCTTTGGCAATGGCCGTGTGCTGCCAGCTGGCCCATTGCGTGAACCAGTGGCCGTGGGGCTAAAGCGCGGGGATGTGATTGTATCTATAGGTAGCGATAAAGCGCAGGTAGCGCTTGGGAAAAGCTGCCTTGAAATAGAAACCCTGCCCAGGCTACAAGCCGCCCTGAAACCACTACAAATGGGAATGGATTGGCAAGGCGCACGGGTGCTGGCCTTTGCGGGCATTGGCCGCCCCGAAAAGTTCTTCCGCTCACTGGCGCAAGAGGGGGCTGAAATTATCGCAAGCCACAGCTTTGCAGACCACGCGCCCTATTCCAAGTCTGTTTTGCAACGGCTACTCAAAGAAGCTGCGCAAAAAGGCGCACAGCTTGTTACCACGGAAAAAGACGCCGCACGGCTGCCCGCCAGCTTTCGCCCGCAGGTGCTGGCCTTTCCGGTGCGGCTTGAATTTAGCGACCAAGCAAAGCTCGAAGAGCTACTCAAAAATGCAGGTGTGCCGCTAAAATAAACGCCTGGAACAGGCACCCTGACGCGCCCTAGGCGCGGCACGCCGACCGTGAGGGGGCTTGATAGGGGGCATCGCCCCCGCCTCAATGTCCCCGAACGGGCGGCGCGTTTGCGGCTATTCGCCGAGCTTTTCGTTAAGCAATTGGGCAAAAGACGCATAAGACATATTATCTGTCATCTCCCCGTCAATCACAAATGAAGGCGTGGCCTGCACATTATCCCGCTCGGCGTTTGCCTGAAAATCAGCGACCAATGCTTGTGCCATGTCGTTATCTTGCAAGCAGGCCAGCACGGTTTCCTCGTTAATCCCAGCTTGGTTGCCAACCGAAACAATGCCCGCCGCAACACCAGCTTGCGAGCCGGCCCGAGACCATTCTGCCTGCCGTTCAAACAAAATGCCGGCAAGGCCAAAATACTTTTCACTATCGCCCGTGCAGCGCGCCAGCATATCAGCCCAAAGACCGGGGCCGTCAAAATAAACAGGGCGAAAAGTGAAGTAAACCTTGCCAGTATCAATAAAGTTGGCTTTTAGTTCAGGGAACACATCTGCGTGGAAATTCGCACAATGGGGGCAGGTGTAAGACGCATATTCGACCATTTTAATCGGCGCGTTCGGATCGCCCATAGAAATGTCCTGAATAACGGGGGCTTCGGCGCTGTCTTGTGCAAAAACTGCGGTGCCAGTGGCAGCGCTGATCAAGGCCAGAGCGGCGCGGCGGGTAAATGTGTGGGTCATGAAGGTGATCCTTTGGAGGTTAACAGTATGTTTTTACCGAGGCTTTCTAATAGCGCCCGCAGGGTTTCGTCTTGCACCTCGGCCACCTCGGCCCGCAGCTTTTCAGCTTTGGCAGGCGGCAGGGTGGGCGTGGGGTGATCATGGGTAAAATTGCTTTCCGGTTCGGCAAAGCCCAAAGCCTCTCCGCTTTGGGTAATGCGGATATCGGCAATGGCTGAATAGCCATAACTGGCATTCACCCGCTCCTTAATGCGCGGCAGCTGCATTTGCAGCTCGGGTGCATGGGCGGGCTTGGATAAAACCGTCAGCTTGGCGCCAAAGCCTTTGCGCCCATAGCTTACCTTTTGTGGCTTGGCGATGCGGGCGATCTCAACGCCCACAATCTCTTCCCAATGGGTTAACAACCGCATTTGGGAAAACCCCCGCGCCGCGCCGGTTTTTTGGATGCGCGCACCTACCAGCCCACCCGCTTGGGTGAAGCCACGGCCATATCGCCGTTTTGCTGTGCTGTGGTTGCCTCGCATAAGGACTCCGGTTAAGTGTTAGCGCTAGCTTAGGGGCTTTGCTCGCGAAGGCCAATACACGGGATCGTGAAAACAGGGGAAATATGCGCAAAGCCGCCGAAATAAGCCCAAAACTGTTGCAATGGTATGATGCCAATGCGCGCGAGCTGCCGTGGCGGGTGCCGCCAAATGAGCCACGCCGCGCCAACCCCTACCATGTGTGGTTGTCTGAAATCATGCTCCAGCAAACCACGGTGACCGCCGTAAAACCCTATTTTGAGGCTTTTACCACCCGCTGGCCTGATGTGGCCGCGCTGGCCGCCGCGAAAGACGAAGACGTGTTGGCCGCGTGGGCAGGCTTGGGCTATTACGCCCGCGCCCGTAATCTGCTGAAATGCGCGCGGGTGGTTGCGGTGTGCGGCTTCCCGAAGGATGAGGCAGGGCTTTTGGCCTTGCCCGGGGTTGGGCCTTATACCGCCGCCGCCATTGCCGCCATTGCTTACGGCGCTTCGGCGGTGGTGGTGGATGGCAATATCGAGCGGGTGATGGCGCGGCTGTTTAACGAGCGTGAAGCTTTGCCTGCGGTGAAACCCAAGCTGAAAAAGCGCGCGGCGGCGCTAACGCCGCAAAAACGAGCGGGCGACCATGCCCAAGCATTAATGGACCTCGGGGCCACGATTTGCATTCCGAAAGCGCCGCGCTGCGCGGGTTGCCCTTTACAGGCGAATTGCGCGGCTTATAATGCAGGCGTTGCTGCCGAATTGCCCAAACGCCTGGCCAAAAAGCCGAAGCCCACACGCCGCGGGATCGCTTATTTTGCACAGCGGGTTGACGGCCATGTGCTACTGGAAACCCGCCCGCCCAGGGGGCTTTTGGGCGGTATGCTAGGGCTTGTAGGTAGTGAATGGGCCGAAGACGCGCCTGCGTTTGACCCACCCTTTGCCGCGAATTGGCAGAAGTATTCGGGGGAAATCACCCATGTTTTTACCCATTTTAACCTCATTCTAACGCTCTATGTGGCACAGGTAAAAGCAGCCAACCCGCGTGCGGGCAGCTTCCAGCCCGCGCCCGCGCCTTCAAGCCTGCCCAGTATTATGCGCAAGGCCTATGAGGCGGGTTTCTTGATCTGCAGCATTGAATGCGGCGCAGAACTGAGCAATAGTGGTAAAAAACAGGAGCAAAATGACCGTTAACCCCTCCCTTGCCAACGCGCTGCCTTTTTGGGTTTCACTTGTGTTTATCCCGCTCTGGCTGCTGGCCGTGAGCAAAGGCGGCTGGTGGATAGCGCTGATTCCGCTCTACAATTTTGCCATTAGCTCGGTGCTTGATAGCGTGATCGGCCTGAGCCGTGAAAACCTTGACCCCAACGCTGATGATAGCGCGCTGCTGTGGCACCGGATGATCACTTGGATATGGGTGCCACTGCAAATTATGGTGGTGCTTGGCTCGCTGGTGGCGATTTTCTGGTTTGACCATCTAAGCGTGATGGAAAGCGTGTTCCTCACCATTGTAAGCGGGATTGTGGCTGGAGAAATGGGTATTACCTATGCGCATGAGCTGGTGCATCAGCGCGATAAATTCGAGCGCTGGCTCGGGGATATTCTGCTCGCCACGGTGCTTTACGGGCATTTCAGAACTGAGCATATTTTGGTGCATCACCGCTATATCGGCACGCCGCGCGATGTGGTGACGGCCAAGTATAACGAGAATCTCTATCGCTTTTTACCCCGGGCCATGATCGGCACATTACGCTCGGCTTGGGAAGTTGAAGCGGAGCGGCAGGCGAAACGCGGGCGCAAGGTGACCGACTTTTCAAACCCGTTCTGGATTTATGGCGGGTTGGCGCTGGGTTTTTTGAGCTTGGCGGCGATGATTGGTGGCATTGCGGGGGTGCTGCTCTTTGCCTTGCAGGCCTTTATCGCAATCAACTACCTTGAAATTATTGATTATGTTGAGCATTACGGGCTTGTTCGCAAGCACCTAGGGGATGGAAAGTATGAACCGGTTGCGCCTCGTCATTCGTGGAATTCCAACCACAAATTCACCAATTGGCAATTGATAAACCTGCAACGCCATTCAGACCATCATTATAAACCCAGCCGCCGTTTTCCGCTGTTACAAACCTATGACGAGGCCGAGGCCCCGCAGCTACCTTTTGGCTACCCGATTATGGCGGCGCTGGCCTGCCACCCGCGCTATTTTCGCCGCATGATGAACCCGCGGGTGCGGGCGTGGCGCAAAATGTATTACCCTGAAATCACGGATTGGCAGCCCTATAAAGAACATTCCACCCCAATGCCACGCTGAGCTATTGTAACTTTGAGGCGGGGGCCATAATATAGGGTTTAATCACTGGATTTGCGGAGATCAGGCATGGCTTGGACAGACGAGCGCGTTGATGTTTTGAAGAAAATGTGGGGGGACGGGAAGTCTGCCTCGCAGATCGCCACTGAGTTGGGCGGCGTCACCCGCAATGCGGTGATCGGCAAGGTGCACCGGTTGGGGCTCTCCAATCGGCCAACAGCAGCTAAGGCCGCGCCAAAGGCGGAGGCGGTTAAGCCAGCACCCAAGCCCAAAAAGCCCAAGGCCGAAGCCAAAAAAGAGGCCACGCCTGCGCAGCCCGTAGTGCAAAAGCCCATTCCACGCCCCCGCCCGATTATTACGGCGGGCAAGCCTTTGCCGCCACAGCGCTCGGCCAGCGAGGTTTCGGAAGAAGCTTTGGCCAATGTGAAAAAGATCGAGGAAAAGGCGCGTAAGTTGACTTTGATGCAGCTAACTGAGCGCACGTGTAAATGGCCCATCGGTGACCCAGCGACCGAAGAATTCTGGTTTTGTGGCCACCCGGTTGAGCCGGGAAAACCCTATTGCGAAACCCATGTTTCGGTCGCATTCCAGCCCATGAGCAGCCGCCGAGACCGCCGCGCAAGCCGCTAGCGAGCCTTTAGATAGGTGTCTTCAGCAAAATACTGAAAACTGTCTGCATTGTGGGCCGCTCGATTTGGGGAAATACGTGCGAAATCGCCACATGAGTCGCGGTTGTAGCAATGGTCCGCGGTATCACCGACCTCGTCATAATGGGACATCTCATGAATAATGGTTCCGCCGCGGGTACCCGAATTAAAAACTTCGAGAAATGTGGCATCGGAGAGAGAGGGCAGCTCAAAATACGGTGGGCAAAGATATATCGTGCCGGAATCGTTTGGATAAACAAAGGCATAGGTGCCGCCCTCGCAGGAGCCGGAGCCGCGGCTTTCACAGACGAATGTGATTTTACTGGTGCGGATGTGGTTTTTGAGCGCTGAGATCGTGGCTCTCACAAACTTGGCGTCCACAGCATTCCAGCGGCCAAACCATGTGCGATAGGCCCCATTTTGTGGGGTAATTTGCACAGTAGCGGCAGATAGGGCATCAAAGGCATTTACTCGCGCTTTTTCGATATCGGATTGCTGCTGGGCATTGCAATTTCGATAGTCAGCCAAGACAGGTGCGGCAAAACAGGCAAGAATCAATATAGTGGTGATGCGAAACGGTTTAAACATTGTTTTCTTTCAATACTTAGGGCTGGCAGCAGATGGCCGCCCCCTTTATAATGGGTCCAGCCGGAGTTTAGCAGTGAATACCATATGATCAAGTTTAACCTGAAATGTGAGCAAGGGCACGAATTTGATTCGTGGTTTAGCTCCAATGAGGATTACGAGAAGCTGCACAGCCGCGGACTGATTTCTTGTGTGATTTGCGGGAGTTGTGAGGTTTCTAAGGCGGTGATGGCTCCGCGGGTTAAGGCCGAATGCACCCGGCCAGATTTGCGCAAAGAACCGCCGCTGGATGATGTCGGCCGAAATTTCCCCGAAGAGGCGCGCAAAATACACTATGGTGAGGCCCCGGAGCGGCCAATAATGGGGCAAGCCAAAATTGAAGAGGCGCAAGCACTTTTGGAAGAAGGTGTGCCAGTATTGCCGATGCCGATGAAGCCAAAACAGGTGAATTAGGCGGAGTGTCGCGCAGCGTGGATGGCCCGCGTTGACAGCGATTGGCCCGCATGGTTTCTCGGCTAAAACATATAATTTGTGAGGGAAGTGATGGCTTTGCGCTCTAGAATAATTGGCATGACACTGTTTGTGGCAGCTTGCGGCGGTGGGCCGCCAGCAGCAACGCCCGAAATGGGCCTGCCCGCATGGGATGGTGAGCAAATTGTGTGTAACGAAACGGTGAGTTTTGCCCGCACGGCCACAGCGGCGCTGCCGAAATTCGAGCCAAACGAGCGGCTCGGGCTGTGCGCGCGCTCAATGCGCTATATCGAGCTGAATCGGCAATACGGGGACCAAACCAGCTATTTTGGCGTGGCCGCCGCCACCACTGCCAGTCTAGCTGCTACCTATGCCCCATTGGTGCGCCGCGCCTATAGCGCCAGCACATGGGAATTTATGGATAATCTGAGTGCAGATATTGAGCTGCGGGTTAACACGGCGGCTGAAAATGCAACGGGCTCGCAGGGCGTGCTGGGGCGGTTTACGCGCGCGCGCATGGACACAGGCGCGCTCATTCGTGAAGAGCAAAAAGGCGTACAAGCCGCGCTAGAGGCCTTTGCGCAAGATAACCCAGAAGCCTATGCGCAATTAATTGAGGATGTGAACGGGACATTTAACCCGACCAACCGCTTACTGATTGCAGCCATTAACCGCAATCCGTTTTTTAAAGCCTATGAAGCGGGGCTTGCGCAAGTGCGCGCACGCCATGGGGGCGCTATTGATTTTGCTGTGCTGGAGCAGCGTATTGAAATCGGTGAGGTGCTGCGAGCGCTTATCGAAGGTATTCCTGCGGAATAGCCACCTGTTCCTCCCGAGAGGAACCTCGCCGAGCGGGGGGCTCGATGCCCCCCCGAGGCGACACGCGGCGCTTGGGCTTGAAGCGCGGCGCAAAGGCTTGTATGAAACGGCCAAACTTACGGAATTGGAGCCCAAAGTATGGCTTTGCTGGTTATGAAATTTGGTGGTACTTCGGTAGCCGATCTTGCACGCATTCGCAATGCGTCGATCAAGGTGAAGCGCGAGGTGGAGCGCGGCAATCAGGTGATTGTGGTTGTGTCGGCCATGTCTGGCGAAACCAACAAGCTGGTGGGCCTTGTGGGCGACGCAGCGAGTGCAGCTGATGCCGAAGCGCCGTGCTTTTATGATGCACGTGAATATGACGCCGTGGTGGCCTCGGGCGAGTTGGTCACCTCGGGCCTGATGGCGATTGTGCTACAAGAAATGGGTGTGCAGGCGCGGAGCTGGCAAGGCTGGCAAGTGCCGGTAAACACCACTGGCGCCCACGGAGCGGCCCGTATTGAGAGCATTCCGCGCGAGAACCTAGACGCTAAATTTGCCGAGGGCATGGAGGTGGCGGTGATTGCGGGCTTTCAAGGCGTTGGCCCCGATGGCCGCGTAACCACCCTTGGAAGGGGCGGCTCTGATACCACCGCAGTGGCTTTTGCCGCCGCGCTGGAAGCGGAGCGTTGCGATATTTATACCGACGTTGATGGCATTTACACCACCGACCCGCGCATTACGGCCAAGGCGCGCAAACTCGAAAAAATTGCCTTTGAAGAAATGCTGGAGCTGGCATCCTTGGGCGCAAAAGTGCTGCAAACCCGGTCGGTAGAGTTGGCGATGCGTAACAAGGTGCGCCTGCAGGTGCTGAGCAGTTTTAATGACGAACCGGGCACCCTGGTTTGCGATGAGGAAGATATTATGGAAAATAATGTAGTTACCGGCATCGCTTGTTCGCGCGATGAGGCCAAGCTGACACTGATTTCGGTGGCTGACCGCCCCGGCGTGGCGGCGGCAATTTTTACGCCTTTGGCGGAAGCGGGCATTATTGTTGATATGATCGTGCAGAATATGTCCGAAGAAGGCCGCACAGATATGACGTTTTCCTGCCCGGTGGGCGATGTCGCCAAAGCCGAAGCTGCGCTGGAAGCGGCCAAGGCACGGGGCGAGTTTAACTACCGTGAGCTTGACAAAGATACCGATGTGGCCAAGGTGTCTATCGTAGGGGTTGGCATGCGGAGCCATGCCGGAGTAGCGCAGAAAATGTTTAAGAATCTTGCCGATGACGGGGTGAACATTAAGGTGATCACAACTTCCGAGATCAAAGTTTCTGTATTGGTAGACCGGAAATATATGGAACTTACTGTGCAATCATTGCATGATGCCTTTGACTTGGACCGCGCACCATAAGCGCGGCAGCGCGAGGTGATATGGGTGAACGTAAAGGGATAAACTCCCAAATACTGCTGAAGGGTTTGCGGGACGCGCTGGCAGAAGCGGGCGAAGGGCAGGCGCGGCTGGACCGTGTCACCTACCTTATTGCCTGCTCGCTTGAGGCCGATGTCTGCTCGATTTACCTGAAGCGCGATGAAACCACGCTGGAGCTTTGCGCGACCCATGGTTTGAACGTCGAAGCGGTGCACCAAACACGCTTGCGCGTAGGGCAGGGGCTGGTGGGCCGCGTCGCAGATAAAGCTGTGCCGCTTAATTTTGCAGATGCCCCTGCGGCTCGTGGCTACCGCTTTATGCCCGAAACAGGCGAGGAAGTGTATTCCTCCTTTGTCGGAGTGCCGATTCAGCGCTTGGGTGAGGTGCTCGGCGTGCTTGTCGTGCAAAGCAAAGATCAGCGCAGCTATTCAGATGATGAGATTTACGGGCTAGAAGTCGTGGCCATGGTCATTGCGGAAATGACCGAGCTTGGGGCGTTTACTGGCCCTGACAAAATGTCGATCGCGGCTCAGCATCAGCTGCCGTTTTTTGTAAAAGGCCTGCGGGGGCAGGAGGGCGTGGCCGAGGGCGTGGTGCTGCTGCATGAGCCACATATTGTAATAGCCAACCCCGTGGCCGATGACCCGTTGATCGAAACTGGTCGGCTGCAAGAGGCACTGGATATGCTGGTCGAAGAAATTGACGCACTACTGGATAAGGGCGCGGCGATTGGCGAGCATCGTGACGTAATGGTCGCTTACCGCTTGTTTGCGCAGGATAAAGGCTGGCGGAACCGGATGTTTGAATCCGTTGAAAGCGGGTTGGCTGCCGAAATGGCCGTGGAAAAAGAGCAGACCTCAACCCGCTCACGTATGGCGCGGGTGAAAGACGCCTACATTCGTGAGCGGCTGCATGACTTGGATGATTTGGCCAATCGGCTCCTGCGGATTTTGACAGGGCGGGAGGATGCCTCGGAGCGCGGCATCCCGGAAAATGCCATTTTAGTAGCACGTAACATTGGCCCGGGTGAGCTGTTGGACTATGGCAAAAAGCTGAAGGCTGTGGTGCTGGAGGAAGGCTCGGTGGGTTCGCACGCGGCTATTGTGGCGCGATCACTGGCTATTCCGCTTGTTGTTCATGCGTCGCGCATTACCCGAGAAGCGCTGAATGATGACCCGATATTGGTTGACGGGGAAACGGGGCTGGTGCATTTACGCCCCGATGAAACCGTGGCGGGAGCGTTTCGGGAAAAGATCGCTATGCAGGCCGAGGCGCAGGCAGCCTATCATGGATTGCATGATAAGCCTGCCAAAACTAAGGACGGTATTACCGTGGCGCTGCACATGAATGGCGGGCTGATGGTGGACCTGCCAAGCCTTGAGCCTTCGGGCGCTGAAGGCGTCGGGCTTTACCGGACCGAATTGCAGTTTTTGCTGCGGGCGCGGGTGCCGCGCAGGGCTGAACTGGTGAAGCTTTACCGCAAGGTCATGGATGCCGCCGGGGAAAAGCCGGTAGTTTTTCGCACGCTTGATATCGGCTCGGACAAAGCGCTGCCCTATATGAAGCGCCCCGAAGAGCCAAACCCGGCGCTGGGCTGGCGGGCGATTCGCATTGGGCTGGATAGGCCCGGCATAATGCGCATGCAGCTTCAGGCGCTTATTCGTGCGGCCAATGGGCGGCGGTTGAATGTGATGTTTCCGTTTATTGCGCAATTCGAGGAATTTCGAGAGGCGCGGCAAAAACTGCTGGACGAGTTGGAGAAAGAGGCGCGGCAGGGGCATATTCTGCCTGCTAATGTGCGCATTGGCGCAATGCTGGAGACGCCGAGCCTTGCCTTTGCCCCAGATCAGTTCTTTGAGCTTGCGGATTTTATTTCGATTGGCGGTAATGATCTTAAGCAGTTTTTCTTTGCCGCAGACCGTGAAAACGAGCTGGTACGGGCGCGGTATGACACTTTAAACGTGAGCTTTCTAACCTTTATCGAACAAATATCCGAGCGTTGCGAGCGACTCTCCACGCCGCTTTCCTTTTGTGGAGAAGATGCTGGCCGCCCCGTGGAAGCTTTGGCTTTTGCGGCGATGGGCCTGCGCACGCTTTCCATGCGGCCGGCCTCGGTTGGGCCGGTAAAAAGGCTGTTGCGGGCGGTGGATATTGCTGAGGTTAAAGCCGTGATCGACGAGGCTCGTGGCTCGGGGGAGCAATCTGTGCGGCCGGCATTGGAGCACTGGCTAAAGGCAGGCCGCTACCCGTTTTAGTCGCGGTTTTTATAGGCGTATTGATAGCTATAGTCACCCGCACCTTTGTTTGAGGCCTTGGGGGAATAAGCGTTTAGCACCGCACCGTTGGCTCTTAAGCCATTGTTCTCAAGCGCTTTTAATGAAGCGTTAAGCTCACCAACTTGTGTAAACAAATGCCGCACTACAAGCAGGATCATCCCGGCATATTTGCCAATAATCACAGGATCGGTAACGGCCAAGAGCGGCGGCGCATCCATCAAGGTCATCTCAAAGCGGGTATCCAACGCGGCGCAGGTCGTTGCAAAATTTTCATGCATCAACAGCTCAGACGGATTAGGGGGGTAATTCCCGGATGGAATGAAGCTAAGGCCGGTTTCGGGGTCTTTTACAATCACTTCATCCAGCGTGGCGTCACCGGCCAACACATCGGTTAAGCCTAGGGCCGTTTTTGGCAAGCCAAAATAGCGGCGCAGATAGCCCCGCCGGATATCGGCATCGACTAGACACACGTTTTGCCCCGCCTGCGCCATGACCGTGGCCAAATTAACCGCCAAAAATGATTTCCCCTCCCCCGGGCGCGAACTTGTAAACAGAAGGAGGCTGGATTTGGCATCCAGCATGCCAAAATGCAGGCTGGTGCGCAGGCTACGCAGCGCCTCGATCGAAAGGTTTGTCGGGTCGGTCTTGGCCAAAATCGGCGTATCCCGCCCGCGCTTACTGCTCCCGAAATCGCCATTCCCAACCTTTTGAATCGCGCCAAATACCGAGAGCCCCATCTCCTCAATCACCTCCTGCCCCTCTATGCCTTTGGTCATGAGTGAGCGCAAAAACACAAAGGCAAGAGCCAAGGCAAAGGCCAGCACCGTCGCGATGAGGATAACAAGCGGTTTGGACGGTTTGATGGGTTTAGGAAACACCATCGGGGTATCAATAATTCTGATATTAGCAATCGTGCCGGCTTTGATAACGGCCAGTTCTTGCGCGCGGCTCACCAGTTGCAAGTAAATTTCGCGGGCCACCTCTAAATCTTGCGTAAGGCGGAGCATTTCCAGCTGCGTTTCAGGCAAATCTATGGATTGCGCCCGGATTTTTTCGAGCTGGCTTTCCAGCTCGGTGCGGTTGCCAAGCAAGGTTTGATAAACGGGGTGGGCCTGGGTATATCGTTTTTTGAGTTCCTGTTCCTCAAGGTCCAGCTGGCTGAGTTGGGCTTCAATAGCAACTGATTGCTCAAGTAAGGCCATGGTTTCAAAAGAAAGATCAACAGAATCCTGAGAAAGCTTATAAGCGTTTACAGCACTTTCCGCCGCCCGCATGACCGCCTCCGCCTCTGGAAGCTGGGCTTCAATAAAGCTCAGGCTGTTATCCGCCTCGGCGGCATTCCGGCTAACATTCTGCAAAAGGTAAACCTCGGCTATTTTTTCCAGAATGCGCGCCGTGAGCGAAGGATTTGGCCCACGAACGGAAAGCTGAATGATAGACGAGTTTTTACCTCTTTCGGAAATCGAATAATTTTCTCTCAAATCCGTTAGCGTGTCGGCAAAATGCTGTTTTTCCAAGATGAATTCCCGCCCGGCTGGCCCGGTGATCGAATTAACCATCAGCGCGAAACCAAGCTCCGTCCGGCGCAGGGGCTCGCCGACGCGACCAATGATCGGCGCGCTAGACTTTAGCTTAACCTCATAGCGGCCGCTACCCAGATTTATCAGCGCAATCGGTTCATTCAATAGGTGAATAGGCACCTCCAACAGGCCGATTTCAATAGATTCTTCGTGCCAGGCATAGCTGGACAAGTAGGAGATACTTGGTTCGGGGAGGGCAAAGCGTGAAAGGAAATTACCGATCAGCGGCAGGCGCTTTGGGGTTGCCCTATTTTCCAATTGAAGGTCTTGGATGACCTGCCCAAGGATCATGCGTGATCTTAAAATCTCGATCTCGGCGGCTGATTCCGGTGTGTCTCCAAATAGCGAGGAAAGGTCCGCGGAAAGCGCCATCCCCCCGCTTGATTTTTCCTCAAGTTGTATCAACGCATCAGCTTGAAAAATGGGCGTGGCGAGCAAGGCAAAGGCAACACCCAATAGCGCACCTAGAAACGTGATAAACACAATCCGAAATTTCTTTCGGTAAAACAGCATAAACAATTCAAGAATGTCGATTTCCTGATCACTCGCTTTGTTCATTATTTTGCCCCTAACTTTTGGGCCCAAGCTGCGCAGGCCGCGGATACCTGATCAAAAACCAGCCGGTGGAATTCATGGCTTTTACGGTAAGGGTCCGCGATTTCTTGTGCGCTAAGCCATTGACCAAGAAGCATTGTTTTCCCGCTCACGGCGGGAGCCTTTTCATTGATCACGCGTATATGCCCTTTTTCCAAGGCAAGAATTAGGTCAAAATCTGCTGCCAATTCAGCCGTGAACTGGCGCGCGACATGCCCCTCAAGGCTGACACCTTGCAGGCGTGAGACTTCGCTCATGGTTTCATCAGCGGCGTGGCCTTCAAGCGCGGCAATGCCAGCGGACTCGACCTTTAGCGAAGGGCAGGACTGCGCCAAAATGCGCTCTCCGGCTGGCGAGCGGCAAATATTTCCGACACAAACAACAAGAACAGAACCTATCATTAGAGACTATTCCCGATAATTTGCGCCTGCCGCACGGCCCCAATGGTCGGAATAAGCTGGCCGATAATTTCATTCCAACGCGCGGCTGGGTCCGAAACAATGTAAACCACATCATCTGGCTGCAAGGCGAATTTGGTGGCTAAGACAAAAGCCAGCGGGGTGGTGGCGTCGAGCTGGAAAACATCTATACGCTCTTGTTGATTGCGAAATACAAATATACCGCTGGCATCCGCACGCGCTTCATCTAGCCCGCCTTTCATGGTTATGGCCTCGGTCAAGCTTACGTCACTTGGGCCAAGTTCAACAACACCGGGTGATGCGATTTTCCCAAGTATAAAGGCTCGCGATGGCGCGGCTGTTGGCACGTTTACAATATCGCCACCGCGCAGAATGGGGTTATTGCTCGACCGGCCATTCTCTAAAAAACTTTGCAGGTTTACATAAGACGTGCTGCCGCCGCGGCGGATACTGACAAGCTGCCCATTGGCGCTTTCCGCCAAACCACCCGAAGCATTTACGGCCTCAAGTAGGGTGAGCGGAATATTGGTGATGGGCAGGGATTGGGGCGCGTTAATAGCGCCGGTCACCACGACTTTTCGCGCATTATAGGCTGCTACTTTGACCTCAATTTGCGGGTCAGGAATGTATTCCTGCAAGCGCTCGGTAAGCTCTCGCTGCACATCCCCCACAATTCTGCCCGCCACGCGGACTTGCCCGAGATAGGGGTAAAAAATAGCGCCGCTCTCATTTACAGTGCTGCCGGATTCCAGCTGGCTGCGCTGCGGGCCGGCGGGGAGGGTTAGCTCGGGGTGATCCCAAACGATAATGCTCAAAACATCGCCAACACCAATGTTATATTGCCAAGTGGAGCGCGCGGTAGGAAGCTGAGAAGTGCTGTGCCCTTGCCGTGGCGCGGCGTTGGATTGGTTGATATTTTCGGGCGTGAGGGGAATCACACGAACAAATTCAGGAAGCTCGGAGGACTGTTCACCTGAAGTGGTTGGAAAATCTGTGCGGTTTACCTCGGCACAGCCTGCAAGCATGAGCAGAGCCGCCAGAGATACAACAAACCAACGCTGAGATATTCGAAAAAGATTCAATTTTCGGCCTGTATGATTAAAACTTTAGTAATAATAGATACTTATAGAATTCGCGGGCATGACCGGCTTTACTCAGCCAATTCCGGTTGTTTGGAAACGACAGCCCCGAATTGCCGTGTGCGGGAATGGAAGTTTTCCAATGTTTCCTCAAAGACTTCCGGTGTGAATTCTGGCCATGATTCTTGCAGGAATGCCAATTCGGAATAGGCGCTTTGCCATGTCATAAAATTTGAAAGCCGCATTTCGCCGGCTGTGCGGATAATCAGATCCGGGTCATTTTGTGTGCGGGTATCCAAAAAGCTGGAAAATCGGTCCTCGGTGATCTCCTCAATGTTGAGATTGCCTGCCGAAACTTCGGACGCCATCGCCTTTGCCGCGCGCACCAATTCGTCCCGCCCGCCGTAGTTGATAGCAATATTGAGCTGAAGGCCGGTGTTGTTTTCGGTTAGGCCTCTGAGCCGTTCCATCAGCACCAGAATCTCGGGCGAAAGTGGTGTCGGGTCTCCGATAAAGCGAACACAAACGTTTTTTTCGTGCAATTCCACGAGGTTATTGGCAAGGTACCCGCGGAAAAGCTTCATCAGCCCTTCAATTTCATGGGCGGCACGCTTCCAGTTTTCAGTAGAAAACGCGTAGAGTGTCAGGGTTTTCACCCCAAGCTGTGGGCAGCGTTTTACAATTTTTTTCACTTGTGCTGCGCCGCGTTTATGCCCGATCAACCGCGCTAAGCCGCGGCGTGTTGCCCAGCGTCCGTTTCCGTCCATTATTATTCCGACGTGCATCAATCTTCCTTCGTGGTAGTCGCTACGCAAAGCCGCTTCGATTGAAGCAAACCTGTTGCGAACTTGTATCAACTTAGCCGGAGGAATCAATGGTGTAGATCAACCGGAGTAGTTTTGACTCATAAGAGCCGAGTGCTTAAGATTTGTTACTACTTCAGACATCAACAAATAGTTAATACAATTATTAAAAGGTGAAATAAACAGCTTTTATGCCGAGAGCCAGTAATTAGGCGAAGAGTGGCCAATAGGGGCGGGTAAACGACACCTGTGGCAAAATGCTGGTTTTAAAAAGCAGTGCCACCCCTTAAACCTGACAGGAACCATCAAGTATGAAAGAGGTGCGCTATGAGTGTGACACAAGAGCAGGTTTTGAACGCATTGCGGCAGGTGAACGACCCGGTAAGCGGCAAAGATATCGTGGCGGCGGATATTGCCCGTGCCGTAAGCATTGAAGGCGATACTGTTCGCTTTGTGCTTGAGGTCGAAGCGGCGCGTGGCGTGGCAATGGAGCCCGTGCGGGTGGAAGCGATTGAAGCAGTGGCGGCTTTGGGTGGCGTTGGCAAGGTTTCGGCGTTGATCACGGCGCACTCAGAAAAGA
This sequence comes from Paracoccaceae bacterium, assembly GCA_016744015.1. GTDB lineage: Bacteria > Pseudomonadota > Alphaproteobacteria > Rhodobacterales > Rhodobacteraceae > UBA3077. The sequence goes on along the minus strand of JADGFD010000005.1, from coordinate 146,763 downwards.
AGGTGCCGGATTTGGGCACCAAAAAGCCTGCCGCGCCGCAAGGGCCGCAGGGCGTGCCGGGGGTCAAGCACATTGTGGCGGTGGCTTCGGGAAAGGGCGGCGTTGGGAAATCCACCGTCTCAGCCAATTTGGCGGTGGCCTTGGCAAAAATGGGGCTAAAGGTTGGCCTGCTGGATGCTGATATTTACGGCCCCTCACAGCCGCGGATGATGGGCACTTTGGCACGGCCCAAAGCGATTGGGGACCGTGGCATGGCGCCGGTTGAAGCGCACGGTGTTAAGCTGATGTCTATGGGCCTTATGATGCGCGAAGACGAGGCTGTTGTTTGGCGTGGGCCCATGCTTATGGGTGCGTTGCAGCAAATGCTGAACCAAGTGGAGTGGGGTGAGCTGGATGTGCTGGTGGTTGACCTGCCACCGGGCACGGGCGATGTGCAGCTAACCCTTAGCCAGAAAACAGCCGTAACAGGCGCGGTTGTGGTTTCAACCCCGCAAGATATTGCAATGCTGGATGCCCGCAAGGCGCTGGATATGTTTAGGAAAACCGGCACGCCGGTGCTGGGGATTATTGAAAACATGTCTACGCATGTTTGCTCAGAATGTGGACATGAGGAGCATATATTTGGCCATGGCGGGGCAGTTGCCGAAGCAAAAAAACTGAATGTCCCGCTGCTGGGCGAAGTGCCGTTGGATATTGAGATTAGGCTGGCCGGTGATAGTGGTGCGCCTGTGGTAACGGCCGCGCCAGAAAGCGCGCAGGCCAAGGCTTTTATTGATATTGCAACGCGGCTAATGCAGGTGCCGGCGCTACGGGGTTAGTGCTTTGGTAAACATGCCGATAAGAAAGGTTTTGGCGGTCGTGAAGCGGTCGCCATAACCGTCATCCATCATGGTTTCTATCTGGGTGTCAAAATCAGAGTAATGCTGGGTGGTGGCCCAGATTGCAAAGATCAGGTGATAGGGATCAAGTTTGGCGATTTTGCCGTCTTTAATCCAGATATTTATAAGTGCAACCTTCTCGGTAACCAGCTCCTTTAACGGCCCCTCAAGCGCATCCTGGTTGCGCGGGGCCTCTTGAATAATTTCATTTGCAAAAAGCCGGCTTTCGCGAGGGTATTTTTGGGCCAATTCAAGCTTGCGCTCGATATAGGCGCAAATTTCTACAACCGGCTCATCGGAAGGCTGGATATGTGCCAGCGGCTCCAACCACTTTTCCATCAAGCCCGCCAGCAGTTCAGCGTGCAGTGCTTCTTTTGAGGCAAAATAATAAAGCAGGTTGGGCTTGGAAAGCTTGGCTTCGTCTGCGATCAAATCCAGCGTTGCGCCTCGAAAGCCGCGCTTCGAAAACACCTCAAGGGCCGCCTCCAGAATGGCGGAGGTTTTTTCACGCTGAATGCGGGTTGGTTTCTGGGTGGATTTGGCGCGCGGCTGTGTGGGTGGTTTTACTATATTTGTCACGCTTTAAGCTCTCGGTTGGGCAAAGTTGGCTGACTATAGGTTAGGCGCGCCCTTGGGCGCAATTCTTTTCCTGCTGGCTAGGCCCCGATGCCTTTCAGAATGATCTCGGTCACGTTTTTGGTCGCTGCATCCCACTGCGCATCATTCAGCCGTTTGCCGCCGTTTAGCGTAACCACCTGATGCTGGAAATCGGCGTAGTGTTGGGTGGTGGCCCAGATCATATAGAGTAGGTGGCGCGAGTCGACAGTGGCTATTTTCCCCTCCGCAACCCAGCGGTTGATGACCCGTATGCGCGTGTCCGTCCACTCGTTCAGCGTGGTTTGCAAATAGTCCTGAATAATTGGCGCGCCTTGAATCACCTCATTGGCCCAGACTTTGGAGCCGCAAGGATGCGCGCGGCTGATCTCCATTTTCTTGCGAATATAGCGCGTGAGCGCCTCACGTGGGTTGGCGGAAGTATCAAAGCTATTGGCGGCCTCCAGCCAGATGGTGAAAATGCGCTCGATGACCTCGCGGTAAAGCGCCAGTTTAGTAGGGAAGTAATAATGCAGGTTGGCTTTGGGCAGGCCGCTGGCGTCAGCAATCGCCTGCATGGTGGCGCCTTTAAAACCAAATTCCGCAAATATCTGCTCGGCGTGATGCAATATCACCTCAAGGCTTTCTTCCCGTGCCGTATTTCGCTTTCGAGCTGTATCCACGCGCCTCTCCAAACAATTTCTTGACTAGTTGGTCAGCTATGCTAGCCTCAACCTGACCAAATGGTCAAAGGTTTTATTTTCGGAGGTATGGCCATGGTTGCCCCAAATGATTTGAACGCATTCTGGATGCCGTTCACCGCGAATCGTCAGTTTAAGAAGAATCCACGCATGTTTGTGGCGGCTGACGGCATGTATTATACCACCAGCGATGGCCGCAAAGTGCTGGATGGCACGGCGGGCCTGTGGTGCGTAAATGCGGGGCATAACCAGCCGCGCATTACCGAGGCGGTTTCAAAGCAGCTTACTGAGCTTGACTATGCGCCGGCTTTCCAAATGGGCCACCCCAAGGCCTTTGAACTGGCCAATAGGCTGGTGGATATGGCGCCCGAGGGCATTGACCACGCATTTTACACCAATTCCGGCTCGGAAGCCGTGGAAACTGCACTGAAAATTGCGATTGCTTACCACCGGGCAAAGGGCGAAGGCACGCGCACACGGTTGATCGGGCGTGAGCGCGGTTACCACGGTGTGAACTTTGGCGGCATTTCGGTGGGCGGCATTGGGCCAAACCGCAAGACCTTTGGCAACTTGCTGGCGGGGGTCGACCACATGCCCCATACTCACATTCCTGAAAACGCGTTTACCCGTGGGCAGCCTGAATATGGTGCCGAGATTGCGGACGAGCTTGAAAAGATCGTGGCGTTGGGCGATGCGAGCAATATCGCAGCCGTTATTATTGAGCCGATGGCGGGGTCTACCGGCGTGCTGCTGCCGCCTAAGGGCTACCTTGAGAAAATTCGCGCGATTACTAAAAAGCACGGTATTTTGCTGATATTTGATGAGGTTATCACCGGATTTGGCCGCCTTGGCTCGGCCTTTGGGGCCACGCATTATGGCGTAACGCCGGATATGATGACCACGGCCAAAGGCCTCACCAACGGGGTGATTCCGATGGGGGCGGTGCTGGCCAGCGCCGAAATTCACGACGCCTTTATGCAGGGTGACGAGGGTATGATTGAGCTGTTTCACGGCTATACCTATTCGGGCAATCCAGTGGCCTCGGCGGCGGGGCTGGCAACGCTGGACACCTATAAGGAAGATGGGCTTTTTGAAAATGCGCGGGATTTGGCGCCGTATTGGGAGGATGCGTTGCATGCCCTGAAAGGCCTGCCAAATGTGATTGACATCCGAAATGAGGGGCTAATTGGTGCGATAGAGCTCGCCCCGATTGAGGGCAAGCCAACCAAGCGGGCGTTTCAGGCTTTTCTTGATGCCTATGACAAGGATCTGCTGATCCGCACCACGGGGGATATCATAGCGCTCTCCCCGCCGTTGATAATAGAAAAGCACCATATTGATGAGCTGTTTGGCAAGCTTTCTGATGTGCTAAAGGCGCTTAATTAATGCCCCGCCCCGCTGCTAACGCAACGCAACTGATTGATGACGCACGAGTGCGCGTTACGCGGTTTGACTTTGTGGCGGGGGCAGAAACCGGCTGGCATGAGCATGGCATGGATTATGTGATCACAGCCGTGACTGACTGCCATATGCTGCTGGAAGACGAAGAGGGCGAGCGTCGCATTTTGGTGGCGCAAGGGGAGAGCTATCGCCGCGATGCGGGGATAAAGCATAATGTTATCAATGACGGGGGCGCGGATATGTCCTTTGTTGAGGTCGAATTGAAATAGGGAGAAAACCGATGGCTGCACCGGCTGCAAATATGAAGATTAATGGCGAGCGCCTGTGGGAATCGCTGATGGATATGGCAAAGATCGGCCCAGGCGTGGCTGGCGGCAATAACCGCCAAACGCTGACGGATGAAGACGGCGAGGGCCGTGCGCTTTTCCAGCAGTGGTGCGAGGCCGCTGGCTGCACCATGGGCTTGGATCAGATGGGCAATATGTTTGCGCGGCGTGAGGGCACAGACCCTAAGGCGCTGCCGGTTTATGTGGGGTCTCACCTAGATACCCAGCCAACGGGCGGCAAGTATGACGGGGTGCTCGGGGTGCTGGGCGGGCTGGAAATTATCCGGACGCTGAACGACCTTGGTGTAAAAACCAAGCATCCGATTGTGGTGACGAATTGGACCAATGAAGAAGGCACGCGCTATGCGCCGGCGATGCTTTCCAGCGGTGTGTTTGCGGGCATGCATACGCAGGAATGGGCTTATAATATTGAAGATGCCGAAGGCAAGAAATTTGGCGACGAGCTGAAGCGGATCGGCTGGCGGGGTGAGGAAGAAGTGGGCGCGCGCAAGATGCACGCCTTCTTTGAACTTCACATTGAGCAGGGGCCGATTTTGGAGGCTGAGGGCAAGGAAATTGGCGTGGTCACCCACGGCCAAGGGCTAAGCTGGACGCAGGTGACGGTGACAGGGAAGGAGAGCCATACCGGCTCTACGCCCATGCCGATGCGCAAAAATGCGGGGCTTGGCATGGCAAAGATGCTGGACCTTGTGGACCAAATCGCATGGGCTTTTGAGCCCGATGCTGTGGGGGCCGCAGGGCATATTGACGTCTATCCGAACTCGCGCAATGTGATTCCGGGCAAGGTGGTGTTTACCGTTGATTTCAGGTCGCCTGATCTGGCGACGATCACAAAAATGGAAACTGACTTCCGAGAGGGCGCGTCGCAGATTGCCGGCATGATGGGGCTGGGTGTGAGCTTTGAAAAGGTGGGCGGGTTTGACCCTGTGACGTTTGACGAGGGCTGTGTGAGCGCGGTGCGCAATGCGGCCGAGCGGCTGGGCTATAGCCACCGGAATATCATTTCGGGCGCGGGGCATGATGCCTGCTGGATTAACCGACAAGCGCCAACGGCGATGGTGATGTGCCCCTGTGTAGACGGGCTTTCGCATAATGAGGCAGAAGAGATTTCGATGGAATGGGCCACAGCGGGGGCAGATGTGCTGCTGCATGCCGTGGTGGAAACCGCGGAGATTGTGGAGTAGACGCGAGCGTCGGAGCGGGGGCCAGCCCCCGCGCCCCCGGAGTATTTGGGAAAGAATGAAGAGGGAAAAACAGGTGAGGAGCTTGGCCGGCATTTTGAGTGCGTTGGTTTTGAGCGGGGTTGCTACCCTTGCTCAAGCCGCACCCAATTGGGATTGGCAGCTAAGCGAGCCTATCCGTGTGCCGCAGGGTGTTGAGGTTTTTGATACCGATCCGGATAGCGTGAGTGCGCGCACCATACGGCGGCTAAACCAGCGCGGCGTTTATACGATTTGTTATGTGTCGGTTGGCACAGTTGAAAGTTATCGCGATGATGTGCAGGCGTTTCCGGCTAGTGTGGTGGGTCGCACCTACGGGGATTGGCCTGATGAGCGGTTTTTGGATATCCGCCAGCTAGATGTGCTTTTGCCAATTATGCAAGCGCGGTTTCAGCGCTGCAAAGACATGGGTTTTGATGCGGTTGAGCCGGATAACATGGATGTGTATGACAATGAAAGCGGCTTTCGGCTAAGTCGCCGTGACGGGATGCGCTATATTTTGGCATTGGCCGATATGGCCCACGAGATGGGCCTTGATATTGGCCAGAAAAACGTGCCTGAAATTACACGGCAGTTGGTTGGTAAGCTTGACTTTATAATTACCGAGGGTTGCTTTGCTGATGATTGGTGTGGCGAGGTAGCCGCCTATGCCCGCGCGGGTAAGCCGGTGCTGGCGGCAGAATACTCCGATACCAATGTGAACTGGGCGGCGGCCTGCGCCTATGCCCGCGCCAACAATTATTCAATGATACTGAAAGACCGCGATCTGAGTGCTGCACTAGAAACATGCCTATAGGGAGGGTGATATGAAAAAAGTAATTAAAGGCGAGATAAATGCGACTAATTTTCCCGGATTTGAGGCGGATATCTAAATGAAGCTTAATGAATACATCAAGAGAACACTCCTGGATATCACAAATGGCGTTGCCGAGGCGCAAGAAGAAACGCTCCTGTTTATTGCCCCCGGTATTGTTGAAGGTGAGCGAAAGACTGAGAGTCAAATGGTTTCGTTTGAGATAGCTGTTTCAGTATCAGGGGAAGGCGGCGGCGGGATATCAGTTTTGGGGTTAGGCGAACTCAAAGGGAGTGCCTCAAGAGAGTCTGTAAATCGAATTTCATTCGAAGTTCCCGTTTACTTTAATGCACCAACGCGAAAAAATAAACGGCACTACTCAAAAGAAGGCCCCTTAAATCCGGTAGATGAGAAGGATATAAAATGACTAAAGTAATCAAAGGCGGGACCGTTGTAACCGCTGATTTAACCTACAAAGCCGACGTGAAAATCGAGGGGGGGCGGATTGTTGAAATCGGACCGAACCTGAGTGGTGACGAGGTGCTGGACGCCACGGGCTGCTATGTAATGCCCGGCGGGATTGACCCGCATACGCATTTGGAAATGCCGTTTATGGGCACGTATTCCAGCGATGATTTTGAGAGCGGCACGCGGGCGGGGCTTGCGGGCGGCACCACGATGGTGGTGGATTTTGCGCTGCCCAATCCGGGGGAGAGCCTGCTGGATGCGCTGAAGCGCTGGGATAATAAGTCTACTCGCGCGAATTGTGATTATTCGTTTCATATGGCCGTTACGTGGTGGGGCGAGCAGGTGTTTGATGAGATGAAAACCGTGGTCGGCCGTGGGATCAACACCTTTAAGCATTTCTTGGCCTATAAAGGCGCGCTTATGGTGAATGATGATGAACTTTACTCATCTTTCAAGCGCTGCGCCGAGCTGGGAGCGACGCCCTTGGTGCATGCTGAAAACGGTGATGTGGTGGCAGAGCTAACAGCGCAATTGCTGGCAGATGGTAATACCGGCCCCGAGGCTCATGCCTACTCCCGCCCCACTCAGGTTGAGGGCGAGGCCACCAACCGTGCGATTATGATCGCGGACATGGCGGGCGCGCCGCTTTATGTGGTGCATACCTCGTGTGAGGAGAGCCATGAGGCCATTCGGCGCGCGCGTATGCAAGGCAAGCGCGTGTGGGGGGAGCCGCTTATCCAGCACCTCACGCTCGATGAGTCTGAGTATTTCAACAAGGACTGGGACCACGCCGCGCGGCGCGTTATGAGCCCGCCTTTCCGCAATAAGCAGCATCAGGATAGCCTTTGGGCGGGGCTGCAAAGCGGCTCGCTCTCGGTTGTCGCTACGGATCACTGCGCCTTTACCACCGAGCAAAAGCGCTCGGGCGTGGGCGATTTTAGTAAAATCCCGAATGGCACAGGGGGCCTTGAAGATCGGATGCCGATGCTCTGGACGCACGGGGTCGCGACGGGTCGTTTAACGATGAACGAGTTTGTGGCGGTGACCTCTACGAACATTGCGAAGATCCTGAACTGCTACCCGAAAAAGGGTGCGGTTATGGTGGGGGCTGATGCGGATATCGTGGTCTGGGACCCTGAGAAGGCGAAAACAATTTCGGCGGGCAGCCAGCAATCCTCGATTGATTACAACGTGTTTGAAGGCAAGCAAGTGAAGGGCCTACCGCGCTATACGCTGACACGCGGGCAAGTGGCTGTGATGGATGGCGAGGTTCGCACGCAGGAAGGCCACGGTGAATTTGTGGCGCGCGATGCAAATGCGACCGTGAACACAGCGCTTTCCAAGTGGAAAGACCTAACCGCCCCGCGCCCTGTTGAGCGTTCGGGTATTCCGGCGAGTGGGGTTTGAATTGTTAGGGGTAGAAAATGCGGAACTAGAGCCTACTGGGCCAGTCTCATACCATGGAAGCGTGCTGAAATATGCTTGGTTTTTCTTTTGGGGCACCATGTTTTCTGCTTGGGGTGTTGTGGTGGTCGTTTCCCTATTGGAACTCTATTCAAGTGTAAGCCACATGAGTTTTCCAGCCCTATTTCCCGCCTTTCTCATGGCAACAATTGTGGCGCTGATTGTTGCCATACCCGCAGGGATTGTCGCTTCTCCGGTCTGGGTATTACTACGTATGACCCTTTCTGCGCTTAAGGTGGGCACGCAAAGGTCAGTAATGATTTCGGCAATTCCGACCTTGTGGGCTGGAGTGTATGCTGCAGTGATAATACCGGAGATGTTGGCCGGAAGTAGGTATGGATTGCCCAGATTAGAGCAGCAATTATTAGGGGTGATGGCTGTTTGCACGCTCATAGGCCCATTAGTAGCACGGAAAATATATAAAGATGAGTGGTGAAATGAAAAATGACGTAGTAATCAAGGCTGAAAAACTCTGCCTCACATTTAAGACCAATGATGGGCCGGTGCATGCGTTGAAAGACGTGGACCTGACCATCAACAAGGGTGATTTTGTTAGCTTCATCGGGCCTTCGGGCTGTGGGAAAACCACATTTTTGCGGGTGTTGGCTGATCTTGAGCAACCAACTGGCGGCGAGGTGAGCGTAAACGGGATGACCCCCGAAGAGGCGCGGCGCAAGCGCGCTTATGGCTTTGTGTTTCAGGCGGCGGGGCTTTACCCTTGGCGGACGATTGGTGGCAATATCAAGCTACCGCTTGAAATTATGGGCATTGCAAAAGCCGAGCAGAAGCAGCTGGTGGAGGAGGTTTTGGACCTTGTGCACCTGAGCGGCTTTGAAAACAAGTTTCCGTGGCAACTTTCGGGTGGCATGCAGCAGCGTGCCAGCATTGCGCGGGCGCTTGCTTTTCAGGCCGATATTTTGCTGATGGACGAGCCTTTTGGCGCGCTTGATGAAATTGTGCGCGACCACTTGAATGAGCAGCTTTTGGAGCTGTGGGCGAAGACCGGTAAGACTATCGGTTTTGTGACTCACTCGATCCCCGAGGCGGTTTACCTTTCAACTAAAATTGTGGTGATGTCACCGCGCCCCGGGCGCGTGACCGAGGTGATTGAAAGCACATTGCCGCGTGAGCGCCCGCTGGATATTCGCGAGTCTCCTGAGTTTCTGGAGCTGGCGCACCGCGTGCGTGAGGGGCTTCGGGCGGGGCATGACGATGATGCGTAATTTCTTCCCCATCCTCACCGTTACGCTGGTGATTTTTGCACTTTGGTATGCCTTTGCCATCGTGCTGAATAAACACTGGGCCTATGATAAAGCCACTCGTGGCGGTTATGAGCTGAGCTTTACCGAGTTGGTGGCTGATACGTGGACCCAGAAAAAACCGCGCCTGCCAACGCCGGACCAAGTGGCGGCGGAGATTTGGAAATCTACTGGCATAGCGGCGATCAAGAAGTGGGGGCGCACGGAAGGGGAACCCTTTTCAGAGCGCGTTGCGGCGGTGTTGGGAGATAAGAAAAGCCTGATCCGGCATGCGTGGCTCACGCTTTCGGCCACCATGCTGGGCTTTGTTTTTGGCACGGGGCTTGGCATTTTGCTGGCTGTCGGGATTGTGCATAACAAGGCGATGGATAATTCGGTGATGCCGTGGGTGATCACCTCGCAAACCATTCCGATACTGGCGCTGGCGCCGATGATTATTGTGGTGCTAAATGCGGTGGGCCTTTCGGGGCTGATCCCCAAGGCGGTTATTTCAGCCTACCTGAGTTTCTTTCCGGTGGTTGTGGGCATGGTGAAGGGGCTGCGTAGCCCAGACGCCATGCAGCTTGACCAAATGCGGACGTGGTTTGCCTCTAAGGCACAGATTTTCTGGAAGCTGCGGCTGCCGTCAAGCGTGCCTTATCTGTTCACCTCGCTCAAAATCGGGGTTGCGGCCTCGCTGGTCGGCGCGATTGTGGGGGAACTGACGATAAGCCAAGATGGCGGATTAGGCGCGCGGATGCTGCAAGGCAACTACTATGGCACCACGCTCATTATCTGGGCCTCGCTTATCGTCGCTGCGGCTTTGGCGGCAACGCTGGTGTCGAGCGTAGGCTTGGCTGAACGGGTCACCAAAAAGCGGATGGGATTTGTGCAATGATGCTTATTTTAGCAGCGCTGGTGGTGTGGGCCCTTGGCTGGGGGCTTAACATCTGGATATCACACCAAAAACCGGGGCGATGGCAGAGCATTGTTTCCGCCATAATTTTTGGCGTCACATTGGTGATTATGTGGGAGCTCATCGTGCGCGGCTCAGGAATTTCGCCGGTGATTTTGCCGCCCCCCTCGATGATCATCAACGCCTTTGCGACCTCAACCGACATTTTGGCGGCGGACTTCATTCAGACCTTTATGAAAGGCGTGCTTACAGGCTATGCCATGGGTTGCGGTGCGGCGTTTTTAACGGCAATCGCGATAGACCGCTCTGACTTCTTGAAGCGTGGGCTGCTGCCGATTGGTAACTTTGTTGCGGCGCTGCCGATCATTGGCATGGCCCCGATTTTGGTGATGTGGTTTGGCTTTGACTGGCATTCAAAGGCCGCTGTGGTTGTCATCATGATCTTCTTTCCGGTGTTGATAAATACTGTGCAAGGGCTTGACGCGGCAGATAAAATGCAGAAAGATTTGATGCGCACTTATGCGGCCAGCTATTGGCAGAGCTTGTTTAAGCTCCGCCTGCCAGCCGCCGCACCCTTCATTTTTAACGGTTTGAAAATAGCGAGTACCCTAGCCCTGATTGGCGCGATTGTGGCCGAGTTTTTTGGCTCGCCCATCGTCGGCATGGGCTTTCGAATTTCAACTGGGGCAGGGCGGCTTGAGCTGGATCTGGTCTGGGCGGAAATTGTGGTTGCGGCGGTTGCTGGATCTGCATTTTATGGTATCGTTGCGCTTATTGAGCGTAAAGCTACTTTCTGGCATCCGTCGCAGCGAAAGTGACGGGGCCACCAACAAGGGAGAAGACAATGAATATAATCAAAACAAGTCTGCTTACAGGCGCTATGGCGCTGGGCGGCTTTGCAGCTCAAGCCGCTGACGATGTGACGCTTCAGCTTAAATGGGTAACCCAAGCGCAGTTTGCAGGCTATTATGTAGCGCTGGAAAACGGCTATTATGACGACGAAGGCCTAAACGTTGAGATTAAGGCCGGTGGCCCTGATGTTGCGCCTAGCCAAGTGATCGCTGGTGGCGGCGCGGATGTGGTGGTTGACTGGATGCCTTCGGCGCTTTCCGCCCGTGAAAAAGGCCTGCCATTGGTTAACATTGCGCAGCCGTTTAAAAGCTCTGGCATGATGCTCACCTGCCGTCGCGATGCGGGCATTGAAGGCACCGACGATTTTGCCGGCGAAACGCTGGGCGTTTGGTTCTACGGCAATGAATTCCCGTTCCTGAGCTGGATGGCGCATCTGGGCCTTTCCACCGAGGGCGGCGATGATGGCGTAACGGTTCTGAAGCAGGGCTTTAACGTGGATCCGATTTTGCAAGGCCAAGCCGCCTGCGTGTCTACTATGACTTACAATGAATATTGGCAGGTCATTGATGCGGGCCTCACACCGGAAGAACTGATCGTGTTCAAATATCAGGATCAGGGCGTAGCCACGCTTGAAGACGGGCTTTATGTGCTGGAAGAAAACCTGTCCGACCCTGAGTTTGTTGACCGGATGACCCGCTTTGTGCGCGCGTCTATGATGGGCTGGAAATGGGCTGAAGAAAACCCAGATGCCGCGGCGGCTATCGTGATCGAGTATGACGAAACCGGGGCGCAGACCATCGAGCACCAAACTCGCATGATGGGCGAAGTTGCTAAACTGACCGCTGGCTCTAATGGCGCTTTGGATGAAGCTGATTACCAACGCACCGTTGACTCGCTTCTAGCGGGTGGAGATGATCCTGTGATCACTGCGGCTCCTGAAGGCGCTTACACGCATATCATCACCGATGCAGCATTGAATTAAGCTGCAAAGTGGCTAAGTATGAACCCGTTCCGCACACGCGGGGCGGGTTTTTTTTAATTTAAGGGTTTTATTATGGATAGTTGGATACAATTTGTCGGAGCGTTGCTTGTTGTAATGGGGGGCATGGCGTTTATTGGCGTGCCGCTTTTGAAGGCGCTTACGCTTTCTATTGAAGGGCATAAAGAATTTAAGGGCGATAGCATGACTCGCCGTGAGAAAACACGTGGCTGGGTCGGGGCCGTTGTTTGGTCTATTGCCGCGATCATTATCTGGAGCTTTTTTGTAGATTGGTTTCGGGCGGGCAATATTGAATATGCCCAAGACGCGCTGGGCTACAGGATAGAGAAAATCATGGAATCGGCGGCGAGGAGTTAAGTATGAGTCAAATACCACCTCCCCCACCGCCCGCCGCTAACCCATGGTCTGGCACCGAAGCTGCCACAAAAATCCGGCAAACCGGTGCTGAAAATCGCCGTGATAATCGAGAGTTTCCTTGCCCCAATTGCGGCGCTGACTTGCGCTTTGACCCCGGCGCGGAAATGATGAAATGCACCCATTGCGAGGCCGAGGTGGATGTGCCGCATGTGGACGATGAAGCTGCGCAAGTGGAAAACGACCTGCGCAACCAGATCACCAGTGGGGATGCCTTGGATACGGTTGAAATACCGTCATTAAACTGCACAACCTGCGGGGCCAGCGTGGAGTTTGATGCTGATGAGCACTCGCGGCTCTGCCCGTTTTGTGATAGCGCAATTGTGGCGGATGTGACCATGCAGCGCAATATCGTGCCTCAAGGCCTGCTGCCCTTTAAGGTGGATGAAAAAGAAGCGCATGCGCTTATGTTTGCATGGCTAAACGCCCGCTGGTTTGCGCCGGGGGGGCTGACGGAAAATTCGGACACCGAGCATTTTAATGGCGTCTATGTGCCAACCTGGACCTATGACGCCAACACCAACACCGATTACACAGGCAAGCGCGGCGTCTATCGTGGCTCGGGCAAAAACCGGCGTATTCACTGGACGCGGGTTTCAGGCACCGTCACTGGGAATTTTGACGATGTGCTGGTCTCTGGCTCGCAGTCGGTCTCGGTGGAGTTCAAAGATGCGCTGGCCCCGTGGCCATTGCGGGATCTGGAAACCTACCAAACCGAATTTTTGGCGGGGTTTCGGGCAGAGAACCATACGTTCGGGCTGGAAGAAGGCTATGAGGAAAGCCAAGTCTTTATGCGCGCCAAAATTCGGGATTGGATCAAGGCCGATATTGGCGGTAGTAAGCAGATTATCACATCCGCTGATACCGGATTTTCGGGTGAAACCTTTAAGCATATTTTGTTGCCGGTCTGGATAACCCATTACACGCTTGAGGATAGCCGCTACCGCATGTCGGTCAATGGCCAAACCGGAAAGGTTTATGGCCAACGTCCATTTTCTAAAAAGAAGTTGGCGATCGGTGCTTTGGCCGGGTTTGTATCTATGGTGGTGCTCGGCGGATTGATTTCTGTGAGCACCGGGCCTGATATTGCGCCCTACATATACCAAACCCCTGCTGAAGGGGACTGGTTTAAGGATTAGTGGCACCGAGGCGTAGCCGAGGCCATGGCCAGCGGCAGGCGTTTTTCAATTTATTGAAAAATGTGCTTTTGTCGAGTGGGGGGGTACCCCCGCAGAGACAAAAGCAAGCCCGGAGCTGCGAGGCAGTTCTAGCGTCGCGCCGCGCTCGGGGAGCAAAGGCGGGGCGTGCCGCCCCTGTTTGCCCCCCTCACGCGGCGCGTTTTGGCCTAGGGCCAAAAAGGCTAACCTCGATATTTTGCCATATCTTCGGGCGTTACGTCGTTCTCGTCATAAGCCCCAATGATGACCCCGGTATTGCCGCCCTTTGCCAAAATTTCGGTATCTGAGCGCGTGGTGCGCTGGCTGGGCCTACGCGACCATTGGTTCAAGCGCTCATACATCTTGGTGATAATATCTCGGTGCTTCGGGCTGCTGCCAAGGTCCATTAGCTCGTTCGGGTCATTGATCCTGTCAAATAGCATGGGGCGAAACCCGCCTTCAGCGTGCATAAAGGTGTAGCGTTGGTCAGCCACCATAAAAAGGCGGGCATCTTGGGTGGAAACGTCGAGAGTTTCACGAATGCCGGTGGCTGAATAATCGTATTCGCTCAAAACATATTCGCGCCAAGCGGGGATTTCGCCGCGCAGGAATGGTAGCAAAGAGCGGCCTTCCAGAATGTGGCTTGGGGGCTCGCCACCCATGGCCTCCACAAAAGTGGGGGCGAGGTCGATGCTTTCAACCAATTCCTCCACGACTTGTCCGGGCTTTCCGCTTGGGTCATAAATGATGAGTGGCACTTTGACAGAAGGTTCGTGGAACAGGTCTTTTTCGCCCAGCCAGTGGTCGCCAAGGTAATCGCCGTGATCAGAGGTCAGCACGATCATGGTGTCGTCCATCCGGCCTGTGGCTTCTAGGTGGTCCAAGAGCCGCCCAAGCTGGTCATCGCATTGCTTGATCAGGCCCATATAGGCCGGAATGACGCTTGATCGGACTTCGTCTCGGGAAAAGGCCTGGCCGATGGGGTTGCTATGGAAGGCGGCGTAAACGGGGTGCATATCGTCTAGCTCGGCCTCGGCGCGGTTTACGGGCTGGATGGCATTATGGCCGTACATATTATGATAGGGCGCGGGCACGATATAGGGCCAATGGGGCTTAATAAAGCTGAGATGGGCCATCCATGGCTGCTGGGCGGACTCGCTATTGAGAAAATCAATCGCGCGGGTGGTGAGCCACGGCGTTTCACTATCTTCCTCTTTGATATTGGCAGGCTTGTCAGCGTGTTGCATCAGCCAGCCGGAGGCCAGCTCACCATCAATTTCGGCGGCATTTGCGTGGTCGTGCCACGGGTTTTCACCCGTATATCCCTTGGCTTTCAGGTAGTCATTATAGGGAGACGGCTCAGGGTCATAGCGGCCATCCGGCCCATCGGCATTGAGCCCGTCCTCGCGCTCCCACACATCAAATCCGCATTGCGCCACGCGGGCACCGATGATGCCATCGCGCGTTAGCCCCAGCCTTTCCATGCCTTTATGGTCTACCCGCATATGGGTTTTGCCGATCAGCCAGCTATTGACGCCTAGCGCCCGCAGGTGGTCCCCCATGGTCTCTTCGCCGACCTTCAGCGGAAACCCGTTCCACGCCGCCCCGTGGGAACTTACGTAGCGGCCCGTGTAAAAGCTCATGCGGGAAGCGCCACAAACTGGCGACTGAACATAGGCATTGGTGAACCGCGTGCCCATGGCCGCGAGGCGGTCCATATGCGGGGTGTGCAGGGTTTTGTGACCCGCGCAACTCAAATAATCATGCCGGAGCTGATCATACATAATAAACAGAATGTTGCGGGGCATTTTGGATTCCTGATTGGCGTGCTAGGCTGAGGCTTTACCCAAAGGAATAGCATTATGAACCGGATTACAACGGCAATTTTCGCCGCGTAGCTTTGCGCCGACGCTTGCCAGCGCCCAAGGCTGCGCGGCGTGGCTGCTGCCCGATTTTTGGCTCTGCGCGACCCGGGTTCGGTCAACCGGATGGATGGCCTCGGCCCTGTTGCCCCTTGGCACTGTGGTGGATGCACGCTCATAGGATGATGTCTCCCCACTGGATTTGGCGGAGAGGCATGTTGCGAACCCAGATGTATGTGCCGGCTGATGACGGCGGGGTAAAGGCTTCGCCAGCGTTTGCTAGCCCATGGCGCCAACATCAATGATTTGGGCTATGAGCGTTACACGCCACTTCATATGGCCGCAAGCGGGGAGAATGTGGCGATGATTTCGGCCTTGGAAAGGCACATGTAGCCATTACCCCCGTGCCAAACACGTCAGGTATGTGCCGCGATTGGCACAGTGGTGAGTTTTGGTTTGATATCGCTTTGCAAAAGGTCGAGGCTTGCCCGTGGAGCCACAGGAATAGCAATCGCAGCCCTACAGGATTCTGCTGGAAACTTGCACAAAACTGTCATACATATGTGCAAACACCCTGTTTGAGGTTTGCCATGACGCCCCGCTTTTCTGCGACCCGAGAAATTAGTTATGCAATAACCGCCAAGTCCCGCAAGGGGCGGGTGCTTATTCGCTCTATCGAGAACACTACCGGGAGGTTGCGGCTGATCCACCGCGCCCGTGGCTACGATAAAGATATCAACGAGCAGAATAATTTCTGGGATGTGGTCGCACGCCGCTACGGGCTTTCCCTTGAGGTGATTGCCGGTTCGCTTAGCAATATCCCCGCAGAGGGGCCCGTGGTGGTGATTTCCAACCACCCTTATGGCATTCTTGACGGGCTGATGATGGGAAAAATCCTCAGCACCGCCCGCACTGATTTCAAGATTATGGCGCATAAGGTATTTTCCAAGGCGGATGAGATCAGTTCGTCTATCCTGCCCATCAACTTTGATGGCACGCGGGAGGCCATGATGATGAACCTGAAAACCCGCAAAGATGCTTTGAAATATATCAATCAAGGCGGGGCTGTCGGCGTGTTTCCTGGTGGATCGGTTTCCTCCCCGCAGCGCATGTTTTCTCGCCCGATGGACCCGGAATGGGGCACCTTTAGCGCCAAGATGATCTCGCAATCAAAGGCTGCGGTGGTGCCGGTGTTTTTTGAGGGCTATAACTCTCGCCGCTTTCATGTGGCAGGCCGGATGAGTCGCACTTTGCGCACGGCACTCTTGGTGAACGAGTTCAAACGGCGGATAAACAAGCCGGTAAAAATTGCTGTTGGCCAACCACTTAGCCGTGATGAGCTAGACGCCTATGCCAAAGATAGCCGTGCCTTGATGGAATTTCTGCGCGACACAACCTATGATCTATCGAGCAAGCCGATTGATACGAATGAATATGGCCGAGAGTTTTAAGTTTTAGAGGTATTTTATGCAGTCATGGATGAGACTTACCGCCATTTTTGCCGGCCTAGGCGTCGTTGCCTGGGTCGTTTACGGCTATTTTAATCCGCCCCCTGAGAGCAATCCGATTGTCGCTGAAGACGGTGCCGAAAGCGTGGTGGTTTTGCCATGGGAGTCCGTGGGAAATTACGAGGAGCCAAATCTCGGCTGGGTGCACAGCCAGTTTTGGATGGTACAGCCTATGCGGCTTTCCCGCGGCGAAACACTGGGCAAAATGGCGCTGAAATGTGAAACCAATAGCACCGCCTCTATCCTGAGCCGCACCACTGATATCGAGGTCGGTGACTACCCGATTTTAGTGTGGGATTGGTTGATTGACCACCCGATTTCGTCAACTGCAGATGAAGCCACCGAAGCCGGTGACGACCACCCCGCACGGCTTATCCTGAAAATGGAAGATCGTGAGGGCGGTGAGTATGCTTTTGAAATTATCTGGAGCAACCAGAAATACGAGCCGGGCGACTATAAGTATATTGGTGATTTTGCCCATTATGTGGCCAATGGCCTAGATGAAAACGCAGGCGTCTGGCAGCATCAGGAAGTGAACCTAATGGAGGTTTACCGTGAGATTTATGGGCGCAGTGATTTCCCGATTCTCAAAAGCATTGGGATTTTTTGCGATAGCGATAACACGGGCTCGCGCAGCATTGCCTACTTCACCGATGTAGAAATGCAGGCGCGGTAACCCCCTGAGCCCCTTGGGCGAAGCGCGCCGCGTGAGGGGGGCAAATAGGGGCGGCACGCCCCGCCTTTGCTCCCCGAGCGCGGCGCGAGCCTAGCGTTGTCACAATCCTTGAAGCTCGAAGCCTTCCAAGGAAGGAATCACAGCTTCCGCGCCGCTAAAATCATCCTCCAGCGTATACTGCCCCGGTGTCACAATCGTGCGCAGCCCGGCCCCCATGGCTGAAAGCACCCCGTTGCGGGAGTCCTCAAAGGCAAGGCATTCAGCCGCTGGCAGGCCCAGCCTCTCAAGCGCTAGTTCAAAGAGATCAGGCGCGGGCTTCTTGGCCTTCACCTGCTCACCTGTGGCCACCACTTCAAAAACCTCTTCGGGTGTTTTGCCCCAGCAGCAGGCCGTAAGCGCATCTACATTGGGGCGGCTGGTGGTGGTGGCAATCGCCAGCCGCAGCCCAGCGGCTGCGGCCCGCTCAATCAAGTCAGCCACACCCGTGCGCAAAGGTAATCCACCAGAGGCCAGTATCTCCACATAGCGTTCGGTTTTCTGTGCGTGCAGGTCTTTAATCCGCTCCCAACCCATTTGCGGCTCACCGCTCCGGTGAGCCTGCTGATATGCCTGCATCCGCTCCTTGCCGCCAGTCGTTTTGAGCAAGATGCTATACATCGGCACATCCCACGCCCACGCTATCCCGTTGGCTTTAAAGGTATCATTGAAGGCCTGCCGATGGGCTTCTTCGGTTTCTGCGAGCGTTCCATCCACGTCAAAAATCAGCGCCTTAATAGCCATGAGTCACCCTTTCAGGTAAGGCGTCAGAGCCGCAAAATCGTCAAACAAGAAGTGGTGCCGCAGCTCTTCACACGGGGTTTTACGGTAACCACCGGAAAATAGCGCAAAGGTCATATCGGCGTTCTGCGCTGTCAGCGCATCGGTCTCGCTATCGCCCACATAAACTGTGTTGGCCATATCTGCTCCCATTTTGTCCATACAGCCCAGCAGTGGCTGTGGGTCTGGTTTATGGGTGGAATAGGTGTCTCCGCCAACGACCACGTCGAAATACTTCGTGAGGTTGAGACCATCAAGAATGGTCAGGGCAGGGGCCAAAGGCTTGTTGGTGCAAACAGCAAGCTGGATGCCTGCCGCCTTTAGCGCCTCAAGGCAATCCACCACGCCCACATAAGGCTCGGTCAGCGTAAATGGGTCGGCACCATAATACGCCCGCATTTTGTCGATGGCCTCCTCGCTTTGGGGCTTGCCATAGGCCCGCAAGCAACGCTCCACCAGCTTGGGCACACCATTGCCGATGAAGCCCTCAATCGTGGCCATGTCGAGCGGCGCAAGGCCGTAATCAGCCAGCATTTTGTTGGCGGCGGCTTGCAGGTCTGGCGCGCTGTGGATCAGCGTGCCATCCAGATCAAATACTACAGATTTCATATTACCGTGCCGCCTCTGCTGCTGCGCGGATAGCTTTGATATTAGCGCCGTAAACCTCGGGGGTATCCACCGTGCCACCGTTAAACACGGCCGACCCAGCCACCAATACGTCGGCACCCGCTGCCGCCATAAGGGGTGCGGTTTCGGTGGTAATGCCACCATCAATCTGGATATGGATCGGGCGATCCCCGATCATAGCCCGCAGGTTTTTCACCTTTTCGATTTGTGAGTGGATGAACTTTTGCCCGCCAAAACCGGGGTTTACAGTCATCACCACAAACATATCCACCATATCAAGCAGATACTCGATATCGCCAATCCCTGTGCCGGGGTTAAGCGCAAGGCCCGCCTTTGCGCCCGTGGCGCGAATGGCTTGCAAGGTGCGGTGTGGGTGGGTGGTGGCCTCTAGATGGGCCGAAATATAGTCAGCGCCCGCCTTGGCGTATGCCTCAATATACTGGTCCACCGGAGAGATCATCAGGTGCACATCCATCACGGTTTTTACGTGTGGGCGAAAGGCGGCCACGGCGGGGGGGCCAAAGGTGAGGTTGGGCACAAAGTGGCCGTCCATCACGTCCACATGTACCCAGTCACAGCCTTGGTCCTCAATGGCGCGGATCTCTTGTCCGAAATTGGCGAAATCGGCTGATAGGATCGACGGGGCGATTTTAATTGAACGGTCCATGATGGGTCCTCACTGGTTGGTTAGGCTTGGCTAAGCGCGGCGCGCCAGCCGGGGTGGATGATATCGGCGTCTTGCTCAAAGCTGAGGAAGGCGCGGGCGAATTCTTTATGGTTTGCGGCAAAGTCAAACGGGTCGGCACGCGCTAGCCAGCAGGCCTCGGCTTGGCGCAGGTAACATGCGCCTGCCAACGGGCCGTCAATATGGCCAAAGGCTCCGCCGTCAGCCGCGAGGATGAAGTTGGAATGGCCGAGGTTTTGTAGGAATGAAGGCAGCCGCGGGGCATTTATGCCGCCGGAAGCAATGGCCGCAGAGCGCTTTAGCCCATACCAGTTTTGCTCAAAATAGGGGCCTTGGGCGATGTTTTGCGCGATCATGCAGGCGATCGGCCGGTCGGCCTCATTTCCTTCCATAGGGCCAAAGCCCATGGGGCCAGCGAGGTAGGAGGTGTCTACATGAAAGGCGAGGCTGTCTGGGGGGGGCTTAAAGGCCGGCAGTGCGGCTTCGGCGCGCATGTCTATCTCATTGAGGTCATCAGCCGAAATACTCATCGAGAAAATCTTGGCTGTGCCAGTTTTACCTGGCGCGCGTATTAGCGCATCGGCCATCATGGGCAGCGGCACTTGTGTGCCTCGGCCACTTTCAGCGGCAAAACTGGCAACGGTTTGTAGGAAATCATGCCCGTCAGCGGGCTTGAGGATATAGGCGGCCAGCACGTGGGGGGCCGCCAAATCCGGCGCGGCAAGGGAGAGGCTCAAAAAACGATCAGTGTGATCCATGTCCCCTCCCTTCCTTAGTGTTCGCCTTTAAAGCGAGCCGTCAGCATAGCGCTTGGCCATGTCATCCAGCGGGATAACCTTGATCTTGCCAGCATTGCCCGCCGCGCCAAAGCGCTCAAAACGGTCCACCACAAGCTCTTCCATAGCGGCCATCGCCGGGATCATGAATTTGCGCGGGTCAAACTCGGACGGGCTCTCCTTGGCAACCTTGCGGAAGGTGCCTGTGAGCGCCATGCGGTTATCGGTATCAATATTCACCTTGCGCACGCCGGATTTGATGCCGCGCTCGATTTCCTCAACCGGCACACCGTAGGTCTGCGCCATGTCGCCACCGTTTTCGTTGATAAGGTCTTGCAGATATTGCGGCACGCTTGATGAGCCGTGCATAACCAAGTGAACATTCGGAATTTTGGCGTGGATGGCCTCGATCCGCTCCATCGCCAGTGAATCACCCGTAGGCTTGCTGGTGAACTTGTAGGCGCCGTGGGAGGTGCCACAGGCAATTGCCAGCGCGTCTACCTTGGTTTTGGCTACAAAATCAGCCGCCTCGCCAGGGTCTGTCAGCAGTTGCTCCATGCTCAGCTTGCCAGACGCACCAGAGCCGTCTTCCTCAGCCGCCATGCCGGTTTCGAGTGAGCCAAGAACCCCAAGTTCCCCCTCAACACTCGCCCCAACCCAATGCGAAAAGCGCGCAACCCGCTCGGAGATGTCAACATTATAAGCAAAATCAGCCGGTGTTTTCATGTCGGCTTTCAGCGAGCCATCCATCATCACCGAGGTGAAGCCGTATTTGATGGCAGACATACAGGTCTGCTCATTATTGCCGTGGTCTTGGTGCATACAGATCGGAATATCCGGATACATCTCAGCCAGCGCCTGAATCATATGCCGGAGCATAATGTCGCCCGCATAAGAACGCGCACCGCGTGAGGCTTGCAGGATCACGGGCGAATTAGTTTTTTCCGCGCCGCGCATGATTGCAAGGCCTTGCTCCATGTTGTTAATGTTAAACGCTGGCATACCGTAATCATTTTCGGCGGCGTGGTCCAGCAATTGGCGAAGGGTAATAAGGGCCATTTTATCTTCTCCTGAAGGGGGAGGGTGGCCATGGCGGCCACCCGATTGGTTTTAGAGTTTGCTCATGGCAACCGCGGTATCGGCCATCCGGTTAGAGAAGCCCCACTCGTTGTCATACCATGTCAAAATCCGCACAATGCCGTCTTCCATAACCTTGGTTTGGTCGGTGTGGAAAATTGAGGAATGTGGGTCGTGGTTGAAGTCAGACGACACGTTTTTGAGGTCCGTATAGCCCAGCACGCCTTTCAGCGGGCCATCAGCAGCGGCGCGAATGGCGTCGTTGATTTCGTCAACACTTGTGGCGCGTTTTGGCAGGAAGCACAGGTCAACCACCGAAACATTTGGCGTAGGCACGCGGATGGAAACACCATCAAGCTTGCCGTCAAGCTGGGGCAATACAAGGCCAACAGCCTTGGCCGCGCCGGTGGAGGTCGGGATCATGTTAAGGGCCGCACCGCGCGCGCGGTAAAGGTCGCTATGCATGGTGTCGAGCGTTGGCTGGTCACCGGTGTAAGAGTGCACCGTGGTCATGAAACCGCTTTTTATGCCCACAAGGTTGTCCAGAACATAGGCCACGGGGGATAGGCAGTTGGTGGTGCAAGAGGCGTTAGACACGATAATGTCGTCGGCTGTTAGCGTGTCATCATTCACACCATAAACGATGGTTTTGTCAGCATTGGCGCCGGGTGCCGAAATAAGCACTTTTTTGGAGCCGTTTTTGAGGTGAAGCGCGGCCTTGTCCCTGGCGGTAAAGAAACCTGTGCATTCCATGGCGATGTCTACGCCAGCCCATGGCAGCTCGTCAGGGTTGCGGATGGCGGTGACTTTAATAGGGCCGGTGCCAACGTTGATCGTATCACCGTCAACTTTCACATCGGCAGAGAATTTGCCGTGCACGCTATCAAATTGCAGAAGGTGGGCATTATATTCAACCGAACCAAGGTCGTTGATGGCAACAACTTCAATGTCTGTCCGGCCAGATTCTATGATGGCGCGGAGCACGTTACGGCCGATGCGGCCAAAGCCGTTGATGGCTACTTTTACAGTCATGTGAGAATTCCCTCTATGCGTTGATAAGTCTGGTTGCGGCGTCTACCACCGCCTGCGCGGTGATGCCAAAATGTTCGTATAGCTCGTCTGCCGGTGCCGAAGCGCCAAAGCTACTCATGCCAATAAAGGCAGAATTGTCGCCAAGCAAGCCCCCCCAGCTTTGCTGGATGGCGGCCTCAACGCCAACGCGCGGCGCATTGCCGAGCACAGTGGCGCGGTAGGCGGCGGGTTGGGCTTTGAAACGCTCGAAACACGGGGCGGAAATCACGGCGGTTTTTACACCTTTTTCGGCCAGCTTGTCAGCGGCCTTCATGGCAGTTTCAACTTCGGAACCGGTGGCGATGAGGGTGAGATCACGGTCGCCCTCGGCTTCGCGAAGCACGTAAGCACCTTTAGAGCTTTGCAGCTCATCAGTATGCGCGGTGCGCAAAGTTGGTAGGCCCTGGCGAGATAGGCAGAGCACGGAGGGTGTGCCCTCGTCCGCCAGAGCCAGTTCCCAAGCCTCGGCCGTCTCAACCGCATCTGCGGGACGATACACATTGAGGTTGGGAATGGCGCGAAGGGAGGCGATGGTTTCCACCGGCTGGTGGGTTGGGCCATCTTCGCCAAGGCCGATGCTGTCATGTGTAAGCACATAGATCACACGCTTGCCCATAAGGGCCGAAAGGCGCATGGCACCGCGCATATAATCGGCAAACACCAAGAAGGTGCCGCCATAGGGCACAAAGCCACCATGCAAGGCGAGGCCATTCATAGCGGCCGCCATGCCGTGCTCGCGCACACCGTAATAAATGTAACGACCAGAGAAATCATCCGCCGAAACGGGATCGGTGGTGGTGGTTTTGGTCAGATTGGAGCCGGTGAGATCAGCCGAGCCGCCGATGGTGGTGTCGGTGGTGACGTTGATAACCTCAAGCGCCATTTGGCTGGCTTTACGGGTAGCGACCTTGGGGGCATCTGCGCTGAGGGTTTTGCGATACGCGGTCAGCGCTGTATTCAGCGCGGCCAAATCAGGCCCCGCCATGGCCGCGCGGAACGTCTTCGCGTCGGGCGAGTCTTGCAAGCGCGCGGCCCACGAAGCTTGCGCTTTGTTGCCTTTAGTGGCGATGGCTTCCCAGTTGGCCTTCACATCCGCAGGGATGCTGAAGGGCGCATGAGGCCAGCCGAGCACCTCGCGGGTGGCTGCGATTTCGTTCTCTCCCAGCGGCGCGCCGTGGGTAGAGGCGGTGCCTTGCTTGTTGGGGGCGCCAAAACCGATGATGGTTTTGCAAGCAATGAAGCTTGGGCGCGGGTCGGCTTTTGCCACCTCGATCGCGGCAGCAACGGCGTCTTTATCGTGGCCGTCCACGGCAATAGTGTGCCATTTACTGGCCGCAAAGCGCGCCACTTGGTCAGTGCCGGTGGAAAGCGACGTGTCGCCGTCAATACAGATCGAGTTATCATCCCACAGTACGATCATTTTGCCCAAGCCCAAGTTGCCTGCAAAATCAATCGCTTCATGGCTAATGCCTTCCATAAGGCAGCCGTCACCCACAATTACGTAGGTGTTGTGGTCTACCAGATCATCTCCAAAGCGCGCGTTTTGCATGCGCTCAGCGAGCGCCATGCCCACAGCGGTGGCAATGCCGGAGCCCAGCGGGCCCGTGGTGGTTTCAATACCTTTGGCGTGGCCATATTCGGGGTGGCCAGCGGTGCGGGCACCCATCTGGCGGAAATTCTCGATTTCTGACATCGGCATGTCATCATAACCAAGCAGGTGGTGGATGGCATAAAGCAGCATGGAGCCGTGGCCAGCGGACAAAACGAAGCGGTCACGGTCGGCCCAATCAGGGTTGGCCGGGTCGATTTTCATGAAACGGTTAAAAAGCACCGTGGCGACATCGGCCATGCCCATGGGCATGCCGGGGTGGCCGGAATTTGCTTTTTGAATGCCATCCATGCTGAGCGCACGGATGGCGTTTGCCATATTGTTTTCCATAATTTAAGCCCTTTTCGCGTTATCGGCCAGCCGCAGGATCAGCGGGGTGAGGATGAGTTGCATGGCGAGGTCCATTTTCCCACCGGGCACCACGATAGAGTTAGCGCGGCTCATCCAGCTGCCCTCAATCATGTTGGTCAGGTATGGGAAATCAATCCCGTGCGGGTCTTTGAAGCGGATCACCACAAGGCTCTCATCCGGCGTAGGAATGCTGCGGGCGATGAACGGGTTTGAGGTGTCGACCACCGGCACGCGCTGAAAGTTGATATCGGTTTGGCTGAATTGCGGGGTGATGCATTTAACATAGGCATCCATCCGGCGCAAAATTACGTCGGTCACGGCCTCGGTAGAATAGCCGCGCTGGTTACGGTCGCGGTGAATTTTCTGGATCCACTCTAGGTTAATGACCGGCACGACGCCGACTTTCAGGTCAGCATATTTCGGCAAGTCCACTTCGTCGTTTCTTACAGCGCCGTGCAGGCCCTCGTAAAACAACATATCTGTGCCAGATTCAAAATCGGCCCAGTCGGTGAAGGTGCCAGAGGCCGCGCCCAGCGCTTTGCCTTCTTCGTCATTATGCACATAGTGGCGGGTTTTACCGCCGCCGGTTTCGCCATATTCGCGGAATACGCGCTCTAGCTCGGCCAGCTCGTTGGCTTCATAGGAGAAGTGGCTGAAAGAGTGGTCGCCCGCGGCGATACGCTTTTCAAATTCAACCTTCATGGTGGCGCGGTCAAAGGCGTGAAAGGCGTCGCCCTCAATGCTCACGGCTTTTAGGCCCTCGCGGCGGAAGATTTGGTCAAAGGTGTTTTTAACCGTCGATGTGCCTGCGCCGGAAGAGCCAGTAACAGAGATGATCGGGTGCTTGGTGCTCATTTTCTTGATCCTTAAGCGTTAAACAGGCCGCGCTTTTTAAATAGCGGCGACATTTCGGTTTCTGGAAGGTCGTGATAGGCGACCACGCGGGTTACTTTGTTTTTGGAGCCAAATACCAGCGGGGTGCGGCCGTGCAGCTCGGTTGGGGTTTGGTCTAAAATACGGTCTTTGCCATCGGTGGCCATGCCGCCTGCTTGCTCAACCACAAAGGCCACGGGCGCGCCTTCATAAACCATGCGGAGGCGACCCATTTTGTAGCCGTCGCGGTTGTCACCCGGATAAAGGAAGATGCCCCCGCGCGAGATAATGCGGTGGGTTTCGGCGATCAGGCTCGCCACCCATCGCATGTTGAAATTGCGCTCGTGAATGCCGTCGGCACCTTCGATCATATCATCAATATAAGCACGAATGGGCGTGGCCCAGTGGCGATAATTCGAGGCGTTAATGGCGTATTCAATGGCATCAGGCACGATGTTTACGCGCGGATTCACCAGCATATATTCGCCATTTTCATGGTCGAGAATAAACATCGCTGTGCCATCACCTAAGGTGAGCATAATGCCGGTTTGCGGGCCAAAAATAATGTAGCCAGCCGCGATCTGCTCTTTGCCCGGGCGCAGGAAGCTTTCATTTGCGCCCTCATTCGCCTCAAAAATCGAAAAAATCGTGCCGATGGAAACGTTAACGTCGATATTGGAGGACCCATCCAGCGGGTCAATCGCGAGGGCTAGGTGGCCGTTTGGATTAAGCGTAATCACCTCGTCCTGCTCTTCCGAGGCGTAATATTTTACTTGGGTTTTGGTGAGTGCGGCGGCAAAAACATCATCGGCCATAACATCCAACGCTTTTTGTTGGTCACCGCCCATATTTTCGCCCACGGCTCCGCCTAATTCGCCACCAAGGGCACCACGTGAGATGAGGGCGGCAAGGTCCTTACCGACTTTTGCCACCGCAAGAATGGCCTCGCTTAGGTCTTTGGGCTTATCTGAAAGAAAGCCGCTCAGGTTGGTGTCTGAGGTCATAAACGCTGTTTCCCGTTGGTTGCGAAAAAGTGAATGTGTGATGCATGACAGGTTGTGAGTAAAATAAAACTAAAAAAAATCTTTTATGTGTTAAGAAAAACTATGACACAGCAAAACGCCATAACCCTAAAGCAATTGCGCGCGTTGGCCGCGATTGTGAAAGCCGGAAACCTGACGGCGGCAGCTGAGCTGCTGAATGTAACCGCGCCTGCGGTCTCGACCCAGCTTAAGTTGCTGGAGAGCAATTTCGGGGTGCAGATGGTGCATCGCGGGCCGGATGGAAAAACGGTGCTGACCCAAAGCGGGGAGGTGGTTCTGGCAACCACGAGGCAAATCGAGAACTCGTTAACCACCTGTTATAATAATATTAATGCTCTTAAAACGGGGAAGGTGGGCCACCTGACTTTGGGGGTGGTGAGTACGGCAAAATACTTTGCGCCGCGCATTGTGGTGGCCGCGCAAAAGGGGCTACCTGATGTGGAAATAAGCTTGTTTGTGGGCAATCGGGCGGAGATAATTGAGGCGCTGGGTGACAAGAAAATTGACCTTGCGATCATGGGGCGGCCACCGCGAAACCCGCCGGTAGAGGCGGACGTGCTTGGGGATAATCCCCACGTTTTGGTCGCGCCGAAAGGCCACCCGCTAGCGGGTAAGCGCGACATTTCGCCCGATGAATTGCTGGCAGAGACCTTTCTTTCCCGTGAGCGCGGCTCGGGAACCCGCATTCTTATGCAGCGATTCTTGGATAGAATCGGTGAGGGGCGGGAATATAAAACCATGGTGATCGAGAGTAACGAGACCATCAAACAATCGGCGATTGCGGGGCTGGGGCTGGCGTTTATTTCGGCGCAGGCGGTGAGCGCCGAGCTGGAAAGCGGGCGGCTTGTTAAACTGGAATTTGAGGGCTTGCCGATTGTGCGCCACTGGTTTTTAATCCGGCGGGCAGGGCGAGCGCTGCCACCCGTGGCCAAAGCCTTTGCCGAATTTCTGACTAAGCTGGAGGGGCAATATTTGCCGGACGCACCATGAACACACCGCTAATTTTTGATGGCCATAATGATGCGCTGCTTAAGCAATTTGAAGGCGGGCGGGCGGCGCGCAGTGCGTTTAGCACCGGAAACGAGCACCATATAGATGTGCCAAAAGCCAAGGCAGGCGGCTTTGGCGGCGGGTTTTTTGCCATTTGGGTGCCTAGCCCGATGGATGAAGACGGCATTTTTGAGCAAATGATGCAGCCTGAATATGATATCCCAAGGCCATCCGCCGTTGACCAAGGCTTTGCGCTGGGCGTGGCTATGAAGCAGGCGCGGATGCTGGCAGATCTTGAAAGCGACGGCGCGCTGAAGATTTGTACGAGTGTGGCGGATATCGCCAAAACCATGCAAAGCGGCACCATGGCGGCGATTATGCATATGGAAGGCGCGGAGCCGATAGACCGTGATCTCGATGCACTGCATGTGCTTTACCGCGCGGGGCTGCGCTCACTTGGGCTGGTGTGGTCTCGGCCGACGATTTTTGCCGAGGGGGTGCCGTTTCGCTACCCGTCAACTGGCGATACCGGGCCCGGCCTTAGCCCTGCGGGCTTTGACCTTGTGCGCGAATGCAATGCGCTCGGGATTATGCTTGATATGTCCCATCTCAATGAAAAAGGGTTTTGGGATGTGGTGGAAACCAGCGATGCCCCGATTGTGGCAACGCACTCCAACGCCTATGAAATATGCCCCCATGCCCGTAACCTGACCGATGACCAGTTCCGCACCATCGGCCAAAGTGGCGGTATGGTGGGGCTGAACTTTGCCACCGGATTTTTGCGCCCTGATGGGCAGATGAAGGCGGAAGTTGCACTGGAAACCATGCTGCGCCACCTTGATCATATGATTAAACTGGCGGGGGAAGACCATGTGGGCCTCGGCTCGGATTTTGATGGGGCGATGGTGCCTGAGGCGATCGGTGATATTTCTGGCTTGCCAAACCTGCGCGCCGCAATGGTGGCACATGGCTATGA
Organism: Paracoccaceae bacterium; assembly: GCA_016744015.1. Classification (GTDB taxonomy): domain Bacteria; phylum Pseudomonadota; class Alphaproteobacteria; order Rhodobacterales; family Rhodobacteraceae; genus UBA3077. Next base: position 118,380 of record JADGFD010000005.1, on the reverse strand, counting down.
CGAGGCGCTTATGGAAAAGCTTTGCTACCGGAACTGGCTGGCGTTGCTGGAGCGCACATGGAAATTGTAGGAGCGCGACTAAATCTAAGATTGTTATTGTTAATCTTTTGTGGCATTAGCAACAAGTTAATTGTGTGAGTCGGATTTGGGCTCATATTTTGTATAATTATTTTGGAGTAAACTATGAAAACGATTTCTATACTTTTGATCACCTCGGCTTTTGCCGCCCCGGCGTTGGCTGGTTCGTTTGATGATGTTTCCCCTGTTAGCACTGCGGTGATGGCACCAGCTGCCAGCACTTTTGGCGGCTATGTAACAGGTTATTATGGTGGCGCGTCGGTCGCAGATGAAAACTGCTGTGACTATGATGACCCAACCTACAGCTATTATGGCATAGAGGCATCATTGGGTGGCGGTATTGGTGGCGGTCGCTTGGGTTGGCAGATTGATGCCAATTACGAACTTGGCAGCGACTCGGCCGATTATTACCGTGCATATGGCGGTACAGCCCACATTAACTTCGATCTTGCCGGCTATAAAGTTGGTGCTTTTGCTGGCGCGGGTTATCAATATAACGAAAATGGGAGTGATGGCGGACCGGGCAACTGGTATGGCATTGAAGCTGCGCGCACGTTTGGCAATATTGCCTTGGCCGCTCAGCTTGGTTTTGCCAGCTCAGATAGTGACCACAATGCACTGGATTATAACAACGAACTGTTTGGGCAGGTGCGTGCCAACTATTTCCTGAATGACAATTTCATGATCACTGGTAGCCTTGGGCATGGCCTGGGCATCATTCACAGCGACCCATTGGCGCTTACCGTGTATGGTCTTGAAGGCACTATGCGGCTTGGCCAGAGCAATTTTTATGCTAATGCAGGCTATGAAGGCTTACATGCGAGTGAAGACAACGGCAATGACGATGTAAGCAATGAGAGCCGCTTTTATGCGGGCATATCTATGGTGTTTGGCGGCGGTAGCTTGCGGAATACCTTCACCAACTCAACGCCGATGATTGATAATTCGTTTAACAATCTAGTGGCGGTTTATACCTCAACGCTTGATTAAACCTATCTAAGCTATGCAATTCAAAGGGCCGGTTTTTGCCGGCCCTTTTTTGTGCCTGACCGTAATACTACGGTATGTGATCGCCTATCCCGCGCTTGACTAAATGGTCAAAGCGCGGGTTAATGTCGGCACCAAGGGATTCAGCAAGAATCCCGTGAAAAACCTTCAGGAGGATACTATGAACGCATTTCGTTCAACACTATTCAGCTCAGCCGTTATTTTGGCCGCCGGGGTCAGCATTGCACCGGTAATCGCTGCCACGCCCGACAACATGCTGATCATCGCCAATCGAATTGATGATATCACCACGCTTGACCCAGCGCAGTCTTTTGAGTTTGCAGGCTCGGATGTAAACCGGAATCTGTATTCCAAGCTGGTGGGCTTTGACCCTGCCAACCTGAGCGGCGGCTACATTCCGGCATTGGCTGATAGCTGGGACGTTTCGGAGGATGGCAAGACCATCACCTTCACCATGCGTGAGGGCGTGACCTTTGAAAGCGGCAATGCGGTAACAGCGCAAGACGTTGAGTGGTCGCTCCGCCGCGTGATTACGCTGAATAAAACGCCATCGTTTATCTTGTCACAATTCGGCTTTACCCCTGAAAACGTGGCTGAGACTATTGTGGCTGACGGCAACACGATTTCGATCACAACAGACAAGCGCTACGCAACATCCTTTGTGCTCAACTGCCTGACCGCGACGGTTGGCTCTATCATTGATAGCCAAACCGCGATGGAGCATGAGGTGGATGGCGACCTTGCCAATGAATGGCTGCGCACAAATGCTGCGGGTTCGGGCGCTTATACGCTTGGTAGCTGGAAGCCAGATGAATCGGTTACGCTGGTGGCGAATAACGATTTCTTCCGTGGTGCGCCAGAAATGCAGCGTGTTATTGTGCGTAACATTCAGGAAAGTGCTACCCAGCGCTTGCTGCTCGAAAATGGCGACATTGACGTAGCGCGCAACCTGAACCCTGAAGATGTGGCTGGGGTTGCCCTTGTGGACGGCATTGCGGTGGATAGCGAGCTTCGTGGCCGCTTGATGTATATTTCGATGAACCAGAAGAACGAAATTCTGGCCAACCCAAAAGTGATTGAGGCGCTCAAGTATCTGATTGACTATGAAGGCATGCAAAATGGCTTCCTGAATGGGCAATACACTATTCACCAAGCCTTCCTCCCCGCCACTTATTTAGGTGAGATTGATGATGCGCCATTTACGCTCGACGTAGAAAAAGCCAAAGCGCTGCTGGCTGAAGCTGGCTATGCAGACGGCTTTGAAATCGGCATTGTGGTGCGGGAAGCGCAAGAGCGCATCGAGATCGCGCAGTCTATCCAGAACACCTTTGCGCAAGCTGGTATCACCGTGAGCATTCAGGTGGGCACGGGCAAGCAAATTCTCGGCATCTATCGGGCACGTGAGCACGATATTTATGTGGGTGCGTGGGGGCCGGATTATCCGGATCCAAACACCAACGCCGGCACCTTTGCCTTTAACCCCGATAACTCTGACGAAGCAGGCGCTACCGGCCTTCTGGCTTGGCGGAACTCGTGGAGCATTCCTGAAATGAGTGAGGCCACGCTGGCCGCTGTGGTTGAAAATGACCGTGACGCCCGGGCTGCGATGTATGAAGCCATCCAGCGCGAGCACCAGCAAACCTCGCCATTTGCGGTGATGTTCCAGAAGATTGAGCAAACCGGACGGGCCGAGAACGTGCAAGGCCTGAGCCTTGGCGGCGCGATTACCGCTGTTTCTTATTGGAACGTGACTAAGTAAATGGCGATGGCTGAACAAAGCAGAAAGGGGCGGCGCAGGTCGCCCCTTTTTGGCATAGCGAAAAAAACAGGCTCCACGCTGCTGACGGTTGTCGCCACCATGCTGGGGCTTTTATTTGTAACCTTTTTCATCGGGCGGGTTATGCCGGTGGACCCTGTGCTCTCGATTGTTGGCGAACGTGCCACGCAAGAGCAATATCAGGCGGTTTTTCTGGAGCTCGGGCTCGATAAATCTCTGTTTACGCAATTTTTTATATACCTCGGTGATGTGGTTCAGGGTGATTTTGGTAAGTCGCTTCGCACCGGTTTTCCGGTATGGGATGACGTGACGCGGGTCTTCCCCGCGACGCTGGAGCTTGCCACATTGGGCACACTTATTGGTGTGTTCATCGGCGTGCCGCTCGGGGTTTTGGCGGCGGTAAAGCGCGGCACCTGGATAGACCAAGTGGCCCGCGTTGTGGCGCTTATTGGCTATTCGATGCCGGTGTTTTGGCTGGCCATCATCGGGCTTATGGTGCTTTACGGCAAGCTTGGCTGGGTGTCTGGCCCGGGGCGGGTCGATATTTATTTTGAGGATATCGTGCCGAGCGTTACGGGGATGATCCTCATCGACAGTATTATCGCGCGGGACTGGACAATTTTCTGGAATGCGGTTTCGCATATCATCCTGCCAGCCTCCTTGCTCGGCTACTACTCATTGGCCTATATCAGCCGGATGACGCGGAGCTTTATGTTGGAGCAATTGAGCGCGGAATACATTACGACGGCGCGGGTTAAGGGCATGTCGGAATGGGCAGTGGTGTGGAAGCACGCTTTTGGCAATATCAAGGTGCCGCTGATTACGGTGATTGCGCTTTCTTATGCGGGCTTGCTGGAAGGCTCGGTGCTGACCGAGATCATTTTCTCATGGCCCGGCATTGGTAAATACATCACGATCTCGCTTTTGAGCGCCGATATGAACGCCGTTATGGGCGGCACCGTGGTGGTGGGCCTTGTGTTTGTGCTGCTCAATATCTTTGCCGAACTTCTCTATAAATTCTTTGATCCGAGGGCAAAATGAGCCTAGCCGACACGCAAAAACCCGGCCTTCGTGGCTGGCTGTTAACCGATACCCCAACCTCACGCCGCCATGCCCGCGCCGCCTCGCTTTACCAAGCGTGGCTGTCGCTTAAGGGTAACCACATGGCGATGTTGGGGCTGGGGATTTTGATAGCGTTGGTGATCATCGCGGCCTTGGCCTCGGTTCTGGCCCCGTCTGATCCGTTTATCCAAGACCTAAGCTTGCGGCTGACCCCGCCGATTTGGCAGGCAGACCGTGACCCCGCAATTGAGGGTTACATTTTGGGGTCAGACAGTCTCGGGCGGGATATTCTTTCAAGGCTCTTATATGGCTCGCGGATTACGCTTTATATCGTTACGCTGGTGGCGCTGATGGCCCCGATTATGGGGCTGCTGGTGGGCACCATTGCGGGCTATGCGGGCGGCTGGCTGGATGTTATCCTGATGCGGATTACCGATATTTTTCTTGCGTTCCCGCGCTTGATTCTGGCGCTGGCCTTTGTGGCCACGCTGGGCGCAGGCATTGAAAACGCGGTACTGGCGATCTCGCTAACGGCATGGCCGCCCTATGCACGGATTGCACGGGCGGAAACGCTGACGATCCGGAATTCGGATTATATCCACGCTGTGCGTTTGCAAGGTGCAGGACCGATGCGGATTATCACCAAGCACATCTGGCCGCTTTGCATTTCCTCGCTCGTGGTGAGGGTGACGCTGGATATGGCAGGCATCATTCTGGCTGCCGCGGGCCTTGGGTTCCTTGGTCTTGGTGCGCAGCCGCCTAGCCCCGAGTGGGGCGCGATGATCAGTGAGGGCCGCAAGTTTATCCTTGATCACTGGTGGGTGGCCACTATGCCCGGCCTCGCGATTTTTACGGTTTCGCTGGCGTTTAACCTGCTGGGCGATGGGTTGCGCGATGTGTTGGACCCGAAAGATGGTGCGTCATGAGCAAGCTGTTAGAAGTTGAAAACCTCTGGGTAAAATTCCCCACTCGCAATGGCGTGTTTGACGCTGTGCGCGGCGTGAGCTTTAGCCTCGGGCAAGAGCGGCTGGGGATTGTGGGCGAAAGTGGCTCGGGCAAATCCATGACAGGCCGCGCCATTTTGCGGCTGATCAGGCCGCCGGGCATGATAGAAGCCGACAAGATGGAACTGGAAGGGGTGGACCTGCTGGGCCGCTCTGAGCGTGAGATGCGCAAGGTGCGCGGGCAGCAGATTTCGATGATCATGCAGGACCCGAAGTTTTCGCTGAACCCTGTAATGCGGGTGGGCGCGCAGATTTCAGAGGCCTATCGGCTGCATGCCAAAGTGTCGAAAAAAGAGGCCAAGCGCAAAGCCATTGCCATGCTGGAGGCGGTCGCCATTCGAGACCCCGAACGGGTGTATCGCATGTTCCCGCATGAGGTGTCTGGCGGTATGGGCCAGCGGATAATGATTGCCATGATGCTGATACCTGATCCAAAGATTATGATAGCAGACGAGCCAACTTCGGCGCTGGATGTGAGCGTGCAAATGCAGGTGCTGGAGATAATGGACAAGCTAGTGAAGGACCGTGGCATGGGGCTGATTTTCATCAGCCATGACCTGAATTTGGTGTCGAGCTTCTGTGACCGTGTGCTGATTATGTATGCTGGCCGCGTGGTAGAAACCCTGCCAGCTGACAAGTTGCACGAGGCACAGCACCCCTATACGCGGGGCTTGCTTAACTCATTACCGCGCTTGGACGCGCCAAAAGAGCGGCTGGACGTGCTTCAGAGGGACCCTGCTTGGGCGACAGAGGAAAGTGTAAGCGGATGAGTGGTATTGAAATTGAAGGCCTGAACGTTTGGTTCGGAGAGTATGAAGAGCGGGTGGACGCTGTGAAAAACGCCAAGCTGAGCGTGCCCAAGGGTGGCAGCTTTGGGCTGGTTGGCGAAAGTGGTTCGGGTAAATCCACAATTTTGCGGGCGATCATGGGGCTGGCGCCTACGTGGTCTGGCAAAATTGATATTCTGGGCAAACCTGTCGAAACCCCACGCTCGCGTGATTTCTATCGAGCCGTGCAAATGGTGTTTCAAGACCCCTACGCCAGCTTGCACCCCCGCCATTCGGTTGACCAAGTGCTGAGCGAAACGCTTTCATTGCACGGGTTTAAGGATATTGATACCCGCATTTCCAAGCTGCTGGATGATGTGGGCCTTGGCCCATCTTTCCGGTTTCGCTACCCGCACCAGCTTTCTGGCGGCCAGCGCCAGCGCGTGGCGATTGCACGTGCCTTGGCCCCTGAGCCGCAAATCCTGCTGCTGGATGAGCCCACTTCGGCGCTGGATGTTTCGGTGCAAGCCGAAATACTCAACCTGCTGACAGATCTGCGGGCCGAGCATAAGCTGACCTATTTGATGGTGAGCCATGATCTCGCGGTGGTGGGGCATATCTGCCACGATATCGCCGTGATGCAGCTTGGCGAAATCGTTGAAACGTTGGGGGTGGAGGACATGCGTGCCATGCGCACCGAGCATCCCTATACGAAGCACTTGCTGGAAAGCAGCTTGCAGAGCGCGGCGAGGTAGGGTGCGTGGTTTCCCACGCACCATTGGTGGGTCAAAGCCTACTCTACATAACCCGCAGGTTTCGGGTCGAGATTAAAGGGCGTTTGCTCCAAGAGTGCAACACACTATTTGGAGTAAGAACATGAACCTCACATTTCATCCCTATGACCAAGCATGGGTTACAGATATCCGCCAAGGCGGGGTTGATGACTATGGATTTCAAGCCGAGAGGGCCATTTCCCACTATTAAGCCCTATGCAGAAATGGGCCCGATCTTTTTATGTGCTAACAATTGCACGCCTTGGCGCGGGACGGGCATTCCGCCAGCCTTGCAATCCAGCCCTGACTATTTGCTAAAAGGCTACAGCGCCGATTACCGGATTGTGTATGGCACAGGGCAAATCACGTTGGCAGCGGATATTGAGCGGATGGGGACGGAAATACTGGCGCGGGCAGGCGTGGCTTTTGTGGATGTGCGCTCGGCGCGGAATAATTGCTTTCAGTGCAGGGTAACAATGGATCAAGAATGATGTCTTGAAGCGCCCGTCCTTTTGTGGTGGATTGGGGTGCAACCCAAGGAAGAAAAGCATTGAGCACACCCAAAAAGGAAAAACAATTTAGTGAGCAAGCGATCAAAGATTTGGGGAACTATGTCTATCGCCTTGTGGACCCACGAAATGGAGAAACTTTCTATGTGGGTAAGGGGGTGAAAAACCGTGTGTTCCATCATGCCTCGGGCGAGTTTGCCAAAGCCCAAGCAGATCAGATACGTTTAAACGCGACTACTGACGGAGAGGATGTGGATAACGAGGATGAATTGGGAGCCAAAATAGGCCGGATTAATGAAATAAAACGAGCCCAACTCAAAGTCATTCATATTATACACAGGCACGGGATTCCCAAACCTGCAATTTTTGAGGTCGAAGCAGCGCTTATTGATGCTTTCCCTGGATTAACTAACTCTCAAGGTGGGCATGGAAGCTCTGACCGAGGGCCAATGCATGTTCTTCAAATTATGGATAAATATGATTTGCCTGAATTGGACAAAACTCCAACAGACAAACTCGTTTTGATAAATATTAATAGACTTAAGTCAATGAATGCGGACGATCCTGAGCGGCAACAAATTTACAGACAAGTCCGATTCGCATGGAGGCTGAGCAGAAATAGGGCGAACAAAGCCGACTATGTGTTGGCTGTTGTAAGGGGTGTGGTTGTTGGTGCGTTTGTGGTTGATAAAAAGGGATGGAGAGAAGCTACCCGTAATATCTTTCCAGACAAACCATTTGACGAGCCGGACCGATCTGCATTTGAAGGGATGGTCGCACCAGATGAGATATGGGAAAAGTATGTAGGTGAACGTGGGAAGCGTATTGTAAACCCCAACATGAGGCACGTCCAAAACCCTGTCCGGTATTGGAACATTTAGCCTCCGCCTGAACCCTCTGGCGCTCCCCCCGCCGCTTGTGCTAATCCGGTAAAAACCGGATAACCACAAGGGGCCTCTCATGCCACATTATCGCTCTCGCACTTCTACCCATGGCCGCAATATGGCAGGCGCTCGCGGCCTTTGGCGGGCCACAGGCATGACGGATGGTGACTTTGGCAAGCCGATTATTGCTGTGGTGAATTCGTTCACGCAGTTTGTGCCGGGCCATGTGCACCTGAAAGATATGGGGCAACTGGTGGCGCGGGAGGTTGAGAAGGCTGGCGGGGTGGCCAAGGAATTTAACACCATCGCGGTGGATGATGGCATTGCCATGGGCCATGACGGCATGCTTTATAGCCTGCCTTCGCGTGAGGTGATTGCGGACTCGGTGGAGTATATGGTGAATGCCCACTGTGCTGATGCTATCGTTTGCATTTCCAACTGTGATAAAATTACGCCGGGGATGCTGATGGCCGCGATGCGGCTCAATGTTCCGGCGATCTTTGTATCGGGTGGGCCGATGGAAGCGGGCAAGGTTACGATCAATGATCTGGAAAAGAAGATCGACTTGGTCGATGCCATGGTTTCGGCGGCGGATGATAGCTTCACCGATGAACAGGTCGATGATATCGAAGCTTCGGCCTGCCCGACATGCGGCTCTTGCTCGGGTATGTTTACCGCGAACTCTATGAATTGCCTTGCCGAAGCCTTGGGCCTCGCGCTGCCGGGCAATGGTTCAATGCTCGCGACACATGCGGACAGGAAGGTCTTATTTGAGGAGTGTGGCCAGCGGATTGTGGACATCACCAAGCGGCATTACGAGGGTAACGAGGCGGGGCTTTTGCCGCGCGATGTGGCAAACTTCAAAGCTTTTGAAAATGCGATGACGCTGGATATTTCGATGGGCGGCTCCACGAATACCGTACTGCACCTGCTGGCGATGGCCCATGAAGGCGGTGTGGATTTTACGATGGAAGACATCAACCGCCTGTCCAAGCAGGTGCCGGTGCTGTGCAAGGTTGCGCCCTCAATCGAGAATGTGCATATGGAAGATATCCACCGCGCGGGCGGGATTATGGGCATTTTGGGCGAGCTGAACAGGGCAGGGCTTATTCATGACGAGCTGCCAACGGTGCATTCGGAAACCATGGGCCATGCGCTGGCGAAGTGGGACATTGCTGTAAGCAACGAACCTGAGATTGAGAAGTTTTATAAAGCGGCCCCCGGTGGCGTACGCACGGTTGAGGCGTTTTCGACAGATAATCGCTACAAAGAGCTGGATCGTGACCGCGCAGGCGGGATTATCCGCAGTGCTGAAAACGCCTTTTCGAAAGATGGCGGGCTGGCCGTGCTGGATGGGAACATTGCGCTGGATGGTTGCATTGTGAAAACGGCTGGGGTGGACGATAGCAACCTTGTGTTCACCGGCCCTGCAAAAGTTTTTGAGAGTCAGGATAGTGCGGTGAGTGCGATTTTGACGGGGAAAGTGGTGGAGGGTGACGTGGTTGTCATCCGCTTCGAGGGGCCGCAGGGCGGGCCGGGGATGCAGGAAATGTTGTATCCGACCAGCTACCTGAAATCCAAAGGGCTGGGCAAAAAATGCGCGCTGCTAACGGATGGGCGCTTTTCGGGGGGAACCTCGGGCCTTTCCATTGGCCATGTTTCGCCGGAAGCGGCGGAAGGTGGGCTGATCGGGCTGGTGGAAACAGGGGATATTATCGAAATTGATATTCCTAAGCGGATTATCAACCTTGCCGTGGCAGAGGACGTGCTGGACGCGCGCCGCGCCGCCAAAGGGGCGGCACCTTGGCTGCCTAGTGAAAGGCGCACGCGGCGGGTATCAACCGCGCTGCGGGCCTATGCGGCCTTTGCCAGCTCGGCCGCTAAAGGGGCCGTGCGCATTGTGCCGTAAGGACCGCTGATGTTTGAAAAATTGGATGATGTCAACTGGGCCAGCCTTGAGCACGCCTATGGCGCAGCTGGGGATATTCCGCAGCACCTCCGAAACCTCATCAGCCCGAGCCCAAAAACCTCGGCGCGCGCGATGGATGCGCTTTACGGGAATATCTGGCACCAAGGCACGGTATACGCCGCCAGCGCCCCTGCGGGTGTCAGCAATTTATCTGCTGGCAACGTTTGGGCAAATTGACCGCAACAGTGCCGATCCCGCCGTTAAGGATGCGCCGTATTTCTGCGCCTACCCACAAGGCCTGCCAAAGGGGATGTGGGCGGGGGATTTGGAGCGCCGCGCTACAAAGGCATTGGCGGCTTGCGCGGACCCGAGCGAAAGAGCTGCTTGGCGCAGGGGCTTATATGAAATCGGGGCCTATTCACATGGTGCATTTTCGCAATGGCAGGCCAGTGGTAGCTCCGTGCTTGAGAAATACATCACTGTGATGGCCGTCATAAACGCGGCGCTAAAAACAAATGAAATGGTTCCAGATGAGTTGGCGCCTGCGCTTGCCGAGCTGATAGATCAGCGGCAGACGATTTCGGAAATGGTGGAAACACGATTTTGGCCTTGGGATGAAGGTGTCGAGCCTCAGCTTCTTGCACTTTGCTCCCGTTTGTCAGAGGCGGGGCTTGAACTGGTATCACCCGCTTTTGTGCGGTTGCTATCTGTTGAACCTTCGCTTTTGTTTTAGCACGACACAGTATTGCAGTTTAGTCACTTGTAAGAGGCAAATTTGGGTGGTGTTGCGATAGCAAAAAGGTGCAGACTGAAGCAAGCCCTCCCGCCCACCGGACGCCATTTGCTTCGCAAACGACACCGGCGGTTGGGCTTGGCCTCGGCTTCGCCATCGGCAGGGGGCTTAGCCCCCTCTGGCGCAAGCGCCATTCACCCCCTAATTACAGTGGTCACCTGTTAGCTTGATTTTGCGCCCATCTCGCCGAGCGGGTGGGCTTGCCCGCCCCGAGGTCAAAGCAAGCTGGTTGTGCTTGGCGTGGCGTTTCAGGGTTGCAACAAACCTCTCGCAATTAGGTGATGGCTTCGTTAGGCTTGGCGGGGATGAAAACGAGAGCTGTGTATGGTTTTGACCCGCGCGAAATATAGAGTCCTTACATTGGGCTTGGCGGCCATCGGAGCGGCTGCCTTTAGCGCGCTCTCACTGCCGCTGCCTATGCTCCTTGGCCCCATGGCCATTTGCCTTGTAGCGGCTTTGGCCGGTGCGCGGCTTAAGGGTATGGGGCAGGTGGGCATATTCTTTCGCACCTTCCTTGGCGTGGCGGTCGGCTCTACGATTACGCCCGATGTGGTGGCTAGGCTGCCCGAGATCGGGCTTTCGCTGGCTTTCATTCCGCTTTTTGTGCTGGCCATCGGGGCGATTGGCTATCCGATCTTGCGCTATGGCTTTGGCTTCAACCACCCGACGGCCTATTATGCCTCCATGCCGGGGGGCTTGCAGGATATGCTGGTTTTTGGCGAAGAGGCGGGCGGAGATGTGCGGGCGCTGGGGCTTATTCATGCGACGCGGGTGCTGGTGCTGCTGACCATTGCGCCGATTGTGCTGACCATGCTTTGGTCACTTGATCTGACTTTGCCACCGGGAACACCGGCGCGCGGGATGGACCCTGTCCAAATAGGGCTGATGATCGCGGCTGGTTTTATTGGCTGGAAGGTGGCTGAGCGGGTGGGGCTATTTGGAGCGTCTATCTTGGGGCCGATGATCCTCACGGCGGGGCTGAGCCTTTCGGGCATTATTACCCAGCGGCCGCCGGCTGAAATCATTTGGTCGGCGCAGTTTTTTATAGGCATTGCCGTGGGGGTGAAATATGCAGGCATAACGGCGCGAGAGTTGAAGAAGGATGTGGCCGCAGGGCTAGCTTTTTCGGTCGCAGTCGCGGGGGTTGCTGGGACGTTTATTTATGGCATCGGCCATAGTGGCATTGCGCCGCCGCTTGAGGCGTTTCTGGCCTATTTGCCCGGTGGGCAGGCTGAGATGACGGTGGTGGCGATTATCGCGGGCGCAGATCTTAGCTTTGTGGTGACGCACCATATTTTAAGGATATTTGTGGTGATATTGTTTGCGCCGGTAGTCAACCGGCTGTTGAATCGCTAAAAAGGCGAAAAGCGAGTAGGAATCAGTATGCAGTTTACCGTTGCCATTGATGGCCCGGCCGCCGCCGGCAAGGGCACTGTTGCCCGCGCCGTGGCTGAAAAATTTGGCTTTGCGCATCTTGATACCGGCTTACTTTACCGCGCCGTGGGGGCTAAGGCCATGATGCGTGGGCGCGGGGTGATTGCGGCTGATATTGCAGAAGACATTGCCAAAACACTTACGGAAAGCGACCTTGCCCGTGACGGGTTGCGCACTGCGCGCGTGGCGCAGGCGGCCAGCAAGGTGGCGGCCTTGCCAGAGGTGCGGGCGGCGTTGCTGGATTTCCAGAAGGCCTTTGCCAAGCGCAAAGGTGGCGCGGTGCTGGATGGCCGCGATATTGGCACGGTGATTAGCCCTGAGGCCGACGTAAAGCTTTATGTAACGGCCTCAGATACGGTGCGGGCCGAGCGGCGCTATTTGGAGCTGAAAGCGAAAAAGCCCGAGACCAAGCTGGAGACCGTGGCGATTGACCTTAAACAGCGGGACATCCGTGATGCCTCGCGCGATGTTGCGCCCATGCACGCCGCTGCGGATGCGACCGTTATTGATACGTCGGAGATGGATATAAAAGTTGCGGTGCAGGCTGCGATTGACAGTGTTCAAGCCGCATTAGGCGCACGCGGATAGGCTTTTAGCACGCGCAGCGCCAGAAGGGTGTTCCAGCGGCTTGGCCCGCGCGGCGGCTCCATGGTAAAAAACACCTTTCCCGGAATCATAGCCATCCGCGGCCATAGGCCATCTGCCCGCCGCCGTGCCTCAAGAGCTGCTAGCGCGTCTTGCATTTCAGGGGCATAGGGCTGCCCGGCGGCACGGAAATGGTCAAGTGCACGCAAGGTGTTGTAGCGCCAGCGCGGCGGGTAAGGCATTTTGAGAAAGTCTTTATTGATCACTTTTCCCGTGCGGTCTGATTTGTAAAATCGGTGTTGCAGGATAAAGGCCCGCGCTGTCTGTGCTGCCTGCTGCACTTCGGCGAGCCGGTAAGTATAGCCATGGCTCTCATACGCCCAGAAGCCTTCCAGCACTGATGTGGTGCTGTGAAGTGAGCTGTGCGTGGCCCCCGCGCGATTGAGGCTACAGTTAAAACCACCATCGGGCATGTGCATGGAAAGCAGAAAATCAATCACCGAGCGCAGCCCGTTGGCCCTAGCACCAAAATAGCTGGCATAGTTCAAAAACATGCCGTTGATGCACACGTCGCTTTTGAGGCCATTCACCGATTCTCCCAATCCGCCGTCGCGCGCTATGTGGGTGTCCAGAATTTGGGCCACGATGGCGCGTATTTCGGGGTGCTCGGGTGGGAAGCCCATGGCTTGGAGCTCCAGCAGCACGTAATGAGTGCAGGCCCAGCGGGGGGCGTAAAACCGTTCACCCCAGAAGCCATCAGCGTTGCGGGCGGCCAAAAAGGCCTTCCCCCAGCCTTCGGTCGCAATTCGGCTGCGCAAATCGGGCCGGTTTTCCCCCAGCAGGTCTCGCGCGGCTTGCCATGCAATAGACACATCGCCTTGCATTAGCCATTTAATATGAACATCGTCTTCCATGTGCTAACGATAGCGCGTGCTATGCGGGTGGTGCATTGATTAGTATCAATCCCCCTAGCGTGCTGCAATCATCGGCCTTGCGGCATTGGGGTTTAACCGTTATAGACGCGGCTGTCGCCGAGGTGGTGGCACCCGTAAAGCAGCGATTCGGAAAAGCGTAAGCCCCGAGGCGCTTTTACGCGTTCCACAGCCTCAGACTCGAAACCTAAAGACCGGCGGACCCAACCGCTCGGCCCGTAACACATATCTGGAGACACTATTTATGGCTACTTCCGCATCCATGGAAGACTTTGAAGCCCTTCTAAACGAGAGCTTTGAACTTGAAACCCCTGACGAGGGATCTGTCGTCAAAGGCACAGTTATCGCAATTGAAGCTGGCCAAGCTATCATCGACATCGGCTACAAAATGGAAGGCCGTGTTGAGCTAAAAGAATTTGCCGAGCCCGGCCAAGCCCCTGAAGTAGAAGTTGGCGACACCGTTGAGGTATTCCTCGAACGCGTTGAAAACCAGCGTGGCGAAGCGGCGATTAGCCGTGAAAAAGCCCGCCGTGAGGAAGCTTGGGACCGGCTTGAGAAAGCCTATGAAAAAGAAGAGCGTGTTGAGGGTGCCATGTTTGGCCGCGTCAAAGGCGGCTTTACGGTTGACCTTGGCGGCGCAGTTGCGTTCCTTCCCGGCTCTCAGGTTGATGTGCGCCCCGTGCGTGATGCTGGCCCGCTGATGGGCTTGGCTCAACCCTTCCAGATTTTGAAAATGGACCGTCGCCGTGGTAACATCGTTGTGTCCCGCCGCGCCATTCTTGAAGAATCCCGTGCTGAACAGCGCGCTGAAATCGTTGGCAAGCTTGCTGAAGGCGACACTGTTGACGGTGTGGTTAAGAACATCACTGATTACGGTGCGTTTGTTGACCTTGGCGGCGTAGACGGCTTGCTGCACGTAACAGACATGGCATGGCGCCGTGTGAACCACCCTTCCGAAATTCTGGAAATTGGGGCAACTGTTAAAGTGCAGGTTGTGAAGATCAACCGCGAAACCATGCGTATTTCGCTTGGCATGAAGCAGCTGCAAGAAGACCCATGGGCCGATGTAGAAGGGCGTTATCCGCTTGAGTCTACCCACAAAGGCCGCGTCACCAACATCACCGATTACGGTGCATTTGTTGAGCTTGAAGCTGGCGTTGAAGGCCTTGTTCACGTTTCTGAAATGTCTTGGACCAAAAAGAACGTGCACCCGGGCAAAATCGTTTCTACTTCGGAAGAAGTTGAAGTTATGGTGCTGGAAATCGACACTGTTAAACGCCGTGTATCCCTTGGCCTGAAGCAAACTCAGGGCAACCCGTGGGAGAATTTCGCAGGCGCTTACCCAGTGGGCACCGAAGTTGAAGGTGAAGTTAAGAATATCACTGAATTCGGCCTGTTTATTGGCTTGGATGGCGATATTGACGGCATGGTTCACCTTTCGGGCCTTGATTGGGATCGCTCCGGCGAGGAAGCCATTCAGGACTACCAAAAGGGTGACACTGTGAAAGCGGTTGTGACCGACATTGATGCCGACAAAGAGCGCATCTCCCTGTCGATCAAAGAGCTTGGCGATGATCCGTTTGAAGGCGCCGTTGGCGGCATCAAGCGCGGTGCTATCGTAACCGTTGAAGTGACGTCGATTGAAGATGGCGGCATTGAAGTTACGTATGACGGCATGAAGTCCTTCATCCGTCGCTCCGATCTTTCGCGTGACCGTGCCGAGCAACGCCCTGAGCGTTTCTCAGTGGGTGACAAGATCGACGCCCGCGTCACCAATATCGACAAAGCAACCCGCCGCCTTGGTCTTTCGATCAAAGCCCGTGAGATTGCCGAAGAGAAGGAAGCCATTGAGCAGTATGGGTCATCTGACTCCGGTGCTTCACTCGGCGATATCCTTGGCGCAGCGCTGAAGAGCACTGACGACTAATGCCCCCTTGGGATGGCAATAAAGAAGGCCTTGAGAGAGACCTTTATGAGGAGCGGCGCCGTAAGTGGCGCCGCTCTGGTTTTTGGCGCGGTATCGGGCTTATGGTGCTGTTGCTGGGGGGGCTTATCTGGTGGGCGCTGGCCAACGCGGAAAGTGAATTTCCGACGGGCAAGCACATTGCCCGTATCAGCATTGACGGCATCATCACCCAAAGCCGCTACCGCGAGGACGTGCTCGCGAAAATTGCGGCTGATGATGATGTGAAGGCACTGATTGTCATAATCAATTCGCCCGGCGGCACGGTTGTTGGCTCCGAAATCCTTTACGAAAACCTGCGGGCTGTGGCGGCTAAAAAGCCGGTGGTCGCGCAGATGGCAGGTGTGGCGGCGTCTGGTGGCTATATTGCAGCCTTGGGGGCTGACTATATCGTGGCGCGCTCAAATACCATTACCGGCTCGATCGGGGTGATCATGGAATACCCTGATATGAGCGGCTTACTTTCCCAAATTGGTGTTGAAATGCAGGTTGTCCGTAGCTCTGAAATCAAAGGCGGGGTTAGCCCGTTTCGCGAGGCCAGCCCAGCGGAAATGGCCGCACAAGAGGCTTTGATTGCAGAAACATTTGCATGGTTTAAAACCCTTGTATCCGAGCGACGCAACCTGAGCGGAAACGCGCTAGATGACGTTACGACAGGCGGCGTGTTTTCCGGCCGCACAGCGGTGAGAAACGGGCTGATAGATGCGCTAGGTGGCGAGGCCGAGCTTCGCGTGTATCTCGAATCGGTTACGCCTACGTTAGGTGATCTGGATGTGGAAGATTGGGCGCTAACACGGGCACAGCCTTGGTATAATGGGATTTTATCTACATTATTGGGCATAAATCCGCTACTTGATCGTTTTTCTGCCTCTGAATCGCCCGCGCTCTATTCCATAACCCGCTAAGGCGTGGCACAATACATATGTAAACAGTGAAATGTGATCGGTGCTTGACGGGGCGCCTCTGCGTAGGCTCGACAACTTGGAGGGGAACAATAATGATAAAATCCGAACTGGTTCAAAAGATCGCCGATGAAAACCCGCACCTTTACCAACGGGACGTTGAGCGCATTGTAGGGACCATTTTTGACGAGATCGTCGAAGCGATGGCCGAAGGAAAACGCGTAGAGCTTCGCGGCTTTGGTGCGTTTTCGGTGAAAAAACGTGAGGCGCGCACAGGGCGTAACCCGCGCACGGGTGAAACCGTAAATGTTGAAGAAAAGCACGTTCCGTTTTTCAAGACCGGAAAACTTTTGCGGGACCGCTTGAACGGCAAGTAACCCGCGCTTATTCTAGAGATCATGATGCGCTATATTAAATACATAATTTTGGCAGCCTTCATGGCTGCCTTGGTGTTGCTGGCCCTTGCCAACCGCGAGGCGGTTTTGGTGTCGGCCTTGCCTGAGGGGCTGCCTTATGCGGGGGCGCTCAGCTATCAGGTGCCGCTTTTTGTAATCATATTTGCCGCTATCGGCGCGGGCCTGCTGCTGGGATATTTCCTTGAGTATTTCCGCGAGCATAAATACCGCCGCCAAGCCGCCGTGAAAAACCGTGAAGCCGCCGCGCTGAGTGCCGAGCTGGCCCAGTTGAAAAAGTCAAACGGGTCTGACGAAGACGACGTTTTGGCATTGCTGAATTAATGCGTGTTAAAATTTGCGGTCTTAAGGATTGTGCCGATGTTGAGGCAGCGGCACAGGCTGGTGCGCGTTATATCGGGCTTAACTTTTTCCCAAAATCACCACGGTATGTTTCCCCCGCGCAGGCGGCGGATTTGGCTGTTGTCACCCCTTTCGGGGTGGCGAAGGTCGCGTTGGTTGTGAATGCAACAGATGCTGAAATTGATGAGATTATAACGAACGTGCCACTGGATATACTACAGCTCCACGGCGCGGAAACGCCAGGGCGCGTGGCCGAAATTCGGGCGCGCATTGGCTTGCCGGTGATGAAGGCTATTGGGGTCGCGGATCATGCCGATATCGCGCAGATCTCCGATTATGAAGCGGTTGCGGACCAAATTTTGGTCGACGCCAAGCCACCCAAAAATGCCGTATTGCCCGGCGGCAACGGGCTTTCTTTTGACTGGCGTTTGATTTCCGGCCGCAAATGGCAGCGCCCTTGGATGCTGGCTGGCGGGCTGGTGCCCAACAATGTGGCCGAAGCCATTCGGCTGACGGGGGCACAGCAGGTGGATGTATCTTCGGGGGTGGAATCCACCAAGGGCGTGAAAGATGTGGCCCTGATAAAAGCCTTTATTGAAGCCGCTGGCGTTGTGGGCTAAGAGGGAGCCAAACCCGTAGGTGAGGCTTTTAAGATGACCAATAACAAAAATTCATACATGCAAGGCCCAGACGAGCAGGGCCGCTATGGCATTCATGGCGGGCGCTTTGTGTCTGAAACCTTGATGCCGCTGATATTGGAGCTGGAAGCGCAATATGAGTTTGCTAAAACGGACGATAGTTTTTGGGCCGAAATGGAGCAGCTCTGGAAGCACTATGTGGGCCGCCCCAGCCCGCTTTATTTTGCCGAACGCCTGACAGAGCATTTTGGCGGGGCCAAGATTTATTTGAAACGGGACGAGTTGAACCACACCGGCGCGCATAAAATTAACAATGTGTTGGGGCAGATACTTCTGGCCCGCCGCATGGGTAAAACCCGAATTATTGCCGAAACCGGCGCGGGGCAGCACGGGGTGGCCACGGCCACGGTGTGCGCCAAGTTTGGCCTGAAATGTGTGGTTTTTATGGGGAAAACCGATGTGGACCGGCAATCGCCCAACGTGTTTCGGATGAAACTACTCGGGGCTGAAGTGATCCCCGTAACCGCAGGCCGTGGTACGCTGAAAGACGCGATGAACGAGGCGATGCGCGATTGGGTTACCAATGTAGACGAGACGTTTTACTGCATCGGCACTGTGGCTGGCCCGCACCCATACCCCGCGATGGTGCGGGATTTTCAAACCATTATTGGCAAGGAAACCCGCTGGCAGCTAGAGGAACAAGAAGGCCGTTTGCCTGATAGCTTGGTTGCCTGCATTGGTGGCGGCTCTAACGCCATGGGGCTGTTTCACCCGTTTTTGGACGATGAAAGTGTGCGCATTATCGGCGTTGAGGCTGGTGGCCACGGAGTGGATGACCGCATGGAGCATGCGGCGAGCATTTCCGGCGGCCGCCCCGGCGTGCTGCACGGCAACCGCACCTATTTGCTGCAAGACGAAGACGGCCAAATCCTTGAGGGCCACTCTATTTCGGCAGGGCTAGACTACCCCGGCATCGGGCCGGAGCACTCTTGGCTGCATGATATCGGGCGGGTTGAATATAAGTCGGTGACCGACACCGAAGCGCTGGAAGCGTTTCAGCTTCTGTGTGCGAAAGAGGGGATTATCCCCGCGCTTGAAAGCTCCCACGCGCTGGCCTATGTGGCCAAAATTGTGCCAGACCTTCCTGCGGACCACCTGATGGTGGTGAACCTGAGTGGTCGCGGTGATAAAGACATTTTCTCGGTGGCTGAGCACCTGAATGTCGAGCTGTGACAAAATTGTCGCAGTGAAAGGTTTTTCCGCAACCCCCTGTTGTGTCGAATCTATCTTCCGCCCTATAGGGTGCTCGTTGCCTGAATAGGAACTGACTTTAACGGCTGGTGTTGCAACACCACTGGTGCGGGGGGCTTTGCCTTAACCCGTATGCCAAAGCAGGGATAAACAGGTTGCACACGGGTGAAACTGGTATGCGGTTTTCCGCGACAGTCCGTTGGTTCAACTCCAACATGAGTAGCTCATCTGGTAGAGCGATAGAATCTAATCTATTTGTAGCCGGTTCGAGTCCGGCCTCAAACTGCCGAAAGGCAAAAATTGGTTCCCGGAACTGGCTTGTGGTGCTGGCTCTGGCGGGGGGCTTGCCCCCTTTTGGAGCCGGTAGCACCTTGGGGGATGACCGCCGAGGGGATGAAGAATTGGGCCTGAATGGATCAGGTGCGGGGGCTTTAGAGCGCCCAAACCCCATCCATGCACGCGCGCTCCACTCTCCCTTGGGCCGCCAAACTTCATGCCGCCGGTTTCGGGCGCTTTAACTTTAACCCTCAACCCAAACTTAGGAGCTCGCATTGCGACGACGATAATCAAAGGATTAAGAACATGGTAAAACTATTGGATGTATTGACTGGCACCAAAAGGGTGGTGGTCACAGAAAACCAGCGGGCGCTGGTGTTGGAAAAAGGCCGCTTTGCGGATATTTTGAAGGCGGGCGAGCACCGGCTGAAAAAGAGCGCACAGGTGCATATGTTTGACCTCAACACGCCCGAGTTTGCCACCCCTTTGAAGGACGCGCTGAACCGCGAACGCCCTGAGCTGGCCGAGGCACATTTGCTGCGGGTAACCGCTGGCGATGGCGAGGTAAAAGTGATTTCGCGCGAGGGTCGTGTGCGCTTTGTGCTTGGGCCAAGCAACCAAAATACGCTGTGGCTAGATGCCGGGCCTTGGGAGGTGGAGTCCTTTGATATCACTGAAGATTTGGCAATTGCGCCAAAGCTTGGGCAAAGGCTCTGGAAGGCGGGCTTTCCAAAATCTGTAGCCGCAGTTGCGGTGCCGGATGGCTGGGTTGGCCTGCTGGAGGTTGATGGCAGTTTCACGCGGGTTTTGCCGGCTGGCACACACCATTTCTGGGCGGTTGCGCAGATGGTTAAGGCTAAGCTGGTGGATACCCGTTGGCGGGCGCATGATGTGACAGGGCAGGAGATCCTGACCAAAGATCGGGTGACACTGCGGGTAAACCTCGCAGCTGATTTCCGGGTGGCGGACCCGCTCAAAGCGGTCACCACGGTTAAGGATTTTGAGGAAGCCCTGCACCGCGCGCTTCAGTTTGCCTTCCGCAAAACGCTAGGAGCGCGCACGCTGGATGACCTGTTGGCCGAGAAGGTGAGCGTTGATACCGAGGCGGCGGATAAGGTTCGCGCTGAAATGGCGGAGATCGGGGTTGAGCTAGGGGAGATCGCGTTGAAAGATGTGATTTTGCCGGGCGAAATGCGCGATATCCTCAACCAGGTTGTGGCCGCTACCAAGGCCGCCGAGGCTAACGTGATCAAACGGCGCGAGGAAACTAACGCCACGCGCTCGCTGCTCAACACCGCCAAGGTGATGGCCGAAAACCCGGTAATGCTGCGGCTTAAAGAGCTGGAAGCGCTGGAGGCGATTGCAGGTAAGGTTGAGCGCCTGACGGTGCATAACGGCACCGACGGGTTGCTTAACGACCTTGCGAAACTGCGGGATTAAACCGGCCCCGCCCGAGCAATCGGGCGGGCTTTTGCGCTTGTTGGAATCAATAAAGCCTGACATTATGCGCGGCGAAGAAGCCAATAACGGCTCAGAGGAGACAGGGCAGTGGAACCACGGCATTTTATGCGTCGCTTGATTGCGGCGGTGATAGATATAATTCTGCTGAGCCAGCTTATTTTTTATATAACAGTGCCTTTTGCGGACGGAAATTCCGTGCGGCTTAGCGGTGGAATATATCAATCGGTCAGTTGCCGAACAGTGCCACTTGCGCCAGAGTCGCAGGACTATTTTACTGCGCAGGGCGTTGAGGCTGAAAACGGCAGCTTGTGCAGCGCCTACCAAAACGGATTCTTTGCCGGATCAACCCTTTTGGTGAGCAGCCACACCAATGCCGAGGGCGGCATTGCGGATGATGCGAAGACCATTTCCGTGGCGCTGGATGATGCTGGGCAGCAAGTTTCGCCCTCTTTCCCTTTGGCTTATTTGCAGCCCGTGCTTGTGCTTGTGCTGTTGATTTTAATGACCTTTTTTCTGCAAGGGCAGTCTTTTGGCAAAAAGGTCACGCAAGTGCAGGTTATTAAAAATGATGGTGATTACCCAAGTTTTGTTCAAGTTGCACAACGCGAGATCCTCAAATTTGCGCCGGCAATTGTGCTGTTTTTAGTTGGTATGTTTGCTCCCGCCTATTCGCTGGAGCAGGTCGTGCCGTTGCTGCAAAAGGGTGAAGATATAGCGCTTGTGCTTGGCTTTCTTGGGGCGGCAACGTTTGTTTATATCTTGTGGTGGGTGGCCCCGATGATCTGGTGGAACGGTGCCATGCCTTATGATAAGCTCAGTAAAACACTGGTCGAACGCAGCTACTAAAGCGCTTTAGCTTTTCTTTGAGGCGGGTATTATCGCAATGCGCGTTTGAGAGAAACCAAGGGGAGGGCATTGCGATTCAAAGTAAAGCAGAAGCACTATTCGCGCTTTTCTATTGTAACTCTTCCAAAAGCCGCTATGTAGAGCGTCTGCTAAGAGATGCGGCGTTGTATATGGAGAGAGAAAATGGCGGACTATAAACTGGGCGATATCGTGGCCCTTACTGCGGGTTCACCCCGCATGGCGATCGAAAGTGTTGAGGGTGATATGATCTCAACAGTATGGTGCAACGAAGGCACCATTCATCGCGACAGCTTTAATGCATTACTGATCAAAAAATGGGAAGTTCGCGAAGGCGGCGGGGGTTATAAAGGCGGCGGTGATCGTGGCGGCTACAAAGGTGGCGGCGATCGCGGTGGTGACCGTGGCGGCTACAAAGGCGGAGACCGTGGTGGTGATCGTGGCGGCTACAAAGGCGGCGGCAAGCCCTATGGCGGCGACCGTGACGGCGGCGGCAAATCTTTTGGTGGCGGCGATGATCGCGGCGCGCCCAAGGGCAAGCCCGGCTGGGATGGCAAACCCCGCGAGAAGAAATTCTTCCGCAAGGACTAGGTTGCACTGGTTTTAAGCTAGGATATTTAAACAACGCGTAGTGAAAGCTGCGCGTTGTTTTCGTTTAGAACCCGCCGAATATAACCACCAGCACGCCCGCTAAAATGATCGCCGCCATGCTCCAGTTAAACGCCCGCAGCCGGGCCGAGCTGTGCAGCCAGCGCGCCAGTAGCATACCAAACCATGCCCAGCCGGTGGCTGAAGTCGCGCCGCCAAGCATTGAAATACTCGCAATGATAGCGGCGCTCATCACCGGGTTCTCGGGGTGCAAAAATTGGGCTGAAATACTGATGCACATGATCCAGGCTTTGGGGTTTATCCACTGAAACGCTGCGGCCTGAATAAAGGTAAAGGGCTTGGTGGCTGCGCCGGCCTCGCCGGGGCGCTTGGCTGTGGCTATTTTCCACGCTACCCAAATCAGCATCAAAGCTCCGCCCCAACGCAGGATTTCGTGCAAGAGAGGATAGGTGTTAAACACTTCGCCGAGGCCTAGGGAGATTGAAAATATCATCAACCCAAAGCCAATAAACACGCCAAAAATATGCGGGACCGTGGCGCGCAAACCATAGTTTACGCCCGAGGCGGCCAGCATCATATTATTTGGTCCGGGCGTCCAGGCCGAGGCCATGACAATGCCCAGAAGGGCTAGTAGGCTATCAATAGACATGGGGCTTCCTAAAGGTCAACTATTGTGACCTTTTCAGGGTTTTACCATCTTGTCAAGCGCTGTAGCGCTCAGCGTAAAGCCAGAGTCTATCCACAGTTTTTCGAGGCGCTTAAGCTCTGTGCCTAGAGCTTTTCCGGGCGGGATGCGGTCCATCACATAGGGGGCTTTGAGCGGAAAAACCTGTTGCGACGCGGCTTTAATTTTTCTGATGACAGTGGGGTTGGCGGGCTGGCCGATGCTGGCGCATTGCACCAATAGAGCATCAATCGCAGCGGTTTCGCCCAACCTGTATCCAGCCTCGATCAGGCTTGGCAATGCCATGGCTGCAAGGATATTTGCCAGCGCTTTGGCCTCCGCCTTGGAGAGCCGCCAGCGGCTTGCCGGTGCCTTGCCCCCCAGCGCTGCCAGCCGCCGTAGCCAGCGGATTGGCTGACCACTTTCAAGCGTGACCAAGGGGGCGATAAAGCGGGAATCGGCCCCGGGGAGCACCCGCGCCAGCACGCCTGTTTGCGCCATAAGTGCCAATGCGGGCGCGGGGTCCGGCGCGCTCAATAGCTTGCGCATTTCCGCACCAACCCGCTCGGCGGATAGCCCGTCCAACCCGCCGATACTGCCGGAAATGGCCGCAATCGCTTCCATATCCGGCCCGTCTAACGGGTTGCAATATTGGGCATAAAACCGGAAATAACGCAAAATGCGCAGGCCGTCCTCGGCAATGCGCTCAAAGGCGTTTTCGATAAACCGCAACCGCCGTGCTTTGGCGTCTTCCAGCCCGCCAAGAGGGTCAATAATCTCGCCATCGGCCTGCACATAAAGTGCATTAAAAGTAAAATCCCGCCGTCGGGCATCGTCCATAATATCAGCTGAAAACGCCACCACGGCGCGCCGCCCGTCGGTTTCTACATCTTTGCGAAAGGTCGTTATTTCATAGGCCTCGCCCTTGTAAACTACAGTAACCGTGCCGTGCTCTATGCCCGTCGGCACAGCCCGAAAACCTGCGCTTTTGGCCAAAGCCATAACGGCTTCGGGCAGGGCGTCGGTCGCAATATCAACATCAGCGATGGGCTCATCAAAAACCTCGTTGCGCACGCAGCCGCCCACGGCCAGCGCGCGATGGCCCGCAGCTTTGAGCATTGCCATCACTGGCGCGGCATCTTCCAGCCATTTTGCCTCTGTAATTCTCACAACCGTTCCGCCAGGTTCCTGATCATCCGTGCACTCGCACCCCAAATATAGTGCGGCCCATAAGGTATTGCCAGATACCCCCGCATATGTCCGCGCCAAGGGCGCTGGTGCAGGCACATATTTGCTGGGTTCATCAAAAAATCTAGTGGCACGGTAAAGACTTCCTCCACTTCAGATGGGTCTGGCCGTGGCATAAATTGCCCCTCAATCAGCCCCACTTGCGGGCTTATTTCAAAGCCAGTCACGCTTTCATGTCCTTGCAAGGCTCCCAAATGGCGCGCCCTTGCCAGCCCAATTTCCTCCTCGGCCTCGCGCAAGGCCGCCTGCCACAGCCCCGCGTCATGGTCCTCAACCTTCCCCCCTGGGAAGGCCACTTGGCCGGGGTGATTGCGCAAATGCGCGGCGCGGCGGGTGAGGATAACCTCCAGCCCGCGCGGGCCTTCTTGCAGGGCAATGAGCACCGCCGCAGGGCGCAGCATGCGGGATTTGGTGCGCAGACCCGGTGCATAATCATAGTCACTTGAGGCCACAGGGGCAGGGCGGGTCAGCGCCTGTTCTATGTTTGCCACCGTGATCATCGCGCCATTTCAAGTAGGGCGTCTAGGTCAATATGCACCTCAATATGCGCCGCTAGCGCATCCAGTGCGGTTTCAACCGCAGCGCCATAAGCGAGCGTTGAGGCCCCCGCACCTTGGGCTTCAAGCCACGCCGCACGAAATGCGTCAGCGCTAAACAGCCCGTGCAGATAAGTGCCAGAGACTTGCCCGTTGGTGCTGATGGCACCCTCGGGCTGGCCGGAAATGCTAAACATCGGGCGCGCCCTGTCTGCCCCCTCTGTGGTGCCGATATGGATTTCGTAGCCGCGAACTTGCGCCCCCGAGGCCACATGCTTGGCCTCCACTTCCGTCACACTTTTTTCCGGCACCATCACGGTTTCTACATCCAAAAGCCCGAGGCCGTTTACCGCGCCGGCCGGCCCTTCAATGCCTTCAGGGTCCGCAATGCGCTGCCCAAGCATTTGGTAGCCGCCACAAACCCCCAGCACCTTGCCGCCCCGCCGCAAATGCGCTTTCAGGTCCAGCTCCCAGCCTTGAGCTTGGAAGAACGCGAGGTCCTTGATGGTGGATTTTGTGCCGGGAATG
Source organism: Paracoccaceae bacterium (assembly GCA_016744015.1). GTDB lineage: Bacteria > Pseudomonadota > Alphaproteobacteria > Rhodobacterales > Rhodobacteraceae > UBA3077. The sequence goes on along the minus strand of JADGFD010000005.1, from coordinate 93,170 downwards.
AGCACAAGGTCAGCATCCCCTGGCAGGGCTTTGCCGGGCGGCACCATAGTGACCCGCATGTTTGGCTCCTGCGCCAGCGGGTCAAGGTCATCAAAATTGGCCATGCGGGAAAGTTGGGGCACGGCGATGTGGTAAGCGCCCGTGCCGCCTGACCGGATGTCCAGCGCATCCTCGGCAGGGAGCTTGTGGGCGTCTGCGAACCATGGCAAAGTGCCAAGCCCGCGCCAGCTTGTGTGGTTCTCAATCGCCGCAAATCCTTCATCAAAAAGGGAGGGGTCGCCGCGAAATTTGTTAACGATGAAGCCTTTGATCCGCGCCGCATCACCCTTAGAAATCACCGCTTTTGTGCCCACAATCTGCGCAATTACGCCGCCGCGGTCTATATCACCCACCAGCACCACCGGCACATTTGCGGCCTCGGCAAATCCCATATTGGCGATATCCCCCGCGCGGAGGTTAATTTCGGCGGGGCTGCCCGCGCCCTCGATCACCACAATTTCAGCCTCCGCTTTAAGCCGCGCAAAGCTTTGCAAAACGCGCGGCATAAGCGAAGCCTTCAGCCCGCCATACGCTCGCGCCTTTGCTGTCGCAAATCGCTGTCCCTGCACCACCACCTGCGCACCAGTTTCAGACTCGGGTTTTAGCAGTATCGGGTTCATATCCACGCTTGGCTTCACCCCGCAGGCCAAGGCCTGCAAAGCCTGCGCCCGGCCAATTTCACCGCCCCCGGCTACGGCCGCATTGTTAGACATATTTTGCGGCTTAAAGGGCCGCACATTCAGGCCGCGCAGGTGCAACGCGCGGCAAATACCAGCCACCAGCAGTGATTTACCGACATTGGAGCCGGTGCCTTGAATCATAATGGCGCGGGTTTTTTGCATAGGTTTGAGTGGCATACTCAAAACATAGTTTCAACCTAATACAGCATTTAGCTATCGGGCTTTGCGGTGCCCCAATAGTTAAATCCCGCAAATTTCGGGCGGGCGATGTATCCTGTGTCCAGTGTTTTAATGTGAAATCCGGCCTGCTTAATCAAAGCATCAATCGGCCGGTTCAGATGGCAGCCCCCGGCAAACTGGCCCCAAATAGGGTCTAGCCTATCTTGCCAGCGGCGCACCGAAGGGTCGGGCGCTTGGCCATGCTCGCAAAATATCAGCTGGCCGCTAGACTTGAGCACGCGGCGCATTTGCTGAAGGGCGGTGGTTACATCAGGAATAGTGCAAAGCGTGTAGGTCACCAGCACTGTATCCACGCTCTTGTCATCCAGCGGAATTTCTTCACCCGGCAGGCTGATAAACGAGACCGGCACCGCCGCTTGCGTCGCCACTTTTACGGCTTTCGCCCGCATTTCACGAGATGGCTCCAGCGCCCACACTTTGCTTACTTTGTGCGCGTCATAAAGCGGTAAATTATGGCCGGAGCCGACACCAATTTCCAGCACCTCGCCCCACGCATGTGGCACCACCTTTTGCCGCTGGGCTTTGGCAAACCCGCCGCCGCAGGCCTTGTCGGTAAGGTATGGCAGGATTTTTGTGTCGTAAAACCCCATTATGGCTTCGGTGACAACACATTGATAAACATGCCGACGACCTTTTCATTAAAATCTTCAAACGCGTTTTTGCTGTTGCTTTGAATATTTTCAACGGCCCAGCCATCAATCGCCATGCCCATGGCCATAGCCACTTCGATCAAAAGCGAGGTCGGGAGGTCATTGCGGATGGTACCAATGGTTTTGCCATGCTCCAGAATACGGGAAACCAGTGCCAATGGGGATGCCATCATTTCGGCGCAAATGCCGTTTGGTTCGTTCAGGTTTCGGTGAAACATCCGCCCGACATTGAATATTTCGGGCTGGCTGGCAAAAAATTTACCGCCGCCTTTTGAGGCCATAAGGATTCCGGGCCAAAAGGTATCTTTGGTGAGAATCTCTGGCTGAAACGCCTCTGCGATTTTGGTAATCGGTGCGAGAGTTTGGGCGAATATTTGTTCGAACAGTTCGGTTTTATTGCCAAAATAATGGTAAAAACTGCTCTTGCTCATGCCCACTTCGCTAATGATTTTATTCAGCGAGGCTTGCTCGAAGCCTAGCTCGGTAAACTCGCGCGTAGCAGCGGCAAAAAGCCGGGTGCGGCGCTCGGGCTTCATCTTAAGGGAGGGGTGGGGCGGCATGGGGTTGACAGGGCCTTTGAGCGGGACTAAATATGAATGGACCGATCGGTCCACAATATCTTAGCGACCCACGCCCCCCGACGCAAGTAGGAGCCTGTTATGCCAAAACTAACCCGCCGCAACCTGATGAAGATAAGCGCCGCTGCGTTGCTTTTGCCAAATGCAGCCATGGCGCAAGACCCGGCGGCGCTGTTAAGGGCGGCGTTTAACAACTGGCGCGCCACCAGCTCCCATGCCATTGCGGAGATGACCATTCGCGGCAGTTCCGGCACCCGCTCACTCACCATGGAAAGCTGGACAGAAGGGGATGATAAGGCGCTGGTGCGCTTCATTGCTCCCGCACGCGATGCTGGCAATGCCACTTTGCAAAGCGGGCGGCGGACCTATGTGTTTAACCCCAAGCTCAATCAGGTAATTCAGCTGCCAGCCTCGGCCATGAGTCAAAGCTGGATGGAGTCAGATTTTAGCTATAGTGACCTCACAAAAGCTCGTGAGCTGGTGGATGATTATACCCACACATTACTGGGCACAGGCCGCCATAGCGGCCATACGGTTTATATAATCGAGAGCGTACCCAAGCGCGGCAAGCCTATTGTGTGGGGCAAGCAAATTGTGCATGTGCGCGATGACTACGTGCTGCTCCGACAGGAGTTTTATGACCAATCCGGCAACCTTGTGCGCACCATGGTCGCTGACCGTGTGCGAAATCTGGGCGGGCGGCCTTATCCGACCGAGCTCACCATGAGCAGCGTGGATACCCCGGGGCAGTGGACAAAGATTGTAACGCAATCGGCGGAGTTTGATGTGAGTAATCCGAGCTACCTGTTTACTCGTTCCAACCTGCAAAACCCGAGGTAAGTGATGCTGGCCGCTCTTGCATGGCGCAATATCTGGCGGCAGCCGGTGCGCTCTATTCTCAGCCTGATCGGGCTGGCGTTTTCGTCGCTTCTGCTGGTGTTTATGCTGTCTTTTCAGCTTGGCATTTATGACACCATGAAGGTGGGCGCGCTGGGGTTGCTGGATGGTTATGGGCAGTTTCAGCCTGTTGGGTATGACGACGACCCCGATATCTCGCGCCTGTTACCAAACTGGCAAGCCCTCGTTGAGGCGGCTGAACTGGACGGGATAAACACGGCCACCCCGCGCGCGAGTTCCTTCGCCATTATGGCCAGCGGCGATACCAGCTTTGGCGCCGCCATTATAGGCGTGGACCCCGTGACCGAGCCGAAAGTGAGCACGCTGGCGAGCACTATCATCGAGGGTCGCTATTTGGCGAAAGGCGATGAAGCCACCATTGTGATGGGCGAAGGGCTGGTGCGCAACCTTGGGCTAACGCTTGGCGATAACGTCACCATGCTGGGCACCGGAAATGACGGTGCCGTGGCGGCTGATGTGCTGGAGTTGGTCGGGATTTTTAGCACCGGTATCTCGGGGCTAGACCGCCAGATTACCCAAATGCCGCTGGCGCGCTTTCAGGATACTTTTAACCTTGGTGACAACATAAATGTAATCGCCCTGCGCGGGGGTGATTTTAGCGCCGTGCTGCAAGCCGCGCCCGCATTGGCGCACATGGCTGAGACCGAGGGCGCGGTTTACCTGCGCTGGGATGAGTTACAGCCAGAGGTTAAGCAGATGATAACGCTGGATTTATCCACCGCGATGCTGTCTTACGGCGTTATGATTATTGTGGTCGTGTTTATTTTGCTCAACACGCTTTATATGTCGGTGCTGGAGCGCACGCGCGAGTTTGGTGGGCTAATGGCGGTGGGCATGCGGCCCACACAAATTGGCACCATGGTGTGGCTTGAGCTGATATTTCTTTCGCTGCTTGGTGCTGGCATTGGTATCGCACTTGGCGCGGGGGTTACCCTATGGGTCGAAAACGTCGGCATCCAGTTTCCGGGTATGGACGAGGTGTTTCGGCAATGGGGCATTTCGGGGCGGGTTTACCCTGATCTGAGCCTACTAAGCGCCGTGGCTGGGCCGGGGGTGATCGTGATCTCGATCATTATTCTGGGGCTGATCCCCTATCGCCGCATTCTGGGCCTTGAGCCTGTGACAGCCATGGGGGCCGCATAATGGAAAACTTCAGGCTATTGGCCCCGCTGGCGTGGCGCAACCTATGGCGAAACCCGCGCCGCACGGTGATTACGCTTTTTGTGGTCTCTGTCGGGCTCTGGTCTGTGCTGGCAATGGCGAGCTTTATCACCGCGTGGGCGCAAAGCTCGCGCGATGCCACCTTGCGGTTGCTGCTTGCGCAAGGGCAGATCCATGCCGAGGGTTACCTTGATAACCCCAATATTGACCGCTTGATGGACCGACCGGATGCCACCTTGCTGGCGGCGCTAAACGCTCCCGAAGTTTCAAATTGGGCAGCACGGCTGGAACTGCCCGCCGTGGTGCAGTCCGAATACAAAACCCTGCCCGTGAGCGTGGTGGGCGTGGTGCCAGAGGCGGAGATACGCATTTCATCTGTGCCAGAAAAACTGGTGGAGGGCCGCTATTTAAGCGGGCCGGAAGATGACGGGGCGGTCATCGGGCTTAACCTCGCCAAGCGGTTAAAAACGGCGCTCGGGCGGCGGGTGATTTTGATGATTACGGGCGAGGATGGCTGGCTGGAAGAACGCAGCTTTGATGTGGTGGGCATTTATGATGCCGACACCGCCTTTGAGGACACCTATGTTTTTACCGGCCAAACGGCCATGCAAAACATGGTGGGTGTTGGCGATAAAATTGCGCAAATCGCCTTTGAAGTGCCGCAGGATGACGCGCTGAGCGGCGTGGTGGACAGCCTGCGGGCAGCCGCCCCCACCCTTGATATCCGCCAATGGCGAGACCTTTCGCTCATGCTGGGGGCAATGGATGCTTCTATGGACGCGTCAGTTTATGTGTGGATGAGCGTGATGATGGTGATGATCTCGATCGGGGTGATTAACACCCAGCTTATGGCGGTGTTTGAGCGCATCCACGAGTTTGGCCTCTTGCGGGCGCTGGGGCTCAAGCCCGGCCATGTGCTGGCGCTGGTCACGCTTGAATCGGTGCTGCTTATTGGCCTTGGCGTGCTGATCGGCATGGCTATGGGCGCGGCAACAGTGTGGGGGCTGCGGGATGGGATTGATCTTAGCGCCTTTAGCCAAGCGCTTGAAGCGTTTAAATCGGGCGAGGTGCTTTACCTTGAAATTAAGCCGATTGATTACGTGATCTTCCCACTGGCCATTTGGCTGCTGGGCGTTTTGGTGGCGCTGTGGCCCGCGTGGCGCGCGGCCAAAATTTCGCCAGTCGAGGCGATGCGCCATGCAACATAAAGGAAACGAGATGACGGCAATTGTGAGCTGTAAGGGCATAACCAAGGTCTTTGGCAAGGGCGAGCTGGCGGTGCATGCGCTGCGGGGTATTGACCTTGATATTATGGAAGGTGATTTTGCCACGCTGGCGGGGCCGTCTGGCTCTGGCAAAACGACGCTGCTCAATATGATCGGCGCGCTCGACCACCCCACCGAGGGCGAGGTTACGGTGGATGGCCAAAGCCTGAGCGGCCTGAGCAAAAGCGCGCTGTCTGATCTGCGGTTGCAGAAAGTTGGCTTTATCTTTCAGGCCTATAATTTGGTGCCGGTGCTGAGTGCCCGCGAAAATGTAGAATTTGTGCTGCGACTGGCCAAAGTGTCCGTCGCTGAGCGCCGAAGCCGCGCCGATGCGGCCTTAGCCGAAGTGGGCCTGCAAGGCATGGAAACCCGCCGCCCTTCGGCGCTTTCGGGCGGGCAGCAACAGCGCGTGGCGATTGCCCGTGCGCTGGTGGGGCGGCCTCGGATTGTGCTGGCCGATGAGCCCACGGCCAACCTGGACAGCAAAACCACCGGCGAGCTGGTGGACCTGATGTATCGGCTTAACCAAGACAGCGGGATAACCTTTTTGATGGGCACCCACGACCCGCGGGTGATGGCCCATTCAAAACGACATATCGAGATGGAAGATGGACAAATTATCAGCGATACTCGCAGCTAGCCTGCTGGCTGGCCCCGCACTGGCGGATCCGGTTTCTGTGCGCCTGGACTTTGGCGGCAGCTTTGATTGGGCAATGGCCGACAGTGTAGATGCGCTTTTGGGCTTCGAAACCCGCCAAACGCTTGACGCCAAAGCGCGGCTGATCTGGAAAGGCGGCGAAGGCGCGCTGCGCTTTGAAACGCAAGTGCTGCTTGGCTATCAGGTGGGTGACAATGTGGGCTTTGCCGGGGCTTTTGCGGGCATGACTCCCCCCTCACCACCGCCCAGCTTCTTTGACCTAAGCACAGAGGTTTTTAGCAACACCAACCAAAGCATGACGGTAGGGATTGACCGGCTTTCGGTGAGCTACTCAAACCAGCGCTTTGTACTGAAGCTCGGGCGGCAGGCGGTTACTTGGGGAAGCGGGCTGGTTTTTCGCCCCTCCGACATTATTGCGCCTTTTGCGCCCAATGCGGTGGATACGGCTTATAAACCGGGCGTGGAAATGGCCTATGCGCAGGTGCTGTTTGACAATGGCAATGATATCGAAGCTGCATTTGTGCCCCGCCGCGCGGTGGCTGGGGGGCCGATGGTGTGGGAGGAATCCACGCTGGCCCTGCGCAGCAGCTTGCTTTTGGGTGATTTCGACGGCACGGTGCTATTGGCGCAAGACCATGGTGACACGCTCGTAAACCTCGGCCTAGGCGGCCCGGTGGGCAATGCGGCATGGAATGTTGAGCTCGGGCAATGGCTATTGGCTGATGGCAGCACCGCATTGAATTTCCTTGCTAATATTTCCAATAGTGGGACCATTGGCGAGATGAACATCACCTATTTCGCCGAGTATTTTCATAATGGCTTTGGTGTGGATACCGCGACGCCACTAGACGCTTTGCCAGCTTCCTTAGCTGACCGCCTAGCCACAGGGCAGCTATTTAATGTGGGGCAAGACTTCTTGGCGCTGGGCGCACAGTTGAGCGTTTCAGCGGCAATAACTATATCTCCGAGCGTGATCACAAGCCTGAACGACGGCAGCATTTTTGGCGCTGTGCAGGCTGGGGTGTCTGTAAGCGATAACCTCGATATTTCGGTGAATGCCAGCAAGGGCTTTGGCCCAAATGGTACAGAGTTTGGCGGGCGTGAAACCTCGGCTGGTTCGGGGGTTTTCTTGAGAGCGCCCACAAACCTTGGGATAAATATTACACGATATTTCTAGGTAAGGCGTGGTGCTCCCGCCCTTCGGTTGGGCGTGGCCTCGCTGCGCTCGGTGGCGGCGCGGTGAGCATGGCTTTGCTGTGCAAGGTTGTGCTCGCGCCGCGCTCGGACCTTGGCGCTTGTTGCAGGCGCAAATGGCGCAGTGCGGCGCGCGTATGGCCTTGCCACACCCACAATGGTTGACGCGCCGCGCGGGTCGAGCGCAGCGAGACAATCGTTAAGGCAGGGTGTTGGCGAGTGTCATAGCGATAACGCCGGATGCCACAACACCTGATGCGATAAGCCTTAGCTTCCACGGGCGCTCCCCTAGCCAAATCATGCCAATGAGGGCAGCAAATACCACAGAGGTTTCGCGTAGGGTTGAAACAGCGGCCAAGGGGCTAAACGATTTGGCGTAGATCACCAGCGCATAGGCCATAGCCGAGACCAAACCACCGAGCAGGCCTGTTAGAACGGTTTTCCTGGAAATTTGCCTGGCCTTGCCCCCAAGTTTTACAAACACAGCGCCAGCCACAAAAACCTCAGCCATAAACAGCCAGCCGATATAGCCACGCTCGGTGCCCGCAGCGCGCACGCCTAAGCCATCAACCAGTGAGTAACTGGCAATGATCAGCCCCGTCGCCATCGCTGTCAACACGACAATTGGTGGTGTTTTCTCTCTAAAAATGCTTCCCGACAGCAAAAAAATGCCGCCCGAAGTAACCAGCACGCCGAGCCATGCCAAGGGCGGCAAGGTCTCGCCCGCGAATACTTGCGCACCAACGGCAACCAAAACCGGTGCCATGCCCCGCGCGATGGGGTAAACTTGGCTAAGATCACCAAGCCGGTAGCTATGATAAAGCAGGAAATAATAGCCAAAGTGGATAATGGTTGAAGCCGCAATATAGGCCCAGCCTGCGAGCGACGGCAAAGGTGCACCCGCAGCTAACCCCGCGCCAAGCACCACGTGGCCTGCTGCAATAAGCCCCAATATAGCCAACCGGTCGGTGCTGGCTTTAACAAGCGCATTCCACAGCGCGTGCAGTATGGCCGCGCAAAGGACAATTGTGATCGCAAAGCTAGTAATGGTATTTCTCCCAGCTGGCACGTAAGAATTGTGCAGTTAAGGTAGGGATGCGGGGTGTCATGTGTAGCTCCTCCGAGGCGAATTTGGCGGAAATATCGTGCTGGCAGGTGCATTTGTAAAATCGTTATAATTGATTATTATATAAGAAAAACCTATAGAATAAACCGATGCGATACACTCAACTCCGGGCTTTTCATTACGTCGCCGCTTTGGGCGGGTTTTCGCGTGCTGCTGAAGCCCTAAACCTCAGCCAGCCTGCGATCTCTGATCAAGTGCGCAGGCTTGAAGAAGCTTACGATATTTTGCTATTTGACCGCAGCAAGCGGCAAATTAGGCTGACAGAAAAAGGGGCTGGCTTGCTGAAATCGACAAACCAGATGTTTGACGCTGAAGCTCAGGCGCTAGATTATTTAAACGAAACCAGTGCCTTGGAGTCCGGCACGTTAAGGTTGTTTGTGGATTCCGCATACCACGTCACGCCAATGCTAAAAGCATTTCAGACACGCTACCCAAAAATAGCAATTTCACTGCGGGTCGGAAACTCAGAAGATGTTATCGGGGCATTGCTGGACTATACCGCTGATATTGGCGTAGTCGGCGCACTTTCTGAATCCTCAAATTTTGAGGTCCGGCCTATAGGAGAATCTCCCTTGATAGCCTTTGCCGCTAAAGCAGGCGCTTATGGAGGCATTCGTCAACTCAGCTATGAAGACCTAACCAAAGTGCCTTTGGTATTAAGGGAGAAAGGCTCACGAACCCGGCAAAAACTAGAGGCCGTTGCGGGGCGGTTAAGAGCCTCAATTGTGGCAGAAGGGCGCGAAGCGGTGCGTGAGATTGTGGCCGCAGGCAATGGGATAGGCTTTGTGTCCACCGCCGAATTCGGGCGAGATGAGCGCTTACAGGCAATCAAGCTCCCTAATCCGCCCCTGATGATGCAGGAATCGCTGATATGCATGAGCGCACGCAGGGAGCGGCGGCTAATCAAAGCCTTTATGGCGATGGCAGCGCGAGAATTTCCCTAAGGCCACGCCCATCCCGTTGTGCTTGCACAACTTGCGCTGATGAGGGGGGCCTTTAGGCTCCCCGAAGAGGCGCACACGCTACGCAGTCAAAATGTTCCAGAGCGGGTGACATAGCTCGCCGCCTCGCCTATGTTGCCCTAAAAGCAAAGGGGCCGCACCATGACAGACCAACTCCATGATTTCCCGGCTGAGGACGATTACGGCCTGAACCTGTCCTTGGTCGAATCGGTGCTGGAGACCGTTGAGCAAGGCTCTCAACAGCAGCTCTTAAGCCTGCTAGAGCCGCTGCACGAGGCTGATATCGCCGACATTCTTGAGCAGATCAGCCCGTCTGAGCGTGAAGCGATGCTCATGCTTTGGGGGCGCGAAATTGATGCTGAAGTACTTTCCGAGCTGGAAGAGGGCATTCGCGACGAAGTGATGCGTGATCTGCCCGACGAAGTGTTGGCAGAGGCCGTGCGCGAGCTTGAAACCGATGACGTGGTTTACCTCGTTGAAGACCTCGAAGAGCCGCAGCAGGAAAAGCTACTCGAAAAGCTGGATGACGTGGACCGGATTGCGGTTGAGCAAGCCCTGACCTATCAAGAGGATAGCGCGGGCCGCCTGATGCAGCGCGAAATGGTGGTCGCACCCGCGCACTGGGCCGTGGGCAATATTATTGATTATATGCGCAGCGCCGAAAACCTGCCCGAAAGCTTTTATGATGTGATGGTGGTGGACCCATTGATGCACCCTGTGGGGGAAGTGCGCCTTGCCACCATCGTGGGTGCAGATCGTGAGGTGCCGATTGCCGACCTCATGGAGAAAGATTTCCGCACGATTCCCGTTGATCAGGATATCGAAGAGGTGGCCTATGCCTTCAACCAATACCATATGGTCAGCGCGCCGGTGGTGGACCGCGAGGGCCGTTTGGTCGGCGTTATTACCATTGATGACGCCATGGAAGTGCTGGAAGACGAGGTGGAGGAAGACATGAACCGCCTTGCGGGGGTTGGCGATGAAGATCTGACGGATAAGGTCTGGCGCATCACCAAGGCGCGCTTTCCGTGGCTGGCCGTGAACCTCGTGACCTCCATTTTGGCATCCTTTGTGATTGCGCAATTCACTGATGTGATCGAGGCGATCGTAGCGCTTGCCGTGCTGTTGCCCATCGTGGCCTCCATGGGCGGAAATGCTGCCACGCAAACCCTTACGGTGGCCGTACGCGCTATTGCCACCCATGACCTTACGCCCTCAAACGCTATGCGCATTGTGCTGCGGGAAACGCTGGTGGGGCTGGTAAATGGAGTGATATTTGCCGTGGTCATTGGCATTGTCGGCGCGGTCTGGTTTGGGAGCCCGATGCTGGGCGTGGTGCTGGGGCTGGCTATGATCGCGAATCTATTGATGGCAGGCATGGCCGGCATTTTGGTGCCCATTACGCTCGATAAGCTTGGGGCTGACCCGGCCTTGGCCTCTGGCGCATTTGTAACCACGGTGACAGATATCGTTGGTTTTTTCTCGTTTCTCGGGCTAGCCGCGCTGATGCTGATATGACCATTAAAAAATCCAGTTTGAGGCCGGTCGATGACGAGGCGCGGGAGATAGCGCGGGGGTTGCTGGCTACGGCGCGCTTTGGTGCGCTGGGCGTTATGCTTGAGGGCGCGCCGTTTGTAACCCGTATTGCCCTCAATGCCGAGGGTGGGATTATATCTTTGGTTTCAACCCTTTCCCAGCATACAACGGCGTTGAAGGCCAACCCGCGCTGCTCGCTTTTGATCGGTGAGCCGGGGCCAAAGGGTGACCCGCTGACCCATGCGCGCCTGACAATACAGGCCAATGCTGAGCTGGTTGGCCGCGATGAAACTCTGCGTGAACGCTGGCTAAAAACACACCCTAAGGCCAAGCTCTACATAGATTTTGGTGATTTTGGGTTTGTGCGTTTTCAAGTGCATGCAGCCTTTTTGAATGGCGGGTTCGGATATGCTTGTAAGCTCAGAGCCGAGGATATCGGGCTTATGTAACGCCTAGTGCCCTTAAAATACCTTCTTTTTTGGCGCAGATTTTTGCGCAAACGCACAAGTGCTCCGATTTTGGCGACATTTTTGGCAAACGCAAAGGTTTGTTGTATGCATCTGAGTGAATATGGTGGTAAGTAATTACCCACTTCTAACGATTGCTCTCTATTAACGATTCGGTGAAAAAAATGTTAAATACTATAATTTCAAAACGCGTGTCCCGCGTTGTAATGAGTCTTGCTTTGGCTTGTTCGGTTAATGCACCAATGGTGGTGCCTGCTCATGCGCAAAGCATAGATGCCATTGAGGCCAAAACCCGCATTAACATCGCTGGGCGTGAGCGTATGTTGATTCAACGGATGGTGAAATCGGCGTGCTTTTCTTCGCTGGGCATTGAGCGCACGGCATACCGTGCGGAGATGGTTGAAACCGGAAACCTGTTTGAGCAGTCGCTTCTTGCCTTGCAAAATGGGGATCCGGCACTTGGGTTGCGCCGCGAAACTACGCCTGAAATTTTGGCGGAGCTTGAGGTTATCTCGTTGGAGTGGGGTAACGTTGCCAGCTTGGGAGATGTTGCGATTTCTCCCGCAGGCATTTCGATTGAGGACCTCTACAGCCTTGATGCCCTTGGGCTAGACTTATTGGCGAAAGCAAATGCCGCCGTTCAGACCATTTCCCAAACCTATGTAGAGCAGTTGGATGAATTGCCCCTCATTGTATCGGTCTCGTTGGATATTGCCGGGCGACAACGCATGCTGAGCCAAAAAATGGCGAAAGAGTTTTGCCTGATAGATGCAGGTGTGACGCCCACCGAGAACCGCGCCAAATTGGCAGAGACGATCAGCGTTTTTAATGCCACGCTAGCGGGCTTGCAAAACGGATTGCCCGGAATGGTGATACCAGCGCCCAATTATGATATTCGCCAAAAGCTGCATGAAGTTGCGCGGCTGTGGGCCCCGATGGATACTGTGCTTCAGGCCGTAGCTGATGGCGGGGAGATTACAGATGAGGACCGCAAAGCGGTTGTGGAAAACATGGAAGCGGTGCTAACGGCCATGAACGAAGCTGTGGGCATGTATGAATACGTAAACGCGGTGCCGTAGCGGTGGCGGCGCGGCGGTATTGCGCTTTGGGGTAGCACCCGGTACGCGCCGCGCTGGTGCGTTGCCCCTAGACGCAGCGTTGCAATGCAAAACAGATGCGCGATATCAGACCTTTTAATCCATCAGGATTAGTGCGACATTTCTTGGGCGGGGCAAGCCGCGCAGCGCAATTAGATGAGGAGATAAATATGGGACTAGGTGATATGCTCGGGAAAGCCGCAGGCGCTCTTGGAGGAACGGACGAAATTGTTTCAAAAATTAGCGACAGCGGGATTGATCTTTCTGCACTGGCGAATATGGACGCGGACGCCGTTACATCGATGCTGGAAAGTAAGGGTATTGATCTATCAATGCTTGAAGGGCTGGGCCTTTCGGTGGAAGATGTGATCGAAAAGATCAAGGCGCATTTGAGCTAAGTAAATATGGTCTTCGGGTGCTTGATACGGCACCCGAGATCGCTCTAGAGCAACCTCATAAGCCGCGCCTTGTCGCCGCTATTTCCAGCTTGGCTCAGGATATTGGCGAGGGCCTCTATTGAGCCGATCGAGTGGCTGGCGGTGAAGGTGTCCACATGAGGGAGCAGAGCCTTAACGCCCGCGGCTTTGGGGGTGAAGCCCTCCCAGCGCAAGAGTGGGTTAAGCCAGATCAGGCGGCGGCAGGAGAGGCGGAGGCGCTCGGCCTCTTTGGCCAGAAGTGTTGCGTCGTCGCGATCCAGGCCATCTGTTATCAGCAGCACGACAGCACCTTGGCCAAGGGTGCGGCGGGACCAATCGCGGTTAAAGGCGTGCAGGCTTTCACCAATGCGGGTGCCGCCCTCCCAACCTTGGGCTTGCAGGCCAGCGGCGTGCAGGGCGGCGTCTACATCACGGTGGTGCAGGTGGCGAGTTATATTGGTAAGGCGGGTGCCAAAGGTAAAGCTATGCACCTTGGCCCAGCCCGCGCCTTTGGCATTGCTGGCGGCGTGCAGAAAGTGCAGCAGCATGCGGGAGTAGCCCGACATAGAGCCGGAGATATCACACAGCGCCACCAGATTAGGATAATGCTGCTTGCGTTTGCGCCGCTTGATGCTTTGCAGCTCGCCGCCGGTGCGTATGGCGGTGCGGAGCGTGGCGCGCCAGTCAGGCAGGGGGCCGTTTGCGGCTGCTTGGCTGCGGCGGCTGGCGATGGGTTTTATGGGCAGGGTGATTTGCGCGATAGCACGGCGGGCGCGGGCGAGCTCATCGGCGCTCATTTGTTCAAAATCCTGCTGCTTGAGCTTTTCAGAGGCCGAAAAGCTGATGGTCGCATCAAATTCGACCTCCTCGCCGTCTTCTTGCATATCCGGCAGCTCTTGGTTAGCCCCATCGAGCAAGGCCTCCGCCGCCCGCCGCTCGGCGTCTTTCTTATTGGGCGGCGCGTTGGCCCCGCGCAGGGTGGGGCGCAACATGCCCATCATGTGCTCAAGGAATTGTGGGTCGCGCCAAAACAGCCGAAAAACCTGCCCAAAAACCACCCGCTGCTCGGGGCGGTTTACAAAACAGGCGTGCAGCGTCCAGTAAAAATCACGCCGCCCGCTAAACCCCACGGCCTCCACCGCCCTAATCGCATCAATCAGCCTTCCCGCCCCCACAGGAATGCCCGCCGCCCGAAGCGCACGGGCGAAATAGGTAATATTGGCGGCCAGCTTGCCGTCTGCTGGGATTTCGAGATCGGGGAGGCTAACCATTAAGGGCGTTGCCCTTTGTGCGGCTGCCCTCAGTGCCGCGGAAGGCGATGACGTATTCGGAGCCTTTTGTCCAAACATCCGCCTGCATGCCGGTGGATGGGTCGGAATAGGACGCGCCGGCGGCTCCGCCACCACGGTTTTCTTTGAACCACCCCATTTTCTCTTCAAGATAGCTTTCAATGGCCATAACATGGTCGTCATTAGCGCTACCTCGCCGCTCGTCATATGCGGCGGCAGCCATAAATGCGTAGGTTTGTTTGTCGGGCATTTCTATTGTCCTTAATTAGTTCGGTAATACCAAACAGTTTTGGTCTTTTGGTCGAAAAACATGTTTCCATAATCCGGATACCATTCCGGTATTTCGCCATATCCTGGCCAATCAAGCCGTTCAAAATTGTTAGGATGTGTGCAGCGTTGGGAGCGAGTGAAGATATAAATCAGCCCCGGATTATCAAAATCGGGCGTAGCTACGTTGTCCTCGCAGGTCCAAGGGATGCGCGTATCGAACCTGTTCAAATCAAGTGGGATATTCTGATACCGGAGCGTTGAATTTTCGGAAATCAGCAAACCAAAACGTTCTGCATCTGTTTTTGGAACGCCGCGCTCCAGATAGTCAAACATTGCTGGATGCCTTCCATAGTTAAAACTATCCAACATTCGCAGGGCTTCCTCAGTCATCATATCCCCCGAGTCTCGCCCAACATCCGGATCCAGATAGTAGGGAATCGCAATAATCCTATCCCCCTCGCCAAGTCCGTCAAGGAAATCGATAAGCGGCTGCGGGTCTGTATCGCGGTTAGCATGAATTGAAGTGCGTAGATAATGGGTGGCGGGGTTGCGCCACATGCTTTCGGGCACTTCAATCATAGTGCCCAATCTACCGGAGGATTGCCAAAAAACATCAGATCCGGTTGGTGGCACCCCCTGCCAATAATCCCGCTCAACCGCTTGCGCTTCGGCTTTGGTCAGAAGGCTTTCCGTAAATGGGTGTTCGGGAATGGTGAGGGCAAAATCCTCGATGATCCGCAAGCGTCCATTTTCGGCGTTCAGTGCGGTTTCCGAGATGTATATGATTCCTTCAACCCACTCTTGCGGATTTCGATCATCAAACCATGTGAGAACCGGCGTCCACCCATCAGGGATTGTTCGTTCGGTTTCGGTCTCACCCCAAGTTTTGCCATAAGCGTAGCACAAGCTGCGAAAAACCGAAAACCTGATCATCCCGCCATCAGGCGTATCTACGGCAACCAGAATACGATTGGGCCTGAAGCTCAAAAACTGCCGCCCAGAGGTAGAACCGCCCGCGCCCTCGGCAAGGCAGGTAACAAGCTCGTCTACCACCACGGGCTTGCCGTCAAACTCCAACAGCGCGGTGATGCGGATGATGTGGTCAGCGGGGTAGGTTCCGGCAGGCTCGGGAACGGGTTGGCTTGTGGCCGGTGTAAGCTGCACAAACGCGACGAAGGCCAGCATGCCAACAAGGGCGACGGCAGCTAAGGGGAGGGCAATGGTTTTTTTCATGAGTGGGTTACTTTTCGTTTATCAACGCAAGCATACGTTGTGCGGGCGAAAATGCCAGTGCTTGTTGTGCTGTCTCTATGCGCCGTCCTCCAGCCCCCTCTTGGCCTCTTCCAAAATCTTGCTGGCCTCGCTGCCCACGAGCTTTTGGATGTCATCTTGGTATTTTAGAATGGCCCCTAGGGTGTCGGCGATCAGCTGGGGGGAGAGGGCGACGGCATCTAGCGCCAGCAGGCATTTGGCCCAGTCTATGGTTTCCGCGACGCCGGGCTTTTTGAACAGGTCCTCAGAGCGCAGGCGCTGCACAAAGGCGACAATTTCGCGGCTGAGGGCCTCGGTGGCGTCGGGGGCGCGGGATTGCAGGATTTGCATTTCACGGTCAAAATCGGGGTAGTCAACCCAGTGGTAAAGGCAGCGGCGCTTGAGGGCGTCATGCACTTCGCGGGTGCGATTGGAGGTGACAATCACGATGGGCGGCTCGGGGGCCTTGATGGTGCCTAGCTCGGGGATGGTGACTTGGAAATCTGATAGGGCTTCCAAAAGGAAGGCCTCGAATGGCTCATCGGTGCGGTCTAGCTCGTCTATCAGCAGCACGGGTGGGCCGCCGCGCTGGGGTTGCATGGCTTCCAAGAGTGGGCGGCGGATGAGGAATTCGTCGGAGAATAGCTCGTCGGTGAGGGCTTTGCGATTGGTGCTATCGGTGGCTTCTGCGGTGCGGATAGCCACCATTTGCGCCGCGAAATTCCATTCGTAAACGGCGCTGTTGGCATCCAAGCCCTCATAGCATTGCAGCCGGATAAGGCGGCGGCCCAGCCCTTTAGCGAGCGCTTTGGCGATCTCGGTTTTGCCAACACCGGCTTCGCCTTCAAGGAAAAGCGGGCGGCCCAGCTTGAGCGAAAGGAAAGCTACCGTTGCCAGCGCTCGCGGGCAGATATAGCCGGTATCGGCGAGCATTTTTTCGGTGGCTTCGATGCTATCGGGCAAGGGCATGGCGTATCCTTTTGAGGGAAGTAGATGGCGACAGCGCGCGGCCGTCAAGCCCTTTTGCGGCGCAGGTAATTGATGATTCCTGCTAGGCTGATGAGAATCCAGAAAAATTCCATGAGGGCCGAGGCGAGATTAAAGGAGAAGACAAGGGAATATACGATAAAAAGAGAGCCAGCGAGATTGGCGACGGGAAACAAAATGTCATCAGAATTTAAGTATCGCATCTGGGTGGCAAAGTAGGCGGCTGTTACGATCAGTGTGCCGAAGATTCCGACAAGATCAGCGAGCGTAAAGGTGGAGAGAAGGTCTGACATTTTGCGGGGCCTTTTGGATATTTACTTTCTTTTCGGCATGTATAAAGCAGGAGGGCGTGGAATTAAAACCAAAAGCTACAGCTGTAGTTTGACTGAAAAATGCAGAGCGTGAGGGCTTAACAGCTTATACCTGAGTATTTTAATTATCGGGGTTGAAGTGGCGAGAGAAGCAGTTCATATTCGAAAATATGAATGTAATGGATTCTCGTAATCCCAAACGGAGAATATTCTCATGACCCTATCCTGGAAAACAGGCGGGATACTCCTTGGCTTGGTCTTTTTGGCGGCGGTGCTGCTGGTAAAACCCATTGGCGTGTCCACCCAATTTGTGATCGCAGACGGCATTATTGCTGACGCAATCAGCCCCGAATTTATCACTGAAACCGAAGAGGGCTACACCTCGGAAAATGCCTATATGGCCAAAAGCAACGGCAAGTATGCCAAAAATGCATCCAACCCACTGAACTATTCTTTTGTGTTTGTGTTGGCGATGATGGCGGGCGCGGCCATTTCATCATTCCTGCGCGGCGGCGTTAAGGGCGGCGAAAAAACCATGCCGAATATCTGGCGTGAAAACTTTGGCGACTCGGCGCTCAAGCGGTTTGCTGTGTCCTTTCTGGGCGGTTTTATCATCGTATTTGGCGCGCGTTTGGCGGGGGGCTGCACCTCTGGCCACATGATGAGCGGCCTGATGCAGACATCTATCTCGGGCTATATGTTTACGCTCGGGGCATTTGGCGCGGGGATTCCCATCGCCATGATGCTTTACAAAAAGTCGGAGGGCTAAGCCATGACAACCATTATTCTAGCCATCGTAATTGGCGGCGCGTTTGGTGTGGTGTTGGACCGCATCGGCGCGACTAACCCCAAATATGCGCTCAAAATGCTGGCACTCACGAATTTGCACCTGATGAAAACCATTCTTCTGGCCATTGGCGTGGCTTCGGTGGCCATGTTTGCGGGCCAAATGGCGGGGCTGGTGGATGTGGCCCACATGTCGGTAAAAACAGCCTATCTGGGCGTGTTTATTGGTGGTCTTCTGCTGGGCACTGGCTGGGCGGTTACGGGCTATTGCCCGGGTACTGGCCTTTCGGCGGCGGCAACAGGGCGCAAAGATGCGCTGTTTTTCATTGCGGGCGGCTTGCTGGGGGCTGCGGCCTATATGGCCAGCTATAGCTGGATAAAATCCACCGGTATTCTTGACAATATGTTTGGCGGCAAAGCCACAGTTGCGGCGGTTCCGGGCACCGATTACCCATCGCTTTTCGAAGGCCTGCCCGGCGATATTGTTGGGATTGTGCTTGGCCTTGGCTTCATCGTGATTGCCTTTGCCCTGCCGAGCAAATTTGTCGGCTCTGGCGATGTGCATGGCACAACTATTCCAGCTGAATAAGACACCTATTAACCTAGGTTAGTAGGTTAGATGGCTGCCCCGAAAGGGGTGGCCGTTTTTGGATTTCGAGCATTGTTTCTTCTTACTGTCGCAAATATCCAATATGTATGGTTCAAAATATGTTAGCCTTTCTTGAAGCAAAGGAGCACAGAATGGATTTTGGCTATACTATTATCTACGTTGAGAACGTCGAGGCAACACTGGATTTTTATCAGCAGGCCTTTGGAATTGCACGAAAGATGCTGCATGAAACCGGTGGCTATGGCGAGCTGGAAACCGGCAACACCACGCTGGCTTTTGCCAGTTTTTCCACGCTGGAAGAGATGGGAAAGCAGCCAAAACCTATGGATGCAGGCGCGCCGAGTTTTGAAGTGGCCTTCACTACAAATAACGTCGCCAAAGCGGTGGAAACAGCCGTGGCGGCAGGGGCGGGGCTGGTAAGCGCGCCGCAAGATATGCCATGGGGGCAGGTCGTGGCCTATGTATCGGACATCAATGGCGGATTGGTGGAACTTTGCACACCGATAGCAGCATGAGCGCCCCTGAAATTGAGAGCCTTCTTGAGGCCCTACGGATTGCCAATATGGCGGCTTATGAAACCGTGCAGCAGGTGCGCAAGCTGGTGCAGGCGGAGGCGCCTGAAAGCCAAGAGCGAATCATGTATGGTGGCATTATGTTTGCAAATGATGGCGCGGATTGGGGTGGGGTTTTTGCCTATAAAAACCATGTTTCATTTGAGTTTAGCAACGGGGCCGCGCTTAATAACCTAGCTGCATTTCTAGAGGGTAAGGGCAAGCTTCGCCGCCACATAAAGCTACGCCAGTTGGAGGATATTGAAGCCAAGCAGCTAAGGGCGTTTATCGTGCAAGCGCTGGATCAGTTGTAGCCAAGCGATAGAAAGGGTGCGTTTTTGGGCGTAGTGCCGAGCCATCGCCGAAAGGCGCGGTGCATATGGGGCTGGTCCGCATAGCCGGTATCATAAGCCACCGTGGCTAACTCATTGCCCGAGACTATGGCCCGGGCCGCCTTTCGCACCCGCGCCAGCGCCAGCCATTGGGCGGCACTCCGGCCGGTTTGGCCCGCCATGGCGCGCTGGAGGCGGCGTTGATGAACGCCAATTGCCGCTGCCGCCTTGGCAACGCTTCCACCCGCCGCAGCCTGATCAGCGAGGGCCGATAAAGCATCCTCCACCAGTGGGTCAAGTGTTGCGAAGGTGTTCAAACGATCTTCAATGTCGGTGTGGTCGGGCGAAAGGCCGTGCATGGCGGCCCTAAGCTCATTGTCGTTTATCCGCACCCCAGCCCGCAGGCGAAAACCTTTGAAATAGGTGCCGCTGGCCATATGTATCCGGTAGGGGCTATCATCAAGCGTGGTGATCTCCCATCTTGGGGCCTGCCCGGGCAGGGCTGTGAAAAGCAGGTCTTGGCAACCATCGGGCAAAATGGTGGCCTCTAAAGGCGCAGTAATTATTGATTCCCACGCTTCCAATAGCATCAGGGCAGCTGTTGCTGGATGAATTGCAATGCCAGTTGCAGGCCGTCTTGGGCGATGCCGTGGCCAGTGCCTTTGGAAATGTGAGTATAAACCTCATAACCAACTTTGGTGAGCGCATCCGCGGCCTCGGGCAAGGATTGTAGCGGCACCACGGGGTCTTCGTCGCCGTGGATGAGCAAAATCGGTAGGTGGCTCAGGGCTTCATCTTCCAGCGTTTCCGGGGCCAACAAGCGGCCCGAAAAGCCAACAACCCCCGCCAGAGGCTCGGGGCGACGCGGGGCAATATGGAGTGACATCATGGTGCCTTGGGAAAAGCCAACCAGCAGGGTGTGCGCCTCGTCCACGCCCTCGGCTTTCATGGTTTCATCCAGCCAATCGTTCAGCAGGGCGGCAGCACTTGCCATACCTTCGGCAGCCTCGGCCTCACTAGAGCCATCTAGCCACGGGATCGGAAACCACTGGAAGCCCATCGGATTACCGGTGCAGCGCTGCGGGGCGTTGGGCGCGTGGAAAACCACATCGGGTAGGTGCTCGGCCAGCGAGTCTGCCAGCCCGATCAGGTCGTTTCCGTCAGCCCCGTAGCCGTGAACAAATACCACGAGGTATTTGCCATTGCCTGATTTTGCTGCCCGCCGTGGGCCATTGAGTTCTGTCATTTAGGATAGTCCTTCCCGATCTTTGATCAGATGGTAATAGGTGAAAAGCAAGCGTGCGGCAACCGCCCGCCACGGCGACCATGCTTCGGCCAGTTGACGCAGTTCTTTTTCGGTAGGGCGGGCTGGCAGGCCAAACAAAACCCGTGCGGATTCCTGCAAGGCTAGGTCTCCGGCAGCCAAAACATCCGCCCGCCCAAGGCTAAACATGCAATAAATCTCGGCGGTCCATTTGCCGATGCCCTTTACCTCGGTGAGGGTTCTCACCACAGCCTCGGCGGGCTGGTTCCGCAAATCGGCATAATCAATACGGTATTCGGCCAGCGCTTTGGCATAGCTTGCCTTTTGTCGTGAAAGCCCGATGCTGCGCAATTCTTCCATGCTGAGCTTTAAAATGGCCTCGGCCTCAATGGCGCCTGCTGCATCGAGCTTGGCCCATACCCCCCGCGCGGCGGCCACAGAGATTTGTTGCGATACAATTGCTGACAGCAATGCTTCAAACCCGTCTCCCCGAAGCCGCAAGGGCAGGGTGCCTATTTGGCCTAGAGCCACCTCAAATCGAGGCTCCGCCCGCGCCAGCCAAGCCGCCCCCTTAGCGACATCAGCTTCGGTTTTGATAATGTATTCGTCCATGCGCGCACCTCCAAGGTGGCTAGCATGACAGGCCCAGCGAAAAGATCAATGCGTAAGCGACCTGTCGGTGGCGGCGCGTCTGGCATGGCTTTGTTTTGCACGTTCCGGCTCGCGCCGCGCTTGATCGCAACACTTGTGGGGAGCGCCAATAAGGAGCCGCCACAAGCACGATGCTCGCTAAGCAGCGCGGACATAAGCTTGGCCAAATAGAGCAATGCCAGACGCGCTGCGTGTAGCCGCATTCCTCTTTGCCGCAGGGCGCATTTTGTCTCTGGTCATTCACGATATACAGGCATACAAATCTCGCCATGACACATGCAATAAATGATACACTGGCCAAGCGAAACCTTGCGGTTTTGATCATAGCCCAAGCGGTGCTTGGTGCGCAAATGGGCATCAGTTTTATTCTTGGCGGCCTTGCTGGGCAATACCTGTCGCCCAACCCCTGCTTGGCCACCCTCCCGATTTCGCTGATCATTCTGGGCTCCATGCTTTCTGCCCCTGTGATGTCAACCATTATGCAAAAATATGGCCGCCGTGCCGGCTTTATGCTGGGCGTTGTTGCGGGCGGGCTGAGCGCTGTGCTGCAAGTCTATGCGCTCTACACACAGTCTTTTGAGCTCTTTCTGATTGGCGGGTTTCTCACGGGTATCTATATGTCGGCCCAAGGGTTTTACCGCTTTGCCGCTACAGATACCGCCTCACCTGCGTTTATGCCTAAAGCTATTTCATGGGTTATGGCAGGGGGGTTGTTGGCGGCTGTTATTGGGCCGCAGCTGGTTAAATTTACGCAAGATGCGCTTGCGCCTGTTCCCTTTGCCGGGGCTTATCTCACCGTCATCGCTTTGAATATCTTCGGAATATTTCTGTTTATGGCGCTCAAGATCCCCAAGCCCAAGCCGGCGGAGCCTGGGCAATCCTCCGGTCGTAGCATTGGGCAGCTTTTGCGCACCCCCAAAATCGCCGTCGCGATTATTAGCGCCATGGTGTCCTATTCCTTGATGAACTTGGTCATGACATCCACGCCGCTCGCCGTTGTCGGTTGCGGCTTTGAAACCGATCAGGCCGCTGATATTGTTGCAGCGCACGTGCTGGCGATGTATGCGCCTTCCTTTGTGACGGGGTATTTTATTAACTGGTTTGGCGTGCGCAAAATTATTGCTGCGGGGCTGGTTATTCTGGCGGCGGCGGGCGTTACGGCGCTCAATGGCGTTCAGATCGAGAATTTTTACGCCGCACTTATCCTTTTGGGCATCGGCTGGAATTTTGGCTTTATCGGCGGCACCACCATGCTGGCGGAATCACACACAGCTGAGGAACGTGGTCGGGTGCAGGGGCTGAATGACTTTCTGGTTTTTGGCATGGTTACGCTGGCCTCGCTCAGCTCTGGCGGGCTGATGAACTGTTCGGGCGGTTCGGCCCAAGAGGGCTGGCAAGCCGTCAACCTCGCGATGCTGCCATTGCTGGCGCTGGCGGGTGGTGCGCTGCTGTGGTTTGCCATTTCTGGCAAAAACCGCGATGCGCTTTAGGCGGCAACTGGTATCAGATGAGCTTGCCGAATGGGCGCTGGAAAGCTACGCGCAGTTGATAACGGAATGCGGCCTTGCCGAGCGTTTTCATACGCTGCCGCTGGTGTTGCCGACCCGCAATTTCTTTAACGCGCCGACAGGCAAAAGCCATGAAACCGCCGAGGCCGTTTTCGCAGATGTGAAGCGCTTGATGGGGGTGGCAGACGATAGCTATCAATTGCACCGCATGCCTGAAAAGATTGAGGGTGTTGACCACCATAATTACCAGGATATCGCGCAAGTTGCTGGCACATACCAAGCTGATGAAGAGGCAGCCATCATCTCTTACAGCCCTGAAGCTATGTCCATCCCGCTCAATTTCATCGCCACTCTGGCGCATGAGTTGGCGCATGACCTTCTATCACCCCCGAAAACTATGGATGATCTCCCCGAGCACGAAATGCATACTGATTTTCTGTGCATTGTCATGGGGTTTGGTGCATTCCAAGCGCAAGGTGCGCGGCAGGCAGGATGGGCCGGATATCTTTCGAACGAACTTCGCATGTTTGCCCTTGCGCTTTTTTTGAAGCTGCGTGCGATCTCGGTTGAGCAAGTACTGGCCGTGCTTGACTCAAATCTTGGCAAGAAGCTAAGGCGTGGCATCCGGCAGCTTGAAACGATGCCGGATGCGTATCAGGCATTGGAAATGGCGGTCGGTCAGGATTAAACCGCATGTTTGGCTTGGCCCCCTGCCGAGCGAAGCGAGGCCACGCCCAACCGCCGGGGGCGTTTGCGAAGCAAATGGCGCAAGGTGGGCGGGAGAGCAACGCTCGGGTCTTGCGCTTGTTTAAAGGTTAGCACCCAGCCAGTGTGCCTTTGCTTCGGGGAGGGCCACACGGTTGGCGCTTGTTGGGGTATCTCGCCTGTCCCCCCGCTCAGCAAAGGCAGGTTTTCCAGCAAGCTGAAAAACTGGCCTGCGGCGGCCTCGGCTACGCCTCGGTGGGATAGCCGAGGCATGGTCACCATCTTTTTATGAACCTGCGCCAGCGTAGCGCTAGCATTTTGCGTGCAGGAGATTCTTCGAGCAGGCCAGTGTTGATGTGATCAGGGTGCTTATATGCATGGGTGAGCGTTGCATCGGCCCGCCAGCCTGCCAGCATCGCAGGTGTCGCCGTAGGAGGGATTGCCGAGCGGTTTTTGCGGGCAAGCGCCATTTGGCTGATGGCGGATTGCACAACCTCGCTCGCAGGCTCAACAAGCGGCTGATGGCCATGGGATTTTAGCGCCGGAACCGCACGCAGAAGGTTCGCCACACCCGCGCCATATGCAAAACCAGAAACCACAGGCATGGCCGCTTCCGGCGCGCCTAGGGCACGGGCAGCCAGCGCCATAACGCTGCCTGACGTGGCCTCGATATAGGCATCAAACGCCGCGGGGCTTTCGGGGGGGTCAGCAAATACGTCGTTCATACGGGCCTCAATGAGCGCCTCAAAATAGCGCTGCGGCAGGTTATGATCAAAGATCACCTCGCGCAGGGCCGGTAATATTTCATGCGTGGTGACCGCTTCACCTTGATAGATGCGCGCAATCTCGTCTCCCCACCAGCGCAGCCGCATTTGGGCGACCAACGGCTCGGGGCTAGCCCATGGCGCGTGGGCGATTTCGAGGTTTACCGCATAAATCGCCATAAGCGCTTTGTGTCCTTCTGGCGTGGCGGTTTGGGCAGAAAGATATCGGTCTGGGTCCCCAGCCCGAACAAGTTTTTTACAGGCGTCAAAGCTCATGGTTTTGCCATCCTTCCGGGCTAATGCTGAACAGATGAGGCGTTTTGATGCTGAGCAGGCTTTCAAGGCTAAGGGGGCGGCCAAATTGTCCAAGCACCACCGTTAACCAGCCGCCATGAGATACCAGCAAAGTTGGCACCTTGGGCTGCAAAACGGCCTGTGCACGCGCCCAAACCTCTTCTGCACTTTCGCCGCCCGCAGCCGCTATGGTCGGGTTGGCCAGCCCGTGTGCCAGCACGGCTTTCCAGTCAGCGCGCGGCTCGCCCGCCAGCTGCCACTCCTTCAGCGCATTCGAGGTTTCCACCTCAATCCCCGCGGCAACGGCAAAGGGCAAAATGCTTTGCTGCGCCCGCAGAAAAGGGCTTGATATGATTCGCATAATGCCGAGATGCGCGAGGGCAGGCACCATTGCCTGCGCCTGCTTGAAACCGGTGCTTGAAAGCGGGGCCTCTGCGGCTTCGGCGGTTTTTTCACAGTGCCGCAACAGGTAAATCATACCGGCTCAACCAGATAGAGCACGTAATCAAATTCACCAAAATGTGCATCATAGATGTTGATTTCAGCTTCGGTTTCAGCACAGACTGCATCCATCACGCCGCTCTGCCCTTTCAGGCGCGCTACGTTTGCCCGCAGCGCATTATAGTATTCCTCCCAGCCCCCACGGCCCAGAGGTTCAGCTGAGAGCACCTTGAAGCCGCAGGCCTCAATGCGTGCGGCGAGGCCGTTTTGGCTGTCCATCTGCGGGTAGGCTTCGGCCCAAAAGGCCTTGGCCTCGGGGCTGGGCTGCCCCATCCAGACAATCTCCGAAAATGCTACTTTTCCACCGGGGCACAGGTGGCTGCGCCATGCCTCAAGCACGGTTTCAGCGCCAAAGAAATAAACCGCGCCCGCGCACCAGATCAAGTCAAACTCACCCTCGGGCCAGAGCATATCTCCCACCCGAAAATCAGCGTTCAGCCCGCGCGCCTTGGCCGCCTCGATAAAAGCCTCCTGCTTATCAATGCCTATAAGCTCTACCCCCGGCAGGGCGCGCTGAAAGGTTTCACAATCCGCCCCCGAGCCACAAGCCACATCCAGCACGCGCCCAAGCGGCGGCACATTGGCAATTTCCAGCACGTTTAACAGACTGTTAACCGTGCCCGGCCCCTCGCGCGGCAGGCCAGCATATAGTTCCATAAAGGCGTCAAATTCTTCAGACATCCGCCGCCCCGTCGCGGATCAACTTCCAGCGAATGGCATCGAGCAGCGCTTGAAAAGAGGCATCCACAATATTGGCCGAAACCCCAACGGTAGACCACCGCTGCCCCGCGCTATCTTCTGAGTCTATCAGCACGCGGGTCACGGCTTCTGTGCCGCCATTGGTTATTCGCACCTTAAAATCCACCAAGCGCATATCGTCGATCATCGCCTGATACGGCCCCAAATCTTTGGCCAACGCCTTGGCCAGCGCATTCACCGGGCCGCTATCTTTGCCAAGGCTGTCCAAGCTATCGGAAACTGAAAGCTTCTTTTCCCCGCCGATCTTCACCGCCACCACGGCCTCGGAAAGCGTGACCACTTTGTTGCCCTTGTTCTTGCGCCGCTCTACCGTCACGCGGTAGCGCTTAACATCAAAAAACCGCGGCATAGTCCCCAGCACTTCGCGCGCTAACAGCTCAAAGCTGGCCTGCGCGCTATCATAAGCATAGCCCTTATCCTCGCGCTCTTTTACGCGGTTCAGAATTTCCAGTAGGGCAGGGTTGCCCTTGGCCACCTCAATGCCTGCATCCGCCAGCCGCGCCCGCAGGTTGCTTTGCCCCGCTTGGTTAGACATCGGCACAAGCCGCGCATTGCCCACGGTTTCGGGCGGGATGTGCTCATAGGTGGTTGGGTCTTTTAAAATAGCGCTGGCATGCAGCCCCGCCTTATGCACAAAGGCCGAGGCCCCGACATAAGCCGCGCTCGGGTTTGGCACGCGGTTGAGGATGTCATCAAGCATCCGTGAAAGCTTGGTAAGGCCGCTGAGGCGGCCCGTAGGCACGTTAATCTCATAGCGGCTGGCGTAAGGCTCTTTCAGCAGCAGCGTCGGGATCAGCGTGACGAGGTTGGCATTGCCGCAGCGCTCGCCAAGGCCATTCAGCGTGCCCTGAATTTGCCGCGCCCCCGCATCCACCGCCGCAAGGCTGTTGGCCGCTGCGTGCTCGGTGTCATTATGGGTATGAATGCCGATATGGCTCCCCGGCACGCCTGCCTTAATAAGCGCTGAAACCCCCGCCTTAATGTCATCCGGCAGCGCCCCGCCGTTGGTGTCACACAGCACCACCCAGCGGGCCCCAGCTTTATAAGCCTCAAGGCCGCATTCCAGCGCATATTCAGGGTTGGCTTTATAGCCGTCAAAGAAATGCTCGGCATCAAATAGCACCTCGCGCGAAAGGCTGCGCAGGTGGGCAATGCTGGCGGTGATGTTTTCCACATTGTCCGGCAAATCAATGCCCAGCGCCGTGGTCACATGAAAATCATGGGTTTTGCCGACAAGGCAAACGGCGGGCGTGCCCGCATTCACAACCCCCGCCAAAACCTCGTCATTACCCGCCGAGCGCCCCGCGCGCTTGGTCATGCCAAAAGCGGTAAAGGTGGCGGTTTTTAGCGTGGGCGCGTTGTCAAAAAACTCGCTATCCGTCGGGTTCGCCCCCGGCCAGCCGCCCTCTACATAATCAATGCCCAGATCATCCAACGCCAGCGCAATGCGGGTTTTATCCGCCGCGCTAAAATCCACCCCTTGGGTCTGCTGGCCATCCCGCAGGGTGGTGTCGTAAAGGTAGAGGCGCTCGGTCATGGCACCCCCCTTTCATGGTGGGTGCGAGCACAGTCCGTTACATGGCATAGGGTCATTTGAGGGCCTCCTGTAGCTCTTTAAGTTCTTCCCTCAACCATCCTGCGATATTCACCGCCGCGCCTAGAAAACCTTCTTTAGGCGCATCTTTATCGCGTGCTCGCGCTGGGTCTTGTAGCGTGTAATGCCAAACAAATTTTTGATCTACCATGTTTGGGAAAACTCCCAACTCTCGCAGGCGATCCCGTATCTGATCGGCACTCATGTAGTCTTTCATTGATCGTGCAGTATTTAGCTGCTCTAGGATTGGATCAACCAAAGCAACTATTTCGCGTTTGATATCCTGAAATTCTGGAGGTTCAAGCCATTCTTCATTCACGTCAACCATCAAACCCAACAGCTGCGCAGATGCCCTAAGTCGGCCAGCGTCCTTTTCTGCAAATATCCGATGCAACACCGTAATTGCTTCATGCGTATTCAAGTCATTGCTAAGGGCTGTGATCACATCATCATCCGGCTGAGATGCTGGGATTCCACGCGCAAACCTGGCCCACTTTCTAAGTGTAACCTCCGCCTCACCCTTCTTCTTCTCGGTCCAGTCCATCGGCGAGCGATAATGGGTGCTCAGCAGCACAAACCGCATCACCTCCCCCGGCACGCCTTCGTTCAGCAAATCATGCACCGTGAAGAAATTCCCCAAGCTTTTGGACATCTTCTTGCCCTCAACCTGAAGCATCTCGTTATGCATCCAGACCTTGGCAAACTCGCCATGCGGCACGGCGCAGGCGGATTGCGCAATCTCGTTTTCGTGATGCGGAAAGGTCAGGTCCAGCCCGCCGCCGTGGATGTCAAAGCTCTCGCCCAGCAGATCCAGCGCCATGGCCGAGCATTCAATATGCCAGCCCGGGCGGCCATAGCCCCACGGGCTTTCCCAGCCCGGTTGGTCGCCTGTAGAAGGTTTCCACAATACAAAATCCATCGGGTCCCGCTTATAGTCGGCAATCTCTACCCGCTCACCCGCGCGCATATCTTCCAGCTTGCGCCCCGAGAGCGCGCCGTAAGCCCCGTAAGAATTTACGTCAAACAGCACGTGGCCCTCCGAAACGTAAGCATTCCCCTTACCCACAAGGTCGGCAATCATCGCCACCATCGGCCCGATATACTCGGTCGCTCGTGGCTCATGGCTGGGGCGGAGGGTGCCTAGGGCATCCATATCCTCGTGATACCAACGGATGGTTTCATCAGTGATATCTCGAATATCCCGGCCATTTTCGGCCGCCTTAGCGTTGATTTTATCATCAACGTCAGTGAAGTTCCGCACATAGGTTACGTGGGTTTCGCCATAAATATGCCGCAGCAGCCTGAACAGGGTGTCAAACACCACCACGGGCCGCGCATTGCCCAAATGGGCGCGGTCATAAACCGTTGGCCCACACACATACATGCGCACATTCTGTTCATCAATCGGCGCAAAGTCTTCTTTGCTGCGAGTTTTGGTGTTGTATAGTTTGATCATAACTTTTCCAGACGCGGTTTGCCCGCGACAGGCCTAGCATTTCATCAAAGATTTGGAAACAAAAAGAACCGCCGCGTAACGAGTGTTAGCAGATAATACAGATATCACAGGTGCATATATTGTGGTTCATGTGATGCTATTAGCAATCTGGGGCCGCAATAGCAATGCTTCAGTTTGGATTTTGCGCCAGAGCATTGACCCAAAAGCGGGAAAAGTGGCAAAGCTGCCATTCATACAAATGTAGTGAAGGCCGCAAGGAACCCTTATTGACCTTTATTATCGGTGGACCTGTAACGCCTCAATTCATGCTCTAGCATAAAAATTTCGCGCCGCATTGAACCAAAAGCATCACGTTCAAAGACAAACTCTTCAAGTATTTCCAATTCAAGATTTGGATCCCGTTTGGTTTCAAGGACTTGTTGCAGAATCTGACTTTGAGGACTGTAATTGTCGAAAATAAATGCGCCTGCACATGGCGCTTGTAAGACGGTAAAGCTATCGGTCTCTAATGTCGGCAGTATTACACCGCTGCCGGATCTAAGTGGCGGCAATGGCGAAGTCGGGTTACGTAAAGCGAATAGGAAGGAAACTCT
The DNA here is from genome assembly GCA_016744015.1 of Paracoccaceae bacterium. Taxonomy (GTDB): domain Bacteria; phylum Pseudomonadota; class Alphaproteobacteria; order Rhodobacterales; family Rhodobacteraceae; genus UBA3077. The sequence goes on along the minus strand of JADGFD010000005.1, from coordinate 63,707 downwards.
GCGCTGAAATTCTTCAGGTTCACCAAATGTTGAATTATCCCAAGTAAACGTAAGAGTATTGTCCACATTGAGGTTTTGAGAAACGTCCCCTGTTAGCACTTTCTCGATGCGAACCTTGAAACGTGCGTAGTTTGGCAGGGGGCCTTGACGTCCGACATCAACAATCTCGTAGTCTACTACTTGTCCAACGATAACTGCATCTGCCAAGAATACATCACTCAATTCCATCCCAGTCATTACTGCGCATGCGAAAGACTGAGTGGGCATCAGAAAGGCGAGTAATCCAACTACTTTTGTAAGCAAAATGCTCTCCAGAGTTTTCTAGCTAAGGGTGATCAAGGGTGTATTAAGTAACACTATTCGACTTTGCGGTGATTTAGGGGGGCCGGCAAACGAATGCAAGATCTTTCTGCACCTAGTGCAACGGCGATTTTGCCCACATAGCCGCCGTCGTGTGGCGCGGCGGGGTTGAATGTCCGGACTGGGTGATAATGGCGTGACGGTTGGAGTGATGTTTTTTGAGGGAACCGTGCGGCAGGAATCAGCAAACGGGCTGCACCGACCAAAGATGCGCAACGCACGGCACAGCCAGTTATTATTGGCGGGCGTAGCTTTTTGGTGCAAAGTGTTTGCTGGTCTTCTACTTGGGGGTCATCCTGATGGCGGCATCAAGCCGGATAACCTCGCCGTTTAGCATCTGGTTTTCAACGATATGTTGCACAAGGCTGGCATACTCAGCAGGCTTACCCAAGCGCGGGGGGTAGGGGGCCTGCGCGCCAAGGCTTTGCTGCACCTCAACCGGAAGCCCTTCCAGCATCGGGGTTAAAAAAAGCCCCGGCGCAATGGCCATAACCCGCACGCCACTGCGCGCCATATCTCGCGCCATTGGCAGGGTCAGCGCCGCCACGCCGCCCTTGGAGGCCGCATAAGCCGTTTGGCCGATTTGCCCTTCAAAAGCGGCCACACTGGCGGTGTTTATGATCACGCCGTGTGCGCCGTCTGCATCCAGCGGGCTTTGCCCCGCCATCAGCGCTGCGCACTGGCTGGCTACGTTAAACGTGCCAATCAGGTTGATGTTAATCGCCTTGGCAAACAGCGCTGCATCATGGGCATTGCCGTCACGGTCCACGGTTTTGGCCCCCGGCGCAATGCCCGCGCAATTCACGCAGATCCGAGGCGAAAGCCCCGCAAGCCCTGCCGCCACCGAAGCCGCATCAGATACATCAACCATGTGGAAACTGCCGCCAATATCCGCCGCCACGGCCTCACCGCGCTCCGCGTTCATATCAAATATCGCCACCTGCGCGCCAGCTTCTGCCAGCATCCGCGCGCTTGCTTCCCCAAGGCCCGAGGCCGCACCGGTGATAACCGCCTGCAATCCGTTAATCTGCATGTTAAACCCTCTCAATCGCGATGGCCGTGCCCTCGCCGCCGCCAATACAGATCGCCGCCACACCCTTTTGCAGCCCGCGGTGCCTAAGCGCGTGTAGCAGCGTTACAATTATCCGCGCCCCAGACGCCCCAATAGGGTGCCCCAGCGCTGTCGCCCCGCCATTCACATTCACAATATCCCGCGCCAGCCCCATCTCGACCATAAACGCCATAGGCACCACGGCAAAAGCCTCGTTAACCTCCCAAAGGTCCACATCCGCGGCTTCCCAGCCAATCTTGGCTAATAGTTTCTGTGCCGCTGGCACGGGCGCTGTGGTAAACCACCCCGGCGCCTGTGCGTGGCTTTCATGCCCCAAAATCCGCGCCAGCGGCGATAGCCCCCGCGCCTTTGCCTCGCTCTCCCGCATCAAAACCAGCGCCGCCGCGCCATCAGAAATCGAGCTGGCATTAGCCGCCGTTACCGTGCCATCCGTCTTAAACGCAGGCCGCAATTTAGGGATTTTTTCAGGCCGCGCATTGCCGGGTTGTTCGTCGGTAGAAACGGTCACCTCACCCCTACGGGTTTTCAGCAGCACAGGCGCGACCTCATCTGCAAAGGCTCCGCTTTCAATTGCCGCCACCGCATTGCTTAGCGATTTCAAGGCATAAGCGTCTTGGTCTTCACGGGTGAATTGGTATTTCTCAGCGCAATCCTCGGCAAAGCTACCCATGAGGCGGCCCTTGTCATAGGCGTCTTCCAGCCCATCAAGGAACATGTGATCCACCACGTCCCCATGCCCGATCCGTGCACCACCGCGCATTTTCGGCAATAGGTAAGGCGCATTCGTCATGCTCTCCATGCCTCCCGCGACCACCACATCACCATTGCCCGCCAATAGCTGATCATGCGCCACCATCGTGGTTTTCATTCCCGAGCCGCACATTTTATTTAGCGTCGTCGCTGGCACCTCTTCGCCCAGTCCCGCAGCAAACCCTGCCTGCCGTGCGGGCGCTTGCCCTTGTCCCGCTGGCAAAACACAGCCCATCAGCAGCTCGCTAACCTGATCAGCCGCCACGCCTGAATCCGCCAGAGCCGCCTTAATCGCCGCCCCTCCCAGCGTGCCAGCCGTCGCCCCGCTCAAAGCGCCCTGAAACCCGCCCATAGGCGTGCGTGCAGCACCAACAATTACAATAGGATCGGACATAGTTTACCCTCACATTTAACTGACCGTTTGTTCAGTTATACGCCGATTTCGGCCCGTGTCACCCCCGTAATCACAATTTCCAAATTGTCTAAATATCCTGGGGGTGAGCGCAGCGAGGGGGCAACGCCCCCTGTCACAAGCCCCAAATTCGCAGCGCGGCGCGAGTGTAACACCGCCAAACCATGCAGTGCTTGACGCGCCGCTCTAGCTCTTTTCCCCTGTGCCGCGCTCACGGTAAGGCGTGGTGTTAAAATGCGCACGGTAGCATTTTGAAAAATGCGAGGGCGAGGCAAAGCCGCTGGCTAGTGCAACATTGATCACCGACATATCTGTCTGCATCAGCAGGTTCCGCGCCTTTTGTAGCCGTAGCTCCATGTAATATCTTTTGGGCGAGCGGTTGAGGTAGCGCCGAAACAGGCGCTCCAACTGGCGCGTGGACATTCCCGCCTGTGAGGCCAGCTCCGGCGGCGAAATTGGTTCCTCCAGGTTCCCCTCCATCATTTTGATGACGCCAGAAAGCCTGGGATGCCGCACGCCAATCCGCGTTGGAATGCTGAGCCGCTGCTCGTCTTTCCCGGTGCGCGCGGTGGTATAAATCATCTGATCCGCTACCGCATTTGCGAGGTCCGCCCCGTGCTCAGCTGAGATCAGGGCGAGCATCAGATCAGACGCCGCCGCGCCGCCAGCGGCTGAATAGCGATTATTATCCACCACAAAAACGGCCGCTGAAACCTCCAAATCAGGGAAGTCCTCTATCAGGCTTTCGCGGTTTTCCCAGTGAATGGTCGCACAGCGGCCCTGCAACAGCCCCGCCTTTGCCAACAAATACGTGCCCGTGCACAGTCCGCCAAAAGCTACGCCTCGCCGGGCTTCGCGCCGCGCCCAGTTCAAAAGCTTAGGGGTCACAGCGGCTTTCACCCGCGCCCCGCCACATACTAAAACCGTGTCTTCCCGGCTCAGTTCTTCAAGCCCGCTATCAACAGCTATATGCAACCCCGATGAGCACACCACCGGCGCGCCGTTTTCCGTGATAACAGACCATTCATAAACCTCGCGCCGGGCCATGCGATTGGCCAATCGCAAGGCCTCTATCGCGTTGGAGAAAGCGATCAGCGAATAGTTCGGCAATAGCAAAAAAATGAAACGGCGCGGTTTGAGGGCGGTGTTTGACATGGGAACCTGCAAAAAGAAGTGGTGTTCGACCGCTGGAAAGACCCTGCTGGTAACATTATTCATCTTGTAGATTTTATTGCGCTGGTCAATACAAAATCTGTCGTTATGATGACCTCTGTTAATTTTCAACTAGGAGTAAAAACAATGGGAAACACTTGGACCAAATCTGACTGGCGCAGCAAGCCCCGGATACAGATGCCCGAGTATCTGGACGAGGCGGCCCTCACCGGCGTAACCGATCGTTTAGCCCGATACCCATTGTTGGTATTTGCTGGCGAAGCCCGCCGGCTGACCCGCGCCTTGGGTGAAGTGGCCGAGGGCCGGTCTTTTCTGCTGCAAGGCGGCGATTGCGCCGAGAGCTTTGATGAGTTCTCCTCCGATTTGATCCGCGACACCTATAAAGTGATGTTGCAAATGGCCGTGGTGCTCACGTTTGGTGGGCAGACCCCGATTGTTAAGGTTGGCCGCATGGCGGGGCAATTCGCCAAGCCACGCTCAGCTGATTATGAAACCGCCGATGGCGTAGAGCTGCCAAGCTTTCGCGGCGATATCATCAATGGTTTTGATTTCACGCCAGAAAGCCGGATACCCGACCCGAACCGGATGCTGCGGGCCTATACCCAGTCTGCGGCGTCGCTCAACCTGCTGCGCGCCTTTTCTCAAGGCGGTTTTGCCGATATCAAGCGCGTGCACCAATGGACGCTGGAAAGCACCGAGGGCGGCGCGGGCTATGAGGAATACCACCAGCTGGCGCGGGATATATCCAAAAGCTTGGCCTTTATGGAAGCCGCTGGGATATCAGGCGAAACCGTGGATGCCATGAAGCGCGTGAACTTCTACACCAGCCACGAGGCGTTGCTCTTGGAATATGAGGAGGCACTTTGTCGGCAGGATAGTGAAACCGGCGACTGGATTGCCGGCACCGGCCATATGATATGGATTGGCGATCGCACCCGCCAGCCTGACGGCGCGCATGTGGAATTTGCCCGTGGGGTGATTAACCCGATCGGCATGAAATGTGGGCCAAGCATTTCGCCCGACGAGCTGCTCACGCTGATTGACAAGCTGAACCCCGAAAATACGGCAGGGCGGCTGACGCTGATCTGCCGCTTTGGCGCGGGGGAAGTCGGCAAGCACCTGCCCGCGCTTATTCGGGCGGTGGAGTGCGAAGGGCGCAAGGTGGTTTGGTCATGTGATCCGATGCACGGCAACACCATAAAATCAGGTAGCGGCTATAAAACCCGTCCGTTTGATCGAGTGCTGGGCGAGGTGCAGGAGTTTTTTGCCATTCATAAATCAGAGGGCACCCACGCTGGGGGTGTGCATTTTGAGATGACAGGCAAAGACGTGACCGAATGCACAGGCGGGATGCGTGAAGTTAAAGACGAGGACTTGTCGGACCGTTACCACACGGCCTGCGATCCGCGCTTGAACGCCTCGCAATCGCTTGAGTTGGCGTTTTTGGTAGCGCGTGAGCTGCAAGCGCAAAACGAGGCCCGTGCGCGTGGCTGATATGATCATGGTGCTGACCTCCGCTGCGGGGGTCAGTGATGAACAGGTGGCAGAGGCGCTTTCGGGGGTAGCCTCACACGCGCCGCGTCGGCTGTCAGCGATGGCTGTTGATGTGGTCTTGCGCGGCGCGCTGCCAGCGGTGGCGCTCGCCGGTGTGGATGTAAACTTTGTGCCAGCCGCAAACCGCAAAAAAAAACTGCTGATCGCCGATATGGACAGCACCATTATTCCAGTGGAATGCATTGACGAGCTGGCAGATTTTGCGGGTGTGAAAAGGCAGATATCTGAAATTACCGAAGTGGCCATGCGCGGCGAGATGGGCTTTGAGGAAAGCCTTGAGGCGCGGGTGGCGCTGCTGGCGGGGCTTGACGAAGGTGCGCTGGCGCGGGCTTATGATGAGCGCATTTCGCTGAACCCCGGCGCACGGTATATGGTGGAAACCATGAATGCGCGCGGGGCTTATACGGCGCTAGTTTCTGGTGGGTTTACCTATTTCACAGAAAAGGTGGCGGCGGTTGCTGGCTTTCAGCACAACCGTGCCAATGTGTTAAATATGGCGAATGGCGTGCTAGATGGCACCGTCACCAAGCCGATTTTAGGTCGCGAATCCAAGCTGGAAGCGATGGATGAGCTTTGTGCTGCGCGGGGCATTTCCCGCGCTGATGTGATCGCGGTGGGTGACGGTGCCAATGATCTGGCGATGATCAAGGGCGCTGGGCTTGGTGTGGCTTACCACGCCAAAGATGCGCTCAAAGCCAAGGCCGATGTGGTGCTTGATCACTCCGACCTGAGCGCATTGCTGGCTATTCAGGGCATTTAAAAGCGGGAGGCTTTAATCGTCTCTCACCAGCTTCAAATGTCCGATTTTCTTGGGCGTTGCCATAGGGTTTTCATTTTCGGAAACCGCATGGAAGCCTTGCGGGCGAAACGGTTTTATTCGCTCTGAAAACCCCACAGCAATTTGCTCGGAATTATTGCCAAGTGCGCTAAGAGGCGTTATTTTTTTGGATTTAATGGCAAAACGCAATGGGGCGTTAAACGGTTTTTGCGGATAGGAAATACAGCCGATCACGCGGTTGATCTCGCCCATATCGCTCCGCAAAGGCAGCAAAATCATGTTCACTTCATAGCTGACGCCGGAAAGATCGCGGCCTGTCAGCACTAGCTCCCCAATGGCAGGGCGTTGCAGAATTTGCTCAAGCACTTTTTGAATATGGTCGCGCTCGTTATGCTGCATAAAGCTGGCGGCAGACTGGCCGCGCACTTCCATGCCCATCATGTCACACAGGTTCATGCCCGCTAGGCGGGCGCGAAAATCACCCTTGGCTATGCGTTCAAAAATAAAGGTGTTTTCAAGTGCGTCGGGGAAGACGCGCGGGTCAATCTCACAGCGGTTCGGCACGCTGTCGCCTTGGCGCAGAGCGCTCCAGTGATCAAACAAATTGTTAAAAATCGGATTTTGCATTTTTCTTACTTTTTGTTGGGCGCTCATAATGTCCTGCCTGTTTTGGCTTTTATCGTAACTTCACCAATAAGAATAATAGAATTTTAATGGTATGTAACCATTTGTGGTCATGTATCGTTAATATTGACAGGAAAATGGTGGATTTCTCTGTCACCCATGTGACACTCGGTTTTGAAAAGTTAAGGAAATCAAGGGTGTTATTTTAGACGCGCGACTTCTTGCCTATAAACGTTTGATTTTAATAAAACTGGCGGTTTTTCGCCTTTAGGCTAGACAACAAGGGGCGGCTTTGGGCAAATACGGCGGAATAACTTAGGAGATAACGCATGAAACTGAACCGGCGCGGGCTGTTGATTATCTTGTCCTCCCCCTCGGGCGCGGGCAAATCTACGCTCTCCAAGCGGGTGCTGGAGGATGACCCTGGTGTGGTTTTTTCGGTTTCTGCCACCACGCGCAAGCCGCGCGAAGGGGAGGCAGACGGGCGCGAGTATTTCTTCAAAACGCGGGATGAGTTTGAAGCATTGGTGGAAAGTGGCGGCATGCTGGAGCACGCCGAGGTGTTTGGCAATTTTTACGGCACACCGTTAGCGCCGGTGGAGGCCGCGATTTCCAGCGGACAGGATGTGTTGTTTGACGTGGACTGGCAGGGCGGGCAACAGATCCGAAATTCGCCCCTGAGCGAGGCTGTGGTTTCGGTATTTGTGCTGCCACCGAGCATCGCAGAACTTGAGGTGCGACTAACCAAGCGCGGGCAGGATAGTGCGGAGGTGGTCGCGGGCCGGATGGCGCAATCTCGCTCCGAAATCAGCCATTGGGCGGAATATGATTATGTTTTGGTGAATGATGACGTGGATAAGGCCGAGGCCGACCTGCGCGCCATTGTGCAGGCCGAGCGGCTGAGGCGGGCGCGGGTGACGGGGCTTAGTGGCTTTGTGGCGGGGCTGAATGCTGAATATGAGGCAATGCAATGATCTATGAGCTGGATGGCGTGCGCCCAGAGATGCCGACAGGGGACCACTGGATTGCCGATGAGGCCGTGCTGATCGGCAATGTGCGGATCGAGGACATGGTTTCGATATGGTTTGGCGCGGTGCTGCGCGGCGATAACGAGCGCATTACCATTGGCGCGGGCAGCAATGTGCAGGAAAATACGGTTATGCACACCGATATGGGTTATCCGCTGACTATTGGCGCGGGCTGCACTATTGGGCATAAGGCCATGCTACACGGCTGTGAAATTGGCGATAACTCCTTGATCGGCATGGGCGCGATTGTGCTCAACGGCGCCAAAATCGGGCGCGACTGCTTAATCGGCGCGGGGGCGCTGGTGACCGAAGGCAAGGTAATCCCCGATGGCTCGCTTGTGGTCGGCTCGCCCGCCAAAGTGGCGCGGGCGCTGGATGCCGAGATGATCGCCAAACTTAAGGGCTCGGCGCTCAGCTATCAGGAGAAGATGTCGCGGTATTTGACGGGGTTGCGGAAGGTATAGTTTTAATAATTGTTTGTTGGGCAGTGCAAGCCTTGGAGTATAGGATGATATTTGATTGATTGTTTGAAGCCCAAACCTCCAATTTTAGGTTTTGACAAATCTTGACCCCAGTTGATCTCACCCAAGATATGTACTACCTAGGTGATGTGTTTCAAATTTTTGCATAGTCGGGATGCCTGGCGATAAATAATGAAAAAAACGCTCCAAGCACCGTCGGAAGTTGTATTGCAATACCCTCATTGGGCCTCCCCTAAAAGAGGTATGTCAAACCCTGAAAATCAGACAAACGCTGTTTGGGCGTGGCTTGTCCAAACAAGAGCTGGGCCGCACGCGGCACATAAGTCAGCGGGCGTTGCTGGTGAAAAACGAGCTCCCGGTTGGTGTTTTTCCCGGTACGGTAGTTCAAAAATACAACTTTCAGACGGCAGAACCATCTTTATTGGGGGAGAGCATGAAGATTATTATGATCCGGACTTTTACATCTACAATGATGTGGTCGTCGTGCGGCCAGATTCATCCATAGAAATATATGGATATCCAACTGATGTGTTCCCACCGACAGATTTTCACAGCGCTACTCAAGTTGGAGATGAGGTTTTTATTATCGGCGGATTGCGTTACCCTGAAGACCGGAGTGACCAAGAAACGTGGATATATCGCCTACAGTTATCTGATTTCAGCATCCATCGCGTAGCGACCAACAACCAATCTCCATCATGGATCTATGACCACAGTGCCGAACTAAGTAGTGACCGCCGGAGGATAGTATGTACTGGAGGTCAGGTCTTACATCGCCCTGCAAAGAGGCACGTTGAAAACTTAACTACGTGGGAATTTAACCTTGAAACCAGTTCTTGGGAAGCCATAGAAAGCAAGCCGTTCACAAGATGGCTGTTAGAACGAGAAGACGAAAGCCCTAACGAATTGTGGGAGGTCGATCAGGTGGCGCGCGCAACTCTCTCATCCCGTCAAGACAGCTTCACTGAGAAGTATCGTGTTAAGTTTGAAAAACGCGGCCATGTTGTGGACGCAAACTTGTTCACCTTACGGTTCTCGCCACCCATGGGGCACAGCGTAGTAGTCCCTGACCCTGAAAGCGATGAATATCGGGTTCATCGGATTCTCATCGACGGTGTGGTTGTTCGATACGTAGAGGGGTATTTTGAGATAACCGTGACCGTAGAAGGCCGGCTGGACTTTGAGAAAATCAAAATTCTTCTGTCCCATGGTCTCGAAACCTACAGAAATCTGGAGGGCGTTGCCTACAAAACCATCCTGTTATGAGTATGGGCGCAAAGCTTCGCAGCTCTGAAAAAATAGCTGACTCGGACTTGGCGACAACGAAAGTGCGCGGAACCGCTTGCGTAGGTATGAGAAAAATCCATCATTTTGCAGGACGTTTGGAACAACCGGGCTGCTCCAGCGCGGCGACCCTTCGGGCCACCTTGTCGGCGTGTGCAGCACCTTCGGCCTGCAAAGGGGACGCTAGAATTCTACTTGTAGGGCCGTTTCTGAAAAGTCGGTTTTCAGGGTGATGGATTGCTCTACCATGGCTTGCCGCGCCAGCAAAAAATGGATGTTTTTGGCGTTTAGGTCAATACCGTTATGCCCCTCGGAGGCATAGCGCCATAGGTCAGCAGAGGGGGCAACGGGTGTGTCGCTAACCGTAATACGCCAGCCGGATTTGGTGGGCGAGACCTCAATATTTCCCCCGCGGGGCAGGCTGGATTCGACGCAGAGCAGCAGCAGATAGAACAGTTTTACCAAGCCTCGCTCGCGCGCACCCCAGCTTTCAGAGATGCTCAGGGACAGCCGGCCGGAGGAAAGCATATCAACCGCCACACGCTCGGCCTCGGCCCCGCCGATCATGCTGACAGAGCTGGCCCCGAAAGCCACCCGGAAAAACTTCAGTTTGGCTTGTGCGCTTTGGGCTGACTGCCCCACAAGTTCAAGCTCGGGCGAAGGTCCGACCAGCTCGGCCATAAGTTCAAGCCCGTTGCCGATGGCTCCGACAGGGCTTATAAGATCGTGGCATATGCGGGAGCTAATGAGCTCGGCGAGGTTATCTTGCATTTTGTAGCCCATGTTGGAGGGAATATGAATTCTATATTGGCACCTGGCATGCGCGTGCGCCACCCCCAACAGCCCGATTGGGGCATTGGACAAGTGCAATCGGTGATTGGCAACCGCATAACCGTGAATTTTGCGCATAAAGGCAAAGTGGTGATTAACGGTGATGTGGTCAGCCTTGACCTCGTTCTTTAAGCTAGCATGGTTAACAAATCCTGAATCCGGCTTGTGATGCCGCAAGGCAGGGGTTACATACCCCAAACCAACCAGCAGTGAGCATGATGGAAAGCCACCAGTTCGAAACGCGCCTGGCCCGAGATGAGGGCGATATTTGCGCCGCCCAGCGGCTGCGATATGAGGTGTTTGTGGAAGAAATGGGGGCCAGCGCCAGCGAGGCCGACCACGCCCAGCGGCTGGAGCGAGACCGGTTTGATCCCTATTTTGAACACCTTTTGCTGCTGCACAAGGGCCAAGTGGTTGGAGCCTATCGCCTGATGCGGAGCGGCATGGCTGCCAAGGGCATCGGCTTTTACGGTGCCAGCGAGTTTGATCTCGAAAAGCTCGACACCCGGCGCGCGCTGGAGCTTGGGCGCTCCTGCGTTGCGAAAGATTATCGTGGCGGGGGCGGCATGCATTTGCTTTGGGACGCGCTGGGTAAATATGTGACCCACCACAAAATTGATATCTTGTTTGGCGTGGCATCTTTTCCGGGCACTGAAACGGCACCATTAAAGCAGGCGCTAACGTATTTGTACCACAAGCACCTCGCGCCGGAAGACCTTCGGGTGCGCTCAAAATCCTATATTTCGCTCGATCAAATGCCATGGGGCGCGGTGGATCAGCGGGCGGCGCTTAAGCAAATACCCCCGCTCATTCGAGCCTACCTGCGGCTGGGCGGCTTTGTGGGGGATGGGGCGTTTATGGATAAGGGTTTTAATACGATGGACGTATGCCTGATAATGGACACCGCCCGCATGGTTGCGCGGTATAAAGATTTTTACGGCAGGGAGCGGGATTAAATGGTGTATTGGAAAGGCGTTGAGCCGCTACCCTACCCTAAACTAGGGCTGTTTGGCTGGCTTAGGCTCGGGTTTCGGCTGGTGATTTACGGGATTATTACGCTGGAGCTGGTGCTGCTCTGGGCCTTGGCCAAGCTGCTTGAAAAGCTTGTAGGCGGCGATAAGCTGAGCGGTGGTGTGGTGCGGCTTTGGGCGCGTATTGGCCATTCGATTATGGGGCTTAGGTTGGAAGTTCAGGGCGAAGAAATGACCCATGGTGGTGCAATTGTGGCCAACCATACGTCGTGGACCGATATATTTGTGCTGCATAGCGCGGCGCATATTCATTTTGTGTCTAAAGCTGAGGTGGCCAGTTGGCCGGTTATTGGTTGGCTGGCGCGGGTTACCGGCACGCTGTTTATCGAGCGCAAATCCAGCGAGGCTCAGAAGCAGCAAAAGCAATTGGGTCAGCGGATTGCAGCTGGAGACAAACTTTGTGTTTTCCCCGAGGCCACAAGTTCTGACGGGTTGAGGGTCCTCCCGTTTAAATCCACGCTTTTTGGTGTGTTTCATACGGACAAGCTGAAAGACCTTATGTGGGTGCAGCCAGTTACGGTGGCTTATTTTCCACCCAAGGGTAAAGACAAGCGTTTTTATGGCTGGTGGGGGGATATGGAATTTGCGGACCATGCCAAGGTTATTCTTGGGCTGTCAATGGGTGGCCGCGTGCGGGTGATATTTCATGAGCCGTTGAAGGCCGCTGATTATCCGACTCGAAAGGACCTCGCCAAAGATGCGGATGTGATTGTGCGGGATGGTTTGCGCAAGGCGTTGGGCGACAGATTTGAAGAAAACGACTAGCTGGTGAATTTTCCTTGGGGGGATTGACCCCCCTGCGAAAAATCTTCCCTTCGGTCAGGGCGCTGGCCTTAAGTCTCTGTGCTATAGGCGACCATCGTGAGGAGCTCGTAAGTGGCGACCATGTCCTCATCTTGGTTACGTAGTTCCACATGCCAGCGCACTTCGCCGTAATCTTCTGTCCGCTTGGTTTTGCGTTTAACTGTGAGGCGCGCTCGCACGCTATCACCTGCGCTCACAGGCTTTTGGAAGCTCAGGTTGTTGAGCCCCGTATTGGCCAGCACTGGCCCCGGGCTTGGCTCTACAAACAGGCCAGCGGCGAAGGAGAGCAGCAGGTAGCCATGGGCCACACGGCCGGGGAAGAAGGGGTTGGCTTTGGCGGCGACCTCATCCATGTGGGCGTAGAAGGTATCACCCGTGAAGTTGGCGAAGTGCTCGATGTCGTCTAGCGTGATTTCCCGCGCGTCGGTGAGTAGGCTTTCGCCCAGCTTAAGCTCGTTAAAGCTGCGGCGGAAAGGGTGTCGCTTGGCATCTATTGTAGGCGCGCCGGGGAGCCATGTTTGGCCAACAGCAGAAAGGATGCGGGGAGAGCCTTGCACCGCAGTGCGTTGCATATAATGCATAACGCCGCGCACGCCGCCCATCTCCTCGCCGCCACCTGCGCGGCCGGGGCCGCCATGCACCATATGGGGCAGGGGGGAGCCATGACCTGTGGCCTCGGCCATAGAATCCCGATCGTTAAAATAGAGCCGCCCGTGATTGGCGGCAATGCCCATGGCAAGCGTGCTGGCCACGCTTGGGTCATGGGTGATGACCGAGGCCACCAGCGAGCCACCGCCACGGTTGGCAAGCGCTGCTGCGTGGGGCAGGTCGCGGTAGGGCATGATGGTGGAAACGGGGCCAAAGGCCTCGACTTCGTGAATGGAGGTTGCCACATCGGGGTCGGTGCAGTGGAGGAGCTGTGGGGCCATAAAGGCGCCGTGCTCCAGTGGAGCATCGTCCGTGCCATACACCCGTGTTGCCTCAGCTTCCAGCACCTGTAGCCGCGCTTGCACATCGGCCCTCTGGGACTCTGAAACCAGCGCCCCCATGGTGGTTTCCCGTGCGCTTGGATCACCTATTACCATATTATCAAGCTTGGCTGATAGCGCCTCAATCACGGGCTCCACCAGCGCTTCTGGTGCAAGTATCCGCCGGATGGCGGTGCATTTTTGCCCCGCTTTGGTGGTGATCTCGCGGTAGGCTTCATCAATAAACAAGCCAAACTCCGGTGTGTCGACAGTGGCGTCGGGGCCAAGGATAGAGGCGTTCAGGCTGTCTTGCTCGGCCGTAAAGCGCACCGAGTTTTGCAACAGGTGCTTGGAAGAGCGCAGCATGAGCGCGGTATCTGCCGAGCCGGTAAAGGCGACGGAATCCTGCGCACCTAGCTGGCCAAGCAGCCCTCCTGAACCACCAGCAATAAACTGGATGGAGCCTTCTGGAAAAATGCCGCTTTCCACCATAATCCGAAACGCCGCCTCGGCCACATGCACGGTGGATGTCGCGGGCTTAATGATCGCTGGCACCCCAGCCAGCAGCGCTGGCGCGAGCTTTTCAAGCATGCCCCAGACCGGAAAATTATAAGCGTTTATGTGCACCGCTGCCCCCAGCATGGGCGTGCAAATATGCTGCCCCATAAAGCTGCCATTTCGAGAGAGCTGCTCTAGCTCACCATCCAGATAAACATGGGCATCGGGCAACTCCCGCCGCCCTTTGGAGGCGAAAACCAGCATGGTGGTAATGCCGCCGTCAATGTCTATCTGGCTATCGGCATGGGTGGCGCCAGTGGTATAGCTGAGCGCATAAAGCGGCTTTTTATGGGCTTTCAGGTGCAGTGCCAGCGCCTTTAGGCGGCGGGCGCGGTCATGGAAGGTAAGTCTGCGCAGGGCGGGGCCGCCCACGTTACGGGCATGGTCGAGCATGGCTTGGGTGTCTAGGGTGCTCCCTGCTTGGGCAATTTTCCCACCTGTGACCGCCGAGTATATCGGGCGTGCTTTCGCACTAGGAGCCACCCATTTTCCGGCAACGAAAGAGTTGATTTGCAACATGGTCTATCCTTTAAATTTGTCAGCCAGCACCCAGGAGCCGGGGCTTTGGGCGGCCAGTGCCGCCACCATTTCAGAAAGGTTCGGCAGGGTTTCAGCGTAATGCATAGGCCCGCCCCGCCAACGCGGAAAGCCGTAGCCGAGCATTTTGACCACGTCGATATCACCCGCCGCAGCGGCGACGCCTTCATCCAGAATGCGCTGGCCTTCATTGATGAGCGCCGCCATAAGCCGCTCTACGATGTCTTGGTCAGAAAAGGTAAGCTGGCGCGTAGCGTTGGCTTTAATCAGGCTTATGACATCTGGGTCTTCCAGTGGCGCGCGGCCCCCATCATAGAGATACCAGCCCTTGCCCGCCCGCTGGCCCGTGCGGCCCATCTCCACCAATTGGTCGCCGATGTTCACATAGCGCTCGTCTTTTGGGCGGCTCAAAGCCTGCCGCTGGCGGTTGGCATAGGAAATTTGCAGCCCCGTAAGGTCTTGCAATTCATAAGGCCCCATGGGCATGCCAAAGCCGCGCATGGCGGCATCAATTTGGGCGGGTAAAGCGCCATCGGCCAGCAGGTAATCAGCGGCGCGGCGATAGGCGGCGAGCATCCGGTTCCCGATAAAGCCATCGCATACCCCCGAAAGCACGGGCGTTTTGCCTTGGCGCTTGGCCAGTGCAAACCCCGTGGCGAGGGTTTCAGCCGAGGTGCTTTTGAGCGCCACAATCTCAACCAGCTTCATAATATGCGCAGGCGAAAAATAATGCAGGCCAAGGCAGCGGGCGGGGTTTGGGATGCCTTTGAAAATGGCATGGGGGTCAAGGTAGGAGGTGTTGGTGGCAAGGATGGCACTGGCGGGCAGGGCGCGCGCAAGTTTGCCGATAACCCCTTGCTTGACGGTGAGGTCTTCAAACACCGCCTCCAACCCAAGATCGGCATTCCGGGCCTTTGTGTAATCATCGGTTGTGATCAGGCGTTCCTGAAGACGCGGTAAATTAGTTGCGTCTAATTTACCGCGTTCTACCGCGCCTTCCAAAATGCTTTCCACACGGCCTCGGCCCGCTTGTGCAGCCTCGGCACTGACCTCAAGCAGCACGACCTTTAGCCCTGCAAACAGCATTGAGGCGGCTATGCCTGCGCCCATCAACCCGCCGCCAACAATGGCAACCTCGCTAATTTCGCGTGGCGCGGCCTCTTTGATGGCGCTCGGCTTGGCCGCTGCGCGCTCGGCAAAGAAACTGTGGCGGAGCGCTTTGGATTCGGCTGATTTCCGTAATTCTAAATGCTGGGCGCGCTCGCGCGGCTGGCCCACCTCAAAGTCGGTTTCGCAAGCCCAGAGCAGAGCATCAAGATTATGAAACGGGGCCTGTGCCCCCTTGGCGGATTTAGCGAGTTTGGTGCGGGTGGCCTCCAGAAAGGCACGGGAAGGTTGCGGGCAGGGGTGGGCCGGGATCGGGGCGGGCCTTTCGGGCAGGTTCTGCAAAAGCACGCGGGCCGCGCGGGCAAGATCATGGGTTATTACATCCACGCCGCCCGCAGCTTTAAAGCGTTCGGCCTCTATCATTTTGCCCGTTGTCGCCATTTCACAGGCCAGCTCAAACCCCACCAAGCGGGGCAGGCGCTGTGAACCCCCGGCGCCGGGAATGAGCCCAATGCTAACCTCCGGCAGCGCAAATCGCGTGCCGTTTAGCGCGATGCGATGGCAGCAACCCAGTGCGATTTCGAGGCCCCCGCCCAACACAGTGCCATAAAGCAGTGCGATCCACGGGGCGGGGCTTTGCTCGATGGCGGCCACAACATCCGGCAGCAGCGGCTCTTCTGCTGGCTTGTCAAACTCGGTGATGTCCCCGCCCGCGATAAACGTGCGGCCCTCGCAGGCCAGCACCACGGCGCGGGCATCCTTTGCTTCAGCCACAGCCCGCATCAGCCCTTGGCGCACGGCCAGTGAGGTGGCGTTTACCGGCGGGTTATTTATGGTGACATATAAAACGCCCTCGACCAGCTTGGTAATTACAATCGGCATGGCAGCTCCCTTTTTAGGTTACTATTGACCGCATGGTCAGCCTATGTAAAGTGGGAAAAAAGAAACGGGGAGAGCCAATATGGCCAAAATTTCTGCACAAGAGCGGGCCGAGCGTGCGCGTGATGTGATGTGGCAGGCCGATGAAGCCTCGCGCTGGCTGGGCATGACCTGTGAGCGCATTGCGCCGGGCGAGGCCATGGTTTCAATGAAGCTGGAAGTGCAGCATTGTAACGGTCACAAAACCTGCCATGGCGGCATAAGCTATGCGCTGGCCGATAGCGCTTTTGCGCTGGCCTGCAATAGCTATAATCAGGTGGCCGTGGCCCAGCATAACTCGATGACCTATTCGGCACCCGCCTATGCGGGTGACATGCTAACGGCCCACGCAGTAGAGCGCGCGCGCACGGGGCGCTCGGGCATTTACGATGTGCGGATCACCAACCAAAACGGCGATTTAATCGCAGAATTTCGTGGCGGCTCAAGGGTGATCCGCGGGCAGCATTTTGAGGAGACAGACGCATGAATGACTTAACGCCAAACCGTAAGGATTTAGACCCGATCGAGATAGCGTCCTTGGATGAAATTCAGGCGTTGCAGCTAAAGCGGATGCAATGGTCGCTGAACCATGCCTATAAAAACGTGCCGTTTTATCGGGCGAGCTTTGACGCGGCTGGGGTCCATCCTGATGATCTGCATAGCTTGGCCGACCTCGCGAAATTCCCCTTTACGGTTAAGCAAGACCTGCGGGACAACTACCCGTTTGGCCTCTTTGCCGTGCCCCGTGAGCAAATCGCGCGGGTGCATGCCTCATCTGGCACTACGGGCCAGCCCACCGTGGTTGGCTACACCAAAAACGATATTTCCACATGGGCTGATGTCGTGGCCCGCTCGATGCGCGCCAGCGGTACAAGGCCCGGTGATGTGGTGCATATTTCATATGGCTACGGGCTATTTACCGGCGGTTTGGGCGCACATTATGGTGCCGAGCGTTTGGGCTGCACGGTGGTGCCGGTAAGTGGCGGCATGACCAATCGCCAAGTGCGCTTGATCGAGGATTTTCAGGCCAGCACCATTATGGTGACGCCATCCTATATGCTTTCGATTCTGGATGAATACCGCAAGCAAGGCCGAGACCCGCGCGAAAGCAGCTTGCAGGTCGGCATTTTTGGGGCCGAGCCGTGGACAAATGCCATGCGCTCCGAAGTCGAGGCCGCTTTTGATATGCACGCGGTGGATATTTACGGGCTGTCTGAAGTCATGGGGCCGGGGGTGGCGAATGAATGTGTGGAAACCAAAGACGGGCTGCACATTTGGGAAGACCATTTTTACCCCGAAATCATCAACCCCGAAACTGGCGAGGTGGTGGCTGACGGTGAGCAGGGCGAGCTGGTGTTTACCACGCTCACCAAGGAGGGCTTCCCGATTATCCGCTATCGCACGCGAGATTTAACGCGGCTATTGCCGGGGTCCGCGCGCAGTATGCGACGGATGGAAAAGATCTCAGGGCGCACAGATGATATGATTATTTTGCGGGGGGTGAATGTGTTTCCAACCCAGATTGAAGAGCAAATAATGACGGTGGACAGCCTCGCGCCGCATTTCCAGATAGAGCTAACGCGGGCAGGCCGGATGGACGTGATGATGGTGCATGTAGAAGCGACAGAGGACATGGCCGATGCTGATGCGCGGGCGGAAAGCGCTCGCTGTCTGACCAAGAAAATCAAATCTATCGTTGGGGTCTCGGCTCTGGTAGACGTGACTGAACCGGGGGGCGTTGCGCGCTCACAAGGCAAGGCAGTGCGGGTGGTGGATAACCGCCCCAAGGAGTAAGTATGGCACGGACAATTGCCAAAGATCACGATGAAAAGCGTATCGCCATTCGCATAGCGGCGGCACGGATTTTTGCCGCGCAGGGGGTTGATCGCGCTTCGATGAGTACCATTGCCAAGGCCTGCGGGATATCCAAAGCCCTGATCTATCACTACTATGCGGGCAAAGCGGAGCTGCTGTTTGATATTCTCACCTGCCATTTGGTAGGGTTGAACGAGGTTGTAGACGCGGTGCCGCCAGCGGCGGCGCGGGAATACTTAAGCGCTGTCGTAACCGAAATTCTACTGGCCTATGCAGGCGCGGATGACCTTCACCGGATATTGATCAATAGCCGCGATGTACTGAGCCATGCGCAGCAAGCCGAGATAAATACCATCCAGCGCCAGCTTATTACCAAGATTTCCCACGCCATTAAAACCACCGCGCCAAGCATCGCGGATGATAAATTGCACGCGGTGACCATGTCTCTCTTTGGCATGACCAACTGGTATTTTATGTGGAATAGGCAAGAAGCTGAAAGCGCCCGCCGCGACTATGCCGCCGTGGTCGCCAAGCTGTTTTTAGATGGTGTAGGCGCGGTTTAGCTGGGTGCATTACCCCGCAAAAACCTGACTGGCATACACCTCACCACAAAGCTGCCCGCGGCGGTCTATCCCAAAGGCGGCCCCCATGCGAGTATAGCGACGGTTCACAATATTCACGAGGTGGTCACGCGAGTTTTCCCAAGAGTCCACCAACTCTTGGGCCAAGCTGCGATAAGTGTGAACCGGCACCGGCTGGCGGGTGGATAGGTAGCGAAACGCGCAATTATCTGCGGGAATATAAGGCCGACCATTCAAGACATAAACAAAGTTTTTGGCAATGTTTTCACCTGCCGTGCGGAAGTTGCGCGTTTGTGTGCGCATACGCTGGCGCAAATCTTGAGCGCCCGCCACACTTACATTGTGGCTATAGGTGCGGGTGCGAGTCATGTTGCGCGCGTGGGTATTGGCTGCGCCAATAACATCACGCGTGGAACTAAACAGCGGCAAGCCACGACGGCAGCGGATTTTATTGGTGTAATAAAGCACTGCGCGGTTAAACAGATCCTGATTGATCGAGCCGCGGTTTATTTGGCGGTCATAAGAGCTGCCTTGCAGCGGTGCTGGGCAGGCTGCTTGCGCAGATATGCTTGAGATCAGAAGAAAAAACACACTCAAAAACGAGTTACGAAAAATGGAAAGAGTCATTTGTCGTCCTTTGGTTGTCAGTAATCTGGCAGGGTGGCGGCAATTATTCAAGCGGCCGATTGCCGCTATTGGGGCAAAATAGTTGACGAATCGGGCTATTTTATGGCCTGAGCGGTTAAATGCTTATAAAAGGCGAGGGGAAAACCATGGACGAAACCGCAATTGCCTTTGAGGCACCCAATGTGCGTGCAGCGGCTACGGCTAAAGGCGCGCCGCTTGATAGGATCTCGGTGCGCGATTATGAGCGCGAGGTTGAAATCGGGGCATTTCAAAGCGAGCGTGGGGTAGAACAGCGCGTTCGGTTTAATGTGGTGCTTGAGGTTTCGCGCCATGATGCCGCGCGGGATGATGATGTCGATAAGGTGATTTCTTATGACACCATCACGGAAGCGATTGAGCTTCAGCTCACCACAGAGCGCATCAACCTGTTGGAAACGCTGGCCGAACGCGTGGCTGAGCGCTGCTTGGAGGATGCCCGCGCCGTGCGCGCCTTTGTGCGGATCGAAAAGCTGGACCGCATTCCCGGCACGCTGGGCGTTGAAATTGTGCGCATGCGGCACGGGGCTAAAACCATCCATCCGGTTGAGGTGGAAAAGGTGGATGCCACGCCGCACCCGCTGGTGGTGTGCCTTAGCAATGAAGTGCTGCATGGCCCGAATCTTGGTGCTTGGCTGGATGCCATTGAAAGGCACGATCTGCCTACCATTATTTGCGTTGAGCCAGCTTTGGAAGCGGCCCCGCAAAGCGCCGCGCCATTGGTGCAGCGGCGCATTAACTTGCTTTCAATGGAGCAAAACGCATGGGTTTTAGCTGGCAAAGATAGCCGTTGCGTGGTGGTGGATAGTCGCACAGAGCTTGACTGGGCCATGAAGCACGCGCAGCTTTCGGTCTGGGCGCCGAGCAAAATTGTGATGGACGCAGTGCCTCACCCCAAAGATATGGCTCCCGCCGCTCTGGCTGTTTGGTTGGCCCGCGCGTTTGATGCAAAGCGCGCCTTGCTGATTGGACTCACGGAACCTATTGATAAATTAGGCGTAGCCGTGGGCGCTGTTAGCGCAAACGCCCCCCCAAAGATAGGAGATTAACATGGCCGCACAGCCCCCCATATGCGATTTTGGTGCCAAAGCACCAAATTTTGACCTCCCCGACACCCAAGGCAACCGCCACACGCGTGATAGCTTGATGGGTCAAAAAGGGTTGGTTTTGATGTATATCTGCAACCACTGCCCCTATGTGATCGCCATTGCTTCCAAGCTGGCCCGTGATGGCAAAGCGCTGCAAGACATGGGTTTTGGCGTGGCCGCTATTTGCGCCAATGACGCTGAATCCTACCCCGATGACAGCTTTGATAACATGGTGAAATTTGCCGAAGAACAAGGCTTCACCTTCCCTTATCTTCATGATGAAAGCCAAACGGTTGCAAAGGCTTACGGCGCGGTCTGCACACCGGATTTCTTTGGCTACAATGCAAGGGGCGAGCTGCAATTTCGTGGGCGGCTAGACGCTTCTGGCCGTAGTCCGAGCCCTGAAGATGAGCCGCGCGAGATGATCGAAGCGATGATGCTCGTTGCCGAAACTGGCAACGGGCCAACCGTGCAAACGCCTTCAATCGGCTGTTCTATCAAGTGGAAAGATGACTGATTATTATCGGCCATTGGTGCAGCGAGACGCCCCGCTGCATGCCTTCCGCCTTGCCGGTCGCCCGCTTTGGTTTGAGCGGGTTGAGCATGTGCGGCGAGATGGTTTTAGTGAGGTTATCTCTGCTGAGGACGTTCCCGCAACGGTTTTAAACCGCCTCACCACCCCGCGCCCGCCGATTTGTGGCATCTCAATGGATAGCCCTTCAATCATGGGCATTCTTAATGTCACGCCTGATAGCTTTTCGGATGGTGGACTGCATGCGGGAGCCGAGGTTGAAAACGCTATTGAGTTGTTGAGCAAGGGCGCGGATATCATTGATATTGGAGGGGAATCCACCCGACCCGGCGCGGAGTTTGTGCCTTCTGAAGAGGAGGCCGCGCGGGTCGTGCCGGTGGTAAAGGCGCTCACGGCAAAGGGGCTTGGCCCGATCTCGGTGGATACCCGAAAAGCGGCAGTGGCCAAGGCCGCGCTTGCCGCAGGGGCGGGGTTATTTAATGATGTTACGGCGCTAACATTTGACCCGGAAAGCCTGAAAACGGCCGCAGAAAGCGGCGCGGCAGTTTGCCTTATGCACGCAGTTGGTACGCCCGAAACTATGCAAAGTAATCCAATATATAACAATGTCTTGCTGGACGTTTTTGATTATTTACATGAACGCATTGAAACCTGTGAGGCCGCCGGAATATCTCGCGCCCGCATCATGGTAGACCCCGGCATAGGCTTTGGGAAAACCCATGCCCACAACTTGGCACTGCTACGCGGGGTTAGCCTGTTTCACGGGCTTGGCTGTGCCCTATTACTCGGGGTGTCCCGCAAGGGGATGATTGGCAAAATTGCCAACCAGCCAGCGCCTGAGCGGCGTTTTGCCGGTTCAATCACGCTGGGGCTGGAAGGCCTTAATCAGGGGGTGCAGATGCTTCGGGTGCATGATATTGCTGAAACCAGACAGGCTATTGCGCTGTGGAGCGCGCTTAATATCGAGGCGTAGATGAACCGTAAGTATTTTGGCACCGATGGTGTGCGCGGCAAGGCCAATACCCACCCGATGACCGCCGAAATGGCGCTTAAACTCGGGGCGGCTGTGGGGCAATATTTTGCGTCCCATGCGGGCAGCAAGCGGGTGATTATCGGTAAAGATACCCGTCGCTCGGGCTATATGATCGAAAACGCGCTGGTGGCTGGTTTGCTTAGCGTGGGCATGGATGCCTATCTGCTTGGCCCGGTGCCAACCCCCGCCGTTGGCATGCTCACCCGCTCCATGCGGGCCGATATCGGCATTATGATTTCAGCCTCGCATAACCCGCACCATGATAACGGAATCAAGTTTTTTGGTCCCGACGGGTTTAAGCTCTCAGACGAAGCCG
The DNA here is from genome assembly GCA_016744015.1 of Paracoccaceae bacterium. GTDB lineage: Bacteria > Pseudomonadota > Alphaproteobacteria > Rhodobacterales > Rhodobacteraceae > UBA3077. Next base: position 41,408 of record JADGFD010000005.1, on the reverse strand, counting down.
AACACGCCATTGAGGCCCTGCTCGAGGCCGAGCCTGCATTGGTGGACGCCACGAAAATTGGCCGCGCCCACAGGGTTGAGGGCGACCGCACCCGCTATATGGAATTTGCCAAAACCACCTTCCCGCGCCGCTTCCGGCTTGACGGGCTAAAGGTGGTGATTGATTGCGCCAATGGCGCGGCCTACCGCACAGCGCCCGAAGTGCTGTGGGAGCTTGGGGCCGATGTGGTGCCTATTGGCGTAAAGCCAGACGGTTTTAATATTAATGATAATTGCGGTTCCACCAAGCCAGAGCTAGCTCAGCGGCTGGTGGTTGAGCAGGGGGCGGATCTTGGCATCTGCCTTGACGGAGACGCCGACCGCCTGATGATTATTGACGAAACCGGCAAGGTGGCAGATGGCGACCAGCTTATGGGGTTGATCGCCACGCGTATGGCCGCCGAGGGCAGGCTTGAGGGCAAAACACTGGTGGCCACCGTGATGAGCAATCTCGGGCTGGAGCGCCATATGGAGTCCAATGGGTTAAAGTTGCTCCGCACCAATGTTGGTGATCGCTACGTGGTAGAGGCCATGCGGGCAGGGGGCTATAATCTTGGGGGGGAACAATCCGGCCATATTGTGCTGCGCGATTATGTGACCACAGGAGACGGGTTGATCGCCGCGCTGCAATTTTTGCGCGCAATGGTGGATACTGGTCAGAAAGCCAGCGAATTGGCACAGGTGTTTGAGCCGGTGCCGCAATTGCTGGTGAATGTGCGCTTCACCGCAGGTAGCGCGCCTTTGGAAGCCACGCCTGTGCAAGCCGCCATTAAGGAGGGCGAGGCACGCTTTGGCGAAAACGGCCGTGTGCTTATCCGTAAATCCGGCACTGAGCCGCTTATTCGTGTGATGGGCGAGTGCACCGACGAGGCGCTTTTACGCGCAGTGGTCAACGAGATAGTGGCGGCAGTTGAGGCTGCGGGCTAAGCGTGCTATAGTAAAGACCCAGCGGGAGGTCTTTTGTGCAAAATGTTTTGATTGCCGCTCTGCTTGTGGCCGCAAGTGCCGCCACAGCGCAAAGCTTCACTGCTGAACTAAGCCCGCCATGGGATGGTGTTGATGTGCCGGGTGGCCAGCAATGCCATTTGTTTAATGGCAATGGTGCCACTCCGATGATCATTTTACAGGGCCTGCCTGCTGGCACCACGCAAATGCGGGTTGAATTTAATGATAAAAGCTATGGACCCTTGGCCAACAATGGTGGCCACGGTGTGATCGGCTTTCAAGTCAGCGGTTCCAGTGCGGTGCTGCCTTCGGTGCCGGGGATGACAGCCGATTTGCCTGAAGGAACAGAGGTGCTCTCCGCCGCGCGCTCAACGGGGCAATATGCCTCGCCGGGCTATCTGCCGCCATGCTCTGGCGGGCGCGGTAACCGCTATATGGCTGATGTGATTGCGCTGGATGCCAACGGGGCCGAGCTGGCCCGCGTGCACGTAGAGCTTGGGCGATACTAGCGGCTGGGCACCACGGCCCGCGCCGATAAGGTGGCCCGAAGGGTCGCCGCAGAGGGGCGTTGCTAGCTTAGTTGCTATAGCCAAACCGCCCAATTTTAGCCGGCTTTCCCTGCAGCACTTTTAAGGCATTGGCAAAGCCTTTTTCTGGCTGAGATTGCTGATACGCACTGGCGGGCACGCCATACGTCTTAAGGTCGTCCTCAAACGTTTCTAGCCACTCACTTGAGAGCGGATCACGCTGAATTTCTTGGGTGCTCTCGCCAACTGGAACCGGCTCACCAAAATGGCTGGAAACTAACTTAAGATAGGGCGCTGGATTGCTTAACATATCTTCATAGGTGAAGTGCTGATAGGGAAAGCCCTGTAAGGTAAGATATGAACGCCAAAAATCATAGCCTCGGCAAATATGAAAATATGCCTGCGCCAGCGCGCCAAAGTTATATTTCGGGGCTTTGCTCGCGGGCTGCTCGCCCCGCCATTGGCCCGTTTGCATGGCGCGGACAAGCGAAACAGCTTGGGCTTTCCGATCAGTTCGCTCAAGCAAAACCAGCTTGGTTTCATGCTCACGCATCGCGCGGCGTATAAAATCAAACTCGTATTCATCTATCACCTGCAACAGCTGGCGTGGAAATATTTTAACCGCAAAATTTCCGTTATCCGTGCGGGCCGCGCGCAGGATTTTTTCGTTAAGCACAGGGCGACCCTTGGGGCCTTTGGGTGGGGTTAAATGGGTAAAATCCAGCCATTCATCTACCACGCCCATTTGGCCAGTGGCATTGGTTAGGGACGCCAGCCAAGAGCTACCGGAGCGGGGCATAGAAAGGATGATAAGGCCTTTTCGGCGAGGATGGGGTGCTGTCATGGCGCGGCCTTGTGGTATTTTTTTGATAATAGGCGAATCCCGAGGGGCCTGTATAGCCAAATATTTGGCTGGATTTGCACGGGCCGATTCGCTAAGCTGACAGTAATACGCGCAAGACCCGGAATCGGGCAGCGATGATAAGCATGAGGAAGAGCAGTCTCCCATGACAGAAATGGTACATGGTGCGCAAGCGCCACATGAGCGTGAATCCGGCCTTCCCGAGTGGTGGCGCACGGTTGACCGCCTTTCAATTGCAGCGGTGTTTGCGCTGTTTCTTATCGGCATGTTGCTGGCTCTGGCTGCTTCGCCGCCCTTAGCGCTGGACCAAGGCAAGCCAAGGTTTTTTTATGTGGAGCGGCAAGCGGTTTATGGCATCATTGGCTTGGCCGCTATGCTTTATATCTCGACGCTGAGCGTAAAAGCCGCCCGGCGCTGGGCGGTGATCGGGTTTGTTGTGGTGCTGGTGGCACTGGCTTTGCTGCCGTGGCTCGGAACTGATTATGGTAAAGGTGCGATCCGCTGGTATTCCTTCGGGCTTGGCTCGATACAACCTTCTGAGTTCATAAAACCCTTATTTGCCGTTACGGCTGCATGGCTGCTAGCCGCCAGCACAGATATCGCAGGCCCGCCGGGCAGAGTGATTTCGTTTATTTTTGCGGCTACAATTGTCGGTATTCTGGTTGTGCAACCAGATTACGGCCAAGCGGCGCTCATTGTGGCCAGTTGGACCACGATCTTTTTTGTTGGCGGTGCGCCCAAAAAGCTGATCATCACGCTGGGCGCTTTGGTGGTTGGCGGCGGTTTGCTAGCTTACAATACGGTGGCGCACGTGGCCAAGCGGATTGATGGCTTTTTGCTAGCAGAAATAGACCCGCAAACCCAGATCGGCTATGCCACCACCGCCATTCAGGATGGTGGCCTGTTTGGCGTGGGCATCGGGCGCGGAAGCGTAAAGTGGACGCTACCAGACGCCCATACCGACTTTATTATTGCCGTAGCCGCCGAGGAATTCGGGCTGATTTTTACGCTGGTGATCATCGCGCTGTTTATGTTTCTCACCATGCGCGCCCTGCTGCGCCTGCGCCGCGAGCGGGATATGTTTATCCGGCTTTCCGGCGTTGGCTTGGCCACAGTGCTGGGGGCGCAGGCGCTTATTAACCTTGGTGTTGCCGTGCGTCTTTTACCGGCTAAGGGCATGACGCTGCCTTTCGTGAGTTATGGTGGCTCGTCGCTTTTGGCGGCGGGTATAATGATGGGCCTACTTATGGTGATGACCCGCAAGCGGGTGCAGGGTGATATGGGTGATATTCTCGGAGGGCGGGTATGAAGCCCCTATTGGTGATCGCGGCTGGCGGCACGGGTGGGCATATGTTTCCCGCGCAGGCTTTGGCCGAGGAAATGCTGGCCAAGGGCTGGCGGGTGAAGCTTTCAACTGATCTGCGCGGGGCGCGGTATTCCGGCGGCTTTCCTGAGGCGGTAACCCGCGAGGTTGTGAAATCTGCCACCACGGCGCGGGGCGGTGCGCTGGCAAAGCTTATGGTGCTGCCGCGCATTGCCGCGGGTAGCTTTAAAGCATGGCGTAGCTTTCGGGCTGACAAGCCCAGCGTGGTGGTTGGCTTTGGCGGATACCCCGCCATTCCGGCTATGGCGGCGGCGTGGCTTATGCGCTTGCCGCGTATGGTGCATGAGCAAAATGGCGTGCTTGGCCGCGTGAACAAGGTGTTTGCGACCCGCGTTGATATGGTGGCTTGCTCGGTATGGCCCACGGAGCTACCCAAAGGCGTGAGGGCCGAGCACACAGGCAACCCCGTGCGGGAAAACGTGCAGGCCAAGGCGGGCTCACCCTATATAGCGCCGGGGGATTATCCGATGAATTTGTTGGTGTTTGGCGGCTCGCAAGGGGCGAGCATTATGATGAATGTGCCCAAGGCGCTGGCTTTGCTACCGCAAGCCTTGCAAGACCGCCTGATTGTTTCGCACCAAGCGCGCGATGCCGATAATGCCGGTGCGGTGGCCGCCTATGAGGCGCTCGGCATTCGCGCCGATGTGCAGCCGTTTTTTGACGATATTCCAAAACGGCTGGCCCAAGCCCAACTGGTCATCGCGCGCGCTGGGGCCTCCAGCGTGGCCGATATAACCGTGATCGGGCGGCCTTCTATATTGATCCCGCTGGCGGCTGCCACCAATGATCACCAAACCGCCAATGCTGCTGGGCTGAAAGCCGCGCATGGGGCGATTGTGATACAAGAGAAAGACTTGACGCCAGAGGGCTTGGCAAAGCATATCGGCGGTATTCTTTCAGCCCCCGATTTGGCGCAAAGCATGAGTGAGGCCGCGCTGGAGCTAAGCCGGCCTGATGCCGCCAAACGCCTTGCCACCTTGGTGGAAACCTTAGGAACCCCCGTATGAACAGCCAGACCCGTTTGCCCCATGATATCGGCCCGATCCACTTTGTAGGCATTGGCGGCATTGGCATGAGCGGCATTGCCGAAGTGCTGATGAACCACGGCTATAGGGTGCAAGGCTCAGACCTGAAGGAAAGCCCGATCACGCGGCGCTTGGCCGAAAAAGGTGCTGAGGTTTTTATTGGCCAGAAGGCCGAAAACCTTGAGGGCGCCGAGGTGATTGTGGTCTCTACCGCGATTAAACCCGGCAATGCGGAACTAGATGCCGCCCGCGCCCGGGGCTTGCCCGTAGTGCGCCGCGCCGAAATGCTGGCCGAGCTGATGCGCCTCAAAAGCAATGTGGCGGTGGCCGGCACGCATGGTAAAACCACCACAACCTCGATGGTGGCCGCGCTGCTTGATGGCGGCGGCATGGACCCAACGGTGATCAATGGCGGCATTATTCATGCCTATGGCTCCAATGCCCGCATGGGCAGCGGTGACTGGATGGTGGTGGAGGCCGACGAGAGCGATGGCACCTTTAACCGCCTGCCTGCGACCATTGCCATTATAACGAATATCGACCCCGAGCATATGGACCATTATGGCAGCTTTGATGCGCTGCGTGAGGCCTTCTATACTTTTGTAAGCAATATCCCGTTTTACGGTGTGGCGGTGTGCTGCATTGACCACCCCGAGGTGCAGGCCCTTGTGGGCCGGATAACTGACCGGCGTGTGCTGACCTATGGCTTGAACCCCCAAGCCGATGTGCGGGTGAAAAACCTGCATTACAAAGGTGGAAAAGCCTATTTTGATGTGGCCATGAAGGTTGGCTCTATCAAGGGGCTAGAGCTGCCCATGCCCGGTGATCATAACGTGCTGAACGCGACAGCGGCCATTGCCACGGCGCTACATTTGGGCGTAACCGCCGAAGAAATTAGGGCCGCGCTTAAGGCTTTTGGCGGGGTGAACCGCCGCTTTACCCGTGTGGCCGAATTGAATGGTGTGAGCATCATTGATGATTACGCCCACCACCCGGTAGAAATTGCCGCCGTGCTAAAAGCCGCGCGGGAAAGCACCGAGGGCCGCGTGATTGCTGTGCATCAACCGCACAGGTTTAGCCGCCTAGCGGACCTGTTTGAGGAGTTTTGCAGCTGCTTTAATGATGCCGATATGGCCGTAATTGCGCCGGTATTTGCTGCCGGAGAGGCCCCGATCGAAGGGGTGGACCATGTGACGCTCGCGGCTGGTCTCGTTACCCACGGGCATAAAGATGCGACCGTGATTGATGGGGAAAGTGGCCTTGCCGCGCTGGTAAAGGCAGAAGCCAAACCCGGTGATATGGTGATCTGCCTCGGGGCGGGCACCATTTCGGCTTGGGCCAATGGGCTACCTGCCGCCTTGGTATGAGCAGCTTTATTGCCGCTTGCCTGTGGGCGATTTCGGCAAATATCATTGCCATGATTCCGGGTGGGCAGCGCTATCGGATCCACTGGAATTTGGCACGGCTGCTGGTGCTGGCCCTGCCGGCGGTGATTTACTATATTGGGGTGAATCACGGCGTGTTTTGGCAGCTCGCCATGCTGGCGGTTGCGGTTTTCCAGCTGCGGCTTATGCTGCGGCATATGTTTAATCAAGCGGTGGCAAAATGGAGGGCGCGATGACGGCGGTATTGGCGGCGTCGCTCTGGGCGCTGGCGGTGAATCTTGTGGCGATGCTGCCACATAACCGGCTGCACTTTACCCTCGGCGGGGTGCTGCTTTTGTGCTTTCCCTATGTGCTGTGGCTCATCGGGCAAGCCTTTGGCGGCTGGGCGGTGTTTGCCATTGTGCTGGTCGGGCTGTCACTTTACCGCTTGCCGCTGGTTTATTATATAAAGAAAGCGCTGGGGAAGCATGAGCCTGATTGAGAATTTACCGCCTGTTGAAGGTCGCCTCGTTGAAAACCGTGCGCTGGATAGCCTAAGCTGGCTGCGGGTCGGCGGCCCTGCCGAGGTGCTTTTCACCCCCGCACATATGGCCGATTTGGCCGCGTTTATGAAGGCCATCCCACCTGAAATCCCCGTGCTGCCCATCGGCGTTTGCTCCAACCTGATCATCCGTGATGGTGGCGTGAAAGGCGTTGTGGTGCGGCTGGGGCCAAAGTTTAATAGTTTTGAGGTTCTTAACGGCGGCGAGATCCGCGTGGGGGCCTCGGCACTGGATGCGCAGGTGGCGAAGCGAGCGGCGGAATCAGGAATAGACCTCGCGTTTTTGCGCACGATTCCGGGCAGTATCGGCGGGGCGATTAAAATGAATGCAGGCTGCTATGGTAGCTACTTGGCGGACGTATTTGTGCGGGCAACGGCGGTAACGCGGCAAGGCAAGGTTGTGACCCTAAAGCCCGAAGATATGGGCTTCGCCTACCGCAATTCCGATTTGCCGGATGACGCCACAATCACCCAAGCTATCCTGCGCGGCCCCCTAGGCAACCCCGCCGAGATCGAAGCCAAAATGGAATCTGCCCTCGCCAGCCGCGCCGCCAGCCAGCCGGTAAAAGACCGCTCCTGCGGCTCCACCTTCCGCAACCCTGCGGGGTTCTCCTCTACGGGAGAGGATGATGACGTGCACGACCTGAAAGCTTGGAAGGTTATTGACGAAGCGGGGTTACGCGGCGCCCGCCTCGGCGGGGCGCAAATGAGCGAAATGCACCCGAACTTTATGATAAACGCCGGCGGAGCCACGGCCGCAGACCTTGAGGGGCTGGGGGAAATGGTGCGGAAAAAAGTGCGGGCAAAGGACGGAATTGAGCTGGAATGGGAGATACGGCGGGTGGGGGATCCGGGTTGAACTCTCATGGGTAAAGGTTGAATGGCTATCGTGGTAGATATTAGTAACATTGTTGACCGCAAAAGCTTGCTGGCATGGCTTGATGGCAAGCCGCACTCCTTTGCAAAGATCGTGTCGCATCGGGCTGCAATGCGCGTGGCGCCCATTTATTTGGACTTTTTATTCTCTTCAGAGAATGCGGCTACAAGTGAGCTAACAGCCTTGCCACTTTTGTGGGTGAATTTGGCAACTGGCACTTTGGCCTATTGTTCGTTGGGCGAAGCGAAAAATGAGATAGGGCACAATCTTGCTACCACCTTGGCCTTTGCTGATGGTGGCGAAGCTATGCTCGCGGCACCACTTGACTCGGCTTTTACTTACGCGATTGATGCATTAACTTCAGCGGCTTATACCGTAATCGGAGACATGTTTCTCCCAAATGCCGCTGCTGCTGTTAGTTACGCTGCCGAAGCGTTTGCTGTGGACGCTTCGATAGCTGAAGCTGCTGCCGTTGCCGCCGCTACTGAAAACGAAGCCTCTGTTGCCTATGCAGCATATATCGCCCGATCATCGGCGGCTACCGCTGCGTTTTGGGAGGTTGTTCAGAGGGATTGTATGCTATTGATCGCTGGAGAAAAGTTGCAGCAAATAGCCCTGTGGCCGAATGTCGAAAACCCGCTGGAGGCTCGATGGGGTGATATTTCAACCTTACTGAACAGTCGCGAGTCGGATTGGTCGTTCTGGATTAAATGGTATCTCGCTGCGCTGCGCGGGGAAAAGCTCAGCTGCGAAATGCTGCGATTGGTTGCTCAGGCTGCGCCCGCGGGCTGGACACAAGAGCCAGCATATATGAGCAAACTCATCGCGGAGATCGCACGCACTATTCCGTAAAGTGGGTAAATGACGGGTCTGTTGCATTTGACAATGGAGAATTGACGGCGGCAATTCAAAATTTTTTCCTTCAAGGTTTGGAGGTCGACGTTCTCTCAATGTGTCTCAATTTTTAAGAAAACTATTTCAAAAACGAATCACTTGGGCTAAAGTCGTAGAGACGGCGAAAACGCCGCATAAATAAACCCCGCAAACGGGGCTTGAGGTGGCTATGTCGAGCAGGACTGTTAGCCGCATTGTGGTATTGAAAGGTGGCACTTCGGCTGAGCGCGAGGTGTCTCTGGATTCGGGCGCGGCATGCGCGGCTGCTTTGCGGAGTAAAGGTTACAACGTTACCGAGGTTGACGCGGGGGCTGATTTGCCCGCGCGGCTTGCTGTGGTTGATCCTGAGGTTGTGTTTAATGCGCTGCATGGGCGGTTTGGCGAGGATGGCTGTGTGCAGGGGCTGCTGGAATGGTTGGGCTATCGCTACACCCACTCGGGCGTTTTGGCCTCGGCTTTGGCAATGGATAAGGCAGCGAGCAAGCGAGTGTTTGCAGCGGCGGGTATTCCGGTGGCAGAAAGCCTGATTGCGCTGGCCGAGAATGTGAAGGCGGGGCACGTGATGCCACCGCCTTATGTGGTGAAGCCCAATAACGAGGGCTCATCGGTTGGGATTTACCTTGTAAATGAAGCTGCCAACGGCCCACCGCAGCTGGGGCCGGAAATGCCCATCGAGGTGATGGTTGAAGGCTATGTTGCAGGGCGGGAGCTCTCGGTGGCGGTGCTGGATGGCAAGGCGTTTTCGGTGACCGATATCATCGTGAGCGGTTGGTATGATTATGATGCCAAGTATAGCGAGGGCGGCTCAACGCATATTGTGCCGGCTGATCTGCCGGAAGAGATTTTTGCGGCTTGCTTGGATTATGCCGAGCGGGCGCATAAGGCGCTGGGCTGCACGGGGCTGAGCCGCGCTGATTTCCGCTGGGATGAGGCCAAGGGCCTAGCAGGGTTGATTATTTTAGAAGTGAACACGCAGCCCGGGATGACAGCGACCTCGCTCGCCCCTGAGCAGGCGGCGCATTGCGGGGTGGATTTCCCGTCACTTTGCGCGGGCTTAGTGGAGGGCGCGGTTTGACCCTTGTAGCTGAGCGACGAGATATGGTGGTGGCGCATGATTTGGCGCCGGTAAAGGTGAAGCCGCCTAAGAAAGAAGCGGTGCCGAGCAAGCTCGGATATAAATGGGAACGCCTTTGGCTGACCCATTGGTTTCGCGCGCTGGTGCAGGTATGGCTGCCACTGATCGTGCTGTTGCTCGCGTTCTATGGCGGCTGGCAAAGCCCTGCGGTTTCGGGCTGGGTCGGCGCGCAGTATAATGCCTTGCGGGATGCGGTGGCTGCGCGGCCCGAACTGACGATTGAGCGAGTGGAAATCCCTGTTGGCTCACCTGATTTGCAGCGGCAAATTCTGGGGATTATGGCGTTGGAACTGCCCGTGAGCGTGCTCGACGCGGATTTGGCAGCTCTGCGGGCAACGGTTGAGGGGCTGGCGGCGGTAAAATCAGCTTCCGTGCGCTTTGAGCAGGACGGACTGGAAGTGCTGATTGTGGAGCGGATGCCCGCCATGGTGTGGCGGAACTTGAACCGGATTTACCTGCTGGATGAAGACGGTGTGCGCGTGGCGGAAGTGCCGCGCCGGATGGTGCGGGCAGACCTACCTTTGGTGGTCGGCCAAGGCGCTGATAAGGCGATGCTTGAAGCGCGGGAGATATTTTCGGTGCTGGCCCCTTTGGGCAGTCGCGTGCTGGGGCTGGTGCGCATGGGCGAGCGGCGCTGGGATGTGGTGCTGAAAAAAACCGTGGTGATGCTGCCGGCTGAAAACGGGCCGGACGCCATGCGGCAGGTCGTGGCTATGCAGGCCGATGGCCGTGTGTTGGATGTGGACATCACCCTTGTGGATATGCGCGACAAAAATAGAGTGATTTTAAGGCTTAACGAGGACGCTTTGATTGCCATGCAGGCAGCGCGGGCGCGGTTAAACGGAGAAGGTGTATGAACGATTTGTTTGAGACCCAGCGCGATATGCGCCACCGGCGGGAGGCCGCCGTAAAGCGCGGCGTTATGGCGGTGTTGGATGTGGGGTCTTACAAGATTTCTTGTTTGGTGATGCAGTTTGCTGGCGAGGATGCCGAGGCCAGTGCGCCCGAAGTCACCATGCCGCAAATGGGCAGCTTTCGCGTGGTGGGCGTGGGGACGGTGCGCTCCAAGGGTGTGAAGTTTGGTGAAATTACCGATATGAGTGAAACCGAGCGGGCGATACGCTCGGCGGTGGCAAAGGCGCAAAAAATGGCTGGCCTGCGGGTGGACCATGTGATGGTCAGCCTTGCAGGTGGTCGGCCGCGGTCTTATGGCCTTACGGGTGAAATTGAGGTTGAGCAGGGGGAAGTCACGGAGCGGGATATTGGTCGCGTATTGGCCAGCTGTGATGTGCCGCCATTCGGGCAAGAGCGCGAGGCTATTCATGCGCTGCCGGTGAACTTTAATCTCGATCACAAATCAGGCCTTTCAGACCCGCGGGGACAGGTCGGGACCAAGCTTTCGGTAGATATGCACATGCTGACGCTGGCCGATGCGCCGGTTTATGATCTGCTGGAATGTGTGCAGCGCTGCGATCTTGAAGTGGCGGGTTTGGCCTTTAGCGGCTTTGCTAGCGGGGTTTCAACCCTGATGGAAAACGAGCAGCAGCTTGGCGCGGCGATTGTTGATCTTGGCGGTGGGTCTACGTCACTTTCTGTTTTCATGCGTAAACATATGATTTATGGCGACGCGGTGCGACTGGGCGGTGACCACATTACCAGCGATATTTGCCAAGGGCTGCACCTTGGCTATGAGGATGCCGAGCGGATTAAAACGCTTCATGGGGGCTTGCTGGCTACCGGCTCTGATAGCCGAGTGGAAATTGAAGTGCCCAACCCGATGGCGCAGTGGGAGAATGATCGCCGGACGGTGACGCGCTCTGAGCTGATTGGGGTTATGCGACCACGGGTGGAAGAGATTTTGGAAGAGGTGCGCGCGCGGTTGGACGCCTCGGGGTTTGATGGGTTGCCAAGCCAACGGATTGTGCTGACAGGTGGCACGAGCGCCATTCCGGGCATTGAGGATTTAGCGAACCGGATTTTGGGCGGAAAAGTGCGGGTTGGGCGGCCTCTTCGGGTGCAAGGCTTGCCGCAAGTTTCGGCTGGCGCTGGCTTTTCGGCTGCGGTAGGGCTGGCGCTACATGCGAGCCACCCGATGGATGAATGCTGGGATTTTGAAATGCCGGTAGACCGGATGGGAACCAGAAGGGTAAAGGCGGCAATGCGCTGGTTCAAGCAGAATTGGTAAATAGTAGTTCCATAGGTGGAGAATCGCTTATATAGTGTAGTGGCGCAGGATATTGTGGCAAAAATGCGAAAAACAGGTGACGGCGAGTCACCATTAAGTTAGCATAACGAATCAGCAGATTGGGCGAAAAGCCTCTGTAATAGAGGTGGGGCAAATGAGCATAGGCGGACAGAACATGGCTTTGAATTTACGTATGCCGGAAACGAGCGACTTGAAACCCCGTATTACGGTTTTTGGGGTTGGGGGTGCTGGCGGCAATGCCGTTAACAACATGATCGAGAAAAATCTTGATGGGGCCGAATTTGTGGTCGCAAATACTGATGCGCAGGCGCTTAGCCAATCTCAAGCCCCCAAAAAGCTACAGCTTGGCGAGCGGATTACCGAGGGCCTTGGCGCTGGGGCAAAGCCGGAAGTTGGCAATGCTGCCGCGACAGAAAGCATTGATGCCATCATCGACCATTTAAGCGGGGCGCATATGTGCTTTATTACCGCTGGTATGGGTGGGGGCACAGGCACAGGCGCTGCGCCGGTGATTGCCAATGCCGCTCGTGAAATGGGTGTGCTGACCGTGGGTGTGGTGACTAAACCTTTCCAGTTTGAAGGCGCGCGCCGGATGAAGCAGGCCGAGGCCGGTGTTGAGGAATTGCAAAAGGTGGTCGATACGCTGATCATCATTCCCAACCAAAACCTTTTCCGCCTTGCGAATGAAAATACCACCTTCACCGATGCGTTTAGCATGGCAGATGATGTGCTTTATCAAGGGGTTAAGGGTGTAACCGACTTGATGGTTCGCCCTGGCATTATTAACCTCGACTTTGCCGATGTGCGCTCCGTGATGGACGAAATGGGCAAGGCTATGATGGGCACGGGCGAGGCCTCGGGCGACGAACGCGCCAAGAAAGCCGCCGAACTGGCCATTGCCAACCCGTTGCTTGACGAAATTTCACTGAAATCGGCCAAGGGTGTGTTGATTAACATCACCGGATCGACTGATATGACCTTGTTTGAGTTGGACGAAGCCGCAAATCGCATTCGCGAAGAGGTGGACCCGGACGCGCATATCATCGTTGGCTCTACGCTGGACCCAGAGCTGGACGGCTTGCGGGTATCGGTTGTGGCTACGGGCATTGATGTGGAGGAGGGCGAGGTTTCGACACCGAATTCTCGTCGTCCGATGCGCGAGCCGCTTAAGCCGCAACCATTGCCAGAAGTAGAGGCGGCTGAGGACGCCTCGGCTACGGAAGTAGAAGACACACCAGCTGCTGCCCCTAGTTTTATCGACCAGCACGTGGCGATGGAAGCTGCTGAGGCAGAGAAGCCCGCAATCGAAGAGCCGGTTGCGGAGATCGCAGTGGTTGAAACGGCTGCCCCTTCGGAAGCTACCTTGCGCTTGCAAGCCGCAATTTCCAATGTGCCAGCCCCTGAGGAAGTGGCGGCTCCTGCCCTTGAAGACGAAAAGCCATCACGTTTTGCGATCAATAGCTTAATTAACCGCATGACGGGCCACACTAGGGATGAGACGCCAGCGCCGCGCGTGCAGCCCAGCCTGCACACCAGCAGCGTAAATGCGCCGGCTCATGATGTTGACCGAGAAGAGCAAGAGCGCGTTGATATTCCAGCATTTTTGCGCCGTCAGGCCAACTAAAGCCTTTCCTCCGAGACCTCGGGCGTTTGCGTATGCAAGCGCCCGTTTTTTATGCGTCGCGCCATCATTGCTATTGTTGCAATCCGACACAAGAAGTGAATCCTGACGTGGTTACGCATTGGTGAATTTACGCTATATAAAGACCAACAAAAACAAGTAGGCGATTATTGTGCAGCGAACATTTAAGCGAGATATTCATATTATAGGCACCGGATTGCACTCCGGCCGCCCCGCACGGCTGACCCTTGCGCCAGCCGCTGCCAATATGGGCATCTGGTTTCGCCGTATAGACGTGCAGGGAAAAGACAACATGATTCCCGCTCTGTGGGACGTGGTGCATGACACCCGGCTTTCTACTTGTATTCGCAATGAGGCTGGCGTCTCTGTTTCAACCATCGAGCACCTGATGGCGGCCTTGGCTGGCTGCGGTGTGCATAATGCGATCGTTGAAATTGACGGGCCGGAAGTGCCGATAATGGATGGTAGCGCCACCCGCTTTGTGGCTGAAATTCAGCGCGCGGGGCTGGTTGAGCAAGGTCAGAACGTGGCCCTTTTGGAGGTGCACGAGACAGTGCGCGTTGAAAATGGTGACGCCTATGCCGAGCTATCTCCGCTGAGCCATTTTGAAATTGATTTCACAATTGATTTCCCAAAAACGGTTATTGGCAAGCAATCAGCCGCGCTTGATATGCGCAACGGCAATTTTGTGCATGACATCGCCAACTGTCGCACCTTTTGCCGTGTTGAAGATGTGGACGCTATGCGGGCCAATGGGCGTGCGCTTGGTGGCTCGCTTGATAACGCGCTGGTGGTTGATGGAGACCACTATCAAAATGAAGGCGGTCCGCGCCGTGCTGATGAATGTGTGCGCCACAAAATGCTGGACGCTATGGGCGACCTGATGTTGGCGGGCACGCCGATATTGGGACGGTATCGTGGCTATAAGGCCGGCCATGCGCTCACCAACCAGCTGTTGCGCAAGCTGTTTTCTGTGGCGGGTGCCAGCAGCTTTAGGCTGGCACAATCGGCTGAACTGCCGCTGCTGCCCGGCCCCGATCTGCGGGATTTCGCTCTTTTGCGGGCCGGATAAGCCACAACCTTTAAAAAGCCGTTTTTTCTGCCAATGAACTATGCTAGCAACGCATATGAATTGCGATTGTTGAGGGTAAACATGGGTCAACGAGTTTGGATACGCCGCGCCTTGATGCTGGCACTAGTGGCCACGGTGGCGGCCTGCGGCCGTGGTGGCGGGCAGTCATCAGTGGATGATGCGACTAGCCCCCAGCAAATCATTGCCATGGCTGATGAGCAGGTCTCGCGTCGGAAGTTCAGGCAAGCGGGTGATCTTTATCTCGAAGTTGAGCGGCTTTATCCCTATACTGTTGAGGCGGAATATGCGGTTATTCAAGCTGCCAAGGCCTATCAGGCCGGGAAAAAGCGGATAGAAAGCCGAGCTTCGGCGCGGCGCTATATTGATTATTATCCCGCAGGTGAATTCGCCGCGCTGGCGCATTATTTGGTAGCGCTCAGCTATTATGACCAAATCGTAGATGTGGGCCGCGATCAGGAAAACACCTTTCAGGCGTTGCAAGCCCTGCGAATCGTTCTGGAGCGCTTCCCTGATTCCGAATATGCCGCCTTGGCCGAGCCAAAATTTACTACAGCGCTTAACCAGCTTGCTGGTAAAGAAATGGATATTGGCCGCTATTACCTAAAGCGCGGGCAGTTTGCCGCCTCGATCGGTCGGTTTCAGGCAGTTGTCGAAGAATATGGCGAAACTCCGCACCGGCCCGAGGCACTGCACCGGCTGGTAGAGGCGAACCTCTCGCTTGGCCTGTTGGCCGAAGCGGGGCAAGCGGCGGCCATGTTGGCGGCAGAATACCCTGATAGCAGCTGGAATACTGCGGCGCGTCGGCTGGTGGCTGGCGGGCGGTAAATCGGGTTTCCGAACTGTGCGACATAGGGTAAGCTACCGCTGATGCTGGTAAATCTTTCCATACGAAATATGCTGCTCATTGAACGGGTAGACCTGCGCTTTGGCGCGGGTCTCAACGTGTTAACGGGTGAAACCGGGGCCGGTAAATCTATTTTGCTTGATAGTCTGGGCTTTGTGCTTGGCCGGCGCGGGCGTGCTGAAATGGTCCGGCAAGGGGCTGAGCAGGGCGAAGTGATTGCCGAATTTGAATTGAATGCAGGCCACGCGGCGGCGTTAATTTTGGATGACGCGGGCCTGCCCTTTGATGGACAGCTCATTTTGCGGCGGCTCAATATGCCAGATGGGCGCAAGCGGGCCTTTGTGAATGACCGCGCGGTGTCAGCCGAGGTGCTGCGCAACCTTGGGGCGGCGCTTGTGGAGGTGCACGGCCAGCATGATGACCGCGGATTGCTCAATGCCAAAGGCCATAGGGCGCTTTTGGACGCTTATGCTAGCAATGAGGCCGCGCTGGAAAAAGTAGGCAAAACCTGGCGGCGCTTGCGGGCTGCCGAGCAAGCGCTCACAGCGGCAGAGGCCGAAGTAGAAGCGCTGAAAGCGGATGCCGAATATGTGGAACACGCCTTGCAGGAGTTAGACGCCTTGGCGCCTGTTGCGGGCGAAGACGCGGCTTTAGACAAGCAGCGCCGCCTTATGCAAGGGGCCGAGCGGGTGCGTGGCGATGTCAATAAAGCGGTGCAAGCACAGCAAGCAGCCGAAGGGCAGCTCCTTGATGCACAACGCTGGCTGCAAGATGCAAATGAGGTGCCGGAGCTGGGGTTGGATGCGCCGATTGAAGGCATGGGGCGCGTGCTGATTGAGCTTGGAGATGTGCAAGCGGGTGTTGAGGCGGCTCTGGCTCGGCTCGATGTGGATCCTTATGAGTTAGAGCGGGTAGAAGAGCGGCTATTTGCGCTTCGGGCTTTGGCGCGCAAGCATAAAGTATTGCCTGACGAACTGCCGGAAATCTGGGCGGGGTTTCAGAAAAAAGCGCAGACGCTGGAGGCCGGGGGGAGCCAAATTGCTGAGTTGGCAGCGCAGCGCGCAGAAGCAGGCCGCGTCTACAGTGCAGTGGCTGACGCGCTGCGTGTAAAGCGTGCGGCGGCGGCAAAGCGCCTGGATAAAGCGATGAAGGCAGAACTGACCCCGCTCAAAATGGAGAACGCGGCATTTGAAACCGTGCTAGAGGATGCGGAGGCAGGGCCCGTGGGCGCGGATGCTGTATCTTTTCGTGTGGCCACAAACCCCGGGGCCCCAGCGGGGGCGATTGAGAAAATCGCCTCAGGGGGGGAGCTTTCAAGATTTTTACTGGCGCTAAAGGTGTGCCTGACCACGCGCGCCTCGGGGTTGACGCTGATATTCGACGAAATCGACCGTGGCGTTGGCGGGGCAACGGCAGACGCCGTTGGCCGACGGCTGGCCTCGGTGGCTGCGGGAGCGCAGGTGCTGGTGGTGACCCATTCGCCGCAAGTGGCGGCCATGGGGCAGGTGCATTTTGTGGTGTCAAAATCGGTGAAAGCGGGTGCAACTCGCACTGATGTCATGGCGCTTTCAGAGGCTGAGCGGCTGTATGAAATTGCACGGATGCTGGCAGGAGATGTGGTCAGTGACGGGGCAAAGGCCGCTGCGCAAGCGCTGCTGGAAAGCGCTCCGGTGGCGGCGCGCTAGCTTTGCGCTTGGGGAGAAGGCTGGCCCGCGCCGCGCTGGGAAACTGTGCATATATATACGTGCTTAACACCATGAATGATCTACGAAAAGGGTCAAGTATCCACGTAAGGATTTGAAATATATGTATAATATTGCAAACCCACATAACTACTTACCTAGGTTAGTAAACAACATAACACTTGTGATTTGATCAGCCAAATTAAGGTAAGTGGCCTGTCGCATGGCGCCGAGCTTCAGCAGCCGGAGGCGCGCATTTCGGATATGATAGACTACTGAATTAAATCGGCGCACAGGCTTGCGTGAGCCATTTTTGGGCATCAGGAGAAAGCTGCGGGCCAACATTTGTGAACACCTCGGCATGGTAGCTGTTGAGCCATTCACGCTCAGGGCCGCTAAGGCGAACCGGGTCGATCAAGCGGGCGTCTATCGGCACCCATGTGAGGGTTTCAAAGCTTCGCATTTTGTCTTCGCCGCCAACATTTTCTGGTGGGGATATGATAAGCAAGTTCTCAATACGGATCCCCCATGCACCTTCGCGATAATATCCCGGCTCGTTGGAAAGGATCATGCCCGTTTGCAAAGCGACACTGCCCGCGCGGGAAATGCGCGCGGGGCCTTCGTGGACATCAAGATAGGCCCCGACGCCATGGCCTGTGCCGTGTTTATAATCCAGCCCTGCGGCCCAAAGGGGCGTACGGGCGAGGCTGTCTATATCGGCCCCTGAAATGCCATCGGGGAAGCGCAGCATGCTTAGCGCCAGCATGCCTTTCAAAACTAGCGTGAAGCAGCGGATCATCTCGTCATCAGGGGTCCCGATGGGGATGGTGCGGGTGATATCGGTGGTGCCGTCAAGGTATTGCCCGCCGCTATCCACCAGCAAGAGGGTGTTGTTTTCAATGGCACGATTGCTCGCCTCATCAACGCGGTAATGCACAATAGCCCCGTTTGGGCCGCTGCCGCAGATGGTATCAAATGAGATATCCGTGAGCGCGTTTGACTGGCTGCGGCAGGATTCCAGCTTGGTGACGACATCAATTTCGGTTTTACCGATCACGCCTCGGTCAACCCAGGCCAAAAATTCACACATCGCGGCCGCGTCACGCAGGTGGGCTTGGCGAGAGCCATTGAGCTCGGCCTCGTTTTTGCAGGCTTTAGGCAGGATACAAGGGTCCGCAAACCAAACTGGCTCTTCAAGCTGTTGTGAAACCCAAATTGGGGCGGTTTTGCGGTCGACCCCGGTTTTACCTGTGAGTGCTTTCAGAGCGGCCTGAAAATCATCAGAAATGCTAACATCAGGACCGAGATGCATGGCCAGCTCCGAGCTGGATTTGGCGGGATCGGTGATAAGTGTGACGCGGGCATCTGCATGCAGAATGGCGAAAGCCAGTGGCACGGGGGTGTTGGCAATATCGGAGCCGCGAATGTTGAGCAGCCATGCAATGGAATCGGGCAGGGTAAGGATCGTGGCTTTTAGCTCTGCTTTACTGAGCTTGGCTGCCATTTCTGTGCGTTTGGCCGCGCTATGTTGACCGGCAAATTCAATCGGATGAACACGTATTTCGCCCTGCGGGGGTGCCGGGCGGTCCTCCCAAATGGCATCAACCATATTGGGGCATTGGGTGAGCATTATACTTGGCGCAAGGGCCTTTTCCAGCTTGGCGATTTCGTCATAGCTGTGCAGCATCGGGTCGTAGCCCACACTACCTTTGCCCAAATTGGCATTCAGCCAATCGGCAAGCTTGTCATCAGGAATGGCTTGCGGGGTAAAAACCTTGGTATCTATCTGTTTACGGACTTGCAGCGTGTAGCGACCATCCACAAAAACGCCAGCGATTTCGGGCAGCACCGCCGCGTGGCCATCAGAGCCAGTAAAGCCCGTGAGCCATGCGAGGCGCTCATCACAGGGGGCTACGTTTTCGCCCCTATGGGCATCAGCGCGCGGGACTAGGAAGCCATCAAGCCCCGCGCTCGCCAGCGCCGCGCGCAGCGCTTTGAGCCTTGGCGCACCTGTTTCTGGGCTGCTTGGAGTTTTAAAGCTCTGATACATTGAAACATTCCTCACGCGGGGGTTAAGCAGTGTTATTTGCGCCTTTATGCGCCCTGCGCTAGGATGCCGCAAGCTAAAGAATTATGGAGCACTTCGATGGCACGCATATTGGCGGTATTCTTTATAGCAGCCGCGGCTTTGCGGGCCTATTTTGATTGGCAACTCGCCAATGTGAACGAAGAGGCATTTACGTTTCTGCCCATCGGGCAGGTATGGTTTAACTTTGACCGTGGCACCTTGCTGGGGTTACAGCCGGGGATAGAACGCTACCTGTCGCCAGTGATCTGGGAGAACGTGGTGGGGCCGATGCTGCTTTGGCCAATGGCCCCCGCGCTGTTTTGGGTTGGCGCGTTTTTTGCTACCATCGCGATTTGGCGCGCGGTGCGAAAGGCTATGCGCTCTTAAACAACCGCTCGCGCTTGCGGGCGTCTTGCTCGAAAAGGTTCGCTAGCTGCTCTGTCATTGCCCCCGCCAGTTGCTCCACATCGGTTATGGTCACGGCACGGCTATAATAGCGCGTTACGTCATGGCCGATGCCGATGGCGATCAGCTCCACGCCTTTGCGGGTTTCGACCATGTCGATGACGTCGCGCAGGTGCTTTTCTAGGTAGGAGGCGGGATTCACCGAAAGAGTGGAATCGTCCACCGGTGCACCGTCTGAAATCACCATCAGAATGCGGCGCGCTTCGGGGCGTTTCATCATCCGGCGATAGGCCCATTCCAGCGCTTCGCCGTCGATGTTTTCTTTCAGCAGGCCTTCTTTCATCATCAAACCAAGGTTGGTGTGGCTGCGGCGCCACGGGGCGTCGGCCCCTTTATAGATGATGTGGCGCAGGTCATTCAGGCGGCCCGGTAAGGCGGGGCGTTCTTCTTTCAGCCATGCCTCGCGGCTTTGGCCGCCTTTCCACGCACGGGTGGTGAAGCCGAGAATTTCGACCTTCACTTGGCAGCGCTCCAGCGTGCGCGCCAGCACATCAGCGCAGATGGCGGCGATAGAAATAGGGCGGCCCCGCATAGAGCCGGAATTGTCTATCAGGAGCGTGACCACCGTGTCCTTAAACTCGATGTCGCTTTCCTGCTTAAAGCTCAGCGGCGTGGTCGGGTTGGCCACCACGCGGGCAAGGCGGGCGGCGTCGAGCACGCCTTCCTCAAGGTCAAAATTCCATGTGCGGTTTTGCTGGGCCTGCAAACGGCGCTGCAAGCGGTTGGCAAGGCGGCCAACGGCGGATTTGAACGGGGCAAGCTGCTGGTCGAGATAGGCGCGCAGGCGCTCCAGCTCTTCAGGTTCAGCCAGTTCTTCGGCGCGGATTTCTTCATCAAATTCAGTGGTGAACGCGCGATACAAAGGGTCCGCATCCGAGTGCGGCGCGGGGGCAGGCGGCTCGTCGGGCGGGTCGCCGTCTTCGATCTCGGTTTCATCGGCCATTTGGGCGTTCGGGTCATCCTGCGCCGCAATTTCAGACTGCATTTGCTGCTCGTCATCGTCTTGGTCTTCGGGCGGCTGCTGGTCCTGCTCTTGGTCGTTTTCCTCGTCCGCACCCTCTTGGTCTTGCTCGTTTTCGCCGTCTTCTTCGGCCTCGTCGTCTTGGTTTTCATCGTCTTGGTCGGGGTCGTCCCCGAGCTGGTCGCCATAGCCGAGGTCCGAGATCACCTGCCGCGCGAGGCGGGCAAAGGCGGCTTGGTCGTCAAGGCTTTTGAGTGCATTTTGAAGGGTGTTTCCCGCTTGGCCTTCCAGCGTATCGCGCCGTAAATCCAGCACATTTTGCGCGGCTGTGGGCAGGGCTTTGCCCGTTGCCAACTCGCGCAGCATATAGCCAGCGGTGGCGGCGAGCGGGGCTTGGGCGGCATCAGTGGCTTTCTCAAACCCCTGCGCCAGCGCCTCGGATTCGATTTTGGCGCCGATGTTTTTGGCTGTACCCGGAAGTGCACGCGCGCCGAGTGCCTCACAGCGCGCGGTTTCCAGCGCGTCAAATACCGCCGAGGCAATCTCGCCTTGTGGGGCATATTTGCCATTGGTGGTGGGGTTATGAAAACGCAGTTTCATCGCCATCGCATCGGCCGTGCCACGCGCTAACAGCACCTCCTGCGAAGTCATCCGCCGCGTAACCTGTGGCAGCCGCATGCTGTCGCCTGACACGCCTGCGGGGTCTACCGTATAAGAAACCGTAAGCTCCGGCTGATTGGCCAGCGTTTTGGTCGCCTCCGCTAAGGCTTTTTTGAACGGGTCGGCGGGGTTGTCGGATTTAGTCATTATCATTAAATCCTTATGGGCGTAGCTGTTCTAGGGCAGATTGTTCGCACTCATCCAGTCGTGACAGTGTGACAATCAACTCAACAGGAGCAAATGCCATTTCAACTGAATTGGTCTCGGGATAGGGGTTGATCTCCAACCATTCAAAAGATACCGAGCGTTCTAACACCCGCTCATTCCTGACATTCTGTAGGGTTGCCATATTGCCAGTGTCGAGCATGTTTACCCCTATAAAAGCTAGCTCTTCTACAACTTCGGTTGAAAAGAAGTTTTCCATTTCGGAAGATGAGGGGGAGGCTGAAGTGGCCTCTCCCGCACCATCTGGAAACTTCTGATTGATAGCCGAAAACAAAACCCAACACTCCATATTGCGTCGCAAAGTTGGCGTTTGCAAAGGTTTCAAAACTCGGGGTGTAAATAGAGAATCTCCAAAGAAAACGTTCTCTATCAGATACTCACTTGTTTCATCTGCATATGCCCAAGGGCTCGCTCCAAACTGTAATAGTAAAACTGCCATAAGCAATTTTGCAAAATTAGGCGTTGCTTTAAGGGATGTGCTAACCAAGGCTCACACTCACGGCGCTTTCCGGCAGTTCTTCATCAAAGCAACGTTGGTAGAATTCGGCAACGGTTTGGCGCTCTAACTCGTCACATTTGTTCAGGAAGGTCAGGCGGAAGGCGAAGCCCACATCTTTGAAAATTTCGGCATTTTGCGCCCATGTAATCACGGTGCGGGGCGACATAACGGTGGAAATGTCGCCGTTCATAAACGCGGTGCGGGTAAGGTCGGCTACCGTCACCATATGGCCAATGGTTTTGCGGCCTTCTTCGGAATTGTAATGCGGCGCTTTGCCGAGCACGATGGCGGCTTCGGCGTCATGGCTCAAGTAATTGAGCGTTGCCACAAGGCTCCAGCGGTCCATCTGGGCTTGGTTGATCTGCTGCACACCATGGTAAAGGCCGGTGGTGTCACCTAGGCCAACGGTGTTGGCGGTGGCAAACAGGCGGAAAGACGGGTGCGGCGTGATGATTTCGTTTTGGTCCAGCAGCGTGAGCTTGCCGTCGGTTTCCAAAATCCGCTGGATCACAAACATCACGTCCGGGCGGCCGGCGTCATACTCGTCAAACACAATGGCGGCGGGGTTTCGTAGGGCCCATGGCAAAATGCCCTCTTGGAATTCGGTGACTTGCACACCGTCTTTTAGCTTGATCGCGTCTTTGCCGATCAGGTCAATCCGCGAAATATGGCTATCGAGATTTACCCGCACGGTGGGCCAGTTGATGCGGGCCGCGACCTGCTCAATATGGGTCGATTTACCCGTGCCGTGGTAGCCTTGAATCATCACCCGGCGATTGTGCTTAAAGCCCGCGAGAATGGCGAGGGTGGTTTCGGGGTCGAACTTATAGGTTGGGTCAATTTCTGGTACGCGGTCGGTACGCTCTTCAAAACCCTTAATCGTCATCTCGGTTTCAAAGCCAAACAGGTCTTCTACGTTGAAAGTTTCGGTGGGTTTATCAATGGCTGTCATGGTGGAATCCGTCTAATCGGGCGCTATGGCCGTGTGTTTTTCCTAGTTGTAACCGATTGCGCGCGGGGTGCAAGGGGGGGTGGCAAAATGGGCCCAGAAACGATAACAGCCGCCCCAAGGGAGCGGCTGTTATTTAAGCTCTAGCTTGGCTTACTTTTGGGCGATACGGCCGTCAAGGTAGGGGGTATAAGCCCCTTGCGCGAGCATGTAATCTGCCACAACGTTTTCTAGGCCGGGGCCATAGTCGTAAGCGTTCATGGCGTCCGATGAGAAGATTTTGTAACCGTCACCACCGCCACGCACGTAGTTGTTAGTCACCACGCCGTAAGTTGCGGCGGGGTCAATGGCAGAACCATCGGCCAATATCACCTCCACAATGCGCGAGCCCGGCTCGGCAGTTGCGTCCCAAACGAACCGGATGCCGGCAACCTGTGGGAAGCGGCCTGCACCTTCTTCCACTTGGCTCACACCGTTTTCAAGCGCCTCAACAATGCCGGCACCAGAAAGCTGGAATGTGGCGAGGGTGTTTTGGAACGGTAGCACCGTTAGCACTTCACCCATGGTCACTTCACCCGCATCAATACTGGCGCGAATACCACCACCGTTTTGGATCGCGATCGTCACGCCTTGGTCCGCCACGCGGTCTAGCATAGCGTCAGCAATCAGGTTGCCCATTTGGCACTCAACAGCGCGGCAGCTGCCGCGGTCGCCGTCAATGGCCTCAGCTGATTGCGCGACAACGCGGTTGCGGATTTCTTCCAGCGGGGCCGCCAACTCAGAAATACGCGCAACAGAGGCTTCGTCTTCAACAACTTCACCATCCATAATGATAGGCTCGCCGCTGGCTTCTGTGATAACGCCATCATCATCAAACGTAACGTTTAATTCGCCAAGAAACTTGCCGTAGGCATAGGCCGAAACGATGGCTGTGGTGCCAACCATAGTTGGGTAGGGGCCCTCAGCGCGCTCATTGGTGTTGGACAGCAGCGTGTTGGTGTGGCCACCCACAATTACGTCTACCGCAGGCACAGCTGCGGCAACTGCTTGGTCAACCGCATAGCCTGAGTGAGACAGCACGATGATGATCTTGACGCCCATCTCTTCGAGCTTTGCAACTTCACCAGCTACCGCCTCGGCTGGGTCGGTAAATACAACGCCAGGGCCAGGGGAGGCCAGCTCGTCGGTGTTTTGTGGGGTCAGGCCAATAAGGCCGATTTTTTCGCCGCCACGTTCGATCACGGTTGATTTGGCCAACTCGTCCGCTAACAGCTCTTCACCACTTACGTCGGCGTTAGACATCAGGATCGGAAAGTTGATCGTATCCATGAAGCCGCGCAGCACTTCTGGGCCGTCATCAAACTCGTGGTTACCCACGGTCATGGCGTCATATTCAAGCAGGTTCATGAATTCGGCGGCCATGGCGCCTTTGTAATAGGTATAAAACAGCGTGCCTTGGAACTGGTCGCCGCCATCTACCAAAATGGAATTGTTGGTGCGCGCGCGTGCGTCAGCCACAGCAGATACGAGGCGGGCAGAGCCACCAAAGCATTTGCCTTCGGCGTTATCTTCTGCTGAGCACGGGCTGTCATATTTGCTGATGGGCTCAAAGCGGGCGTGGAAATCATTGGTGTGCAGCACGGTTAGCGAATATTCGGCAAACGCGGCGCTGGCACTGAACGCAAGGGCAGATGCGGTCAATAGAATCGGTTTAAGGGACATTTTTCTCTCCAGTTGGTTTTATTGGCGCTAGGATAAACCATATAGCCGATTCCGCAAACGACATTTTTGTAACGGTGAGGCTAAGGTGGCGGCGCGTCTGGCATCGCTTGGCTTTGCTGCCTTTTGCCCGCGCCGCCTTCAACCATGGTGCTTGTGGCAAGCTACGCCTTAAACAAGCGTGAGGCTTTGATCTGCTCCCAAGCCCAGACAACCTCGGTCAGGCGGTCCTCGTCATCCCGGCGGCCGCCATTGAGATCAGGGTGCAGATCTTTTACCAAAGCTTTGTAAACCTTGCGGATTTCGGCTTTGGTCATGCTGTCGCCCGCTTCCAGAATCGTAAGCGCTTTGGTTTCTGTGGGTGGCAGGCGGCGGGTGGTTCTGCCGGTGCCGCTGGCAGGGTTTTTGGTGGCGTTTTCGCCCAAAACCTCTTTGGGGTTATCAAAGCCAAAGCGCGCCCATGCGGCGGCTTCTGGGTCGTTCACCGCGTCGCCTATCGGCTGGGTGGCGCGCTCCCATGTGTTGGCTTCCTGTGCGGCTTGCTCTGGGGTTAATGTGGCGCGCTCATTAAAGAAGTTCCATTCTTTATTGTGCTGCCGAATGTGATCAAGGCAAAACCAGATGAATTCCTCAAGGTTATCGGCTGATTTGGGTGCGCGATATTTCCCCGGTAACTCACAGCCATCTTTTTGGCACACGCGGGATGAGGTTTCCACGGCACCCGACATGCCACGCCGCTTGCTGCGCTTCTTTTTATCAGAAGCTGCCGAGATATCAAAATCAAATGATAAGGGTTTGCGCGCCATAGAGATTCCTTTTTTACCCTTTTCCAACTGAGGCACAGAGCATAGACAAGTTATTAGAAAACCCAAGCCCTAAATTGGAGATCACCATGACGTATAAAGAGCGGATGCAGCAAAAACTGACGGCGGCCTTTGCCCCCGAAGTGCTGGAGATCATCGACGAAAGCGAGGCGCATCGCGGCCATGGTGGCTATCAGGAAGGCGGAGAAACCCATTTCAAGATTGTGATAAAAGCGGCGGCCTTTAATGGCATGAGCCGCGTGGCGCAGCAGCGCGCGGTTATGGCCGCTGTTAAGCATGAACTGGATGAGCGGGTGCATGCGTTGGCGCTGGAGGTTGCGGGGCTTTAGGGGTTCTTGGCTGGCCCGAGCGAGGGCGCGGCGGAGCCCATAGTGGCCTCATCCTGAAAGGGAGAAAAGATGCGGGTTGGCTCTTCACCGTCTCCGGCGCTGGGGTTTTTGCTGGGCTCAGCCATAACCTGCGGGCTTGGCATAGGCTCGGGGAAGGGCTCTGGCGCCGGGGTGGGCGGGGCCTGCACAATGGTTTCCGCCTTGCGCTCACGTAGCTTTTCCAGCTTTTGGTCCAGCGGCATTTCTTCCAGCCCGATTTCACGCCGAAATACCATATAGCGGCATTCCACATGCTTTTCCTTGCCCATCAGGCCTGATTTTTCTTCTACCTGAAAGCTCTCTTGGCCCTCAAATAGCCAGTTTTCCTTGGCCTCGGAGTTCATCAGTTCACTGAGGGCATGGGCCATACGCTCTGGCATAGTTTTACGGCCCTTCGCCTTTTTGGCGGGGGCGGGCACGGGGAGAAGCTTGTATTCAAACATTTATTTCATTTCCTGCGGATAAAAATTCTCGTATAAAAACCATTCGCGTCTTTTCATTTCATTAATCAAATCGGGGCTGATTTTGCCGAGCTGAAATCCAGCCACGGTAGCACTCTTTTTCGCCCGCTTTGCATTTTGTAGGTAAGACATTACCTGCTCGCGCGGGTTAAAAAAAGTGCCAACTTTACAATCAAGCAAGTTTTCGAGGCCTTGGTTGAGGGATTCGGTTTTTATAACGTGGGAATGCAGCTTTTTTGCGGTGTAAATCCTGCGTAAATCATCTTTGGTTTTGGCGCGGCGCAGGGTCGGTCCGGGCTTGATAAAGGAAAGCGCCAGAAAGCGATAGCTTTGCAAACCAAGCATATGGGGCAAGGTGTTACGATAGCGCGTGCCAAAAAATGCGGCGTTTTCCGGTGCGATCATAAAGCCAAGCCATTGCTCAAAGGCGGCAGCGCTGGGCTGGTAAATATCAGCCATCCCAGCATCCCGAAACCGCTCTACCATGCCCCCACGCCCTTGCAGCCCGTATTGAAACAGCGAGATATACTGCGCCAAAGGGTTGCGCACGGTGGTGAAGTAAAACACATCGGGCCTTTGTTCAGTTGCTGGCGCATGGCGATGCCGTGCAAGCTCCGGCAGGTCCGTGCATTCTCGCAAAAACCGCGCCACAAAGCTGGAGCCGGTTTTTTGCACGTCCAGATAAACGATTTTGCCAAAATCAATCATTGATACCCAGAGAGCGTAAAAGTTGCGTGCGAAGGCGGTGCGCTTTCACAAAATAATCATTTTCGTTGAAAGAGGTAAACACTGTGAGCGCATCTTCAACATTGTCCAATGCGTCGTTAAGGACTGGGTCTGCGTCTTGAGTATAAAAGCTTGAAGCGTATGATTGTTGGGTGATCGCGAGATTGAAATTGGCTATGGCCCAATTCAAGGGGCGCTGCTCTTTCGTCCGAATGGCTAATACTGCGGCCAAAGCTGCGGAGGCTTCCGCTGATTGTTCGAAAACACTCTCTTGTTTTTGAGCGATTATATTGTCTGTCACCGTCCGGCTAATTGTGCTTCTAATCACTTTGATTGGGTCTTCGTTACCAACAACCAAAAACACTTCTGCGCGTTGTAGTGTAAGTTTGAAAGTAACGGTATTATCTGGCTTGTCGCCAAATATAGCCTCTCGAAATACAACATCTACGTGGACATTAGCTTTGCTTCCCTCAGCGAATTCACCAATCCAGCCATCAAGGGAAACCACGTTCTTGAGGCAGCGTCTTATATTGTCGTTCAATTCGGTTTTCCCCATTTGTCAAAACAAAAGTTAAACCAAATTCGAGCGGCAAACAACCGTAGGGAAATCAACTTACCCCAGCTTTTTGCGCACGGTTTCATTTACCGCTTTGGGGTTGGCTTTACCGCCTGTGGCTTTCATGATCTGGCCTACAAACCAGCCTGCAAGTTTAGGGTTGGCTTTGGCCTTTTCCACCTGCGCGGGGTTGTCGGCCATGATCTTGTCCATGGCGGCTTCGATCGCGCCAAAATCGGTGACTTGTTTCATGCCGCGCGCCTCAACAATCTCGGCTGGGTCGCCGCCCTCGGTCCAAACGATCTCAAACAGCTCTTTGCCGATTTTTCCCGAGATATCGCCCTTGGCGATCAGGTCAATAATGCCGCCGAGTTGGTTGGCCGAAATCGGGGAATCCTCAATGCCGTGGTCCTCTTTTTTGAGGCGCCCAAACAGCTCGTTAATCACCCAGTTGGCGGCTTGCTTGCCATCACGGCCTTTGGCCACGGCCTCAAAATATTCCGCGTTGGCCACATCAGCCGTAAGCACGCTCGCATCATACTCTGTCATCCCGAAGTTTTTGACAAAGCGCGCTTTTTTCTCGTCTGGCAGCTCTGGAAGGCTGGCGGCAATTTTGTCTACCCAGCTTTGCTCTATCTCCAAAGGCAGCAGATCAGGGCAGGGGAAATAACGATAATCATGCGCTTCTTCTTTGGAGCGCATCGGGCGGGTTTCGCCCTTTACGTTGTCATAAAGCCGCGTTTCTTGGTCAATGCTGCCTCCGTCTTCCAGAATAGCAATTTGGCGGCGGGCCTCCACATCAATCGCTTGCTGAATGAAGCGCATCGAGTTCATGTTTTTAATCTCGCAGCGGGTGCCGAGATGCTTGAAATCACCGCTTTCACGGAAGCGCTCATAGTCGCCCGGGCGGCAAACAGACACGTTCACATCGGCGCGCATTGATCCTTCCTGCATGTTGCCATCGCAGGTGCCAAGGTAGCGCACGATTTGGCGAATTTTCCGCACATATTCAGCGGCCTCTTCCGGCCCGCGAATGTCTGGGAAGCTCACGATTTCCATGAGGCCAACGCCGGTGCGGTTGAGGTCCACGAAGGACATTTCAGGGTCCATATCATGCACTGACTTGCCGGCATCTTGCTCAATGTGAATACGCTCCACGCGCACCTTGCGGGCCACGCCGGGCTCCATATCCACCAAAATTTCGCCCTCGCCCACAATCGGGTGGTACAGTTGCGAAATCTGGTAGCCTTGGGGCAGGTCGGGGTAAAAATAATTCTTCCGGTCAAAGCGCGACATCAGGTTGATTTTGGCTTTCAGGCCAAGGCCCGTGCGGATAGCTTGCTCAACGCAAAATTCGTTAACCACTGGCAGCATGCCGGGCATCGCGGCATCCACAAACGCCACGTTTGAATTTGGCTCGGCGCCAAACTGGGTGCTGGCCCCCGAAAACAGCTTGGCCTTCGAGGCGATCTGGGCGTGCACTTCCAACCCGATCACCAATTCCCAGTCCTCTTTGGCACCGGCAATTACTTTGGCTTTGGGTTCGGTATAGGCGAGGTTGGTCATGGTGTTTTTCCGCTAATTGGCTTGCAGCCCTTTTAGGCAAAGCACGCGCGCGGGGCAAGGGGCGGCGGAAACGGTTTTTTCATACTTTGAGGGTAGGAACGGGGCGGGAACAGATTTTCGTGGGGAAAAGGGAATGGTGCAAACGATGACGCGGCTTGGAAAAGCGCTGGTAGTGTGTTTGCCTTCGGCGGGGCTGGCTGTGGGGCTGGCTTATGGGCTGGAGTGGCTGTTGAATGCGCCGATTTCGGCGGCAGGGTTGGCGAGCAGTGCCTTGGTGCCCATTATTATTGGTATGCCGGTGATATATTTTATCGAAGGGCAAAGCACCAAGCTCAAAAATGCGATTGTGACACTGGATTTAATGCGCGAAGACGCCGAGGAGCGCTCAAAACGTGATTCGATGACAGGGCTTTATAACCACCAACACTTTATGGAAAAAATTCATGAAGGCGGACGGCGGGATGATGGCTCTCTCATCATTCTTGATATCGACCATTTTAAAAACATTAATGATAGCTTTGGCCATGCGCAGGGCGATGAAGCGTTGATTCATGTGGTGGCAGCCGTGCGTAAAGCCGTGCGGGCCAGTGATGTGGTCGGCCGGATTGGGGGCGAGGAATTTGCGGTGTTTTTGCTGGATGCCAATAAGGCCGAGGCAAAAATGGTGGCTTCACGTATTCGTCAAACGGTCGAAAATATAGAATTTGTGCCCGAAGACGGCATAAAAGCCCCGCTTACGGTGAGTGTAGGTGTGGCAATGAAAGACGAGATGGATAACGTGGTTGGCGCGCTACAACTGGCAGATATGCGCATGTATAAAGCCAAACAATCTGGCCGCAACCAAGTTGTGCATAGCGGGCTGGAAGCAGAGGTTTTTGACCTGACGCACGGTTCGCAAGGATAGCTTGAGTATCTGCTTTCTGGCAATTAGCTCTGAAGGTGCGTTATTTGGTAAGGCGCAGGGCAAGCTAGTATAGAAACCTTGGAAGGGAGGGCGTTCCGTGGCATACTGACCTAAAAGCAATGTGCGGTGAGACCATGTGGGCTAAGACATCAATTATCTTGTCATTATGTTTTTGTGCTATTCAGGCTTTTGCACAAGTGCCAGATGCCCAGCCGGTAGAGGCGCGGGCCAGGGCGCTGTTTGATGCGGGTGCCTATCAAGAGCTTGATCAGCTGATGCAAGAAAACGCGACTTTTGAGACGCGCACTGAAAGTGGTGCTTTAGTGCTTAATCGTATTTACCGGGCGCTATTCCAGTCATTACATGGAGAGGCCGACGATCAAGCATTTTGGCAAAGCCTAGACGAACAAACGCAGGCCTATATTTCAGCAGCACCAGGCTCTGCGACGGCAACCTTTGTACGCGCAGAATTCTTTCGCCAAAAAGCTTGGGCCATACGGGGGGAGAAATATGCACGCGATGTTCCGCGCGAGGCTTGGGTTTTGTTTCGAGAAAACATGCAACTTGCTGACGATGCTCTGGCCAATAACGGTGCGCCGTTCAAGGGTAATCCGCAATGGTATGTTGCATCTTTATATGTGCAAGGCGCACGCGGGGCTAGGTCGCAACGGTTTTATGACTTGTTGGATGAAGGCCTATCCAGATTCCCAGATTATCAACCGATTTACTTCGCGGCAGTAACCTTTTTTGAAAAAAGATGGAGCGGCGATCCTGATCTTGTAGAACAATTTGCGCGCTTCTCGGTAGAGCTGACTTATGAAACCCATGGTGCAAGCCTTTATGCGCAGATATACATACGTTTGTGGGAGGAGTATTTTGAGAGATACAATCTGTTTTTGCATCAAAATCCAGACTGGAATTTGATGAAACAGGGCATGCAAGACATCCTTGAAAGGTATCCAACCGAGTGGAATCTTCAGGCTTTTGCCCATATTGCCTGCATGAAACAGGATTTCCCTTTTATGGATTCATTGTTTGATCAAATCCATGCTGAGCCGATTGCAAAAATATGGGATGACCAGTTTCTTTTTGAGTCCTGCTCAGACACAACAATGAGACCAATGACCGAAGAAGACCTTATGAAAAGGATGGCGCAAATTATGGTGTTAACGGTGCTGCTCGAACTGGGATACAAGCCGCAGCACCGCTAGCGGCTTGCTAGCCCCCGCTATCCTAATATGCGGCTCGCAATCTCCCGTGTGTTTTTAGACAGTGTTTCAACCGCCAGCACTCTTTCCAGCGCGGCCCGCATTTGGGCTTGGCGGGTATCACTATATTGCCGCCAGCTTTCAAAGGCCGTGGTCATGCGGGCGGTGATTTGCGGGTTTACGGGGTCGAGCTTGATCAGCCAATCGGCAACCAGCTCATAGCCTGCGCCCGAAGGGTCATGGAAGCCTGCGATATTGCCCATAGCAAAGCTGCCCAGCAGGGCGCGGAAGCGGTTGGGGTTTTTCCAGTTGAAGTCAGGGTGCGCGGTCAGGGCGCGCACGGTTTCTACGGCCTCTGACGGCGCGGCGCGTGTGGCTTGTACGCCAAACCATTTATCGAGCACCAGCGGCTCGTGCTTCCACTGGGTATAAAAGGATTGCAGAGCTTCTTCCCCTTTGCCTTTGGATATCATCTGCCCCAGCGCGGGGAGCTTTTCTGTCATGTTTTCAGCAGCTTCAAACTGGGCTTGCGCGCTTGCCGCATCGTCTTCCAGTGCGGTGAGCCATGAAAGCACGCGGGTGCGTAGGCTGCGCTTGCCAGCGGCCTCGGCATCAGGGGAATAGGCCCCGGGGGTGGCCATATCGGCATAAAGCGCGGGTAGTTTGTCACCCAGTTTTTCAGCCATGGCGCGGTTCATCACCTCGCGGGCGTTGTGGATCGCCACTGGGTCTGGTGTGCCACCGTTATCAATGATTTTGCGGGCGACTTCCGCCTCACTCGGGATGCTGGTGGCAATGGCGCGGAAGGCCGGCGCGAGGTTGGCATCCAAGGCCGTTTTGGCCATGGCGGTGAGGAACTCGCCTTCCACATGGGCCGCGTCTTGCGGCAGCTCGGCAAGGATATCCAGCGCATAATCGCGCCCCGCCTGCCAGCGGTTAAAGGCATCGGTATCATGCGCCAACAGGTAGGCGCGCAGGCTGTTATCAAGCTTTTGCTCTAGCACCACAGGTGCTGAAAATCCGCGCAAAACCGAGGCGATAGGCGGCATGTGCAACCCGCTAAATTCAAAACTTTGCTCGGATTTTGTGAGCTCAAGCACCTTAGTTTTTACCGCTTCTGTGCCATCGGGGTAGAGCAGGCCCACAGCCACGGGGATGTGGCGGGGGGCGGTGTCGCTTTCATCGAGCATAGATTGACTAAGCGTGAGCGTATAGGTACCATCTGCGAAATCACTGGTGGCTTTTACCCGCGGGGTGCCAGCCAGCGTATACCAGAGCGCAAATTGGCTCAGGTCGCGGCCTGTGGTGTCTTCAAACACCTTGATCCAGTCTTCAATGGTGCAGGCTTGGCCATCGTGGCGCTCAAAATAGAGGTCTAGCGCTTTGCGGTAATCGCTAGCGCCGACAAGTGTGCGCAACATGCCCACCACCTCGGCACCTTTTTCGTACACCGTAGCGGTATAAAAATTGTTGATTTCGATATAGTGGTTGGGCCGCGGCGGGTGGCTCAGCGGCCCGGCATCTTCGGCAAATTGCCGCCCACGTAGGGTCATTACGTCTTCAATGCGCTTTACAGATTCGTCGCGCATGTCTTTGGTGAAATGTTGGTCACGAAAAACCGTGAGTCCCTCTTTGAGGCAGAGCTGGAACCAGTCGCGGCAGGTGATGCGGTTGCCTGTCCAGTTATGAAAATACTCGTGGGCAATCACGCTTTCGATGCGCTCATAGTTCATGTCTGTTGCGGTTTCGGGGCTGGCCAAAACAAGGGATGAGTTAAACACATTTAGCCCCTTGTTTTCCATGGCACCCATGTTGAAATCATCCACGGCAACAATGTTAAAAAGGTCGAGGTCATACTCGCGGCCATAAGCGTCCTCGTCCCATTTCATGCTGCGCTTTAAGCTGTCCATCGCATAGGCGCATTTGCCTTCATCCCCCGCCCGCACCCAGATATTAAGCGCCACATCACGGCCAGAGGCGGTGGTGAAGCGATCAGCATGCGCCACGAGGTCACCGGCGACCAGGGCAAATAGGTAAGCGGGCTTGGGCCACGGGTCGTGCCACTCCACAAAGCCATCCCCTTGCGTCACTTCGTTGCCGTTGCTCAGGCGTACCGGCTGGTCGCTGTGGATGCGCACGGTGTAGGTGGTCATCACATCTGGGCGGTCCAGATAATAGGTGATGCGGCGAAAGCCCTCGGCCTCGCATTGGGTGCAATAAATACCGTTGGTCAGGTAGAGGCCATCCAGCGAGGTGTTGGCCTCGGGGTTAATCTCTACCTCGCATTCCCAGGTAAAGCCCTGGCCGAGCAGGTGCTCTGGCAGGTCTATGCCTGTCTCATCTGGGGTCAGTTCCACCGTTTCACCGTTGATTTTGGCCCATTTCAGGATCATCTCTTCCCCATCCAGCCGCAGGGCGCGGCTGGTGGCTGCCGGGTTGGCGGTGAACTCGATTTTGGAGATCACGGTGGTTTGGGTCGGGTGCAGGCGGAAGTCGAGCGCCACGTTATCAATCAAATAGCTGGCGGGGGTGTAGTCGTCTAGGCGAATGGTCTGGTCGGTCATGTGGTGCTCCTATGTTTGGGCTACCCTAGGGCAGTGGCAGGGCCGTGAAAAGGGGGGCATTTAAAAACGACTTGAGTTTCCTATCGGAAACCTTAATGCTGTCTACAAATGCATACCTAGGAGCGCGCATGTCTGAATATGTTGAAATTGCAGGGTTGAAAGTGGTCAAAGAGTTATTTGATTTTGTGGAGCATGAGGCGCTGGCCGGGCTGGGCATTGCGGATTTCTGGGGCGGGTTTGCCGCGATGGTTGCAGATCTAACACTCAAAAACCGTGCGCTGCTGGCGCGACGGGCTGAGCTTCAGGCACAGATTAGCGCGTGGCATATGGAGCCAAGTGGCGATTATTCCGAGTTTTTGAAGGCAATCGGATACCTGCTGCCCGCCCCTGCGCCCTTCAGCATTGAAACCAAAGATGTAGACCCCGAAATTGCCAGCATTGCCGGGCCGCAACTGGTGGTGCCCATCACCAATGCCCGCTTTGCGCTGAACGCCGCCAATGCCCGCTGGGGCAGCCTTTATGATGCGCTTTATGGCACCGATGCTTTGGGCGAAAAGCCTGCTAGCGGCCCGTTTGACCCCGTGCGCGGCGGGCGAGTGATTGCATGGGCCAAAGGCTTTCTGGATAAAACCGTGCCCTTGGCAGGCGGAAGCTGGGCCGATGTCACATCACTTACGCCTACGGGCGAAATGCTCCTGATAAACGAAGATACGGGGCTGGCCGACCCGTCACAATTTATTGGCCACGCTGAGGGGCGAATAATTCTGCGCAATAATGGCCTGCATATTCAGATCATACAAGATGCCACCACACCAGTGGCGGCGCTCGATGGGGCCGGTATTTCAGATATCCTGCTGGAATCCGCGCTGTCCAGCATTATGGATTTTGAGGATTCGGTGGCCTGTGTGGATGCCGCGGACAAGGTGCTGGCCTATCGCAATTGGCTGGGGCTGATGAAGGGTGACCTTGAGCACAAAATGCAAAAAGGCGGCAAGGACTTTGTGCGCAGGCTGGCAGGTGATGTGGCGTATACCGACACCCAAGGCCAACCCGCCCAGCTAAAGGGCCGGGCTCTGATGCTGGTGCGCAATGTGGGCCACTTGATGACCACCCCGGCGATTTTGGCGGATGGTGAAGCGGTATTTGAAGGCCTGATGGATGCCATGCTTACCGTGCTGTGCGCCTTGCACGACAAGGGCGCAAATGCGACCCAAGACTCAATTTACGTGGTAAAACCCAAGATGCACGGGCCAGAAGAAGTGGCCTTTGCCAACGAGATTTTTGGCCGCGTAGAAGACGTGCTTGGCCTGCCGCGCTACACCGTAAAGCTTGGCATTATGGACGAGGAGCGGCGGACATCGGTAAACCTGCGGGCCTGCATTCAGGCCGCCCGCCACCGGGTTGCCTTTATCAATACCGGATTTCTGGACCGCACCGGGGATGAAATTCACACCTCGATGGAAGCGGGCGCGATGGTGCGTAAGGGGGAGATGAAACACGCAGCATGGATTGCGGCCTATGAAAATAGCAACGTAGATGCCGGGCTGGCCTGCGGGCTGCAAGGGCGGGCGCAAATTGGCAAGGGCATGTGGGCGGTGCCCGACCAGATGGAAGAGATGCTGGTGCAAAAACTGGCTCACCCTCAGGCCGGCGCCAATTGCGCATGGGTGCCAAGCCCGACGGCGGCGACGCTGCACGCCACGCATTACCATGAGGTCGATGTGTTTGCCGTGCAAAACAAGCTGAAAGCCGCAGGTCCTCGGGCCAAAATAGCAGATTTATTGACCATTCCGCTGGCGACCAAAAACTGGACAGCGGGTGAAATAACCAGCGAGATCGAGAATAATGCCCAAGGCATTTTGGGCTATGTGGTGCGCTGGATCGACCAAGGCATTGGCTGCTCTACGGTGCCCGATATCCACAATGTCGGGCTGATGGAAGACCGTGCAACGTGCCGGATATCATCCCAGCACCTTGCCAACTGGCTGCATCATGGCGTGGTGGGCGAAGAGGATGTGCTTGACGCCTTTAAGCGCATGGCGGCGGTGGTTGATGCGCAAAATGAAGGGGACCCGCTCTATGAAGCGATGTCCCCCGATTTTAGCAGCATTGCCTTTACTACCGCGCTTGATCTCGCGCTAAAAGGCGCAGAGCAGCCCTCGGGGTATACCGAGCCACTGCTCCACGCCGGTCGGCTGGCTAAAAAGCTAGCGTAGGTAAGGCGAAATTTCGTCCAGCAAGGCCAAGCGCTTTTTACGCATGTCTTCCAGATGGAAGTCATCTGTTGGCTCTACATTGGTTTCCGCGCGGTGAATACCACGGTTCAGCTCGTGATACTCATCAAAAAGCTTGGCAAAATGCGCGTCTGAAATTTTCAGCTCACGCATTTTATCCACGGCTTGTGGAAACTGCTCGGCGAGTTCATTTGGGGTATTAGACATATATTTGCTCCCTTTTTATATGTTGCCCCCATAATGTGAGGCGATTTTAGGACGCACGCCTTGATCTGTCGCAAATTGAGGCGCATATTTCTAACAAAGGAGAATATTATGAGGCGCCCTGTTGTTGGTATTATCGGCAATTTCAAATTGCTGGACGAAGACTACCCCGTGCAATCTGCCGGAACCATGAATATTGATGCTGTTTCGCAAGTCACCGACGCGCTCCCGATGATCGTGCCCGCGATGGCGTCTATTGGCTCGGTGGAGGAGGTGGCGGCCACCTGTGATGGTTTTGTGTTTACCGGCGGGCGGCCCAATGTGCACCCCTGCCACTACGGAGAGGAGGCCACAGAGGCCCACGGCGCGTTTGATATGGACCGTGATAACCTCACCCTGCCGCTGATCCGGCATTGTGTGGAAATCGGCAAGCCGATACTGGGCATCTGCCGCGGCTTCCAAGAATTCAACGTCGCCTTTGGCGGCACGCTGCACCCCGAAATCAGAGACCTCCCGGGCCGGATGAACCACCGGATGCCGCCCGATGGCACGATTGATGAAAAATTCGCGCACCGCCATAAGGTGTCGCTGCTTTACGGCGGGAAATTTGCCGAGGTATTTGGCGCGGTTGAGGTGGTGGTGAACTCCCTGCACGGCCAAGGCATCTGCCAGCCCGGCCCGCGCGTGGTTGTGGAAGGCCGCGCCGAAGATAACACGCCGGAAGCGATTTACATTGAGGGGGCCAAGGCCTTCTCCCTCGCGGTGCAATGGCACCCCGAGTATAACGCCGCACATGACGAAGTGTCTCGGCCTCTGTTCGAGGCCTTCGGGGCAGATATGCGGCGGGTGATTGCACTCAGCTAGGATCGTTTTTAAGGACCATTGAGGCCCTTAATTTCGACACGCCCCAAGGGGCGTGGGAAACATATTGCGCGGCCTGCATTGTATTGCGCGGCCTGCATTGTATCGAGTTTGCAAATACTACATCCAGCTAAGTTGTATTCTGTATTTTATCCGTTAGGCTGAGGTTGAATTATAATGTGATATTGAAAGATGGTAGCGTGCACATAAATGAACAAATGAATAGGTTTCGCCTTGCTAGCCGAAGTACTTTTAACCAATATTTTTACCCCACGTCTTATGGAGAAAAAGGTTTCTCCCTCGCAGCATTTGAGCGCTTTGAAGCCGTGGAGCAAGCATTGTTTAACTCGTTGGTCATCAAGCCATGTCAGTTAACGCCTGTGCGGTATGGGACAGATGTAATTAATGAAATCGGTGTTTGTGTTTCTTCTTCTGGGCAGGTTCCTGTGATGATCAATCGCGAGGTAGACAGCGGATACTGGGACCACCCAGTGAGGGAAATTACTTCAGACACAAAAATGAGCTTTATTGGGTATTTTGACTTTGACCATACTCGGCCAATGGACCATCGATATGCGCGCGTTGTTATCGTTGCCACCCAACCAGATAGCGAAATTCTTGGAAAGCACGCTTTGATTGAAACTCAGTACATCGAGTTTACAGTAGAAGGGTAGGGTGGAAATTACGTAATCAACATCCGACTTTCCGTTCAGCCCGCAACCCCTCTTACTCCCACCGCCACAGCGCGGGAATAAACCGGTAAGCCGCACCTTCCTTAACCACGTTCCCCACGCCGGGGAAGGGGAAGTGGTAGCCAAGCACGGCCATTTTATCGGTCGCCGCCATATCAAGCAGCCGCTTTCGGGTGCTCACCGTGGCCTCTGGGTCCATATCGACCAAGCCAACCCATTCGGGGTGCTCAAAGTTCAGGTAGGCGCGCCGCGAGCTGTCGGCCAGCACCAAAAGCTGCGCGCCTTCGCTTTCAATATGAAGTGACATATGCCCGAGCGTATGCCCCGGTGAGGCGATCATGGTGATGCCGGGGGCAACCTCAAAGCCGTCCTCAGCCATGGTTAGCTGCGCCTGAATGGGCGTCAGCGAATTCACCGCGCCCACCACAAGTTGCTGCATATCCTCTGAAACCTCGTCCACAAGGCCCGGTTTCATCCAGTAGTTATGCTCAAACGCGCCGATGATGTATTCAGCGTCGGGGAACACCACATCGTCAAAATCGTCTCGCGTGCCCCACACGTGATCGGGGTGCGCATGGGTCAGCACCACATGGGTTATGTCTTCTTGGGCAAAGCCCGCTGCTTCCATGTTTTCCAGCAAATAGCCGGTGGTGTCTTCATATATCCGCTTGCCCGAGCCCACATCCACCAGCACTTTGGCATCGCCAAGCTCAATGATAATATGATTGGTGTGGTTTAAAACGCTCTCTTCGCTCAGCTGAAAATGGGCTTCCAGATAGGCACGCACCTCTGCGGGGTCGGCGTTAACCCCCACGCCAGAAAGCGGTTGGGTGAAATAGCCGTCAGATACCACGGTCATCCGTGCCTCGCCCAGGGTAAACCGGAAGTGGCTGGGTTGTTGGCCATTTGGCCCGCCAATGTTGGCAATGGCAGGTGCGGCCATGCCGAGCACCGGGGCGGCGGCGGTCATTTTCAGGATGTCGCGGCGGCTGGGGCGGATAAGTGTCATTTGTAAGTCTCCCTTGCTTTCCGGCACGATTACATATTACGAGCAACGCATAAAGGGGCGAATTGGCCCAGTTGCCAGCCGGGAGGGGCCATGAGCATTAATCGCAAGCTATCTGTTGCCCCGATGATGGATTGGATGTATTTACCAATAAATTGAATGTGTTACGCGGTATTCCGTGCAATATCCGTGCAGTAGGTAATAAAAAAACATCCACTGGAGGCCATTCAAACGGCATAAAAAATGGCCGTTTTGCTGCTTTCCAATCATCACCCAAACTGGCACCCACCCATGGTCTATATGGTGCGGCGCTGCTTGCGCGTACCTATTTCGGATTCAAATCTTGCCACGGCACTACAAGGACTCCATCTCATACCACATGGGGGCATGACGGTGTCGCCATTAAACTACTAGTGCTCATTTGCATGCAACTAATGCGTGGCGAAGTTCTATCTCTGCACCTGATAGTTTGCGGGTATGTCTTGAGGAAAATCGTCGAGCGCCAGGGATAGTCGGAATCGATCCGAGCGAACCATCCGAAGCAACATTTGGAGCATGTTTTGTCATTGCTGCTCTGACCTTGGCATCTGCATTCGTGATTTGGCCATCCAAGACATATCCTAGCATGCAGCCTAACGGCAGATCTTCCAAATATTGCTCGGCAATAAATCGATGCACACCTTCTTTCACATAGGGTGTAGCAAGTGAGGCTATTGAATTTTTGGCGCTGACGTTGAGGCGTTTGCACTCGTATGCTAGGTACGTTTTGCGGTCGAAGGAGACATGTGCTGCCATGTCTATCTTGCCCAAGCTCTTGGCCACACCGTGCTCATCGATGCGGTCTGGTTCGAATTGATATTCGAAGTATTCGAAAACCTCTCGTGCCTCGGCATCAAGGCATAACCTTGAAATAAGGTTCAACGTGATGTCATCCTCATGTGGGTTATCGCCAAGCAGAGTTGAAACCACCTTAACATAATGAACTATTCGTGGCAGAAGCCGTTCATCAAACCCCCTAAACCTATCAAGCCAACTGGCCGCGCTTCCAATGATCACGAAACGATTTCCTTAGCCTTGTTCAAATGATCAAGACTCTCCAATTCGAGAGCTATTTCATCTGCGTCTGCGAGTGCAGTAGAGCGAAGCCAAAAACGCTTTTGTAATGGTTTTATCAGATAGAGATTGGAGTCGACGAAAAGCCTAATATTTGGGAGCAACACAAAGTTTTCATTCACTGGTTGACCCACAGCGTCAGACAATCTCGAGAGTGCTTCGCCAAAGGACACTTCATTGTCTTCAGAATAGTCAGCCCTTTGTTTGCCTGTAAGTGACAACTTCAAAATTCCAAAGTCGAGATTTTTTGCTACTAAGCTCAAACTGATCACATCTTGAGGATTCATCCACTTTTCGAGACGTTTTGATATTATTTTTGAGTATTTTTCACGGTCTCTGTGATCAGAGATTTTCCAGATAGTGGGGAATGTGCCCGCACTCGGTTGTGAAGAGGGAATTATGAATTGAGCGGCATCTTCAATCAAGAGGATTTCGTTCTGGGTTAGTCCAAAATAGACATAGGTTAGTTGGTCAATGCGGTCCAACAAGACGGCTTCTGCATTTTGAGCGTTCAAAATATCGTTACTAGATTTCTGATACTCTTCGACAATTTCTATGAGTTTCAGACGGGCGTCCTCAGCTTGATTTACGTCAGAAAGATCGGACGGTGAAGGAAATGGAAGCCGGAGAAGTTCCGCTTGTTTTACTTCAGGTCTGTCTGCTCCGAAAGAAGCTGTGCCGTGAAAAGCAAACCATAAGGCAAGCTTGCTGTTTAAGATCGCTGTCAGTAATTGTGCGTCTTTGCGATCTGATGTCGGAACACTTATTGCTTGGATGATGTCTTGAAATGTCAGCGGTTTTTCGACAAATGCAGCTCTCAACCTCCATTTTGAAGTCTGTACCCCACGGGGCATAATAATCCGCGTTCCTTCAAAGCCGTTCTCAAACCCTCTTCTACGAACTTCATTCGACGGCCATGGTCTTAAGTTGGAAGTTTGAACGGATATAGCCGTGAACTCTTTCACATCTAGATTTGGATAAGTGCCTACCTTGCCACTTTCCTTTGGTACTGACGCAGACCTACCCTCATTGAATGGTTGATAGCCCTGACCGATAATCCAAGATTTGTTGCTTTGGTTTTTGCCGCGCGAGGTATGCACTTTGTCAGAAATTTTTGGCAAACGTGAAAGATAGGCGAACAGTTTTGATTCTGGAGAACGCAACCACAGGCGGTGCTTAAATAGAAGTGCGTCTTCATGTACCTCTCGCGATTTTAGCATCATTTTGTCAGCCGGACTAAGCGTCACAAACCGTTTTATGGTGAGGTTCAGATCTGCCTTGGGTGCCCAATAGGCAAATTCGTAGTTCTCTATTTTGGCAGGTTTGGATTGAATCACAAAAAGCGCAGCCGGTCGAATTGCTCCATCGAAGAGTTGAAAGCGTAAGTCCGAGTGTCCGTCATCAGAGTTTTTGGGACCAGAGGCTATTTAAATTAAGAGAGTACCTGGCTCATCTGTTTGGTTTCATTATGCAGCGAACTTGCGGTGTTGCAAGC
>JADGFD010000052.1 GCA_016744015.1 Paracoccaceae bacterium | reverse complement strand
CCCTATTACAAGGAGTGGTAGTAGCCGAATGAATTATTCTACGCTGTTTGCCGACCCTGCATTTCTGATAACGCTTGGGAGCAGAAGGCATGCCACTTAAAAGGCTGCGAGGTGGTGGAGGTAGTGGTGGAGGGGGTGAGATTGATGGTGGAGTAGGGGATGGGTGGTGATGGTGGATGAGGGGGTGGATCTGAATATGGTGGTGGTCCTGGAAGTGATAGTGGAGGAGGTGGAGGTGGATGTGGTAGAGGTGGTAGTAGAGGTGGTGGTGGAGAAGGTTGTGGAGATGGTGGTGGAGATGGAGGTGGTGGAAGTGGATGTAGATGAGGTAGAGATGGTGGTGGATGTTCTGGTGGAGATGGTGGTGGAGATGGATGAGGTGGAAGTGGTGGTGGAGGTGGAGGTGGTGGAGTTGGTGGAGGTGAATGTGGAGGAAGTGGAGGTAGGTGGTGGAGGTGGTGGAGGTAGATGTGGTGGTAGATGAGGTGGGGGATCTGGATATGGT
>JADGFD010000051.1 GCA_016744015.1 Paracoccaceae bacterium | reverse complement strand
GTTTCTATGTTGTTGATTTACTCTTTTACTCAAATTACCTTTCTGTTGTTTAACATTTGCTATTCAACTCAACACAGTTGGTGTCTTTTAGTTCATAATGTCCTACACATACCCTAACTTTCCTAACCTACCCTACCCTACCCTATCCTACCTTTCCTTACCACAACCTACCCTACCCTGCCTTATCCAGGCCTACACATACCCTACCTTTCCTTACCCTAACCTACCCTACCCTATCCAGGCCTACACATTACCTACCCTACCCTAACCTACCCTACCCTATCCAGGCCTACACATTACCTACCCTACCCTACCCTAACCTACCGTACCCTACCCTGCCCTACACATACCCTACCTTTCCTAACCTACCCTACCCTACCCTATCCAGGCCTACACATACCCTACCTTTCCTTACCCTAACCTATCCTACCCTACGCTACCCTACAATCACACACGAATACATTCAAGCATATAAAAAGATGCTCACATACACGCACATAAACCCACACAGAC
>JADGFD010000050.1 GCA_016744015.1 Paracoccaceae bacterium | reverse complement strand
AGACCAAGCCAGCCAACGCGCCGCCAAGGGAGTGCCCAGTAAAACTGATATTGGCTGGGTTAACCTCATCCGCGAGGAGTTCTTCAACAAGTGTAATGGCTGCAATAACCTGCCCTGAAAGGTCAATACCAGCTGGAATGGCCGTCCCATTGAGCTTAGCAGCCCATATAGCAAGCCATTCAGGGACACCTGACCAATCATCAAGTGTCCCTGCGTCAAGCGCCCCATCGCCACTACGAAACCCGTCATTCGACCCTAACCGGCTTGCCTCAGTGCCGCGGAAGGCGATGACATATTCACCGCCAGCCCGTGTCCAAACATCCGCCTGCATGCCGGTGGATGGGTCGGAATAGGACGCGCCGTCGGCGTTGTTCCAGCCGGAGTCGGGGCCTGCCCCGTCTGGGGCATAGTCCTTTCTCCATCCTCCTCGGTCAGCGTCTAGTAAATAGTCTTCAATCGCCTTGGTATGCGTATCGTTCTCGTCTCCGCGACGCTCATCATATGCAGCCGCAGCC
>JADGFD010000004.1 GCA_016744015.1 Paracoccaceae bacterium | reverse complement strand
TCTTCGGTCATCCTTGGCCGACCATAGCTATTCAAGCTTAGGCGATGCTGTTCCCGGATATGGGCCGGAATGACCATATCTTCACGTTGACGCTGGCTGGTAGGGCGAGACCGATAGGCGCGATACCCACGTGGGCTGACATTCATAATCTGGCACAAACGTTCGGCCGGAAGAGCAGTGCGATTTTCCTCGACGAACCTAAACCTCATGGCTTTTGTCCCGCGAAGAAGATGGTGGCCTTTTTTAACACTTCCCTCTCCTCACGGAGCAGCCGGTTTTCCTTGCGAAGGTCGGCGTTTTCACGCTCCAGATCAGAGTGAGCGGTTGGCTTTTCAGGGTTCTTCTGGTCTTGCTGTATCCACTTGCTCAATGTCGA
Source organism: Paracoccaceae bacterium (assembly GCA_016744015.1). Lineage (GTDB taxonomy): Bacteria > Pseudomonadota > Alphaproteobacteria > Rhodobacterales > Rhodobacteraceae > UBA3077. The sequence goes on along the minus strand of JADGFD010000004.1, from coordinate 245,799 downwards.
AAATCCGATACCAAAGTCGGATGCTACTTGTTTTCTTGTCAGGCCACTTGTCAATGCAACCCTGACCGCTTCTTGTCTAAATTCTGCGGTGTGTTTCGTTCCCATAGTCGTTCTCCTTTTGCGCATAATACGCGGTTAAAGGAGCGGCACAATTCCGTGACAGGTCCAGTTGACATTAGGCACATAATAGCCGCCCAAAGTTATGCGATAAATTGCAGTGTTGGCTCTGAGCCCAAAGTGACCAATGCTGTGGTGCAGCCAAGGTAAACTTTTTCTCACCTCCAAACCCTGACATGATCATGTGTGGTATCGGGGATTAAACCCCCATGGGGCCCTGTGGGAACAGGGTCTATCTGAGCAAATTTTCAAATACTTCTGTCTGGGTGGCATAAGGTACTATGTACGTTAGCACTTGATTGGGTTGGTCATAGATTTCGAAGATGGGCGATGCAGGCAAATCGTTTTCTTTGACGTGGGCAGCAAGCTTTGGATAAGCTCTGAATACCCCCGCGAGAATGGACAGCTGACCTTTGTAAGGGAATTCCAATACGACACTTTTGCTTTCTGGAAAGGTTGCAACGCTGAATTTCTGCGCGATTTCTGAAAGGTCTGCTTCAGTCTTACCTTCAATGATCACACCTAAAATGCTCCGCCGTTTAGCTACTGGGGTATCCTGTGGCTTATCATAATAGAGGCCAAAACCCTTGGTCGTGTCCAAGCCGAAGTTGTCTTTTAGATCGTAGAATAGCTCATCCATCACTTTGCCCGCGTTCTTGTAGTCGCCGACGTGCGCCTTGTAGACGATCAGGTACGGACCGGCCTGTTTTTCAACCGGCTTCAGGGGCGCAAACACGCCATACCAGCGCAGCGCATAGGCGATCAAGGCGCCAACCGCGAATAGGACAAGCGTAACGGTTTTCATAAGGTGCCTCCAGATGTTACGCAATAATCTAAATGTCTTGTTGTCTACCAACATTGACATGGATCAACCATTTGGTTGCAGCACTGCTTCCTGTTGGTTGATTTTGCCCTTCAGAACGACGCCCCATCTGGAGATTACCTTTAAGTTTAAGCAAAAGGTGTTCTCCCCATGTCAAAACCGTTCATCAAAGGTGGGCTATGCCCTCAAGTTCTCCAGGACTTCATCGAGTGGCGTGATCGTCCCCGGTGTGAAGAGTATCGCACCCAGTTAGCTGCTCATGAAGGGCTGTTAGGGGGGGAAGGGTTAGGAAGGAGGGGGATCATCTGGTACTGCCGTTCTCGACATCCTCTTTCATCCATTACTTATCCTATTAGTGGGGAGGTAACTATTACCCCCTTCAACACCCTCCATTAGCCTTATTCTTAAGGGTGTAGAGAGCCCCGAGAAGGTCCGAGAAGGCCTTCGCAGCGGGGGAGGTGATGACTAACACTAAGCTGCCTACCAGCGGGTCACTATGGGGCACCGTCTGGGGCATAAGGCAACCAACTACACCATAAGGTCAGCAACCAGCAATGATCTGAAAAGTACTGGTTGGGACGGTAGGATTCGAACCTACGATCTGCGCTACCAAAAAGCGTTGCCCTACCACTAGGCCACGTCCCAACACAGGGCTTATTTAATCGGGCGTGCGTGGGTCTGCAAGGGGTTTTTTGGAAATTTTAGCTATCCATTCCGGTTTATCTGCGCCACATTGCGGCGCAGGCAAATTGGGGTGAATATGGACAAGCGGGATGTTGTGATTATTGGCGCGGGGGCGGCGGGGATGATGTGTGGCATCAAGGCTGCGCAGCGCGGGCGCTCGGTGCTGTTGCTGGACCATGCGCATAAAATTGGCGAGAAAATCCGGATTTCGGGTGGGGGGCGGTGCAATTTCACCAATCTTGGCACGCGGGCCGGGCATTTTTTGTGCAGTAACCCGCATTTTGTGAAGTCGGCCTTGGGGCGCTACTCGCCACAGGATTTTTTGGACTTGGTGGAGCGCCACGGTATTGGCTGGGTGGAAAAAGCGCAGGGGCAGCTTTTTTGTGATGGCAAGGCGACCTTGATTGTGGACATGCTGAAGGCAGAGCTTGCGGAGGCCGAGATTTGGAGTGGCACATCGGTGCTGGAGGTTGAAGAGGGGTTTGTGGTGCAAACCTCTCGCGGGGCGGTGCAGGCGGAGTCGCTGGTGGTGGCCTGTGGCGGGAAGTCTATTCCCAAGATCGGGGCGAGCGGGCTGGGCTATGAGCTGGCGCGGGAGTTTGGGCTGAAGGTGCTGGACACACGGGCAGGGCTGGTGCCGCTGACCTTTGGCGCGCAAGACCTTGTGGATTTTCGCGAGATGGCGGGGGTAGCGGTGCCGGTAGTGGTGCAGTGTGGCGCGGGGCGGTTTGCGGATGATCTCTTATTTACCCATCGCGGGCTTTCGGGGCCAGCGATTTTGCAGATCAGTTCGTTTTGGCGGGAGGGTATGGCGGTGGAGATTAACCTTTTACCAGCGGGCGGGCTAGTGGCCGCCATTGCAGCGGCGCGGGCAGAGGCTGGCGGACAAGCGCTGCAAACCATGCTAGGGCGGCTGTTTCCCAAGAAACTGGCGCGGTATCTGGCCGGAAAATTTGGCTTTAATGGCACTATTTCTGACCTCTCAAAACCCGATATTGTGGCGCTGGAAACCATGCTGCGGCACTGGGAGGTGCGCCCCACGGGCACCGAGGGCTACCGGACGGCGGAAGTGACGTTGGGCGGGGTGAGCACCGATGAGCTGGACGCCAAAACCATGCAGGCCCGCAAGGTGCCGGGGCTGTATTTTATTGGTGAGGTTGTGGATGTGACCGGCTGGTTGGGCGGGTATAATTTCCAGTGGGCCTGGGCTTCGGGCGCGGCGGCGGGGCAGGTTGTGTAACCTGCCATCGCTATTAGGATCCAATTTGCTCGCGCAAGATCGCTACGGTGAGCGACAAGAAAATGTAGACTCCAAAAAACAGAAATAGAGCTAGCAGAGTGTTTTCTAGCGCCTTGGGGTGGGTTGGCACATCGGGCGGAATCGGGGCCACGGCAAGGCTAAGATAGCGGGTTTGCCGGTTGGTTTCGATGCGCGCGGTTTCCAGTGAGGACAGGGATTGCTGGAGCAGCATCTGACGCATTTCAAGATTGGTGCGCGCAATGCTAAGCTCGCCACTAACGCGGGCCAGTGAGGCGCTGGCATCATTGCTGGTAAACATCGCGGCGCGGCGCTCGGCAATGCGCGCGGTCAGGCCCAGAATATCCAGCTCAATCGCCCGCACCTGCGCTTGATTGGGCGCCTCGTTTCGGTTGATCTCTTCAAGGTCAAGGCGGCGCTGGTCCAGTAGGGCCTCAAGATTATTGACAATGCTCATTTGGCCGGTGGCGTCGGTCTCGGGAGAAATTACCCCAGCTGATTGTTGCAATTCAAGCACGCGGTCAGCGGCATCCAGCACCGCTTGCTCGGCCTCGTCATAGTTTTTTTGCGCCACGGTAAGCTGGTCTCGGCGCACAGGGGCGGCGAGCTGATCGACCCGTTGTTCTGCAAAAACAATAAGCGCGCGAGAAAATTCGGTGGCTTTTTCAGGGGTTAAGGCAATGACCGACATGCGAATGACACCCTCGGTGGGATCATACCCGATTTGCACGTATTTTTCATATTTTTTATAAGCAGCTTCCATGGAGATTTCCGGCCCCATACGCTGAATATCATCTATAAAATCTTGCTGAAAATGGGCAATAAAGCCATTTTCGGCGTCAAGCCGTTGCATAGCTTCTCGCGAGCCAAGATAGCCCTGAACGATCACCGAATCCTCAAGGTTGGAAAGCCCGCCACCACCCAGCAGCCCGCCTAGGGCCGCTGAAGAGCCACCGCTGTCGGGCTTTTGGATAACCATTTGGCTATCGACCTGATACATCGGCGTGGCCACGGCATAAAAATAATACCCGGCCAACCAGGTGGGGAAGATAACAAAAATCGCCAGCCGCAAGGCAATAAGCAGAAACCGCGCCTTGCGCCGCAGGGCTATGGATTTTTGGATTTTTTTAATATCGGCTTCGCGTTGTTCCTCGGTAATCACGGCTGGTGCTTGCTCTGGGGTTTGCGCAGGCGCCGCGGCCCCACCGGGCATGGGCTTTTGCGAGGCGGCGGTGGTGTCAAGCATGGTGACACGGTCACGCGTGACATCAAAGCCCCGCTCTTCCAGCATTTTTGCAGCTTCTTCGCCGCTAGAAGGGCTAAGCCCCATGCGCACAGCTTTGCGCCGTGCCATGCGAAAATAGGCGGGTGTGCCGGGCTTGGGCCCGCTGCTTTGGCTTTTAGGGGGCATCGGCGTGACAGATACGTTTTGGTTACTGTTGGTCATAGGCATACAACGCTTTAGCTTTTTCGAGGCTGTCAAACATATGCAAATGCCCGTCCTTTAACACGGCGGCTCTGGAGCAGTAGCGCTCCAATATAAAAGCCGAGTGGGATACAATGACCACAGTCGACTTCGTGAGCCTTTCATGCAGGACATTCCCTGCTTTTCGGTTAAAATCGGCATCTGTGCTGCTCGGCATGCCCTCATCTATCAGATATATATCAAATTCAAGCGCCAAGAGCAACGCAAAGGACACCCGCGCACTCATGCCTTGGGAATAGGTATTCATCGGCCTATCAAAATATTCGTCAATGTTTACAAGGTAGCGGCAGAAGGCCTCGATATAATCAGCATCCAGCCCGTAAAGCCGGGCTATATAGCGGGCGTTTTCAGAGGCCGAGTGCGCGGCGGTAATGCCGCCCATAAACCCCAGCGGAAAGGAGATGCGCGAGGTGCGAATGATTTTGCCGTCATCCGGCTTTTCCAGCCCCGCCATCATGTTAATGAGCGTGGTTTTACCTGTGCCGTTGGCGGCCAAAATGCCAAGCGACTGCCCCGTTTCCACGGTAAAGCTCGCACGGTCAAGAATGACCTTGCGCTGGGTGCCTGTCCAAAAGGACTTGCTGACATTTTCAAATTTGAGCATTCAAAACCACTTCTACCCGAGGCAACCGGAGATTACCGCAGTTATATTAACAGAACAAAAAGTGATTGGAAGGGTAATCCCCCGTTGGCTTTCAATGTTGGAAATGAGTGACATTATCAGCTGCCGCACAGCGGTTTTTCTAATAATTCATTGCAATAGTTTTCAACACCTATTGAAAATAAAGGTTCGGCATGCCCAATTTGGGACACCTCACACGGAGAAGTGCAATGCGGAGAATTGAAGGCGTGTCTTTCCCTGCCATCATACACAACGGTTCATATTTTTTATCTGAAATCAGTGTTTTGAAGATGGGTTGTAGATAGCTGGGGCGGCGTTGATTTGCCGCTTTTCAAGAAGGAGGTTTCAAAGGGTTGGGTGAAAACATCGATGCCGGATGGAATGGTCCTTTCGGCGCATCACTTAGCGCATATGACGATCGAAAATGCGCAATGGCTGATGACTCCCAAAACGCTTGTGAAACGCGTTAAGTCTATTGTGAAGGCTTTAAACCCAACTATGACAAATCTCTATAATATGCGAGGTGATGAAAGTGATCGCTCTGGTAAGGTTGGTATGGAGAAAGTGAGCCGGACTGGCGCTGCAACATGGCGCGTTGGTGAAGAAAGTTCAATTTCTAGACAGCCGATTCAAGGGGTGGCAAGCAATGCGTTTTGGAGGCTAGAACGGTATCGCTATTTTATGACGATAGAATTCGAATTTCAGGGGCTGGACAGGCAGAGGATATGACCCTTGATGCATCACGCAAAGATGACCGGCTTTGCACTGCAATGAAGGGGATGTTGTCGACGTTGCGGGATTGGTTTTTCCCCGAATGCTGACGATGGCTTCGCATCTTGATCTGTTTTCTTTTGCCATGTTGGTTTCCTATCCCACCCCATAGCAATATCAGACAAGGTTTGCGCTGGCCTGATAGTATTTTCACATGATATGTTGTGCAAACTATGTATTTGAGATTTGTATATTTGGAAAATGTTAAGGGAATGCGAGCCCGTAAGGGGATATTCCGCGCCGCCAAATTGTTGGTTAGTGACCCTGAAATAGGCGGTATTTCCGTATCACAAGTCAACGAACTTTTGGATTGGTTTAGCGAAAACCTGGAGCCGCCAGATAGATTCACCAGCTCAAGCTCTAAAGGGTATTACAGAAGGCACACAAAGGGGCTAAGCTGGTTTAAGCCTTCAGCGACTAAGCATATTTCGAAGGCTTTTGAGCTTAGGTCGATTTTGGAAGAATGCGGTTACCCCATTGTAATATTGAAAGAAAGACGTCTAGGGCGGATCGTTTACGAGGATGCATACCAACTGGTTGCGGAACCTTTCTCTGATACCATTACTTAGCGTTGCTGTTGCTCTAGATAGCCTGCTCAATTGGTTTTTTTCTCCACCCGGAATAGCAGGCCAACGATGATAGAGACGGCCGCGGCGCCAAAGCTGAACAGGGCGCCCATTTTGGCGGCGTCTTGCACATCACCCGCCGGAAAGGCGACTGAGGCGACAAACAGTGCCACCGTAAAGCCAATGGCAGCCACGCAGCCGAGCACAAACAGATCAGACATTTTCATCCCTTCGGGCAGGCCAAAGCCCATGGGGCGCGCACCGAGCCAGCCAAACAGGAGAATGCCGACCGGCTTGCCGATCAGCAAGCCTGCCAGCACCAGCCATGTGGCCTCTCCCATGGCTGAAAACTGCACACCTGCGTTAAAGAAGCCAAAGAAAAACAGCACGACTTCAACAATATGCTTTAGCCCGTGCTCAATGGTGTTGAGCAGGTCTTTCAGGTGGACCTCGGCGGCAGAGAAAATGCCATAAGCGCGGTCAGCGTGCGGGATGGTTGGAACGATGAACAAAAGGCCAAGGGCAGGGTGAATACCCGAGCGCATAAACGCATACCACGAAAAGCAACCCGCAATCAGGTAAGGCCAGAAGCTGGCCTTTTGGCGCATCCATGTGGAGTAGGGGCGGTTTTGATCACCTTTGTCCATGCGGCGTGGCAGCCAGTTGGCCAGTATGTAAACCAGCACTGCAACCCCGGCAGATACCAGTATCCAAAGCGGGGCCAGCTCACCAGACGGGTAGAAAATGGCCAAAATGATTAGGCCGAGGGCATCATCGGCAATGGCAAGCAAAAGCAGGAAGCGCACGGCGGGGTGGCCGGCACCAAACACCATGCGGCCAATCAGATATGAAAATGCAATATCTGTGGCCGTGGGGATGGCCCAGCCATTGGCCACGGCGTCAAATGTAGTAGAGCCAAGGAAATAGGCAATGGCAAGGTAAACGCTGATGGGGCCAACCATACCGCCAATGGTGGCAATGAGGGGTGTAACCGCCTTTTTGCCGCGCAAAGAGCCGGATTTGAGCGCCACGGCCTCCCAGACTTCTTTGCCGGCAATTGCAAAAAACAGCGCCATCAGGAGATCGTTGATCAGGTAATGCGGCGTCAGCGTGCGCACCCCGTCTTTGAGCGTGCCAATAGGGGCATCTTCCCAAAGGTGGAAATCAACCAGGTGGTGATAAAGATCAAAGTAATAGTGCGGGGCGCCCGCCACTGGGATGATCAGATCAAGGTTAGCCCAGACAAGGGCTATCAGCGCGCCCAAAATCAGCAATAGCGAGTATGAAGTTAGAAAATTCCAGACGCGATACATAGGCGCTCCCTTTTTTGCATTTGCAGCATAGATAAGCTAGACCCGCGCGCAGAACAATAACCGATTCTGACAAATTTGCCCGTAAAAGCAGTTTTTTCCCCGAAAGGAACGCAAATGGATACCCCGCTGGATTTGACCTGTTTAGCCATGCAAAATGACGAGGCCAATGCCCCGGCCTTTTATGCGCGTTTTCTCGAAGCGGAGCTATTTTTGCTGCTGGAGAGCGAAGTGTCGGGCGATGCGGCACAACCTTTGGTGATGGAAACTTCCGACGGCTCGTTGGTGCTGGTCTTTGACCTAGAGGAACGGATGGCGGCGTTTAGCGATGAACCCAGCGACTATGTATCCCTTTCCGGGCGGCGGATTGCCAAGATGCTTTCGGGGCAGGGGCTGGCGATTGGGCTTAACCTTGGGGATGCCCCCAGCGCCATGGTGCTGCCCGTTGATGCGGTGGACTGGCTGGCAGCGGTGGCTATTGGCGATGACAAGGTGGTTGAGGCCAAACCTTTGGAAATAAGCAAGCCTGTGGGCGTGCCGGAAACCTTGGTGGCCGCGCTGGATGGCAAGCTGGCCAATATGGGGGGCGTTGTTAGTGCGGCTTATCTGGTATCTGCACGCTACGAGGGCGGAGAAAACGGGCATATGCTGGCGCTGGTAAATGTGCCAGAGGCCGCCAAGGCGGGCGTTTCAGAGGCGCTTTCCGAGGCTTTGCGGTTTAGCGGGGTTGAGGCCGGGCAGCTCGACCTCGCTTTTATGCCGGCAGATGATTCGCATTTGGAAAGCTTTATGCGCGCCGGTTTGGGGTTTGAAATCCCAGAGCTTGTGCTGCCGAAAATAACGGAACCAAGCGCGCCGGGCACAGACCCGGATAGCCCGCCGATCTTACGATAACAAACGATACGGTGGCGGCGGGGGAGCCGTTGTTTTGAGTGTCGACGAGTGTGCCCTTTGCATTCCAACCCATTTTATGACCAGCTTAAATGCCTGCATTTTTATGTAGGGTCCGCCGAAGCAAAGGACGGACAAAATGAAGAAGCGATTCACGGATGAGCAGATTATTCAGATGCTTAAGGTGGAGGAGGATTGGTAGCAGAGAATGGGAAGCCAAGGAAATACTGAAAGATTGGAGGGGTAATTGAAACCAACACAGACCACATTCAGCTCTGGGAAACCTGACACCTCGGGAATTTGCAGAGAAAAAACATTGGACAAACTAGCAGCATAACGCCATCAATTTAATACCAAGCGCTCTGCGTGAAATTGGAGGATATTTGGGGCGCAGGTCAGCAGAAAAGGGTTGCCGTAGGATGCGAAGCAAAACCCTGGAGCGAGCCTCGGGAGGGCCGCGCGTGAGATCAATAGCAGAGCCAGCCCCCCACAACAAACGACCATATGGTTCGCCTTAACTCGGTTCTCCAGCCGGGAGCGCTCCTTCAGCATCCCAAACCACATCCACTGCTTTGGTTTTGCGCGCCTGCTTGTGCAATCTCCGGTCGGTGGCGCGCTGGCCGCGGCGCTTTACCAGTGCCGAGAAACCACCGAGCGTGCCGTAGGCCCCACGCGAAATCCAGACGGGCAGGGACAGCAGCGCAGGGGTGATAACCAAGGTGAGTACCGTCGCAACGCCAAGGCCAAACACAACGGCGGTGGCCAACTGCTTCCACCAAAGCGCTGTGGGTGCGTCTATGCTATAGCCGCCATTGATGAAGTCAAGCGAGAGGCCAAACATCATCGGGGCAAGGCCCGCCATGGTGGTGATCGTGGTCAGAAGTACCGGCCGAATACGAGCTTCGGCGGTACGGGTAATGGCCTCGATATTGGGCAGATACTTTTTGAATTCGTCATAGGTATCAATCAGCACAATGTTATTATTCACCACAATCCCCGCCAGCGCCACCACACCTGTGCCGGTCATAATCATTGAAAACGCCTGGTCCATCACGAGCATTCCAATCAGCACACCGGTGGTGGAAAGCACTACAGCGATCAGCACCAGCACAGAGTTGTAAAACGAGTTGAACTGCGCCAGCAAGATCACAAACATCAGACCAAGCGCGCCCAGAAAGGCTGAGCCCAAAAAGGCCTGTGTCTCGGCTTGGTCTTCGGTATCGCCGGTGAATTTCCACGTGATGCTATCAGGCAGCTCGGCCTCGGTTTCCAACCACTCAATGAGTTTGGTGGTTTCTTCTTGCGCGTTCACGCCCTCAGCCACGCCGGCCAGCACCCTGAAATAGCGAGATTGGTCAACGCGGTTAATTTGCCCTAGCTTGGGCACCGGAGAGCGCGTTACAAAATTACTGAGCGGCACCAGCGCTTGCTGGGTGCGCACGCGCAAAGTGTCCAGCGTGCTGAGCTGGCGGTCATCTTCAGGGAAGCGCACGCGGATGTCTATTTCGTCATCCGAACTATCGGTGCGCATGGTGCCAATGGTTAGCCCGCGCGTCACGAGCTGGACCATGCCGCCAACAGAGGCGACGTCGGTACCAAAGCGGCCCGCTTCTTCGACGTCTACATCAAGCTGCCAGTCAATGCCCGGCAGGGGGCGGGTGTCGTCTACATCTACCAGTTCTGGCAGACTGCTGAAATGGTCGTTAATATAGGCGGTCGTGCTAAGCAGCTCCTCCCAATTATCGCCTGAAATTTGCAGATTAATGGCTTTCCCCGAGGCGGGCCCCATATCCTGCTCTACAATTTGGGCACGGATCCCTGGGATAGCTGTGAGCCGCTCATTTAGCTCGGCAATAATGAGCCTGCCTTTGTCGCGTTCATCCCACGGGCCAAGCTCAATCTGGATTTCGCCGATGGTATCAATCGGCTTGACCGCGCCGCCTGAATTGGTGTTAAGCCCGCCGGAGCCTGCGAAGGCAAACACGTAGTCCACGCCATCCACCCCAGCAATGACGGTTTCGGCTTGCCTGACCAAGCGGTCTTTCTCAAGGATGGAAAGGTTGCCACGGGCCTGCACATAGGCCACAGCGCGCTCGGGTTCGGTGGTCACAAAAAACTCGAAACCTTTGTTGTTTTCTTGAAACACCGTGAACACAGTAGCGACAAAAAAACCAACCACTCCCAATGATACCAGCGGCATAATCGGGTTGCCGGCAATAAAATTGATGAAGCGGCCAAAAAGCGAGCGGCGGTAGCCGGCCTTTTCGACCTTATCGCGCTTGAGGCGTTTAAGGCTGCCCATGAATATGGAAATAAGCATGGCTCCGAGAGAAAAGCCAAGGCCTCCCAATACCATTTGGCCGCTGAGCGCAATTATAACCGATTGATAGGTGAGCGCCAAAGCGCCGAGCAGCAAGATAAAGCGGATGAGGAAGTGGACGTGATTGCGAAAGAAAGCCGCGATACGGTCCATCATATGGGCTACACGGCCTGTCATGCCGCCAACGACGGGTAGGTAGATGAGCGCCACTAGCAGCGAAGCGCTGAGCACGATGATGATGGTGACCGGCAGTTTACCCATAAACTGCCCCGCCACGCCGGGCCAGAACAGGAAGGGGAGGAAGGCGCAAAGGGTGGTGCCGGTGGAGGACACAATCGGCCAAAACATGCGTTTGGCGGCCATGCCGTAGGCCTTCATCGGGCCGATGCCCTCGGAGACCTTTTTATCAGCGTATTCCACCACCACAATCGCACCGTCTACCAGCATCCCGACAGCCAGAATAAGGCCAAACATCACGATGTTGGAGATCGGGATGTCCATGACGGAGAGAATAGCGAAGGTGAGCAAAAAACTGGTAGGGATGGCAAAGCCAACCATAAGCGAGGAGCGCACGCCGAGGCTGGCCAACACCACAACCATCACCAACGCAATCGCGGTCAGCACAGAGGCCAGCAGCTGGTTAACCATGTTATTCACTTCGCGCGAGTTATCGAGGCTGAAGTTGACCTCAACCGCTTGGCGCAAATCCTCGGGCCATTTGGCCATTTCTGCGGCCATGGTTGCGCGCACCATCGCCACGGTATCAATCGCATTGGCCCCTTTGCGCTTGACCACCTGAAGGGCCACGGTGTCTTCACTATTGAAGCGGGCGGTGCCGCGGCGGTCTTCAAAGGTGAGGCGGATATCGGCGATATCGGCGAGGGTAATTACCCGGTCGCCATTGCGCTTAACGGGAAGGTTGTAAACGTCTTGCGCCTCATCAAAAGCCGAGGGAATTTTGATGGCATAGGCGGCGGTGCCAAGCTCAATTTCACCCGCCGCAATAAGCTGGTTATTGTTGCGCACGGCGTTGATCAGCTCCCCTGCCGTTACGTTATAGGCTTCCAGCTTCAAAGGGTCGATCAACACTTCCATCATCTCGTCGCGCTGGCCTGCAATGCCGACCTCTAGCACAGAGGGAATGCCCTCTAGCGCGGCTTGCAGGTCTTTGGCGACGCGCAGGAGTGTGCGCTCGGGCACGGCACCGGAAAGCGCCAGAATGATGATGGGAAACTCGGAAAAGTTGATTTCGTTAATGGTGGTGGAGGCAATGCCATCAGGCATTTTGGCCTCGGCATCTTTGAGCTTGGCGCGGACATTGGCCAGAGTCTCTGCCCGGTTCCAGCCAAACTCAAACTCAAGCGCCACGCCGCCATAGCCCTCTGCCGCGGTGCCGGAAATGGTTTTGACGCCGGTGACGTCACTCATGGCGGTTTCAAGCGGCTTTACCAGCAGACGCTCGGAATCCTCGGCGGAAATGCCAGGGTAAACCACAGAGACAAAAAGGGCGGGGATATCAATATCTGGCGCACCTTCTTTGGGAAGGTTTGCGTAGGAGTAACCACCCGCGATCAGGGAAAGTGCAATAAAGGCCAGAATCATCCGCGCCCGGCCAGTGGCCCAATCAACAATGCCAACCATTATTCGGTTTCCTGCTTGGTCACGGCAATGGCGCGGCCATCGGTAACGTATTCTTGCCCGGTCACGATCACATCCACCTCGGGCGGTAGGCCGGTAAGCCAAAAGCCCTCGGGGGAGTCACGGATAATATCAACGGCCACGAAGCGGGCCGTATTATTGTCATCAATCCTTACACCAAGCGCGCCTTCGTTATTGAGCGTCAGCACATGCTGGGGTAGCAAATGTGCCTTTTCACCTGCAAAAGCAATGCCAATTTCGGCGGATTGGCCATCCAGAATGCTCAGATCAGTGTTATCCACCGTGACTTCCAGCCGGAAAGTGCGGGTGAGGGGGTCTGCACTGCGGGCAATGAAGGTGACTTTGCCAATAACCTCACGGCCCGAAAGCAGGCGTGCGCCCGCAAGCTGGCCAACGCTGAGATTTACGATATCAATTTCCGGCACATAACCAACCATTTTAATGCTGTCGAGCGCCAGAATGGTGGCGCAGAGGCCGCCGGGCTGCAAAAGCGAGCCGATTTCGGCGCTGTCATTTTCCAGCACACCGGCAAAGGGCGCGGTGATGCGCAGCTGGCTAAGCTGGCGCTCAACGCTTAGCACCCGCGCGCGGGCGCTTTCCAAAGCGGCAGAGGCTGAGATGGCACTGTTTTCGGCACCAAAGCCGCTTTCAGCCAAGCGACTGGCGACATTGTTATTGGCTTCGGCATTGGCAAGCTGGGCCTTGGCCTCGGCCAGTTGGGCTTCCAGCACGCCGGCATCTAACTCACACAGCACTTGGCCTTCGGAAATAGCGGTGCCGCTTGGCAGCGGCTGGGACACGATGCGCCCCGAGGCCTCGGCCCGCATCTCAATGCGCCGTGCGGCCTGCGTGGTGCCGCGCAAGACAATGCCCGATTGCACCTCGCGGGCCTCGGAATGCATCGTTACCACCGGCACGGCGGAGGGCGCGGGGAGTTCGGCCTCGGCCTGTGTGGCTTCGGCTTCGGTGTCCGCGCCCGCATAAGCCAAAAGGGCATCACGTTCTATTACAACCGCATAGATAAAAGCCGAAACCAATAGGGCCGTGAGGATATGAAGAATTTTCATCGGGTGCGCTCCGCTAGCTTCTATAGCCGGTTCACCCAATAAAGGGTGCCGTTTGGCGCTAGGTAAGCCTCCAAAAGCCGCGAAACAAGACCGTCCGGTGCATTTTCACACATTCCCGCAAGGATTATCCTTTGTCTTTGCATGTGAATCGCTTTAACGCTAAGTTCGCGCAAAGTTTTTCAGGAGAAGTTACGTGAGCGAATCAGAATCCTTTATTGACGAGGTGAGTGAAGAGGTCCGCAAGGATAGGCTGTTTAAGGCGTTCAAAAAATACGGCTGGATTCTGGGGCTTGTGGTGCTTGGAATTGTGGGCGGCACGGCCTATAATGAGTGGAATAAAGCCAAGCAGGAAACGGCGGCGCAACTGAGCGGTGATTTGATGCGAGCAGCGCAGGCGGCAGGGGATGCAGAGGCGCTAAACACGCTGGCGACAAACGGCGCACCACTTTCAATGCTGGCCTTGTTTGAGCAAGCTAACCTTTTGCTTGGTGTAGGTGATTCCGCAGGCGCGCTGGAATCTCTTCGGGGCATTGTGGCTGATTTGGATGCGCCCGTGATTTATGCTGACCTTGCCTGGCTGAAAATAGTTATGCTCGACGGGGCAAATATGCCGGTAAATGAGCGAAACGGCGCTTATGATCGGCTAACGGCCGTAGGTGCCCCCTATCGCCTACTAGCGTTGGAGCAACGGGCCATGCAATATGTACGTGATGGCGACATTCAGGCCGCCACGGCTGAACTGGCCACTATTTTGGCTGACCCAGGCATAACGCCGGGCCTTCGCAGCCGCGCCCAGCAATTGCTGGTGGCGCTGGGCGGAGACGGGGAAGCGGACACGGCCAACGGGTAATTTGAGCAGGGTTTTGTAATGATGGCAAAAGCAGGAACATGGCGGAAACTCGGGTTTCTAGTGCTGGCAATGGGGGCCTTGGCCTCATGCAAGAACAATAACAATACGGTTTTATCTGGTGAGCGGCATACTATTCGCCCGCAATTGCAGGTAGAGAATGCGTCCGCGCGGATTACACTGGGCGGGCCTGTGAGCAATGCCAACTGGCTGCAAGAGGGTTTTGGGGCCAATCATGTGGTGCCGCATTTGTCGCTCTCGGCCACGCCTACATTGCGCTGGAGCGCGGATATTGGCCGTGGCAATAGTGACCGCTCACGCATTACCGCCAGCCCTGTTTTGGCTAATGGTGTGGTTTACACACTGGATGCAGGCGGGCAGGTGCAAGCCAGCGCGACCAATAGCGGCGCGATGCTGTGGCAGGCTGATATTACGCCCATTGGCGATGATAACGGTGCCGAAGGCTTTGGGGGCGGTTTGGCGCTGGACGGCAACAACCTTTATGTAACCACCGGATTTGGCGAGCTGCTTTCGCTGGAAGTAAGCGGTGGCACTGTGAACTGGCGTTATGAATTTGATGCCCCCCTTCGCGGCGGGCCTACCGTTGCGGCTGGGCGGGTGTTTGTGATGGCGGCCAATGATGTGGCTTATGCCATTGATGGCGCGCGCGGTCAGCTAAGCTGGGCCTTGCGTGGTGCACGGGGCACAGGGCCGGTGACCATGGGGGGCTCTAGCCCGGCGGTTTCGGGCCAAAACGTGGTGTTGCCGTTTAGCTCGGGGCAGAGCATAGGGGCGACGACAGGTGGCACGGGCCGCTGGAATGGCGAGGTTAATGCGGGGCGCTTGTCAGATGTGCGCGCCATGATCGGGGGGCTACCGGGCGCGCCTGTTATAGCTGGCGGGCAGGTCTATATGGCTAATGCAGGTGGTGAAATAGCGGCGCTACGGGTGACCAATGGCTCTGAGCTGTGGTCATTGCCCGCAGGGGCCACGGATGCGCCTGCTGTGATTGGTGGTTCGGTGTTTATTGTGAGTGATACTTCGCAGCTTTTGCGGATTGATGCCGCTTCGGGGCGGGTGTTTTGGGCCACGCAACTGCCTGAGTTTGCCAAGCCAGAAAAGCGCAAAGGTTTTATTGCCCATTACGGGCCGGTTATGGCTGGTGGGCAGGTTATTGTGGCCGGCACAGACGGGCGCTTGCGCTTCTTTGATCCGGTCAGTGGCGCTGAAACCTATAGTACTACTTTGCCAAATGGCGCGGCTTCGGCTCCAATTGTGGCGGCAGGCGTTTTGTATGTGCTAAACCAAAAAGGCAAACTTCTCGCTTTCCAATAGAGGCAAGAGGGGCTACTAGCTAGCGTTTTGGGGCCCCGGGCCCCGGAACCTGTTTCCAGAGGCAGAAACCATGAGTTTTACAATGGCCCTTGTTGGCCGCCCGAATGTTGGCAAATCAACCCTGTTTAACCGCTTGGTGGGCAAAAAGCTGGCCTTGGTGGATGATACGCCGGGTGTAACCCGCGATTTGCGTGAGGGCGAGGCCCGCTTGGGCGACTTGCGCTTTACCGTGGTAGATACTGCGGGGCTTGAGCAAGCGACGGATGAGAGCCTGCAAGGCCGGATGCGGGCGCTGACCGAGCGCGCGGTGGAAATGGCCGATGTGTGCCTGTTTATGCTGGATGCCCGCGTGGGCGTTACGGCTGACGACGAGGTGTTTGCCAATATCTTGCGCAAGAAAAACGCACGGGTGGTTTTGGCGGTGAACAAATCCGAGGGAAAAGCGGGCGAGGCGGGCTATTACGAGGCGTTTAACCTCGGGCTGGGCGAGCCTATCCAACTTTCAGGTGAGCATGGCGAGGGGATGGAAGACCTGTATGCCATTTTGATGCCTATCCATGATGAATTTGAGGCCTCGGGCGGGGCAGAGCCGGAAACCGAGATCGAGATTTCAGACGAGGTGGATGAGTTTGGCGAAGCTGCTGAGCTGCCCGATGATCGCCCGTTGCAAATTGCTGTGGTTGGTCGCCCGAATGCGGGGAAATCAACGCTGATTAACCAGATTATGGGCGAAGACCGGCTGCTAACAGGGCCAGAGGCGGGGATCACACGGGATTCGATCTCGGTGCGCACCACATGGGAAGGCCGTGAGTTCAGGATTTTTGATACGGCAGGCATGCGTAAAAAGGCCAAGGTGCAGGAAAAGCTGGAGAAGCTTTCAGTGTCTGACGGTTTGCGGGCCGTAAAATTTGCCGAGGTTGTGGTGGTGCTGCTGGATGTGCAGGTGCCGTTTGAGCAACAGGATTTGCGGATTGCCGACCTTGCCGAGCGCGAAGGCCGCGCCGTGGTTGTGGCCGTGAATAAATGGGACATTGAAGACGAGAAAAACCAGAAGATTTTGGACCTGCGCGAGAAGTTTGGTCGCTTGCTGCCCCAGCTTCGTGGCGCCCCGATGGTGATGGTTTCGGCCCTCACCGGTAAGGGCGTAGACCGGTTGCATGAAGCGATTATCAAGGCGCACAACACGTGGAACACGCGGATATCAACCGCCAAGCTGAACCGTTGGCTGAAGGCGATGATCGAGGGCCACCCGCCGCCTGCGCCGAGTGGCCGCCGGATTAAGATGCGGTATATGACGCAAGTAAAAACCCGCCCGCCGACCTTTGTTGTGTTTACCTCTGTGCCGGATAAAGTGCCGGAAAGCTATAAGCGCTTTTTGGTCAATGGGTTGCGGGTGGATTTTGATATGCCCGGCACGCCGATTAGGCTGTTTCTGCGCGGTGGGGACAACCCGTTTGCGGCGAAGGCGGCGAAGCGGAAGATACATTAGTAACGGTGGGTGCGAGCACCCACCCTACAGATGCATTTCGATCATCCGTTTGGCCTCATCAGCCGTAGTTGCCAACGTTGATTTATCTTCGCCGGGATGAAAGCGGGCGCGGGTGGCTGTGGGCATGGGCGCAGGCTGGTGCAAAATCACCCGGGGTTTAAGGTTGGCCGTTTCGGCTTGATAGCTTTGCACCATTGAGCGGGCGGCGGCTTTGCTGGCGGCATAGGCCGCGAAGAACTTTTCGCCATCATGTGGGTCATCCAGAAAGATCGCCGTGCCGTTGGCCACGCGGAGCAGGGGCTCGGTGAGGGCGATTAGGCGCGCGGTGGCGCGGGCATTTGTGTTCATGGTGCTGTCAAAATCTTTATCAACCAGCGCATCCATGGGGGTGAGCAAGGGGGCTTTTACCGCGCAATGCACCAGTAAATCTAGGCCCTTCCAGCGCTCAAAAATGCTGAGGCACAAGCGCTGAAGGCCACCTTCGTCGGTGACATCCAGCGGCACAAGCGTGATGGTTTGCTCTTTGGCCTCGATCACATCGGCCAGCTCTTCTAGCCCGCCAACGGTGCGGGCCAGTGCGATGATGTGGTAGCCTTTATCAGCCAGCGTGAGCGCGGTGGCATAGCCAAGCCCGCGCGAGGCGCCAGTGATAAGCGCGGTTTTTTGTGTATGTTCCATGAGGGGGATTTAGGCGCTGGCGGGCGGAAAAACCAGAGGAAAAGGTGTCGCGCGGTGGTTCTTCTCTTGAAATTACTGTGCTGGCAGGCCAAAAAGGCCGCAAGCCATTGAAATTATCAACAAGGATATGCTGATGACACCGAATATGACCCTTTCAAATGCCCTTTGGGCTTCCAACTCTGCGTTACGTCACGCAGCACTTGTGGTAGGCGGCATTGCGCTGCTCGCAGTTTCCGCCAAGGTGGCCGTGCCTATGTGGCCGGTGCCCATTACAATGGGCACATTTGCTGTGCTGGCTTTGGGTGCGGCCTATGGGCCTCGGCTCGGGTTGGCGACGATTTTGGGCTATATGCTGCTGGGCGTGCTTGGGTTTGACGTGTTTGCGGGCAGCTCGGAAGTGAGCGGACTGGCTTATATGATGGGCGGCACGGGCGGCTATTTGCTGGGCTTTGTGCTGGCGACGGTATTGCTGGGCTACGGTGCAACTAAGGGCTGGGATCGCTCGGTGCTGAAAATGGCAGGACTGCTGCTGGCAGCTAATGTGCTGATTTATGTGCCCGGTTTGGCGTGGCTGACCGTGCTTTATGATATGAGCGCTTTGAAGGCGATAGAGGTTGGCATGGTGCCATACCTGATTGGCGACGCGGTGAAGCTGGGACTGGTGGCGCTGCTGCTGCCGATGGCTTGGAAGCTGCTTAAGCGTAAGTAAACTAACGCAATTAGTAAAAAAGCCCCGCCATAGTGCGGGGCTTTTTTTATGCGCAGGAAATGGGCTGGCAAAACGGTTTTGCCCGGGTAGGAATGGCAAAACGGAGTTGTCCATGACCCTTGCTTTGCTGATATTCCTGTTTCCTTTGGCTTATAGTCCCGGCCCGGGAAACCTGTTTTTTGCCGCCAATGGCGCGCGGTTTGGTTTTTGGGCCACAGTGCCAGCCAATATTGGCTACCATATCGCTACATGGTTGGTAACGCTTGCGGTTGGGGCGGGGTTGCTGGCGGTGTTTACGGCTTATCCTTATATTTTCACAGTCATCAAACTTATGGGTGTCGCCTATATTTTGCGGCTGGCATGGAAGCTTTATGGCGCGGGCGCACAAGCGGGGCAGGCCGCGCGGGTGGCGGGGTTTTGGGATGGGGTGGTTTTGCTGGTGCTAAACCCCAAAGCCTATGTGCTGATGGCCTTGATGTATTCCCAATTTGGGCAGGCAGATGCGCTCGTATGGGTGGCCACGGTTTTTACGCTGAATAACATGGTGGCTTTTTGCCTGTTTAGCTTGGCGGGCGACAGGGTAGCGGCCCGTTTTGCCCGAGGGCAAAGTGGAGAGCTGGCCAATAAGGCTATGGCGGCTATTTTGGCATGTGTGGCGGTTTGGATGTTGTTTTTATAGCGGCAGCGGGGCTTGTTTGCCGGGCTTTAGCTCTATCTCGTTGGCGTTGATTTTGTCTGACGGCGCAATGGGGTATTCGCCGCTAAAGCAGGCGTCGCAATATTGCGGTTGGTTAGTATTGCGAGGCTTGCCTTCAGAAACGGCGCGGTAAAGGCCGTCTAGGCTGATGAAGCGCAGGCTATCCACCGCGAGGTGCTTTTGCATTTGCGCTTGGGTCATGGTGCTGGCAAGTAGTTTGCCGCGCTCGGGGGTATCTACGCCATAAAAGCATGGCCATTGCGTGGGCGGGCTGGCAATGCGGAAGTGGACTTCCTTGGCCCCCGCATCTTCAAACATCTCACGGATTTTTACGGTGGTGGTGCCGCGGACCACGCTGTCATCCACCAGAATCACGCGCTTGCCCTTGATCAGGGCACGGTTGACGTTGAGCTTAAGGCGCACGCCCATATTGCGAATTTGGTCGGTTGGCTCAATAAACGTGCGGCCCATATACTGGTTGCGGATGATGCCCATGGCATAGGGAATGCCGGATTCCTGCGAATATCCGATGGCCGCAGGGGTGCCGCTATCGGGCACGGGGCACACGAGGTCGGCCTCTACGGGGGCCTCTTTGGCGAGCTCAACGCCGATTCGGCGGCGTGTTTCATAAACAGAGCGGCCACCGAGGATGCTGTCGGGGCGGCTAAAATAGACGTGCTCAAAAATGCAAAAGCGCGAGGGAGCTTTGGTAAAAGGGTAGCTGCTTTCAATATGGCCACCGGTAATGACCACCATTTCACCCGGCTCGATCTCGCGGATAAACTCGGCGCCGATGATATCAAGTGCACAAGTCTCTGAGGCCAGCACGTAAGCCTCGCCAAGCTTACCGAGCATCAAAGGACGCACGCCAAGGGCATCGCGCACGCCCATAAGCTTGGTGCGGGTCATGGCGATAACGCTAAATGCGCCCTCAACGCGGCGGAGGGCGTCTTTTAGGCGCTCAGGGATGTTGGCTTGGAAGCTGCGAGCCATCAGATGCACAATGCACTCGCTATCAGAACTGCTCTGGAAGATCGAGCCGTGCTGGATAAGCTCTTTACGGAGCGCATTGGCGTTGGTGAGGTTGCCATTATGGGCAATGGCCACGCCGCCCATAGCCAGCTCGGCAAACAAGGGCTGCACATCGCGAATTTGTGTCTGGCCTTTGGAGCCGCTGGTGGAATAGCGCACATGGCCGATGGAAAGCTCGCCGGGGAGGGTGTCCATCAGGCTGGCCTTGGTGAAATTATCGCGCACATAGCCAAAGCGGCGGGCGGAATTGAAGCCCGCCTTGGGGGCATAAGAGACGATGCCACCCGCCTCTTGGCCGCGGTGTTGAAGGGCGTGCAGCCCGAGCGCCACAAAATTGGCGGCTTCCGCCACGCCGTTAACGCCGAATATCCCGCACTCCTCCTTTAGCTTGTCGTCGTCAAACGGCAGGGAAGGAAGGCTGGGAAAATTCAGGTTGGTCATGGACGCGGCCTTGTTTCAAAGGGGAACCTTGCGCGCCTTATAGACGCGCAGAGCCACTCTGTCACCCGCGTTTATCAGTTATTTGTCACAGGGGCTTCGGTGCTACCCGATACGGCGCACACGCTGGTGATTTCGTCAAACTTGGCGATGAACCAACCGGGGATCGAAGAGGTTTCGACTTCGTTGGTGAGACGGGCCTGAGACTCGGCCAGTAGCGCTTTGGTTTTGGAATCTTCAATAATCCCAATGCCTTCGCCAGTGGCGATGAATTGGTCATAAACAAAAAGGCCAACAACTATAAGCAGCACACCGCGGGCAAGGCCAAAGACAAAGCCAAGGGCGCGGTCAATAATGCCAAGCGCGGATTTTGAGACCAAACCGGCGAGCAGAGGGGTGAACAGCGAAATGACCACGAGGGCCACGATGAAAATTAATGTGAAGGAAATGATAAGCGCAATTTCGCAGCTATCGCCAACGAGGCCGTTCACAAAGGGGATTTCATAAACCAAATCTTTGCCTTGCGGGGCAAAGATGAAGGCGATGATGGCGGCGCCGCCCCAGCCGACGATCGAAAGGGTTTCCCGCACAAGCCCGCGAGAATAGGCCAGAAATCCTGAAATCAGGACAATTGCCGCCGCCACGCCGTCTATGATTGTTAAGTCTTCCATTGCCTAATCCCTTTACTATTCGTCTATGTGCCCAAAATATGAGCTTATGAAACCCATTATATCATTAAACTTGTGCACGCTTATGCCTGATTCGCCCACAGTCTTCATCAAAGAAGGTGCAAAAGCCGATGAAAAACCGAGCTTCTCGGCTTCTTTCAGCCGATTATCGGGCTGGGATATGGGGCGGAGCGCACCAGAGAGGCTGATTTCGCCAAAACAGACCGAATCAGGTGGCATAGCTTTGCCTTGGCGCGCGGAAATTAGCGCGGCGGCAACCGCGAGGTCAGCCGCTGGCTCCGAAATGCGCATGCCGCCCGCAATGTTAAGATAAACATCCATGCCAGCAAAGCTGATGCCGGCGCGGGCATCGAGCACGGCGAGAATCATGCTTAGGCGGGCACTATCCCAGCCCACCACTGCACGGCGCGGCGTGGCCAAGGGCGAGGGCGCAACAAGCGCTTGAATTTCGACCAGCACGGGGCGGGTGCCTTCAATGCCGGCAAAAACCACCGCACCGGGGGCGGGGTTGTCTCGCTCGCTTAGGAAAAGCGCCGAAGGGTTGGTGACCTCGCCTAGGCCCGCACCCGTCATCTCAAACACGCCGATTTCATCAGCGGGGCCAAAGCGGTTTTTGACGGCGCGCAGAATGCGGAACTGATGGCCGCGCTCGCCCTCAAAATAAAGCACGGTATCCACCATGTGCTCCACCACGCGCGGGCCCGCGATTTGGCCTTCTTTAGTGACGTGGCCCACCAGCACCACAGAAACACCGCGCTTTTTGGCAAATGTCGTCAGCTCATGGGCACAGGCGCGCACTTGGGAGACCGAACCGGGGGCGCTGTCTACGTGGTCAGCCCACATGGTTTGGATGGAGTCGATAATGGCAAGGGCAGGGCGCTCGGCGTCGAGCGTGGTGATGATGTCTCGCAAATTTGTTTCGGCGGCCAGCTGCACGGGGGCGTCGGCAGCGCCAAGCCTGCGCGCACGCATGCGGATTTGGGAAGCGGCTTCCTCGCCCGAAATATAAATGACCTTTTGGCCGGAGCGCCCAAAGGCCGCGGCGGCTTGCAACAGCAGGGTGGATTTACCGATGCCGGGGTCACCCCCCACAAGAATGGCGCTGGCAGGCACCATGCCGCCACCCAGCACACGGTCAAATTCGTTAATGCCCGATTGCGCGCGAGGCAGGGGGGCGTCTTGGGCCGATAGATCAGAGAGCGCCAGCTTGCGCCCGCGCGCCACACCAAGGCTTTTGCCGGTGGGGCCGGTGGATAGCGCCACCTCTTCTTGCACAGTGTTCCATTCATGGCAGCTTTCGCACTGCCCCTGCCACTTTTTAAACGATGCACCACAGGCGGTGCAGGTGAAGGTTGATTTTGCTTTAGCCAATATTCGCGCCTCCGGTTAAGGGCTCACTACTTCATTTATCATCAAAAGGAAAGCGGCGGCTAAAGCCGATAAGGCGGGCGAGGCCTGCGAAAACAAGCCTCATGTTAATAACCATGTTTATTAACATTGGGTGAAGCTTTTGAAGGGTGTGGCCAGGCCTATGGGGGATATCGCTATCTTTTTTGCCGTCATAATGCTGCCTTTGCAAGGCGAGCGATGGGCTGAACTGGAGAAGATTGAAGCCCAGATGTCCAGAGCGCTTTGGGTCAAACAGGCGGACATCTATATCAAGCTGCGGCGTGGATTGATGCTGAACCACAGCCTCGGCCACTTGGCGCGACAGCACAAAAGCGCCGGTGCCAAAAGACTTTGTTAAAAGGGAATAAGTCACCAGCCGATTTTGGGAAACCACCGCAAATGGCTTGTTATAACTTGGACTGCTCCAATAAAAATTGGTTGGCCGCTCAAGGCGGACAATGGCGTTTTGATCTGTGTAAAAGCAGCTGGCGGCAAGGGCTTCGGGTAGGCGGGGAGAAAGGGTAACGTCGTCTTCCATGATCACGCAATGGCTTGCCCCTGTTTCCAGAAAAGCGCGGTAGGCCTTTATATGGCTCAGGTAGCAGGCATAGGCCGCATCTGACAAATGATGGCCTGCGGGGCAGCTGATTTCGGCACCATCCACTGCGTTTATGCGGGTATACGGCAAGCCAAGGGCTGCAAGTTCTGCATCCATTTTGGCCAGTCTGTCCGGGCGGCGGGCTAGATTTATTACATATATCAACATATTCGTTACACTTCTTACAAATGGATCACCATACGCACATTTTTTGGGGCTCAAAGGACACGCTAGCGCAGCCCGGAATCGGGATTCCGATGCGCTTCGTCCTTATACCTAAATACCTTTTGTTTGATCGTGATCTTTATCCAGAGTTTTCCCAATGGCTTCGCAAATAAGTTGATAATTTTAGTCGAATTAGCAATGAAATTTCTCTTTCCTTGTTTTAGCAAAGCCAGCACAAAATACGGGCTCTCGATCTTGGACCTTTTTACGACAATTTTCTCCTTGGCAACGGTCTCCCACAATAGCGCTCTAGAGGTTTCAAGATCGCTTTCGTTTATGGCCTTATCCTTGGGGTTAGCCAGATATCGGTGCTGAACAGCTTGGGGCGGGTCAAGCTGGAGCACAGGGGCGCGCTTTAGCCATAACTTGTTTTTACACAATAGCAGCATATCAATTGGCATTTGGGGGGTGGCGTGGTTTTTCAGAATAAACTGCGCTGTTTTGCGGTCAATGACATAAGCGCCGAGCCCGTAAACATCTGAAAGCAGCCGTTCTAGCCTAAAGGATTTGGTTTTTGCAAATGGCCTGTAGCCGATGCGCGAGGCTTCATCCGTGAGCGATTGAATAGGAATTTCAAGCCGCACAATGGTGTTTGTCAGCGGTTTTTTGCCCAATTCCTCAACCGCTATCCGAAACGTTGAGGCCAGCAGCATGTCGTCTTCGAGCACGAGGGCGTGGGGCGCATCAGAGCGCAATAAGGCTGCATAAGCCTTCAGGTGACTTTTGTAGCAGGCTCTTTCTGGACCTGATATTTTTTGGTGGTTTTTGGTGCTGGTGATCTCTTTATCATCCAGGCCATTAATGGCTGAAATGCGGGTAAAATGGACACCCAGGCGATTGAGCTGATCCTGCATAAAGGCCATGCGCTCGGGGCGGCAGTCAAGGTTGATCACATATGCTAGCATTAGTGCGCTCTTAATTGCCGTTTGGTTATTTCCGTAACGAGCATGGAAAGCAGCACGCAAAATGTAAAGAGATAAATGCCCCAGCCGGTTTCAACCGTGCCCACGCCCACGCCTTTGGCCAGCACGATGTAGAGCGCGATGAGGAACACATCGGCCATGGCGAGCTTGCCGAGAATGACCAGCGCAGGGAGCATATTGCCGCCGAGCAGGCCAAAATGAATGGCGGCCAGCAGGCCGGTTTTGAGCATCGGGGCGATGAGGGCAAAGAAGGCGACCAGCATGGCGAGGAAGATATCGGTTTCCCACAGCGTGCCAAGGGAGGAGACGACGGACAGCTCGTGCAGATCAAAAAACCACAGTTTTATGAGGCCCGCGCGCGCCATGGGAGCAAACCACGCGATGGGGAAGAGGATGAAGAGGGAGAGGTTGATATATTTAATCATAGGTTATTTAAGGCACTTTTTTAGGATAAAATGGACAGCGTGATGGCTGTTATCCCTAAAACAGCAACCGCACTCACGGCAATATATGTGAGCCTTGCATTGCGCTCACCGTATATGAAAGCCATGAAAAAGAAAAAGGCGACGACCGAGATTGTCACAAACAGCCCTGTGCTCACAGGGAACAAGATATTTATAAACCCTAGATCTGGAAAAATAAGATAAAGAGTGCCTGCCAGAAAGAAGATAAAAAGGAGGGCGACGACTGTGCGAAAGATATTTTTGCGCAGGGCTGAGGTCGAGTGAGTGGCTGTTCCATAGAACAGACGCGCCAATTTATATATAAAAAATTCAATCAGCACTTCACCAAATAGTTTAACGATCTCTTCCAAAACTATCTCACACTCTCAATCGGCCCTTCAGCCCGCCCATTAATAAACTGATCAACGTAAGCGTCGCCCGAGTCATCAATATCTCCTACTTTCCCGTGCCAGCGCACTTTGCCAGCGTGCAACATAGCCACGTGGTCAGCGATGGCGCGCACGCTGCTCATATCGTGAGTGATGGTGATGGCGGTGGCCCCGAGGTCTACCACGATTTCGCGGATGAGTTCGTTGATAACGCCGGCCATGATCGGGTCTAGGCCCGTGGTGGGTTCGTCGAAAAATATGACGGATGGCTCGGAGGCAATGGCGCGCGCCAAGCCGACGCGTTTTTGCATGCCGCCGGAAAGCTCGGCGGGGAACTGGAAGGCGACCTCGGGTTTTAAGCCCACGCGGCGGAGTTTTTCTATCGCTAGCTCTTGGGCATCTGCTTTGCTGAGCTTGGCTTTGCCTTGGCGCAGGCGGAAGGCGACGTTGTGCCAAACCGGCAGGCTGTCAAACAGCGCGCCGCCTTGGAACAGCATGCCGAAGTGGCTGAGGAATTCCTCGCGGTTTTTTAGGGTGGCGCCGTCAATTAATATCTCGCCCGCATCAGGCTGGATAATGCCGAGAATGCATTTAAGCAGCACCGATTTACCGGTGCCAGAGCCGCCGATAACCACAAGTGAGCTGCCTTTATCAACGCTTAAATCAATGCCACGCAAAACGTGGTTGCTGCCAAAGGCCTTCTGGACGCCCTTAAGCGTGATTTTGGGGTCGGTGCTCATGCGGGGAATAACAGTTCGGTTAGGAGGTAGTTGCTGGCGAGGATAAGCACGGAAGCGGCGACCACAGCATTGGTGGTGGCTTGGCCCACGCCTTGCGCACCACGGCCTGAGTGAAAGCCGCTATAGGTGCCCATGAGCGCCACGATAAAGCCAAATACGGCGGCTTTGATGAGGCCAGAAGCCACGTCGCCCGCCTCCAAAAAATCAACGGTGTTGTTGATGTAAGCGGCGGCGTTAAAATCCAGCCGCAGGGTGCCGACGAGGAAGCCGCCGAGGATGCCGATGACGTTGCCGATCAGCACCAAGAGCGGCATGGCGATGGTGGCAGCCAGAATGCGCGGCGCCACGAGGTATTTCATCGGGTTGGTGGAGAGCGTGGTCAGGGCGTCTATTTGCTCGGTCACTTTCATCGTGCCGATTTCAGCGGCAATGCTGGCCCCGACGCGGCCTGCAACCATGAGGCCAGCCAGCACCGGGCCAAGCTCGCGCACCATGCCGATGGCCACAATACTGGGCACCACGCTTTCAGCGTTAAACCGTGCGCCGCCGGCATAGATTTGAAGGGCGAGCGCCCCGCCAGTGAACAGCGTGGTGAGGCCGACAACAGGCAGCGAGAAATAGCCGATTTTTAGGAGCTGCGCCAGAAGCTCGCGTGGGTAAAACGGTGCGCGCAGCATGTGGGAAATAGCGGAAGCTGCAAATACCGCCAGCCGTCCAATAGCCGCAAGCATGGCCATGGTTGAGCGGCCAATGGAGGCCAACACCTCGGTGAAATAATTGATTGCCAACATAGGGCCTCACAAATGGGTTCGCCCAGAGGTAAGCAATGTTGCATGATTTGGCAAGCGCGGGTGGGCTGAAACGAGCTTACACAAAGATTTTGGCAATCCCAAAGCTTGGAAGCGCTCTACTCTTCCGATGCTCTCCCGCCCGTCGGGCCCCATTTTGCTGCACAAAATGAACCCTCCCGTTGGGCGTGGCCTCGCCTCCGGCTCGGGTGCGGCGCGTCAACCATTGGTCTGTTTGGCAAGCTCCGGCCCGCGCCGCGCTGCAACTTTGGTGAAGGCAGAGAGTGTTGATGAGTATTTGACAAAGAAGAATGAAACCAAATGCAACTTCATTTTTCTTTGTCAAATACTCTGGGGTGAATGCGCTTGCGCAGAGGGGCAAAGCCCCTTACGGCACTTTCAAACTGCGCAACCGTTTGGCGCGGCGCGGGCAATACCCCCCCACAGGCGCAAGGGTCGAAGCGCCGCGACCGAGCCGGAGGCGAGGCGCATTCCGGTGCGCAGCACCGGATGCAATCGGCGAAGGCGCATTAGACTTTAGCAGCTTATATACCGCCGATGATAGCGTCCGCCGAGGCTGGTAAGGATTTCATAACCGATGGTGCCAGCTTTTTCGGCTAGCACATCTATAGTTTGGGTGGTGTTGAGCAGGCTCAAGCGTGGTGGAACTTCTTTAAGATCGGTCACATCAACCGTCAGCAGGTCCATGGAAACGCGGCCCACCACAGGGCAGGGGGTGGGGCCAGCATACAGGCTAAAGCCCTTAGCTGCGCGATGGATGCCATCGGCGTAACCACTTGAAATTGTGGCTATTTTGCTAGGGCGAGTGGTGCGCCAGGTGGTGCCATAACCTACGGCCTCGCCGGGCAACACATCACGCACTTGGATAACGGGGAGCTCAAGAGAAACCACGGGGCGGGCGTTTTTGAAGGGCAAGCCGCCGTAAAGGCCAATGCCGGGGCGGGTGAGGTTGAAGTGGAAAGGCGCACCAAGCAAAATGCCGCCGGTGGCACTGAGCGCTTTGCGGCGGGCTGGCAGGGCAAAGGACATCGCATTGAAAGCCGCAAGCTGGGCAGCGTTCATAGGGTGAAGCGGTTCATCGGCGCAGGCAAGGTGGCTCATAACAAGGTCTGGCTTGAGTGCCGCAGTATCAAGCGCCACCGACGCGGCCTCAACGGCTTCCATGCCGAGGCGATTCATGCCGGAATCAAGCTGGATGCCGCAGGGGTGGCCTGCATGGCTTTTGGCAAAGGCTTTGACTTGCGCTGCGGAATTCAGGACGGGGATCATGCCATGCCCGGTGATGGCCTCTCCATCGCCTGCCATAAATCCACTAAAATTATAGATTTCCGGCGCGGGGCCAAGGGCGGCCCTCAGGGTAACGGCTTCTTCGGCCTGCGCCACAAAGAAGCGCTTTACGCCCGCGGCCGCAAGGGCAGGACCAACGGTGGCAGCTCCTAGCCCGTAGGCATCGGCTTTAATCACGGCTGCGGTTTCTACGCTTGGGCCGGAAAGTGCATCAAGCGCACGCCAGTTATCGCAGATCGCGCCAAGATCAATGGTTAGGGTTGCTTGCATGTTTAAGCTTTCCGAATGTCTGACATAGCCATACGTCAAAATTCGGCATATGTGTATAGAAAAAAGGGGCCCGAAGGCCCCCTTTCCCCAAAAATATAAGCTTGGCTTAGTCCATTGCCGGGGTCCAGTAGCTGCCGCGTAGCAGCAGGTATGGGGATCCAACATAGCCAATTTCGGCAAAGCGATCAGGCGTGGCACCACCAAACATGTATTTAACCTCAAGGCTTGCCGATGTTTCTTGGATGAAATCGCTATCGTTAATCGCAACAAAGCTGCCATAGCGCACACCGTATGAAACATACAGGTTTTGCACGGCCGCAATTGCAGATTCGGCGGTTACGCCAATGGTCCACATTTCACCCGGCTCGCTTGAGTCTTCATACTCTTCGGTAATGGCAAATTCAGCTTCAGCTCGGATGGTTGCAAAACTTAGGCCAGAGTAAATAACGCCAGCCCGAAGAACACCGCCATTAAAAAAGCCTGCGCTGCTCATTGCGTCAGCGTCAAACGAGGTGCCATAAGCGGCTTGGCCAAAAATAGCCAGATTATCCGAGGTGTTGTAAAGCGCGGTAATGCCCGCAAAACCAACCTGATAAACTTCGTTATCGTCTTCAAACGGGGCAACCCCGTAACCGGCAAAACCACCAATCCGAAGGTTGTTTCTAAGGCCATGTAAATAATGCACACTTGCCTGATAGTTCAGAAGCGATTCTTCATTATCCGTGATGTCGTTGTCGTAACTGTCAAAGCGCAGCATGCCATCTACTACAATCGCCGCGCCGTTGCCGAGGGTAAACGCATAAGCGCCTTCCAAAACCGGGGCAAAGGCTGAAAAGGCGTCGCCATCTTCCGGGTTTTCAGCAAAACCGTAAACGGCGCCTAAGCCAATATAACCAAATGAGTTTGATTGTGGCGCGACTTCAGCGATAGCAGCCGGCGGAACGAACGGAGGTGAGCCAGCAGTAGCAGCGGTAGCGGCTGAAAAAGCAGCAAGAGCAAGGGCGGAGGTTGTGTAAAGTTGTTTCATTTTATCACTTCTCGTTAAGTTACCGTTTATAAGGAAAGCTGTGGGCCTTCAGTAAGGATACGGTATGCAATATTATGAATACTGGCGAAAGTCCAACTAATTTACCTTACGTAAACTTAATTGTGAACCTGTGCTATCTGGGCCACACTTAATGGCCCAAAATCCTTTTTATAAGGGTTATTAAAATCCCTCGCCTTCGTTTTGGTTATATTTAGCCAAGTTGCCGAACCTAGTGAACTCGGATTCAAAGGAAAGGTCTATCGAGCCAATGGGGCCGTGGCGCTGCTTACCCACAATCACTTCGGCCTTGCCCTCGACCTGCGCCATTTCGTCCTGCCATGCCAGCATTTTATCAATGTCATGCTCGCCAGGTTTTTCCCGCTCTTTATAATAGTCTTCGCGATACACAAACATTACCACATCGGCATCTTGCTCAATCGAGCCGGATTCGCGCAAATCTGAAAGCATCGGGCGTTTATCATCGCGGCTTTCAACGGCGCGGGAAAGCTGGGAAAGCGCAATGACGGGAATGTTCAGCTCTTTTGCAATCGCCTTGAGGCCCTGCGTGATTTCGGACACTTCATTTACGCGGCTATCTTTGGCGCTGGCAGGGCGTATGAGCTGGAGATAGTCTATCACCAGCACGTCCAAACCATGCCGCCGCTTAAGACGGCGGGCGCGGGCGGCGAGGGTCGAGATAGGTAGCGCCGCGGTATCATCAATAAACAGCGGGCATTTTTCCAGCTCTTTAGCAGCTTCAACAAAGCGGCGGAACTCGGTCTCGTCCAAATCACCGGCGCGAATTTTATGGGAGGGAATGCGGGCAGCCTCGGAAAGAATACGCGCGGCAAGCTGGTCAGCCGACATCTCAAGGCTGAAAAAGCCAACCACACCGCCATTGATCGCGCCCTCGGTGCCATCTTGCAAAATGCCCTTTTGGTAAGTTTTGGCGATGTTATAGGCGATATTGGTGGCGAGCGAGGTTTTACCCATGGAAGGCCGGCCCGCAAGGATAAGGAGATCAGACGGGTGCAGCCCGCCTAGCTTTTTATCCATATCTACAAGGCCGGTGGATATGCCGGAAAGCTGGCCGTCCCGCTTATAGGCGGCATTGGCGGCATCAACCGCGCTGGTAACCGCGCGCAAAAAGCTCTGAAATCCGCTTTCGGCATTACCTTTTTCACCCAGAATATAAAGCGCTTGCTCGGCCTCTACAATTTGCTCGTCTGGCTCTTTATCCACCTCTACCGAGGAGGCCTTGCCGGCGATATCCTGCCCGATGGCAATAAGATCACGCCGCAGGGCGAGATCATAGATTTGTTGGGCGTAGTCTTTGGCGGCGAAAAGAGAAATAGAGGCCCCCGCAAGGCGGGCAAGATAGGCCGCGCCGCCAAGCTCTTGCAGCCCTTCATCATCCTCAAAAAAGGCCTTCAGCGTAACCGGAGACACCAGCATGTTTTTCTGGATACGGGCCGCGGATTTCTCAAAAATCCGCTGATGCACGGGGTCAAAAAAATGCGAATCATCCACGATGGCCGCTATGCGGTCAAAGACCTCGTTATTGACTAAAAGCGCACCTAGAAGCGCTTGTTCTGCCTCGATATTATGGGGCAGGGATGTTACTTCCGCCTCCATCTGTTGCCCACCATCTGCCATTTTCACCCTCGTTTCTTATAGAATGATATATCATTTTGACGGCGCTCGCGCCTGTGAATTGCGGGGATAAGTGCTATTTTAATCCAATTTTCGGGCGCAGCCAGTTATAAACCACCACAGCCCCGAGCGTACCGATAGTTGCGCCCATGATCACATCGCCCAAATAGTGCATTTCAAGCACCATGCGGCTATAGCCAATCAGGGCCGCTATGGCCATCAATGGCCACCGTAATGGCGGAAAGGCCAGCCCCATGGCCACCGCGAAGCCAAAGGCTGTGGTGGTGTGCCCTGAGGGCCAGCTGGCATTGGCCGAGCCGGGCGTGAAAGGAAAAAATCCGATTTCACCGGTATAAGGCCGCGCTCGCCCAGCAAAAAATTTAACGATCAGAACAAACAGCCCCGGCAACGCCACGGCTGCAAATACCAGTGCGGCTTTTTTGCGCAGGCTTGGCCATTTTATTGAGGTTGGTTGTGATTTCCCGATGGCAAAGGCCGCTAGCCACCAAAGGAAAACAAATACAGCCATCCAGCCAGAGCTTCCCAAATCGGTGATAAACACCCATGTTTGCTGGCTAGATTCAGCGGCAATCACCTTTGGAGCCAGCCAATAATCCAGCGTTAATATGCTTAAAACCGAGAGCGTAAACCCGATGAGCGTGTAGACGATGATGTGTTTGCCAGACATTAATGTCTCCAATGCAAAAGGGCCGCGCGCAATATGCACACGGCCCCTTAATTTGATCAAGCCTAAGTTAAACCTCTGGCTGCTCGGTGTCTTCGGCTGGTGCGTCTTGCACTGGCTCGAAATCGTCGCCGTCGTCATCCATTGCGGCGCCGCCAACATCATCAAACAGCTCAGCAATGTCGAAATCAGCTTCAGCATCGGCTTCGGCCTGCAAGTCCTGAATGGATTTGCCTGAGGATTGAAGCTCGGCTTCTTCCTCGGAACGGGCCACGTTGATAGTGATCGTGCACTGCACTTCAGGGTGCAAAACAACAGTCATATCATGCAGGCCAAGCTCTTTTACCGGCGCATTCAGCACCACTTGGCGCTTATCAACGGTGAAGCCACCTTCGGTCGCCACATCAGCCGCATCGCGGTTGGTTACGGAACCATAAAGCGAGCCAGCGTCAGACGCGGAGCGAATCACGATGAACTGCTGTCCATCGAGCTTGCCAGCCAACGTTTCGGCCTCAGACTTGGTTTCAAGGTTTGTGGCTTCAAGCTGGGCGCGCTGGTTTTCGAACTGCGCCAAGTTGGCTTTGGTCGCACGAAGCGCCTTGCCTTGGGGCATCAAAAAGTTACGTGCAAAGCCGTTTTTCACGGATACAACATCACCCATTTGGCCAAGCTTGGCCACGCGTTCAAGAAGAACTACTTCCATGGTTTTTCTCCTATTTCACGGCGTAGGGCAGCAGGGCCACAAAACGCGCGCGCTTGATGGCTTT
Organism: Paracoccaceae bacterium; assembly: GCA_016744015.1. Lineage (GTDB taxonomy): Bacteria > Pseudomonadota > Alphaproteobacteria > Rhodobacterales > Rhodobacteraceae > UBA3077. Next base: position 213,106 of record JADGFD010000004.1, on the reverse strand, counting down.
CGCCAGCTCACGCTGTTTTTTGGCCGATACAGCGGTGATACGGGAAGGCACAATTTTGCCACGCTCGGAAATGTAGCGTTGCAGCAGCTTCACGTCTTTATAGTCGATTTTCGGGGCGTTATCACCCGAGAAAGGACATGTCTTACGACGGCGGAAAAATGGTTTATTTGCCATTGTTTATAGTCCTTTCTTAATCGCGGCGCGGACGGCGCGGGCGCTCGTCACGGCTGTTTTTGGCTTGCACAACGGCCGATGGGCCTTCTTCGTGAGCGTCAACCTTGATGGTCAAAACGCGCATCACGTCATCATGCAGGCCCGCAAGGCGCTCCATTTCCTGAACGGCCGCCGTAGGGGCGTCCGACTTCAAGAAGGCGTAGTGGCCTTTGCGGTTTTTGTTAATTTTGTAGGCCATAGTTTTAAGGCCCCAATATTCGCTATCAACAACTTTGCCGCCATTGTCAGCGAGGATCCCGCCGAAGTGCTCGATCAGAGCCTCGGCTTGCGTGTTGGACAGGTCCTGACGCGCGATCATAACATGCTCATATAGAGACATATCATATTCCTTCATTTAAGCGTGCTTCAAAATGCGGTTTTGAACATCCCCCATCCGCATACGAGAGGCATCCGCGATCAAAGATTGCGGGGGACTGGGGGGTTATAGCGGGGTTGGGGGGGAATGCAAGGGGTATAGACGGGGAGGTCGGCATGACTAGAGCGGGCTGTAGTGCGTCCTAAGCTTGTGGCCGCGCAATGCAATGATAGGAGGCGCTAGGCGCATTTGGACAGGAAGGCTTGTGGTACACAGGGGACGGTCGTTAATCGGTTCATTCCGACTGCGGCATTGGGCAGCATGGGTTCAATTCTGACACTGACTGCTCTTCGTCGTCTTTGGACGGCTTATGATAGAGGCTCCTGAAGTCATCATCGCTAAGTGCAACTATTCCATGTCAGACCTCCATTTCTTTGACGTAATAGTTACGAGTTACCCCCGCAACCATTAGTACCTTTCCGAGCGGAATTTGCGCGTCTCTCGCAAGGCAGAAGACTCCTATCGGGTCCTTAGTTTCAGGGTCACTTTTCATCGCGTCATGAGCTTGTTCTCGTCGATGCTCTTCCCGCATATCGTCTACTTTAAAAGGGTCATAGAAACGCTTGGCATCTGATCGAAGGCACGAACTAATCACAGCGTCATCATCTAAGTCTCGGCAAATAAGCCTCTCCAGTAAAAGGCGCAGGTTGACACCTTTCGGAACGCGCAGTTGCTTCAAAACGCTGCCGTCGCTTGCGTACTTGGTGACCAGATACTCGGTCTTCTTAGCCATAATATTCTCCTTAATGTTAGGCACACCGATGTTGGTCACGAGAACATAGCCGACATTAGTTGCCTATCGTTGAATGACTGCTTTCGGATAGAAATCTTATGTCAGAAACTGCGTGCCAAATACAGTCGTTGTTGATAAGTAGCTAACCCTTCATCCGATACCGAAAATCACAATGCGGTGCGCCTTCCATAATCGTCTGGGTCCGCGTTAGTTCCATGTCTTCGGAATAGCCCACGCAAAAGGCGGCGTCTCGGTTGCAGCTTAGCAGGTGGCCGATCTCGCCGAGGCCCATTTCTTTATACATGGCGGCGTATTCGCAGCGGGTTATGTTGTAATCTAGCTGCTCGGGGGGCGGCGTGCAGCAGCTCGCGCTCTAAGGCATCATTGGCATCCCACGCGCCCGAGTGGTTGGCGAAATCGTCTAGGGTTGGCCTGTGGCCCACGGCTTTAGCATAGGCCTCGCCTTGGCGAATGGCGGAGCTGGCAATGGCCTCGCGGATGATCTCTTGCGCGGCGGCTTTGGGCATTGTTTTCAGCAAAATCTCATAAAAATCGCGCACCAGTTCGGCTTCAATGCGGCGTTGTTCTATCATCGGGATCATGGCTTATACCTTTTATCTTGCAAACGCGCGGTCTATGGGCAGCGTGAGGGCTAGGCCACGGCCATTATAGCCGGTAAAGCTGTAATAATTCGGGCCAAGCTCATGAAAGCGCGGGGTAAAGTCTGCTGTTATGCCTACAAAGCCATTCCAGACATGGGAGAAGCTGAGCTGCGCAAGGCTGGGGAAGGCCGTTTCTAAGCGGCTCTTGAGTAGGGCTTGCAATCGGAATTTAGCGCCAGCTTTGAACGGCAGCGCCACGCCGGTCACAAGCCGGTGGTCACTTGTGTAGCGAAAATACCAAAGGTCGCAGCGGGTATCAGAAATGGATTCACGGGCTGGGGTGATCTCGGCCCACTGGGCCTCGCTAAGCGGCTCTGTCGCCAGTTGGTAGGCCCTAAGCGGCAGCATTGAGCGCGCAATGCGCGGCTCGATGTTTTGGCCGGTATAGGCGTTGGTGGCCAGCAGCACGGCTTTGGCCGTGGTGCCTCCTTCCGGCGTGGTGATCAGCCAGCTATCCCCTTGCGGGGTGATCGCCGTTGCAGGGGGGTGCTTAAACACCTGCACGTCACTCGTGGCACAGAGGCGCGCCAGTTCATTGCTAAGCTTTCGCGGATTAATGTGGCCGCCAGAATGGTTAAGCACGCCGCCGTGCCAGTGGGATGACCCAAGGAGCGTATCACCAGCAGGCTTATCCAGTAGCTCGACATGCCCTCCATGTTTTTGCGCCGCGCTTGCGCGGGCAGCGGAATGCGCGCGCTGAAACCAACCGGATTGCTGCTAATGAAGTCAAACAACTCACTTGCACTATCGCGCACCAGATGGATAAACGGCTCCGCGTGGTTACCGTAGCGGGCTTCCATAGCTGCAAGCGTCGGAATCACTTGGCCATTATTGCGCCCCGAGCCACCCCAAGCCATGAACCGGCCTTCAATGAGCGTGATCTCGCGGCCAGACTTAGCCAGGTGATAGACCGCACTTAACCCCGTTAACCCACCGCCAACATTAGTAGTAAGCGCTTGTTTGAGCTTTGGTGCGAGGGCGTAAGGAGCTCCCAAATAAAATTATGCAGGTTAGGTGCCATGAAGGCACAATCGCAGGTATGCGCTAATTTGGAAAGTCGAATAAAAAGAAAAGGGATGCAAATATTCACCCTTCAGGGGGGAGCGTGTTTACGCGAGGGGGCGTGTCGCCCCCCGCCGAGGCGAAGCCGAGGCCACGCCCAACTGCCGAAGGCAGGCGGGAGCCCTAGCTTGCAGCATGCGCCAGCTACCCGACCACAGTGCCGAATATCCGGCCCACAATCGCGGTGGCACCCATGGCGGCCGCGCCCCAAAGGGTCACACGCGCAACGGCCCGCACAACAGGTGCGCCACCAGCTTTGGCAGACAGCAAGCCAAGCGTGCCCAGCACCAGAATCGAGATCACGGTGGTGATCCAGATCAGGCTGCCAAGAGGGGCATAAATCACGGCGAGCAGGGGCAAGCCGCCACCAGCGGTAAAGGTCGCCGCCGAGGCCAGCGCGGCTTGCACCGGGCGGGCCTTGCTGAGGTCGGTAATGCCAAGCTCATCGCGGGCATGAGCTTCCAGCGCGTCATGTTCGGTGAGCTGCTTGGCCACATCAAGCGCCAGTGAGGGCGTGAGGCCGCGCATTTCGTAAATCGTCGCTAGCTCAGAAAGTTCGGCCTCGGGGTTGGCTTCTAGCTCATTCCGCTCGCGCGCAAGATCCGCGTTTTCGGAATCAGATTGTGACGAGACCGATACATATTCACCCGCGGCCATCGACATGGCCCCCGCGATCAAGCCTGCGAGCCCCGCCAGCAAGATTTCAGTTTGCCCCGTGCCTGCGGCTGCCACACCGATGATAATAGAGGCTGTCGAGACAATGCCATCATTGGCGCCCATCACCGCCGCCCGCAGCCATCCGGCGCGGGTAACAAAATGAGATTCGTCATGTTGTGAATACATATGTGACTCCTAGCTTACTTAATGGCGGTATAACCAAACTAGGCGCGGAAATAAAGACAGGAAGGGCGTTTCTCCAAGGGAGCAAGAGTTACGTAAATTCATATTGTGTGAACTCGCTTGGCCACTGTGCGACGTTAACGCTTCAAGTGACTTCATTAAACTGGTTTAGTGAAGTCAATCAGGTGAAATTAAACATTTATAAATCAGGATGATAGACGTAATTCAAGAATTTTTAATTCGATAAATCGCTTCCGAAACACGCACCTCTGGTACGCCCTCCGTTTCACATGGGTTCCGCTAGATGATTACGCGGCCATTTTCAGTTTCATAACAGGTGTGATCCCGCCTATGCCCATATTGGGTTGGTCATTGTTGTCAGTCCAGAGCCAGTTAGTGGCCTGTTTGAGCCTCCCCCTGACCGACAGGTGAATGCCTTCATTTACCGAAAGGGACTATGGTTTCAAAGATGTTCTGGTCCAGCCACTTGTGGCGAACCGTTCGGTTGTAACGTTCAATGTGGCACTCTGTTGCGGCTTCCCCGGTTGGATGTGCAGAATGTGAATACCCGGCCTCTCAGCTCAGGCCATCTCCTCCCTTCGGCCCGGCAGGTGATTGCCCGCAATCACCTGCCGGCAGCGCATAATATGCGCGCTGCTGTATCGTGTTTTCTTCATCAAAACCTCCTCAGATTATTATGCCGAGAAAATTCTACCTGTGAACACCGCTTTTTATCGGGGAGATTGCCCTCTTACCGATAAAGCCCACCGGTTTTAGTGGCCAGAAATGCCTCAAGCGAAATATCCTCCTGCTTCAGGAAGCCTTGGTTTGGCAGCGCCCCGCTGCGCACCATTTCAATTATTGCCACCACCGAGCCCGCGGTTGTCCAGGCAATCGCCGTTTGCGGCCCGCCAGCCACATCTATGGGCTTGTAGCCCCGCACAAATTCCTCGCGCCGTAGTTGGCCATCAATCATGCCTTCGGCGGCGACGTGGATGTAAACCACGTCATCATTCACCGGCGGTTTGGCATTCACCAAAATCTCGCCCGCTTTCTCGCGGTCTTCCCGCATGAGAAGCTCATGAAAGAAGAAGTTCATCAGGTCCATATGGCCGGGGTAGCGCATTGTTTTATAATCAATATTAGCCACCGTGCCGAGATACGTCTCGCACATCGTGCCCAAGCCACCCGAGGTCGTAAACGCCTCCAGCTCCAAACCATCAATGAAAATTTTCTCTTTCCATTCCATCGGCGAAACCCATTTTTGCACGCCTTCCTCAATGACTTCGCAATCGTTCAGATACTCATTCACCACGCCCGCAGGGGACCAGTTAAAGGCATAGCCAAGCCCGCCTGTTGGGTGCTGTGGCAGCGCGCCCACCCGCATTTTAACCGAGCGGCAGGTGTCAAACTTGGCGATATACGCCGCGCCGACAATGCCGATAAACCCCGGCGCTAGCCCGCATTGCGGGGCCATCAACCCCTGGGAGGTTTTGCTCATTTCAATAATGGCTTTGGTGGTCGGCACGTCTTCTGTGAGATCAAAATAGTGGATCCCCGCATCATGCGCAGCCTGCGCTATCACGGTGTTGAGGCTAAACGGCAGGCAAGACAGCAGGGCATCTACGCCTGCAAATTCAGCCGCCAGCGCCTCGGGGGAGGTCAGGTCGGTATCCTTCACCGCAAAGGGCAGGGCGCGCGGGCGGATGTCATATCCTGTCACTGCAAAATCAGCTTCGTGCAGCAGCTTTGCCGCCAGTGTGCCAACTTTACCCAAGCCGAGAACGGCGATTTTGTTAAAGCTCATGATACGCTCCTAAATGTCAAATTTAATGCCCTGCGCCAGCGGAAGCTCGCGCGAGTAGTTGATGGTATTGGTCTGGCGGCGCATATAACCGCGCCACGCGTCTGAGCCGCTTTCGCGCCCGCCGCCTGTGTCTTTTTCGCCGCCAAACGCGCCGCCGATTTCAGCGCCTGAAGGACCGATATTTACGTTGGCAATGCCGCAATCCGAGCCGCCTGCGGAAAGGAAATACTCCGCCTCACGCACATCGGTGGTGAAAATGCAGGAGGATAACCCCTGAGGCACATCGTTTTGCAGAGCAATTGCGCTATCGAGGTCATTGTATTTCATCACGTAGAGGATGGGTGCAAAGGTTTCCTCGCGCACAATGGCGGTTTGGGCCGGCATTTCGGCAATGGCGGGGTGGACATAGCCCGTTTCAGGCAGAGCCTCGCCTCCAAATACTTGCGCGCCGTCGGCCTTTGCGGCACTCAGGGCGCGGTCCATATTGGCCAGCGCCTCGCTGTCAATCAGCGGCCCTACAAGCACGCCATCTTCCAATGGGTTGCCAATCGGCAAGCCAGCATAGGCCTTTTTCAGGCGGGGCAGAAGGGCGTCATAAATGTCTTCATGCACAATGACCCGCCGCAGGCTGGTGCAGCGCTGCCCTGCTGTGCCGACCGCTGAAAATACAATCGCGCGCAGGGCCATTTCAAGGTCAGCCGAGGGGGTTACGATCATTGCATTATTGCCGCCAAGCTCAAGGATGCAGCGGCCAAAGCGCGCCGAAAGGGCAGCCCCTATGGCATGGCCCATGCGGGTGGATCCGGTAGCCGAAACGACCGCTACATCGCGTGAGGTTGTGAGAATTTCTCCCACTCCGCGCTCACCAATCACGACCTGAATCAGGCCCTCGGGCGCATCGCCAAACCGCGCCATGGCCCGCTCACAAATCTTTTGCACAGCCAAGGCGCACAGTGGGGTTTTTTCAGATGGCTTCCAGATCACAGGGTCGCCACAAACCAGCGCCAGTGCCGCGTTCCAGCACCACGGCGCCACGGGAAAATTGAACGCTGTGATGATGCCACAGACCCCCATCGGGTGCCATGTTTCGCGCATGGAGTGGCCCGGGCGCTCGGAGGCGATGGTGAGGCCGAAAAGCTGGCGTGAAATGCCCACTGCGAGGTCACAAATGTCGATCATTTCCTGAACTTCGCCCAAGCCTTCTTGCAGGATTTTCCCGCATTCCAGCGTAACGAGCTGCCCAAGATTTTCCTTCTCGGCCCGTAATTCCTCAGCCAAAAGCCGCACCAACTCTCCGCGCCGTGGGGCGGGCACAAGCTTCCACTGAGCAAAAGACGCATTGCTTTTATTAATAATTTCAAGGACTTCATCGGCGCTATGCGCGGCAAGGCTGGCGATATATTGTCCGTTGATCGGGCTGCTTACTTTAAGTGCGCCAGATTCCAGCTCAGCCTCTGAAAAGCCTGCCTTGCTTAGAATTGTCGAAAATTCCAATATAGATCTCCCGTAATTTGCAAAACAATAGCAGCGGAGGAGATTGACTGGCAATCTGACGTAATAGTTTATTTTCTGGTAAAAATAGTGATATCAACTATAGTAATTGCGATATCAACTAAGGCTTATACCGTGGAAATCTCTAGTAAAGACGAACATATGATCATGCTGTTGCGCGAAAACGGCCGCATGTCGGTATCCGAGCTTGCGCGCCAGCTCTCCGTTTCCCGCACCGCCGCGCAAATGCGCTTGCAAAAACTGGAGCGGAACGGGGTGATAGAGGGTTACTCTGTGCGGCTTTCAGATGAGCACGCCAAAAACTGGGTGCGCGCGCTGGTGATGGTGAAATTTCCGCCTGGGAAACTGGCCAATGTTCAGCAAGCCCTTACGGAGATTTTGCACATCACCACGGTTTATTCAATCAGCGGCCCATTTGACCTCGCGGCGGTTATCACCGCTCCCTCTATGGGGGTGCTGGATGAGGTGATTGACCATATTGGTAGCCTTGAAGGCATAGATGACACAATGACCTCAATCATACTTTCAACCAAAATTGAACGCTGAGTCAATATTGGTGTTCAAGCCATGATTTGGGCCCGTCCTGCTCTCGTATCCGCAAGCACTGGCTTTCAGTTTATGGGAGGATACGACCGCTGGCGGATTGAGAACATCCAGCGCGAGCTTGCCGAGATTGGCTGCGAGGTGCCGCTGGAACCCTTCGGGCAGGGTTTTAAGGATATGGCCCCAGCCGTAGACAAGTTGGAGCGCATGGTGGCCGAGACCAAACTTAGCCATGGTCGGCACACAATGGCACGGCACTATTCGCGCTCTGCCAACCTCGCCAGTAAGAACCAAGGCACGATGGCAACATTAGAAAAGGAGAACAAAAGGCGCGCTGAGATCGTCAAACCTGACAGGAACCAAGCAAAGAAAGACGTGTAATGTTTAGTAATATCAAATATTTATAATGGTGCCCGGGGGCGGCATTGAATTGCCATATCAGGTTATCTCAAACGTCCTCTATCTTCAGAAAATGTCAATAAAATAGGCATAAGGTTTATTCATGTGGTTTCAATCCGTATCAATTCATACTATATATAGGGGTGGATAGAAAAGGGGATTGTAAAATGGCGCTCCAGAAGCTCACAGCGGTTAAGGTCAAAAACGCAGGACCGGGAAAATATGCGGATGGCGGCGGCTTGTGGCTAGTCAAAAGAACTGATGGCGGTGGGCAATGGGTGCTGCGAGTTACTATCCATGGCCGCAGGCGCGAAATGGGCTTGGGGGGCATTGAAGCCGTGTCGCTCAAAGAAGCGCGGGAAACGGCTGAGCAATGGCGGGCGGTAGTCAGGCAGGGCAAAGACCCGATCAAAGAGAGGGAACGGCTAAGGCGCGAAGCGGCCAAGGGTGATAACATTTTGGCGACGGTGGCGGTGGAAGCTTTTGAGGCGCGTAAGGCGGAACTCAAAGACGATGGCAAAGCTGGGCGGTGGTTTTCCCCGCTTGAACTGCATGTGCTGCCTAAGCTTGGCAAAATCCCCGTTGAGGAAATTGACCAGCAAGACATTAAAAACACGCTCGCCCCGATCTGGCATGAAAAGGCGGAAACAGCCCGCAAAGCCATGAACCGGCTGGCCATCGTATTACGTCATGCAGCGGCTATGGGGCTTGAGGTCGACATACAAGCCACAGAAAAGGCCAAGGCGCTCTTGGGTAAGTCACGCCACGTTACGCGCCATGTGCCAAGCCTACCGTGGCAAGAGGTGCCCGCCTTCTATGAAAGCTTATCGGACGGCACTGTCACGCACTTGGCGTTGCGGTTGCTGATCCTGTCGGGTTTGCGCTCAAAGCCAATCCGCTTTTGCCGCCTAGATCAAATCGAAGGCGAAGTGTGGACGGTGCCCGCTGAGAACATGAAAGCCCGCAAAGGTAAGGCTGTTGATTTCCGCGTGCCAATTTCCAATGAAATGAAAGCGGTTATTGAACACGCAAAACCATTTGCTCGAAATGGCCTCCTATTCCCTAGCGTTCGTAAAGGCGTAATCTCTGACGCCACCATGTCACGCTTGATGGAGCGCAGAGGGCTAGAAGCGCGCCCACACGGCTTTCGGTCCAGTTTGAGGACTTGGGCCGCCGAAACCACAAACACGCCTTGGGAGGTCGCTGAGATGGCCCTTGCGCACAAGTTTGCAAATAAAGTGGAAAAATCATATCTGCCAACTGACTTCCTTGAACAACGGCGCATTCTAATGGCGCGTTGGGCGGATCATGTGAAGGGAAAAATGGGCAATGTGGTTCGCATTTCGCAAAACGAAAGATAGCTTTCCAAGTTTAAATTGTGAAAATAGTGAATAAAAACAACCCAAACTATATCATGGTTATATAAGCGGTTGAATTTGCTTAATAAAAGCCTTTTTTTGTCCGTCGCGTTCTGATATGGTCATGGGGTATTTACCAGCATCAAGGAAACGATTTTGGACGCAATTGACCCATTAATCAGAGACGGAGAGGCCGCCGAAATGCTTGGCTGCTCCAAAGCTACATTCTGGCGACGTGTAGCCGATGGCACGGTAACAAAGCCACTCAAAATTGGCGGCACCTCAAGATGGCCTCAATCAGAAATTCAGGCAGTTATCCTAAAAGCTAAAGCCGAGCGCCAGAGCCTTCATAGCTAAGGCTGTCGCACACGATTGCAGTTAAATCTGGCGCTGAACCGGCCGAATTATTTGGGCGTTAGTTTTCTTCGTTGCCTGAACTAAATCAAAATAGGTTCTCTTATGTGAGGGAAAAATGACGGTAAAATCTAAAAGTAAAGGTTTCTTTGCGCTTGATGTTCACCAGTTTGAACTGATTAAAAATTACAATTTGGGCGTTGAAGAAGCGGCAACTTATTTTTGCCTGTTGGCGGGAACAGATCAAAGCAATGTAACCTCAAGTTGGGGGATAAACTCTGTCGTCAGTTGCGCTGGGCTTACACGCACAGAAGCAAAGCGTGCTGTCCAGAAGTTGGATCAATGCGGGATAATCAATTGCTTAGAGGTCGCACGTCTAAGAGCAAGAACGGCAAAGCGTTACAGTGTTCCAATCTATGACAACCGCCGACCACTTAGCGCCAAAGAAAAGAAAATCGTTGACTCTATTGTGGCAGGTCAGCCCCCTGCCAATCCTAGTGATGTCCAAGCTGCACACAGGGCCAAACAAAAAGGATGGATAGAAATCCGATCCAGAGAATGGCACGTAATTGAACATTCGAATACAGTCGCATTTATTCCAAACAGCTTCGTCAAAGTTAGCGAAGGCCATTCGCCACTTTATAGACTTGTGAACAATGGCGAGTTGGGGCCGTTGATGTTGGCGGCTGAATTGTACCAAAACCAAAACCTGTTGGAAGACCGTGGGGTGAATGTTGATATTTTAAGAGGGCACTTTAGAAACGAAGGCTATTCTAACTTCGGTTTATTCAAAATCCATAAGCTAAAAGAGGGCCGGATTTACGAGGACCCAGAAACGGGTGAGGAAAAACAATTTCCTCGGGTCTACAATAGAAAATGGCGAACATCCGACTTTTGGGAAAACCTCAGTGCGTTGGATGCAGCACATGTAACAGAATGGGCAGTCTATAGTGCGAATGGTAAGCCAAACAATGACGACGAGTATGGGTACAATCGCCCGCAGAGACCGTTAGGAGTCCTTAGAAATGGTAAGCAGGTTCTTAACACGCCAGAAAGCATTCCGGCTTTCATGGCCTATCTAATACACCGTGTTCAAACTGAAGGTGGCGACATAAACCGACCTCTTTCAGAGCTGATAGCAGATTGGCGAGGGCGTTCCCCAATTATTGCTGTTGAAAATACTTCTGTTTCACATGTTGAAGGCGTCAGTGTACTTAGAATGGCACACCGGGCCGCGACAGAAAATTGTAAGGTTTGGTTTAGAGAACTGTGTGACGAGTGCGATGGAACGTTTTTATTTCTCGAAGAGGCGGCACAGTCTAATTCAGAACAACTTGTTAATATTGCTGATAAGATTAGAAAATCGCCGAACTTAAATTCTGTTATCTCAATGTAGTTCAATTATTGTTCAAATTAAGCTCATCACGCTATTTCAAACTTAAGATAAGAGGGCGGGGTCGATGAAACCTAAAACAACGACGAAAGATAAGAGGGCGGGGTCGATGAAACCTAAAACAACGACGAAAACAAGATTAACTGAAACAGCTTCAGTTCTAAAGCAGCATTCAACATTAGCAGAAGTGTTAGAACACCTGAGAATCCAAACAGAACAGGAAAATCATGAATTCAGCGCATTGTCTAATATTATAGCTTTTTCAAAATATCACTTAAAAGCCAAAAAGAAATATCAGAGACCAACAGAATGAAACATTGTGACGGGTAGAATGGTTCTTAGGTCAGCTAATTTTCCGCTTCTAAAGTAGACAAAAATAGAAGCTGATTGGCAGAAAAAAGCAACGAAAACAGTGAAGAATACCAAAGTCTGCAAAGGATTTCGGAAAATATCTGGGAGGCTCGAAAATGGGCGGTTACGGATCAGGGCGATATGGCGGCAGAAGTAAAGTCCAGCATTGCCGAAGTTTGGACGTCAATAAAATGAATAAAGCCGGTGGTTTGAAGCCGGGGTTTTCAGGGGATTGGGAGTGGAACGAGGATGGTGAAAAAGTCGCATCGATTGGATTTGCATCAACAGAGAACAATGTTTCTTTAAAATATCGCCATTGGCGGAATGACGAAGAGCCGGAGAATGTTGATTACCTTGTGGCGATTATTTGGAAGCCCTGTCGGTTTGGTGGGCGGCGAGCGTACTTTCGCTGTCCCGGAGTAGTGAATGGGCGCGTCTGTCATCGGCATGTGATAAAACTGTATATCGGCGGCAAGTATTTTCTTTGCCGTCATTGTTATAGTTTGGCTTATCAGAGCCAAAGCGAAACTCGCTATGACAGGCTGCTCAGGCGCGCAAATAAGCGCCGTATGGCCCTTGGAGGGGAGCCGGGGGTGTATTCCTACATCGAGAGGCCAAAGGGCATGTGGCGGCGAACACATATGCGACACAGGGGCGAAATCATTTGGGCTGAACAGCAAGCGACTGCCGAGTTTATGCGGATGTTTGCAGGGCGGTTAAGCCTTAGCGAATTGGACATGTTTTTTGAGTGAAAGTTGACCGGCGTTAGAATTATAACCGGCCCAAAAGATAAATCCGCTTTCCCTCAGCTTGCATTCAGGCAATAGTCCTTTGTGCAACTTACAGGTGAGATTTATGACCGACGAACAAAAAAAGAAGCTGGAACAAAAACTCTGGGATATTGCCAACACCTTGCGCGGCAAAATGAACGCTGATGAGTTTCGGGACTATATCCTTGGTTTTATTTTCTACAAATATCTATCAGAGCGGCTTTACCTGTATGCGAATTCAGTGTTGAGCGAAGACGCCCTCGATTTTGCGAAAATTCCTGAAGACACCGAAGAAGGCCAAGCCTATCTTGATGCGGTTGCAGAAGCCGCGATTGATGAATTGGGCTATTTTCTCAAACCTTCCGAATTGTTCAGCGCTGTTGCCCAACGCGGCAGCAAGCCGGGAAACTTCATTATCGAAGACCTAGCGCGCATTCTCAACAATATTGAACGCTCCACAATGGGCACCGAATCCGAAGACGATTTTGACGACCTCTTTTCCGATATGGACCTTACTTCAAACAAGCTAGGCCGCACCGAAGAGGCCAAGAATACGCTTATTGCCAAAGTCCTCACCCACCTTGACGAAATCGACTTTGAGCTGGAAAAGGCTGATAGCGACGTTCTGGGCGATGCCTATGAATACTTGATCGGGCAATTCGCCAGTGGCGCGGGTAAAAAGGCGGGTGAGTTTTACACCCCGCAAGAGGTTTCCACCATCCTCGCCAAAATCGTCACTACAGGCAAAACGCGGATCAAAAACGTGTATGACCCGACCTGCGGTTCTGGCTCCCTTTTGTTGCGGGTAGCCAAAGAGGTTGAGGTGGGGGATTTCAACGGCCAAGAAATGAACCGCACCACCTATAACCTTGCCCGCATGAACATGATTTTGCACGGCGTCCACTACCGCAATTTTGACCTGAGGCAGGAAGACACGCTTGAACATCCGCAACACGCCGAAAAACGGTTTGAGGCCGTGGTGGCCAACCCGCCATTCAGTGCCAAATGGTCGTCTAACCCGCTCTTGCTGAATGATGACCGCTATAGCCAGTATGGGCGGCTTGCGCCTGCCTCTAAGGCCGACTTTGCATTTGTCCAGCATATGCTGCACCAATTGGATGAAAACGGCACAATGGCCGTTATTCTGCCTCATGGTGTGCTGTTTCGCGGCGCGGCGGAGGGGCATATCCGCGAATATATCATTAAGGAACGCAACTGGCTGGATGCCGTGATTGGCCTGCCTGCCAATATATTTTATGGCACCTCAATCCCCACCTGCATTCTGGTGTTTAAGAAATGCCGCGAATACCCCGAAGATATCCTGTTTGTGGATGCCTCCACCTGTTTTGAAAAAGCCAAGAACCAGAATATCTTGCGCCCCGAAGATATTGCCAAAATTGTGGATACCTATCGAGGCCGCGCGGTGGAGGATAAATTCAGCCACCGCGCCTCGTTGGCCGAGATTGCCGAGAATGATTATAACCTCAACATCCCCCGCTATGTGGATACCTTTGAGGAGGAGGAGCCGATTGATTTGGCCGAGGTTGTGGCTGAGTTGCGGAAGAATGCGGAGGGCATGGCGGCGCTGGATGCTCAGATTGCGGGGGTTTGTAAAGAGCTTGGGCTGGAGAGTCCCCTATGAACGTGCCTAAAATTAGGTTTCCTCAGTTTGTTGGAGACTGGCAAACGCACCTTATTGACTCGATTTTGGAACGGTCGGGCGATGCCGTGAAAGTAGAGCTTGATAAATCCTATCGACAAATCGGGGTTCGCTCGCACGGCCGCGGGCTATTTCACAAAGAAGCTGTGACCGGAAAGGAACTTGGCGGAAAACGTGTGTTTCACGTCGTCCCTAACGCTTTTGTGATCAATATTGTCTTTGCGTGGGAGCAGGCGATTTCTCTTACAACTGACTCCGAGCAAGGTTTTATTGCCTCACACAGATTTCCAATGTTCTTAGAGAAAGACGACAAATCTTTCCTTCCCTTCATTCGAGAGCTTTTTCTGCGAAAACGGGGTAAGCAATTACTAGAGCTGGCTTCACCAGGCGGTGCTGGGCGAAACAAGACTCTTGGCCAGCAAGCTTTCTTAAAGCTAAAGATTCAGATACCCTCCCTACCCGAACAAAAGAAAATCGCGGATTTTCTGGGGGTGGTGGATGCCAAGATTGCGGCGTTACGGGCGCGGCAGGCGGGGTTGGCGCGGTATAAGCGCGGGCTGATGCAAGCCCTGTTCAGTCAACGCCTCCGCTTCACCAAACCCGACGGCACCCCCTTCCCCGATTGGGAAGAGAAACGGTTGGGGGAGTTAGGAAGCTTCAGTGGCGGCGGGACGCCTGACACAGATGTTGATCGCTATTGGGGAGGGCAAACTCCTTGGATATCAAGCTCAGATGTTCTGGACGGCAACCTAACCGGCGCGACGATTACACGCTGGATTACTGAAGAAGCCATAAAAAGCTCCGCGACGAAAAGGGTTTCAAAAGGAACAATATTGATTGTTACTCGTGTAGGCGTAGGCAAGTTGACGGTTGCTCAATGTGACCTTTGCACGAGTCAGGACTTTACCAACTTCTTACCTTTGTCAGGTGAGGTGAATTTCATCGCATATTGGTTGTTAGAAAATAAAAACACTTTGCTTCGGCTTTGCCAAGGAACCTCGATAAAAGGGCTTACTGTCGAAGACCTAAAAACGATGAAAATCAAACTTCCCCACCCCGACGAACAACAGAAAATAGCCGATGCGCTTTCAGCATTGGATACCAAAATTCAGGCGGTTGCGGGGCAGGTTGCCCAGATGGAGCAATTCAAAAAAGGTCTGTTGCAGCAGATGTTTGTATAAGGAAAAACCATGAGCGGTGAAATAATCCTCTATCAAACCGAAGACGGGGCAGCGCAGATCAATCTGCGGGCCATTGATGGCACGGTTTGGCTAACCCAAGCCGAAATGGCGGCGCTGTTTGATACCTCCAAGCAGAATGTCAGCTTGCACCTGCGCAATATTTTTGAAGATGGGGAATTGGCCAACGATTCAGTTGTCAAGGAATCCTTGATACCTGCCTCAGACGGCAAGTCTTATGCGACTCTAACTTATAACCTTGATGCCATTTTAGCCGTGGGTTTTAGGGTGCGCTCCAAACGCGGGGTGCAGTTCCGGCGCTGGGCGGGCACGGTGTTGCAGGACTATTTGGTTAAAGGTTTTGCGATGGATGACGCAAAGCTAAAGGCAGCGGACCAGTGGGATTATTTTGACGAATGGCTGGCGCGCATCCGCGATATTAGGGCCTCGGAAAAACGGTTTTATCAAAAGGTGAAAGACCTGTTCACAACGGCGGTCGATTATGACAGTGGCTCCGACGCCGCGAAGCTGTTTTTTCAAAAAGTGCAGAACAAAATGCTATGGGCCGTAACGGGCCACACGGCAGCGGAAATCATTGCGGCACGCGCCGACCCTGAGGCACAGAACATGGGCCTAACCAGTTGGAAAGGCAGCATTGTGCGCAAAGGCGATGTGGGCACAGGCAAGAACTATTTGACCGCTGAGGAGGTTAAGGAGCTAAACCGGATTGTGACCATGTATCTGGATTTCGCTGAGGACCAAGCCCAACGCCGCAAACAGGTGACGATGGCCATATGGGCCGAAAAGCTGGATGCCTTCCTTGCGTTCAATGACCGCGAGGTGCTGACAAACGCAGGCAAAATTCGCATGGACGTGGCACAGAAGCTCGCAAGCAATAATTTTGCGATTTTCGACACGGCAAGGAAGCGGGCCGAAGCTGAACAGGCAGACAGCGATGATTTGGAAGCCATCGAAGCGCTGGCAAAGAGTATAACGTACAATAAAGAAAAGGGCTGACATGAGCACCCAATCTGAAGCGCAGCTTGAAAACGATCTGGTGAAACGCCTGAAGGGGCTAGGCTATGCGCTGGTGGCTTTGCCAGACATGGACGCCATGCGCGCCAATTTGCGCGACCAGCTAGGCAAGCATAACGGGGTGACGCTCTCGGATAGTGAGTTTGCCAAGGTGCTAAACCATCTTGATAAGGGCAACGTGTTTGAAAAGGCCAAGACCCTGCGCGGGCGAATGCAGCTAACCCGCGAAGATGGCACGCCGCTTTACCTGCGGTTTTTGAATACCGATGAATGGTGCCAAAACCAATATCAGGTGACAACACAAGTCACCGTAACAGGCCACCACAAAACGCGGTTTGATGTGACATTGCTGATCAATGGCCTGCCTTTGGTGCAGATTGAACTAAAACGTCGCGGTGTGGAGTTGAAAGAAGCGTTCAACCAGATTAACCGCTATCAGCGCCACAGCTATTGGGCTGATAGTGCATTGTTCCAATTCGTGCAGTTGTTTGTGATTAGTAACGGCGTGAACACCAAATACTACGCTAACAACCGCAATCAGGATTTTAAGCAGACGTTTTTCTGGGCAGAAGAAGATAACGAACTTGTCACGCAACTAGATGCCTTTGCCGATGTGTTCCTTGAGAAATGCCACGTCAGCAAGATGATTAGCAAATACATTGTTCTGCATGAAAGCGACAAGATTTTGATGGTGTTGCGCCCCTACCAATATTACGCGGTAGAGGCTATAAACGCGCGGGTAAAGAATGGTCGCAAGAATGGCTATATCTGGCACACAACGGGATCAGGCAAGACCCTGACCAGCTTCAAGGCCGCGCAGGTGCTTATTGAAAACCCGAAGGTTGATAAAGTTGTGTTTGTGGTGGACCGCGCGGACTTGGATTACCAGACTCAAAAAGAGTTCAATTATTTCTCGGACGGTTCGGTGAATGGCACCGACAACACCAAAGCGCTGGTGGGGCAGCTAGGCAGTGATACAAAGCTGATTGTAACTACTATCCAAAAGCTGAACACAGCCATTACCCGCGACCGCTATGAAGGCGCGTTGCAGGGGGTGAAGGATCAGCGCGTTGTGTTCATCTTTGACGAATGCCACCGCTCACAGTTTGGCGACACACATAAGCGGATTGTTCAGTTTTTCAGCAAGGCGCAAATGTTTGGCTTTACGGGCACCCCAATTTTTGCCGACAATGCAGTGGGCAAACGCACCACCAAAGACTTGTTTGCTGAGTGTTTGCATAAGTATGTTATCACAGATGCGATAGCCGACGAAAACGTGTTGCGGTTCTCTGTTGAATACTGGGGAAAGTTGAAGCGTAAAGATGGAAGCTTAGTCGACGAAGACGTGCCCGCGATCAATGTTCGGGAGTTCTTTGATAATCCCGACAGAATAGATGCCGTGGTTGATTGGATTATTCAAAACCACGACCGCAAAACCCACAACAAGCAATTCAGCGCCATGCTATGCGTTAGCTCGGTTGATGCCCTGATTGCCTATTACGAAGCGTTTAGGCGCAAGAAAGAAGCGGGTGAACACCACCTACGGATTGCAACAATCTTTACCTATGGGCCAAATGACGCCGACCCGGATGCAGATGGCATGATTGGCGACCCCAATTTGAACGTGGCTGATTTGCCTGTTGATGTAAATAAGCGCGACCGTCTGGAGTCGTTCGTGGCAGACTACAACGCCATGTATCAGACCAAAGAGACGGTAAAGGACAGCGCGGGTTTCTATACCTATTACAACCACCTGAGCAAGCGATTGAAGGACCGTGACCGCAAGGATGCCAAGGACAAGGACCGCTTGGATATCCTCTTGGTGGTGAACATGTTTTTGACAGGCTTTGACGCTAAAAAACTAAACACGCTCTATGTGGACAAGAACCTCAAATACCACGGCCTAATTCAAGCGTTTTCTCGGACGAATCGGACGCTGGGCCAACTCAAGTCGCAAGGCAATATTGTTTGCTTCCGAAACCTAAAGCCAAACACAGATCAGGCGATTACGCTTTTTTCCAACAAGGACGCCATCGAAACAATTCTAATGGCCCCTTATGAAGACTATCTAGATCAATTCAACGCAGCAGTCGCAGGGTTAAAAACGATAGTGCCTGACCCTGATAGCGTTAATAGCTTGAAATCAGAGGATGAACAGCTTGCTTTTATCCAAGCCTTTCGAGACTTGATGCGCTTGCGAAACGTTCTTACTAGCTTCACCCAATACGACGCTGGCGATCTGGACATGAAACCGCAAGATTTTGAGGATTACAAAAGTAAGTATTTAGACATTCACGATAGGATCAAGACTGACAAGCCAGAAGACGGCGTATCAATCATTGACGAAGTTGATTTTGAATTGGAATTGATCCAACGTGATGAAATCAACGTCGCCTATATCCTGAGCCTGTTGGCTGAGGCGTATGCGGATCAAGACAGTCTCGACCCGAAAATCAAAGATGCATCAAATGCTAAAAAGAAGATGGTTTACGATTTGCTTGGCTCCGAACGGCATTTGCGCAGCAAGCGGAAGCTAATTGAGAAGTTCATTGAACAGCACATGCCAAGCATGAGAGATTCCCAAAGTGTCGCGGATGCATTTTCCAAATTTTGGTCAGAAGAGAAACTGAGCGCGCTTTCAGAAATATGTGAGTTGGAAAAAATGGAGCCAACTGCATTTCAGGAGATGATTGAGCAGTATAACTTCACAGGCAAGAAGCCTTTGCAGGGTGAGATTGTGGATGCGATGATTGAAAAGCCAAAGATTCTTGAACGTAAATCTTTGGTGAAACGGATCAGTTCCAAATTACTTGAGTTTGTTGCCACCTTCGACGAAGGGATTGGTGAATTTTGACTTGCTGAGGAAGCGAATTTTTAATCAGCACAAAGTCAGTCACCAACCATTTGGGTGGACATAGGGGTGGATTGAAAAAGCCTGAATAATCTTAACGTGTTGATTGGTATGTATTTATTTAAAATAAATGGTGCCCGGGGGCGGATTTGAACCACCGACACGAGGATTTTCAGTCCACTGCTCTACCCCTGAGCTACCCGGGCACGGGTTGGCCAATGGCCTTGGGTGAGGGCGTTTTAGGCGCAAATGCGGGGGCTGTCCAGCGGTTTATGCGCCTTGATACGGTTTTTTATGAGGCCGCTAGTTTAGCCGCTTTTCTTCAATGATTTTGGCGAGGGCTTCGGCCTCTTCGGGCTCTATTTCTTCGGCGGCGCTGGCATAGCTGCCGTTAAACCACTTGCCCAAATCCACGTCGGCACAGCGTTTGGAGCAGAAGGGGCGGTATTTTTTTGCGGTTTCTTTTTTGCAAATCGGGCAGGTCATGGCAGCTCCAGAGGAAGGCGGGCGCGTTTTCGTTGCAGCTCTAGATGACCAAGCGGGGTCCAGCCCAGAATCATCGTGTCTGTGCTGTCTTTTTTAAAGGCGGCTTTGATGATCTGCTCGATCTGCCGACGGTCTTTTTTGGCCAAGGGGGCAAAATCAATAGTGATTTGCCCGCCAAGCCCGCGCAGCCGCAGGGCGCGGGGCAGGGCACGGGCGGCGGAGATATTGGCTTTGAGCGCGGCGGCGGGGCTGAAATCAGCGCCGGTGTTGATATCCACCGCGACAAGGGCGCGGGTGGGCTCAACATACATATAGGCCTCGCCATCCAGCGGCACGCGGGGCGAATTTAATGCCTCGATATGCTGCCAAATATCATGGCTTTCAAAGCAGCCCTCGGAATTGACGATTTCATCAGGGGCAGGGGTTGTCCACTCCGCCCAGGCTATTTCACTGGCGCTGGGGGCTTCCAGCAATAACTGGGGTTCGCGGCTGTCATCGGCCAGCACATCGGTGCAAATGGTCAGCATACGGTCGATATCTGCCAATATATCGTCGGCCTCTTGCCCTGCGCAGGCAGAGCGCAGAATAAGGCCGTGGGCCACACCCTCAAAGGCATCATGGGCCAGTTCCAGCAGGCGCACGCGCTCTTCCTCGTCTTTGATCGAGCGCGCCACGTTAATGCCGGGCGCTTCTGGCGTGACGATCACATAGCGACTTTTGAACAGCAGGCGCGTAGTGACCGGCGGCGCCTTGCGACCCTCGGCAAAGGTGCTCATTTGCACCGTAAGCGGCTGGCTGGGCTTAATGCCGCGCGCCTCTTTCAAAAAGCCGGTTTGGCCGTTGCCAAGCTTGAGCATAACCCCGTGCAGACCCTTGAGCGGCCTATCTGCCACGGCGCGGTAGATCGCTCCGGGTTTGGGGGCCTCGACGTCTGTGTCCAGCACAAAATCTTCAAGTCTGCCATCGACCATCAACGCCGCTGCGGCGCGGCCCTTGATCTGGTCAAGCAATATCTGTCTACCCTTCATGGGGTGCTCCATAATTTGTAACCGGCGCTGAGCAGCATGTTGGAAACCTCGGCTAACGGCAGGCCGACCACATTGCTATATGAGCCGTTTATCCAAGGGATAAAGGCGCTGGCGAGGCCTTGGATGCCATAGCCGCCCGCCTTGCCATGCCATTCATTCGAGGCGATATAGCCCGCGATTTCGGCGTCAGACATATGCTTAAAACGTACGGCGGTTTCAACCTGTTTGGCGATGGTTTTATCGCCATGCCTTAGGGCCACGCCGGTCATCACGCGGTGTCGCCGCCCTGAAAGCAGGCGCAAAAAACGCTCGGCTTCGGCGGCATCGGCTGGCTTTTCAAGGATGCGTCGCCCAACGGCCACCACAGTATCAGCCGCCAAAACCAAGCCCTCAACCTTAATAGCAGCGGCTTTTTCACTCGCCAACCGTCCTGCGTAAACACGCGGAAGTTCTGCCTTAAGCGGGGTTTCGTCAATATCTGCGGGGATTACCGCATCCGGCACAACCCCGATTTGCGCCAGCAACTCAAGCCGGCGCGGGCTGGCAGAGGCCAGAATAAGCTTCATTATTTAAAGCGGTAGTTGATCCGGCCCTTAGACAAGTCATAAGGGCTCATTTCTACTTGCACCTTATCACCCGCCAGCACGCGAATGCGGTTTTTGCGCATTTTGCCCGCAGTGTGGGCAATAATTTCATGGCCGTTCTCAAGCTCCACGCGGAAGGTCGCATTGGGCAAAAGCTCGGTCACGACGCCTGGAAATTCGAGAAGTTCTTCCTTGGCCATGTGGTCTCCAATCAGTTTATACGCGGGGAACAGCCCCCCGCGCGGCATAGATGCGGCTATTTTGGCCAGATTTCAAGCCCTAAGCCACACGAATGCCTGATTTAACGCGCATGCGCGCGGATGGCGGCGCAAATATAGGCCGTGAAACCTGTGGCTAGGGTTTCATACCGTTGGATAAAGTCCGGATGGGATTCATACATTTGTGCCAACCCAATATGTGCCTCGGGGGCACAATCCCGCCCCCACATCGCGCTCACCCAGGCGCGGTGGCGCTGAATGTGGGGTGCGTTTTCAATCGCTTCAGGCGCGGACCCTGCGTGCATATTGGCAATAATCGCGGCTTCTATGTCCTGAAGCTCTTGCAGTGATGCCTCCATATCACCCTCGGTTTTTTGTGCAATTTTGGCATTGGATTTTGCGACCTGCGCCGCCATATCGGCCCCCATCGCTTTTAGCTCATCCTCATATGCGGCCTGCTTTTCAGGGGGAAAAGCTCTATATAGTTGTTCAATTGACATTTTTCTGCCTCCTATTAAGGTTTTGATGGTGCAATCAAGCGTGGCGATGAGTTCAGGCAAACGTTTGGCCTGATCTTCCAGCCGTGCCTTATGCTGCTGCAAGGCTTTGAGCGCATCAAAATCCGGTGCATCCAAAATGGACCTGATCTCGGTCAGCCCTAGGCCAAACCCGCGATAAAGCATGATTTGCTGCAAGCGCAGTGCTTCGGATTCGCTATAATACCGATAGCCGTTAGCTCCGATATTTCGCGGCACCAGCAGCCCTGCCTCGTGATAGTGATGCAGGGTGCGCACAGATACGCCCGCCAGTTTTGCAATTTGTTTTACAGTGTAAGTGCTCATATTGCCTCCTTGGTTGCGAATCACTTTATGGGGTCTGACGTGGCGTGAGGGTCAAGGACAAGTGTCATTGAACGCAAATTTTGCCGTTTTAACTACCTTCACTAAACCAGTTTAGTGAAGGTAGTTAAGAATAAGAATATTGCAGTTATGCCAAATAAATAGATAGTTTTGCTTTTAAAAACGCTGCCTTTAGCTCCGGAAAAACTCCAGCTTGTCTTCCTCGATACCACCGCGTGCAATGTTGCTAGACAGCAGCCGCCAGTTATCGGCGCAATTCTCAAGGGCCTTTTCAAGCGCCACAGCGCGGAAGGTATTGCCCTCGCGAACAATTAGGCTTAGGCGCTCCAGCTTGGCAATAGCGTCATCAATTTCAAAGTCAATTACGCGGTCAAATCGCGCTTTAAACCAGTCTTCTACAAGGGCATCCAAAACACCCATTTCCATGGGTTCTCCGTGCAAGTATAGTAAGGCGTATGCCATAAAAACCTCTTTTACTTCGGCATCTTCCGAGGCGGCAATTAAGTAATCAAAGCACCCTGCATTGGTGTTGAGCTTGTTAGAGTGCGCATGGTCAGAAAGTAGCTTATGCTGCCGCAGGGAATGCCGATCGTAGCTCACCCATTGCCGCAGCCCAAGGCCAATGAAAGCCGCTAAAATGGTGCCGGAAGCGATGGCTTTTTTCAGGCTGTCTTCTTCGACTTTGCCTGAAATCCCCAGAAAAGCTGCCAATACCAAAAGCAGCACGGAGAGCGCCGGAATTATCTTCATCAGCAGCGGCACGCCAGTAATGATTGTTGAGGTGGCGATCAGCGCCTTTTTAACCCAGCTCACCTGCGCCCGCGCATTCGGGTAAAGCGCCTTGAGGTCAGCTAATGGAATGTTCCGGAACAGCTGCAAATAGGCCGCGCCTTGGCGCAACCCCGCGCGCTTTACGTCTTTCTTGCTGGCATTTAGCCCCGGGATCATCGCAAAAACCACGTGGTCAAAAGTCGGGATCAAAATCGTGCGGCTGCGCAGGCCAAACCATTTATCAACTTCGGTTTCCACCTCTTGCAACCCGCGGGCATAAAACTGCACCCTTGAAAACACCCCCGTTTTCACCTTGATCTCTGAGCGCAACCGTCCTTCTTTGCTGTCGGCATCCTCTACCTCATCATTGGTCAGCGGCCTGAAGTTTGCGGCGATCAGCACCTTGTCTAGCTCTTCTAGAAATACCCGCCGCTGGGCATGGCTGGTTTCCAAAGGCTGGCTGCCTTTTTGGTCTGGGTTTAGGCCTACATAAAGCTCTTTGATATGCTCGGAGGTGGCAAAAAACTCCATGTGAAACAGGAGCGCGAGCCAGCGGATAACACTGGCCAGCTCCGGCCTGTCAGCATCACTCAGGGCTTCGTGGTGCAGTATGGCGGATACGATCTCCGACTTTCGCACCGGAATGTAATAGTCAAACGCTTCAGTTGTCATGCGTCCACCTCCAGTGGTGGGCCAAATCGGGTGCGGATTTTGTGGGCAATCTGGTCGCGTGCTTGGCGATAGGCGATCAACTTTTCTTCGCGGGTGCGGCCAAGGTCTGTTGGGTCCATAATCGGCCAATATTCGACCTCAAGCGCGTAATAGCGCGTGTATTCCAGCGCGGCGCGCTGGGCCGCAGGGGAGAGCGCCACAATCAGGTCATAGCCGTCTATCTGGTCTCCCCATTCCTCCATTTCTTCAAACGATCTTGCTCTGTGTTTTGAAAGCGTTACCCCAACCTCTTCAGATACAGCCACGCTAAA
Organism: Paracoccaceae bacterium; assembly: GCA_016744015.1. Lineage (GTDB taxonomy): Bacteria > Pseudomonadota > Alphaproteobacteria > Rhodobacterales > Rhodobacteraceae > UBA3077. Next base: position 189,079 of record JADGFD010000004.1, on the reverse strand, counting down.
TCCGTCGATTTCCATATCGTGCCGTACCCCCGCGCTTTGCACAAAAATAGAGGTGCCATAATCCCGCTTCATTATCCCCTCGGCCATGGGCGAGCGCACCGCATTATGGTCACACGCAAACAGCACGGAAGAGGGGCGGGACGCCATACGCTATCCTTTAAAATGCAGAACGCAGATCAGCGTAAACAGGCGGCGTGCGGTTTTATGGTCAAGCTCTACCTTGCCCTCAAGCCGCTCTAGCAGCACCCGTGAGCCCTCGTCATGAATACCTCTGCGGCCCATATCAATGGCCTCAATTTGTGCGGGGGGTAGGCGCTTTACGGCATCAAAGTAGCTTTCGCAAATCTGAAAATAGTCTTTGATAACTTGTCGGAATGGCGAAAGAGATAGGTGAAATTCGCCTAGCTTTTCATTGGATTCATTGAGTATTTTAAAAACCAAGCGCCGCTCGGTGATAGATAGGTTTAGCCGAAACGGCCCAACGGGGGCGCTCCCCTCGCGCGCAATTGGCGCAAAGCTGTTTTCCTCCAACAGATCATAGATCGCCACCCGCCGCTCTTGCTCGATTTCGGGTGTGGGTGCGGGCAGGCCACTTTCATCAAGGTTAACCTCTATCAGCCTGTTTTTACTCATTATTCAAAGCCTCTAAACGTGCCAATACCGAAAGCCCATGCGCCTCAAGGCTCTCGGAAGCCGCCAGTGTGGCGGCCGCAGGGCCAACGGCGCGCAAGCTTTCAGGTGTCATTCTTGAAATGGTGGTTTTCTTCATAAAATCAAGGACATTCAGGCCGGAACTGAAGCGAGCTGTGCGCCCCGTGGGCAGCACATGGTTTGGCCCTCCAACATAATCACCAATCGCTTCGGGGGTATAGGCCCCAATGAAAATCGCGCCTGCGTGGATGCATTTATCGGCCATGCCTTCCGCATCTTCCACGCAAATCTCTAGATGCTCGGGGGCAATGATGTTGCTCAGCTTCGCCGCCTCGGCCATGTTTTTCACCACAATCACCGCGCCATAATTGGCCCAACTTCTGCCCGCGATCATGCGGCGCTCTAGCGTTTTAAGCCGTTTTTCAAAGGCTTGCGCCACGGCTTTGCCAAAATCAGCATCATCCGTGATCAAGATTGACTGCGCGCTCTCGTCATGTTCAGCCTGCGAAAGCAGATCCAGTGCCAACCAATCGGGGTTATTGTCTTTGTCAGCAATCACCAAAATCTCGCTTGGCCCCGCGATCATATCAATGCCGACCTGCCCAAACACTTGCCGCTTGGCCACAGCCACAAAGGCATTGCCGGGGCCAGTGATTTTATCAACGGGGGCTATTGTCTCAGTGCCATATGCCATCGCGGCAATTGCCTGCGCACCGCCAATCCGATACACCTTTTCCACGCCTGAAAGCCGCGCAGCCAAAAGTACTAGCGGGTTGACCTTGCCATCCGGCGTAGGCGCGCAGATCACGAGGTTTTCAACCCCTGCCACCGCTGCCGGAATGGCGTTCATCAGCACGGAGGACGGGTAAGACGCCAGCCCGCCCGGCACGTAAAGCCCCGCCGAGGAAACCGCTGTCCAACGCCAGCCGAGGCTTGCGCCGCTGTCATCTGTCCAGCGTGCATCTGAAGGCAGTTGCTTTTCGTGGTAAGCCTTGATGCGGGCTGCGGCCAGCTCTAGCGCCGCGCGCTCCTTTTTGGGCACTTTGGCGATTTCAGCGTCCATCTCGGCCTTGGAAAAGGCTAGTGTCTCGGGGGTGAGCGCCAGCCTGTCAAACTTGGTCGTAAGGTCTATCACTGCGGCATCACCTCGCGCGCGCACATCAGCAATGATGCTGTTTACGGTCTCCAGCACGTCGCTGTCAGATTCCCGCTTGGTGCTCAGAAAAGCGCTAAAACCGGCTTCAAAAGCTGCATCGGTCGTAGATAAAAAAACAGGCATGAGGCACTCCAGACTAGTTGTAAAACCCATAGCGTGCGTGCCTCCTAATCGCAAGTGTGGCTCGTCTTCACTTCTATTGTTTCCGGTGCTACGCACCGGACCGCGCCTCGCCTACGGCTCGGTGGCGGCGCGTCAAATACTGCGCTATTGGCAAGGGCTTGCCCGCGCCGCGCAGCAACGTTGCGCTTGCTGCCCATCACTAAACATTTCGCATCTTCACAATACGAATTTCCAAATTGCTCAAATATCTCGGGGTGAGCGTAGCGAGGGGCAGCGCCCCTTTCTAACTTTTCCTCATGCCCTGAAGATTGGGAGCGGCGCGCACAGATTCTTTCAGCAAGCGCAACACTAGGCGCGCCGCCAGCGAGCCATCGGCGAGAGAACCGCAGCGGGCGGTTACCGATCAGACACCGGATGGTGCGGTAAATGTTTGGCGCGGGCTTTGTAGGGGCGCGATACATCGGTGAGGGTCACGTCAATGCACTCGACCTTAAGGTGGATCGCCCCGTCGCCTTGGAGGACCAAGTTCAGGGTGCCTGCGCCGTCCTCGGTGGGCGCGAATTCAAGCGCCAGCAGGGCAAAGATTTGTTCTTTGTCCGTTGGGTCCAATCCCTCGCCGCCAACCTTGAGTGCGCCATCTATCACAAGTGTGGATTGCACCCGCTCAAATGGCCGCCCCTGTGCTTCAGCTGCTTCCTTATCTTCCCAGCGGAAGCGGTTGATAAGGAGAGCAAAACGGTGCTTTCGTGGCTGCCAACTTGTCTCGCCGTTTTGCCCGACGGCATCTTGAATCAGTGCCGAAATCACGGCCAGATCTGCCGAGTTTTCAGCCTGTAGCCTTACGGGGTTTTCGGCCCCGTCTGCAAAGCTTGCATCAACCATTATTCTTTCTCCCGCCGAATATCGGCCCCGCAGGCGCTAAGCTTGCGCACCAGTTGTTCATAACCGCGATCAAGGTGATAAACACGGCTCACGAGCGTTTCGCCCTCTGCTGCCAGCCCTGCTAAAATAAGCGAAACCGACGCCCGTAGATCGGTGGCCATAACCGGCGCACCGCGCAGGGATTTAACCCCGTTCACCGTAGCGTGGCCGCCATGCACCTCAATATCGGCCCCCATGCGGATAAGTTCGGGGGCATGCATGAAGCGGTTTTCAAAAATCTTTTCTTCCAGCACCGAGGTGCCATCAGAAAAACAAAGCAGCGCCATCATTTGCGCTTGTAGGTCGGTTGGGAAGCCGGGGTGAACTTCGGTCATAATATTAACCGGCTTGATTGGCCCGTCGCGCTTTACGTTCAGCCCATTTTCGGTTTCCGAAATTGTGGCCCCTGCGGCCTCCAGCTTATTGCAAAACGCTTCCAGAAGGTCACGACGGCCGCCGATAAGCTCCACCTCGCCGCCGGCGATCACTGGCGCGATCATGTAGGTGCCCAGCTCGATGCGGTCTGTTACCACGCGGTGGGTCGCCCCGTGCAGCTTTTTCACACCGTGGATGGTCAGGGTCTCGGAGCCTTCGCCTTCAATTTGCGCCCCCATGGCGCGCAGGCATGCAGCCAAATCCACAATTTCCGGCTCGCGGGCCACATTCCTAAGCACCGTGGTGCCCTTGGCCAAGGTCGCGGCCATCAGCAGGTTCTCGGTCGCGCCAACGCTGGCAAAGGGCAGGGTGTAGTCCGCGCCAATTAGGCCCTTGGGCGCTTTGGCATGCACATAGCCCTCGCGCAGGTCGAGCTCGGCGCCCATGGCTTCAAGCCCACTAAGGTGAATATCAACCGGGCGTGCGCCAATGGCGCAACCACCGGGCAGAGAACAGATAGCCTCGCCATCACGCGCCAGCATCGGGCCCAGCACCAAAATCGACGCCCGCATTTTGCGCACAATGTCATAATGAGCGGTGTGGTTGGTTATTTTTTCGGTCCCTAGCACCAGCACGCGGCCCTCTTGCAAAGAGGCCACTTCACAGCCGAGTGATTCAAGCAGCTCGGTCATGGTGGCAATGTCCGAAAGGCGGGGCGCGTTGGTGAGGGTGAGCGGCTCTGAGCACAGCAAAGCTGCGGGCATCAGGGTGAGGCATGCGTTTTTTGCGCCCGCAATCTCAATGCTGCCATGCAGCGGATTGCCGCCTTTGACGATAATTTTATCCATGCCTGCTAGTCCTTTTCCTGCACTTTGCGTGCGCGTGCCTGCCCCTTACGGCGCTGTAAATTGGCCCGAAGCGCCGCTTTCATGCGTGCATCCTTTGCCTCTTTTGCCGTTTGTGGTTTGGCTGGTTTTTTATCTGTTTGCTCGCTCATACTTGCTTCTATAGCAAAATTGTGGCGATGGTCCAGCGTGTCCTCGCGGGGCGGTTATGCTTATGGCAAAGCTTAGCCATTCTGGGTGCATGAACTGCCTGCCTACGTTTTTTAACCCCAAGGCAAAAAACCGCTTGTGAACCCAAGCTGTTTTTGGCTAGAAGACGCGCATTGCTGCCGTAGCTCAGAGGTAGAGCACTCCCTTGGTAAGGGAGAGGTCGAGAGTTCGATTCTCTCCGGCAGCACCAGCTCATAATTTCATTGGCACGCAGTTTTTGGCAATGCGGATGAATCCTGCGTTGGAGCGGCTAGGGGTTCGTGATACTCAACTCTGTTATCAGAGATCGGCGGGCAATAGGATTGGGAAATATTGCTATTCCGTCCGCTTTAAGGATTTCGACAATATAGGGACGGTTCAACGGGAGATCAGGCTGTCTCCAGGACTCTCGAATTTCGTGGATTATGGAGTTACGCACTGCCCAAGTCTGATTTACAAAAACATGGCCCGCTGGGCTACCCGTAAAGGTCATGTAGCGAATACGTTCCATCGGCTGTAAATAGTGTTTCCATTCGTCAACGGGGCCGTTCAGTGGGGATGCATAGCGCAAATATGCAAAGAGGTCATTATCCTTTGCCATCAACAGCATTTTTTCCCCGAGCGGCGTCCGGAAAAAACCGGAAATCTCACTTAGGTGCTTAGGCCCGTAGCTTTCGATAATTATCGTTGCGATACGGGATTTTAGCCGCTTAACAGTTTCTTCTGTCGCCGTTTCCGGTATCATCTCCGCGAAGCGTTCTTCATCCACTATAATGACACCCCGCTCTAGCAGTGCTTCACGGTGTATTCGTGCGCTGTTCCATTGGCCGGTTTGGTGTGCGCTTACCCAGTAGCGTTGATCAACGAAGTGCTCGATGAACCAAGCCGCATCATTTTCAGGGTTTGCGAGTGCAGGCGGGCCCCAAAGCGCCAGCATCAAGATCAGTATTTTTTCAGCATGTGGTGTCCTTGTCGCCAGTTACGGAGCTTTGGCCGACTTTACCATGTTACGACATAGATAACATCACATTGTCACCACCACTTTACCGGTGGATTTCCGGTCTTTCAGCAGGGCGAGGGCTTCGTTTGCCTGCGCTAATGGCAAGGTGTGGCTGATATGGGGTTTGAGTGCACCGGTGGCGTATATCTTGAATAGCTCGCGGAAGCTGTTGGTAAGGATTTCGGGGGCAAATACGGTGTAGCCGCCCCAGTAATAGCCGATGACGGTGATGTTTTTCACCAGCAGGATATTGGCCGGAATTTGCGGGATGTCGCCCGAGGCAAAGCCAAGGGGGAGGATGCGGGCGAGGGGGTTGCAGGCGCGCAAGGCGGCTTTGAACTGGTCACCGCCTACGGGATCATACACCACATCGGCACCGCCGAGGGCTTTGACGGATTCGCGGATGTCATCGGTTTCGGAGTTTATCAGGTGGTCTGCTCCTGCGGCTTTGCAAATCTCCAGTTTTTCAGGTGAGCGCGCCACCGCGATCACCTTTGCCCCCATCAGCTTTCCGAGCTCAACCGCTGTGAGGCCCACCCCGCCCGAGGCCCCGAGCACCAGCAGGGTTTCACCGGCTTTTAGGGTTGCGCGCTCTAGTGCGAGGTGGCTGGTGCCATAGGCCACCAGAAAGGCGGCAACCGCTTCATTGCCCATGTTTGCAGGCACCTCAACGCAGCGCTTAGCGTCAATGCAGGTGTATTCGGCCAGCCCGCCAGCCCCGCCATAAGCGCCAATGCGGGTGCCTATGGTGGGGCTGCTCACGCCCTCGCCAAGCGCCTCTACGGTGCCGCATATTTCCATGCCGGGGGTGAAGGGCAGGGCGAATTTTTCTTGGTATTTGCCTTCCACGATCAGCGTATCACCAAAGTTAATGCCACAGGCGTGCACCCGCACCAAAACCTCGCCCTTGCCGGGGGTGGGGGTGGTGGTTTCGTCTAGCTGCATCGGTTGGCCGAGTTCGTGGAGTTGCATAGCGCGCATAGTTAAGGCTTTCTATTGAGGGTGAGGAGGAGCGCCAGCAGGTGCAAGCCGGCGGCGGCAAGGGATGGCCCGATAAAGCCGAAGCGCTCATAGAGCAGGCCAAGCAGCACGGCCCCGATAGAAGCTCCTAGATAGGTGGTGCCAGAGTAAAGCCCGAGCACCGCGCCGCGGTTGGCAGGGGCAAGGGCATTTAGCTCGACGACGATCATATTAAGGATGAAGTGATTAACCCAGCCCCATAAGAAAACCAGAGGCAGCAAGAGGGAAAACGCATTTGGCAGGCTGAGGCAAGTGAGCAAACCCGCCCCGCAAATCAGCCCCAGCCGCAAAGCGGTTTGGCGGCCAAGCTTGTCTATTAAGGGGGCGGAAAGGGTGGCGAGACCAAAACCTGCGCCATAAAACAAGGCAATTAGCCCAGCAGCCGTTGAGCCAAGGGAAAAGGCCTGCCGTGCGTGATCTCCGATATAGGCATAGATGCCGTAAAAGCTGATCATAAACAGCAGGCATATAGCATAGAGCGCCGCGCCGCCCGGCAGGGAAAGCGGCTTCAAACGGGCCATTTTTGGCGTGGTGCGCGCGGGCAGCTTTATGGCTGGTAAGGTAAGCACCAAAGGCACCAGCGCCACGCATAAGGTGCCCGTAAGCCCCAGCATGACGCGCCAGCCAACAATATCGGAGATCGCGGCTCCCAGCGGCACCGCAGCCACGAGAGATACCGACCAGCCAAGCAGCACCCGCGCCATATAGCGTGATTCGTGGCCCTTTGGGCTAATGGCGCCGGTAATGGCATAGATGGCGGGCAGAGCAATGCCGGCACCCATGCCTGCCAAAAACTGAAAGCCCACCAGCATGACCCAACCCTGCGAAAAGGCAGAGCCAATCTCACTTAACCCCGCAACCATCAAGGCGTAACGCAAGGCGCGCGCCACTCCAAAGCTATCCAGCGAGCGGCCAAGCCATAGGGCTGTAAACATGGTGCCAAGCCCGTAAGCGGCAATGGCGCGGCCCGCCACAGCGGCGCTCACGCCGAATTGCTGTGCTATATCTGTGAGTACCGGAGACAGAATCATGCCGTTGGTGCCGACAAGGGCAATGCATAGTAGCAGGGTGATGAGGGCGCGGGGCATAGGGTTCTTTCAGTGTTTCGCTTATTTGTTGCACTGCGACACGAAAACGCAAGCCCGAACTTGCCAAATGCCATGCTTCGGCGTATGGAAGCGGGGAAACGGGGAGGGCTTAAGGCTCGCCCCGATATTTTTTTTGAAAAGGCCGGAATTATGGATTTGCGAAACGTCGCGATTATTGCCCACGTAGACCATGGGAAAACCACGCTTGTGGACGAAATGCTGAAGCAATCGGGGATCTACCGCGAAAACGAGGCGACCACCGAGCGCGCCATGGATAGCAATGACCTGGAGCGCGAGCGCGGCATTACGATTCTGGCTAAAGCAACCAGCGTGATGTGGAACGGCACCCGGATCAACATCGTAGATACCCCCGGCCACGCTGATTTTGGCGGCGAAGTTGAGCGGATTTTGAGCATGGTTGATGGCGTGGTGTTGCTGGTAGATGCCGCCGAAGGCCCCATGCCGCAAACCAAGTTTGTGACCTCAAAAGCATTGGCGTTGGGCCTGAACCCGATTGTGGTGATTAACAAAGTTGATAAGCCTGACGGTGAGCCAGACGCCGCGCATGACAAGTGCTTTGACCTTTTCTCAAATCTTGATGCCAATGACGATCAGCTTGATTTTCCTATGCTTTATGCCTCTGGCCGTGCTGGCTGGGCTGATAACGAGCTGGATGGCCCACGTGAAAACCTGAATGATCTGTTTGACAAAATTATCGAGCATGTGCCTGCGCCTCAGCAGATCGAACATAAAGAAGAGCCTTTCCGGATGCTGGCCACCACACTGGGCGGTGACGCTTTCTTGGGGCGCATTCTAACGGGGCGGGTTGAATCGGGCGTTGCCAAAGCTGGTGACCAGATCAAAGCCATGAATGTTGATGGCGAGCTGATCGAGAATTTTCGGATTACCAAAGTTTTGGCCTATCGCGGGCTAGAGCAAGTGGCGATTGACCAAGCCGAGGCGGGCGACATCGTTTCGATTTCCGGCATGACAAAGGCCACCGTTGCCGATACGCTGTGCGATAAATCTGTTGAGGCGGCTATCCCAGCCCAACCAATTGACCCACCAACCATTACTGTGACCTTTGGCATTAACACTTCACCGCTGGCAGGCCGTGACGGGGACAAGGTGCAGAGCCGCGTGATTCGGGACCGTTTGCTCAAGGAAGCCGAATCGAACGTGGCGATTAAAGTGAGCGACACCCCCGGCGGTGAGGCGTTTGAAGTAGCGGGCCGAGGCGAATTACAGATGGGTGTGTTGATTGAAAACATGCGCCGTGAGGGCTTTGAGCTTTCAATCTCTCGCCCGCGCGTGCTGTTTCAAGAAATTGACGGCCAAAAAATGGAGCCGATTGAGGAGGCCACGATTGACGTGGATGACGAATATACCGGCACCGTGATTGAAAAGCTAACCCAGCGCAAAGGCGAAGTGGCTGAAATGCGCGCCGGTGGTGCTGGCAAAACCCGCATCGTGGCGCATGTGCCTTCACGCGGGCTGATCGGCTATCACGGGCAATTCCTGACAGATACCCGCGGCACCGGTGTTATTAACCGTGTGTTCCACGAATGGGCGCCGTTTAAGGGCAAAATTGAGGGCCGCCGTGCAGGCGTGCTTATTTCGATGGAAGCCGGTTCTTCTGTGCCTTACGCGATTTTCAATCTGGAAGACCGCGGTAAGTTCTTCATTGGGGCGCAAGAGCAGGTTTATACCGGTATGATCATTGGCGAGCATAATCGCCCGAATGACCTCGAAGTGAATCCGCTCAAGGGCAAAAAGCTCAGCAATGTGCGGGCCAGCGGCAAGGATGATGCCGTAACCCTTACAACCCCTGTGCGTATGAGCCTTGAGGAAGCGATTGCATATATCGACAATGATGAGCTGGTTGAAGTGACCCCGAACAATATTCGGATGCGCAAGCGCCACCTCGACCCTAACGAGCGCAAGCGGGCGGCCAAAACAATCGAAGGATAAGATTCGCAAAATGCGAAACACGCTCAGATTGCTATGAGCGAAAAATCGCATTTTGCAACCGCCTTAGGGTTGATTATTGTTGCGAAAATTACAAAATCGTGATATGTCTTGATTATCAAGGATTAAACTGCACATGTATCGTGACGAGAGGTTGGCACGAAATATGCATCCTTAAAGTATAGATAACCAATGGAGTGATAGGTCTTATGAAACACCCTGTAGATGTGCATGTAGGAAAACGCGTTCGCCACCGCCGCTGGATGGTGGGTATGACCCAGCAGCAGCTCGGCGAAGCTGTTGGCATCAAGTTTCAACAAATCCAGAAGTATGAAACCGGTATGAATCGGGTCAGCGCTTCCCGCCTTTGGGATATTGCCAAAGCCATGGATGTGGATGTGCGGTTTTTCTTCGAAGGTATCGAAGAGGGCGTAACAGATTCCGCTCCGGAAGAAGCCAAAACTGAAGCGCCCAAAATGCAGGGCGATTTGTTGGCGGATAAAGAGGCGCTTGAATTGGTGCGTTCTTACTATTCCATTCCGGAAAACCAGCGCCGCCGCTTGTTTGATCTCGCGCGGGCGCTTACGGATGTAGCTTAAGCGTCCCATTGACGTGAAGGCAAGAATATGAAACCTCCGTCTGGTAACAGGCGGAGGTTTTTTCATGGATATTAGCGCGATAGAGCAGCGGGCATTGCGGGCTGTGGCTGAAGAAATGGCGGATGCGGCGCGGTGCGTGACCTTACGGTATTTTCGAAGTGATGCTTTGGATGTTGATAATAAGGACGCCGATGGCTTTGATCCGGTCACGGTTGCGGATCGGGAAGCCGAGCAAGCCATGCGGGCCGTGTTGGCCAAGCGTCGGCCCAATGATGCGATTTACGGCGAGGAGTTTGGCAAGTCTGCCGGCACGTCAGGCCTGACATGGGTGCTGGACCCCATCGATGGCACTCGCGCCTTTATCAGCGGCGCCCCAAGCTGGGGTGTGCTCATTGGCATTGATGCCGGGCAGGGGCCCGTGCTGGGGGTGGTTGATCAGCCTTATATTGGTGAGCGTTTTGTGGGTGGTTTTGGCAAGGCGGATTGGGTCCGCGGTGATGCGGGTGTCGAAATCAAGGTGCGGGCCTGCTCGGGGCTAGAAGGCGCCACTTTGATGACAACCTTTCCGGAAATAGGATCCGAAGCCGAAAGGGCCGCATTTAATGCGGTTTCTTCACATTGTAAACTAACCCGATATGGCTTGGATTGTTACGCTTATGCCCTATTGTCTATCGGCAAAATTGATCTCGTAATCGAGGCAGGGCTAAATGCTTACGATGTGCAAGGCCCTATCGGAGTTGTGCAGGGCGCAGGCGGCATTGTGACCAACTGGCAAGGAAATCCCGCCCATCATGGTGGGCAAATTATTGCTGCGGGCGATGAAAGAGTGCACACGGCGGCTCTGGAGCTATTGAATAAATAAGCCAACACTGGATATTGCACCACCGAGCGAAGCGAGGCCATGGCCCGTGAGGGCCACCGTTTTTCAGTTTACTGAAAAACGTGCTTTGGCCGAGTGGGGGTTTACCCCCGCAGAGGCCAAAGCAAGCCCGGAGCAACCGGACAGCTCCGGCTTCGCGCCTCCTCGGCGACCCTTCGGGCCACCTCGTCGGCGCGGGTCGTGCAAGCACGACCGTCACCAAGATCAGAGGACGGTTTTCAGGAATGTATCAATGGCTGCCCAGCTTTGGGCTTGGCGATCCGGCGTTTCCATCCAGACCTCATGCCTTGCGCCGTCAATTTCAACCAATGTGCCATTGGCAAAGCGTGAACTGCTTTTACGGATAGCCGCCGGGCTAACCACGCTTTCGTCACCGCCGACAAATATTAAGCAGGGGATGGTCGGCATCTCGACGGTATCAAAGTATTTGAACTCGCCCAATGCTCCTTTGAGCCATTTGAACGAGGGTGTGCCCAAGGCGAGAGCAGGGTATTTTATAATTTGCTCGCGCATATAATCCCAATAGCCTTGATCATGTGTCAGGTTGTTGCCTTCAAAAGGCTCGCGCGTGAGATAAAAGCCTGTGGGTTGGCCGGCGAGGTTTTTTTTGCCCAAGCCAAGGGCCACGCCTGTATTGGCCAACAGCGGCGCCAGGAATTTGTTAGGGCCGGGCAAGTTGAGCCCCCACATTGGGGCCGAAAACACAGCGGCCTTGAAGGCATCACCCGTGAGCAATGCCCGCAGGCCAATGCAGCCACCCATGGAGTGGGCAAACATGATGCGGGGGCCGCAAACCGCCTCGATCTCGGCGTGGGCGAGCACCGCAGCCAAATCGTCTTGATAATCGGCAAAATCATCCACATGGCCAACGGCAGTGCTGTTGTTTAAGCGATCAGATAACCCTTGCCCGCGCCAATCAATAATGGCCACAGAAAAACCGCGCGCTAAAAGCTGGCGCGCCATGCGGCCATATTTCTCAAGGCCCTCAGTGCGGCCGGGGAAGACCACGGCGAGGCCTTTGGTGCCACCGTTCCAGAGGGCGAAGCGGATGCGGGTGCCGTCAGCGGCGCGCACAAAAAAGGCGCGCCCACCTTCGGGGGCATCGGCCACATCCTCATAGAGCGGCGCGGTTTCCATCAGGTAAGCAGTGATCCGAGCTTCATCGCCATGCCCATATCGCCATCAATCGCGATTTTCCCGGACATAAAGGCGCTGGTGGGGTTCAGCTCACCTGAAAGCAGGTCCTGAAACACATCAGCTTCGGCGGTGATAGTGCAATCGGCGTCGCCATCATCTAAGCTGGCGCCGTTTTCGTCTATACGAATGGCACCGGTGTTTTCTATCTCAAATTTGATCGAACCTTCAATGCCGTCCCCCCCGAGCTTGTCGGATAGGGCTTTTACGGCAGTGTCTAGAATTTCACTCATGAGAGTCTCCATTGGTTAGTTTACCTGATGGTAAGGGATTCGGATACGATTCAAAACTGTTTCTTGCGGTTGCCCTCGCGTCAGACACGAGGAATTGCGCAAGATTTGTCTTTTTGGCTTGGGTTTTGCGGGCGGAGGGCATAGGTTTTGGCTATGAGGTATTTGATTTTGATAATGGCGCTGGCGTTTGGCAGCGCTGCATCTGCGGCGCAGCCTGGGCTTGGCTTTGGGGAGAATGACCGCTTGGACGAGCTTTTTGCTGAGATGCAGAGCAAAGCTGGCGAGGGCGCGGCCAGTGCCGAGCGGGAGGTGTTGCGGATTTTCCGGCAGTCGGGTTCAGCGGCGATGGACCTGCTCTTGAAGCGTGGTTTCGCGGCGATGGAGGCGGAGGATTATGAGATGGCGGTGTGGCATCTTTCAGCGTTGATTGACCATGCGCCTAACTTTGCAGAAGCCTATAATATGCGCGCTTCGGCGTTTTTTCTGCTAGATAAATACGGTGAGGCGATGGCGGATATCGAAAAGGCACTGCTGCTAAACCCGCGCCATTTTGGCGCTTTGGGCGGCATGGGCGTGATTCAGGAGCAGCTTAACCAGCCTGAAAATGCGCTGAAGGCGTATAAGGCCGCGCTGGCGCTTAATCCACATTCAGAAGAACTGATTGATACGGTGAAGCGGGTTGAGGACAGCCTCAGCATTTTGCATTAGATTGAGAATAAGGGTATTGGCGGTCATGTGTGGTGAAAAGCTAAGTTTCGTGAGGAATACTGTGCGCTTAATAGGTTTCGCATGTGGGCTGCTTTTTGTGTTGGTATCCTCGGCCTCTGCTCAAGGGGCGAACCAAAATGAGGCTCTGATACAGTTTTTTGCGGGGCAGGGCTGCGCCATTGGTCCTTCCACAATTATTGCCGCGCGCGTTGATGGTTTTAGCCCGCATGAAATAGACCAACTTAGAGATGCCGCGCGCTCTGACCCAGATACAATCAAAACAGGCGGCTGGCTTGTGCTATCGGCGGAGGTTTGCGAAATTGAATTACCTCGTATTAACAACCAGCTGCACGTAAGCGATCCGGAGGTTGCCGAGAGAATTTCAGCTGTGGATGCTTATGCGGCTGAGGGAAGCTTTGGTTGTTTCTTTCATCTGGACGGCCTTTTTGAACACCTTGCTTTAACCCGCGGTTGGAGTGAAAGAAAAGCAACTCATGAATATATTGGCATGGTTGGCGCAACGCTTAAATCTGGTGAATTAACATTTTATAGCGAAAACCCACTGGCATCGCCTTATGGGTATAGTCTGACTACGGGGCCATGTGCGGAGGTGCCGAATATGCCTAAAATTAAGCAAAATCACGAATTGTTGGTTCGACACTTTGACGCGCTGATCAGGGCAAATGCACAGCATGTTGTTTGTGAGGCGGGCGCAAACCTTTATACGCCAGAGTTTCACGATATTGCCAAAAACCTCACCGATAACATGAATAGAAATGAATGGTTATGGTTTGAAATACAGGTTATTGCCATGGGTGCTGGTTGGTATGAAGGGCTAAGCTGGAGCCGCAAAGGTATGCCGCGCCCGCCATTGTGCCATTTTGAGTAGAGAGAATTTTCCGAGCTAGACATGCGCGAAATTACGGCCGTTCTTGGCCCCACCAATACTGGCAAAACCCATTATGCTATTGAGCGGATGCTGGGGCACCAAACAGGCGTGATCGGCCTGCCGCTGCGCCTGTTGGCGCGGGAAGTCTATGATAAGGTTGTGGGTTTGCGCGGGCTGGGCGCGGTGGCTTTGCTGACGGGTGAAGAGCGGATTGTGCCGCCGCGGGCGCGCTATTATGTGTGCACGGTGGAGGCGATGCCGCTGGGGATGGCGGCTGACTTTGTGGCAGTCGATGAGATCCAGCTTTGTGCGGACCCTGATCGTGGGCACATATTCACCCAGCGCCTGCTGCACAGCCGTGGCCGCGCGGAAACATTGTTTATGGGCGCGGCTTCAATGCGGGCGCGGGTCGAGAGCCTGGTCCCAGACGCGAGGTTTCTTTACCGCGAGCGGTTTTCTGAGCTGAAATACAGCGGGCCCAAGAAGATAAGCCGGATGCCAGGGCGCGCCGCGATTGTGGCGTTTTCGGTTGAGAATGTTTACCAAATCGCCGAGCTTATTCGCCGCCAAAAAGGTGGGGCTGCCGTGGTGATGGGGGCGCTTAGCCCACGCACGCGCAATGCGCAGGTCGAGATGTATCAGAATGGCGAGGTGGATTACCTTGTGGCGACCGATGCGATTGGCATGGGGCTGAACCTTGATATATCGCATGTGGCATTTGCAGGGCTGAGCAAGTTTGATGGCCGTCGGATGCGATATTTAATGCCCAACGAGCTGGCGCAAATCGCGGGCAGGGCGGGGCGCTATATGGAGAACGGCACTTTTGGGGTGACGGGCGAGGCGCATGACCTAGAGCCCGACTGGGTGGAGGCGATTGAGAACCACCGGTTTGCCTCGATCAAAAAGCTGGAATGGCGCAACCCCAAGCTTGATTTTGGCAGTATGAAGGGGCTGGTAGCCTCGCTGGAGCGCTCGCCCGATGACCCTGAGCTGCTACGGGCGCGGGAGGCCGATGACCTGCGCAGCCTTAAGGGGCTGGCAATGATGCCCGATGTGATCGACCAAGTGCGCTTTGCCCCTGAGGTGCGGCGGCTTTGGGAGGTATGTCAGATACCTGATTTCAGAAAGCTTAGCGGCGGGGAGCATGTGGGGCTGCTTGCCAAGGTGCATGCGCAGTTGAGCGCGGGGCATATTAGCGAGGATTGGCTGGCGCAGCAGGTTAAATCCATTGACCGCATTGATGGTGGCATAGACCAGCTCTCAAAACGGTTGGCGTATATCCGCACATGGACATATGTTGCCCAGCGTAAAGATTGGCTGCGTGATGTTTCTTATTGGCGTAGCGCCACCCGCAAGGTAGAAGATAGCCTTTCAGATGCGCTGCACGCGCGCCTGACTCAGCGATTCGTTGATCGCCGCACCAGTGTTTTGATGCGGCGGTTGAAGCAAAAGGAGAGGCTCTTGGCCCAAGTTAGTGAAAACGGCGATGTGACCGTTGAAGACCAGTTTATCGGCAAGCTGGATGGTTTCCGGTTTATTTTAGACCCGAAGGCCAGTGACCAAGAGGCCAAAACATTGCGCGCGACGGCGCTGGCGGCCTTGCAGCCGGTGTTCAACCTGCGCTCAGATAAAATGTATAATGCGCCGGATACGGAATTTGACTTTACCGAGCAGGGCGGCCTGATGTGGGGCGAAAGCGCTGTGGGCAAGCTGGTGGCGGGCGCTGATGCGCTTAGCCCGCAGATTGATGTGTTTGTGGATGAGGAAGCGGGGCCAGAGGTGGCCGAAAAGCTGCGCCGCCGTTTGGGGCACTGGATGGAGCGCAAAATTGCGGCTTTGTTTGAGCCGCTGCTGGCGATCAAGAATGACGAGACCTTGGCTGGGCTGGCGCGCGGCGTTGGTTTTCAGGTTGTGGAAGCGCTCGGGGTTATCCCTCGTGGAGAAATCGCTAAAGATATTAAAGAGCTGGACCAAGATGCACGGGCGACCCTACGCAAGCACGGGGTGCGCTTTGGGCAATTTACGGTCTTTCAGCACCTGATGCTAAAGCCCGCACCAACGCGGATGCGGCTGGTGCTATGGTCGCTGCAAAAGGGCCTCGATGTATTCCCCGAAGCGCCGCCCCCCGGCTTGGTAACCGTGCCCGCACTGCCTGATGCGCCTGAGGGTTACTATGCCCGCGCTGGCTATCGCTTGGCCGGTGAGCGCTCTATCCGCATTGATATGCTGGAGCGGCTGGCAGATATGCTGCGTGGCATGGATAGCCGTGGCGGCTTTGAGGCCAACGCTGATATGCTTTCCATTACAGGGCTAACGCTGGAGCAATTCGCCAATCTGATGGCGGGTCTTGGCTATGCCGGTGAGCGCGGCGAGCGACCAAAGGTCAAGCCCGTTCCAGAGGTTGCCGTGCCGCAACCGGAGCCAGAGGCAAAAGCTGAGGGGGCAGAAGAAGCACCTAAAGCCGAGGGCGCCCAAGAGGCCGAACCAGATGCTGTTGAAGAAGCTGAAGTGTTTTACACGTTTCGCTGGGCCGCAAAGCCCCGCGCGCAAAATCAACGGCAAAACCGCAATGAGGGCCGTGGCAAAAAGCCAAAAGGCAAGCGTGGCAAACCCCAAGGCAAGCCCGCACAGCAAGCGCGTCCACCGCGCAAAGACAAACCCTTTGACCCCGATAATCCTTTCGCAGCCCTCGCGGCCCTTAAGGCTAAAGATTGAGCGAAAACCAACGGATAGACAAATGGCTCTGGTATGCGCGGTTTTTCAAAACCCGCACGCTGGCGGCCAAAGTTGTTTCGGCCGGGCATGTGCGGGTGAATGCGGAGCGGGTTAAAAAACCGTCGTCTAGTATTAAGGCAGGAGATGGCCTGAGCTTTATGCAGGGCCGACAGCTTCGCATTGTGCGCATCGCGGCGCTGGGGGAGCGGCGCGGGCCTGCCAGCGAGGCGCAAGCGCTTTATGAAGACCTGACCCCCGAGCGTGAAGCGGCGGCTGTGCCGATCGAGCGGGTCGGCATTCGCCCCACCAAAAAGGACCGCCGCGCGATGGATTCCCTGCGGCACACGGATAGTTGAAACCTGCCTCTTGAATCCTGCCCAATCGCGGCCTAATAAGCCCTAAGCTTTTATTCAGGTTTGGGCGATACCCCAAAACCACAGCAACGAGGCAAAGACATGACCTATATCGTCAACGATGCGTGCATCGCCTGCAAATACACCGACTGCGTAGAAGTATGCCCGGTGGATTGCTTTTACGAAGGCGAGAACATGCTGGTGATTCACCCTGACGAGTGCATTGATTGCGGCGTTTGTGAGCCGGAATGCCCCGCCGACGCCATTCGGCCCGATACCGAGCCTGAAGCCGAGAAATGGGTTGAGTTTAACCGAAAATATTCCGAGCTATGGCCTGTGATCATTGAGCAGAAAGACCCTCTTCCCGAGGCGGAAGAGCGTGATGGTGAGGATGGCAAGCTTGAGAAATACTTCTCAGAAAAGCCCGGCGAAGGCAGCTAAAAAAACATTTACGACCGCTCTTCATATTACCTGATTTTTGTGGTATATTAAGGCAGTAACAATTAGGCCAGTCACAAGGAGCACGCTGCGCAAAGCGCAGATTGACGGAATCAATACACTTCCAGAAGGCATCATGGGTTGAGAAACGACCTTAAATGCTTATGTGTGTGACACCGGCCTGAGCAGACAAGGAACACGCCTGAATGAGTAAGTCAAAAAACCAGCTCGATTTTGCAAACGGCCAGTTTGTGGTCTACCCTTCGCACGGGGTTGGCAAAATTACCGAGGTGGAAACCCAGACCGTGGGTGAAGAAGTGCTAGAGATGTTTGTTATCTATTTCGAAAAAGAAAAGATGACCTTGCGCGTGCCGACCCAAAAAGCGATTTTGGTAGGGATGCGGGCGCTCTCGACCCCTGATCTGGTAGCTAAGTGCATGAAAACACTGGCAGGTCGCGCACGGGTAAAGCGGGCCATGTGGTCTCGCCGTGCACAGGAATATGAGCAAAAGATCAACTCGGGTGATCTGGTGGCGATTGCCGAAGTGGTGCGCGATTTGCACCGCAATGATGACCAGCGCGAACAATCCTACTCGGAGCGCCAGCTATATGAAGCGGCGCTTGAGCGGCTCACCCGCGAAGTTACGGCCGTTGACGCCCAAGGCGAAGACGCCGCACAGCGCAAAATTAGCGAGATTCTGGATGCCCGCGTGGCCCCAACGCCGCCAGCAACCGAAACACCCGCTGCTTAAGCAATAGTTTTGCTTGATAAATGAGCGGGTTCTTAGCACACTACCCTTCGACATATCGTCGGAGGGTATTTTCTTTTGGGGAAAATCATAAAATCGTGGTGGTTTTGGGTCGTGGCGGCGCTGGGCGTGGTCGCGCTTGCTTTCCTCCGCTATAATGAACTGCCCGCAGAGCCGCCTAGCGCGGTGGCCGAAGCGGTGGATGTTATGCCGCCGCTTGAAGAAACTGATCCGCTCGCGGGAGCAAACGTTGCCGCAGTTGAAACGCCCGCCGCAATTTTGGAGGCAGCGAAGAACGATCCTGTGGCTATAAGTGAAGCAGAAGCCGTTGTTAGCCAAATTGCTGATCCGCTAGGCAACGCTACCGTGGTGGTGATGCCTGTCGAGCCAACAGAAGAAGCTGTTATCGCTTCCGAAGTGGACATGCACGAGACGGATGCTCGCCCTGAAAAGGTAACGCCGCCATTGCCAAGTGAAGACATCGCAATGGACATACAGGAGGCAGTGAATGAGGCCGAAGATCTGAGCGCTGATCCGGTGCCGGAGCTTGAATCTCCGGAAGAATCGGCTTTACAAACCGCTGAGGTAGAGGTGGTAGAAACACCGCCCGCGCCAGAACTTCCACCCCCCAACCCTATCCAGCCAGCCCTTGCGCAAAGCGCTCCGGCGCTTGGTTCGTCGCCCGAAAACGGAGCCGAGCAAGCCAGCCCGCCCGCGGCTGAGGTGCCACCCCTACTGGGGGAGGCTAGCCCGCCCTTGACCCTTGCGCAGGTTTTGCCACTCGGAGAGGCGCCTGCACCGAACCAAATCTCGCCCAGCTTTGATTTGGTGCGTGTCTCTCCCGATGGCAGTGCGTTGATCGCTGGCCGCGCTGCCCCGGGGGCCAATGTGCAGGTGCTGTCCGGCACAATTCCGGTGGCCGAAGCTACGGCCACGGCACGGGGTGAATTTGTTGTGTTTTTGAATGCGCCGAGCGCAACAACGCTTGATTCGCAAATTCCTGCGGCCCCCGAAGGGGCAGCATTGGTGGTGTCTCAGGAAGATATCGTTATCCTCCCCGCCGCGGCGGATGCGGCTGATACCACGCCAATTGTTGTGCACCGCACGCCTGATGCCGTACATATTGTGCAGCCCGCAGCCCCCGCCGTGCCGCTCAATGTGAGCCTTGATCTGGTGAGCTATGCAGATAGCGGTGCGGTGCAGCTCTCTGGGCGCGGCCAGCCCGGGAATGTGGCACGCATTTATACCGACGGCAAATTGGCTGGCGAGGCCCCTATTGCTGAGGGCGGCACATGGGAGCTGGAGGTTTCTGATGTCGCCGAGGGCCGCTATGTGTTGCGGGTTGATGAAATTGCACCGTCGGGGGAGGTTATTAGCCGCACGGAATCGCCATTCCAGCGCCAATTCCCAGAGGCTGAAATGCCGGAGTCCTTCTCCCAGGGTGCAAAAATTATTGTGCAACCGGGCAACACATTATGGCTTATGGCCACCGAAGCTTACGGCAACGGTGATGCCTTTTCGCAAATATACAGTGCCAATAAAGACACCATCCGCGACCCTGATCTTATTTATCCGGGGCAAATTTTTTCGATCCCCCGCATCGAGGAATAATCCACGCGCCCTCTGGCGCTTTGTGGCCATAGCCCTTATCTGTCACAGATGCGAAAAAACATGTCTTATACCCCCGATGATGACGACGACAGCTATAGCGGCTGGGAAACCATCAAGCGCGTAACGCCTTATCTCTGGCCAAAAAACCGTTTTTGGCTGCGGGTGCGAGTGGTGCTGGCGATGCTGGCATTGGTGCTGGCCAAGGTGGCCACAGCCCTTACTCCGCTGTTTTTTATTGCCGCCATTGATGCGCTTACGCCCGAAGAAGCTTCGGGCAGTGTGGCGTGGTTAATGGGCATATCTGCTATTGGATTAGTCGTCGGCTATGGCCTGATGCGCCTTGCCGCGGTGGGGTTTAACCAGCTCCGCGACGTGCTGTTTGCCCGCGTGGCGCAGCGCGCTCTGCGCGTGCTGGCGCGCGAAACCTTTGACCATATTCATGCGCTCAGCCTGCGCTACCACCTTCAGCGCAAAACAGGCGGGTTGAGCCGGATTATCGAGCGCGGGGTAAAGGGCGTAGAATTCCTGCTCCGCTTCATGCTGTTTTCGATCGGACCGCTTATTTTGGAGCTGATCTTTGTGGGTGTGGCTTTGGTGTGGCTGTTTGATATCCGATATCTGGGCGTGGTGGCTGTTACCATTTTTCTTTACGTGGTCTTTACGTTTAAGGTTACGGAATGGCGCGTGAATATCCGCCGTCAGCAAAATAAGGCGGATACAGAGGCCAACCAAAAGGCGATTGATAGCCTGTTGAACTTTGAAACCGTTAAGTATTTTAGCGCCGAAGAGCGTGAGTCGGTGCGCTATGATGTTTCGATGCGCGCCTACCAGCAGGCGGCAATTAAGACCAGCTATTCATTGGGGTTCCTGAATTTTGGCCAGTCGGTGCTGATTACTGCGGGGCTGGTGATTGTGATGATCATGGCCGCGATCGGGGTTGAGGCTGGCGATCTGACCGTGGGCGAGTTTGTGGGGGTGAACACCTATATGATCCAGCTGGTGATGCCGCTGAATTTTCTTGGGTCGGTATACCGAGAAATCCGGCAGGCGCTGGTGGATATGGGGCAGATGTTTTCGCTGCTCAGCCAACCCCCCGAGATCACTGATAAGCCGGCGGCACCTGAAATTCAGGTGCAAGGTGGCGAGGTGAGCTTTGAGAATGTTGATTTTTCCTACGAGGAAAATCGGCAGATTTTGCATAAGTTGAATCTGCGGGTTGGCCCCGGGGAAACGATTGCGGTCGTTGGCCCCTCCGGTTCTGGGAAATCTACCATCGGGCGGCTTTTGTTCCGGTTTTATGATGTGAGCGCGGGCGGGCTAAAGGTTGACGGCCAAGACGTACGGGATATTACCCAGAAAAGCCTGCGTGCCAAAATTGGCGTGGTGCCGCAAGACACTGTGCTGTTTAACGATACCGTTGGCTATAATATCGCCTATGGGCGAGCGGGAGCAACGCGGCAGGAGATCGAAACTGCGGCAAAAGCGGCCCAGATCCACGATTTTATCATGGGCTTACCTGAGGGCTATAACACCCAAGTGGGCGAGCGGGGGCTTAAGCTCTCTGGTGGCGAAAAGCAGCGGGTAGGTATTGCCCGCACCTTGCTAAAAAATCCACCGATATTGCTGTTGGATGAAGCAACCTCGGCGCTGGATAGCGAAACCGAGCAAGGTATCTTGGAGAGCCTACGAAGCATGGGGCAGGGCCGCAGCGTTATCACCATTGCGCATCGGCTTTCTACAGTGGTGGATGCCGACAAAATAGTAGTGCTGGAGCAGGGTCATGTTGTGGAGGAAGGCACTCATGCTGACCTTTTGGCGCATGATGGCCGCTATGCCGCCATGTGGCAACGCCAGAGGGCGGATATGGCAGAGGCTTAGCAGCGCCCGCCCCTTTGCAAGCCGTAGGCGCCGCACGCGCCAACAAGGTGGCCCGAAGGGTCGCCGCGGAGGCGCGACGCCAGAACTGCCGGACAGCGCCGTGCTTGCTTTTACCTCTGCGGGGGCTAGCACAGCAATTTGTATGCAAAATAGCGCATTATAACCGCCCCCACTCGGCAAAAGCACATTTTTTAACTAGTAAAAAATGCCTGCCGCTGGCCGTGGCCTCGCTACGCTCGGCGCGCCTAGCTCTAGGGCCGCATTTCCAGCCGTGCCCTCATAACCCTCAACAGGTTTTCGCCCATAACCTTTCGTATTTGCTCGTCGGTCATTTCGAGCTTTAATAGCTCTTGGGTGATCGCCGCGAGCTCGGACGTGTCAAAAGCTGTTGCCACCGAGCCATCAAAATCTGACCCGAGCGAAACCGCATCTCCCCCGAGCGCTTCTGTCGCCGCCAATATGCTGCGGGCAACGCCTGCGGGGCTGTCATCACAGGTGACTTCCTGCCAATAGCCAATACCGACCACGCCGCCAGTGGCCGCTATGCGCTGCATAAGCTCAACTGGAATATTACGCTTCACGTCACAAACAGAGCGCATGCCGGTATGGCTCAGCACAATGGGCATATCCACCATCGCCAACACATCTTCAACCACTTGCTCGCTTGAATGCGCCACATCCAAAATCAGCCCGCGGCGCTCCACTTCGGCCACGACCTCTTTGCCAAAATCAGTCAACCCTGCATTGCTGCGACCATGTAGCGAGCCGCCCAGCTCATTGTCAAAAAAGTGCTGTAAAGCCACCAGCCGATAGCCCGCAGATTCCAGCCGTAGCAGGTTGGCGATATCACCTTCAAGCGGGTGCGCGCCTTCGATCCCGAGCATGCCCCCGACAATTTTTTCACCCGCCGCGCGGCGCGTGAGCACCTCTTCAAGATCATCAATCGTGCGAATGATTTTCAGGCTTTCCGGTGCTTCCATCTGAAGGTCGGCCAGCTTTTCAGCCTGATAAAGCGCGCGCTCGGTCAGGCTCCACCATGTGCGCATGGGCCAAAGCTGAGCTGCCGCCAAAAGGGTAATGTTATCAAAAGCATCGGCGTCATTACCGTCATAATTTAGCCCCGCGGGAGATTTCGTGACAGCAGTAAAAACCTGCACCGCTACATTGCCCTCGATAAGCCGTGGGAGGTCTACTTGCCCATAGACACCGCGCTCCGAGAGGTCGCGGTTCCAAAGCAGGCTGTCAGCGTGCCAATCGCCAATCACGAGGCTATCATGCAGGGCTTGGGCGCGGTCTGAAATCAGATAAGGCGCGTGCTTGGCTACTTGGTTGCGGCTGCGCTCCACATAGCCCGGGCCAAATACCAAAAAGCCTACCAGCCCGGCAATCGCCAGAGTCGAAACCACTTTAAGCGCTTTTTTTATAAATTTCATAGTGGCTCCAAAGTGTTAAAGCGGCCAAAATACCAAGATCGCGGGGATGCTGACAGCCACCACGATGATCTCCAGTGGTAGGCCCATGCGCCAATAGTCGCCAAAGCTATAACCGCCGGGACCCAAAATCAATGTGTTGTTCTTATGGCCGATAGGCGTAAGGAAGGCGCAGCTTGCAGCCACGGCAACGGCCATCAGGAAGGGGTCGGGGTTAACCTCCAGCGTGTTGGCCATTTGGATGGCAATTGGAGCGGCCACAATGGTGGTGGCGGTGTTGTTGAGCACGTCTGAAAGCGTCATGGTGACGATCATGAGGATCGTGAGAATCGCCCAAGGGGCCATGCCGGATGTGAGGCCTATGAGCCAGTCGGCAATAAGCTCGGTGCCACCCGATGTTTCCAGCGCGGCACCCAGTGGGATCATTGAGCCCAGCAGCACCACAACGGGCCAGCTAATGTGGTTGTAAATCTCTGAAAGCGGCAGGATTTTGAAAAGCACAAAGCCCACCACCACCAGCCCCAGCGCCACCGGCAGGTAAACCAGCCCAAAGCTCGCAAGTGCAACAGCCGCCGCAAACATACCAATGGACAACCACACTTTTTTCTCTTCGGTCACGTTCAAACCACGCGCGGCCAACGGTAGGCAGCCCAGCCATTCAACAACGTCATTGCTTTGGTCACTTGGCACCAAAAGTAGCAAAATATCACCCGTTGTGACCTCGGTTTTGCGAATATGGCTCTTAATTGTGCGCCCTTGCCGGGCAATGCCCATCAACACTGTGCGCCTGCGCCATCCCAGCCCAATCGCCATCGCGGTTTTGCCGTTAATCCGAGATTCTTCGGTCACCACCACTTCAATCACGCTTAGCCCGTCACCATCAGCGCGCAAGGCCTCTTGCCGCTTGGCTTCGGCAAAATCAAGCGAAAGGGCGGCGCGGAATTCATCGAGGGCATCAGGGCTGGCTTCCAGCACTAGGGCATCTCCGGCAGCGAGTTTGGTCGTGCTCGCGGTGCCATACCTACGCTTTCCTGCGCGCACGAGGCCAAGGATTGCCACCTCGTTTTTGTCTGCAGTCTCGTAAAGCTCTGATACCCGCTGGCCAATAAGCAATGAACCCTCCGGCACGGTGAGCTCGGCAATATACTGCGCCACTTCAGCCATAGGGTCGCTGCTCTTTGCGGCTTCCCCTTGTGGGATCAAGCGCCAGCCTATGAGCGCGACAAATAAAAGCCCAGCCGTAGCGGCCACAAGCCCAACCGGCGCAAAATCGAACATTGCGAAGGACTCGCCGAGACTGTCCTCTCGGATGGCGGCAATGATGATATTGGGCGGCGTGCCGATGAGCGTGATCATCCCGCCCAAAATCGTGGCAAAGGAAAGTGGCATCAGCGAAAGACCCGGTGCCCGCTTGGCTTTGCGCGCGGTTTGGATGTCTACCGGCATCAAGAGCGCCAGCGCCGCTACGTTGTTCATAAAGCCTGAAAGCACCCCGCCTATTGCTCCCATCAGCGCAATATGTGCGCCAAGCGAACGGGAGGCATCAACCAGTGTGCGGGTGATGAGGAAAACAGCGCCAGAGCGCACCAAGCCCGCTGAAACCACTAAAACAAGGGCTACAACCAAAGTGGCTGAGTGGCCAAAGCCGTCAAAGGCATGTTTGGTCGGGATAACGCCGGTGACAACCCCAAGCAAAAGGGCTGTAAAGGCTACAAGGTCATACCTAAACTTACCCCATAGCAAGAAGACAAACACGCCCCCGAACAGGGAAAACAGGATGATTTGATCAGTGGTCATAAGCGCTCCGCATGGTTTTTCCCATCCAAGCGGAAATGGTTATAAAATGCAATGGCTGGTTGCGCGCTCCCACCGAGCGCAGCGAGGCGCGGGCCTGCGGCTGGCATTTTCAGCTTGCTGATAAATGTGCTTTGGCCGAGTGGGGGTTTACCCCCGCAGAGGTCAAAGCAAACCCGGAGCGGCGGGACAGCTCTGGCGTCGCGCCTCCGCGGCGACCCTTCGGGCCACCTTGTCGGCGCGGGCTGGCAAGCCAGCCATCCAGGCCTTGAGGTTCGGCTTGCGGGGCAGGGCGGATTTGTTTTATACGGTTGCAAACGTATTTAATAACGGAGGCACCTATGGCGGGCCATTCAAAATGGGCAAATATTCAGCATCGCAAGGGGCGCCAAGACGCCGTGCGATCCAAGCTGTTTTCCAAGCTGGCAAAAGAGATAACGGTGGCCGCAAAAATGGGGGACCCGGACCCGGATAAAAACCCGCGCCTGCGCCTCGCGGTCAAGGAAGCCAAGAAGGTATCTGTGCCAAAAGATGTGATTGAGCGGGCGATTAAGAAATCGACGGCCGGTGAGGGTGATAATTACGACGAAATTCGTTATGAGGGCTATGGCCCTGCGGGCGTGGCCGTGATTGTGGAAGCGATGACGGATAATCGCAATCGGACAGCCTCCTCGGTGCGCTCGATTTTTACAAAATCGGGCGGTAACCTTGCAGAAACCGGCGCGGTATCTTTCATGTTTGATCGCGTGGGAGAGGTGGTTTACCCAGTTGAAGCGGGGGACGCTGATGCGCTGATGGACGCTGCTATTGAGGCTGGCGCAGATGATGTGGAAAGCTCTGACGAGGGTCACATTATTTATTGCGAGGCCGCCAGCCTTAATGACGTTTCCAATGCGCTTGAAGCGGCGCTTGGGGAATCCGAATCCACCAAGCTGATCTGGAAGCCGCAAACCACCACAGAGCTTGATTTGGTCGCAGCTGAAAAACTCATGCGTCTGATCGAATCTCTTGAGGATGACGACGATGTGCAAACGGTGACCGCGAATTTTGATATTTCGGAAGAGGTGATGGCGCAGTTATAATAGCGCCAGCCCGACTATCTCTGCACTTTGCTGGCTGGCCCCGAGGATATCTCCGGTCTGGCCGCCAAAGCGGGCTTTCGCAATAAGCGCGATAAGCGCTACCGCCAGCGCCATGCCGGTGAACATCCAAAAACCGCTCCAACCAAAGGCCATCAGGCAAAATACTAGCCCCAAGCTGAGGGCGGGCCATGGTGGAGGTTGCCCCGCACTTGCTGAAAGCCCTGATTCTCGCGCATTGGGCAGCCATGCCATTATGGCCACCATCAATGCCCTAGAGCCCGCACCAAGAGCGGCCAGTGCAAATGGTAACTCACTCGCAGCGACCTCCGAAATACCCGCATACCGTGCCAGCAGCGCCAATACCAACGCAATCGCGCCGTAAGCGCCAATGCGGCTGTCTTTCATGATTTCGAGGCGTTTTTCAGCGGTAAACCCACCCATACCATCGGCCATATCAGCCAGCCCGTCTTCGTGCATGGCACCTGTAACGATGACTTGCGTTGCAATGACAAATACGGCCGTTATGCCCACCGAAATACCAAACGAAATGAGCGCCCAGCCAAGCGCCCCAGCCAGCAGCCCAAGCGCGGCCCCCACCAGCGGAAATGCCCAAGCCGCCCCCGCGCCGCGCGCGCCCGCACGGGGATGGTCCACCGGCACCGGCAGGCGCGTCAGCAGGGAAAATGCCGCCGCAATATCATGCATTTCAAACTTCATGGCGTAATCAGCCGCTCCGGATACGTTTTTGGCTCAACATTTGCGCCAATACTTCGTAATACGGACACAAATGTAAATGTGAAAGCCAAAATGATGACAGCCCCTTTTTCGACCCTTGATGAATTTGCCGCCGTTTTAGATGAGCCCGTGCACCCAGATAGTGCGGCGATGGACGCCGCTAAAGCCCGCAATGCTGTGCTTACAAAACCTCCGGCGGCGCTTGGCCGGTTAGAGGATGTGGCGATATGGTATGCAGGATGGCGAGGCGAGGCGGCTCCGAAAATCACCTCGCCGCAAGTGCTGGTGTTTGCGGGCAACCACGGGGTTGTTGCGCAGGGGGTTTCGGCCTTTCCGGCTGAGGTGACGGCCCAAATGGTGGGTAATTTTGCAGCGGGCGGCGCGGCGATTAACCAGTTATGTGACGTGGCAGGTGCCAGCCTTGAGGTGATTGCGTTAGATCTTGAAAATCCGACGGAAGATTTTACTAAAGCGCCTGCGATGAGCAAAACCGAGCTTCTTAGAGCCTTGCAGACCGGCTGGGATGCTGTGGACCCAGCGGGCGACCTTTTGGTAGCTGGAGAAATGGGCATTGGCAACACCACCAGCGCTGCTGCCATTGCCAAAGCCCTGTTTGGTGGTGAGGCGGTTGACTGGGCTGGCCGCGGCACGGGTGTTGATTTTAAGGGTTTGGGACGTAAGCTAGAGGTGATCGAAAAAGGCGTGGCGCTGCATGCGGTGTCCTCTGGTCTTGACGTGCTGCGCTGCCTTGGTGGGCGTGAAATCGGGGCGATGGTGGGGGCGATGGCGCGGGCACGCAGCCTTCGCATTCCAGTTATCCTTGATGGTTTTATTTGCACTGCGGCGGCTGCCTGCTTATTTAAAGCCAACCCCGCCGCTCTGGATCATTGCATTGCAGGCCACCTTTCAGATGAAAACGCCCATGGGCGGCTGCTGGAAAAGCTGGGCAAACGCCCGCTGCTTGACCTCAGCCTGCGGCTTGGTGAAGGCTCGGGCGGGGCGCTGGCGATTAACATCGTGAAGGCCGCGCTGGCCTGCCATTCGGGCATGGCAACGTTTGATCAGGCGGGGGTTTCGGAGGGGTAAGGTGGCTTTCTGCCCCTATAATTTGTGCTTGCAGCCTTGGGTCGTTGTGTGAAAGTGTAAGTGAAGGAGCTTATAAGGGTATAGATAATGAAGTTTACAATAGGCGCATTGTTCGTGGCGCTAACATTACTCCCTGGATGTGTGGAAATAGACAACGAAACGGTGAAGGAAATGCCCACAGGCTACCTTTGTTCTTTGCTTGACCCAAATACATGGATTTCAACGGCCCCTGAACGATCGGCCATTTTTTCAGAACTTAGGGTTAGAGGTGCCGATTGCACTTTGCCTTCGGGTTCGGCGCGGTATTGATCGCAAAATAATTTTTACTGAAGTTTACAACCTACAAGGTTGTTCATTTTGAAAAAAAGGCCCCCAAGCGGGAGGCCTTTTTAGTATCCGTAGGGTGGATGCTGGCACCCACCAATATTAACAGCTGTAATACATGCCATATTCAACAGGGTGTGGCGTGTGCTCCATGGTGTAAACCTCTTCCCACTTAAGTTCGGCATAGCCTTCGATCTGGTCTTTGGTGAACACGTCACCGGCCGTCAGGAAGTCACTATCGGCTTCGAGCGCCTCAAGGGCTTCGCGCAAGCTGGCGCAAACTGTAGGGATGCCGGCCAGCTCTTCGGGTGGCAGGTCATACAGGTCTTTATCCGAGGCTTCGCCGGGGTCGATTTTGTTGGTGATACCATCAAGGCCAGCCATCAGGAGCGCGGCAAAGCACAAATAGGGGTTGGCTGCCGGATCAGGGAAGCGGGCCTCTACGCGCTTGGCATTGGGGGATTCGGCCCAAGGAATGCGCACGCAGCCGGAGCGGTTGCGGGCCGAATAGGCACGAAGCACAGGGGCTTCAAAGCCCGGAATCAGGCGCTTGTAGCTGTTGGTTGCCGGATTGGTAAACGCGTTTAGCGCTTTGGCGTGCTTGAGAATGCCACCAATGAAGTAGAGCGCTTCTTGGCTGAGGTCAGCATATTTATCACCAGAAAACAGTGGCTTGCCTTCTTTCCAGATAGACATATTCACGTGCATGCCTGTGCCGTTATCACCCGCGATAGGCTTAGGCATAAAGGTGGCTGATTTACCGTAGGCATGCGCCACATTGTGGATGATATACTTAAATTTTTGCAGCTCGTCGGCCTGCTTAACAAGCGTGCCAAAAACCAAGCCCAGCTCGTGCTGGCAAGAGCCAACCTCGTGGTGGTGTTTGTCGACTTTCATGCCAAGGCGCTTCATGGTGCTCAGCATTTCGCCGCGAATATCATGCGCTGCATCTGTTGGGTTTACCGGAAAATACCCGCCCTTAACGCCGGGGCGGTGGCCCATATTGCCCATTTCATACTCGGTATCAGTATTCCATGCCGCGTCTGCTGCATCCACCTCAAACGAAACCTTGTTCATGGTGTTGCTAAAGCGCACATCGTCAAACAAGAAGAACTCGGCTTCTGGGCCAAAATAGGCGGTGTCACCAATGCCGGTGGATTTGAGGTAAGCCTCGGCCTTTTCTGCTGTGCTGCGCGGGTCACGCGGGTAAGCCTCGCCCGTGTCCGGCTCCACAATTGAGCAATGGATACACAGGGTTTTTTCTGCATAAAACGGGTCGACATAAGCGCTGGCGCAATCAGGGATCAGCTTCATGTCGCTTTCGTCAATGCTCTTCCAGCCAGCAATGCTTGAGCCATCAAACATAAGCCCTTCTTCAAGGAAATCAGCGGTGACTTCGTCATTCACCATCGTTATGTGCTGGAGCTTGCCGCGCGGGTCGGTGAAGCGGATGTCGACATACTCGATGTCATTCTCTTTAATGCTGTCCAAAACAGCTTGAATATCACTCATGGTCTTTCCTCTCTAAAGGGCCTCAGGCCCGTCTTCTTCTGTGCGAATGCGAATGGCTTGTTCAATCGGGGAAACAAAGATCTTGCCATCGCCGATTTTTCCAGTCTTGGCCGCGTCGATGATCGCCTTGATGGCCTCATCCACTTGATCTTCGGCCAATACGATTTCAATTTTAACCTTGGGCAGGAAATCCACAACATATTCGGCACCGCGATACAGCTCGGTATGGCCTTTCTGGCGGCCAAAGCCCTTGGCCTCGATCACCGTCAGTCCCTGAATACCCACCTCTTGCAAGGCTTCCTTCACTTCATCCAGCTTAAACGGTTTAATGATTGCTTCGATTTTCTTCATGTCGATGCTCCTGTTGCTCGCACCTGTTAAGCATTGCTTTGCCATGGGGGCAAATTGAATGCAGGGAGGGCGCGCGAGATCGCAGCTTATTGCGATGTTTTGCCTAAAAACTAGGCAGTGGGGCTAATTTTGCAGCACATTGAAATGTGTGGGGCAAAAGCTGTCCCTAATTAATACCGTGCGCCCCCATTTTTCCCTCGCCACCCGCAAAAACCTCTGATAGAGAGGCGCGGAATTACCGGCTGTGCTTTGCGTGCAGCTTTCTGCGGATGTGGTGGAATTGGTAGACACGCCAGATTTAGGTTCTGGTGCCGCGAGGCGTGGGGGTTCAAGTCCCTTCATCCGTACCAAATATTTTAGGCCCTGCGGGGCAGATGAACTGAGGAACTGACATGAAAGTCACCGAAACTCTGAATGAAGGCCTGAAGCGCGGCTTTGACATTGTGATTCCAGCAGGCGATTTGGAAACCAAAGTGAACGAAAAAATCGAAGCAGCGCGCGCTGATTTTCAGATGAAGGGTTTCCGCAAGGGTAAAGCCCCATTGGCTTTGATGAAAAAGATGTTTGGTCAGTCGGTTTTGGGGGAAGCCTTGCAGGAAACTGTTGACGGCGCTGTGAGCGAGCAGTTTAAAGAATCAGGCGACCGGCCTGCGCAGCAACCAAAGATTGAAATGACCAAGGAAGACTGGAAAGAGGGCGATGACGTAGAGGTTTCGGTTTCTTACGAGCGCCTGCCGGATGTGCCGGATGCTGATTTCAGCGGTGTTGAGCTTGAGCGCTTGGTTGTTGAGGCCGATGAGGACTCCATTCAGGACGCACTTGATAACATTGCGAAATCAACCAACAACTATGAGAAGCGTCGCAAAGGCTCTAAAGCCAAGAACGATGATCAGGTTGTGATTGATTTCCTCGGCAAAGTTGACGATGTGCCATTTGATGGTGGCCAAGCCGATGATTACCCGTTGGTGCTCGGCTCCAACAGCTTCATCCCCGGCTTTGAAGAGCAGCTTGTAGGCGCCAAAGAAGGTGACGAAGTTGAAGTTAAGGTGACGTTCCCAGCTGAGTATCAGGCCGAAAACCTGAAAGGCAAAGACGCTGTTTTCACTTGTAATATCAAAGCGGTAAACGAGCCTAAGCCTGCGGAAATTAACGACGAGTTAGCAACGCGCTATGGCGCGGAAGATCTTGACGGTTTGAAAAAACAGGTTTCCGAGCGTTTGGCTGATGAATATAAGGGCGCGGCGCGCACTGTGCTTAAGCGTGGGTTGATGGATAAACTCGACACTATGTTTGATTTTGACCTGCCGCCAAGCTTGGTAGAGGCCGAAGCCGGCTCGATTGCCCATACTTTGTGGCATGACGAAAACCCTGACGTGCAGGGCCATGATCACCCTGAGATCGAAACAAAGGATGAGCACAAAAAGCTCGCCGAGCGCCGCGTGCGCCTAGGCCTGCTGCTTGCCGAACTGGGCAACAAAAACGAGATCACGATTTCGGACGAAGAAATGCAGAAGGCTATGTTTGAAGCGGCGCGACAATATCCGGGACAAGAGCGCGAATTCTTTGAATTCATTCAGAAAAATGCTGATGCGCAGCAGCAACTTCGCGCGCCTCTATATGAAGATAAAGTGGTGGATTATATTCTGGAACTGGCCAAGGTTACAGATAACTCCGTGAGCAAGGACGACTTGCAAAAGGCGATTGAAGCGCTCGAAGACGAGTAAAATTTGCTTCAAGGTTATTCTAAAGGCGGGGCTAATGCTCCGCCTTTTTTATGTTCAGATATCTCAGTAAGAACCGCCGAGCATAGCGAGGCCAGGGCCGGCGGCAACCCGTGTTTTCAGCTTGCTGAAAACCGTGCCTTTGGCGACGGGGGCGTAGCCTCCGTGAGCCAAAGGCACACTCGGAGCTTCTGGACAGTCCCGAGTGTGCACTTCCTCGGCGACCCTTCGGGCCACCTCGTCAGCGCATGTTGCGCAAGCGCAACGCTCATAGCCGTTAGCTCATTTTGAATTGCAAGCGCAGCTCTTTGAGCGCCGCCGTTACCGCGTCTTCGCCAGATTTTACTTCTTTGCCTGCGTCATTGCTGGCTTTGGCCGCATTCATAAAGCCACTCGTACTGGCTTTGCTCAGCTGTTCTGCTTCCGCCAAGAGCTTGGAAATGTCTTTCAGAACCATTTCAAGCCGTGCGGTATCGGCTTTAACGAGGGTCGATTTACTGTCTTTTTTTGCGTTGTTAAAGGATGAGAGCGCCTTATTAGCGATGATCACAACTTTGTCCTGATCATTCAATTTTGCTGTTTTTTGATATTTTTCCACGGCCCCAAGTACGACCTCGACCCCACTTGCGCTTTGCTGCGCAATCTTTTTATTGCTTTCAGAAATTTTCTTCATCCTGTTTAGCCGTGCCGCCATCGTCGCCGTTGCCTTACGAATTGAGGCTATATTTTTATAGACTGAATTGGCATCTTCCGCGCCTTGCTTTAGTAGCTTGGTGTTGCGCTCCCAGCCATTGTTAATGGCATCTATCGGCTTGGCCAAGTTTTGCATGCCGCTCACCAATGAAGCCATGCCTGCCTGCGCCACACGACCTTTGCCGCCGCGGCCGGCGATATCCAACACGCCGGTCATAAATTCCATTTTGTTGTCTTGCAGGTCAACGCTGGAAAATTTGAGCTTTAGATCGTCAAATTTGATGCTGGTCTTTTTGAGTGAATCCTCAAGCGCATCATAGCCTGCGCGCTTTAAATCCACCCGCATAAACTGGTTCCAGTCGCGGACAATGTCTTCTTGTTGGGTGTCGGCATAAGCGCGGATCTTGTTTTCTGATTCGCCCAAATGCATCCACTTGGCCAGTTGCTGCCGCGCTTTATCTATACGCTCATCTTGCTTTTTGGCTTTGCCTGCAATTTTCCCATTAAAAAGAGTTTCAAATTTGCTAACAATGCCTTTGCCCTCAGAGCCATTCAGCTCCACCCCAAGGTCAAAACTGGCTTGGCAATCCAGCACCCCGCCGGGCAATACCCCGTCTTTTTTAAGGGTGAGCGTGCGCTTTACGGTAATTGTGTCTTTTTGGCTTGAAACGTCAAACATCATATTAACCAACATATAAAATAAAAATAAGATATGCCAAAGCCTAGCCGAGGATTGTCACATAATAAACACCCTTGTGCAGAAACTTGAGCGAACGGGCCTTGAAGCTCCCCCTCGCAGGGATTAAACCTTTAGGAAACGAATTTGCATTAGAAGAATTCTGTGTGATTGAAAGGCTGCGCCGTATGTTTAACCCGATGATGAACGAAACCGGATTTGTAATTCCGAGCGTTGAGGAGACCACTGCGCGTGGCTCTGTGCGCTATGATATTTTCTCGCGTATGCTTAAGGAGCGGATTATTTTCGTTTCGGGGCAGGTGGAAGACCAGATGGCGACCATTATTGTGGCGCAGCTGCTTTATCTGGAAGCCGAGAACCCGAATAAAGAAATTGCGATGTATATCAACTCACCCGGTGGGGTTGTGAGCTCTGGCTTGTCAATTTATGATACGATGCAGTTTATTAAGCCAAAGATTTCAACGGTTTGCATCGGTCAAGCTGCCTCGATGGGGGCATTGCTGCTTATTGCTGGAGAGCCGGGTATGCGCTTTACGCTACCAAATTCTCGGATCATGTCGCACCAGCCAAGTGGTGGATTTCAGGGGCAGGCTTCTGATATCGCGCTGCATGCCAAAGAGATTCAGCTGGTGAAAGCGCGGTTGAATGATATTTACGTTAAGCATACAGGCCAAGCGCTGGCCGATGTTGAAGCGGCCCTTGATCGGGACAATTTTATGAACGCCGAACAGGCGCTTGCTTTTGGCATGGTTGATGAAATCGTGCAAAAACGGGGCGATGAGGCCGACGACTAAGCGCTTAGCGCTTGTGTTTCTTTGATTTGTGATGTTTTCTAGGGATATTCGCAAAAGATTATTGGGCAGGAGAATGCCATGACCAAATCAGCCGGGTCGGATAGTAAAAACACCCTGTATTGCTCGTTTTGCGGCAAAAGCCAGCACGAGGTTCGCAAGCTTATTGCGGGGCCGACTGTGTTTATCTGTGATGAATGTGTTGAGCTTTGTATGGATATTATCCGCGAAGAGAGCAAATCGAGCCAGATAAAAAGCTCAGACGCCGTGCCATCTCCGAAAGAGATTTGTGGCGTGCTGGATGATTATGTCATCGGGCAGGCGACGGCCAAAAAGGTGCTCTCGGTCGCGGTGCATAACCACTATAAACGGCTGGAACATGCGGGCAAAGACGACGGTGTTGAGCTGGCGAAATCCAACATTATGCTCATTGGCCCTACGGGCTGTGGCAAAACCTTGCTGGCGCAAACGCTGGCGCGCACACTTGATGTGCCCTTTACCATGGCAGACGCGACCACGCTGACGGAAGCTGGCTATGTGGGGGAGGATGTCGAAAACATCATCCTCAAACTGCTGCAATCAGCTGAGTATAACGTTGAGCGTGCTGAGCGCGGCATCGTTTATATCGACGAAGTTGATAAAATTTCCCGCAAGGCGGAAAACCCGTCGATCACTCGTGATGTTTCGGGTGAGGGCGTGCAACAAGCTTTGCTGAAAATTATGGAAGGCACGGTTGCGAGTGTGCCGCCGCAAGGGGGGCGCAAGCATCCGCAGCAGGAGTTTTTACAGGTCGATACGACCAACATTCTGTTTGTATGTGGCGGCGCCTTTGCTGGCCTTGATAAGATTATTTCCCAGCGGGGCAAGGGCTCTGCCGTGGGCTTTGGCGCGGATGTGCGCGATAATGATCTGCGCAATATTGGCGAGGTTTTCAAAGATCTGGAGCCGGAAGACTTGCTGAAATTTGGGCTTATTCCTGAATTTGTCGGCCGCTTGCCGGTGATCGCCACTCTGGAAGATCTTGATGCTGACGCGCTTGTCACCATCCTTTCCGAGCCAAAAAATGCATTGGTAAAGCAATACCAGCGGCTGTTTGACCTAGAAAACGTGGCGCTGACTTTTACGCCAGAGGCGCTTACGGCCATAGCCAACCGCGCCATTAAGCGCAAAACCGGTGCGCGGGGCTTGCGCTCTATTCTTGAGGAAGTGCTGCTGGAAACGATGTTTGAGCTACCTGGGTTGGATAACGTGGTTGAAGTTGTTGTGAATGAAGAAGCAATTTCAGGTGACGCCGAGCCGCTTATGATATATGCAGACAGCAAAGAGCAGGCCTCGGCCTCTTAAGCGGAGCAGACCATGAAGTTTATCCTTTCTTTTATTACGTGGTGGAACAACCAAACCATCGGTACGCGGCTATTCACATGGCGTCATGGCAAGCTTGTGGGCGAGGATGATCTGGGCAACAAATACTATGAAAATGGCATGCGCCGCTGGGTTATTTATAATGGCCCAATTGAAGGCTCGCGTGTGCCCGTCGAATGGCACGGCTGGCTGCATCACACCTATGATAACCGCCCCGGCGACAACCCTTTGCCAGTGCAAAGCTGGGAAAAGCCAAGCGCGGCAAACGCAACCGGCACGGTGCGGGCCTATCATCCAAAGGGCAGCCTCGCTACAGGTGGCAAAGTGCGCGCTGATTATGAGGCGTGGCAGCCGGAATAGGGCGCAGGTATGGCAAGTAATCTTTCAGAAACGCTGGTGGGGGCGGTGGTCGTGGCCACCGCTGTTGGTTTTCTGGCCTATGCGGGGCAGGTGGCTGGCGTATCTACGGGTGGTGATAGTTATGAGCTGCACGCCAAATTTGCTTCAGCGCAGGGGTTGAATATTGGCGGCGAAGTGCAGCTAGCGGGCGTGCGCGTGGGCACCATTACAAAGCTTGAGCTCGACACAACCACCTATCAGGCGGTCACCACGTTTACCGTGCGCTCTGATGTGGAAATCCCCGAGGATAGCGAAGCCAAGGTGGCCTCAGAAGGCCTATTGGGTGGCAACTTTCTGGAGCTAACGCCCGGCGGGTCTGACTATATGTTGGAGAGCGGCGCGGAAGTTGAGTTCACACAAGGATCGGTTAGCCTACTGAATTTGCTGGCGAAATTTGCATCAGGGTCTGGCAATGATGAATAGGTTATGGCCGCTTTTTATGCTGCCCACCATAGCCAGCGCCCAGATCACGGTGGAGACCCTGCCTTCGATCGAGGAAAGCACGCTTGGCGAGTCGTTGGAAGTGCCAATCTTCAATTTTGACACCGAACGGCGCGCGAACTCAGACCTTGGCACTGGCGCGATTTTGCGCGGGTTAGACCGGATCACGGGCGCCGTCAATAACTTCAGCATGGCTGTGGGCGAAACGCTTGAATTTGAGCGCTTGGAAGTGACGCTGGAAGCCTGCCGCTATCCGGTGGGCGATATTAATGCCGATGCTTATGCGCTCTTGAAAATCCGCGATGTTCGCGATGAGGATGCTTCCTTTTATGGCTGGATGTTTGCCTCTAGCCCCGCACTTTCAGCGTTGGATCATTCGCGCTACGATATCTGGGTGCTAACCTGCGAATCTAAGAGTGCCAGTAGCGA
Organism: Paracoccaceae bacterium; assembly: GCA_016744015.1. Classification (GTDB taxonomy): domain Bacteria; phylum Pseudomonadota; class Alphaproteobacteria; order Rhodobacterales; family Rhodobacteraceae; genus UBA3077. The sequence goes on along the minus strand of JADGFD010000004.1, from coordinate 152,649 downwards.
ATAGGGTGTGGTGGCCTTAAGCCTATAGAAATCGGCCTGTTGGAGCAGTGCCGCTTCCAATTGTTTCTGGTAATCCGCCTGCGAAATTTCTACCCCCCCAAGGCTGGCCAAATGGGGCGTCAGAAATTGCATATCCAGCAGCTTAAAGCCTCCCAAATTCAGCCGTGCCACCAACCCGACAAGCGCTGTTTTTGATGCGTTACTCTGGCGGGAAAACATGCTTTCCCCAAAAAAGGCCGCGCCAAGCGACACGCCGTAAAGCCCGCCCACCAGATTAGCTCCGTGCCAAACTTCTATGGAATGGGCATGCCCAAGATTGTGCAGCTCGGTGTAAAGTGCGGTAATCTCGGGGTTTATCCAGGTTTCTTCGCGGTCAGCGCAGGCCGCCATAACGTCCGAGAAACACTGATTTGCCGTAATCTTTAGCCCGTGCCCCCGCATTACTTTGCGCAAGCTACGCGAAATATGCAGCCCCCCCAGCGGCATAACCCCGCGCCTTTCGGGGTTAAACCAAAAAATTTCACTCGATTCAGCACTTTCCGCCATCGGAAACACGCCCGAGGCATAAGCGGAAAGCAATAGCCGGGGCGTTAGCTCAGTCATTTAGATTTCCGGATTGGTCTCCAGCCATTGCTCCAGCCAGTGGATGGTGTATTCACCTGTTTGCACCGCGTCTTCGCGAAGGAGGGCGTCAAACAGGGGCAGGGTGGTGTCTACCCCGTCCACCACCAGCTCTGAAAGTGCACGCTCTAGGCGAGCCAACGCGGTGGGGCGATCAGCGGCGTGCACAATGAGCTTACCAATTAGACTGTCATAATATGGCGGGATTTTATAGCCGTCATAAATGGCGCTATCCATCCGCACACCGAGACCACCGGGGGCATGGTATTGCTTAACGGTGCCGGGGGAGGGCCGGAACTCGGGCACTTTTTCAGCATTAATCCGGCATTCAATCGCGTGGCCGTTGATGACCAGATCATCCTGCCCAAAGCTCAGCGGCAGCCCTTCGGCCACGCGGATTTGCTCTCGCACTAGGTCAACGCCAAAAATGGCTTCGGTCACAGGGTGCTCCACTTGCAAGCGAGTATTCATTTCTATGAAGTAGAATTCATCATTTTCAAATAGGAATTCTATGGTGCCCGCACCAGCATAGTTAATGCCTGCTACGGCGTCGGCGCAAGTTTTACCGATTCGCGCGCGCTGTTCTTCCGTAATTACCGGTGAAGGTGCTTCTTCAAAAACCTTTTGGTGGCGGCGCTGGAGTGAGCAATCCCGCTCACCCAAATGCACGGCTTTGCCTTTACCGTCACCAAAAACCTGCACCTCAATGTGGCGCGGAAGCGTGAGATATTTTTCGATATATACCTCGGAGTTACCAAAAACAGATTTGCCTTCAGAGCGCGCGGTACCAAAGGCCACGTCGATATCATCAACCGATGTGGCCACCTTCATGCCGCGGCCGCCGCCACCGGCGGTGGCTTTAATAATCACCGGATAGCCCATATCCGCTGCTATTTTTCGAGCCTCTTCAATGGTTTCTACGCCACCGGCCGACCCTGGCACGCAGGGCACGCCAAGGTTTCGCATGGTCTCTTTGGCGGTAATTTTATCACCCATAATGCGGATATGTTCCGCCGTGGGGCCAATGAACTTCAGTCCGTGATCCTCGATCACCTGCACAAAATTAGCGTTTTCTGATAGGAAGCCATAGCCGGGGTGAATGGCCTCAGCGCCTGTGATTTCACAGGCGGAAATCAGGTTTGGCACGCTCAAGTAGCTATCCGTGCCCGCAGGCGGGCCAATACACACGCTTTCATCAGCCATGCGCACATGCATGGCGTCGGCATCAGCCGTGGAGTGCACCGCAACCGATTGGATGCCCATTTCACGGCAGGCGCGGATTACCCGAAGGGCTATTTCACCACGGTTGGCGATCAGGATTTTGTTAAACATGAGGCGGCCTACTCGATAATCATCAAGGGGGTGCCAAACTCGGCAGCGGCGGCGTCATCCACCAAAATCCGCTTAACGGTGCCCGCTTGGGGCGATGGGATCTGGTTCATGGTTTTCATGGCTTCGATGATAAGCAAGGTTTGGCCCTCGGCCACCTTATCACCTACCGAAACAAAAGGCGCGGCGCCAGGTTCGGCGGCCAAGTAAACTGTGCCCACCATTGGGGAGGTGACAGCGCCCGCGTGTTGGGCTGGGTCTTCGGGCTGAGCTGCGGCTGGGATTGCAGCTGCAACTGGCGCTGTGGCGGCAACCGGCGCTGCGGCTACAGGGGCGGCAACCACCGGCGCGGCCTGTATTTCGCGGGCGACCCGCACATCTATTGAATCGCTTTCACCATAATCGCGGCTCACCTCGATTTCGGTCAGGTCATTTTCCCGCAAAATCTCTGAAAGCGCTTTGATAAATTCGACGTCGGAATCCAGTTTTTTAATGCCCATTTTTTCCCTCGGGTTATGCGTCCGGTTAAGCCGGATGTAAAATTCCGTAGCAGTATACGCCTTTAGTGCATAAACGAAAAGCGCCGAGTTTGACCTCGGCGCTTTATTCTGAGCGGTCTGGCGATTTAGTTAATAGCTTCCCGCGCTTCATCCACGATTTGCTGCATGCCAGCCAAGGGCACATAGCCGCGCAGCATATTTGCGCCAATTACATAGGTGGGCGTGCCGGAAATCTGCATTTGCTGACCAAGCGCGCGGTTGGACTGGATCATCTGGGTGACCAGTGTTGAATTCATAGTTTCCACCATTTTGGCCGAATCAAGGCCCAGGCCTTCGGCGATGAGCGGCAGAGAAAGCTCGGTGAGCGGGCCGTTTTCACGCATCAATGTATCATGAAACAGGTTATAGGCCTCATCCCCTTCATTTACCATTACGGCAATGGCTGCGCGCGCGGCCAACACGCTTTCAGCGCCCAAAATCGGGTATTCCTTCACCACCATGCGGATGTCGGGGTTGTTCTCTATGAGGGCTAAAAGCTCGGGGTAGGCGCGCTTGCAATAGCCGCATTTATAATCAGAAAATTCGACAATTTCGATGGTGCCGTCGGGGTTGCCCGCCACGTGCGAATAGCCGTCATTGAAGAGCTGGTCATAGTATTGCGCAACCAATTCAAGGTCATTTCCAGCGGCTTCTTGCTGCTGGCGTTGCTCCAGCACGGCCACGGCCTCCATAATAACCTCGGGGTTATCAAGCAGATAGGCGCGCACGGCGGCACCAAAAGCATCCGCCTCAGCGTCGGTCATATCGGTGAAGCTTTGGGCTGAGGCAAGGCCGGTGAACAGCACCATGAAGAGGGAAAGGAAAAAAGATCGCATAGGGGCGCTCCGGTTGGGCCTTGCGCATCTTGACGGATGGCGCGTTATGGCGTCATTACAGTTGCAGCAGTAAGGAGTATTTTTATGCAAATATCAAGCCGTGGAGATGTCGCTCCCTTTATCGTGATGGATGTAATGGAGGCGGCGCGCCTTGAGGAGGCGAAAGGCCGCCATATTATCCATATGGAGGTAGGGCAGCCAGCAACGGGGGCACCAAAGGGCGCGGTTGAGGCGCTTAAAATGGCGATGTATGCGGGGCCACTTGGCTATACTGTGTCGCTTGGTTTGCCTGAACTGCGTGCGCGAATCGCAGCGATGTATCTGGCGCGTTACGGGGTAAAGATTTCGCCCGAGCGTGTTGTGGTGACGGCGGGGTCTTCTGCGGGTTTTTTGCTCAGCTTTATCAGCCTGTTTGATGCGGGGGCAAAGGTTGCCATTGGTGACCCTGCTTACCCGAGCTATCGCAACATCCTGAAATCGCAAGATCTTGAGGCCGTGAGGTTGGAAACAAACGCGGCTAGTAACTTTCAACCGACGCCCGCACAGCTTGATGAAAGCTTAAGTGGGTTGCTTGTGGCTTCGCCCTCGAACCCTACAGGCACCATGCTGGGAAAGGGCGAGCTTGCAGCGCTGGCATCCGCCTGCGCCGAGAAGAATATCGCCCTGATTTCAGACGAAATATACCACGGGATCGAGTATACTACCCGTGCCGTTTCGGCGCTGGAAGTGAGTGATGAGGTCTATGTCATCAACTCGTTCTCGAAGTATTATTCCATGACGGGCTGGCGCGTTGGCTGGATGGTGGTCCCCGAAGATCATGTGCGCCGCATTGAACGGCTGAGCCAAAACCTGTTTATTTGTGCGCCTCATGCCGCCCAAGTGGCAGCGCTGGCGGCGATGGATTGTGAGGATGAGCTGCAAGGGCATCTGAAGACCTATGCGCGCAATCGCGAGCTTCTGGTGGAGGGCCTGCCAAAAGCGGGCTTTAGCAAATTTGCCCCGCCCGACGGCGCGTTTTATATCTATGCGGATGTGAGTGACCTTACGAATGATAGCCGCGCCTTGGCCGCTGAAATCCTGCAAGATGCCGGTGTGGCCGTGACGCCGGGGTTGGATTTCGACCCTGATCGCGGCCATAAAACTTTGCGGTTTTCATATGCGCGCTCAACCGATGATATGCTTGAGGGGGTTGCCCGCCTGCAAAACTGGTTTAAGGCCCGCCGCAGATAAAAACGCCGCTACCCGAAGGAAGCGGCGTTAAATTTATTTAGGTTTGCGAGACCACCAGCCGCGCCGTTTAGGCTTATCGTCTTCAACGGGGTCGGCCACCGCCTCCGGCACAGGCGCCTCCGCTTCAGCCGGAGCAGCCTCGGCAGGCACGTCCCCTTCCGTAGCAGATGGGGCCTTTGCCGTAACGCGCTTGCGTTTCTTCGGCGCGGGCGCTTCGGCTTTCACCTCTGCAACTGGAGCTGCTTCTACGGGGGCCGCCACTACAGGCGCTGCCTCAACCCTGGGGGTATCCACATCAGCCGCTGGCGCCTTAGCCCGAGACCGCCGCTTGCGCTTGGGCTTTTCCTCGGTCTCAGCAGGCGCTTCAGCAGTTTCCGCTGGGGTGTCAGCTACAGCCTCAACCTCGTCCTTTTTCGGGCGACGGCGGGTCCGGGAGCGAGGGCGCTTGGGCTTTTCTTCATCTTCAGCGGCGGATTCCGGCTTAGGCTCAGCAGGCGCTTCAGCGTTTTCACTAGCTTCTGTTGCCTCGCCGTTTTCAGAGCGGTTTCGGCCTCCGCGACGGCGGCGACGGCGGCGTTTTTTGGGCTGCTCTTCGGTCGTTTCAGCAGTGGCTTCCTCGGCCGCTTCCACCTCTGGTTCGTCCTCAAAGTCCGGCATATCTGTCATATCCACCACCGGCAACGCCTCGGGGATAGGCACCACACGCGTGGCAGTTTTGAAGCGCTCAACGCGGTATTCCGGCGAAATAAGTGTTGGGTCGCTCTCCACGCGAATGGAAAGCCCAAAGCGGCTTTCGATCATGCCGATATGCTCTCGCTTGGCATTTAGAAGGTAGTTCGCCACATTAATAGGCGCGCTCACCAGCACCTCTTTGCTGCGGTTCTTCACGCCTTCTTCCTCAAGCTCACGCAAAATGGCGAGGCTCATACTATCATTTGAGCGGGTAATGCCGGTGCCATGACAATGCGGACAAGGCTGCGTAGACGCTTCCAACATGCCGGGCCGTAGCCGCTGGCGAGACATTTCCATCAAGCCAAAGCTTGATATCCGGCCAACTTGAATGCGCGCACGATCATTTTTCAGGCCTTCCTTCATGCGTTTTTCAACCGCAATGTTATTGCGACGGTCTTCCATGTCGATGAAGTCAATCACGATCAGGCCGGCAAGATCGCGCAACTTAAGCTGCCGCGCCACTTCAGACGCCGCCTCAAGGTTGGTTTTGGTCGCGGTATCCTCAATCGACTTTTCTTTAGTCGCACGGCCCGAGTTCACATCAATCGCTACCAACGCTTCCGTGATACCGATCACGATATAGCCGCCAGATTTCAGTTGCACCGTGGGGTTAAACATACCTGCGAGGTAGTTCTCAACATTGTGGCGTGAAAATAGCGGCAGAGCATCGGCATAGCGCTTCACGTTTTTGGCGTGGGACGGCATGAGCATTTTCATGTAGTCCTTGGCCTCACGATAGCCTCGCTCGCCATCCACAATTACTTCGTCGATCTCTTTGTTATAAAGATCACGGATCGAGCGTTTGATCAGGCTGCCTTCTTCATAGATCGGGGCAGGGGCGATGGATTTTAGAGTCAGCGTGCGAATGTTTTCCCACTGGCGGCGCAGATATTCATAATCCCGCTTGATCTCGGCTTTGGTGCGCTGTGCGCCTGCGGTCCGGATGATCAACCCCGCGCCCTCGGGCACAGGCATGGAATTGGAAATTTCTTTTAGCTTCTTGCGGTCAGCCACGTTGGCGATTTTGCGGGAAATGCCACCACCGCGCGCGGTGTTGGGCATCAGCACGCAATAGCGGCCCGCAAGGGAAAGATAGGTGGAAACCGCCGCGCCTTTATTGCCGCGCTCTTCCTTAACCACTTGGATCAGCAGGATTTGCCGAACCTTGATAACCTCTTGAATTTTGTAGCGCCGCGCACGGGGCTTGCGCACACGTGGCGCCCGCACTTCCGCAATTTCAACCTCGTCAGATTCAGCCACAACTTCGGCGTCATCCGGGCCGTTGGCGCTGGATTCCGGCGTTTCGACCAGTAGGGAAAGCGCGTCTTCCTCTTGAGGTGCCGCGTCGGGTGTGCTGGCCTCTTCCGTAGGGGCGTCGACCTCGATAGATACCTCTTCCACAACCACCGCATCTTCGGCATTGCCCGCGCCCTCAGCGGCAGGCTCCGCTTTGCGGCGACGTCGGCGCGAGCGCGGCTTGGGCTTTTCAGCCGCTTTTTCGGCCCGCTCTTTATCCCGCTCTTCTTCCTCGGCTACCGCTTTAGCGTATTCCGCCTCTTCTTTAAGAATGGCCTCACGGTCTGATTGCGGAATTTGGTAATAATCCGGGTGGATTTCTGAAAAGGCTAAAAAGCCGTGGCGATTCCCACCATAGTCTACAAATGCGGCTTGAAGCGATGGCTCCACCCGCGTGACCTTTGCCAGATAAATATTGCCAGCTAGCTGGCGCTTGTTAAGGGCTTCGAAATCAAATTCGTCAACCCGGTTTCCATCCACCACCACAACGCGGGTTTCTTCCGCGTGGGTGGCATCGATAAGCATTTTTTTCGACATGTTTTCTCGCTCAAGCCTCCGGGGGGCGCGGCAACACGTGCAGAACCCCTCGTAAGGGCTTGTAATGTTTGGGCAAATTGGCGGGGGTGGGCAAGCAAAACTGGCCGCGCTATACGCCGCCTATCCTGCTCGATCATCCATTCCACACGCTTCATCGCGGTTTGTTCTCCAGCAAGGCCCTGAGGCCTGCTAAATTTTATACGCCCCGAAAAAATATCCGGGGAATCCGAATGTGGTGCAATTGCACCGGCCATGCTGCTCAGCTGCGGTATCGTCCACAGATATCTGTGCAAATGGCGAAACTGTTACAACGGCAAACGTATTTGCCGTTTTTTGACCATAAACCTGTTCTAGTGTGAAACACAATCTAAATCTGCGGCAATCCGCCCTAAGCATGGCATTACTATTATGGTTAACAAGTTGTTAAAATCTAACCTAATCGCGATTGTTTTCGCGCTCTTCGGGGTGTCTGCCCCACTCTCAGCAGCAGAGGTGCAGGTGCAAGGCACGGCTCTGGAGGCCAATGGTAACGGATTGGTTTTTTCGCTGGTGTTTTCGGAGAAAACACCCTTTAGCGTCTATACGCTTGATAATCCGCGCCGCTTACTGGTTGATCTTGGTGAAACTTCACTGGAAAACATGCCAAGCGGGCTGGCGGCGGGCCTGCCACAGGTTTCGGCCCTGCGATACGGACTTTTTCAACACGGGCAATCGCGCATTGTGTTGGATTTGAGTTCGCCTCTGGTTGTAAAATCAGCAGCGGCTTCCGAGCCATCGGGCGGGGGGCTGCGTCTCACGATCGAGCTTTCCCCGACCAGTCCAGAAGCCTATGCGACGGCTTCTGCCCCTGATCAAGGTGCTTTATGGCGTGCGGAGCAACTGGCGCCAGAGATTGAGGGGGAAGCGGGGTTGCCGATCATCGCCATTGACGCGGGCCATGGCGGGCTTGATTTTGGGGCGCGACAGGAAGGGACACATGAAAAGGACATTGTGCTGCAAGTTGCCAGAACCCTGAGGGATTTGCTGATTGAAGATGGCCGCTTTCGTGTGGTGCTCACCCGCGACGCTGACACTTATATTCCACTCGGCGAGCGGGTGGAAATTGCGCGGCGGGCAGGCGCGCGGGCCTTTATTTCGCTACATGCTGATGTCGTTACGCGCGGGCGCGCACGCGGCACCACTGTTTTTAGCCTATCAGAAGCGGAGGAAAGCCAGCAGGCTGTAACCATCGCCACGCTGGAAAACCGCTCAGACCTTGTGGCGGGCATTTCGGTGGAGGGCGAGGACGACCAGCTAACGCAAGTGCTGCTCCAACTCGCACACCGTGAAACCGATGCGCTTTCCAACCGGTTCGCCGATACCATGGCCGAGGCGCTTTGGCATCATAATGAAGACGAGATAAAATCTCGCCGCATGGCTGGCGGGTTTAGGGTTTTGCGTGCACCCGATATCCCTTCGGTGCTGATAGAACTTGGCTTTATGTCAGACGAAACCGACCTTGAACTGTTGCAAGACACGGAGTGGCAGCTGGCTATGGCCGAGAATTTGCGTGACGGGTTGAGCCGGTGGTTACAGGTCGAGGACGATATGCGCGGATTATTGCGCAATTAACCGCGATGTTGTTTTGACCATTTGGCCCCGTGTGCCTATACGGGGGTGACATCTTTTTAGGAGAAGACCGTGTTATTGGCGATCGGGCGATTTTTTGGCTTTATTTTTGCATGGCTCTCGCTAGGGCTTATCATGTCTGGCATCGGCCTTATGGGCGTGCTGTGGATGTATTCCCGCGACCTGCCAGACCTTGAGCAACTGCGCAATTATTCACCCGATGTGCTTTCTCGGGTTTATTCGGCAGACGGATACGTGCTGGATGAATATGTGCGCGAGCGGCGGATATTTACGCCGACGGATGAAATTCCTGACGTTGTAAAGCACGCCTTTATCAGCGCGGAGGATAAAAATTTTTATTTGCATCGAGGCTATGACGCCCGCGGCATGGCTTCTGCCTTGCTTACTGCCATTCGTTCGCGCGGGCAAAATGTGCGCGGGGCGTCTACAATCACCCAACAGGTGATGAAGAATTTCCTGCTGGATGGCTCTCGCGAAATTGACCGCAAGATAAAAGAGATCATTCTGGCCACGCGCGTGGAGCAAGTGCTGACCAAAGACGATATTTTGGCGCTCTATATGAATGACGTTTTTTTGGGTCAAAGCTCTTATGGGGTGACGGCGGCGGCGTCTAACTATTTTGGCAAAAGCCTTGAGGAACTCACGATTGCGCAAGCGGCGTTTTTGGCGATTCACCTGAAAGACCCGAATGACTATCACCCCGTGCGCGACCGTGAACGCGCCATTGCCCGCCGAAATTTTGTGCTCAAAGAGATGTTTGAGAACGGTTATATTTCCGAAGCGGATATGCTGGTGGCGCAGGAGGACCCTTTGCATACTGTGCAATCGGGGCACTATATTTCAGGGCGGGCTCAGCTGCCGCCGCGCAGCTATTTTACCGACGAAATCCGGCGGGAACTAGAGGTGGAAATCGGGGCTGACCAAGTGTTTGGCGGTGGCTTGGCTATTCGCGCCACCCAGGATCCGGAGCTTCAGGAGGTTGCGGCGCAGGCGCTCAGAAACCGTCTTGAGGAATACGACCGCGAGCTGGAGGTTTACTGGGGCGCCTATGCGCAAATTCCGGTGGAAGAGCTGGACGATTGGCGCAGTGCGCTGCGTAGCCGCGCCTTGCCGCGTGACATTCCGGAATGGGATTTGGCTGTGGTGCTTGAGGTCGGTGAAAATGCGGCCCGCGTGGGCATTGAGGGTGTCGACGATGACGAAGACGGCCATTTCCTGACCGTGAGTGAGGCCAAATGGGCGCGGCCACGGCTGGAAGATGGCACAACGGGCAGCCGCCCACAGGTGGCGGCAGATATTTGGGCCGTGGGGGATGTTGTTTTTGTAAAAGAAATCCTCAAGGAAGACGGCTCGCTTGACTTCTGGTCGCTCCGGCAAATCCCCGGTGTGCAAGGCGCCTTTGTGGCGATGGACCCGCAAACCGGCCGTGTGCTGGCCATGCAGGGCGGGTTTTCTTACCAAGCCAGCAGCTTTAACCGTGCGACGCAGGCGCAGCGCCAGCCCGGCTCTGCGTTTAAGCCGTTTGTTTATGCGGCGGCGCTGGATAACGGCTATACGCCAGCCTCTATCGTGGTAGATGCCCCGATAGAAGTGAACACAGGCGACGGCATTTGGCGGCCGCAAAACTCGTCTCGCAAGTTTTATGGCCCTGCGCCGATGCGCACGGGGCTTGTCTATTCGCGGAACCTGATGACGGTGCGCATTGCGCAAGATGTCGGGATGGATGTGATTGCCGCCTATGCGGAGCGTTTTGGGGTGTATGGCAATATGCCCGAGCATCTGGCCTATTCCCTCGGGGCGGGGGAAACCACGCTCTACAAAATTGTGAGCGCTTATTCCGAGTTTGCCAATGGCGGCAAGCGGGTAGAGCCAACACTGGTGGACCGCGTGCAAGACCGCAATGGCAACACCATTTTGCGCCATGACCCGCGCACCTGCGTGGATTGCGCGGGGCCAGAGCTGGTGACAGATATGGAGCCTTGGGTGCGGGACTATGCGCCGCAAATCATGGATCCGGTGACGGCCTACCAGCTTTCCAGCATGATGCGCGGCGTGGTGGCGCGCGGCACGGCCTCTGGCACGGTGGGCCGCCTTGGCGTTCCGATTTCGGGCAAAACCGGCACCACCAACGGGGCCAAGGATGCTTGGTTTGTGGGCTTTACCCCGCAAATCGCGGCGGGCTGCTATATTGGCTATGATCAACCCACACCGATGGGCCGCGGGGCCTATGGCGGCTCTATGTGCGGGCCGGTTTTTGCTGAATTTATGAAGGCCTTTTTGCCCCGCCACGGCTCCTTTGAATACCCCCAGCCCGGCGGCACGGTGTTTGTTAAAATTGACCGTTATACCGGTGAGCGCCTGCCCGATAATGAATCCGGCGAAAACGTGGTCACTGAGCTTTTCCGCGCCGGCGAGGAGCCCGCTTATGGCGCTTATGGTGATTTTGTGGATGGCGGCTTTACCATGGGCCGCGATCTATTGTTCTTTGGCCGTGGCGAGTCTGACAGCCAAACGGTTGAGGTTGGTGGCGAGATCGTTATATTGCCCGCTCAAGCGACCTTTGGCGGGCTCTCCGCTGGCGACGAATATTAAGAAAAGAACCAATCCATGCGCGCAGAAACCGAGAATCAAGTCACCCAGATTCGCAAAACCATTGATCTGCTGGCCCAGCGGCTAAATCTGGAAACCGCCGCCCACCGGATGGAAGAGTTCAACGCCATGTCCGAAGACCCGGACCTGTGGAACGACCCGGCAAAAGCGCAAAAGCTTATGCGGGAGCGGCAAATGCTGGCCGATGCGCTGGAGAACTACAAAAACCTTTCTTCCGAGCTGCAAGATAACATCGACATGATCGAACTTGGCGAGATGGAAGGCGACGCCGAAGTAGTGGAAGACGCCGAATTAGCCATTGCAGATTTAGTGGAAACCGCTGCCAAAAAGGAGCTGGAAGCGCTGCTCGACGGTGAAGTGGATGGTAATGATTGCTTCATAGAGATTAATTCAGGCGCTGGTGGCACCGAGAGCTGTGACTGGGCCTCGATGCTGGCGCGCATGTATACTCGATGGGCTGAAAAGCATGGTTATAAGGTCGAAACGACATCTTATAACGGTGGCGAGGAAGCCGGAATCAAGTCTGTCACTTACCAAGTAAAGGGGCAAAATGCTTACGGTTGGTTAAAAAGTGAGAGCGGCGTTCATCGTTTGGTAAGGATTTCACCGTTTGATAGTGCGGCACGGCGGCACACGTCTTTCAGCTCTGTTTGGGTTTATCCGGTCATTGATGACACGATTGAAATTGATATCAACCCGTCAGAACTTCGGGTTGATACCTACCGTTCCAGCGGGGCGGGCGGCCAGCACGTCAACAAAACCGACTCAGCCGTGCGGATGACCCACATTCCAACCGGCATTGTAGTAACGGCCTCGGCGAAATCGCAGCACCAGAATAGGACCACCTGTATGGCCGCGCTCAAATCACGGCTTTACGAGATCGAGATGCGCAAACGCACCGCGAGCATTCAGGATGCACATGATGCCAAAGGTGACGCGGGCTGGGGCAACCAGATTCGCTCTTACGTGCTGCAACCCTACCAAATGGTTAAAGATTTGCGCACAAATGTAGAAACCTCAGACAGCCAGGGCGTGCTGGATGGTGATTTGGATAAATTTATGGCTGCCGCTTTGGCGCTTGAGGTTACCGGAAAAAGTCGCGCCGATGCACAGGCTGAAAGCTAAAGCACAGTTTTTTTAAGTTTAACCTAGACGCATTCAATAAAATCCCTTTTAATTCACCAGAAAAGGAGGGACTGATGGAAGCGACCAGAGAAGAGCACGCAAGTGTGCTGCCTGAAATCAATACGATTACTACGGCAGACCTGTTTGAATGCTTAAGAAGTGGTTGGAAAGACTATAAAAACGCACCGGCGATTGGGCTGTTTTTTTCGGCGTTTTATGTGTTGGGTGGATACGTAATTGTATCGGTTTTGTTTTTTGCTGGCGAAATCTGGTGGGTGATGCCTTTTACGGTTGGATTTCCGCTTTTGGCGCCCTTTGCTGGGGTTGGATTTTATGCAACCTCCTGCCTGATTGAGCACAAAGAAAAAGTCTCGTGGAGCCGTGTAATGACCTGTGCTCTTTTGGAGCGAAAGCGGCAGGTGCCTTGGGTCGGGGCCATTATTGTTGTCTGGTTTTTGCTTTATATGCTTATTAGCCATGCGATATTTGCCATCACTATGGGGCTAACGGCACTTACGAATATCACCAATTCCTTCAGCTTGTTTTTTACACCCTCTGGGCTTGCAATGCTGGCTGCTGAAGTCGTTGTTGGCGCTGGTTTTGCCTTTGCGCTTTTCTCGATCACTTTGGTGAGCCTACCGCTCCTGCTCGAGCGTGAGATTGATTTCATAACCGGAATTTTGACCAGCGTGCGCGCTGTCATGCTGAATTTTGGTGTGTTGATGATCTGGGCATTTATGATTTCGGCGATCATGTTTGTTTCCATGGTGCCGTTGCTACTTGGCTTGTTTATTTCTTTGCCGGTTCTGGGCCATGCCACCTGGCACTTGTATCGCAAGCTGCTGGATGCACCCGAGGACCCAAAGGTGCATTTCTAAGCCCGGTTGCGGCGCGTCAACCTCCGTCAACTTTGCAACACCCCGCCCGCGCCGCGCTTCGACACAAGCGCTTGTGTCAAAGCGCGGCGCGGGCGGGGTATTGCCACAAAATGCTATGCTTGCCGCGCCGCCACCGCGTCGCACACGCATTTTTCCCGCAGGGAAAAAGCCGCCCGCAGGGCGTATGGGCGGTTAAGGCTTTGCGCGGAGTAGCATGCCAAACAGGTCTTTTGGTGTGTCTGGGTCCGCGAGCATATCCAGCTCGGTATGGTTGCCGGGCTTTAGCTGGTCGCGGATATAGCGCAAGGCCGAAAAGTCCTCAATCGCAAAGCCAACACTATCAAACAAGGTGATCTGCCGCGCATCTGTGCGCCCTTTGGTTTGCCCGGTAATCACCTGCCACAGCTCGGTCACAGGGTGGTCATCATCCAGTTGTTGAATTTCGCCCTCAATGCGGGTTTGCTCTGGAAATTCCACAAAAATCTCAGAGCGCAGCAATATATCGCGGTGCAGCTCTGTTTTGCCGGGGCAGTCACCGCCGATGGCATTTATGTGCACACCTGCGCCAACCATATTGTCGGTTAAAATGGTGGCATATTGTTTATCTGCCGTCACTGTGGTGATAATGTCCGCGCCCTCTACGGCCTCTTGGGCGGAGGGGCATTTAATGATTTTAAAGCCATATCCTGCTAGATTGCTTGCGCATTTTTCGGTGGCCTCGGGGTCAATATCATAGAGCCGCAGGGTGTCCACACCGCAGATCGCCTTAAACGCCAGCGCCTGAAATTCGCTTTGTGCGCCATTGCCGATCATCGCCATGATGTGTGCGCCTTTGGGGGCGAGGTGCTTGGCGGCCATCGCCGAGGTGGCGGCGGTGCGCAGGGCGGTGAGCAGCGTCATCTCGGAAAGCAGCACGGGATAGCCAGTGGCCACATCGGCGAGCACACCAAAGGCGGTGACGGTTTGCAGGCCGGATTTTGTGTTGCTTGGATGACCGTTGACGTATTTAAAGCCGTAGGCCTCTCCGTCGGATGTCGGCATTAGCTCAATCACGCCCTCGGAAGAATGCGCGGCCACACGCGGAGATTTATCAAAAACCTCCCAACGCTTAAAATCGGATTCGATATAACCCGCCATGTCTTTCAGCAGGGGTTCGACGCCGACTTCCAGCACGATTTTCATCATTTGGTCGACGGATACAAAAGGGACAATATTCAGGGTGTTCATCTAAAAACTCCGGGTTGGGCGGTCAAAAATCCTACGGCCCATGAGGGAGGCCGTGAGGTCTACCATCAGCTGCGCTGTGCGGCCTTTGACATCAAGAAAAGGGTTAAGCTCTACGAGGTCGAGCGAGGCCACCAGCCCGCTGTCATGCAGGATTTCCATCACCAAGTGCGCCTCGCGGAAGGTTGCGCCGCCGGGGACGGTGGTGCCAACGGCAGGGGCGATGGCGGGCTCTAGAAAATCCACGTCTAGGCTTACGTGGAGCTGGCCACCAGCGGCTTCTACCTGTGCTAGAAATGCGCGCAAAGGCGCGGCAATGCCGTGCTCGTCAATGGCGCGCATATCCACCACGTTTACATTGGCCGCTTTCAGGGCGGCTTGCTCGGCGGGGTCAATCGAGCGGGCTCCGATGATGCAAATATTGGCAGGGTCGAGCAGGGGGGACGTGGGGAAAGCCTCAAAGCCTTGTTGCCCTGTGAGGTAGGCAAGGGGTGTGCCGTGGAGATTGCCGGAGGAAGTGGTGTCAGGCGTATGAAAATCCGGGTGGGCGTCTAGCCAGAGCACAAAGAGCGGGCGGGTGGCGTGGTGGGCAACACCGCGGATAGATCCAAGGGAGAGGCTATGATCGCCGCCCATGAAAATCGGGAACCCATTGGTGGGTGTGGCGGCGCTCAGCGCCTCTGTCCATGCCACCGTTTCGGCCAGATGATGGATTGCAGGGTTCGGGTGAAGCTGGGGCGCGCAAGTGCGAGGTGCTACATTGCCAATGTCGATAACGTCATGTCCTAATGCTTGGAGCATTTCAGCCAGCCCCGCGGTGCGATAAGCATCTGGCCCCATCAAGCAGCCGAGTTGTTGCATGCCGGTATCTACCGGCGCGCCGATAAGGGTGAAATTTGTGGTTTGCATGGGATTATCCTTGTTTTACCCAGAGTGCTGGATAAAGTGGATGGCAATTAGTCGCCAAATTGTGCGAAATTGATCTATATTAACCGAAAAGGTATGTTGAGAGAGCGAAATGGACAATGTGGAAGCAAAACTGATCGCCGCGCTTCGGCATAATGCCCGCGCTTCGCTCTCTGCGTTAGCGGGGCTTGTAGGTGTAACCCGCGCCACGGTGCGCACGCGGCTTGAAAAGCTGGAGGCGCGCGGGGATATCATTGGCTATACGGTTGTCACTAAGGGGGACATAGCGGGCCAGCCTGTGCGGGCATTGATGATGATCGGGATTGAGGGGCGCGGGACAGAGCGGATTGTGGCGCGGATCAGCGGCATTCCCGAAGTGCAGGCGGTGCATACGACCAATGGAAAATGGGATTTGGTGGTGGAGATCGGCACCGATGCGCTTGTGGAGCTAGACAGGGTGCTGGCGGTTATTCGGCGGTTTGATGGGGTGCAAAGCAGTGAGACCAGCATATTGCTGGCCTCACGTAAAATTTCAAAACTGGGGTAGGGCGCTAGAACGGGATTTCGTCGTCTAGCCCGCCAGCTGGGGCAGGGCCGCCTTGATTGCCGCCGCCATAGTTTCCGCCACCCTGATTGCCGCCACTATAGCCACCGCCGCCTTGGTTGCCACCGCCGTAACCGCCGCCGCCTTGGCCGCCAGCATCTCCGCCGCCGCTGTTGCGGCCGTCGAGCATCAGCATTTTGCTATCAAACCCTTGTAGGACGATTTCGGTTGAGTAGCGATCAGCGCCGGATTGGTCTTGCCACTTGCGGGTTTGAATTTTGCCTTCGAGATAAACCGATGAGCCCTTGCGCAGATATTGTTCGCATACGCGCACGAGGCCTTCAGAAAAAATCGCAACGCGGTGCCATTCAGTTTTTTCGCGGTTTTCACCCGTGTTTTTATCACGCCACTTTTCAGTGGTGGCAATGCTGAGATTGCACACCTTATTGCCATTACTAAAAGTGCGGATTTCTGGGTCTGCGCCTAGGTTGCCGATAAGAGTTACTTTGTTTAAGCTGCCAGCCACGATGTTCTCCTGTTACGAATCTGTTGTGCTATTGTTAACCAACAACGCGCCCAGAGACCACACAGATATATTCCTAACATTTTATTAAATTGAGGGCTATAGTGGAGTACATCCAAAATGGCAGGGCAGTATAGCATGAAAACGAGCATAATTTGGCTGGCACTGGCCGCGCCCTTGGCGGCGCAAGAGGTGGATGTAAACACTTTGGTGTTTCAGGGCTCCAACAGCATTATTGATAAGTACAACGCCCGCGCTGCGGAGGAAGGAAGCATGCGCGCAAACCTCGCAGAGCTGCGGCACCGAGTATTGGCGGACCCATTTCCAATTCCTGAAGTGGTGAATGAAGACAGTTATTACCAGATGGCGATTAGAATGGCCGAGGAATATGATATTCCCAAGCAGCTCTTCTTTAATCTGGTCACAGCGGAATCAAACTGGGACCCGGTAATTGTATCGCATCGCGGGGCCATTGGGCTGGCGCAGCTTATGCCCGGCACAGCCGAAGAGCTGGGGGTGGACCCGTGGGATGCGCTGGAAAATCTTGACGGCGGCGCGCGGTATTTGAGCCAGCAATATCAGCGTTTTGGCACGTGGGAGTTGGCGCTGGCCGCCTATAACGCGGGGCCGGGGGCGGTTTCACGCCATGACGGCATTCCGCCTTATGCGGAGACAGAGGAATACGTGAAGAAGATTTTGGCAGATGTTTTGATTCCTTAAGATTTGCTCTAGGGGTTGCGTTTGGATTTGAGTGTTTTGGGAAGCGTGAAGCCTGTTGGCATTGCGTTTTATAGCGATATAATGCCCGCAGACGGAGGTCTTTATGCCAGAGTTTCTTACCATAGCCCCAATGCCCGCCATCCTTTCACTGCTCACAGTCGCCGTGATGTTTGTGCTGTTTATTCGAGAGAGTTACCCCACCGAAGTGGTGGCACTGGCGGGGGCGGCTTTTATGCTGGTTTCGGGGGTGCTGCCGGTGGCGGATTTGCTTGCGGTGTTTTCCAACCCCGCGCCGTGGACTGTGGGGGCGATGTTTATTCTTTCCGGCGCACTGGTGCGCTCGGGGGCGCTGAATGCGCTGAGCGGGGTAGTGACATCTTACGCGGGCACGCGGCCCAAAACGGTCTTGGCAGGGCTGGCGGGGTTTACGCTGGTGGCATCGGCTTTTATGAACAACACACCCGTTGTGGTGGTGCTCATTCCGATCACGGTGCAGCTGGCGCGAAGCTTGGGGCTGGTTCCGTCTAAGCTGCTGATTCCGCTTTCTTATACGGCGATATTTGGCGGGATGTTGACGCTGATTGGCACCTCGACCAACCTATTGGTTGATGGGGTGGCGCAAGGGCAGGGGCTGGCACCCTTTGGGCTGTTTGAGGTCACGCCTTTGGCGATTATTTTGGCGGCCTTTGGTATGGGTTATCTTTGGCTGCTCGGGCCTCGGCTGTTGCCCGAACGGTTTTCGATGGCGGATATGCTGGTGAGCCGGAAAAAGCAGAACTTTTTTACTGAGGTGGCAGTGCCGGAGGGGTCTAAAGTGATCGGGGCCAAGGCGCTGGAGCTGGACCTGTTTAAGCGGCCCGGTATGCGCGTGGTGGATGTGCTGCGCGGGGATGACAGCCTGCGACGAGGCCTGAAAGAGGTGGTGTTGGCGGCAGGGGACCGCGTGGTGCTAAAAACCGGCATGGATGAGCTGCTGGGCCTGCGCGAGAGCCGTGCGTTGGAAATGGTGGATCAGATTCGACAAGAGAAAACTACAACCGTGGAGGCGCTGATTTCGCCGGGGTGCCGAATGATTGGAAAGCGGCTGGGCAGCCTGCGGCTGCGGCGGCGCTACGGGGTTTATCCGCTGGCGGTGCATCGCCGCAATCAGAACCTAGGCACCGCGTTGGATGAAATTGTGGTGCGCGTGGGCGATACGCTTTTGCTGGAGGGCGGGGCGGAGGATATACGGCGGCTGGCGGCGGATATGGAGCTGGTAGACGTAGCTCACCCAGAAGCGCGGCCCTATAGGCGCGGCCATGCGCCGATGGTGATTGCTGCACTGGTGGCCGTTGTGGGTTTGGCGGCTTTTAATGTGGCTCCGATATTTGCGGCGGCACTGGTGGCGGTGGCCTTTGTGCTGCTGGTGCGGGCGATAGATGCCGATGAGGCCTTTGGCTTTGTTGATGGCCGCCTGCTGGTGCTGATATTTTCGATGCTGGCAATCGGGGCTGGGCTGGAGCGCTCTGGCGCGGTGGCGCTGATAGCGGATGGCTTGGCCCCATGGCTGCGGGTGTTGCCTGCGCCGCTGCTGGTTTGGTCGATATACTTGCTGACATCGGTGCTAACAGAACTGGTGAGCAACAATGCCGTGGCAGTGGTCGTGACCCCTGTGGCCATCGGGCTGGCTCACAGCCTAGGGATAGACCCGCGCCCACTTGTGATTGCGGTTATGGTGGCGGCTTCGGCCAGCTTTGCCACACCGATTGGCTACCAGACCAACACCTTGGTTTACGGCCCTGGCGGCTACAGCTTCACTGATTTTATGAAGATAGGTATTCCGCTCAACATTGCCATCGGTATGCTCGCTAGCGCGCTCATTCCGTGGTTTTGGCCGCTATGAAGCAACACTGGCAAACCCTTCTTATCGTGGCAGCGATTTTCCTGCTTTGGAACACGCCGCTTATGATTCCGCTCAAAATCCTGATTGTGTTCTTTCATGAGCTTAGTCATGGGCTGGCGGCGGTGGTAACGGGCGGCAGTATTGAGAGTATTTCGATCTCGCCGCAGCAAGGCGGGCTGACAACCACGCGGGGCGGGTGGTTGTTTTTGATCACGTCGGCGGGGTATCTTGGCTCGTTACTGATTGGAGTTGCCCTGTTTCTCGCGGCGCTCAACACCAAGGCGGATAAGCTGATAATGGGCGCGTTGGGAGTGACCATGCTGCTGGTGGCCGCACTTTACATGCGTGAGCTTTTTGCGCTTGGGTTTACCATTGCCGCAGGCGCAGCAATGCTTGCCAGCGCTAAATACCTGCCGGAAAACGTCAATGACGCGGCCCTGCGGGTGCTGGGGCTGGTCAGCATGGGTTACGTGCCGTTCGATATCCTCAGCGACACGATTTTGCGCTCGGGGGAGCGCTCGGACGCCTATGCGCTTGCCACTCAAACTGGCCTTCCAACAGTGCTTTGGGGCGGGCTTTGGTTGGTAGCCAGTGTGTTTATCATCTGGCGGGCGCTAAAAATCAGCCTTAACAGCAAAACACATATATCTTTTTAAGCGCGCCGCGTTTACAGCGGATTCAACGAGGGGAAAATATATAAGAGATTCGCGCAATGGGATATATTCTCAAAAACTCATGGGCCTTGCTGCTAGGCATGTTTCTTTTGATGCTAGGCAACGGTACCCAAGGCACGCTGCTTTCGGTGCGCGGCGCGCTTGAGGGCTTTGGCCCCACCACCATGTCATACGTGATGACAGCTTATTACGTGGGCTTTTTAATCGGCTCTAAGCTTGCCCCGCAGCTTATTCGACGCGTTGGGCATGTGCGGGTGTTTGCAGCGCTGGCCTCGCTGGTTTCGGCGGCTTTTATTGGCTATGCCATGGCGCCGGACCCTTACATTTGGGCGCTCTTGCGGCTGATTGTTGGCTTTGGTTTTTCCGGCGTCTATGTGGTGGCGGAAAGCTGGCTGAATGATGCCGCAACCAACGAAACCCGCGGGCAGGCGCTTTCGGCCTATATGATCATCCAGATGCTGGGGCTGGTGCTGGCGCAGTTCTTGATCCTGATGGCAGACCCCTCTGGCTTTGTGCTTTTTGCGGTGATCTCGATACTGGTTTCAGTGTCTTTTGCGCCAATTCTGCTTTCGGTTTCTCCTGCGCCGGCCTTTCATGCCTCCCCACCAATGACGCTTAGGCGCTTGTTCAAAACATCTCCGCTTGGGGCTGTGGGGTCATTCGTTCTTGGTGGTATTCTTTCGGTGCTGTTTGGGATGACAGCCGTTTTTGCGACCGAAAGCGGGCTTGCCACCAGTGAAATTTCGCTGCTGGTTGGTGTGAGCTACCTAGGGGCGGTGGTGATGCAATACCCTATTGGCTGGATGTCTGACCGAATGGATCGCCGCCTATTGATCGTCATCATAACCGGCATTTCTGCTATCTGCATTGCGGTTGCGCTACCCTTTGCGGGCTCGTTTTACATGCTGCTTGCGCTTGGATTCCTGATCGGCTCCACCGGTAGCCCACTTTACTCGCTTCTGATTGCGCACACAAATGATTACCTTGAGCCTGAGGATATGGCCAATGCTTCTGGTGCTTTGGTGTTTCTCAATGGTATCGGGGCGGCCGGCACGCCGGTGCTTGTGGGCCTTGCAATGACACGCTACGGCGCGTTTAGCTATTATTATGCGTTGATCTTGCTTATGGGCAGCATCACTATTTACGGTGCCTACCGTATGACCCGCCGCGAGGCTATCCCGATAGAAGACACCATGAGCTACACCCCTGTTATGCCGCAATCCACCCCGATTGCCGCCGAAGTTGCGCAAGAAGTTGCCATCGAGGCCGCAGAAGCGGAGGAGGACAGCGATGTGGCGTGAAATTATGCTTGCCCGAATCAATATTTAGTCGTTTAGCTGAGGGCGGGCACAATCTTGGGAAACAGGCCAATGAGCATTACACCTGATGGAATTATAGATTTCTGGCAAAATGAAGTGGGGCAAAAGGGCTGGTATATGGCCGACCCCGCGCTTGACCAGAGAATCCGCGACCGCTACCTTGATTTTTGGCACGATATTCGCGCAGGCGATTATGATAATTGGCCGGGGGAGGCCAAAGGCGCGCTGGCGCTGCTGATCGCGATTGACCAGTTCCCGCGCAATATGTTTCGCGGCTCGGGTGATAGTTTTGCCACCGATAGCAAGGCGCGCTGCATTGCCAAACGCGCTATTTTTGCGGGGCAAGACTTAGAGATTGATGAGCCCATGCGGCAGTTTTTCTACCTGCCGCTGATGCATTCCGAAGTGCTGGCCGACCAAGACACCTGCATGCGGATGTTTAAGCAAAATATGTCTGGCGAGGGCCGGTTCTTACACCCGCGCGCCCACCGGGAGGTTATCCGCAAATTCGGACGTTTTCCGTATCGGAATAAAGCCTTGGGCCGGATGTCTACGCAGGCCGAAAAGGATTACGTGGCGGCGGGTGGCTATGGGCTGACGGTTAAGGAAATTCAGGCGTAAGCTTAGCGATTAAGCTAGTATTAACCAGTTTTTAATGAAGTAGCTGCATTTACTCTTCATCAGCCGCGTGGTTGAAGGCTGTTTTGCAGCATTCTAGCTATACATAAAAGGAAAGAAAATTGGCAATCATAGACCAAGAGCGCTCGCGCAACCTATACAATGCTGAATCGTATCAGAGCAACACAAATAACTGGGAAGACGAAGTGTCCCTTTACCGTGCATCGGCATTTCTTGAAGCGCTGGAGAATGCCGGTATTTTTGATAAAATTGACTCGATCCTTGACGTAGGAAGTGGCTCTGGTGGGGTTTTGGCAGAGATGTCTGCTGATGCCCGTTTAAAGAGTGTGGCTCTAGAAGGCATTGATATCTCCGATACGGCTGTTGAGATCGCGAATTCTTTGGCTGCGCAGAAAGGGGTTGTTGATAGGGTTAAATACAGCAAAAATTCTATTTCCGAAATTGACCCAACGCAAAAGTGCAGTATCGTATCTTTGATTCACGTAATGGAGCACTGCCCAGATATGCTGGAAATGCTTGACGAATGTGCTTTACGTTCGGAATATCAGTATATTAATGTGCCGTTAGAATATAACTTGTTTTACAGTTTACGGGGGAGCGTTCCGGAGAGGCAGTTTGAAAAATACGGGCATTTGCATTTTTTCGACGAGCCGTTCTTTCTAAAATGGCTGGATAGCAATGGATATGATGTTATTGCAAATGTTTATTCCGAAGATTTTCGAGTGAAAAAAAGCGGCATTGCCTATAAAGGTTTTCAAATGCTGCGGTCAGTTTCGTTGCGTCTCTTCGGGCCACGTTGGACAATCAAGTATCTAGCCGGGATTAGCGGTGGGTACCTCACTAAAAAACGGTCTTAGTCAAAGCGCTCCATTTGAAATTCTGGATAATTGGTTTTCGACTCAATATCTGGCAGGGGTGGTAGAATAACCTAAACCGTTTTGTGAAATCAGATTGGTAAACTCCGAACCCCAGTTTTAGAAGTATTTGGAGCGGGCGAAGGGGCTCGAACCCTCGACATTCAGCTTGGGAAGCTGATGCTCTACCAACTGAGCTACACCCGCATTACGGCTGATTTAGCGCGGTGCTGGCGTGGCGTCAATGTGATTGTGGTTGCCTTGCCTGAAAATCCGGCCATTATGTGAACGAGCGTTCAGGAGATGAAAATGGATTTAGGTATAACCAAAAAAGTGGCCCCGCTGGTTGAGGCGGTGCGCGAGATGGTGACGGCGGAAATTGCGCCGTTGGAAGAGGAATATCGTAGCGAGGTTGGTAAGGGCGGGGGTCGTTTTGTTTATACGCCGCGGATGACCGAAATTCTGGAGGGTTTGAAGGCCGAGGCGCGCGCGCGTGGACTGTGGAATTTTTGGCTAACGGATAGTGATAAGGGCTATGGGCTGAGCACGGTTGAATATGCCTTTTTGGCCGAGGAAATGGGGAAAACCCCGCTGGGGGCTGAGGTGTTTAATTGCTCGGCGCCAGATACCGGCAATATGGAAGTTCTGGAGCGCTACGGCACGCCCGAGCATAAAGAAACGTGGCTAACGCCTTTGCTTAACGGTGAAATCCGGTCTGCTTATTTGATGACGGAGCCGGATATGGCCAGCTCTGATGCGACCAATATTTCGATGTCTTGCGTGCGGGATGGTGATGACTATGTGCTGAATGGCGAAAAGTGGTGGGCCAGTGGGGCCGGGGACCCGCGCTGTGAGATTTACATCGTGATGGTGAAAACCGGCGGAGAGGGGGACCACAAATATCGCCGCCATTCTATGGTTTTGGTGCCTGCTGATGCTGCGGGCGTTGAAGTGCTTCGGCCAATGGAAGTTTATGGCCATGATGACGCGCCGCACGGGCATATGCATATCCGATTTACCGACGTGCGGGTGCCGGCTGCAAACCTTTTACTCGGCGAAGGACGCGGCTTTGATATTTCGCAGGGGCGGCTTGGGCCGGGCCGGATTCACCACTGTATGCGCGCCATTGGCCACGCTGAAAATGCGCTTGAGCTTATGTGCAAGCGGGGGTTGGCGCGGGAGGCTTTTGGCCAAAAAATCGCGCATCTGGGGGCGAATTACGATATTATCGCCGAATGCCGAATGGAGATTGAGCAGGCGCGCTTGCTGTGCCTGAAAGCGGCGTGGTTTATGGACCAAGGCGACGCCAAGGCAGCGGCACCATGGATAAGTATGATCAAGGTGGTCGCGCCCAAAGTTGCGCTTAAGGTGGTGGATGAAGCGGTGCAAATGTTTGGCGGGCAAGGGGTTTCACAAGATACACCACTGGCAGCGAGCTGGACTCATGTACGCACGCTGCGGCTGGCAGATGGGCCGGATGCTGTGCACCGTCGGCAGGTCGCGCGTAAGGAGCTTCGGCAATATACCAATGAGAAAATCTGATGGATTTTAAGCGGTTAACTGAATACCTTGAGGCAGAAGTCGATGGATTTAAAGGGCCGGTCAAGGTGGCAAAAACCCCGAGCGGGCAGAGCAACCCAACCTATATCCTGACCACGCCCAGCGGCAAATTTGTATTGCGAAGCAAGCCTGCGGGTAAGCTGCTAAAATCGGCCCATGCGGTGGATCGTGAGTTTAGGGTGCTGAAGGCCTTGCATGCACAAGGACTTCCCGTGCCAAAGGTTTTTGTGCTGTGCGATGATCCGGCGGTCTCTGAAACCATGTTTTACCTCATGGCTTTTTCCGAAGGCGAAAACTACGGCGACCCGCGCTTGCAAGGGTTAACACCTCAAGACCGCCGGGAGATATATGACCAGATGAACGCAGGCTTGGCTGCGGTGCATTCGGTTGATCTGGCCAAAGCGGGGCTGCAAAATTATGGCCCGCCGGGGAACTATTTTGAGCGCCAACTTAGCCGCTGGAGCAAGCAATATGAAGCCAGTGCCACAGAGGTGATTCCTGCCATGGATGGGTTGATCAACTGGTTAGCAAACAACCAGCCGCCCGACGACGGCACCATATCTCTAGTGCACGGAGACTGGCGGATTGATAATCTTCTTTTTGATAAAAAAACCAATACATTAGCCGCCATTCTTGATTGGGAGCTTTCAACCCTTGGCCACCCACTGGCGGATCTTGGCGCACAGCTTATGCAGTGGCAAATGCCTGTGGGGGCTGAGGGGCGCGGCTTGGCGGGCGTCGACCGTGAAGCGCTCGGAATACCGTCTGATAAGGCTTACATAGCCGATTATGCTGCGCGCATGGGTATCCCTGTGCCCGATATGCAGTTTTATGTGGCGTTCAGTTTTTTCCGCATGGCGGCCATTTTACAGGGGGTGAAAAAACGGGCGCTGGACGGCAATGCCTCTAACCCGCAAAAGGCGCTGGAGCTGGGAGCTTATGTGGGATATTTTGCCCAAGCTGGGCTGAGCCGCATGCAGGAGGATATTTAGATGAAGCTTGGGGCGACACTACTCATTGCCAGTTTGTCTTCAGGCGTTCATGCTGAGGGTTAAAACTTGGACGCGCCGCAGTTATTCCATCACAGCGTGCATTTTTATCAAATAGGCTACTGAAAACCACAATGGTTGTGTCTGCCGGTGGCTGGCAGATTTTTGCTGAGGTCCCGCTAGGCTTCGCTGTCATCGCCAGTTAGCTGTGCTGCGGTAGCCCTTTCAGTTTTGGGACAGCCTGCCATTTTACGGGTATTCCCGCGCAGACTTGATGCGGTGCTCGAATTGCCATTATGAGCCGCTGCAAATGGCCATCTCGGGCGTGATTTTTGAAAGTAAGGGGCGGGAGTTTTACGTCGGCCAAACCAAATCAGCTTGGTATGTGAACTTTTCCAATGTTCCAAATGGAGATGAGAATAAGTTTGCCTACATCACAGACTGGATGCCATCCATTTTCTTTCAGGCGCTATGACCTGCGCGGGCCAGGGGATTGAGGAATATAATCAGCTGTCAAACTATAATTTGGCTGCATAGCTTCGCCTGTAGTCGTGCGTGCATTTAGCGGGGGATCACGATTTTGGCGCTTAGTCCGCCCAAATCCTCACTTCGTCCCAACTCTAGAGTGCCGCCATGGGCGCGGGCAATATCAAGGGTTATGCTTAGGCCAAGCCCCACGCCCGCATGGTGGCCCCGCGCTTCGTCTAGCCGCGCAAAAGGCTGCATGGCCCGCTCAACGGCCTCGGGCGGAATGCCGGGGCCGTCATCCTCAACGCGATATTCCAGAAAGCGCTGACTGAGAGCCACGGACAAATGCACCGTGTTGCCATAGTGTTGCCCATTGCTAATTAGGTTTTGTAGCGCACGTGTGATCGCATCTTGGCGTAGCACAACGTTTTTATTATCAGCCGTTGATCGCAAGATATTGACGGGGATATCACCGCATTTTTGGGCAATAGTTTGGGCAAGCGCGATTGGGTCTACCGGCTGGCCAGCCTCAACTTGGTTGTCACGAGCAAAAGCGAGAAAACCATCAAGCATTTGCTCCATCTCGGCAATGTCGGCTTTTAGTTCTTCGCCGTCGCCCATAAGCTCCACGGCTAGCTTCATGCGAGTGAGTGGTGTGCGCAGATCATGGCTAACGCCAGAGAGCATTTGTGTGCGCTGCTCTACCTGTCGCTCCAGCTTGTTGCGCATGCTCAGGAAGGCCAGTGCGGCGCGGCGCACCTCGGTAGAGCCTGCGGGGTGGATGGGGGCGTCACGCCCTTTGCCATAAGCCTCGGCCGCTTCGGCCAAGCGGTTGATGGGGCGGGTTTGGTTGCGCAGAAACAGGATGGAAATAACGGTGAGGATGATGGCCGCAAGCAGCATAAGCACCAAGAGTTGATGGGGGTTCAGCGCCGTTACCCGCCCGCGTGAAATTACAGCTTCAAGCTGGCCCTTTTCCAGCTCTATATTCAGCGCCACACGGTCGGGCACGCTTTGGAGGTCTACCGAAAGCGGGTGCTCAATATCGCGATGCAGCGCCTTTATGAGGGTTTTACCGGAAAGGTCATAAAACGCCACTTGGTCGCTGGGAAGGGGCGGCGCGTTGGGGGTGAGTAACAATAGCATTTCAAGATTTACCGATATTTCATCAAGTGCGGCCTGCGGATCTTCGGCGCGGGCTACCTGCTCAATGGCAAATTTGAGTTCTAGAATAACCGAGGCCGCCATTTGTTCGGTAACACTCTGAAAGTGGCGCTGGATAAACACTTGACCGACAACCAACTGCAGCCCGATCATCGGCAGCAACAAAATTAGCAAAGCCCGCCCAAAGAGCGAGCGCGGCATGTAACGCTTGAGCCAACCAAAATTCATAGCTAAGGGTTAAGCGGCAAGGGGCCATAGCGCAAGGGGGCGCAGATGTTTAACACAGAGCATAAGCCGAAGATTGGCGTGGCAAAGGTGCTGGCGGAGGGGCTTTCGGTGGTGACCGCCCCTAATGCGTCGCCGATGACCTTTACCGGAACCCAGAGTTATATTCTTGGGGAAAGCGAAGTGGCCGTGATTGACCCTGGGCCAAATGACCCCGCGCATTTTGAAGCGCTACAGCGCGCGATCGGCGGGCGGCGCGTGAGCCATGTTTTGGTAACTCATTCACACGTAGACCACTCACCACTCGCGAAAGCTTTTGACGCCCCCGTGCTGGCTTTTGGCCCAAGCGGGGCGGGGATGAGTGAGGGTATGCGCGGGCTTGGTGAGCTTGATGGTGGTGAGGGTATAGATAGGAATTTTGTGCCAGATCAGCAGCTGGCGGATGGCGATATCGTGAGAGGCGCGGGCTGGGCTGTGGAGGCTGTTCACACGCCCGGCCATATGTCTAACCACCTGTGTTTTGCTTTTGCAGGCGGGCTTTTGAGCGGGGATCATGTGATGGCATGGTCCACCACGCTTGTTTCTCCGCCTGATGGGGACCTAACGCAATTTATGGCGTCGCTGCGCAAGCTACAAGCACGCGGTGAGGCGCGCTATTTTCCTGGCCACGGGCCCGTGCTGGAAGACCCGCAAGCAATGCTGACCTATCAGATAAATCATAGGCTGGAACGGGAAGCGCAGATTTTGGAGGCGCTGCCCGGGGGAATTTCAGACATCACGGCGACCGTGTATCAAGGCCTAGACGGCCGACTTTTGCCGATGGCGGCGCGCAATGTGTTTTCGCATTTAATAGACCTGTGCCAGCGTGGCAAGGTCTGCTGTAATGGCCCTATCCGTTTTGGAGGGCGCTTTGAATTGGTGGGTTAATAGGACGATATAACACCGGAGCAAGTCTGCGATTATGAGCGCTTGATGGGTAAGCGCGTGGCACGGGTGATGTTTAGCCATAACTGATTTCAGGGCCGGGCCTTTCCGGCGCAAATGGCGGGTTGGGTGCACGTTCTATAACGGGCTGATGCTACGCTCGGATACGGAGCTAAGCCACCCCGCGCCGCTTTATCCCCTGCATGCCATTGTGGGCGGTGGTTTTGATTCCGATCTGGCAGCATGGGGGCAGGCGGTGGCGGCGTTTAGCACACCGATTGCGGCTTTGGCGCCGGAAAAACCTGTGATCGTAGCTGAGTTTGGTACGGATATACGTAACCCGCGGGGCCATGGGTTGATGCCACTTTGCGCCGCCATCTCGCCAATAGGCGGATTCAAGGGCGCCCATATGGTGCCTCGCTTCGCTCGGCTATCGCGGCGCGTCTAGCTTTGCACTATTTTGAGAGATTGTGCTCGCGCCGCGCAGCAACGGCAGTGCTTTTTTCGGCTATCGCATAGGTTTGAGCGCGGCGCAGGGAAAACCTTGCAACAAAACGCAACGGTTGACGCGCCGCATCGGGACGCCTTCCATTCGCAACATATTTTCAAACTTTGGCGATTATCCTCTTGTGGCCACAAATCGGCTTTGCTATATCGCCCTCACCGACGCTTTAAGCGTGGCCTGTTCCGGCGTAGCTCAGTGGTAGAGCAGTTGACTGTTAATCAATTTGTCGTAGGTTCGATCCCTACCGCCGGAGCCATTCCTAACAATTAGTCGTTAATTTTCCGCCTGCATGGCCAGATCCCTTGCGCGGTTTCAGTTGTTTGGCGAAAAATTGCTACCTTTGGAATTAACACTTTTTCGAATCGCAGCTTGGGTGTATGTAAATATTAAAGGTAACATTTAAAAAAAGAGAATATGATGTCGAGTAAGCGCAGTGTTTATGATGCAGAACCCATTCCCAAAGCCGCCCGAGAGGTTATTGACGGGTTGATGGAAACGGGGGATCTGTTTCGCTATACCGCCAAGGTCGATAACCCTTCACAAGTTACGCTGCTTGAAAAGGATTTTGCCGCCTATATGGGCAGCAAATACGCGCTGGCTGTTAATTCGGCATCTTCCGCTATTTATCTTTCCATGCTTTGTGTAGGGGTGAAACCGGGCGATCAGGTTCTTATCCCGGCGTGGACATTTGCCGCCGTGCCGTCTGCCGTGGTGCATGCAGGGGCTTTGCCGGTGCTGGTCGAGGTTGGCGAAAACCTGCGCATAGATATGGCGGATTTTGAGGCCAAGCTAAACGGGAATATTGGTGCTGTGGTTATCTCGCATATGCGCGGGCACACGTCAGATATGGATGCCATAAAGGCGCTATGTGATGCGCGCGGGGTGCCATTGGTGGAAGACGCAGCGCACTCGCTTGGCACTTTGTGGAACAACCGTAAGGTTGGCACCATTGGGGCCGTTGGCTGCTTTAGCTTCCAAAGCTACAAAATGGTCAATGGTGGCGAGGGCGGTATTTTGCTCACGGATGACCCTGATATCATCGCCAAGGCGGTGTTTATGTCGGGCGCATATGAGCATAATTGGTCCAAGCATGGGCACGCAGAAGTGCCGTTTGAGAAATATCAAAACCTGTTTCCGCTGTTTAACCTGCGGATGAACAACCTTTCTGCGGCGGTCATCCGGCCGCAAATTCCGCTAATTGACGAGCGGGTGGCTAAGGGGCTGAAGAACTACAATTATGTGGCTGAAAAGCTAAATGCCTCGCCGTTGATCTCGGTGCCGCCAGCTGATCCGCGCGAGCGCCGCGCCCCGGATTCTTTGCAGTTTAACCTTGTAGGCTTTGATGATGCTCAAGCTATGCGAGTTATGGAAATCTCCACCGTGCGGGGTAATCCTATCAGCATATTTGGTATGCAGGGCGATAATGCCCGCGTATTCTGGAACTGGAAATTTATTGGCAATGTGCCAGAGCTGCCCATCACCCGGGCAATGCTAAAGCGCGCCTGTGATATTCGCTTGCCTGTGGGCATGAGCCGCGAAGATTTAGACGAAACCATCAGCTTCATCCTTGATTGCGTGTCAGAAGCGCGGATGCTGATTGCATCCTAACCACACCAGCCAAACAAACCGCCGAGCGCAGCGAGGCCACGGCCGGCGGCAACCCGTGTTTTCAGCTAGCTGAAAACCGTGCTTTTCCCGAGTGGGGCTTTAGCCCCGCAGAGGGAAAAGCAGTCTGGTGGGTAAGGAGCCTAAAACCCCTCAAACACTACGTCAATATCGCTGATACAGGCGTCATAAAAAAGGGCGCCCGGATAAAAGTCTAAAATAGTTATATAGATACTATTTGCTAGAAACGCATTTGGTGCGTGACATAAATGCCGAAGTCTGCAAACCGTCATAAGCGCAAATATCGGCGGTAATTGAAGTGCTCGCCAGAACGGCAGAAGCTCGACCGCCACTGGAAACACATGTGCCCTGTTCAGGGATAGACATCCGCCCCTAAACCGTGCCGTGGGCATTAAAAAAGATAGGTGGTTTGCCAGAATTTCTGCGTATCAAATTCAAGACAGCTTTCCACGTAGCCCTCACAATACTCATCAAAGTTAAAACGAAGCTGCCCGCCAATAGTGCTGAACTCGCTCATAGTAATCTCGGAGGAAAGGGGGCTGCTCCCCATAAAATCAACCAGCGAAAATGGTTGTGTGTGATATCGTGCAATGGTGAATTGCGATTATAGGTTTGAACATCCATATGAATGTCGCGCAGATAAGCCTAAAATATCGGGGTTTATGTTAATAAATTATTCCGGCAGCCGCCTGAACCCTCCTTTTAGCCATGGGTGGCGTAACGTTGTTGGCTTAATCAGGGCCTCTTCTATCAGCGTAGAAAGCCGCAGAGCAATGCCTTTGGGCATAGTATCTAACGTGTCTTTTCGTGCAAAAAGCGAGATATGGCGGGCGAGGCCATCAAAAGGTAGGGGGAGGATATCAACCTGCGGCTGGAAGCGTTGCGCGCGCAGATAGCACATGGGCGGGGCGATGGCCCAGCCGGTGCCTTGGGCCACCATGGCCATGATGGATTGGTAGCTGTCAATCTCGAATTTTTGCGGAAGCGCAATATGCTCAGCGGTTAGGCGGGCTTCAATCATGCGGCCCACTACTTGATCCCGTGGGAAACGGATAAAGGGCTTGTCAAGCAACTGGGGGAGGGTGGGCTTGGCCTGATTCACCACGCCTTTGGGTGCGAGCAGCACAAAAGGTTCGTTCAATAGTGGGTAGATTTCCATCCAACCTTCGGGCGTGTCTGGCTCGGCAGCAATGCACATATCCACCGCGCGGCTCTCCAGCGCGGCGAGGTTGGCATGGCTGGCACCTGTTTGCAGCGCAATGTGGCATTCGGGCATTTCAGCGGCGAGGCTGGCCATAAGGGCGGGCGTTACGTCTGGCTCAAAATCGTCGATCACAGCAAGAGAGAGATGCGTGAGGGTGGTGTAGTCGGCAGCCGCCAGTTCGGCACGGGCGCGGGTGGCCTCATTTAGGATGTTGGCAGCACGGCGACGAAAAAGCACACCGGCGGGGGTAAGGGCTAGCGGGCGGGTTGAGCGGTCAATGATCGTGGTGCCGAGGTCTTCCTCTAGGTTGCTGAGGTGCTGGGAGATGGAGGAGGGGCTGGTTTCAAGCCGCCGGGCGGCTGCGGCCACCGAGCCTTCCTCAATGGCGGCAATGAATATCTCGATATTGCGTAGGGTCAGGCGACTCATATCAGGGCCTCGTTGAGGCTTTCCAATACCACATCTGCAAGGGTGTCGGCTTGTTCGTTTGATAGCCCGAGCGGCAGGCGAATGTCACACAGGGTGGCAAGAATGGCCTCGGAGCGGGGCAGGGGCTGGGGGCTTACATATTCCCAATGTAGGGCGCGGGAGGTGAAGCCTTGGGGTGTGTTGCCGCCAAAAAACTTTATGGGCACGCCGTGGGCGGTGCTATCTTTGATCACCGCTTCAATTTGCGGCTGGCTCAGGCCCTCCATAAAAAATTGCAGCGAGGTGGGCGTATAGTCTTCCTCGGGTGGGCGCTGGGGCTGGCGGGTAAGCTGGTGGGTTGCAAGGCGGCCAGCTATGCGGTCATGCACTTCGCGCCAACGGGCGTTGCGGGCAGGCAGGAGCGAAAGCTGGGGGCGCAGGATGGCGGCCACGAGGGCGGACATCCGCATGGAGTGGTTGGCCGCTGCGCCTTTCCAGCGGGCAAATACTGCCTCAGAGGGGGCAGCCGCGTGCTGAGGATAAAGCATATAGCTGCCAGACATCAGGATGGCACGGGCAGCTAGGTCTTCATCATCAGTAACAATAAGCCCGCCTTCTCCGGTGTTGAACTGCTTGTAGGACTGGCTGGAGAAGGCCCCCGCAAGGCCGAATTGGCCGGTTTGTGTGCCATTCCATGTGGCGCCCATAGTGTGGGCGCAGTCCTCAATCATTTTAATGCTAAACTCTTCGCAAATGGCGGCGACCGCCTCCATATCGGCCACATGGCCGCGCATGTGAGACATAAGCAGGTATTTAGCACCCGAGGCCTTGGCTTTCGCGCGAAGATCGGCAGGGTCGATCACGAGGCGCTCGTTGATTTCGACGAGCACAGACTCAGCGTGCAGATGCTCGATGGCACCGGGCACGGGCGCGAGTGTAAAGGCGTTGAGCAATATCTTATCAGCGGGCTTTACCCCTGCTGCCTTGAGCGCCAGAAAAATAGCCGAGCCGCCGGAATTAACCGCAATGCAGTATTTCCGGCCTAAAAGTGCTGCAAATTCTTGCTCCAAAAGGGCTGCCTCATTTCCTTCGGAGCCCATTTCGGCATAGCGAAACAGAAAGCCGGATTTCAGCAGTTTTATGGCCGCATCTACCGACGCTTGGGGCGGGGCTTCAGGGGTGGCAAGGTCAAAATCGAGTGTAGCGCGCATGGGGGCCTCAAAAATGGTGGCATTAAGCGATATTCAGAGATATAGCAGGGTTATGAAAACAATAACAACCACCGAGGCGCTGGCAGAATTTTGCACCGAGTGCGCCACCCATCCCTACGTCACCGTAGATACCGAATTCCTCCGAGAGCGGACCTATTATTCCAAGCTCTGCTTGGTGCAGGTCGCCATGCCCGGGGAGGGCGATAAGGGCAGCGCGCTCATTGATCCGCTCGAAAATGACATGGACCTTGCGCCGCTCTATGGGCTGTTTGAGGACGAGAACGTCGTGAAGGTCTTTCACGCTGCGCGGCAGGACTTGGAGATATTCGCAGTGGAGGCGGGGGTCATTCCGGCCCCTTTCTTTGATACCCAAGTGGCAGCGATGGTCTGTGGCTTTGGTGAGCAGGTGGGCTATGAGACGCTGGTGCGCAAAATAGCGCGCCAACAGGTAGATAAATCCAGCCGCTTTACCGATTGGTCCCGTCGCCCGCTGACCGATAAGCAAAAGACCTATGCGATTGGGGATGTGACCCACCTACGGGTGGTGTATGAATTTTTGGCCAAAGAGCTGAAAGCAAAGGACCGTGAGGCTTGGGTGCAGGAAGAGCTGGCGGTGCTGCTGAACCCTGATACCTATGTGATTAAGCCTGAGGATGCAGGCAAGCGGCTGAAAACCCGCACGAACTCGCCGCGTTTTTTGGCCGTGGCCCATGCGCTGGCTGAGTTTCGCGAACGTTACGCGCAGGATAGGAACCTACCGCGCCCACGGATTTTTAAGGATGATGCCCTACTGGAGCTGGCCGCGAATAAACCGCAAGAATTAAGAGACCTCGGGCGTTCGCGCCTGCTGCGCGAGGGGCGAAAAGGCCCGATTGCCGAGGGGATTTTAAAGGCGGTGAAATCTGCTATGGATATGCCGGAGAAAGACCTGCCCAAGCCGCCAAAGCCGCGCGAAAAGCCACAGGGCAACGAGGCGCTGGGCGATTTGCTGCGGGTGTTGCTTAAGGCAAAAACCGCGCGTGAGGGTGTGGCCAGCAAGCTTATTGCCACGGCGGCTGACCTAGACAGGATTGCGAGTGAAGACGCCCCCGATGTGCATGCGCTCACCGGTTGGCGGCGCGAAGTGTTTGGCGAAGATGCTTTGCGCCTTAAACGCGGCGAAATTGCGCTTTCGGCGGGGCCTAAGGGCGTAACGATTGTAGAGCTATGAAGCTGGCACTAATCGGCGGCTCTCGGGAGGCTGACCTGCTGGAAATCGCGCTGGGTAAGGCGGGCATAGAGGTGGACCCTTCGGGGGAGATCGCCGTGGTCGCCCCGCATCCGTTTGATACGGACCTGTGGGAATGCGCGGCGCTTTCGCTGGCAGGCAAACCGCACATTGGGCTAGCGCGCGCTGGCTGGCAGCCAGAGGCTGGCGATAGCTGGACCATGGCGGCAAACGCCGAAGACGCTGCAAGCATTTTGGCCGCAAGCGGTGCTAAATGTGCCTCTCTGGCGGTGGGCAACGGGCGGTTGGCGCCCTTCTACCGGCTTTCAAATATCGCGCTTTGTATTCGCAGCCGCAACGCCCCGCACCCGCCCGTGCCGCCCCGCGGGCGCGTGCGCTCTATGCGTGGCCCGTTTGATGTGGCGGGGGAAGTGGCAGAGCTTGAGGCGCAGGGCATTGATGCCTTGGTCGTGCATAATGCCGGCGGGCGCGGCGGCTGGCCTAAGCTTGGCGCAGCGAGAGAACTTGGCATTCCGGTGATCCTGATCGAGCGGCCAAAGCTGCCGGATATGGAAATGGTCGAAACCGTGGATGCCGCTTTAGCTTGGGCGTTGAGGCACGCAGAATAGTTTGTCCTTTTGGGGGGAAGGACACAAAGTCAGATATCGACACAAAACACTGGATAGCCGGTTTGAGCCCATTCGTTCTGAGTAATTCATGCGAAGTCAACCTTCGAGAGCAAGACGCAGGAGAGAGTAAAAACGCCTATCGCGGCCCCCGCGGAGATTGTTCGGCGGCTTAAGTAGGAACGAAGACATAGTGCCAGAAGTGACCCAATGAAAACCGTGAAGGAACCAATAAATGCAGTCCTGTATAAAGTTAGGACAAGATGGTTCGGGCTAGCGCTATCTTGGTAAACCGTTACAAGCATGACGAGTAAACCAAAACAAAAAAGAAGAATTGCCAGAGATGGGCCCTTCCACCATTTAGATTTAACTTGCTGATATGCGCTCATAGAAATCATCACAGAAAATAGTAAGGAGCCCGATAGGACCGGAACAATTTGTATCATTTCTCAATTTCCATTCTTTGAGCAGAACTTTCGTGCCTGAAAATGGAAATCAAGCGTTCCACCAGCGGCTCATATTAGCAACTGAGCCAAATTTGACAACAAATGATGTCGGCTTTGTCTGCATGGCGGTTCTTTGTTGAGTTTTTATGAAGCGCCTGCTCTCAAATAAACAAACTACGCCGCACACCACGGGCAAAGCGCCACATGGGGGTGGACGATGGCGCGTGCAGGGCCTAAATACTCGACAAAAGGAGTTGGACACTATGGCCACGGAACGTTTTGAAGAGATTGTTGAGGATTTTGAGTTTATTGATGAGTGGGAGGACCGCTACCGCTATGTGATCGATCTTGGCAAGAAAATGGCCGAGATGGACGAGGCGCATAAGATTGCCGAAACCAAGGTGCATGGCTGTGCCTCGCAGGTTTGGATTATGCCTGATCTATCAGGCGGGGTTATCCGCTTTACCGGCGATAGTGACGCGATGATCGTGCGCGGGCTTATTGCCGTTTTGCATGCGCTTTATGATGGATTGCCTTACAGCGATGCGCTAAAGGTGGACGCGTTGAAGGAGATGGGGCGGCTTGGGCTGGACCAGCATCTTTCGGCACAGCGGAGCAACGGCCTCAGGGCCATGATCGAGCGCTTGCGTTTGATCGCAGAAAAACAGGTTGGATAGATGGATTTGCTGAGCAAGCTACTGGCGGAAAAAGACTGGTTGATGGCCGACGGGGCCACGGGCACAAACCTGTTTAACCGCGGACTGGAAGCGGGCGAAGCGCCAGAGCTTTGGAACGTGGACCAGCCGGAAAAGATTAAGGCGCTCTATCAGGATGCTGTGGATAGCGGTTCCGATATTTTTCTGACCAATTCATTTGGCGGTACGGCGGCGCGGCTAAAGCTGCACAATGCTCAGGACCGTGTGCGTGAGTTGAATAAGCTTGCCGCCGAACTGGGCCGTGAAGTGGCCGACAAAGCCGGGCGGCCTGTTGTGGTCGCGGGTTCTGTTGGCCCCACGGGCGAGATTTTTGAGCCACTCGGGCCGCTAAGCCATGCCGAAGCTGTTGAAATGTTTCAGGAGCAGGGTGCGGCACTTATGGAAGGCGGGGCCGATGTGCTCTGGCTGGAAACCATTTCGGCACCCGAAGAATATAAGGCCGCTGCTGAGGCGTTTGCCAATATTGATGCGCCGTGGGTCGGCACTATGAGCTTTGATACCGCAGGCCGCACCATGATGGGGATGACCTCCTCTGACATGGTGGAAATGGCGCAAGGGCTGGATAACCGCCCGCTGGGCTTTGGGGCCAACTGCGGGGTAGGGGCCTCTGATTTGCTGCGCACCATTCAAGGGTTTGCGGCCGCCAACCCTGAAATTCCGATTGTGGCCAAGGGCAATGCGGGCATTCCGAAATTTGTGCATGGGCACATCCATTATGATGGCACACCGGAATTGATGGGGCAATATGCCGTGATGGTGCGGAATTCAGGCGCCAAAATTATTGGCGGCTGTTGTGGCACCATGCCGGAGCACCTGAAAGCCATGCGTAAAGCGCTTGAAGAAACCCCGATGGGCGCGGCCCCAACTGACGAAGAAATTACGGCCGTGCTGGGCGGGTTTTCATCCGACAGTGATGGCACCGGCGATGCCCCTACACCAAAACGCGTACGGCGGCGGCGGAAATAGTCGTTGTGAGACATAGCTTTGTCGGTTATCGCTAAGTGGTTTCCGGCAAATGCTACAAAACTTGACAAACAGGTGAATTGCTTCGCAAATCACCATAACTGAGGGATAGCCCAATGTCAGACGAAGAAGACGATCTCATCCTAGATGAACTGGACGATGCGGAACTTGTGCTGCAAATGCACGATGACCTTTATGACGGCATGGCTGATGAAATAGATGAAGCCGTGCGCATTCTGCTCAAGCGCGAATGGTTGCCTTATGATATTTTAACCAAGGCCCTGGTTGAAGGCATGCGGATTGTCGGGATCGACTTTCGTGATGGAATATTGTTTGTGCCCGAAGTGCTGCTGGCCGCCGGTGCGATGAAAAAGGGCATGGGAATTCTCAAGCCGCTTCTTGTTGAAACCGGCGCGCCGCAGCTTGGAAAAATGGTCATTGGCACGGTGAAGGGCGATATTCATGATATCGGCAAAAATCTTGTGGCGATGATGATGGAAGGCGCTGGCTTTGAGGTGGTTGATCTTGGCATCAATAACCCCGTTGAGGATTATATCGGCGCGTTGAAGCGGGAAGGTGCGGATATTCTGGGGATGTCGGCGCTGCTGACCACCACCATGCCCTATATGAAAACCGTGATCGACACGATGGTTGAGCAGGGCATCCGCGACGATTACATCGTGCTTGTGGGTGGCGCACCGCTAAACGAGGAATTTGGTAAGGCGATCGGCTCTGACGCCTATTGCCGTGATGCTGCCGTGGCCGTGGAAACCGCCAAAGAATTTATGGCACGCAAACACAACCAAGTTTAATGAAAACCCTGATCATCGCCTGTGGTGCGCTGGCCCGCGAGGTGCTGGCGCTTATAAAGCTTAACAACTGGCAGCACATGGAACTTTCCTGCCTGCCAGCGGATCTGCACCTGCGCCCCGAGAAAATCCCGGATGCGGTGGAGGCGGCGGTGGAAGCCGCACGGGATAAATATGAGCGCATTTTTGTGGCCTATGCCGATTGCGGCACCGGTGGTCTGCTGGCGGCGCGCTGTGAAAAGCTCGGGGTTGAAATGATATCCGGCCCGCATTGCTATTCCTTTTTCGAGGGCAACGAGGCCTTTGACGCGCGCGGCGAGGTGACCAGCTTTTATTTGACAGATTTTCTGGCGCGCCAGTTTGATGCTTTCGTTTGGCGGCCCATGGGCTTGGATAAACACCCCGAATTGCGGGATATGTATTTTGGAAATTACGATAAACTGGTTTATCTGGCGCAAACGGAAGACGATAGCCTAACGGCGGCTGCGGGGGTGGCAGCACAAAAACTTGGGCTTGAGTTTGAGCGCAGGTTCTCTGGTTATGGTGATTTGTCAATGCACCTGAAGGCGCTGCCTTACTAGCGCCACAATTTGTTGGTTTTTTTGACGCATGTACATGCAGCAATAGTTAAACCGTAATTCAGTAGGAGAACCCTCATGAAGAAATTTGCATTTGCCTTTGCTGGCCTTTTGGCTCTTTCAGCCTGTGAAACCGGCGGCACCTATGTGAGTGGTAGCTCTGGCGATAGCCTTAACCGTGTTGTGAATGTCAACAACAGCACGGGCATGACGATGACGCATTTTTATGCCTCAAACACCAATATGAGCAGCTGGGGGCCAGAGCAGCTCGGGCCAAGTACGGTTCTGCCCTCAGGCCGCACGACTCGCATTAACTTTGATGATGGCACGGGTGCCTGTATTTTTGATTTCAAAGCGCGCTTTAGCAACGGCCAAGAGTTGAAGAAATTTGGCGTGAATGTGTGTGTGATTTCAAATTACAACTACGTTCGGTAAGATGGCGGCACTTAAAAACGCATCCCGATTCC
The DNA here is from genome assembly GCA_016744015.1 of Paracoccaceae bacterium. Lineage (GTDB taxonomy): Bacteria > Pseudomonadota > Alphaproteobacteria > Rhodobacterales > Rhodobacteraceae > UBA3077. Next base: position 113,906 of record JADGFD010000004.1, on the reverse strand, counting down.
GGGGCGCGTTTTTTTATACCTAAAGGTAATCTGCGCGGCTCAAGCTGTATTTCGCCATTTTTTCGTTTAAGGTCCGGCGCGGCAGCACCAGCTCCTCCATGACTTTGGCAACAGAGCCGGTATGGCGGCGCAGGGCGTTGTCGATCAACATACGTTCAAAAGCTTCCACATGCTCTTTCAGCGGCTTTTCCCCGGGGGCATCCGTGCTTGGCTCGTCAGCAGCGCTTGCCAATAGCTTGCTCACTTCCTCAGCGCCGTGCTGGCTTTGCATCACCACGCGCTCGGCTAGGTTTTGCAGCTGGCGGATATTGCCGGGCCACTGGGCTTTGAGTAGGTTGGCGGCATCTGTTGCCGAAATTTCGGGGGCATCTATGCCGTATTCCTCGGCAAATAGCTGGGTGAAACGGGAGAATAGCACAAGGGTGTCTTCGCCGCGCTCGCGCAAAGTGGGCACCAGAATTTCCATGCTGGATAGGCGGAAATACAGCTCAGGCCGAAGCTGGTCTTTGAGCTGTGTCGTGCCTTCATCAAGGCTAGACACCGAGATGATCCGCACCCGTGGCGGCTCGCCATCCTCCGTATCCAGCGATTCAATGAAGCTGAGGAGCTTGGCTTGTAGCTCAGTAGATAGCTCACCTGCATCCTCAAGGCACAGGGTGCACGGGTCTGACATTTCGGCAACTGGCCGGATATCGGCAGCGTCAGATGGGCCAAACAGGTGTTTTGTGAGGGTTTCGTCATCCATTGCCGCGCAATTTAGGGTGATGATATCTTTGCCTTGGCGTGGGCCGCAGGCATGAATGGCGTGGGCGATCAGGCTTTTGCCGGTGCCGGTTTCACCGCAGATGTGCACATTGCTGTCAGCAAAGGCGATATCAAGGATGTCTTCGCGCAGTTTTTCAATGCTCGGGGAGGTGCCCATGAGCTTGCGTAACAGCACCGAACCATCCGAAAGCTCGCGGCGCAGAGCACGGTTTTCAAGCGTAAGCTTGCGGGCGGCAATCGCGCGCTTAGAGAGATCAGCTAGGCGCTCGGGGTCAAAGGGCTTTTCCATGAAGTCATAGGCACCAATTTGCATGGCCTCAACGGCCATCTGCACGTCACCGTGGCCAGTGATCAGGATTACGGGTAGGCTTGGGTCTGTACCGTGCAAACGCTTAAGCAGCTCCATCCCACCCATGCCGGGCATGCGGATATCAGACACCACTATGCCTTTGAATTTACTTCCGATTTCGGCCAAGGCCACCTCGGCATTTTCAAAAGTTAGGGTTTTGAACCCGCTGAGCTCAAGCCATTGAGAGATCGAATCCCTCATATGGGCTTCGTCGTCGATGATTGCGATTTTATAGTCGTCTGACATTATGCTGCTGCCTCGTTTTGGGTTTGGGCTAGGGGGAGTTCTAACGTAAATATGGCGCCAAGTGGGGTGGCATTTTGCGCCATCAGGCGCCCCCCCATTTCGGTGGCGATACCTGCGGAAATGGCGAGGCCGAGGCCCACGCCCTCTCCGGGGGCTTTGGTGGTGTAAAACGGCTCAAAAAGCGCCTCGGGGTCTTCAAAACCGGGGCCGTTATCGCGCACTGAAAGCTGGGCTTTGTCGCCCGCCTCCAGTGCGATTTCAATGCGCGGCTCGGGGATGTCCTTCAAGGCATCTAGTGCGTTGCGCAATAGGTTGATAATGATTTGTTCAACGCGCACGGTATCACCCAAAGTGCAAACCTTGCCCTCGGGCAGGGTTTGCACAATGCGCACGGTTTCTTTGCCAAGCTGCGGGGCCATCATCGCCATGGCCGAGGCGACACATTCCCGCAAGTCAATCTCGACCGCATTTTCGCTGGATTTTCGGGCGTAAGATTTAAGTTGTTTTGTGATAACCCCCATGCGCGCGATCAGGTCATCAATGCGCTGAAAGCTGGACTTGGCCTCCTCAAGGCGGTTGCGGCTAACCAGCAACTTTGCCCCCGCAAGATAGGTGCGCATGGCGGCAAGTGGCTGGTTAAGCTCGTGGCTAACGGCGGCAGACATCTGGCCAAGCGCGGCCAGCTTAGAGGCTTGCTCAAGGTTTTGTTCGGCTGAGTGCAGGTTACGCTCAGCGCGTTGGCGCTGCTCCATTTCGCCCGAAAGCCGGGTGTTGAGCGCGCGTAGCTCGGCACTTTCAGCCGCCAACCTGTCAGATTCGCGGGCGCGGCGGCGGGAGAGGTAGAAAAACAGCAGCGCGGCAATAATGGACATGCCCATGATCTCGAGCGCCAAAATAGCGTTCACCCGCGCGGCCACATTCTGGGTTGAGGCAAAATAGCTGATCCGCCAACCGCGAAAATCTAACGGAGATTCGGCTGCAAAAAGCCGCTCGCCATCAATAAACACAAAATCATTTAGCTGGGTTTGCTGAAGGGCATCCAAAACGCGGCGCGAGGTTGAAACCGGCGAGGTTTCTATTAGGCTTTGGATAGATTGACGCCGCCAGGCAAGCTCGGAAGACAGCTGAATCTCGCCTTGCGAATTTACCAATGCCACCCGCAATTCAAGCTGCCGCCAAAGGGTTTCGTGCTGGCGCAAATCGACCTCTACCACCACCACGCCAATGGATTTTAGGCCAGATTTTATCTTTTGCGAAAAGAAAAACCGATAGGTGTTTTGCTCGTTGGAGGTGGTGGAAAAAACGGTACTGGAATTGCGGAGTGCATTGATGAAATAGGGCTCGGCCCGAAAAAACTTGCCAATCTGGCGGCGGTTGGAGCTGGCAACAACGCGGCCCGTTATATCAAGAAGAAATACAGATGCAGAGCCGATTTCTTCAGAAATCCCAATAAGGCGCTGGGAAGTGGCGGCATAGGAATCGGTTTGTAATGCGGCGGAAAGGGTCACGTCTCGCGCCAGCAAAAAGGGCACAACCGAGTGTTTTTGCAGCGATGATTTTATGTTGCCCGCATAAAGTGCGGCGCGGGTTTGCGCTTGGGTGCGCAAGTTATCGGTAAAGTTTTGGGTGAAATATCCATAAGAGCCCCATAACACCAAAATGGCAACCGCCAAGGAAATGCCAACCATTGAAGGCATAAGGCCAGCCGCGCGGCGGGCTTTGGTTTTGGCGGTGGTTTCACTCATAAGTGATAGTTAAGCGGCTATCACGCTTTCCTCAAGTATGTTTGATTGGCCACGGGGCGGCTTTCCGCTTATTTACGGGGCCTCCACTTGATCGAAAACCTCTAGGGAGATGAGCATGCACTACCACCGCCGCGAAAGCTGGATGATGAAAGATAATCAGGCGACGGACGAACATCTGTTTATGAACCGCCGCCAGCTTATGACGGGGGCTATGGCGGGCTTGGGGGCTGGGCTCATTGGCGGCGCGGCGCAGGCTGCCCCTGCGGTAAGCCAGTTTTCTCCGGCTGTTGGCCGTGCAAGCGGTTTTCCCCATGCCACAACGCCGGTAACGCCAGAAGCGATCAGCAGCACGTATAATAATTTTTACGAATTCGGCTCGTCCAAAAGCATTAGCCAAGAGGCGCAAGCGCTGAAGTCTGACCCGTGGACACTGACGATTGACGGAGATGTGGAACAGGAGGTTACGATTGATATTGATACATTGATGAGCCGGATGCCGATGCAGGAGCGGGTTTACCGCCATCGCTGCGTTGAGGCGTGGTCAATGGTGATTCCTTGGGTTGGCTTCCCGCTGAAAGACCTTGTAGCCATGGCGGCCCCGCTCTCAAAAGCGCGCTATGTGCGATTTGAAACCTTTCTGGATACAGATACCGCGCCAGAGCAAAAAGCAAGCTGGCTTCCGTGGCCCTATACTGAGAGCATTACCATTAATGAGGCCACAAATGATTTGGCGATGTTGGTTGTCGGGGCCTATGGAAAAGTGTTGCACAAGCAATTTGGCGCGCCTTTACGGCTACACCTGCCTTGGAAATACGGCTTCAAGTCGATTAAGTCGATTTCCCGGATTACTTTTGGCACCGAACGCTCCAAGAGTTTTTGGGAAGAGCTGAATGGGAACGAGTATGGTTTTTGGGCCAATGTGAACCCCGAAGTGTCGCACCCACGCTGGTCTCAAGCCACAGAAAAGCCCCTTGGGCAGGATGGGCGCGTGCCAACCACGTTGTTTAACGGCTATAGTGAGCAGGTCGCAGGGATGTATGCAGGAATGGAAGGCAACCGCGCTACGTGGTTTTAACCTTCGGTCGCGGCGCGTCTACCTCTGCCCTGTGTTGCCAGTTCAGACACGCGCCGCGCTGCAACATTTTCGCTTGTCGCAGACAGTGATTTATCCGCGAGCACTATTCTTCGACCTTAGCTTTAACCTGTGAACGGTTACATCTTCATTCTTCTTTGCCAAATACTCTGGGGTGAATGCGCTTGCGCAGAGGGGCAAAGCCCCTTTGTTACATTTCCGGTTCAGTTGAATTTCAATTCACTGTCTTTCGCTGCGCCCAAACGCAAATTGAAATGAGCCTATTTTTTGAGAACCGGAAACGTGGTCGCCGAGCCGAAGGCGAGGCCACGCCCAACGGGAGGTGACTTGCAGCTTGCTGCACGACGTCCGACGGGCGGGAGCCGCTGATGCTAGGCGCTAACGGTAAGGCTACTCACCAGGCTTTCAAAAACAGCACTACCGTCATTGCCACCAAGGGCGGGGTCATTTAGGCGCTCGGGGTGGGGCATCATGCCAAGCACGCGGCGGTTATCCGAGAGGATGCCGGCTATGTTATCCACCGAGCCGTTGGGGTTATCCGCGTAGCGAAAGGCGATGCGGTCTTCGGATTGCAGCTTAAACAAAAGCTCGCTATCGGCGATGTAATTGCCGTCATGGTGGGCCACCGGCACAGTGAGGCGCTGGCCCTTTTGCAACGTGTTGGTGAAGGCGCTATTGGCCGTTGCCGTAACGAGCTCAACATCTTTGCACACAAACTTGATGCCAGAATTGCGCATCAACGCCCCCGGCAGCAGGCCGGATTCGATCAGCACCTGAAAGCCGTTGCACACCCCAATGACATGGCCACCTTTATTGGCAAAATCAACCACAGCCTTCATAATTGGCATCCGAGCCGCAATCGCACCACAGCGCAGGTAATCCCCAAAGCTGAAACCGCCGGGGAGGGCGACAACGTCTAGGCCCTCGGGCAAGCTTGCCTCTTTATGCCAGACCATTTGGGCAGCTTTGCCAGAAGCGCGCTCGAGCCCCACCGCGAGGTCGCGGTCACAGTTAGAACCGGGGAAGACAATGACAGCGGATTTCATAGTTTTAATCCTTTTACAGGTCGCGTTTGCGGGCAATGGCTTTGACCCAGAGCCAAAGCACCAGCGAAATGAGTGTGAACATGGCCCCGATGATGAGGATAACAATGGCACCGAAATAATTGAACGCAATACCGGGGAAGCGGACAGTGCGTTTAACCTCGGGGTCAAACAAAATGTTATGCTGCGAGCCGATTTCTAAGTTAAAATCGGGCGAGGCGAGGCCAAGCGCACCAAGGGTTTGGCTGCCGTCTGTCCATGTATAGCTGAACTCGGGGATAAACAGGGTTTGCTCGCTTTCGGTTACAAATGTGCTGATTTTTGTAACGGTGCCGATGGCCTCAGTGGCATTGGAAACCCAGAGATAACCCGAAATAAGCCATACTATTCCTGTGCCTAGGAAAATGATTGGCATAATCCAGACAAGCATTTTTAGGTTCAGTGTGGGCACGGTGGTATTGCCAACGGTTCTCCGAAAGAAAAAGCCGTTGGGCGAGGTCATCCCAGCACCTCAATGCTGTAATTCTCGATAACCGTGTTTGCCAGCAGTTTCTCGCACATCTCTTTCAGGGCCGCTTCGGCCTTGTCGGGGTCGGTTTCCGCCAGATCGAGCTCGATCACTTTACCTTGGCGCACCCCATCAACGCCACCAAAGCCAAGCGCACCAAGCGCGTGCTGAATGGCTTTGCCTTGGGGGTCCAACACACCGTTTTTCAGGGTAATATCAACGCGGGCTTTCATCGCAATCTCCTTTAATGCACCAGCTTGGGGCCGGTGCCAGTGCCTGATTTCTTTGGCATAACGCCAAGGCGGGTGGCGAGCTCGGTATAAGCATCGGCGAGGCTGCCGAGATCTTGCCGGAACACGTCTTTATCCAGCTTTTCGCCGGTTTCGATATCCCACAAGCGGCAGCTATCGGGGGAGATTTCGTCAGCCACGATCAGGCGCTGGAAATCACCGTCAAATATCCGGCCGATCTCGATTTTGAAATCGACCAGCTTGATGCCGATGCCAAACATGACGCCGGAGAGGAAGTCATTAACCCGGAGCGCAAGGCTCACCATTTCATCCAGATCATGCTGCGCGGCCCAGCCAAAAGCAATGGCGTGCTCTTCAGTGACCATCGGGTCACCCAGCGCATCGTCTTTATAGTAAAATTCGACAATCGGGCGGGGCAGGGGGCTGCCCTCTTCAATGCCAAGCCGCTTGGACATGGAGCCCGCCGCGATGTTGCGCACAACCACTTCAAGCGGAATAATCTCGACCTGCCGCACCAGTTGCTCACGCATGTTCAGGCGGCGAATAAAGTGGGTGGGCACGCCAATGGCGTTTAGGCCGCTCATAAAGTGCTCGGACAAGCGGTTATTCAGCACGCCTTTACCTTCTACTACCGCATGTTTTTCGGCATTAAAAGCCGTGGCGTCATCCTTGAAATACTGCACAACCGTGCCGGGCTCTGGCCCTTCATAGATGATTTTGGCCTTGCCTTCATAGATCATTTTGCGCCGTGCCATGGCTGTGCTCCGCAAATTGCAACTGGGAATAGGCGCTCTATAGGGGGTAGGCGGGGCTTAAGCAAGGATTCGCAACTGTGCACTTGAAACAAGAGGGGGAGTGGGGCTATCTACAGGGTGACAGTGATGCTATAGGAGACACAAAATGTCGATATTTAATGATCGCGAATCCGCCTTTGAGAACAAATTTGTTCATGACGCAGACATAGAGTTCAAGATTGCGGCGCGCGCCAATAAACTATTGGGCCTATGGGCGGCAGAATTGCTTGGAAAATCTGGTGAAGACGCCGATAAATACGCTCTTGAGGTCATAATCTCTGATTTTGAAGAAGCTGGCCACGAAGACGTGATCCGTAAAGTTCACAAAGATCTAAAAGGGATGGCATCCACAGTGAGCAAGGCTGCGATTGGCTCTAAGCTTGCCGGATATGCTTCACAGGCCGCTCAGGAAATCACACAAGGATAGTGTTGATCTTGATCAAGGATTGTTGAGTCGAGGTGAGATAAGCCTCGGCTCAGGATTTAGGACAGGAGAAAACAATGCTGAGAATTGCGTCTTTGATTTACACTATGGCGAGCGCAACCTTGATGGGGATATTTATAGTTATCGCCCTCACGGCGGGTTATGATACGCTAAAATACGTGGTAATAGCCGCCGCTGCTGGGGCTGTTGTTGCGCTACCGGTTTCTTATTACGTGGCCAAGGCTATTAAGGAAATGGGCTAACACCCAAGAAATTAGTTAGGGCCGCGCGAGATAACTCCGCGCGGCTTTTTTGTGTGTGGCAAGAATATTTTGTAGGATTTGATAGAGATCATATCCACGGATTCATGGGCGCGTATGTAGGCTTTATCAACCCTGAAGGAGATTAAAATGTCTTACAAAGATGTGCTGGTTCATTTGGATAATACAGATGTATGTGCTGCCCGTGTAAGCGCGGCTGTCGCTTTGGCAAAGCGTGAAGGTGCGCAGGTAACGGGGCTGGCGATGGCGCTGGAATCAACAATTTCAACCTATATAGGCATAGATTTTCCTGCGAGCCTAACAGAGGCACAGCAGGAGATCGTGAAAAAGTCTGCTGCAAGCGCTGTTGAGAAATTTGAAGCGGCGGCGAAAGAGGCGGGCGTGGATTACGCCGTGCGGGTCATCACTTGCCCGGCCACCAAAGCGGCCTCAAGGCTGGCGTTCTTTGCACGGCACGCTGATTTGATTTTTGTTGGCCAGCCCAACCCGGATTCCGCTGGTCGTGCTTTTCAAGAGGCTTTGCTGGAAGCGGTGCTGCATACCTCCGGCCGCCCTGTCTATGTGGTCCCCTATATTGGCCGACTTGAGCATAAAACCCGCCGCGCTGTTATTGCGTGGGACGGCAGCAAGAAGGCGGTGCGCGCGGTGAATGATGCCATTCCGATGCTTATGGTGCGCAAAGAGGTGGACGTGTTGGTGGTAAACCCGAAAAAGCGCAGCGGTGATTTTGGCGGGCAGCAAGGGGAAAACCTTGTGGACCATCTGTCTCGCTACGGGATCAATGCACATGTGGTTGAGCGGACGCACCCCGAAGTGGGGGTGGATACGGTAATTCTCAATCATATTGCCGATACAGGGGCTGACCTGCTGGTCATGGGCGCTTTTGGGCACTCGCGCCTGCGGGAAAAAGCCTTTGGCGGCGTCACAAACTCAATCCTGCATCAGATGACCTCGCCCGTGATGATGTCAGAGTGACAAACGCGGCGCGGCAAGGCTGCCCTGCTTGGCGGTGTTTTGCCCGCGCCGCACTTCAAGCTCGGCGCTAGTGGCCCTTGCCGCAAGCGCGGTGTTCAAAGCGCGGCGCGGGCGTGGTCTTGCCAAGCAAAACAACACCAGACGCGCCGCCACGGCGTCGCACACGCATTTTTTCCGCAGGGAAAAAGCCGCCCGCAGGGCGTATGGGCGCTATTAGCCAAACACACGCTTGAAAATGGTTTCCACATGTTTGGTGTGGTAGCCAAGGTCAAATTTGTCTTCGATCTCGGCATCGGTCATTACCGCGGTCACTTCCGGGTCTGCCTTAAGCTCAGTCATAAAGTCTGCCCCTTCTTCCCACACCCGCATGGCATTTCTCTGCACCAGCCGGTAGCTATCCTCCCGCGACAGGCCTTTTTGGGTGAGCTCCAAAAGCACCCGTTGCGAGTGTACCAGCCCTTGGAATTTGTTCATATTCGCCATCATATTGTCGGGATAAATCACCAGTTTATCCACCAAGCCAGTGAGCCGCCCTAGGGCAAAATCAAGCGTAATGGTGGTGTCTGGTCCAATATTCCGCTCCACGCTGGAGTGCGAAATATCGCGCTCGTGCCATAGGGTTACGTTTTCCAGCGCTGGCACCACAGCCATGCGCACAAGCCGCGCTAGGCCCGTCAGGTTTTCAGACAAAACAGGGTTGCGCTTATGGGGCATTGCTGAGGAGCCTTTTTGCCCCTTGGAGAAAAACTCTTCGGCCTCCAGCACCTCAGTGCGCTGCATATGGCGAATTTCGGTTGAAATGTTTTCAATCGACGCACCAACCACGCCCAAAGTGGCAAAGAAAGCCGCGTGGCGGTCCCGCGGGATCACTTGTGTGCTGATCGGCTCGGGGGCAAGGCCAAGCTCGGCGCAAACATGCTCTTCAACACTGGGGTCAATATTGGCAAAAGTGCCAACGGCGCCCGAAAGCGCGCCCGTTGCGATTTCAGCTCGAGCCACCTTAAGGCGCGCAAGGTTGCGGTCCATCTCGGCATAAAAACGTGCAAAAGTCAGGCCCATGGTGGTGGGCTCTGCATGGATACCATGGCTGCGGCCGATGCGGATGGTCATTTTATGCTCAAGCGCGCGGCGCTTCAGGGCAGCCAGCAGGGCCTCCAGATCGGCAATCAGCAGATCAGCGGCGCGGGTGAGCTGCACGTTGAAGCAGGTGTCGAGCACGTCAGAGCTGGTCATGCCCTGATGCACAAAGCGGGCTTCTTCATTTCCGACGATATCGGCAAGATGAGTGAGAAAGGCAATCACGTCATGCTTGGTCACGGCCTCTATGGCGTCAATCTTTGCCACGTCAAATTCCACGTCTTTGGCTTTCCAGAGGGCATCTGCGTTTTCTTGGGGAATGACGCCGAGCTTGGCTTGTGCGTCAGACGCGTGCGCCTCGATTTCAAACCAGATGCGGAATTTGGTCGCGGGGGACCAGATATTGACCATTTCGGGGCGAGAATAGCGGGGAATCATGGCGCGGCCTTTGGTTAAGATATGATTGGGGCTTGTTAGCGGCTGGCGCGCTTTTTCTCAAGGGGGAAGGCTGCGCCCAAGCGCCGCCGCCCCTTTGGGCTTGAATAAATGCAGGCTCAGGCGGTCAATGCCGTTAAGACGACATTATGGACATTTCTCACTTGTAGAGTGTGTTAAATTTCGGGCATACTCCTTTTGGGAGTAAAGCGTGCCGCTTCAGTCGGTATGGGCGAAAATAGGCAGTATATTGATTAACTGGTCGCGTAAAAATTTATTTAAGAGCTGGACAGACAGTGCCGTCTCTGTAGTTTTCATGGGCTTGACGGTCTGGCTGGCTGCACAGCTGTTAGACTGGGCTATTTTAAAGTCAGTTTGGGTGGCAAGCTCACACGCGGAGTGCCAGCAGATTGTCGCCCAAACCTATGGAGACGGCCAGAACGGCGCGTGCTGGGCTGTGCTTCGCGCGAATTTCAAGCTTATATTCTTTGGATTTTATCCTGAGAGCCAGTATTGGCGGCCAATTCTGGCATTATTGCTCTTATTTCCGGCCTTAGCCCCGCTTTTTATCAACGCCATTCCTCGAAAATGTCTCTGGTTTACCGCCGCGTACCCATTGATTGCATTTGGTTTAATTTGGGGTGCTTTTGGGCTTGAACCCGTGCGACCTGTCGACCTTGGTGGCTTTCTTTCAACCGTTATTCTGGCGGTTCCCAGTATTGTAATTGCGATTATTTTCGGCGTGTTTTTTGCGTTAGGCCAGCAGTATGGTCTTCGTATTACAAAACACATTTGCACCGCTATTATTGGCGTATTCACTTATGTTCCCATCCCTGTTTTGCTTTTTACGATTACGATCTATGCGTGGTTTTTTCCACCGGGGTTTGAGTTATCGCTATATGGGGCTCTCCTTTTTATACTCGGTATGGCAGGGGCCGCCGAAATTGCAAAAACCGTCCGCCAAGAGCTCGCCTCGATCACCGCAGGGCAACTGGATGCCGCGCGGGCCTTGGGCTTGAATAATAGAAAGGTTTTTTGGCAGGTTACGCTGCCGCTTGCTTATCAAAGGTCTATTCCGCAAATTGCGGAGAGCGCCGCGTTGGTTTTTCAAAGCACTTCGATTGTTGTGTTTATCGGTGTTTTGAATCCAATTGGCATCGCATTTGCCATATCTGGCACGTTTGAATGGAACAGCATAGTGTGGGAGTTCTTTATGGGTATTGGCTTTATTTATGGGTGCGGCAGTTTTTTTATAAGGTCTTATGCAAAGAACTATGCGGAAAAATTAAAGCGCGAGGGCCATTTTACCCACGAATTTAGCATCTGATTTCAGGCAAAAGCGCCGTTGGTTTAGCCAGCACTTGCGGGCAGCAGATGCGTGATTCCTGCCGCCGCCCCGCGTGCATTTGCGGGATCCAGCGTCATCGGGATATATTCCGAGCGCCGCCAGATAACCGCCAGATCATCATAGTAGCGCGAGAGCAAATGGCCGCTTTGGCCTGTAGCCGCGATATAAACCGAATTTTCGGGGCTATCAAAATCCACCACCATGCGAAAGCCGGCTGCGTGGATGTTGGTGTAGGGCGCATTACCCGTTGCCCGGGTTTGGCCGCGCAGGAGCGTGTTATCTCCGCCCGGTGTTTCTTGCCAGATATTTGCCAGCCAGCTCACCATGGGGAAACGCCCCAAGGTTTTGTTCTCTTGAAACGCCAAATGAGCCGCGCCCCAGCGCCAGCGGCTCATATCGGCCCCATAGTTACGCACCAGCTCTTGCAGTGCGTCATCCAGTGCCGCCGAGGCAATTTGCTGACAGGTTTCAATTTCAAGGCTCGGGCCTACATCACACCAGATAGCGGCCCCGTCGACATCATGAAACACGCGCTCAATAAAAAGCGGGTTAACGCGGGTAAGGTCGCCTGCGAGTTGGCCAAGATTATCGGTGATGAGGCGACGCTGAAGTGCGCGTAACCAAGCCGCAAAGATCAGCGGCTCGGGGTCATGTTGGCTCATGGCACCATTCCACTGGGAGAGCAGGCCAAGGGCCTCGCGGCGGCGGGCGCGGTGGGTGCCGGGGGTGGCGTCTTGGTCAGCCAGCCACAGGTTTTGACCCATAAGCGGCAGCAGGGTGCGGGCTGAAATCGAGACGGTATCTGTTTGGATCGCAATAAAACTGCTGGGCGTGTGGAACTGGCGGGCATTGAGCAAATCTGTGGCGCGCTTTATGCGCTGGGTATCGCCCCAGTCAAAGCTAAAATGCGCCGGAAACTGGCCCGTGGACAGGGCGTTATTGGTGTTAACGACTACGCCGCTTGCGGGGTTTTCAGTTGATGGGTTTTTGCTAAAGGGCAAAAAGCCTTGCCAAGCATTAACCTCCAGCCAGCCTTGCGCCGGAATGCGGCCAAGGGTTTCGCTTTCGGAGCTGCGTAGCGGCATGCGACCCGCGGCAATAATTGCGATGTTATCAACGTCGGCAAGGGTAATATTGTTGGGGGGGGCGGCCATATTGGCCAGTGCGCGCCGAGCCTCGGGCACCGCGCGCGCGCGCATGAGGTCAAGCGCGGCTTGAATAGAACGGTCTTCCTCGAGCAGCGCTGTCCAAGCCAGCGAAAATAGATGGCCGTCTGGCTGAATCTGATCTGTCCCAAATGCACCCTCTGGCAGCACGGGGCGGCCACTGGCCCAGCGAAGGTCAAAGGCCACCGAGGCTTGGCCTTTGACCGGAATAATGGTTGGTTTGATGGTGAATTCAATAGCGCCGTCTTCTGTCAGATATTCATTAGGATTTTGCGGGTTGAGACGCTCAAGGTAGAGGTCTTGGTCATCCATATAGCTGGCTGTTTGGCCCCATGCGAGCGCGCTATTGCGCCCGATAAGTACTGCCGGAATGCCCGGTATGGTCGCGCCGATAGTGCCGCCGCTTTCCAGCTCCAAGCGCGCCAGCATCCAGATGCCGGGGGTGGAAAGGCCAAGATGCGGATCACTCGCCAATAATGCACCACCACTGGCTGAGCGCCCCCCCGCGGCAGCAAATGCGTTTGAGGCGCCGGCCAAGCCAATGGGTGGCACTGGATAAAGTGTTGGGGCCGGCGCGTGTGAGGCAAGCTCCAGCGTGGCCTCTGGAAACAGGGATGTGAACCCCGGCACATCGGTTGATGGCGCGGAAACGGCATCTGGTAGAATGTCAACAATCCGCTCGGGTGGAATGCGGAAGGAGAGCTTGGCGCGCAGCACTTCCATGCGGGCTTTATCGGAGGTTTGCAGGGCCATAAGTTTGATAAGGGCAATGCTGTCAGCCGGGCTCCATGGCGCAATGGCATTGTCAAACAAGAAAAACTCAGGCGCACCGCGGCCCAAGGCATTGTGGCGCACATGGGATACCCAGGCATTTACGCCCGCGGCATAGGCATTGAGTAAGGCCAGGGTTTCTGGTGTTTGCACATGCACCGCGCGCTGTGAAATGGTATAAATATCCAGCGCCCGCATCAGCTTGTCGGTTTCCAGGGTCTCGTGCCCAAAAAGCTCTGAAAGCCGCCCCTGTGCGACGCGGCGCATCAGCTCCATTTGCCAAAGCCTGTCTTGCGCATGGGCAAAGCCAAGGCCAAATAGCACATCGGCATCAGACCCGCCAAAAATATGCGGCACGGCGTAGCTGTCCCGCACTATTTCAACCGGCGCGTTTATGGCGGGTACGGTATAGGTGCCGCTGTAATCCGGCAGCGAACGTGTCGCCAAATAGTAGGCAAAGCCGCCTATAATGGCCGCCAGCAAAAGCAGCGCCACAAAGGCTCCGAATATCCAGCGAAATGCCTTGGTCATAGGGTAAGAATCCGATCCTTGCTTGACCTAGCGCTGATAGCAGGGCATTTCCAAAGGAGCAACATATCAGGAGAACACAATGGCGAAATTGGCATTTTTAGGCTTAGGTGTAATGGGCTATCCGATGGCGGGGCATCTGGCGGCGGCAGGGCATGAGGTGTGTGTTTATAATCGCACCGTGGCTAAGGCAAAGGCTTGGGTGGCCAAGCATGGTGGCAGTATGGCGGTAACGCCGCGTGAAGCCGCAGCTGGCTGCGAGATTGTGTTTGCCTGTGTTGGCAATGATGATGACCTGCGTTCGGTGGTGCAAGGCGCTGATGGCGCGCTGGCGGGCATGGAAACCGGGGCGATCTTTGTAGATCACACTACGGCATCCGCCGATGTGGCCCGAATGCTTTATGTCGAGGCCGCTGCCAAAGGCATAGCCTTTGTTGACGGGCCGGTATCAGGCGGGCAAGCTGGCGCCGAAAACGGTGCGCTGACGGTTATGTGTGGCGGTGATGATGCGCCCTATGCAAGGGCCGAGCCCTATATTGCCGCTTTCGCCAAATCTTGCCGCCTTATGGGAGCGAGCGGGGCAGGGCAGCTCACCAAAATGGTCAATCAGATTTGCATTGCGGGGCTATTGCAAGGACTGTCTGAGGGCTTACATTTTGCCCAAAAGGCAGGGTTGGACGGTGAGGCTGTGGTCGATGTGATTTCTAAAGGTGCCGCGGGCAGCTGGCAGATGGAGAACCGCTACAAAACCATGCTAGCAGATGAATTTGACTTTGGCTTTGCCGTGGACTGGATGCGCAAAGATTTGGGTATTGTGCTGGCGGAGGCCGAAAATAACGGCGCAAGCCTGCCGGGGACCGCCACCATTGATCAGTATTACAAAGACGTGCAAAACATGGGCGGACAGCGCTGGGATACCAGTAGCCTCATCAAGCGCTTGAGGGTTTTGGATAAATCCTAGCCCGCCACGTGAGACTGTTTTTTGTTTGCAAAAAACCTGCTTTGGCCGAGTGAGGGTTTACCCCTCGCAGAGGCCAAGGCAAGCCCGGAGCTATCGGACAGCTCTGGCGTCGCGCCTCCGCGGCGACCCTACGGGCCACCTTGTCGGCGCGGGCTGGCAAGCCAGCCTGTCTTAGCGGATAAGCCGTGAATATTTTGCACCCTCAAGGCTGGCACCGGCGAGGAAGCCGCGCTGGCCAAAGACGATCCCGAGTATAGGTTTGTTGGAGGTGGTCGAGCTAAGCCCAATGCTTCCCCCTTCTTCCTGCACGGCAAACTCGGCATCTACCCCCAGTTCAAACCCATCACTTGTGCGGAAATCCCGCAACACATCGGTGGTCATGAAAAATAACACTTGCCGAGACTGCTGCGCGCCGATTTGCAAGCCAAAAGAGGCGGACGCAAAGGAGTAATACTCCACCGACGCTCCACCAATAAGCAACGCACCTTCGCCGTAAGACCCCGCCACGAACAGCCCGGCTTTTGTTATATTCGGGATCACCAGCATCCCTGCGGCCCGCTGCGCAAATTCACGTGAGCCGGGAAAAGTGGTATACATTTCCTCAAGCGCCACGGCCACATGGGTGTCGATCTGGTTGCTTGATCCGGTGATGCGGCCATCTCCGGCACAGGCCGTTAGGGTGGTAGCGCTGGCGGTGGCGATAAAGCTGCGTCGGGTGAGGTTTTTCATGGGGTATCTCCTGCGAATAGCTGCCAAAATTCGGTCTGATGCCGATTAGCGTCTGCTTATCATGAAGCCGCAATATGTGCTAGTGCCTGACTAAATATAGGCGCTACTCCGCCAACAGCGCGGCCACCCTTGGGGCAAAATAGCTGAGCACCCCGTCACAACCCGCCCGCTTAAATGCCATCAGGGATTCCAGCATCGCCTTTTCCTCGTCAATCCAGCCATTACCGCCCGCCGCCGCGATCATCGCGTATTCGCCAGAAACCTGGTAAGCAAAAGTCGGAACGCTAAGCTCGGCTTTCACCCGCTGGCAAATATCAAGGTAGGGCATGCCGGGCTTGACCATCACCATATCGGCCCCCTCACTGATATCCCGCGCGGTTTCCCGCAGGGCTTCATCTGAATTTCGCGCATCAATCTGATAGGTTTTCTTGTCGCCTTTCAGCGCCCCTGTGGCCCCCACGGCATCACGGAAAGGGCCATAAAACGCGCTAGCAAACTTGGCCGAATACGCCATAATCGCCACATCGGTAAAATCATGCGCCTCAAGCGCCTGCCGGATAATCGCTATCCGGCCATCCATCATGTCTGACGGTCCCAAAATATCGGCACCGCTTTCGGCCTGAATGAGCGCTTGCTTTTCCAACGCCATCAAGGTTTCGTCATTCACGATAATGCCATCGCGCACAAAGCCGTCATGGCCATCCGAGTTATAAGGGTCCAGCGCCACATCCAACATAATGCCAATATTTGGCACTGCGGCCTTGATGGCGCGGGTGGCGCGGTTTACGAGGTTATCCGGGTTAAAGGCCTCAGTGCATTCCGAGTTTTTATCCTTCGCCTCGGTATAAGGAAACAGCGCAATGCAAGGGATGCCCAGCGCGGCGGCCTCATTTGCGGCCTTCACGGCCTCATCAACCGAAAGCCTGTTCACCCCCGGCATACTGGCAATAGGTTCCACAATCCCAACGCCTTCGCGCACAAAAATGGGCCAAATCAGGTCATCCGCCGTTAGCGATGCTCCCGCGACCATATCCCTTATCCAGCCAGACTGCCGCAAACGGCGAGAGCGGTTAAGCGGGAAAGGGGCTAGGGGGCTGCGCATGGTGATATCCTCAATATTCCGTTCTTTTAGCCTTGCCACAGATCGCCACGTTTTCTCAAGCGAAATCACCGCAAACAGCGGTTGCAATTTTCCAATTACCCCCTAGTTTAGCGTTCTCGCATATGGAGTTTTTATGGCCGGGTTTAGCCTGATAGAAACCACCAGCTTTTTGAATGTCTGGTATTGGATCGTTACCGTTGTGGCCTGGTCAATGACCGCCCACTGGACGTTGGGCGTGCCCTATGATGCCATCCGCCAAGCCGACAAATTCGGCGGTGAATTTGCCGAGCATTGTGATTTACAAGCCCATATAAACGCCCGCCGCCTAATCTATTACTTTGATCGTGGCGGCCCCTACTTCATTGCTTTTGTTGCCTTTATGCTAGCGCTCATCGGTGGATGGGGCTTTTTTCAGGGTTATGAACTGGCGCAAGCCATCTTTGTGTTGGCCGCGCCCCTGTTGTTCACATCAGTGTTCACTGTCCGGCTTGCGTATCGTATAAAAAACGAGCTTTTGGAGGGTGAACCCTTGCGCAAAGCTTTGCGTCGCCGCCGTATCTGGAATCAAACCATTGGCACGGTCGCAATTATGGTTGCCGCGGCGGCTACAGTATACAACTTTGTTGTGGTTAATAATTATTTCCTCTTCACCCCGCCGCTTTCGCCTCATTTCCAATGAGCCAGCCGCTTCCAAATGGCACCACCAAGGTTGGTGGTGCGCCCGAAGGCTATGACGCCCGCATTCTGGCTGATACCGTAACCCGCGCGGGTGGCCCCGTGCTTTGCATCCTGCGAGATGACCGCCAACTCGCCGCCATGCGCGAGGCCCTCACCTTTTTCCAGCCAGATCTGCCGGTCTTCGAGTTCCCCGCATGGGATTGCCTTGCTTATGACCGCATTTCGCCCAACCCCGATGTTTCGGCGCGCCGCATGGCCTTCCTCGCGTCTTTTCACAATGGGTGGAGCGGCGCTTGTGCTGTGCTGACCACAGTTAACGCCGCTCTGCAAAAAGTGCCCAGCATTGATGTCGTGGGGGCCTCAGCCTTCACTGCCGATGTGGGCAAGCAAATCAGCACCGAAAAGCTGTTTGCCTATCTGGAGCGGGCCGGTTTTGCCCGCGCCCCTACCGTGATGGAGCCGGGCGATTACGCCGTCCGCGGCGGGTTGATTGACATCTATCCCCCCGGCGATACCGGCCCCATTCGGCTGGACCTGTTTGGCGATGTTCTGGACGCCGCCCGCCGGTTTGACCCCGCCACCCAGCGCACCATTGAAAAGATCAAGCGGGTTGAGCTCGCTCCCGTGTCCGAAGTCATTCTTGACCCCGAGAGCATCCAGCGTTTCCGCTCAAATTACCGCCATGAATTCGGGGCCGCAGGGCGGGATGACCCGCTTTATGAGGCGGTTTCAGAAGGCCGCAAGCACCAAGGTGTCGAGCATTGGTTGCCCTATTTTTATGAGCACCTAGACACCCTGTTTGACTATATGGGCGCGGCTCCCGTCGTGCTGGTCGAACAAGTTATGGCCCAAGCCGCCGCGCGCTGGGATGGTGTGCAGGAGCAATATACCACCCGCAAAGCGGCCCTCGGTGAAAAGTCCCACATGGCTACGGTCTACAAGCCCGTGCCGCCAGAGCTACTTTACCTGACGCCCGAGGCACTTGACCTCGCCATCGCGGGCCGCCCCGTGCGGCAGCTTTTCACTGGCCCGCAGCCAAGCGGACCTGGTGTGGTCGATATGGGCGGGCGCGCAGGGCGCAATTTTGCCCCTGAGCGCCAGCAGGAAGAAGTGAGCCTTTTCGGCGCATTAGCTGACCATATTAAGGTAAAACTTAAATCAGGCCAAGTGGTGCTCACCAGCTATTCCGAGGGTTCGCGGGAGCGGTTTGGCAGCCTGCTAGTGGATGCAGGCGTTGAGGGCTTCAAGGATATCCCAAGCTTTCAGGACCGTGGTAAAGGCGCCTTGAGCCTCGCGGTTTGGGGGCTGGATTCTGGCTTTGAAGCTGATGGCCTCACGGTTATATCCGAGCAAGATATCTTGGGTGATCGCCTCATCCGCCCCACTCGCAAGCGCCGCAAGGCCGAGAATTATTTGACCGAAGCGCAGTCGCTCACACCGGGTGATCTTGTGGTGCATATCGACCACGGCATTGGCCGCTATGGCGGGCTTGAAACTATTGCCGCAGCAGGTGCGCCGCATGAGTGCATTGCGCTGGAATATGCGGGGAACTCCAAGCTCTACCTCCCTGTCGAAAATATCGAACTGCTCTCACGCTATGGCCATGATGAAGGCCTGCTGGACCGCTTGGGGGGCGGCGCGTGGCAGGCCAAAAAGGCCAAGCTCAAAGAGCGCATCCGCGAGATGGCCGATAAGCTTATCCGCGTCGCCGCTGAGCGCGCCCTGCGCAAAGGCAAGGTTTTCACCCCGCCCGAAGGCCTCTGGGCCGAGTTCTGCGCCCGCTTTCCCTACAGTGAAACCGACGACCAGCTGAACGCCATTGATGACGTTATCGCCGACCTGTCCAGCGGCCAACCGATGGACCGCCTGATCTGCGGCGATGTTGGCTTTGGCAAAACCGAAGTTGCTATGCGGGCGGCTTTTGTGGCCGTTATGTCTGGCGTGCAGGTGGCCATTATTGCCCCCACCACGCTGTTGGCCCGCCAACACGCCCAAAGCTTTGCCGAGCGCTTTCGGGGCCTCCCTGTGCAGGTCCGGCAAATGTCTCGCTTTGTGGGCGTGCAAGAAATGTCCAAAACCCGTGAGGGGTTGGCGCGCGGCGAGGTGGATATTGTGATAGGGACTCATGCTTTGCTGGCCAAAAACATCCGGTTCGCCAACCTTGGCATGATCGTGATCGACGAAGAACAAAAATTCGGGGTGAGTCATAAAGAGCGCCTAAAAGCCCTGAAGTCCGAAGTCCACGTGCTAACGCTCAGCGCCACGCCCATCCCCCGCACCCTGCAAATGGCCCTTTCCGGCGTGCGGGAGCTAAGCCTGATCGGCACCCCGCCAGTGGATCGCCTCGCCATTCGCACCTATGTGTCGGAGTTTGACCACGTCACCATTCGTGAAGCTTTACTGCGCGAGCATTATCGCGGCGGGCAAAGCTTTTATGTGGTGCCGCGGGTGAGAGATATTGCCGAAGTTGAGGATTTTTTGCGGGAGCAGGTTCCCGAGATCAAGTTCACCACCGCGCACGGCCAAATGGCAGCGGGCGAGCTGGATGACAAAATGAACGCTTTTTATGACGGCCAATATGATGTGCTACTGGCCACCACCATCGTGGAATCCGGCCTCGATATCCCCGCCGCCAACACCCTGATTGTGCATCGCGCCGATATGTTTGGCCTGTCCCAGCTTTACCAAATTCGAGGCCGTGTTGGCCGCTCCAAAATCCGCGCTTATGCTTATTTCACCACCAAGCCACGCAAGCCTCTTACAGCACAAGCCGAAAAGCGCCTCAAGGTGCTTGGCTCGCTTGATAGCCTCGGCGCGGGCTTCACCATTGCCTCGCAAGATCTTGATATCAGAGGCGCGGGGAACATTTTGGGCGACGAGCAATCAGGGCAGGTGCGTGAGGTTGGCTATGAGCTTTACCAAGAAATGCTGGAAGAGGCGATTGCCAAGATGAAGGCGGGCGAGATGGAGGGCCTTAGCGATGCTGACGACCACTGGGCACCGCAAATCAATCTTGGCGTGCCGGTGCTTATCCCAGATGATTACGTGGCCGATCTTGATGTGCGCCTCGGCCTCTACCGCCGTCTTTCGGCGCTTAGCTCCAAGGTGGAACTGGAGGGCTTTGCCGCTGAGCTGATTGACCGTTTTGGCAAACTTCCACGTGAGGTAACAACCCTGATGAACATTGTGCGGATAAAAACCGCCTGCCGCAAGGCGGGCATTGCCAAGCTTGATGGCGGACCAAAGGGCGCGACCATTCAGTTTTATAAAGATAAATTCGCCAACCCGGCAGGGCTGGTTGACTTTATCCACGCGCAAAACGGCCATGCCAAGGTGCGGGATAACAAAATTGTGGTGCGCAGGGACTGGCCTAACAATGCCGCCAAAATTAAAGGCGCGTTTTCTATTGCGCAAGATCTGGCGAAGCTTGCCAAAGGGTAGTTAAAGTTGCTGATTGACAGTCGATACCTTCCTCTTAACAGGGTGGTGAGCGCCCGATTTGTTATCCATTCCCTGCCTAAAACTATTAACCTAGCTATCTAGATACCTAGGTTAATAGTTTTGTTTTAAGGTATGAAAATACAGCAAATACAAATAGATAATAGGGCTAATACGGCCAAAATAGTTATAGGCTATACCACGGCCCGCGGCGTGATCCGGATCACCACCAAGCAACCAAGCCCAAGCACCACAAACCCAGCTACAAGCGGCAAAGTGCTGCCATTATAAAGCTGTGCCAGCGGCACCCCGATGGCCACGGCCAGCACGGTGGATACCGCGCCGATTATGGCCGCTGCGATTCCCGCGTTTGCCCCCATCGGCTCCATGGCCAGCGCATTTACATTGCCAAAAACCAGCCCGACGCTGAAGAAAGACAGCACGCCCCAACTGACAAAAAACCATAGGCTTTCGGCGGTAGGGAACAGCGCCAATACTATGGAATAAATCAGCGAAAACCCAACAAGCGCAGAAATTGCGCGGGTGATGAGCGTATGCATCCCGAGCCGAACCACAAGCTTTGCATTGGTGATAGAGGCCGCGCCAATCGCCAGCGCCATGATCGCGAAATAGAGCGGAAACAGCCTGCCAACGTGGAATATCTCGCGAAAGACCTGCTCAGCAGAGCTTAGGTAAACCACAAAGGCGGCGAAATTCAGGCCCGCCACAATGGCAAAGCCCATGGTTTGGCGCGAGCTGAACACCGCCAGCGTGGCTTGCCAAAGGTCCGCCACCGAAAACCGCCGCCGCTCGGTGTGAGTTTCTGGCTGGCCGAGTGACATCCAGAGGAATGCCACCATAGCAAACAGGATGAAGGACACAAAGATCGAGCGCCACCCCCAAGTGAGCATCACCACTTGGCCCATTAGCGGCGCAAGTGCGGGCACAAGGATAAACACGGCCATTACAAATGACATAATCCGCGCCATTTCGCGGCCTTTATAAAGGTCGCGCACCATGGCCATGCTGGCCGTGCGCGGGCCGGCCACGCCAAGCCCTTGCAGCAGTCGCCCCGCCAGCATCACCTCAAAGCTTTGCGCCGTGAGTGACACCACGCAGCCTGCCATAAAAAAGCCAAGACCAAGCAAAATCGCAGGCTTTCGTCCGCGATAATCAGAGAATGGTCCGAAAAACAGCTGCCCTAGGCCGGTGCCGAGCATAAAGCTCGATACTATCAGTTGCACACGGTTTTCATCCGTCAGCCCCAGCGCGGCACCGATTTCGGGCAGTGCGGGCAGCATGGCATCCGTGCCAAAGGCGAGCAGGCTGGTCAACAGGGCGACCAGAACGATAAAGCGGGTGTTCATTCAGTTGCAGCTTTGATCTGGTTGATTTCGTCGATCAGATCGACCCAAAAATCGGTTTCGCGCGCGCCTGTCACCACATACTGGCCATCAATCAGGAAGGTCGGCACACCTTGCACACCCATTTCACGGGCTTTTCCGTCTTCGGCGCGGGTCTCGCTTACCTCAGCATTAGAGGCCAGTAAGCGCTCGGTCATGGCGCGGTCCATGCCAACAGATTCGGCGATGTCAGCCAGTATTGCAGGGTCGGAAATATCCTTTCCTTCTTTGAAATTGGCGATAAATAACGCGGCCACGGCCTCGTTTTGTACGCCTTCAATGCCCGCCCAGTGGATAAGCCGATGGGCGTTTATCGTGTTGGGTGTGCGCGTGATTTTATCCAGCGCCACGTCCAGCCCATCCTCCTCGGCGGTTTTCTGAATGTCACCATAAACCTGCACCGCGGCTTCTTTGCCGCCAAATTTGTGCTCAAGATATTCGCGCCTATCCATGCCCTCGGGCGGCATATTCGGGTTTAGCTGAAAGGGTTTCCATGAAATATCAAGCCCGTGCTCTGGTCGCGCGGCCAAGGCCCGCTCAAAGCGGGTTTTGCTGATGTAGCACCACGGGCAAATAGGGTCTGAAATAATTTGAATGGTGGTCATGGAAGCCTCGCTTTTGCGACAGTTTGGCGCAATCTCGCGTGGTATGCAATGGGATATCCCCCTTGTTGAAACCAGAGCATAAGGGCATAAAGACAGGGAAACGAGGGTGATATGCCAGAGCTGCCAGAACCAACACTCCTGTCTATCGAGCGCGACAAACGTGAGCAGGAGCCTCCCGCACAGCTAGACCTTGGCGCGCGCCTCAGGGCGCTTCGCAAAGAGCGCGGCTGGACGCTGGCACAAGCTGCCGAAGCCGTCGGGCTGGCGCGCTCAACCCTGTCCAAAATCGAAAACGGGCAGATGTCGCCGACCTTTGAAGCTGTGCGCAAGCTGGCTTCCGGCATGGGCATTTCGGTGCCGCAACTGTTTACTTCGCCAAAATCCGGCAAAATGCTGGCGCGGCGGTCGATCACGCGCGTGGGCGCGGGCAGGGCGCATATTACGGCAACCTATGAGCATGAAATTATTGCCGCCGATATCACGCATAAGCGCATGCTGCCTTACCGCGCCACGGTGCGAGCGCGGGCCTTTGAGGATTTTGACGGCTGGGTGCGCCATGATGGCGAGGAGCTGCTTTATGTGCTTTCCGGTGAGGTCGAGTTTTTTAGCGAATTTTATGAACCAGTGCGGCTCGGCGAAGGCGACAGCGCCTATTATGATGCCACAATGGGGCATAACATGATCTCGACCAGCGTCGAAGACGCGCTGGTGCTCTGGGTCACATCACAAGACTAGACTCGCCGATTCGCGTCAGGTGATATTGGCGCTCGATCTGGTCCAAGCGCTCAAAATCTAAGGAGAGCCAAGCCTTGGCGCGGGCCTCTAGCATGGCATAGGCCACCTCAAACGCGGCAACGGGGGATTTGGTGAGCGCTACCGGGTCCTCAACTCCCCAATGGGCCTTGAGCGGCGCGCCAGGCCAGATCGGGCAAATCTCATTGCGCGCGTTGCCACATACGGTGATGACAGTATCCATTATTGGGGACGATGGTTCTGCAAATGCGTCCCAGCTTTTTGAACGCAAAACCTTGGTTGGTAACCGCTTTTTCTTGAGCACAGCCAAAGCTGCCGGATGGACTCGGCCTGTGGGCTGTGAGCCTGCCGAGAAGGCCGCTATGCGACCATTGCCGAGCGCATTAAAAATGCTCTCCAGCAAGATCGAGCGGGCAGAATTTCCGGTGCAGAGGATAAGGACATTCATGGCTGATCTCCAATAGAAGATTATGCTAGCAGCCTTGCGTGACAGTTTTATGACAGCGCGATTTTACCAAAAAAAGGCGCCCTCACAAGGAGGGCGCTAAGTCTTGAGGCAGGTTTCATACAGGCAAGAAACCTATCGAGCAGTAAGTTAGTTATAAAGCCTGTGCAGGAATGCGCCAAGCAAATTATTGCAAAAAAGCGTTATAAATGGTGATCTTACAGCCATAAGCTCGAATCCACCTTAAGAGTGTGACATTTTAGACACGGATTGAGAGGCCGGGCGGTAAGAATCGGAAGAATCGGTGTGTTAATCAAGAATCAGCCCCAGCGCCAAAAGCCACATGAGCGCCCCGATTCCCGCGTCCATAAGCTGCCATGCTCGATTCGATTGCGTAATGGGTGACATTAACTTTGCGCCGTAAGCTAATGAAAAGAAAAACGTAAATGATGCCGTCACGGCAGATATACCAAATACAACTTTGCTGGAGGGCGTTTCAAACTGGGTGGAAACCGCGCCCAATAACCCCAGTGTGTCCAGATACACATGTGGGTTTAACCATGTCAGCATGAGGCATGTAATGATGGTCGCGCGCAAGCTGGCGGCTGGTTTGGCCGCTTTCAAATGCCCGCCACCTCTCCAAGCCGCATAAAGCCGAAGCGCGCCATAGCCCAGCAAAAAAACCGCGCCAGCATAGCGCATGATGAGTGGCAGGCTCGGAAATTGCTCAACCAAGATTCCAAATCCGGCGACCCCCAGCGCGATAAGAATCGCATCGGAAAGCGCACAGGTGAGTGCCACAGCAAATACATGATGGCCAAGCAAGCCTTGGCGCAGCACAAAAGCATTTTGCGCACCAATAGCGAGGATCAGTGCAAAAGCTGTTAAAAAGCCGGTATAGGCTGCGACGATCATTTAGGCGTCGGGGCCTTTTTGCCCGCGGCAATTTCGGTGGCTGTGGGCGGGGTGACGAGCCCGGCTGAGATCACCAATTTGGCAGCTTCCTCCACTGTCATATCAAGCAAGATCACATCTTGCTTGGGCACGAATAGCAAAAAGCCCGAGGTCGGGTTGGGTGTGGTAGGCAAGAAGATCGAAAGCATCTCGTTATGCGGCATTTTTTCCAGCACTTCGCCTTTGGTATCAGTCGAAACAAAGGCGATGGCCCAAATGCCTTTGCGCGGGTATTCCACCATGCAGGCATATTGAAATGAGTTATTGCTTTGGCTCAGCACGGTTTCAGCGATCTGTTTGAGCGCGTTGTAAATGCTGCGCACTACCGGCATCCGGTCTACAAAGGTTTCGCCAAATTTTAGCAACTGGCGGCCAAACAGTCCCTTTGTCAGGGCGCCCACGGCGGCGGTAAACACAAGGAAGACAATAACGCCAAAGCCCGGAATATCGGTGCCGAGATAGGTTGACGGATTGTATATTTTTGGCACCCAAGGCACAATCAGGCCATCCACAAGGTTAATGGCCCACCAGATCAGATAGAAGGTCAGCATAATCGGTGCCACGATCACGATCCCTGTCAGGAAGTTCGTGCGGGTCCGATAAAAGAAGGATGCCTTCTGTTTACGCTTGGTTTTTTTCTTGGCCATAATACCCTTTACCTTACTCGTTGTTCAGAGTTAGGCACTCTTGCCCGCGCTTGCAAGCGTTAAGGCTTTAGCAATATTTGAAGCAAGGCGGGCGTTGTTGCGCACCAGCGCTATATTGGCGGTGAGGGATGCACCCTCCGTCAGCTCAAAAATGCGCTGGAGCAGGAAGGGGGTAACGGCCTTGGCGGCAATGCCTTGGGTTTCGGCCTCACTCAGCGCTTGCTCGATATGCGGGCGCAGGGCATTGGCGGGAATTTCGGCCTCTGCCGGAATAGGGTTGGCAATTAGCTGGCCGCCGGGCAGGCCAAGGCGGGCGCGCATGGCATGGCTGGCCGCGATCTCCTTGGCGCTATCGGCCCGCAGAGGGGCAGGGAGGTCAGACGTGCGCGACCAAAAGGCCGGTAGCACGTCTTGGCCATAGGCGATCACCGGCACGCCGCGGGTTTCCAGCACTTCCATGGTTTTGGGCAGGTCCAATATGGCCTTGGCACCGGCGGCCACCACGGTAACCGGCGTTTGTGCCAGCTCTTCAAGATCAGCCGATATATCAAACGTGCTTTCCGCGCCGCGATGCACGCCACCAATGCCGCCGGTGGCAAAAATAGAGATGCCCGCGAGGTGCGCGCAAATCATTGTGGCCGCCACCGTTGTGGCCCCCGTTTGGCCCGTGGCCAGCGCAAAGGCGAGGTCGGCACGGCTCAGCTTGGCCACATCGCTGGCTTGCGCGAGCGTTTGCAACTCGTCAGCTTCTAGCCCAACATAGATTTGCCCTGCCATAATGGCGATGGTGGCAGGCACAGCACCCGCTGCGCGAATGTCGGCCTCCACTATTTCAGCGGTTTCCACGTTTTGCGGGTAGGGCATGCCGTGGGTAATAATCGTGCTTTCGAGCGCCACTATAGGCAGGCCGTTGGCGCGGGCTTTGGCAACTTCGGCGGAGAATTTAAGAGGGGCGTTCTTCATGTGATCTTTCGGGTTATGTGGCGTGCAGCGGCGTCTATTGCGGCTTGCAGGCGGGTTTGGGGGGTGGCGGCATCTCCGCCAGCGGCGATATGGCCGGCCATAAATACATCACCCGCACCGGTGGTGCTGTGGGCGGGGGTTGGTGGCGGCGTTAGCGCAACGGTGGTTTCCCCGTCGGAAACACAGGCCATGCGGGGGCCGTCTGTCACAATCGCGCGAGCCGCTCCGAGCTTGCGCAGGGCGTGGCAGGCGATTTCACTATCGGGCAGGCTGGCTTCACACAGAATTTCGGCCTCGCCAAGGTTTACATAGAGCGTAACGTCCCCTCCAGAAAGGGCGGCGCGCAGGCGGTCGGCCTTGCCGGGGGAGGCGGGCACAATGTTGAGCTGGCAGTCTGAGAACTCAATCCGTGAGGAAAGTGTTTGCATTAGCGAGGACGGCAGGTTGCCATCCACCACTACGCGATAGGGCCAGGGCGCGCTTGGCGTGCCAAGGCGGCCATCAAGCAATGGTGCAAAAATGCGATCGCCCGCCAACTCAAGCGAGGCGCAATCCGCAATCGCGCCAAATACGTCGCCGTTGGGGTTTTCAATGGCTAGGTAACTGTCGGTCGGATCATCCGAGCGGTAAATAAAGCGACAATCGACGCCTTCAGCTTCCAGCGCTTCAATCAGTGCATCACCCTCGGGGCCGTTGCCAATCGCGGAAAGCAAAATTGCCTCTTGCCCCTGCCGCACAAGCGCCAGCGCTACATTCAGCGCCACACCCCCAAGCTGCCGCCTGATTTGCCCTGCAATATCACCACCTTGCTGCATTGGGGCGCTAGCAGAAGCAATAATATCCCATAGCGCGGAGCCAATACAGAGAACCGGCGGCTGGCTCATCACTTTTCGCCAAGTTTTAGGGTGTGTTCCCGCAAATGTGCCGCGAGGTCTTTGGGGGCAAGGCCAAGGCCTTCCATCTCCTCAAAGGGAATTACGTCGCCAACAATAGGCCGCATATCGGTGTTAAGTGAGCGCACAACTTCGTGCATCAGCAAACCTTGGCGCAATGTGGGCGAAATCTTGGCCGCCATCAGGTAAAACCGGCTGTTTTGCCCGTGGAAAAACATCGGCGTCACGGCCGCTTTGCCACGGATTACGAGGCGAGATAGAAAGTTGGTCCACTCAGCGTCAACGGCTTCGCTAAACAGGGTTTCACTATGGGCCACACGGCCCGCAGGGAAAAGAATAAGGCAACCGCCGCCCTTTACATGATTCAGCGCGTCTTTCCGTGCCTGCACGTTTTTCCTAATCGCGTCGTCTTCGTGGTCAAAGGCGACGGGCAGCATCCTGTCGTTAATATCGGGCACTTTAGCCAGAAAGGCGCGGGTCATGATTTGGAAGTCAGGGCGCACGCGGCTCATGATTTCGCAGATCACCATGCCATCCACCAAGCCGTGCGGGTGGTTGGCCACAACGATCAGTGGCCCGGTTTTGGGAATTTTAGCGAGCGCTTCGTCACCGATATCGGTGTTAATCCCCATTCGCGTCATGGCTTGCTGCCAGAAGTTCCCCGGCAAAGGCGGCTCGGCCTGGTGTTTTTTAGCCAGTTTAAGAATCGTGATTCGCCCCGTCAGGTTTTCCAACCACCGGATTACAAAATGTCTTTGTGGCGAAGGAAAAGAGTTGGAATAACTCAGGTCTTTGGCCTCGATATGGGTAAACCCATCATTCATATTCGCGTCTGCCCACTGTATACTTTCGAACCTTGGATAGACAAATGTTTGAGCCTCGTCATCCTAAATCGACCAAATCTTGATGAATTGCGCGATTTTCCACTTAAACGCTTGCGAATGCCCGCAGCTTGCTCTACATGCGCGCCTATTGAAACCACAGGCAGGGTTTAGGGCCGATGGGGGAGACATCCCCATCTGTCCACCGGTTGGCGAAAGCCTCAACTCTCTGCCGAGGATTAAACCGGAAAGGAAATTCCAATGGCTCTTCCTGAGTTCACATTGCGCCAGCTGCTTGAGGCCGGCGTTCACTTTGGTCACCAAACACATCGCTGGAACCCGTTAATGGACCAGTATATATATGGCAGCCGCAATGGCATCCATATTATGGACCTTACACAAACCGTGCCTTTGCTTGATGCTGCGCTCAACCTCGTGCAGCAAACGGTTGCTAAGGGCGGGTCAATCCTGTTCGTTGGCACCAAGCGTCAGGCGTCTAAAGCCATCGCGGATGCGGCTGAGCGTTCAGCCCAGTATTACGTAAACCACCGTTGGTTGGGCGGCATGCTCACCAACTGGAAAACCATTTCCAACTCTATCACCACGCTTAAAAAGCTGGACGATGCGCTGGAAGGTGGCGGCGAAGGCCTGACCAAGAAAGAGCTGTTGGGCATGACCCGTCAGCAAGCCAAATTGCAGGCCTCCCTTGGTGGTATCCGCGAAATGGGCGGCACGCCTGACCTGATCTTTGTGGTAGACACCAACAAAGAGAGCCTCGCCATTCAGGAAGCCCGCAAGCTTGGCATCCCTGTCATCGCTGTGCTCGACACCAACTCGGACCCACGCGGCATTGATTTCCCGATCCCGGGCAATGATGACGCGGCGCGTGCGATTGCGCTTTATTGCGACCTGATCGCCCGCTCGGCGCTTGACGGCATGGCCGCTCAGCTTGGCGCTGCCGGTGTTGACATCGGTGAGATGGAAGAGACCGTTGGCGAAGACGTTCCAGCCGAGGCGTAAGCTAAAAACGCGCGGGGCAGGGGCCTCGCGCGCAATCTGAATTTTGATAGGAGAGCCAAAATGGCGATCACAGCAAAGCAAGTGAAAGAGCTGCGCGACAGCTCAGGTGTTGGCATGATGGATGCCAAAAAAGCGCTGACAGCAACCGATGGTGACATGGAAGCCGCCGTAGATTGGCTGCGCACCAAAGGTTTGGCCAAAGCGGCGAAGAAATCTGACCGCACAGCGGCCGAGGGCCTCGTGGGCGTGGCTGTTAAGGGCAATGTTGCCGTGGCCGTGGAAGTTAATTCTGAGACAGACTTCGTGGCGAAAAACGCCGAGTTCCAAGAACTGGTCGCTGGTGTAACCACCGCCGCTCTGGGCGCTTCTGACGTGGAGGCCTTGCAAGAGGCTGACATGGGCGGCAAAACCGTTTCTGTTGTTGTCGGCGAGAAAATCGTCACCATTGGCGAAAACATGACAGTGCGCCGCATGGCCAAGTTGGAAGGCGACGTGCTGGCAACTTATGTGCATAACGCGGCTGCCCCTAACATGGGCCAGATCGGTGTGCTGGTTGCGCTGAAGGGCGGCAATGAAGAGATTGCCAAGCAAATATGTATGCACGTCGCGGCCACAAACCCGGCATCGTTGAATGAAAACGATATTGACCCAGCGATGGTTGAGCGCGAGAAAAACGTGTTGACCGAGCAAGCGCGCGAATCTGGCAAGCCTGAAAACATCATTGAAAACATGATCAAAGGCCGGATGCGCAAGTTCTTTGAGGAGGTCACACTGGTTAACCAGAAATTCGTAATTAACCCAGATATCACCGTTGCACAGGCTGCCAAAGAGGCTGGCGCTGAAGTTACCGGCTTTGTGCGCCTCGCCGTTGGCGAAGGCATTGAGAAAAAAGTTGAGGATTTTGCAGCGGAAGTTGCGAAAACCATGGGCGGCTAAGCCAGCCCCAATATTTTGGAAAAGCCCGTGCATCACTGCGCGGGCTTCTTTCATTCCAAATTGCCCAAATATTCTCGGGGGGTGAATGCGCTTGCGCAGAGGGGGATGAAATCCCCCTGCCGATGGCGAAGCCGAGGCCAAGCCCAACTGCCGGCGTTTTGCGCAGCAAAGTCGTCCGGCGGGCGGGAGAACACCAATTGCTCATAGCCATAGGCACCTACCTAACCTCAAAGTCCCGAAACTGCCTTTCCCTCTGCGGGGGTAAACCCCCACTCGGGAAAGGCACCTTATCAGCAAAGCTGAACGGTTTTTGCCTCCGGCGGTGGCCTCGCTGCGCTCGGTGGATCAAGCCTTGATCCTAGTTATATTCAAGGCTCTCCATACCCTCAAAGGGCCTAAAGCTATCAGTGCGGGCGTTGTTCCATGGCACGCGGTAGGATTCGGAGAATATTTCGACCTCGTCATCAATGAGCGCGCCCGGTTTCATCTTCAGATAAATACGGGCGCCCGAGGTGGTTTCGCCATTTTTCTGGCGGATCATCAGGTGCTTGGGTTGTAGCTCCTCCGGGCTCTGCAGGCCAGCGGCGCCAATCATCTCCGCCACAGCTTTAAGCGTGTTTTTATGAAAATTCGCCACCCGTTTTGATTTGCTATCCACATCCAGCGCCCGCTGCCGCAGCGGGTCTTGTGTGGTGATGCCCACGGGGCAGTGGTTGGTATGGCAGGCCTGCGCTTGCACGCAGCCAATAGAGAACATAAACCCGCGGGCAGAGTTCACCCAATCAGCCCCCAGGGCGAAAGCTTTGGCGATATCATAGGCCGTAACGAGCTTGCCTGCCGCACCAATTTTAACTTGGTCGCGCAAGCCCGCGCCCACCAGCGTGTTTACCACAAAAGTCAGTCCCTCGACCAGCGGCATGCCGATATGGTTGGCAAACTCAAGCGGAGCCGCGCCCGTGCCGCCTTCTTTGCCATCAACGACAATGAAATCGGGCACGATGCCAGTTTCGAGCATAGCCTTTACCATGCACATAAACTCCCGTCTGTGGCCTACGCATAGCTTGAATCCCACTGGTTTACCGCCTGACAAATCTCGCAATTCCTGCAAGAATTCCACAAATTCCAGCGGAGTTTCAAATTTGGAATGAGTCGCCGGAGATATGCAGTCTTTATCCATCGGAATGCCTCGCGCCTCGGCAATTTCAGGAGAGATTTTCCCAGCGGGCAGCATGCCCCCGTGGCCCGGCTTGGCCCCTTGGCTGAGTTTCACCTCAATCAGCTTCACCTGTGGATTTTTCGCCTGCTCCGCGAACCTTTCAGCGCTGAAAGTGCCGTCATCATTGCGGCAGCCATAATAGCCTGAGCCGATTTCATAAATCAAGTCACCGCCACCTTCGCGGTGGTAAACACTAATACCGCCTTCGCCTGTATCATGGGCAAACCCGCCCATTTTGGCCCCTTTGTTCAGCGCTGAAATAGCGTTGGCGGATAGCGCGCCAAAGCTCATGGCTGAAATGTTAAAAATCGAGGCTTCATAGGGTTGCTTGCAGGCCGTGTTGCCGATTTCTACGCGGGAATCCCACGGTAAATCATGCCGCGCCAGCACTGAGTGGGTCATCCAGCTATAACCAGCCTCATATACATCCTTTTTGGTGCCAAATGGCCGCTTGTCTTCTGCGCCCTTTGAGCGCTGATATACGATCGAGCGTTCATCCCGGGAAAACGGCTCTTGGTCGTGATCGCTCTCCATGAGGTATTGCCGGATTTCGGGGCGGATATACTCCATTATCCACCGTAAATTCCCTAACACCGGATAGTTACGCAAAATGGCATGCCGCTTTTGCGTAACGTCTTTTATGCCGACAAAGGTAAAAAAACCAAAGAAAACAACTGCGAGCCAAAACCAGGGTGAAAAATACACCAAAGCAAGGCTAACAAGGGTAAGTGCAATGGCAATAGCAAAGGTGGTATAGCGGATCATGGCGGGCCTGCTTTTGTGAATCAGAATCTGAGGAACCTTAAACAGGCATAATGAAAACATATGTATACCGTGTGAACAAAGCCCTAAATTGCAATTTGCGAAATTATTTGTGGCGGGTTCCTGCACGTGGTGGTTATTTCCCATTGCCCCAAAGGGAATTTTAGGCCATTTTGCGGCAATTGCCACAACAGGAGAATCGATGCTATGCCGGATGGGGATATGACCGCCAAACCGCTTTATAAGCGTGTGCTCATCAAAATTTCGGGCGAGGCCCTGATGGGTGATACCCAGTTTGGCCTGCATCCCCCCACCGTTGAGCGCATCGCGAGCGAAATAAAAAAGGTGCATGATACCGGCGTTGAGATTTGCCTGGTGATCGGTGGCGGCAACATATTTCGCGGCATGGCGGGCAGTGCCCAAGGCATGGAGCGCACCACGGCCGACTATATGGGCATGCTTGGCACTATTATGAATGCGCTTGGTATGCAGGGTGCGCTTGAATCGCTCGGGGTTTTTACCCGCGTGATTTCGGCCATTCCGATGGACCAAGTTTGCGAGCCTTATATCCGCCGCCGCGCGGTGCGCCATCTTGAAAAGGGCCGCGTTTGCATTTTTGCAGCCGGCACCGGAAACCCTTATTTTACCACCGATACAGCCGCCACGCTGCGGGCCTCTGAAATGCAGTGCGAGGCCATGTATAAAGGCACGCAGGTTGATGGCATTTATGATAGTGACCCCAAAACCAACCCGAATGCCAGGCGGTATACAGACGTAACATATGACGAGGTTTTGCAGAAAAACCTAAAAGTAATGGACGCGGCGGCCATTGCGCTTGCGCGCGATAATCGCATGCCAATTGTGCTGTTTGACCTCGCCTCCCCGGAGGGGCTGGTTGGAATTTTATCTGGCCAAGGCAACTTTACCACCGTAATACCGAGTTAAAAGGAGACGAACATGTCAGACGATATAGACATTGATATTGATGGCCTGAGCGAGCGCATGGATGGTGCGTTGGCGGCCATGCGGCGAGATTTTACTTCGCTGCGCACGGGCCGCGCGTCAGCTTCGATGCTAGATACCGTGCATGTAGAGGCCTATGGCTCACGCACACCGATTAACCAAGTGGCCACGGTTAATGTGCCGGAGCCGCGCATGGTCACGGTGAATGTGTGGGATAAATCCATGGTGGAAGCTGTGGATAAAGCCATTCGGACCTCGGGCCTTGGGCTTAACCCTGTTATGGACGGCACAATCCTGCGCCTGCCTATTCCGGAGCTGAACGAAGAGCGCCGCCGCGAGATGGCGAAAATGTGTGGGCAATATGCTGAAAACGCTAAAATTGCTGTGCGCAATGTGCGGCGCGATGGTATGGACCAGATAAAGAAAGCCAAAAATGATGGGATGTCGGAAGATGACCAGAAGGTTTGGCAGGACGAGATTCAGGACGTCACAGACGCCGCCATCAAAAAGATTGATGAAGCGCTTGAGGGTAAACAAGCCGAGATTATGCAGGTATAAATGGACGACCCTGCCGAAACCCCCGAAAAACCCGCTGGCAATTTTGCTGACCTTTGGGTGCGGATTGCCTCGGCGGTTGTGATGGCTGCGATTGCGGGCATCGTGTTTTGGAAGGGCGGCGATTATGTAGCCGCGCTTTTGGTTGTGGTCGGTGGGTTGATGGCGTGGGAGTTTCGGCGGCTGATCCTGCCAGATGCCTCCAATTCAGATATCGGCCTATGGGTTATGGTGGCGGGCACCTCGGGGGCCGTAGTGGCTGCCAACTTGTTTGGCTTCCTTTGGGCCTTTCCTATCGTTGCCCTCGCGGCAGTTATTCTGTGGCAAATCAAACATAAACGCCCGCTTTGGATCGCCACGGGGATGATTTACCTAGCCACGCCCTTGGCAGCGCTTCTGGTGATAAGGGATCATCAGGGGTTGGCCACCGTGCTATGGCTGGTGGGCGTTGTTATGGCCTCTGATATCGGCGGCTATTTCTTTGGCCGCATTATTGGCGGGCCAAAGTTCTGGCCAGCCATTTCACCCAATAAAACGTGGTCCGGTACTGTCGGCGGCTGGGCCTTGGCGCTTGGCGTTGGCTTTGTTTACTGGGCATTTGGTGGCACGCAAGGCTTTCAGGAAATTATGTTGTTTTCAATTCCGCTCGCGATGGCAGCCCAAGCCGGAGATCTGTTTGAAAGTTGGCTAAAGCGTAAGGCTAATATCAAAGATTCCAGCAACCTCATTCCGGGTCATGGTGGCTTGCTTGACCGATTTGACGGGCTGCTTGCGGCCACCACGCTTTTTATGCTGCTGCACCTGCTTGGGGCGCTCTAAAACATGCGGAAAATCAGTATTTTCGGGGCTACCGGCTCCATTGGCACCAATACGCTAGACCTGATCCGGCGAGATAAAGCCGCCTATGATGTCGTGGCGCTGAGCGGGGCGGGCAACATTGCCCTGCTGGCTGTGCAAGCGCGCGAATTTAACGCCGAAATCGCAATTACAGCCCTGCCGGAGCGGCTGGACGATCTGCGCGATGCGCTGGTAGGAAGCGGCATCGAGGTTGCGGCGGGGGCTGACGCCATTGCTGAGGCGGCCGCGCGAAAGGTTGATTGGGGCATGTCGGCGATCGTAGGGGCTGCGGGGTTGCGGGCCTCTATGGCTCTGGCGCGGCATGGCGGTGTTTTGGCCTTGGCGAATAAAGAAAGCATGGTTTGCGCCGGAGATCTGCTGCTGGCGGAATGTGCAGCGCATGGCACGCATATGCTGCCTGTCGATAGCGAGCATTCTGCCCTTTTCCAAGCCCTAAATGGCGAAGACGAAAAATCGCTGCGACGCTTGATCCTTACCGCCACTGGTGGGCCTTTTAAGGATTTTTCAACTGCGGAAATGCAGGGCGTTACGCCAGAACAAGCCGTGAATCACCCCAAGTGGAACATGGGGCAGCGGATATCTATTGATTCTGCTTCTATGTTTAACAAGGCCTTGGAAGTCATTGAAGCCAAATATATTTTCAACTGCGATCCTTCGCAAATTGAGGTGGTTGTCCACCCGCAAGCCATTGTGCATTCGATGGTCGAATACGTGGACCACACCATCATCGCCCATATGGGCAGCCCCGATATGCGCGGCGCTATCGGCTATGCCCTGCATTGGCCTGCCCGTGCGCCCAACCCCATCGCGCCGCTTGATTTTGCCAATCTTGGCAACCTCAGCTTTACCAGCCCCGACGAGGCTAAATTTCCAGCCCTTCGGCTGGCGCGTGAGGCCCTGAGCATGGGCGGCCACGCGGGCGCAATATTTAATGCGGCCAAAGAAGCCGCACTTGATGCCTTTATCGCCAAAAAAATCGGCTTTCTCGATATGGCGGACATGGTTGAAAACACTCTGTATAGTGCCCAATTAGAAACCACCCGCGACCAAGACCAAACCACCATCGCAAAGGTGCTGGCAGCCGATGCCCAAGCCCGCGCGCTGGTTAACGCCCGAATATAAGGAGCCGCCATGGACTGGCTTGCCAATATCCCGCTGATCGGAAGCCCGCTGGTAACGCTTGTTGCCTTTGTTTTGTTGATTGGCATTATCGTCGCTATCCACGAATACGGCCACTATATCGTGGGCCGTTGGGTGGGTATTCATGCCGAGGTGTTTTCGCTTGGCTTTGGGCCTGTGCTGTGGTCGCGCGTTGATAAACGTGGCACCACATGGCAGGTGGCCGCCGTGCCGCTGGGTGGATACGTAAAGTTTCTTGGTGATCGCGATGTCGCCAGTACTGGCGCATCCGAGGCTATGGACAATATGAGCGATTATGATCGCCGCCGCAGCTTTCCGGCAGCCAAAATTTGGAGGCGATTTCTAACTGTGCTGGCAGGGCCAGTATTTAATTTTATTCTTTCTCTGTTGATATTTGCCGGTTTAGCTATGTGGATGGGGCTGCCTTCTGATCGTCCAACCATTGGTGAGATCATCCCTCTACCTTATGAAAACGAGATGCAAAAGGGAGATGTTGTAACGTCGATAAATGGCATTCAAATTAGCACCTATGAGGAGCTTTATTCTACCCTTGCGGAGATTAGTCTAGGCACAGATTACAGCCCAATGGAATTGGACGTATTGCGGGGGGAAAGCTTGCTGACTATCAACGCGCCTTATCCAGCCACACCCTATATCAGCAACGTTATGCCTTTTACTCCTGCCTATAATGCTGGCATTAAAATGGGTGATGTTATCATCGCTGTTGATGGGCAGGAGATTAGTAGTTTTAACCAGCTTAAAACTCTTGTAACAGCCTCGGAACATCAATCGGTTTCTCTCAAAATCTGGCGGAACGGAACCGAGGTCAACCTCTCGATGACACCAGAATTTATGGACACTCCAGATGGGCAGGGCGGCTTTGAGCCAGCACTTCTGATTGGGGTGAATCTTGGCTACTATTTTGAACAGGAACGCAACAAAACCCCCTCTCCGTTATACGCGCTTCAATTTGGTGCTGAGCGGGTCTGGGATGTTATTCATGGTTCATACAGCTCTTTTAAGCATATGGTTTTGGGAAATCTATCGGTCAAAAACTTACAAGGACCAATCGGGATAGCGCGAATGTCTGGTATTGTGATCGAGGTAAGCTGGTTTGATTTTATTGCTTTGATCGCTATGATCTCTACTGGCATCGGGTTTCTAAATCTTCTGCCAATCCCAGTGCTCGATGGCGGGCACCTTGTTACCTATGTTTATGAAGCATTGCGGGGCAAGCCTCCCAACCCGATCTTCATGCAGATAGCGATGGTTATAGGCATGGTTTTGCTTCTTTCTATGATGTTGCTTGCATCCTATAACGACATTATGCGACTTTAATCCTCAAGTAATACATTAACCGGATTCGTCCGGTTTGGGACAGGTTAGGTTATCGGATAATGCGTATGAATTTTCTTCAAAAAACTCGCGTAAGCAGTTTAATTACCTCACTATTTTTAGGTGCTAGTTCGCTTGCTATCACCACGGCTCTGCCCGAATCTGCCGCTGCGCAAATCTCGGGCCGATTCTCTGCCATCCTTGTTTCGGGGAATCAAAGCATCCCAGACCAAACGGTGACCTCGCTCTCGGGCTTGGATTTAAGCCAATCCCTTACGCCCGCCGATATCAATGCCGCCATCCGCCGGCTGATTGGTACGGGGCTGTTTGCCGATGTTGATATCCGCTCGGCCGCAGGGCGACTTGTTATCGCGGTTGTGGAAAACCCGACCATCGCGATTGTGAATTTTGAGGGGAACAAAGGCATCAGTGATTCTGATTTGCAATCCATTGTTACCTCTGCCACGCGCCGCCCGCTTGACCGCCCAACGATTGAGGCCGACGCCCGCCGCATTGCTGAAGCCTACCAACAGCGCAGCCGCTATAGTGCGACCGTCACCCCGCTGATCATCCCACTGGAAGATGGAAGGTCCAACTTGGTGTTCCAAATCACCGAGGGGCGCACCGAACAAATCCAGAGTGTGAATTTTGTCGGCAATCAATCTTTCACTGACAGGCGTTTGCGCCGCACCGTGGCCAGCAGTGAATCCGGCCTGCTCAACTTCCTCTATAATTCCGACAATTATAGCCCCGAGCGCGCTGCCGCCGACCAACAAGCCTTGCTTTCCTTCTATCGTGATCGTGGCTACCCGGATGTTGAAGTCACCGCAGGCCTATCCGAGTTTGCGCTGGACCGTGACGGGTTTTTCTTAACATATTCTATCCGTGAGGGTGCCTCGTATGATTTTGGCGATGCCTCAGTTTCAACCAATCTCGCCGGGGTCGACATTGGGGATTTCAACCGTTTCGTGCGGTTGCGCTCGGGGCGCACTTATAGCGGCTCCAAGGTTGAAAAGGTTGTCGAAGCGATTGAGGAAGAGGCCACGCGGCTTGGCCTGCCATTCCTGCGGGCCATTCCGCGCATCACTAAAAACGAAGCTGATGGCTCGGTTAACATTAATTTTGAGCTGGTAAACGGCAACCGGATTTATGTAGAGCGGATAGATATTCGCGGCAATAGCCAAACGCTGGACCGTGTGATTCGGCGCGAATTCGATATGTCAGAAGGTGATGCTTTTAACCCGCGCAAAGTCCGGCAGGCTGAAAATGCACTGCGGGCGCTACGGTTCTTTTCGCAGCTTCAAGTGTCCTCGCGACCTGGCTCCACGCCTGAAAGCGTGATTTTGGATGTGCAAGTGGCCGACCAAGCCACTGGCTCGTTTAATTTTGGCGCAAGTTACTCAACCGATAGCGGTATTTCCGGCACCTTCAGCATTACGGAATCCAATTTTCTGGGGCGGGGGCAACGGTTCAACCTCAACCTGAGCTATGGTGAAACCAACAAGGTTGCCAGCTTTGGCTTTACAGAGCCGCAATTCCTTGGCCGTGATCTTGCTGCTGGGTTTGATGTGTTTTACCGCCAGAGTGACCGTAGCGAATCCTCGTTCCAAACCACCGGAATTGGCTTTAGCCCGTCAATGACATTCCCGCTGAGCGAGCGGACCCGTATGACCTTCACCTATGATCTGATTTCAGAAGAAATTCGCGATACGGTTGTAGGCACCACCTCGCCGATCACCACCGCTGAAGAGGGCACCGTTGTGCGCTCTGCCTTGCGGCTTAATCTTAGCCATGACCGTCGGAATTCACCGATTGACCCCAGTGCTGGCTATATCCTGCGCTTTGGCGCTGAGTATGCCGGGCTTGGCGGCACCGCCAACTACACCAAAGCGACTGCGCGGGCGAAGGGCTATTTTAACCTGTTTGACGAAGCTTTGATCTTTTCGGCAGATCTGGAAGGCGGCGCGCTTTACAGCAATGGTGGCGCTGGTTCGCGCATAACGGACCGTTTCTTCCTCGGCGGCGGCTCGTTCCGCGGCTTTGGTGTGGGGGGGGTAGGCCCGCGTGATGATGATGGCGGCACGGTGAATGACTCGCTGGGCGGCAATTATTATGCCATCGCGCGGCTGGATGCCAGCTTCCCTATTGGCCTACCGCAAGAACTGGGTATTCGTGGCGGGTTGTTCCTAGATGCAGGCTCCGTTTGGGGCATGGATGGTGCGCCCGTGGGGGCAAGCGGCGCGATAGATACATCCGCGCAACTGCGTGCTTCGGCTGGCTTTGCGCTTTATTGGGATACCGCGATTGGGCCGCTTGTGTTTAACTGGGCCAATCCCTTCCTTACGGTGGCGGGTGACGAAACTCAATCCTTTAGTGTTTCTGTCAAAACTTCGTTTTGATCGGGAAAACGGGCATGTTGCGGGCGCTTACCCTTTGGTTGGTGCTGCTGGTGCCATCGGTTAAGGCTCAGGAATTTCCTGTTTTTCAGGCGGCCAATATTCTTATTGTCAGCCAGGAAGACCTGTTTGCAAATTCTACCCTTGGTAAAAATATCTTGCAGATCGAACAGGATGAGCGAGATGCGCTTATTGAAGAGGGCCGCGCCATTGGGGCGGCTTTTGTGGCTGAAGAGCAGCGCTTAACTGCCCAGCGTGATACGCTCCCACCCGAAGAATTTCAGGCCTTGGCTGACGCTTTTGATGAAAAAGTGGTGGCGGCACGCGCAGCCCAAGAAACCAATGATGCAAACCTGATCGCCAATATCGAAGCCCGCCGCCGCGCGTTTTTTGGGGTTATTGCCCCTATTTTGGCGCAGGTCATGCAGCGCTATAATGCCACTGTAATCATTGATCGCCGTTCTGCGCTCTTGTTTGATCGCAATCTGGATATTACAAGAGAAGCCATTGAATTTCTGGATAAAGCTTATAGCGAAAACCCGGATATGATAAACCAGTTAGGATCGCCAAATGAATGAGACCACAGCCGAGCCCCTTTCCTTTGATATTCATCGTGTGAAAGAGCTTTTGCCCCACCGCTACCCTTTTCTTTATATCGACAAGATGCGCGATGTTGTGCTGGGGCAAAGTGCGGTTGGTATTAAAAATGTAACGGCAAATGAGGACATATTTCAGGGTCACTTCCCTGATAAGCCTGTGTTCCCGGGCGTATTGATCGTTGAAGCCATGGCGCAAACGGCCTCAGCGTTGGTCGTGGAAACTCTTGAACTGGCAGGGAAAAACCCACTGGTTTATTTTATGTCACTCGAAGCAACAAAATTTCGCAAGCTTGTGGAACCAGGCGACCAGCTAGAACTGCATGTAGACCTCATGCGCAAGCGTGGCAAGGTTTGGAAATTCCGCGGCGAGGCGATTGTGGAGGGCAAACTCGTTGCCGAAGCCGAGTTTACAGCCATGATCGTGCTGCCAAAAGAAGGATGATACATCCTTCTGCAATCATTGAAGATGGGGCCGTTATTGGCACTGGCTGCCGTATCGGCCCGTTTTGCCATGTTGGCGCGGGTGTGCGGCTTGGCGCGCGTGTGCGGTTGCATTCCCACGTGGCCATTGCTGGCGATACGGTTATTGGTGAGGAAACCGAAATTTGGCCCTTCGCTTCGGTCGGTTCGCAGCCGCAAGATCTGAAATTTGCAGGGGAAAGCACGCGGCTCCGTATTGGCGCACGCAATATGATTCGCGAAAGCGTTTCTATCAATCCTGGCACGGCGGGCGGCGGCGGGCTAACGCAAATCGGTGATGATTGCTTGTTTATGCTCGGCACCCATGTCGGGCATGATTGCCGTGTAGGTAATGGCGTGGTGGTGGCCAACCATGCCTCGCTGGCGGGGCATGTAGAGGTAGGGGATGGTGCGATTATTGGCGGGCTGGCAGGCATTCACCAGTTCGTACGCATTGGCGAAGGGGCCATAATTGGCGCACTTTCCATGGTGGTGGCTGATGTGATCCCCTATGGCTCGGTGAGCGGTGAGCGGCCACGGCTTGCGGGGCTAAACCTGATCGGGCTTAAGCGCCGCGGGTTGGCGCGCGACGAGATTTCAGCGCTCAGAGCAGCCTATAAATCGCTGTTTTCGGGTGAGGGCACCTTGCGCACAAGGGCAGAAAGTATGCTGGAGCGGGCCGAAAACCCGCAAGTGCGCGAGATTTTGGATTTTGTCTTGAGTGATTCCGATCGCTCCTTCTGCACACCAAAGGCCAAATAGTGGATAAGCTGGGTATTATTGCGGGCAGTGGCGCGCTGCCGAGGTTGGTGGCTGAGGCCTGTGCCGCGCGGGAGCAAGGCTATGTTATTGTGCAATTCGAAGGCATCGAGCTTGAATGGGCGGCAGGGGAGCCGCTTATTTCTGCGGCTTTTGAAAAACCCGGAAAGCTGTTTAAGAGCCTCAAAAAAGCCGGGGTGACAACGGTCACGATGGGCGGGGCTATGGGCCGACCCCGGCTCAACCCTCTGCGATTCGACGCAACGGGCCTGCGCTTGGCCCCGGTGGTGATGAAAGCTATGAAGAGCGGCGATAATTCCACGCTCGGGATCGTGGCGGCACTGTTTGAGGCAGAAGGGTTTACGGTGATCGGGGTGCATGAAGCCATGCCGGAGCTGTTGGCCACTGTGGGGATTCTGACCAAAGCGCAGCCGAGTGATGAAGATCGTGCGGATGCGGACCGTGCGGGTGACATTGTGGCGGCGCTTGGCGCGGTTGATGTGGGGCAGGGCGCTGTGGTGGCGCAGGGGCTTTGCTTAGGGCTGGAAAGTATTCAGGGCACTGATGCAATGCTGCGCTTTGTGGCCAAAACCCCTGCGCGCTTGCCGGACAAAAGAGGCAGCAAAGGGGTGCTTTTGAAGCGGCCCAAGCCGGGGCAGGATATGCGCCTTGATATGCCTGCCATCGGGCCAGAAACCTTTACCGCTGCCGCAGCTGCGGGGCTGGCAGGCGTGGTGGTGCAAGCAGGTAAAACACTGGTGCTCGGGCGGGAAGAAACGCTGGCGCGCGCAGATGAGTTCGGGCTCTTTCTATGGGTGCGCTGAGGGTCTATCTGGTGGCTGGAGAGGCTTCGGGCGATAAGCTCGGCGCGGCTTTGATGCGCGGCCTGAAGGCGGAAGCTTCAGATAAAATTGAATTTTATGGCGTTGGCGGGCCGCTGATGCAGGCAGAGGGCCTCTTCAGCCTGTTTGATATGACCGAGCTTTCCATTTTTGGCCTGCTTGAGGTTTTGCCTAAATATCGCCACTTGA
Source organism: Paracoccaceae bacterium (assembly GCA_016744015.1). Classification (GTDB taxonomy): domain Bacteria; phylum Pseudomonadota; class Alphaproteobacteria; order Rhodobacterales; family Rhodobacteraceae; genus UBA3077. Next base: position 71,686 of record JADGFD010000004.1, on the reverse strand, counting down.
AGCGGCGCATGGAAGAGGTGGCGCAAGACGTTTTGGCGAAGGGGCCTAACGCGCTGATCACCATTGATAGCCCCGGTTTTTGCCTGCGGCTGGCGGCACGGGTGCGGGCAGATTTTATGGGCAAAATCATCCATTATGTGGCCCCTTCGGTTTGGGCATGGAAGCCCGGGCGGGCCACCAAAATGGCCCCAAATGTGGACCATGTGCTGGCGTTGCTACCCTTCGAGCCGCCCTATATGCAGGCCGCAGGCATGAGCTGTGATTTCGTGGGGCATCCCGTGGTGGCGGAGGCACCGCCAAGCGCGGCAACCGTTGCCGAAATAAAGGCAAAAGGCCCGCTCATCACCCTGCTTCCTGGCTCCCGTATGAGCGAAATCACCCGCCTTGCGCCGATCTTTTTCCAAGTGGCCCGGCAGTTTGAAGGGTATCGTTTTGCCGTTCCTGTGGCGGGTGTGCATTTGGTGGAGCCTTTGCAACGGATGCTGGATGAGGCGGGGCTGAAAGCTGAACTGATCCTGCCGGAAACCGGCCTGAAAACCGCAATTTTTGCGGCGTCCGAGCTGGCTTTGGCGGCTTCGGGAACGGTTTCTATTGAACTCGCCGCCGTGGGCACGCCAATGGTTATTGGCTACAAAACCAACTGGCTTACCGCTGCCATCATGCGCCGCGCTATGCTAGCGCCCTCATTTACGCTGGTGAATTTGCTGACTGAAAGCAAAGCTGTGCCAGAGTTTGAGCCTCGCGATTGCACAGTGGCAAACCTGCTCAGCGCCATGCAAAAGCTGCTGGATGACCCCGCTGCGCGAGCTGCTCAAATTGAAAAGGGCCAGCAAGCGATAAAGGCTCTGGGCAAAGGCGGAGAAGACCCAGGACTACGGGCTGCGCGCTCGGTGCTTTCAATTATTCAATAAAATCAACAATGACCGCGCCGGTCTTTTCAGCCAATAGCGCTGGCTTTATTTCAAAGACATGGTTGGGTGTGCCGGCTGCCGCCCAAATGGTTGGGAAATCCATCAAGCTTGGATCCATGAATTTGGCGACAGGATTTAGGTGCCCGAGCGGCGACACCCCGCCAATGGCAAACCCAGTATAGGCTCGAATACTGGCGGCATCGGCACGCGCAAGCGCATGGCGACAAACGGCCTCAGCCTTGGCTTGCGAAACTTTGTTACCGCCTGCGGTTAAAAACAGCACATGCCGCTCTGATCCCTCTTCACGAAAAAGAATGGATTTCACAATCTGATTCACACCGCAACCACGCGCATTCGCCGCGAGCTGTGCGGTGGTCGTCACTACATCTTCGCGGATGATATTAATAGAAAGGCCGAGTGCTTTCGCCTCGGCCTTAACCCTTTTTAGGCTTTTACTCACCGGTTTTCGACGTCCACATAGTCCCGGAAAGTTGCGCCGGTATAAAGCTGGCGCGGGCGGCCGATCTTTTGCGTTGGGTCCGAGATCATCTCTTTCCACTGGGCGATCCAACCTACGGTGCGGGCCAAGGCAAAGATCGGCGTGAACATTGACGATGGGAAACCCATGGCATCCAGAATAATCCCCGAATAGAAATCCACATTCGGATACAGCTTTTTTTCAATGAAATAAGGGTCGCTCAGAGCAATCCGCTCGAGCTCTTTTGCCACTTGCAAGGTGGGGTTGTTTTCAACACCCATCAGGCCAAGCACTTCGTCAGCGCTCTCTTTCATCACTTTGGCGCGGGGATCAAAGTTTTTATAAACGCGGTGGCCAAAGCCCATCAGGCGGAAGGGGTCGTTTTTATCCTTGGCGCGGGCGATATATTCCGGAATCCGGTCAACCGTGCCGATTTCGCGCAGCATATTCAGGGCGGCCTCATTGGCGCCACCATGTGCAGGGCCCCATAGGCAGGCCACACCAGCCGCAATACAGGCAAAGGGGTTTGCACCCGAAGAGCCAGCCAGCCGCACGGTCGAGGTCGAGGCGTTTTGCTCGTGGTCAGCGTGGAGCGTAAAAATCCGGTCCATCGCGCGGCTCAAAATTGGGTCCACCACGTATTTCTCAGATGGAACAGAGAAGCACATGTGCAAGAAGTTCGACGTGTAATCGAGCTCGTTCTTTGGGTAAACAAACGGCTGCCCGATGGAATACTTATAGGCCCAGGCCGTGATGGTCGGAATTTTGGCAATCATGCGCACTGTCGCAATTTCGCGCTGCTCTGGGTCGGAAATGTCGGTGCTGTCATGGTAAAAGCTGGAAAGCGCGCCCATCACGCCGCAGACAACCGCCATTGGCGGGGCGTCACGGCGGAAGCCACGATAGAAATACGCCATCTGCTCGTGCAACATAGTGTGGCGGGTTACACGCGGGACAAACTCACTGAGTTGCTCAGACGTTGGTAGCTCACCATAAAGCAGCAGGTAGCAAACCTCTAAAAAGTGAGACTTTTCAGCGAGTTGATCAATAGGATAGCCGCGGTAAAGTAGCTCGCCTTTAATGCCGTCAATATAGGTAATGTTGGATTGGCACGACGCGGTAGAGGTAAACCCTGGGTCATATGTAAAAACGCCACCTTGGCCGTAAAGCTTTTGGATATCAATCACATCGGGGCCCACCGTGGGGCTCATCATTGGCAATTCCAGTTCTTTATCGCCAAATTTCAGGGTCGCGTTGGTCATATATCCTCTTTCTCGCTGCGCCGCATGTAGCGGCTGTTAACCATATTCAGGCCGATGAGCGCACCGCGTGCTGCTCAGGTTGAGACGTCCTCCAACCGGGCCAGAGTTTCTGCCTTGCCCAGAATGACCATCATGTCAAAAACGCTGGGCGAAACACCACGCCCTGTGAGCGCGGCGCGAAGCGGCTGTGCAACCTTGCCAAGCTTGAGGTCTTCCCCCTCGGCAAATACACGGATTTCCACTTCAAGATTTTCTAGCTCCCATGTAGCATCTCGCAACCGCGAAGTCAAACGGTTCAGCATACCACGGGATACAATATCGAGCAGTTGCGAGGCCTTTGCATCGGGCGTAAACGGGCGGCTTTCCAAAAAGAAATATGCCATATCAATGAGTTCGGGGATGGTCTTTGCGCGGGATTTTAGGATATCCATGTTGTCGATAAACACAGATTTTTGATCATCCGTAAAAGTGGGTCTATTTTGCGCTGCAACATAAGATTCGATTTCAGCAAATAGCGGTGCCGCCTCGGTCGCCCGAATGTGCTGCCCCGACAGGCTTTCCAGCTTCTTAAAATCAAACCGCGCCGGAGATTTACCAATGGTTTTTAGCGTAAACCATTCAATGGCCTGCGCGGTGGTAAAAAACTCGTCATTCCCGTGGCTCCAGCCCAGCCGCGCCAGATAATTGCGCATGGCTTCGGCCAGATACCCCATATCTCGATATTCCTCGACCCCGAGCGCCCCGTGGCGCTTGGAAAGCTTCTTGCCATCTGGTCCGTGGATTAGTGGAATATGGGCAAAAACCGGCACATCCCAGCCCATGCCTTGGTAAATCAAGGTTTGACGGGCCGCATTTGTCAGGTGGTCATCACCCCTAATCACATGGGTGACGCCCATATCGTGGTCATCCACCACCACGGCCAGCATATAGGTTGGCGTGCTATCCGAACGCAGCAAAACCAAATCGTCCAAGGTCTCGTTTTTCCACGTCACCTTGCCCTGTACTTCGTCATGCACCACGGTTTCACCGCTTTCCGGGGCTTTCAGGCGTACCACAAAGGGCTGATCATCCGGCCCGCCATTGGCGTTGCGCCACGGGCTTTGAAACACAGTTGAGCGTTTTTCAGCCTTCGCTTCAGCGCGGAAGGCCTCGATTTCTTCCTTTGTTGCGTAGCATTTATAAGCGGTGCCAGCATCCAGCATGGCCTGCGCCACCTCTTGGTGCCGTTTTATCTGCTTAAATTGGCTAGTGGCTTCGCCGTCCCAATTAAGCCCCAGCCACTGCATGCCTTCAAAAATGGCTTCAGTGGCCTCGGGGGTTGAGCGCGCTCGGTCAGTATCTTCGATTCGCAACATAAATTGTCCGCCGTGGTGGCGGGCAAAAAGCCAGTTAAACAGCGCAGTGCGGGCGCCGCCAATGTGCAAAAATCCGGTGGGGGAGGGCGCAAAACGGGTGACCACGTCTTTAGATGACATTTGTTAACCTTTCAGAAACCATAACAGGGTGATGCTGTGGTTTTAGGGCAAGGTGCGGGGGAGAACAAGGCGTGCAATGGCTGGAATCCCAGCGGCAAAACCTGATGTTGTGGTCTCCTATCATCATGGCGTGCGGGGTCGGGGCCTATTTTGGCCTGCCGTTTGAGCCGCCACTTTGGGCGGGTTGGGCGCTCTTGGTGGGCCTTGTCTTGTGGCTTGGGCTGGCAATTTGGTCCTCTGGCATTGTCCGGTTGCTGTTTCTTACGGTGTTTTTCCTAAATTTGGGTTACCTCGCCTCGGTTTATCGCAGCGTCTCCGTTGCTGCGCCCGTGCTGACTTTCCGCTATTATGGCCCGATTGAGGGCAGGGTGGTCGCGATTGATCGTTCCTCCAGCAAGGCGCTGCGCATCACGCTTGACCGTGTTTTTCTTGAGCGCGTGCGCAACACGCCTGCCAAGGTGCGGGTTTCTCTCTTTGGCTCCGCCCCAAATATGGGGCTTGGAGACCGTGTGGCGCTGGTCGGAAACCTTTCCCCGCCCGGTGGACCGGTAGAGCCGGGCGGCTTTGATTTCCGCCGTTACGCATGGTTTGATCAGCTCGGCGCAGTTGGCTATTCGCGCAATCCGGTGGTGATGATGCGCCCTTATGCAGATGCGGGAAGCGGCCTTTGGCTTGATAAGCTGCGCCGTGGCTTGGCCACCCATGTAGCCGAGGCCATCGGTGGCCAAAATGGTGCTTTTGCCGCGGCTATTATCACCGGTGAGCGTAGCCGGATTGACCTTGAGGTTTTGCAAACCCTGCGGGATTCCAACCTTGCGCATTTGCTGGCAATTTCCGGCCTGCATATGGGGCTGCTCACGGGGTTTGTGTTCCTTCTCGTGCGGCATGGGTTGGCGCTATGGCCGCGGCTGGCCTTGCGCATTCCGGTTAAAAAAATAGGCGCTTTGGCCGCATTAGTCTCTGGTTTTGCTTACCTTTTTCTTTCGGGCGGCGGCGTGGCAACTCAGCGGGCCTTTATTATGGCGGCTGTTGTGCTCTTTGCAGTATTGCTGGATCGCCCCGCCTTTTCGCTGCGCGCTGTCGCATTGGCGGCGCTGCTTGTGCTGCTCATGCGGCCCGAATCATTGGGTGAGGCGGGCTTTCAAATGTCTTTTGCCGCAACCACGGCGCTTGTTGGCGTGTTTGAAATGCTGCGTACGGCTCGCTGGTGGCAATGGGTCAGGGACCATCTGCCGCGGCGGGTGATGCCAGTGCTCACGCTGCTCGTAACCTCGGCCACGGCGGGGGCAGCCACTGCGCCAATAGCAGCGTTTCACTTTAATCAGATATCCAACTATGGCCTCGCGGCCAACTTGCTTTCTGTCCCCATTATGGGGATGGTCATCATGCCCGCCGCGGTTGTCGCCCTATTTCTTAGCCTTTTTGGTGTCGGGGGGTGGGCCTTTTGGCTGATGGGAAAGGGCATTGGTTGGATTTTGGGTGTTGCTGATTTTTTTTCCGATATTGAAAACGCCGTAACTCTGGTGCCCACAGGCCCGCCAGTTGCCCTGCCGTTAATTTCCCTCTCAGGATGCCTTCTTTTTTTACTATTGGGCCGCGCCCGCCTATGGGGTGTAGCCGTTTTTGCAACAGGTCTGTTGCTCTGGATGGTGGATGAGCGCCCAGAAGTATTGGTTAATGATAACGCCGCACTCATTGGCGTGATGACCCCCTCCGGCCGCGTGCTTAACAAAGAAACTGCGTATCGATTTGCGGCGGGTATTTGGCTCGAAAATGATGGCGACTCGGCTGGGCAATTAGCTGCCTATAATCGCGAAGGGTTAGTAACAGAAAGCCGCGTTACCCATGCCGCTCTATCAGAGGGGTGGACCCTGTTTCTGGACCAAAACAAAACGCTCAGCAGCGAAAACTGTAGCGCACAAACCATCCTCATTGCCCCAAAGTGGGAGGCACCACCTATTGGTGACTGCATCTTCATCGGCAAGCAGCGGATTGGCACACTATCTGGCTTTGCTATAACGCTTGAGAATGGCGTGCCGACTATCACCTCTGCCATGCCCCGCCTGCCATTAAGGCCATGGACAAACGGCGGCGCGCCTTATCAATAGCTGCGGATCAATCCCACAAGCTTTCCCTGAATCTTTACCTGATCTTTGGTAAAGACCCGTGTTTCATAAGCCGGATTTGCGGCAACAAGCTCTATTGCATTTTGTGTTCGGTTCAGCGTTTTTAGCGTGGCTTCTTGATCTTCTACCAAGGCGACCACAATATCCCCGTTATTGGCGTCAGGCTGCTCATGAATGATCACAATATCGCCCGAGTTTATTCCCGCATCAATCATAGAATCACCTTTAACTTCAAGGGCATAGTGCTTTCCGGTGGTGTTCAGCATGGCCCCCGGCACGCCAATAGAGCTACTGGCGTGCTGAATAGCCTCAATCGGCGTGCCTGCCGCAATTTTGCCCATCACCGGCAGGTCAAACGCGTCCACCTTAATATCGACCGAGCTGCGCGAAGACCCCTCAATAACCGTGGGCTGAAATCCGCCCTCCATACTGTCTGGCAATTTAATAATCTCAATCGCCCGCGCTCTATGCGCCAAGCGCCGCAAGAATCCGCGCTCTTCCAGCGCCGTTATCAGACGATGAATGCCGGATTTCGAGCGCAAATTCAGCGCTTCTTTCATCTCGTCAAAAGAGGGTGATACCCCGTCAACCTGCACCCGTTTGTGAATAAACTTGAGCAAATCCAACTGTTTTTTCGTAAGCATCATGCCACCTCCGCAAGGTTCAATTCCTTCCGTTCTACAGATGTTCTCGCTTTGTGTCAACTAGTATAGAATGCAGCGCACCGGGTCACCGACCTTCGCCGCCTCGGCATGCGGGTCTCGAATTAGCAGCGCGTTTGACTGTGCCATGACCGAAATCAGCGCGCTATCTTGCCGCCCGGCAGGAGTGCAGTGCCCGCCCTCAACCCGTGACCGCATATAATGCGCACGTGGTCCATTAGCTGGCAAATCTTCCGTAAGTTCAAACACTTGCTCTGGTAAAGCCCCCGCCTCCAGCCCCAGCATTTTGTCAACGGCAGGCCGCAAAAATACATGGGTGCATACCATGGATGACACTGGGTTTCCTGGCAGCCCAAACATAGGCACACTCGAAATATGCCCTGCAATCAGCGGCTTACCCGGTCGCATAGCGATCTTGTAGAAGTTGAGTGATATCCCCAGCTCCTCCGCCATCGGCCCGATCAGGTCATAATCTCCCACCGAGGCGCCGCCGAGGGTCACCACCATATCGGCCCCCGCCGCCAGCTTAAAAGCGGCGCGCAGGGCTGGGCGGTTATCTCGCGCAATCGGCAGCAGCCGCACCACAGCCCCTTGGGCTTCAAGCTGCGCCTTAAGCGCGTAATTATTGGAGGTAATAATCTGCGTTGGTCCCGGGTTTTCGCCCGGCATCACCAGCTCATCCCCCGTTGGAATTACCGCAATAACAGGCCGCCGCGCCACCGGCACCTCAGGGATATTCATTGCCGCCAGCAAAGCAATATCCGCCGCCGTAAGCCGGCGCGGCGCGCTTAGCGTATCGCCGACCTTAAAATCTGCCCCCACGGGCCGCAGATTTAGCGCGTCCCCCGGCGCATCATTGAGAATAACCGTCTTCCCCTCACGGCTCACATTCTCTTGAATTACTACGCGGTCCGCGCCCTCAGGCACCGCCCCACCAGTAAATATCCGCACCGCCTCGCCCGCGTGCACACCCCCTGAAAATTGCCCCCCGGCTGGAGACTCCCCAATCAGCTTAAGTCGCGCATCTGGCTTTAAATCCTCCGCCCTGATCGCATAGCCATCCATTGCTGACGCTCGAAACGACGGCTGGTTGCGCGTAGCGGCCACGGGCGTTGCCAGCACGCGGCCCACGGCCTCTGCCAAGGGCACGGTTTCAGCGCGCATAATAGGGCAAAGGTTCAGCACACGTTCGAGCGCCTCAGAAACAGGGGTAAGCGCCATGTTAATCGTCTTTCTCTAACTGCTCGGCTTCCCAGTCAGCATAGGTTTTGTTGGTGCCTTTGAGCTTCCACGCTGTTCGGCCATTGGCGGCTCGGCCGTTCAAAATGGCTGCGGCTGCACTTGGGCTAGAAAAGGCATAGTCGTTTGCGAAAACAGCATGCTCTCCTGATACTTTCAGCATTTCAAGCTCAATTAAATCGCTGTGAAGCTTTTGGTATCCTCTGTTTAGACCATGTTTTCGTGGCCATTGAGCGCGCGCTATGGAGCCCGCCAAAACAACTATCTCGCCATCTCTTAGTTCGGCAGTAGCCTGAACACCGCGTTTAGGCGTTGATAGCTCAAAAAGAGCGGGGGGCAATTCAGCTGTGGTCGATCTAGCTGCGCTTTTTTCAAAAGACTTATTAACAAACATATCCACCTGAATGGCCGGCAGCACCATCATCAACGTATCCAGAAACCCTTCCATATTGGCCACGCCAGACTCGGACAGGCTACTCCGCGCTGGCGCATTCCCGTTTTCCAAGGGCATCTGTTTGGCTTCCAACGCCAGTTCCACCAGCCGAGCTTCCAGATATTTCACATGGGCTTTATGCAGGTTGTTGGCGGCAGACGTTATCAGCACCGCCGTTTCCCACCAGTCCTTTTTGGCCACATGCCCGCGAATACGCGCCTTTAGGTCCTCCGCCTCACCAATATAGGCCTGCGGCTGCCCCTCAGCATCTCCCAGCAAAATATACACACCTGTATACTCGGTTTCAGGTCGTTTTAGCGCATCCGCAATCCGCGTGCGCGGAATTTTCAGAACATGGCCGGTCCAGTTAAACACCTCGGCGGTCAGCATACCGTCGGGCTTTCCGTCAACGAAGTATAGCTCTAGTGACCGCCCTTTGCCCATCATTCCGCCTCAAATAAGCCCGATTTGCCGCCGTCCTTTAGCACAAGGCGGGTTTCGGAAATCACCATGGTTTTATCCACCGCTTTCACCATGTCATAAACCGTGAGCGCCGCGAGGCTCACAGCTGTAAGTGCCTCCATCTCCACGCCCGTTTGGCCGGTGTTTTTCACGGTCGCGGTAATGGCAATGCCGCCTTCGGCCACGTCAAGCTCCACCGCAACCTTGGAAAGCGCCAGCGGGTGGCAAAGCGGAATAAGATCATGGGTTTTTTTGGCGGCCATAATGCCCGCCAAGCGCGCCACACCCAGCACATCACCCTTTTTGGCCGTGCCCTCGGCCACCATCGCCAGCGTCGCAGGCTGCATCGAAATGAAGCCCTTGGCAATCGCCGTGCGGCTGGTAGTCGCCTTGGTCGATACATCCACCATATGGGCCGCGCCACTCTCATCAAAATGAGTAAAATCAGACATTTAGCTCTCCAGTTCTAGCAAAGCTCGCGTGGCCGATTCCACATCGTCTTGCCGCATCAGGCTTTCGCCAATCAGGAAGGTGCGGGCGCGATGTGCGGCCATGTCGGCGAGGTCAGCGGGCGTAAACAGGCCGCTTTCCGAAATAATCAGCCGATCCTCAGGGATCATCTTCGCCAACTCTTTGGTGGTCTCAAGCGAGGTTTCAAACGTCTTCAAATTCCGGTTGTTCACCCCCATCAGGGGCGAGCGCAGCTTCAGCCCACGCTCCAACTCCTCGGCGTTGTGGGATTCCACCAGCACATCCATGCCCCAACCCAGCGCGGCGTCCTCCAGCTCAGTCGCCTGCGCATCCGAAATGCTCGCCATAATAAGCAAAATGCAATCAGCCCCCCACGCGCGCGCCTGCGCCACCTGATACGGGTCATACATAAAATCTTTGCGCAGGGCAGGGCGGCTGGTAGCCGCGCGGGCCTCTACCAGAAACTCAGGTGCGCCCTGAAAAGAAGGCGTGTCGGTCAGCACCGAAAGGCAGGTTGCCCCGCCCGCCTCGTAAGCCTTCGCAATCTCGGCGGGGTTAAAGTTCGCCCGTATCAACCCCTTGGAAGGGCTAGCCTTTTTCACCTCGGCAATCAGCGCATAGCCGCTTTGGCTGGCCTTCACCAGCGCATCCGTAAACCCGCGCACAGGGCTAGCTGCCTTGGCCATAGCATCCATTTCAGAAGGCGAAGTCTCGGCCTTCTGCGCCGCAATTTCCTCAAGCTTATACGCTTTGATTTTGTCTAGTATATCCATAAGGCGATTGTAGCTGCTTTTCCCACATATACGCAATTACGATTTCCAGACATCGCAAAACATTATCCACGCAATGCCCTACAGCGGGCAGGAGCCGTTTTTTAAGCGCTGGTCACCCGCGCCAAAACCTCAACAGCCTTCATCGCCTTGCCAGAATCAATGCTTTCCGCTGCAATTTCAACACCACCTGTCAGGTTGCCAGCCTTATCCGCGATCACCAGTGCCGCGGCGGCATTCAGCAACACCGCATCGCGATAGCCACCTTTTTCACCGCTCAACACTGCCCGGAGGGCTTTGCCGTTATATTCCGGCGTGCCGCCAGTGATGTCGGCAAACGGATACACCGGCAGGCCCGCATCCTCGGGGTGGATCTCGCTTTGCAAAATCACTCCGTTTTCCAGCTTGGCCACAGCCGTTGGCCCGCAAATGGTAATTTCGTCGGTGCCGTCTGAGCCATGCACCAACCATGCGCGCTCCGAGCCGAGGTCTTGCAGGGTTTCGGCCATGTGCACTAGCAAATGCGGGGTGAAAACGCCGGTAAGCTGGCGCTTCACACCAGCCGGATTTGTTAGCGGCCCGAGGATATTAAAAATAGTGCGCGTGCCAAGCTCTAGCCGCGCGGGCATTACGTGGCGCATCGCAGGGTGGTGCATCGGGGCCATCATAAAGCCGATATTGGCTTTTGCGAGTCCGCGCTCCACTACCTTCGGCTCCACCATAGTCTTTACGCCCATTTGCCCAAGGGCATCTGCCGCGCCAGAAAGGGAAGAGATGTTTTTGTTGCCGTGTTTTGCCACAGGCACCCCCGCGCCCGCCACCACAAAGGCCGTGGCGGTTGAGATATTCAGCGTCGCTTTACCGGTGCCGCCCGTGCCGACAATATCCATTGCGCCCAATGGGGCCGAAACCGGTTTGCAGCGCGCCCGCATCGCCCGTGCGGCGGCGGTAATTTCGACTGGCCCTTCGGAACGGGTGCGTAAAACCATCAAAAAACCGGCGATTTGCGAGGGCGTCGCCGTGCCATCCATGATAATGTCAAACGCCATTTGCGCATCGGTGCGGGTCAAAGGCCCATCAATGGCTTTGGCAATAATCGGTTTTAGCGCGTCGCTCATGCTGGCTCCTTGGCCTCGTTCAGGAAGTTTTTCAGCATGGCATGGCCGTGCTCGGTGGCAATGCTTTCAGGGTGAAATTGCACGCCATGGATGGGCAATTCGCGGTGTTGCAGGCCCATAATTGTGCCATCTGCCACAGTCGCCGTCACTTCAAGGCTGTCCGGTAAGCTTTCCGGCGCAACGGTAAGTGAATGATAGCGCGTGGCCTTAAACGGGCTGGGCAAACCAGCAAACACTCCGTTGCCCGTGTGCGAAATCGCATCAATCTTTCCGTGCATTATTTGATCAGCCCGCACAACCTTACCACCAAAAACCTGCCCGATGCTTTGATGCCCAAGGCACACGCCCATCAGCGGGGTGCGTGCGGCAGCCGCGGCTTCGATCAACGCGCAGCAAATGCCCGCCTGATCAGGGTCACACGGGCCGGGAGATAATAGAATCGCCGAGGGGTTCATAGCCATCGCTTCCGCTACGCTCAGCTCGTCATTGCGCTTTACCCGCACATTCTCGCCAAGCTCACCCAAATAATGCACCAGATTATAGGTAAAACTGTCGTAATTATCTATCAGCAGCAGCATAAGCCAACTTTCACGAAAATATTCTTTCTAAGGGCTTCCAGCCGCCCCAACTTAAAGATAGAGTGTTAACAGGAACTGGGGAGAAGGGGAACTCCCGAAAACAAAGGAATATCTATGACGGCGTCAAGCACCCGAGGCGGCGGTTTTCTCGTAGGAGTTATCTACGGGCTGATTGCCAGCACAGCGTTGTATCTAGTTTTGTGTTATTTGTTTCCAACCAATCTTGAGCCAGCGCCGATGGTAAGCGCTGATAGTGGCGCTCCAGTGGTTATGGATGCTGTGGGCTCAAGCACCGTGCCGGATGCCAGCGCGCCAGATGTTGCCGCGCCTGCGCTCGCCCAGCCAGATGTTGGTGCAAATGAGACCATCGCCGTTGGCGGGGCTGGAGATTCCGGGCCAGCGCCCACTGCTGGCACGCAAATTGCAAGCACTGAGGCTGTGAGCGAACCCGCGGTCGCAACAGAGCCCGCAGATGTGCCCGATATCGGCACCCCAACACAAGAAACAGCCGCACCCGGTGCGGATACAACAGTGCCTGTTACCACAGCAGCAGAAGTTGCATCCAATACCACCGTAGCGCCCCCATCTGAATTGGGAAGTGGCGTTTCTGGCCCCGCGATTGAGGTGTTTGCCACCGCATTTTCAGGTGATACCAGCAAGCCAATGATGGCTATTGTGCTGGAAGATACCTTGGAAGCCTCGCTCCAACCATTGGTGGATTCAGGCGTGCCCATCTCCTTTGCCGTGCCAGCAAATATCGAGAACAGCATCACCGCGCAATCTATCCGAGGGGAGGGGTTTGAGGTGGTTGCCCTCATTCCTGAAGGCGCTAGCCGCACGGAAGGCGTGGCCGAAAACATCGCGCGTTTCATGCAAAATGTGCCTGTAGCGGTTGCACTTATGGATGCCAGCACCCCCGCGTTGATGCTAAACCGTGATTCCATGCAGGTGGTTATAGAAACCAGTAAGCCAGCTGGCCTTGGGCTCATAACTTTTGCCAAAAACGGTGAGCTTGTGGCGCGGTCGCAGGCCGAAGAGGCAGGTGTGTTATTTGGGAGTGCGCTGCAAATTTCAGATGAATTGCAGGATGAAGAGCTGATCATCCAAGCGCTCAACCAAGCCGCCTTTGTGGCGGGCACTAATGACCGTGCGATTATTTTTGCAAAAACCCGCCCGACCACGATTGCCGCGCTCCTGCGCTGGTTCCAGTCTGCCAGAGCCGGCCAAGTCGAGATTGTGCCGGTGAGTGTGGTGTTACAACGCCCGTCAAACTAATCTCACCACACGCGCCGCTTTGTTTACTCGCTAAGCCGAAGCGGCGTGTGATTTTCTGGCAAGGTCGCCCGTTACCCACTCCATAACTGTGCGATACACCATGTAAAAAATCATCGGCGTGCCAATGGCCATCGCCGCATACGTGCCAACCAAAGCAATGGTGCCATAATCATTTGCGAGCGCAACCAGCTGCACATTCAAAAACGCGGCCACAGGAAAGGTAAAGGCGCCCCAAACCGGTGTATATCCGCCGCGCATCATCCAAGGCGCCATCAAAAGCAGGATCACGGCTGCAATGTTGCTCGCCCAGTAAAAATAACCAAATATATCCTGATACCCAAGCGCATTAAACCCAAGGGCAAACATGCAAAGCGGGGCCAGAAAGATGGTGTTAGAAGGGCGTAGAGCTTTGGGAGTAGGGTCTTTTTTTAAGGTCAAAAAAATCCCGATTGTGACGATTGCGTAGGCCACAAGCGAAGCCATTATCAGCCAATAGCTTTGCCAGATATAGCCCAGCGGCACTCCGGTAAACGGCCCTACCACCGGCCCGACAAAGGTGAGGTATTGAAAGGTTGAAAAATGGCGTTTTTCTGGCGGGTCTTGCCAGATGGCATATAGAACAATGGCAGAGGCCAGGATTTGCAGCGTAACCCCTGTCCACCATACTTGGGGCACATAAAGGTTAAATGGCAGGAGCGCCAAGGCCAGCAGCATCATTGACATGGCCATGGCCGCAATACCTGCGCGGGCGGGTGGCGTGCGCATGTCCTCGAATAGAACCGATGGGCGGGCGATGATTTTGGCGAGGTAAAACCCGAAAAACCAAAGGAAATATCCCGTTGCGGCGGCCAGCAACAGGTGGCTCATGTCTTCTGAGACCCATGGTAAGATATCTACGGCGTGCTGCCAGGCTATGCCAAGTGCCAAGAAACCAAGGCAAACCGGAAAGGCGGCAGGTGGGGTTTGCCGCCAAAGGGGGGTGTCTAAAAGCATAACTGTCCTCGCTGTTTTTGGTCAGCTTAGGCATAAATTGAGTTAGATCAAGTTTTTTGCTGACGCTTTGAGCGTTTGCAACTGACTTTGATGATGATGAGTCAATTTCAATGACCGGCCTCCCCTTTTGCCTCCGCTGACTACAGCCCTCAAATTTTGCTGGTAACACAATCTTTAGCTTAACCTATTAACCTAGGTGAATAAATTCTAGAATCGAAGGAATATGTCATGAAACCAACAGCTAAGCAGGAGTCCTTAGCGGCGCTATTTACTGCGCTCTCGCACCCGCGACGGCAAATGTTATTTCAGATATTGCAAGATGCAGGGTGGGAAGGAATGGCATTTCATCACCTGAAAAAGCGCACGGGCCTCACCCCTACCACCCTCGCGTTTCATCTCAAAAAAATGCAAGAGGGCCGAATTTTAGACCGTAAAATCAAAGGGGTAGAAACATGGCTGCGGCTAAACACAGCGCCTTTTGCCGCATTTCCAGCCCCTTAGCGGTTTCCGCTTGTGCTGCCAAAAAGAGCGGCCTCATGGGCGGCTTGCTTCAAGGCTTTGGATTTGTTGACTGTTTCCTCAAATTCCGCCTCGGGGTCACTGTCATAGACAATGCCACCACCGGCCTGCACATAGAGCGTTTGATCACTTATCACCGCTGTGCGCAGGGCGATGCAGATATCCATATCTCCATTGCAGGAAAAATAGCCAACGCCGCCGCCATAAACGCCTCGCTTTTCGCTTTCCAGCTCGTCAATAATTTCCATCGCCCGCACTTTGGGTGCGCCTGAAACCGTGCCCGCAGGCAAGCCCGCCAGCAGGGCTGAAAGCGCGTCATGCTCATCAGAAAGCTGGCCATTTACGTTGGAAACAATATGCATCACGTGGCTATAGCGCTCAATAATGAACTGCTCATTTGGGTCCACCGTGCCAATTTTGGCTACACGGCCCACGTCATTGCGGCCCAGGTCAAGCAACATCAGATGCTCCGCGCATTCCTTTGGGTCGGCCAGCAAATCCTGCTCCAGCGCCACATCTTCGGCCTCGTTCGCCCCGCGCTTGCGCGTGCCTGCAATCGGGCGAATGGTCACCCGCTCACCTGCCACTTGCACCAAAATCTCGGGGCTGGCTCCCACCACCTGATAATTGCCAAAATTGAAATAAAACATATAGGGCGAGGGGTTGGTGCGCCGCAATGCGCGATATAGCGTAAAGGGCGGCAGTGTAAAATCTTGTGACCAGCGCTGCGAAGGCACCACCTGAAAGATATCCCCCGCACGGATGTATTCTTTGGCCTTTTCGACCATCTCGAAATAGGTGTCTTTGCTCATATTGCTGACAGGTTCAGAAGGGGCCACCTCTGAAACCTCGTTAATCCCCGCCACCGCGGGGCGGTCCAGCTCACGCAGGGCGTCGGCCACCCGTTCAGCGGCTTGGGCATAGGCCGCGCGCGCCGTCAGGCCCGAATTGGCCCATGCCGGCGAAATCACAATCACCTCACCCTTGACCCCGTCAACCACCACCACAACCGATGGCCGCTGCATTACCGCATCCGGCAAGCCAATCGGATCCGGGTTCACGTTGGGCAGGTGCTCCACCAGCCTAATCATATCATATCCCAAAAAGCCAAATAGCCCCGCCGACATAGGCGGCAGTTCCTCAGGTAGCTCAATTTTGCTTTCGGCGAGCAGGGCGCGAAGCGAGGTCAGCGGGTCCGTTGCCTCCTCCACAAAAGCATCCTCGTTAAACCGAGCATCGCGGTTTAGGCTGGCCTTGGTGCCGTGGCACTGCCAAATCAGGTCTGGCTTCATGCCGATAATTGAATAGCGCCCGCGTACTTCGCCACCAGTTACCGATTCAAGAATAAAGCTATCCTTGCGTCCCTGCGTCAGCTTTAACATCAGCGAAACCGGTGTATCCAGATCCGCTACTATGCGTGACCAAACCACCTGATTTTGCCCTGCATTAAAGGCTTTCTCAAAGTCGGAAAAGGCAGGGTTCAGGCTCATAGGTTAGTACCCATTGCCGCCGAGGCTCGCAAGAATTTGGTCAATCATGCCTTGGTTCACCGTAACTTCGGCGCCACCAAGCAAGCCATTGGCAAACAGGATGTAAACGTCCGAGGCAATATCCTCTTCAATCTGGGTCTGTGCCTGTGCAAGGAAGGTCTTGCCGTCGTCTGAGAGCGGGTCAAACGCCTGAACGCGGCTTACTTCAATGATGATCGCGCCAGCGTCTGTCTCGTACGCTTT
The DNA here is from genome assembly GCA_016744015.1 of Paracoccaceae bacterium. Classification (GTDB taxonomy): domain Bacteria; phylum Pseudomonadota; class Alphaproteobacteria; order Rhodobacterales; family Rhodobacteraceae; genus UBA3077. The sequence goes on along the minus strand of JADGFD010000004.1, from coordinate 55,181 downwards.
GGTCTTGCCTTCATTTTGGATAAACATCTCTTGCGCCAGCAGCGGAGACAGGCCAGCGGGCGGCGCTGTGCGGGTAACGCGCGCATCAATGTGGGGCGTAATGCCAAGTGCGCCTAGCGTGGCCGAAAGGTCAGCCCCCGCTTCGATTTGTGCCACCAACTCATCCGCATAATCTTGCACTTTCAGCAAGGTCGCCGCTGCCGTGGCACCCTCAACCGCTTGCGCGCGTGCGTCTTCAAGGCTGCGCAGGGTGGCGGGGATAACCTCATCGACGCGCAGCGCCAATATGCCGTTATTCTCCAACTCGATCAGGTCTCGCTCTTCCGCAACTTCCGCCGTTACGGCCTCAAGGTTGAAGGCGGGGTCGGTGGTAACGTCTTCGGCAGAGTCCGTGTTATAGTCAATGGTGAAAAGCACCATATCGGTTTCGTCTGCCAGTTCTTCCAGAGATGCTCCGCCTGCAATCAGGTCATCAATATCACCGATTTTTGTCAGCATGAGGGTTTCGGCCTGTTCTGTAGCCAAAGCATCGCGGATATCCCCGCGGGCTTCTTCCAGCGGCACGGTATTGCCATCAAGCGCAGCATTAACTCTGAAAATAGCCGGGCCAAGTGTGGCGGCTACCGGGCCATAAAGCCCGGGCTCGCTGCTGGCAAAAAGCAGCTCGGCGGCCGCGGTGGAAAGCTGGTTGGCCCGCACCACGCCCACGGCATATTCATTGGCGGTCAGGTTGCGCTCGGCGGCGATATCTTCGAAACTGGCTTCGCCTGAATTTAGCTGCGCCATGGCCGCGGCCGCGTCATCGGCATTGCCAAAAATGATCCGGTCCACAATCCGCCGCTCAGGTGTGTTGTAAAAATCTGCCTGCGCGTCATAAACCTCCTGAATGGCCTCGTCAGAAATCTCGACATCAGCGGCCAGCATTGCGGGCGTTAGCATTGCATAGGTTATTTTGCGGGTTTCGGGGGTGGTAAAGGCTTCTGGATTGGCATCATAAAAACCCTTGACTGCGGTCTCGTCAGGCGTTTCGACCGCGCTCGGGAGCACAGAAGCATCTATTTCGGCCCAGATAACATCCCGTGTTTCGCCCACAAAATCCAGCAGCACGCGGGCGGCGGTTTCCTGCGGGCCAATGGCGCCGGAAATCGCGCCACTCATCACGTTTTGCGTTTGGTCGTTGCGGAGTAAAGTTTCGTATTCTTCGCGAGTCATGCGCTGCTGGTTAAGCACAAGATCATAGGCGGCTTCTGAAAACACCCCATTGGTGATTTGAAACGCGGGGCTCGCAAGCAAGGCCTCGCGCACGGCCTCATCCCCCACGGAAAGGTTAAGCCGCTTGGCCTCGTTGGTCAGGGCCGCAAGCGTAAGCTGGCGGCGCAGGCTTGATTGGTCAATCCCGAAAAGCCGCGCTTGGTCGAGCGTAATATTTTGGCCGAATTGCTGTGAAGCGCGCTGCAAATCTTGCTGAAGTGTATTGAGGTAGCTATCTGCCGAGATTTCCTCATCACCCACCGAGGCCACCGTGCTGCCGCCGCTGGTTTGAAACGCGCCTGTCAGGCCAAAGCCACCAAGGCCAAGGATGAGAAAGCCCATCACAGCCCAGACAAAAACACCGGATTTCTTTTTGCGCGTTTCAGTCATTTGGTTCACCCCTGCATAAACTGTTTAAGCCGTTTTATGGCGGGTTGCGGGGGGTGGCAAGCCAAAAGGGCAGGATTGGCCGCGAGCTTCGATTGATCGGGGGGGGCGACCCCCTCACAATCGACATATCGCAAGCGATATGGGACACTGCTGACGTGATTTGTCAGGATTGATATAGTAGGGAAGCTTATGGACATTGAGAATGCAAATGTAGCGGCGGCTTTTGCTGCGTTTCCTGCGGAGGTGCGGGCGGGGCTGCTGGGCCTGCGGGCGCGTATATTCGGGATTGCTCTGGCGGAGAATATCCCGCTGGAGGAAGCCCTGCGCTGGGGGCAGCCCGCTTATCTTGCGCCCAAAGGCTCCACCATTCGGCTAGGCGTGCCCAAAACCGGTGGTTTTGCTATCTATACCCATTGCCAATCGTCCCTCATGTCAGATTTTCGTGCCCTTTGCCCTGATCTGAATTTTGAAGGCAATCGCGCCGTGCATTTTTTAGCCGGTGAAACGCCGCCCGAGGCGATAGATATGTTGATCCGCGCCGCACTCACCTATCATACCGCTTGACCTTCCTCGCTGGGCAGGCGATAGCACGCGAATGGCACCTGCACCGATCCTGACCCTATCCGATATTATGCTCACCTTTGGCGGCCACCCGCTGTTTGACGGGGTGGAGCTGACCGTGCACGCGGGCGAACGCATTTGCCTTGTGGGCCGCAATGGCTCGGGCAAATCAACCCTGCTTAAAGTGATGGCCGGCCTGATGGAGCCAGACGCTGGCGGCCGTTTTGTGCAGCCCGGCATGGCCGTGGCTTATATGGCGCAAGACCCTGATTTCACGGGCTTCGAAACCCTCTTTGATTATGCCACGGCGGGCCTCGACCCCGCTGACTTCTACCGCGTAGAGATCGCCATGGAAGGCATCAAGCTTTCCCCCGATATCCGCTGTGTTGACGCTTCAGGCGGAGAGCGTCGCCGCGCCGCCATTGCCCAAATCCTCGCCTCCGAGGCCGATCTGTTGCTGCTTGATGAGCCGACAAACCACCTCGACATTGAGGCGATTGCGTGGCTCGAGGGCCATCTTGCCCAAACCCGCAAAGCTTTTGTGCTGATAAGCCACGACCGGGCCTTCCTGCGCGCGCTCACCCGCACCACCCTATGGGTGGATCGCGGCATCGTGCGCCGCCAAAACACCGGTTTTGAGGGCTTTGAAGAATGGCGCGACAAGGTTTTTGAAGACGAAGACATGCAGCGCCACAAGCTTAAACGCCTGATAAAAGCCGAGGCTCGCTGGGCCGTTGAGGGCATTTCTGGCCGCCGTAAAAGGAACATGGGCCGCGTGCGCCGCTTGCAAGATATGCGCGCGCAAAAATCAGCCGAGATCAAGCAAATCGGCAGCGCGGCTATGGCCTTTGAAGGTGGTCCTAAATCAGGCCGCCTTGTGGTTGAGGCCCGCGAAATATCAAAAGCCTTCGCCAAACCCATCGTGCAGGATTTCAGCCTGCGGGTGATGCGCGGAGACCGCATTGCGCTGGTTGGCCCCAACGGCACCGGCAAAACCACGCTCTTGAAAATGCTCACCGGAGAGTTGGCGCCCGATAGCGGCGAGATTAAGCTCGGCACGAATCTTTCGCTTGCGGTGTTTGACCAAAACCGTGAAGCGCTTGACCCAAACCAATCCCTCTGGGATGCCCTGACCGGAGATCCGGCCCTTGGCGTTTCTGGCAATAATGACCAAGTTATGGTGCGGGGCAATCCGCGCCACGTTGTTGGCTATTTGAAGGATTTCCTGTTTTCCGAGGCCCAAGCCCGCGCGCCTATCCGCAGCCTTTCCGGCGGCGAAAAAGCCCGCCTACTACTGGCCCGCATCATGGCGCAAGAAAGCAACGTGCTTATCCTCGACGAGCCAACCAACGACCTAGATGTCGAAACCCTTGACCTGCTGCAAGAACTGATAAACGACTACGATGGCACAGTTATTCTCGTTTCCCACGACCGAGATTTCCTTGATCGCGTAGCCGATACCACCATCGCCATGGAAGGCGACGGCAATGCGATTGTCTATGCGGGCGGCTGGACGGATTACCAGTCTCAGCGCGGCGTGGTGGCAGAGGAAATTCAGGAAAAGGCAAAGAAAAAAGGTGACGCGCAGGTGAAAATCACCGCAACCAAATCTGGCCTCAGCTTCAAGCAAGAGCACCGCCTAAAAGCGCTGCCCGAAGTGATTGAAAAGCTCGAAGCCGAGATCGCCAAGCTGGAAGGGCTGATGGCCGACCCCGAGCTTTTCACCACTCAGCCTGACAGGTTTCAAAAAGCCAGTGACGCGCTGGTCATGCGCCACGAAATGCTTTCAGATGCCGAAGCCGAGTGGATGGAACTGGAAGAGCTAAACGCCAGTTAGTGCACCCTTCATATTGGGGTGAACGGCGCAAAAATAACCGCCCTCCATGCCCGCAACAACAGCCACCTCGGCAGACTGCCCATTGCGCAAAGTCGGCGTGGTCCAAGACTGGTCATTCGCCGTGGCCGTGTGTGGCGCACGGTCATTATTGGTAAACACCACGGTATCACCCGCCGCCACGGCCAATGAGGCCGGATTAAAGGCAAACCCCTCAATCGAAACTTGATGCGTAGTGGCCGCGCTGGCCAACTGCGGCAAAGCGGCCGCAGCCCCCGTAGCGCTAAGAATTCTCAAAAATGAACGACGTTGCATGATGCTTTCTCCCTATGGTTTATAGGGAGAGGCTAGCGAGGCGGACGGCGCGGAGCAATAGGGCTCACGGGGATGTTACAATAGGGTGGGGGGGGTGTTGTTTAGGGAGGTCAAGTTTTAGAGACGGGAACTGTTTTTGATGGGATTTGCGCCCTAATCCGATCAATTCTTCCAGGCCTGATTAGATGATTTTCAATAAATCCATTGAGAATTTCAACCAAAATGTGAAGAGTTTCATTTGATGGCGTCCAACCACGATGAGCTGCTGCGCTGCCAGCATTAACTAAAGTTTCTAATGCCTTCTTGTCTTTTCCACTTATGAATCCATCTTTCCGGAGTTTTTCAATTTTTTTGTCGAATCCTAAGGTTTGGTCGATATCAAGAATAACTGAAGCCACGTCAAATGATGTTCGAATTCCTATGGCTGCTAAAGTAGGTAGGCTAGTATCAACTGCTCTATAGGTTTCAGTCAGCACCCTGTAAAGATCTGGTTGAAACAACTGAAAGTGAATGAGAGGCAATCTCTTTACTGTATTTCTGGGAATTGCGGGCCAATATTTATTCGTAAACGGATGGAATATTTTCCCCTGCACATTTTCATAATAGTCGTAGTCTGTCGTTGACGAAGAGGATTTGCAAAAAATGATAGTTTCACACCCGTTGCATTCAAAGACATAATACTCATTCGTTCCTTGGGCAGAATTTTCGCCGTCGTCCCAATCCCAATGATTTATTTCTTCAAATTTGGTAGTGACGCGCTGATCCCGAAGGCAAGTGGGGCAAGGCGCTCTTCTTGCGCTCACATCTCCAAAACTAGACATCCAATCCCTCCACAAACTGCGCGTTCTCCTGAATGTATTGAAACCGCAGCTCCGGCTTTTTGCCCATCAGGCGCTCCACCAAGTCACCCGTTTCCCCCGGTTCGTCCTCCTCGATCGTCACCTTGATAAGGGTGCGAGATTTCGGGTCCATCGTGGTTTCTTTTAGCTGGCTCGGGTTCATTTCCCCCAGCCCCTTAAAGCGTGAAACCTCGATTTTTCCCCGCGCCCCCAGCCCGCTTTCCAGCCATTCGTCCCGCTCAGCAGCATCCGCGGCATAAACGGATTTTGCCCCCTGCGTCAGCCGGAAAAGCGGCGGGGCGGCCAAGAACAGGTGGCCGTTATCTATCAACGGCCGCATTTGGGTGTAAAACAGAGTCATCAACAAGGCCGAAATATGGGCGCCGTCCACATCCGCATCTGTCATAATGATCACACGGTCATAGCGCAGGTCTTCCACGTTAAACTTGGTGCCCATTTGCACGCCCATGGCTTGGCAAAGGTCGCTAATCTCTTGATTTTGCATCATCTTATTGCTGGCTGCGCCGAGCACATTCAAAATCTTACCCTTCAGCGGCAAAATCGCCTGTGTCTTCCGGTTGCGCCCCTGCTTGGCCGAACCACCCGCAGAATCGCCCTCCACAATAAACAGCTCCGAGCCTTCACGGTTCGCCCCCGAGCAATCCGCCAGCTTGCCGGGCAGGCGTAGCTTTTTGGTGGCGCTTTTGCGCTGGGTTTCTTTTTCCGCCCGCCGTTTCAGCCGCTCCTCGGCGCGTAGCACGAGGTAATCCAAAATCGCGCCCGCTGATTTGGTATCCGCCGCCAGCCAGTTGTCAAAATGGTCCCGCACCGCGTTTTCAACCATTTTTTGCGCGCTTTCATTTGAAAGCCGGTCTTTGGTTTGGCCCACAAATGAGGGGTCACGGATAAATATCGAAATCAGCGCGCAGCCGCCCGTCGTTAGGTCATCCCGCACAATGCTGGAGGCCTTCTTGTTCCCCACAAGCTCACCGTAGGCCCGCATCCCCTTCAGGATAGCCGACCAAAAGCCGCTCTCATGCGTGCCGCCATCGCGCGTGGGCACGGTGTTGCAATAGCTGTCGAGAAAGCCGTCGCGCATCGGGGTCCAGTTAATGGCCCATTCCACCGAGCCCGGCTCGCCGAATTTCTCTTGAAAATCAACCTTGCCGGCAAAAGGTGCCTCAGCATAAACCATAATTTTGCCCAGCACCTCAGTCAGATACTCCGCCAGCCCGCCGGGGTAGTGAAAGCTCGCCTCCATCGGCATTTCACCGTCTTCAATCTCAGATTTCCAGCGGATTTCTACACCGGAAAACAAGAAGGCTTTCGAGCGCACAAGCTCATAAAGTTTTGCTGGCTTAAACTTAAGCTTGCCAAAGATATCAGGGTCAGGGTGGAAGGTTACCGTGGTGCCGCGCCGGTTGGGCGCTGCGCCGATTTTTTCCAAAGGCCCCAAAGGTTTACCGCGTGAAAAGCTCTGACCAAACAGCTCACGATTGCGCGCGACTTCGACCACCATGCTGTCAGATAGCGCATTCACTACCGAAGAGCCTACGCCATTAAGGCCGCCGGACGTCTGATAAGCACCCTCTGTGAATTTTCCGCCTGCGTGCAGGGTGGTCAAAATCACCTCAAGTGCTGATTTATCGGGGAATTTCGGGTGCGGGTCAATCGGAATGCCGCGGCCATTATCGCGCACCACCACCGAGTAATCTGCCAGCAGTTCAACCTCAATCCGGTTGGCATGCCCCGCCACGGCTTCGTCCATCGAGTTGTCCAGCACCTCGGCCACAAGGTGGTGCATGGCGCGGCTATCTGTGCCGCCAATGTACATACCAGGCCGCTTGCGCACAGGCTCCAAGCCTTCCAGCACCTCGATGGAAGAGGCGTCATAGTCGTTAGAGGCGGCGTCTTCATTGAAGAGGTCGTTTGCCATAGCTCGATTCCTTTTTTGGCACATTATGGCAGAAAGGGCAGGGGGGCGACAACATATTGTATGGCTAAATTAATTTGTGCCTTGAAGCGCCAGCCCTTTTGACCTACCGTTTAACGCGACACCTTGGGGGAAACATGCCATTTGTTATCGCTATTATCGGAATCATTGCGGCTGCCTACTTTTGGGCACAAAGGGCGCGCAATGCGGCAGAAATCGCTAAGGCTGTCGCTGAAGTGCCAGGAGACATTAAAGCCGCTGCGCGCCGCTTTGGTTTTAGGCGGCGCATGAATGTACACCCGGTTGAAAGTGTGGATGACCCCAAGCTGGCAATCGCCGGTATCGCCAATAGCTTTTTTGAGCTTGGCGCGCTGCCCACCGAAGAACAACGACGGATGCTAGCGCTTCAGGTGCGGTCTGTGTTGGAGCTGTCCGAGGCCGAGGCTGAGGAGCTTCTGGTACTGGGCCGCTGGCTGGCTTCTGAGAGCGGCGGACCGGAGGCGGGGATATTGCGGCTTTCAAGGCGGCTGAACAGGATTGCGGGCGTTGACGGCTTTCAAGAACTGATGGAACTGCTCAAAAACCTGTTAAAAGATGACTGGAGTGATGCGCAGATTGCGGCGCTGAATGACGTAAAGCGGGCCTTTCGGATAAGCTAATACGGCGCGGGTTTCAGAAAACACGGGCAAGGATTCAATTCGGAAACCATAGCAAACCCCGCCCGCTTTTCCAGAAATCTAGTGCGAAAGCAGCACGGGCACTTTTGCCTTTTTCAGGACAGTATTGGTAACGCCGCCAAACAGGTCTTCGGCCAGTTTGGCGTGCTCGTAGGCCCCCATGGCCAGCACGCCGACCTCCCGCTCTTTGGCTGTTGCCAAAATGGTTTTTGCAATTTTCCGGGATTTCTCACATATAAGCTCAGTTTCAAAGCCGTGTCGCGCCAGATGGGTCATTACAGGTTGGGCCTTTTTGGTGGTGGCTTTTGTCTCACCAATGCAAAGCACCGCAATTTTTGCGCTGGAATCCAGCAGCTTAACCACATCAGACATAGCGCGTGAGGCGGCGCGTTTCCCATCCCAGGCCAGTAGCACATTGCCATTAAACTGCGCGGCATCGTAGCCCTTTGGCACCACCAAAACGGGCTTACCACTATTGCGGGCCACCACATCCGCATGGGCTTCCATATGCGGAAAGTTCGCGCTTTTCTCGGGTGGCCCCATGACCACGAGATCATAGCTGAGCGCGGTTTCCATAAGCATTTCATCGGCTTCGCCGTAAATGTCCAGAAAGTGGGTGTGGTCGGCTGGCCGTGAGGACGTCATCTCCATAAAGGTTTTGCAAACCTCATCCCGATGCAGCTTGTCGGCCTCCTCTAGCTGGTCCATCGCCGCCTGTGGAATGTGGCCTCCATACGCGTAAAGCATATTCGGCAAGCCGTGGGTGAGCACACCCGTTAGGTGCGCCCCCGTGCGATCGGCGAGGGTTATCGCCATTTCCAACGCGCTCACCGCTGGTGCGCCGCCGTTAAAAGAAACAAGAATGTTTTTGATGGTCATCGGTTTGTCCTCCAAAAGGTTGCCTATGAGGGCATGTTAGGAAATTGGTTTCGGGGGCGCCTTGATATAGGTCAGCGTGTGAGTGTTAGGCGCGAGCCGGCGATCTCTATTTTGCGAAAGCGCTTTAGGTAGCGCATGCCCAAGAGCGAGGTATCCAACTCTCCGCCGTTTACAGTGGCGACGATGTTTTGGTCGGCAAAGCGGCCGAGAAGCACACTGTCGAGCGTTATGCGCGCCATGGGTACCACGCCATTAGCCGTGCTGGCGCGGCCAGAGTAAATTAGATCCCTAGTTGCGTAACCCAAATATTCGGCGTCTTGTTGTGAGAGCACAATATCAGAGGCGCCGGTATCAACCACAAATTCAACCTTTTTGCCGTTTACCTCCAGCTCGGCATAGAAATGCCCGTCACGCGCGCGGTTAAAGCTGACGGTGCCACGCTCTGAAATCAAGGCGCGCTCAGGGTAGAGCGAGGATTCGATACGGTCTTTTAGGCTATAGGCCCCAACGGCCCCCACAAAGATCAGCCCCCAAATGGCGGCTTGCTGGAGGGTTTTATTCAGCTGTCCACGGCTGGAAATAATCATGGACCCGCCCACTACGAGCAGGATCAAAATCAGGTAAACCAATACTGCATGATCATCGCTATTCAGGTCACGCATTTATATCCCCAGCCCAATGTCTTTTATCCCGTCTATCACAAATTGCACCGAAAGGGCAGCCAGAAACATGCCCAAAAGGCGGCTAACAAGGTTAATGCCGGTTTGCCCTAGCAGGCGCTCCAAAACGCCGCTGAGCATAAATAGGATGAAAACTATCAAAATAACCGCGACCATTACACCAAAGATCATGGCTTGCCCTACAATATCGCTTTGCTGGCCGGTGAGCAGGATCATGGTTGTCATAGCCCCGGGGCCGGCAATAAGTGGCATAGCGAGCGGAAAGACAGATGGGTCGGGCGCTGGCTCAGCTTGGTTTTCTCGCCGTTCAGTGCGTTTTTCAAACAGCATTTCTATGGCCGTCAGAAAGAGGAGCAGGCCACCGGAGATTCGGAATGCAGGCATACCAATGCCGATGACCGAGAGCACAGCCTCGCCCGCCACACCAAAAAGGGCCAGTATCGCAATGCCGGTAAGGCAGGCACGAATGGCAATGCCGCGGCGCTCGGCCTTTGTGTTGTTTTTGGTGACCGCCACAAAAAGCGGGGCCAGCCCGATGGGATCAATGATCACAAACAGGGATACAAACGCCATGATAGCGAGATCAAGTTCCATAAACACCCTTTTATTTGGCGAAGCTCATTTTGCTTGATTTAGGCGGTTTTTACGCCATGATGCAAGCCATGGATAAAAGATTGTTTAAATATTTGCCGATGGCGCTGGCCCGCTGGCGGCCCAACAGGTGCAGCCCTGCGAAAACGGCGGCATCTTTCCTTATGAAACCACAGCGCTGGCCATGAAAAGCCAACACGCGCAGCTTTGCGGATGGGCAAATCCGCATTGTGATTATGGACACTCATGAACCCGCACACGGGTTTCCGGATATGACGCTGGAAGGCTTGAAACTTGGCACGAGAGAAGGCCTTGGAACGCTATTTCTTGTGCCCACAACCTTTTATAACCCTGCGGAAGAGGAATTTGAGTATGGCCATCTGGAGGTGAGGGTTGATCGGCGGGCGCTCAGCGTTAAAGCTGTTCGCCGCTAGCGCCGTTCGACCCGCTCCAGCGCTTTCATCCACAGGCTTTCGGCGCGCTCAAGGCCTTTCATGACCTCTTTGCGCTTCTTGGTCCACATTTCAATTTCCTCATGGTCGCCGCGCTCATAAAGCGCTTTATTGCCCAAGCGGCGGTCGATGTTATCACGCATTTCTTCCAGCTTGTTCACCCGCATTTCGCATTTGGCCACCTCGGCCCGCAGCCCGGCACCGGGCTTTGGTTTAGGAGCCTGCTTTACGGGTTTCGGCTTTTTGGCCACATCTTTTACGGCCCCACCACGCTCGCTCAAAAGCATCCGTCGATAGGCGTCCATATCGTCATGATAAGGTTTCACAGCGCCGTCTTTCACCAGCCAAAGGCGGTCAGCCACCAGCTCTACAAGGCTTGAGTCGTGGCTCACCAAAATGACCGCACCGTTATACGCCGTAAGGGCTTGCACCAAGGCCTCGCGGGATTGGATATCAAGGTGGTTTGTCGGCTCATCGAGGATGATCAGGTGTGGTGCATCAATGGTGGCCAGCAGCATAGAAAGCCGTGCCTTTTGCCCACCTGAAAGCTTAGCAACGAGAGTTTCGTGTGCTTCATTCCCGAGCCCACCCGAAGCCAGCCGCGCCCGAATTTTTGCGGGGGTCTCTTTCGGCCGCTCACGCATAACGTGCTGTATCGGGGTTTCGTCGAGGAATAGCTCGTCTACTTGGTGTTGGGCAAAGTAGCCAATGCGCAGCTTATTGGAGCTGTGCAGAGTGCCACCCATAATGCCAAGTCGCCCGGCAATAAGCTTGGAAAGCGTTGATTTGCCTTGCCCGTTTGCCCCGAGCAGCGCAATTCGGTCATCTTGGTCGATCCGCAAATCCAGCCCGCGCAAAATGGCTTTGCCATCATAGCCCACGCTGGCATTTTCCATCCGCACAATTGGCGGGGAAAGCTCCTCTGGCGTGGGGAAGTTAAAGCTGGCCACCGCGTCACCCACAATCTCGGCAATCGGCTTCATCCGCTCCAGCGCCTTCACGCGGCTTTGCGCTTGCTTGGCTTTGGAGGCCTTCGCCTTGAAGCGGTCCACAAAGCTTTGCATATGCTCACGCTCGCGATCCTGCTTCTTTTTCGCCGCAACCTGCTGCTCGATTTTCGCACGACGCTGGTTGTCAAAATTATCGTAATTGCCCTGATACAGCGTCAGCTTTTGCTGGTCTAGGTGCAGAATGGCATTTACCGAGCGGTTCAGCAGGTCTTTATCATGGCTCACGATCAGCACGGTGTAAGGATATTTCACAAGGAAATTTTCCAGCCAGATGGTGCCCTCAAGGTCGAGATAGTTTGTTGGCTCGTCAAGCAGCAAAAAGTCTGGCTTGGCAAAGAGCACGGCCGCAAGGGCCACCCGCATGCGCCAACCGCCCGAGAAATCTTTGCAGGGGCGGGCTTGGGCCTCGGCATTAAAGCCAAGGCCGTTCAAAATGGCAGCTGCACGAGACTCAGCCGAATGGCTTTCGATATCGGCCAAGCGGGTGTGGATCTCGGCAATCCGCATTTCGTCGGTTGCCGTCTCGGATTCCTGAAGCAGCGCATGGCGCTCAAGATCGGCCTCCAACACAGTTTCGAGCAGCGAAAGATCGCTGGCAGGTGCCTCCTGTGCCACACCGCCAATGCGGGTGCCGCGCGGAATGCTGATGGCACCGTCATCCAGCACCCACTCGCCGCGAATGAGCTTAAAAAGCGTGGTTTTGCCGGTGCCATTGCGGCCAACAATGCCCACCTTATGGCCAGAGGGGATCATTGCCGTGGTATCATCCAGCAGCACGCGGCCTTCCAGCCGGAACGTAATATTTTTGATAGCTAACATGAGGGGCTTTTGCCTTAAGCAAGCGGGGGTGTCAACAAGTGGGGGCTTTCCAAACGCGCCTATGCGTGCTAGACGCGCGGCATCATTGAACGGGGCCAAAATGGCCCGCTAAAAAGGACCATGACCATGGCTATCCAACGCACATTTTCGATCATCAAGCCCGATGCCACTAAGCGCAACCTTACGGGCGCGATTGTGGCCAAATTCGAAGAAGCCGGCCTACGCATTGTAGCTTCAAAGCGCATCCAGCTTTCACTGGCACAAGCCCAGCAGTTTTACGGTGTGCATTCTGAGCGGCCTTTCTTTGGCGAGCTTTGCGAATTCATGATTTCCGAGCCGATTGTGGTGCAGGTACTTGAAGGCGAAAACGCAATTGCGAAAAACCGTGAAGTGATGGGCGCAACCAACCCGGCCGATGCCGATGCAGGCACCATCCGCAAAGAATTTGCACTTTCGATCGGCGAAAACTCGGTGCACGGCTCAGACGCCCCAGAAACTGCTGCCGAAGAAATCGCATTCTTCTTTAGCGGGCTAGAGTTGGTTGGCTAGGCTTTAAACCTAAAGCAAGAAATAGTCGCGCCGGAGCTTCGGGCGCGGCTTTTTAACTATAGCTCTAATTGAGTGTCGCAGCTTCGAGAACATTAAAGATATCTGTTCCTGCAAGACGATTATTTTCGTGCGATAAGTCAAATGGTGTTTTTCCATCTCTGTCAAGCAAAGAAGCATCGGCTCCAAACTGGAGTAAAAGTGAAACGATTACAGGGCTGCCAACCCTTACGGCTTTATGAAGAGATGCTCGCCCATTTTCATCTTGAATATTAGGGTCTGCTCCTGCATCCAATAGCATCTGCGTAACTTCTAGCCCGCTATCTCCAAAGAAAACAGCCCAGTGCAGTGCTGTTTCACCATTCCAGTTTGTGTGGTCAATGTTGTTTTCGGGCATTACTTGCGTCAGCAGTGGATCTAGCCGGTCAATCAGCATAGCCATGATTGTTGTGTTTTGACGATGTGCAGCCACTTGTAAAGGTGTGTTACCTTTGGTGTTGGTATCGAGTGGTGAAAGCCCCGCATCCAATAGGTATTCAACAATTTCTTCATGTTGCCAAGAAATAGCAGAATGTAGTAGTGACCCGCCTTGGTCCACCCTTTCAAAAAGGTTGGCGCCATTTCTCAATAATACTTTCATGAGCTCCAGGTTTTCGCTATCAAGCGCTACAGAAAGTGGTGTAAATCCTGCCTCATTAATCACATTAACAACCGCACCAGCGTTAATAAGAATTTCTGCTAATTCAGGGGTATTTGAAGCCGAGGCCCAATGAAGAGGGGTATCTCCGCGTGCATCATGCGCGTTTACATTGGCACCATTTGCTAGAGTTTCTTTAAGTGTTTGAGGTGTGGCGGATTGCCAGAATTCCAGATTACAAAACTCGACGCATGTATCCTGCATCACCGCTTCACCAATTCTGGTTTCACCGTGAGCGGTTATGCCGGCAACAACTAAAACGGTGATAAGTGCCTTACTTTTGAACATGTAGTATTTCCTTTTGGCGGGAGAAAGCAGAATTATCAAGGCGGTTGTTAGGATTTTTGATGAATGCCAACCCCCAGCGCATCCAGATCTTTTTCAAGTATTGATCCTAACTCGGAGCTGGCGGCCGCCTTGATTTCATCAAACCGCTTGCGCAGAACCAGTTTTTCGGCCCCTTGGCAATCATTCCACGGGCGTCCCTGCAGGCCCATAACCAAGGCATAATAGCCAATAAAATGGGGCAGGGTGCCGGTTTTTAGCAGCGCGGCATAGGCCGCATCTGCCCCCATTTCCCGCAGCGCATCCGCGCTCTTTATCCCAGCCCGCGCAAAGCTTTTGTCGGAAGCGGGGCCGAGGTTGCGGATGGAGGAGACGGGCTCAGCCATTGGCGCGCTTGACCGCATCATCAAAGCTAGCGCGGGCCGCTTGCCAAGCCTCGCCATCAGGGTAGGCTAGCAGCGTGGGGAGGATGAGGTCTGAAAAGTCTTCCGAGGCTTCGCGGGGGAGGAGGGAGGGCAGGTTGTCTATCGAGGTGATCTCAACACCGCCCGCTAGGGCTTCGAAAGGGGCCTCCCACGTGCTGGGCGTGCTGTAAACTGGCAGCGGGTTAAAATCGGAAAACGGGTCGCAAGACACGTCGGAAATCATGCGGAGCTTGCCTTTCCCGAGATCTTCTGGGCGAAGCAGCAGCAGGCCGGGGCTGGTCATCAGCACACAATTTACCAAGAGGTTGTGGTCGAGTAGGGAGACACGGTCCAAATTGCGGGTTTCCTCAATGTCCCATTCGGTAACGGCATAGCCCGCAAGCTTAAGCGCCTCGCTGGCCCCTTGGCCAGAGCGGCCCTTGGCCCCTATTACTATGGCTTTTTTGCCGTGGCCCGCCGCCAGAGCTTGCAAAATGCCCTCTACTTCGGCGCGGCTTTCAAAGCCGGAAACGCCGTTTTCGGGGCCGGTTTGCCCCACGGCCCCGGCCAACTGCCGCCAAGCGGCCAGCGCCGCACCCATCCAGCCGGCCCAATAGCCAAAAGCGGCTACGCGGCGGCGATTAACCGTAAGGTACTCAATATCATAGAGCCAACCGCCGCCCTTGGTGAAGCGCTCAATTTCGGCCTCCCAGCCAGCTTGCTCTTTGAAAAGATGCGCAAAATGGATGAAGGGGTTGGTGAGCTGGGCAGGAGCTTCAGGTAGCTCCTTCAGGCCCAAGATGGTGGTCTCTGCCGGAGCTGTCGTCCAGCTTCCCTCAGGGATAATCTCACAGCCAGCGGTAGCATATTCGGCATCCGGAAATATCCGGCGGTCACTATGCTCAACCGAAAGATCAAACCCGGCCTCTAGCAGGGTTTTGGCGTTTTTCGGGGTGAGCGGCGTGCGACGCTCGGTGAGGCGGGCTTCGGAGCGGAGGATGATTTTCATAAGATGATTCCCGTTGGCTAGATTTGTGCCATGGTAGGCGCTGACAGGCACGAAGTGCAACGCTGTGTTATGTGCCGCGAAACTTGCTTGCTGGCGCAAATGAAAAAACGCGGAATTGAGACCCATTTAGGCGCGAAGCCTATTCGCATTGAAGCCGATAAGGTGATTACCGAGCGCGAAGAAATTCCGGCGGATCTGGTGTTAATGATGCTCGGTCTTACGGGCCCGCTTTGGCTTGACAACACCGAGCTTCCGCGTTCCTCCGGTGGTTTTGCCGCGGTGGCGAATATTCTTAACGTGATCAAAGGCGAAGCCCCGAGCCACAATTTTAAAGCCGAGCTAATTTGTATTGTAGATACGCTGGACACTGGCATTGTGGTTTATCGTAGTGAAAAACAAAGCGTCTTCTTGCCGACTTCAAAGCTAAGGCATTGGGCAAAGCGGGCATTTGAAGGCTTGTATCTAAAAGCCTACCGCAAGTAGGGTGGGGTTTTACCCTGCCATCAGCGAAACCGGCCCGCGCTCACCAGCCGCGAAGTGCCGCAATACGGCCGGATAAAGCTGATGCTCCATCGGTAGCAACCGCGCGGCCAGATCGTCCGGCATGTCTCCGGCATTTACCGAAATCACAGCTTGCCCTAAAATGGGGCCACCATCCAGCTCCCCCGTCACCTCATGCACTGTGCAGCCATGCACAGCCATGCCGGCATCCAGCGCCCGTTGATGTGTGTGCAGTCCGCGAAAAAGCGGTAGGATAGAGGGGTGGATATTGAGCATTTTCCCCTGCCAGCGGGCAATGAATTCAGGCGTCAAAATCCGCATAAAGCCCGCGAGGCAAATGATATCTGGCGCGGCTTTTTCTAGTTCAACCGTAAGCGCAGCCTCAAAAGCAGGTCGGTTGCCTTTAAAGGGGCGGTGGTCCACAGTGGCGGTCGGAATGCCCCGCGCGGCGGCCTTGGCCAGCCCACCAGCGTCTGCATTATTAGCCAGCACCAAAACCGGTTCGGCAGGGTGGCTTGCTTTCATATCCCGCACCAGCGCCTCCATATTGGAGCCGCCGCCCGAGATCAGAATCGCCACCCGCTTTTTCATGTAAGACTGCCGGAATACGTAACACCGCTGCCGCTGGTCACGGTGCCGATGGGCGTGACCGTCTCACCATTTTTTTCAAAAACCTGAGTGAGCGCGGCGGCTTGATCCGCGGCCACAATGGCCACCATGCCAATGCCACAGTTAAATGTTTTCAGCATTTCGGCTTCGCTCAATCCTGCTTGCGTAGCCAACCATTTAATAACGGGCGGCAGTGCCCAAGATGATAGGTCCACATCAGCCCCAAGCCCATCGGGCAGGGCGCGTGGCAGGTTTTCGGTTAACCCGCCCCCGGTGATATGCGCCAAAGCATGTAGCCCGCCCGCGCGTTGCGCCGCGAGGCCGGAGCGCACATAGAGCTTTGTCGGCTCCAGCAAAGCGCAGCCGAGTGTGCCATCGCTAAACGGCGAGTCGGCCTCCCAGCCCAGCCCTGATTGTTCCACAATTTTACGCACTAACGAATACCCGTTGGAATGCACGCCGCTTGAGGCCAGCCCAAGCAGCACATCGCCCTCGGCCACACCGCTTGGCAGGCTATTGCCCCGCTCCATAGCCCCCACGCTAAAGCCCGCAAGGTCAAAGTCTCCCTTGGCATACATGCCCGGCATTTCGGCGGTTTCGCCGCCCACCAGCGCCGAATTGCTGCGTTTGCAGCCTTCGGCAATGCCAGTAACCACGGCAGCGGCCTCGTCAACATCAAGCTTGCCTGTCGCAAAATAATCAAGGAAAAACAGCGGCTCTGCTCCTTGACACACAAGATCATTGACGCACATCGCAACCAGATCAATGCCAACAGTATCCAGAATGCCGGTATCAATGGCGATGCGTAGCTTGGTGCCCACACCGTCGGTGGCCGCGACCAAAATCGGGTCACAATATCCCGCCGCCTTCAGGTCAAACATCGCGCCAAAGCCGCCCAAACCATCCATCACCCCCGCGCGTTTGGTGGTGGCAGCAGCGGGCTTGATCTTGTCAACCAAAGCGTTGCCCGCCTCAATATCCACGCCTGCATCGGCATAGGTGAGGCTGTTTTTGGGGTGTGTCATGTGGCTATCCTTATACTGGGAAAGATGGGGCAGCTTTACCGCATCATCAGGCAAAAGAAAACCACCCAAAGGGTGGTTGACCATCGCTTTTTGCCAATATACACACAGCACAGGCGGGCCTGTAGCTCAGTTGGTTAGAGCAGAGCGCTCATAACGCTTTTGTCGTAGGTTCGAGTCCTACCGGGCCTACCAAAGAAAAGATAAGTCATTGAAAATATTGGTAAAACATATAAAGCGGCCCGCAGGACCCGTATCTGTGGGCCACTTTATGTTCCCCATTCGATCTTTTCCAGCTTATCCATTGCCGACCTTGCTAGCGTTAGGCGGTCCGCTGTGCGTGTAAATGTCGCTAGTGCGTGCATCGGCGTGGTCGTGAATGGCCATGATCTCGTGTTATGTGCAACCTGCTTTCGCCAGCAATGCACCTGCTGCCTTCCTGATTCCATGTGCAGAGCGGTTTTATAGGCCAGCTTGCAGGGTCCATTTCTTGAATCGCACGCCAAATCCGGCTGTTGAAAATGGCTTGCCTTGTTCGGACATTAGAAGGGTCATTTCGCCAGATGGTGGCGCGGTGATGGCTTTATGAAGCGGCGGCAGGCGGTGAAAATCAAAATCATTAGCGCAAAGTTTGCGGTTTTTCTCGGTGGGGTAAGCCTTTTGGAATTTGTCTATATGGCTGCTATCCCAAGCAACAAAGCCCGCAGAATTTGTGCGGACTTTACGAATGTCTTCGCTATCGCAAAGGCCGGTTTCTACGGCCTGC
Source organism: Paracoccaceae bacterium (assembly GCA_016744015.1). GTDB lineage: Bacteria > Pseudomonadota > Alphaproteobacteria > Rhodobacterales > Rhodobacteraceae > UBA3077. Next base: position 37,111 of record JADGFD010000004.1, on the reverse strand, counting down.
TTACACATTGCACGCAAGCTCTTTAGTAGATTATTGGCTGCGCCGGGTTTGTCAGCCATTTTGTTAATAATGATCCTAATTCCCTTTGTTAGTATGTTCAATGCATCCCTATCGCCGTGTTCCAGTGCAAATCTTCCCAAAATATTGGCGCGCTGCTTGTGGGTGAGGGGTGACATGGTGTCCGCCTTAATGGCGCTGGCCATGTGGCGGGTATAAAGCTCTATCATTCATTTAATTGCCCCGCGTGTTTCTGCCAGTGTATGCGGCGCTTTGCCGGCGGCAACAGTATCATTTAGCAAAGAATTATATGCGGCCATAAATTCGGGGCTGTGCGGTTTGCCGGGCAATTATTTGCGCACTGTGCCGCGCCGGAAGCGGTAGCGAAATGAACCGTCACGCGCGCGGATTCGGTCTATACATTTCAGGTTAAAGCGCAAATCTTTATCCAATGTCTTCCCATCCTTCGCAGGTTTCGACAGTGGTTTGCAGCTTGTCAATGAATTTGTCTATATGGCCTGAATGCCTCATTTCCACATTCCTAACGCTTCGCAATAAAGGTCCAGCACCGCTTGTTCTTCGGATGATTTCTGTGGGTCTTTTTTGCACAGGGCGACAATTTTGTGCAGTGTTTTGGTGTCGTAACCGCGTGATTTGGCTTCGGCCATGACCTCCTTTTTATGGTCTGCAACCTCCTGTTTTTCAATCGCTAGTCGTTCAAAATGCTCAATCAATGCGTGCAGTGGGTCAGCGACCACCCGGCAGGCGGTTTCTTTGGCTTGATCAAGGTCAGGCATAACCATCGTCACTTTGCGATCTTCGGCTGTAAGCGTCGGCGCGATATTGGTTTTGGTTGTGGTGTTATCATGCGTTTGCGGGTGGTGTGAAAGGTGGCCGTTTTGGTTTTTCATTTATGGGAGGGTTTATACAGTGGACTTGTATTTACGTGTGCTATTTACGTGTGCGCCGTGCCCATTGTCATGATGGGTTGAGCGGGTGGGTTATTGCTCGGGGTTTTGGGATATGCTGGGATAGGGGTGCGAAGATGTTGGCTTATTTGGGGCCTCCTGGGTATCGTCGCACGGCATTGGTCAAGCGATCTAAGGTGGCTGCGTTTACGGATCAGATTGATATCTGGCTTGCTGAGGACAGGGGGCAGCCACGCCAGCAACGCCCTGCGGTCAAGCGGCGTTGCTTGTGAGCGGTGGTGTTGAGCCGAAAGCCTACTTTTGCCTTTGATCTGCGGCAGGGTGATGCTGGCTATATCAGGGCCTATCGGGCAGCCAATGCCGAGGCGTGGCGGGATGGCCATGTGCATGCGTTCGCCTTCTTTGGCGCGGTTCCGCAGTTGGTCCCTTACGATAATGACCGGTGTTTTGTGGCCAGCATTATGCCGGACAAAACGCGTAAACGCGGGCAACGCTTCGGCGCCATGCTGTCGATTGATGATCGCTGCTGCGCTTTGCCAGTTGGGAGATGTTCAACGATTATCTGGAAGCGCAGTGCTTGAAGCGGCAGGGTGCAGAGCGGGCAGGTGACCTCGGCCTTGATGCTGCGCTTTCAAAGCCATGATTATTCGGTGCCGGCTGCCTTTGGCGACCTCTCGCTTATGAGGCGGATGACATGGTGTTTAACCCGCTGCATAACCTGCCGCGCCCTTGCAGGGCTGGGAATTGCCAAAAGCCTTCGGGACGCTCCAGCGGCTGCGAGAGGCAAGGCAGGGCAAGACGCGGGAAAGCGGGAATATGGGCGAGTGACGCCACCCGCATGGCACGCAAAGGCGGCGATTACCCGCTGCTTTCGGGCGGTGATATTAACCTCTATTCGCTATTTGTCGAACGGGCAATGACACTGGTAAAGCCCGATGGCATTATTGGCCTCTTGGTGCCCTCCGGCATTGCCTCTGACAAAACCGCCTCTAGGTTTTTTTAAGGGCGTTTCCACCGCAGGGCGGCTCAAGGCGCTGTATGATTTTGAAAACAAAAAGGTGTTTTTTCCTGATGTTTATGCCTCGTTCAAATTCTGCATCTTCGTGGCCAGCCCCCAGCCCTTTGCCGCCCCCGCTCAATGCGCATTTTATCTGCATAAGGTGGCCGAGCTGGCAGACCCAAACCGGCGCTTTGCTCTCAGCGCAGAGGATTTTGCCCGCATAAACCCCAACACCGGCACCGCCCCGATATTCAGAACCCGCCGCGACGCCGACCTGACCACCGCCATTTACAAACGCTTGCCCATTCTGGTGGGCCGTTCCAGCGGTAAAGAAGTGAAGGCGTGGCCGGTGAAATATTCAACCATGTTCCACATGACCAATGATTCCGGCCTGTTTCGCACAAGGGTTGAGCTGGATGAGCAAGAGGGCGCTTACCCGACCGGCGGAAACGTGTTCGGCAGCCCCTCCGGCAACTGGCTGCCGCTTTATGTTGGGCGCATGATTCACCAGTTTGACCATCGGGCAGCAAGCGTGAAAGTGAACGAGGCCAACCTTCACAACGCGGCACTCAGCGGCACTGTGACGGATGAACAAAAATCCGATCCATCCTTTGTTCCAATATCCCAGTTTTGGGTGCCTGAAAGTGAGATAAATCTGCCTGATAGTTTTGACTGGATACTTTTTTTTCGTGATATTGCACGCGCAACGGATGCTAGAACAATTATTACTTCAGCGACACCAAAAGCAGGATTTGGGAATAAGGCACCGCTATTATTCCCAACAGATAACGATGAGTATCGTCAATATGGATATCTAATGCTTGCGAACATGAACGCAATAGTCATGGACTTTGTAGCACGCGCAAAGGTGCACAGCACAAGTATTAACTGGTTCATTGTCGAACAACTTCCCGTCATTCCCCCAGCACAATTCGAGCAAACCAAATTCGGCCCGAAATCGGCTGCCGAGATCATCCGCGCAGCGGTGCTGGAGCTAACCTATACTGCCCATGATATGGCCCCCTTTGCCCGTGACATGGGCTATGTCGATGACAGCGGAGAGGTCAAGCCACCCTTTATCTGGGATGCTGAGCGCCGGCTGGCCCTGCGTGCCAAGCTGGATGCGATGTTTTTCCTTCTCTATGGGATCACCGACCGTGACGACGTGCGCTATATCTATTCGACCTTTCCGATTGTCGAGCGTGAGGAAATTGCTGCCCATGGCTGCTTCCGCTCTCGCGATCTGTGCCTCGCTTATATGAACGCCCTTAATGCCGGAAACCCCGATGCCGAGGTGGTGCTATGAAAACAGGTGAAGATTTGTTCAGCGCTTTGATCCCTCAAGACACGGTGAATACCCGTGGCAGGGTAAGGGTGCCTTTGCCTGTCGGCATTACCTATCACGCTATCAATACTAGCGTGACCTTTGGAAATGCTCGTGCGCTCGAAGGCATCTTGCTGGTAGAGGACGAAACCGGATGCTTTCGGCGGGTGACAGGAGAAGAACTGTCCGAATTCTACCACGCCTATCCCGATTTTGTAAAAAACTGGAGCCTTGATATAGAATAGGGCGCAGCCCACAGCTGCGGCCATTCCCCCCAAGTCAGGCTTTGCTCTGTGTGCAGCCGTAAGGCTTCTACCACAGGAATGTGCCACCGGCCGGGCGGCGTATCTGCCTGATACTATTAGGTTAAATTGGTTGCGGGAGTAGGATTTGAACCTACGACCTTCAGGTTATGAGCCTGACGAGCTACCGGGCTGCTCCATCCCGCGACAGTGGTGCGATGCACCTAGTGTAACAACTTTCGTTGTTGAGGCTTAGCTAAACTCTTCGGCAGGGAGGTTCAACCGGAAAATTCGAAATTTCTGAAAATATTGCAGCGAGGCCGTTACCCTTTCGTAACCATATCGCCCTAAACCCTTATTTGCATCACTGTTTGGGAGAATCCGCGAATGGTTACTATTTGGCGTTTGGTTATTTTGCTGCTTTTGGCGGGTTTGCCCCTGCGCGCAGCCGAATCTGCTGACGAAGTGCCGATTTCATCTATATGTGATGCCGTGAGCGCCGCCGCGTCCCGCGCGCAAAACATGCCGCCGGACGCGCTTTATGCCATTAGCCTGACCGAAACCGGCCGCACCCGCAATGGCGCTTTTCGCCCCTGGCCTTGGACGGTCAATATGGAAGGGCGCGGCTTTTGGTTTGATACCCGTGAGGAGGCCTATGCCTATGTAATGGAGCGTTATAATGCTGGTGCGCGCAGTTTTGACGTGGGCTGCTTTCAGCTCAATTATAAATGGCACGGCATGAATTTTGAGTCCATCGAGGCGATGTTTGACCCGATGACCAACGCCACCTATGCCGCCAAAATGCTTTCCGGCCTTTATGACGAATTTGGGGATTGGACAAAAGCAGCCGGGGCCTACCACTCCCGCACAGAGACCTATGCCAGCCGCTATCGCACCCGCTATGCCCGTATTCGTGGACGCTTGGGGGGAGAGGCCCCGGCCCCAGCGCTTCAGCTCCCAACGGTGCTGGTTGCCCGCGCGGCACGTTTCCCCGATGTGCAGCACGCCTTCTTGTCCGCCCCGCCCGTGGCGGCTGTTTCGCCTTATAGCTCGCGTGCGGGGGCTATTGGCGAAGGCGCTGCTGAAACACCCGCAGCGCTGATGGGTTCACTGGCCTCCGGCATGCTGGGGGGTACAACCGTGACCCTCCTCACCAGCACCAACGGCTCTCTTTTTTAAGGACAATTATGCCTAAAATCAGCATTCAAACGCTTTATCAGCCTACGGTTTTGCTCAGCATTGCCTTGATGGCGGTCATTGCCATGATGATCTTGCCCATGCCCGCCGCCGTGCTGGATATCGGCCTTGCCGCCAGTTTCGCGATTTCGATCCTGATCTTCACGATCACCCTGTTTATCAGCCGCCCGCTGGAGTTTTCGGCCTTCCCGACCATCCTGCTCGCCAGCCTGATGCTACGGCTTTCGCTCAATGTGTCCTCGACCAAGCTAATAATTGGCGAGGGGCATACCGGCACCGGCGCGGCGGGGGATGTGATTGAGGGCTTTGCCATGTTTATCATGGGTGGCTCGGTTTACCTCGGGCTGGTGGTGTTTGGCGTGCTGCTCATTGTGAATTTTATCGTTATCACCAAGGGCGCAGGCCGCATGGCTGAAGTGGGCGCGCGCTTTGCCTTGGATGGCATGCCCGGCAAGCAATTGGCGATTGATAGTGACATGGCCGCAGGCGCGATAGACCATGACGAGGCCAAAAAACGCCGCAAAACCGAGCAGGAAGAAACCACGTTTTTTGGTTCGCTCGATGGCGCGTCTAAATTCGTGAAGGGGGATGCCATTGCCGGCCTGCTCATTACCATGCTCAACCTGATTATGGGCCTTGTAATGGGGGTGTTTGTGCACAGCATGCCCGTGGGGCAAGCCTTTGAAACCTACGCCATTCTCACCGTGGGGGATGGCCTCGTTTCGCAATTTCCCTCGGTTATTATCTCCATCGCTTCTGCGCTTTTGCTTTCCAAGGGCGGCGTGCTTGGTTCGGCAGATAAGGCGCTCACCAGCCAGCTTGGGGCCTACCCCGAGGCTTTGGCCACAGTGGCGGTGCTGCTGGGGCTGTTTGGCCTTGTGCCAGGCCTGCCAATGTTGCCGTTTTTTGCGGGGGCGGCAGCCCTGGGAGCGGCAGCTTATGTTGCTTTCAAAAGGAAAGCCCGCGAGGCCGAAGAAGCCAAGCTGGGAGAGGCCGTTGAGGCCCCCAAGGCTACGCCGCAAAAAACGCTGGGCGATATGCTCGACCTTGACGAAATCCACCTTGAGTTTGCCTCTGATCTGGTCTCCACCGTGATGGATGACAGCGCGGGGCTGGACAGGCGCATTTTGAATATGCGCAACCATATCGCCGCGCAATTTGGCGTGGTGATCCCCGAAATCCGGCTCACGGATTCCACGCTTTTGCCCAATGGCACCTATGTTATCCGCATTCAGGGCGTTGAAATTGCAAGCTCGGAGGTGGAGATCGGCAAGGTGCTGGTGCTCCTGGCTGATGACACCATCCGCCCGCCTAAAGGCCGCGATGTGTCGGAGCCGGTGTACGGTGCCCCCGCGCGCTGGATAGAGCCGGATATGCAGGAAGAAGCGGCGCTTCAGGGGCTTTCGGTGGTGACGCCAACGGAGGTGATCGCCACCCACCTGCTTGAAGTACTCAAGCAAAACTTCGGGCGCCTGTTTAACCGCCGCACCCTGCGCAAATTGCTGGATGAATTTGTCGCGGTGTCTGATCAGGCCCGCGCCGCCGCCAACCGGCGGATACTGGATGAATTTGTGCCGGATAAGGTCTCGATTGATCTTTTGCAATCGGTGTTGCGGTTGTTGCTGGAGGAGCAAGTCTCCATTCGCAACCTGCCACTTATTCTGGAAAGTATAGCCGAGGCCAACGGGGCGCTTTCAGGCATTGAGGCCATCACTGAATATGTGCGCCAGCGGCTGGGCTTCCAGCTGATCGCCGATATGCAGGAGCCAGACGGCGCGCTGCCCTTGGTGCAGCTTTCCCCCGAGTGGGAAGCCCTGTTTCAGAAGCACCAGCTTGAGGGTGAGCAAGGCGGGGCCGATGTGGCTCTTCCGCCACATGAGTTTAACCGCCTCGCCACGGCGGTGGCCGAGCAGGTGGGCAAAGCGGGCGAGCAAGGGCGCTATCCGGCGGTTATCACCTCGGCGCGGCGCAGGCGGTTTATCCATACGGTGCTGAGCGCCAAAGGTATTCGCAATCCGGTTTTCAGCTTTGAAGAGGTGGGGTCTAATGCTATGCCCGCACTGGTCGGCATGGCCTGATGCTGGAAGGGCTGGCAGAAATTCTGGCAGAAAGTGATGTTAGCCTCGCGGGGCTGATTTTGGTGTTTGTGCGGGTGGCGGCTGCGGTTTCGCTTATGCCCGGCTTTGGGGAGCAGGCCATCCCTTCGCGGGTGCGCCTAATGGCGGCGCTGGGGTTTACCATGGTCGTGTGGCCCATGGTTGCGCCCAGCCTCCCACCAATAAACCCCAGCCTGCCCAGCATGGCGGGGCTGATTGTTATTGAGGCGGGCATCGGTTTTCTCATCGGCATTTCGCTTCGGCTCATGGTCATGGCTATCCAGTTTGCCGGCTCGGTCGCCGCACAATCCACCGCCATTACGCAGGTCGCGGGCGTGGGGGTCACACCAGACCCAATGCCCGCCATTGGCAATATCCTTATGCTCGCGGGCCTCACGCTGGCGCTGGTTACCGGCCTGCACATCAAGGCCAGCCTCGCCATAGCCTCCACCTATAAGCTGTTTCCGCTGGGCACGATCCCCGTGGCCGGAGACATTGCTGAGTGGGGCATCGCGCGGGTGGCAAATGTGTTTACCTTTGGCTTTACCATGGCTGCGCCCTTTGTTATTGCGTCTTTCGCTTACAATCTTGCACTTGGGGCCATCAACCGTGCCATGCCTTCGCTCATGGTGGCCTTTGTTGGCGCGCCGCTTATCACCGCAGGTGCGCTGCTCATCCTGCTGCTGGCCGCCCCCGCCATTATCACGGTTTGGAATGATCGTTTGGACATGGTGCTGGCCAACCCGATGGGGATGCCGGAATGAGTGAGGGCGGCGAGGAATCAGGCGAAAAGTCACATGACGCCTCCCAACAGAAAATCGAGAAATCCCGCAAAAAGGGAGATATCGCCCGCTCGATGGATGTATCCGCTGCGGCGGGTTATGTCGGGTTATTTGTGGCGCTCACCTTTGTGGGTCTCGACGGTATCGCCAAAAGCGCTGAGGTGCTGGCGCAGGTGTTTGCCAATGCCGACACCCTCAGCCGCAGCTTGCTTTCTAAGGGCGGCACAGGCATGGCCGCACAGCTTTTCGGGCAGGCGCTTGTGGCGCTCATCCCCATCTTTTTACTGCCGTTTACAGCGGCCCTTTTGGTCTCGCTCGCCCAGCGGATTTTTGTATTTGCCCCAAGCAAGATCAAACCCAAGGGCAACCGGATATCCCCGCTTCAGGGTTTTAAAAACAAATTCGGCACCAAGGGCATTGTGGAGTTTCTGAAAACCGTTAGTAAAATGATGCTAGTGGCCACGGGTGTTTATCTGCTGCTCCGCGGCAAAAAGGACGAGATTTTGGGTATGGTGCATGCTGGCCCCGCCGAGGTCGCGCTCGCGCTTGGCGAAATCCTCACCTCGATGCTGCTGATTGTGATGACCATCGCCATGCTTATCGCCTTGGTCGATTTTCTCTGGCAAAAATACCACCACCTGCAAAAGCTCCGGATGTCTCACAAAGAGCTTCAGGACGAAAGCAAAGAGAGCGAGGGTGACCCTCACATGAAAGGCAAGCGCCGCCAGCGGGCGCAGGAAATTGCCACCAATCAAATGCTGCATGACGTGCCCCGCGCCGATGTGATCATCGTAAATCCGACTCATTACGCCGTGGCGCTGGAATGGGCGCGCACACCGGGCACCGCGCCGGTGGTTATCGCCAAAGGGGTAGATGACGTGGCACGGCGCATTCGTGAGGTCGCAGCCGATTCTGGCGTGCCCATTCACTCCGACCCGCCCACCGCGCGTGCGCTGCATGCCACCGTGGAAATCGGCCACGAGATCGACCCAGAGCATTACCGCGCCATTGCGGCCGCCATCCGGTTTGCCACCGAGATGCGCGCCAAAGCCAAGGAGCGCAACGCATGACCCCGGCCGAGCTGAAAATCTTGCATGATCTTGCCGAGCAAAAGCGGCTGAAAGACATGGCCGAGTTGACCCGTGCCAACGCGGCCACTGCGCTCACCGCCACGCAAATGGCGGCGCTGGCGGCTGAGGTGAGCGACAATCTGGAAGATGCCCCGCCCGAAGACCTGGCCATAATTTCGCGCTGGCTGGGCTGGGCAGACCAGGAAAACAGCCGCCTTGCCATGCGCCGTAATATTCAGGAGCAGCAGGCGGAATCTGCGCGCAGTTTTGCCGCTATTTCTGACGCCAAAACCCGCGTTATCAAGGATATGCTGGAAAAAGCCGAGTATCAGGAGCTGCTCCACAGCCGCCGCAAAGCCGAGGAAGAAGGCCGCGCGCCTGACCGTTAGCTGCGCAGGTTTTCTATCGCTTTCCTGAGATGGCCCTTGGCGGCATCCACCCGGTCAATAGCTTTTTCCGCGTCGATTGCATCCTTGCTTGTGAGCATTAAAATGGCGGGTTTGATGTTCCACTTCGTGGCCAGAAGAGCCTGTAGCGCCGCCGAGCTTGTGCAGCTTGTGAGGCCAGCCACCAGATTTACAGCGCGGGCTTTCAGCTTTTTGTTGGAGGCATTCAGGTCCACCATGCGGTTGCCATAGCACTTTCCTATGCGCACCATGGCTCCGGTCGAAATCATATTCAAGATTTGCTTTTGCGCAGTGCCAGATTTAAGCCGTGTGGAGCCGGACAGGATTTCGGGGCCCACTATTGGCGTGATGGCAATGCCGCTCAGCTGCGCCAGCGGGCTTTTGGCATTGCAGGAAATCCCCGCGGTTTGCACGCCTATTTGCGTAGCATAGCCAAGGGCCCCCAGCACATAAGGCGTGCGCCCAGAGGCGGCAAGACCGACCACAAAATCACGTTCCGCAAGCGCAATATTCCGCAAATCCTCTGCCCCTTGAGCCGCGTCATCCTCTATGCCCTCTTGTGCCTGAAACATAGCCGCTTCGCCGCCAGCGATCAGGCCGATAATCATATCAGGCGGGGCCGAAAACGTGGGTGGCACTTCGGCTGCATCCAGCACGCCAAGCCGCCCGCTAGTGCCCGCGCCGATATAAATTACCCGCCCGCCTCTGCGCAGTGCTTTGGTCGCCGCTTCAATGGTGCGGGCAATATCAGGCAAAACCTTTTGCACCGCTATGGCCACTTTTTGGTCTTCACGGTTCATTAAAGCCGCAATTTCAAGGGGAGAGAGGGTGTCCAACTGCTCGGACTCCGCATGGGCCTTTTCAGAATCTAGGCTTTGCAGGGAGCGTGCGAGTTGAATAAGATCAGCATTTGCGGTATCAGTCATGAGGGAATTATATATTCCAAATTCAGTGAAGGTCAATAATATAATATTCCTGTGGGTTGTTTTGCAAAGGCAAGCGTGATGAGCACAAATTTGATAACCAGCTTAAATGCGCGGCTGGAGGGCATGTCTGCCAATGAGCGCGCGATTGCCGAGGTGATTTTGGATACCCCGCAGGAGGTTGTAGGCTTGTCTTCGCAAGCGCTGGCAACGCGCTGCAATGTGAGCCAGTCGAGCATTATCAAGTTTTGCCAAAAGGTTGGGTTTCCGGGCTTTCCGGCGCTCAAAATTGCGCTAAGTGCCGAAACCGCGCGCAGTGAAAATGCGCAGCAGATTCATGCGGGCATTTTTAGTGATGATACGCTGGGGGCGGTGGCCAAAAAACTGTTTGCCAGCAAAATTGCAGCCCTCTCCGAAACCATGAAAGCCAATCCCAACGCCATGCTGGATGCCGCCGTGTGCCAGATAAGTGCCGCCAATAGGATTTTGATTCTGGGTGTAGGTGGCTCGGCCCTTGTGGCACAAGACCTGTCCTCTAAGCTGGCAAAATTCGGGAAAGCGGTGATTGCGGGGGGTGACAGCCACATCCAGCTCGCTAACCTGTCGAGCTTTGGTGCAGGCGATCTGCTGATCTCGATCTCCTATTCCGGCACCACACGCGAGGTGCAGGTCGCGGTGGAATTTGCCCAAGCGGTCGGCATTCCGGTGTTGCATATTGGCGCATATCATCAGGCCCCTGCGCCCGATGTGGTGTTGCACTGTGTGGCCGATGAAAACATCGTCCGCAGCTCCTCAATTGCCACCCGCACCGCGCAAATGGCGATTACTGATCTGTTATTTGTGCTCTTTGTGCAAGGCCAGGGCGATGTGGCCGCTCGTATTACTGACAGCCACGATCTGGTGCGCCGGATTGGGTAATAAATAATTATTGACACATCCAAGATAAGAATATTAAATTCCTGAGAGTGGAGACAGGGTGGGTAGACGAGTCCTTTTTACCAGCCCTAAGGCAAAAAAACTGTTCTTTAGGGAGAAAAGATCATGAAAACCAACTTAAAAAAGGCGGTCATCGCCGCTACGGCACTTTCGATCGCCGCACCCGCATTTGCGCAAACCGAGCTCAGCTTCTGGAGTTGGCGGCAGGAAGATGTGGCAGCCTATGGTGAAATTATTGAGGCCTTTGAGGCCGAGCACCCCGAAATTTCGGTGACCTATACCGCCCATGAGGCCAAGGCCTATAATACCATTCTGACCACGGCTTTGGCGGGTGGCTCCGGCCCTGATATCATTCACACCCGCGCTTATGGCAGCTTGGAAAATATCTCCAGTGCTGGCTATCTGGAGCCGCTGGGCGGGCAGGTTGACCTTTCCCTGCTCAGCGCTGATGAGCTACTCGGCACCACCCTGCGCGCCGATGGCAAGGTTTATGCTGTGCCCTTTGCCTCGCAAACCGTGCTGGTTTATTATAACAGCGATATTTTTGAAGCCCAAGGCATTAACCCGCCTGAAACATGGGATGACTTCCTCGCGGTATCCGAGCAGCTTAAGGCTGCCGGCATTACGCCGCTCGCCAATGGCACCGCCGATGGCTGGACGATTGAAGTGATGTCAGGTGCGTTTATGCCTAATTTCTACGGATCCAGCTTCTTTGGTGAGGTCACCTCCGGTGCCACAACCTTTGACGATGAGCGTTATGTAGCCGCCCTTGGTAAAATGGCCGAGCTTGCGCCTTACATGCCCGTCGGCTTTGAGGGCGTTGATTATGCCACCATGAAGGCCCTGTTTACCTCGGGTGCTGCCGCGATGTTTGTGGGTGGCTCTTGGGAGATCAACGGCTTTCGTGATGAAGGCGTAAATTTCGGGATCATGCCCGGCCCGGCAGCCGATGCGGGTGGCGAGCGCATGGTCGCCACATGGATGGATGGTGGCTACGGGGTAAACGCCGCGAGCGCAAATAAAGACGCCGCGCTAGAGTTTATTCGCTTCACCGCCACCACGCCGTTTGCACAAATGCTAACGGATAAGCTTAACAATATCGCAGCGGTTGATGGGGCTGTGTCCTCGGATGCAACGCTGCAACAGGTGTCGAGTTTCCATTCCGCCGCTACGCCCTACATCATGCTGGTGGCCTTCCGGTTTGATAAACCAACCGGCTCCACCTTGTTGCAAGACGGCTTGCAACAGCTGATGACCGGTTCTAAAACCGCCAGCGAAGTGGCGGCCGACGTGGCAGCGGGCATCGCAGCGGCAGAGTAACACACATAACCGGGGCGCCCTCCAGCGCCCCGGTTATTCTATATCCTTAAGGCAGGTGCAGCATGGCAAATATCAAATTGCGCGGGGTTAACAAGCAGTTTGGGGATGTAAAGGTCATCAAAGATGTGAGCCTGACGGTGGAAGATAACGAATTTGTGGTGTTTGTCGGGCCATCGGGCTGCGGGAAATCAACACTTTTGCGGCTGATCGCGGGGCTGGAAGAGCTAACAACCGGTGAAATTCATATTGATAATGCGCGGATAGACCACCTCGCTCCTGCCGCGCGCGGCCTTGCGATGGTGTTTCAAAGCTACGCGCTTTACCCGCATTTTACCGTGGGGCAAAACATGGGCTATGCCCTGCGGGTGGCCAAAGAAAGCAAAGCCAGCATAGAGAAAAAGGTGCGCGCTGCCGCCGAGATTTTACAGCTCACGGATTACCTCGACCGCAAACCAAAAGCGCTTTCGGGCGGGCAGCGGCAACGGGTGGCCATTGGCCGCGCGATCGTGCGCAACCCCAAGGTTTTTCTGTTTGACGAGCCGCTTTCCAACCTAGACGCCAAGCTGCGCGTAGCCATGCGAATTGAGCTGACAAAGCTGCACCGCACACTAAATGCGACGATGATTTACGTAACCCATGACCAGATTGAAGCCATGACCATGGCTGACAAAATCGTGGTGCTGCGCGATGGTGTGGTGGAGCAAATCGGCGCGCCGCTTGATCTTTATAATGCTCCCAATAATCGCTTTGTGGCGGGCTTCATCGGCTCTCCGGCGATGAACTTTTTTGCAGGCCAAGTGGCCGCTTTTTCTGAGGGCTCGGTCGAGGTAGAGCTGGCGGATGGCGCAAATATCACTTTCCCTTGCCAAGGTAGCGGGCTTTTGGTGGGTGACCCTGTGGAATTTGGTGTGCGCCCCGAGCATTTCAGCATTGGGCAAGGGGTGGATGGCACCTTAAACGGGGACGTCTATGCCGTGGAGCGGCTGGGGGGCGAAACTTACCTTTACCTCACATCAGGTAGCCAAAAAGAGATAGTAGTGCATGTATCTGGCGACCATCAGGTCGCTGTGGGAGACCGTGTTGAAATCGGATTTTCAATCTCGCAATCGCACCTGTTTGGCCCCGATGGCCAAAGCGTGAGCGCCCGCAATGGATGATGCTGACTACGCCCGCGCCAAACGCCGCCGCGCCCGTAACCTCAAGCTATGGCTGGCTTTTTTGCTGGCCCCACCCGCGGCTATTTTGATAGTATTTGTATTTCTCCCCATGGCTAGCGCTGTGCTTTATAGCCTTTATGAGTGGGACGGCTTGGTGCGCAAAGAATTTATCGGCTTGGAGAATTTTGCCGATATCCTGCTGAACCCTAACAAAAACACCCTGCTGTTTAATGCCTTTTGGAACAACGTAAAGGTGTTTTTTTCGCTGATGATTGTGCAAAACGGCATTGCCTTGGTGCTGGCGCTTTTGCTGGCGCGCAATCCGCGTGGTTATCGCTTTTATCAGGTGGTGTTTTTTGTGCCGGTTATCCTGTCTACTGTTATCATCGGCTTCCAGTGGAAAATGTTCCTCAACCCCGTATTTGGCCTTGTGAACAAAGCGCTACACTATGTCGGGCTAAGTGATTGGGCGCTGCCATGGCTCGGCCTGCCCGAAACCGCGCTGCCCTCGATGCTGCTGGTGAATAGCTGGCACTGGTTTGGCTTCCCGACTCTGGTGTTCCTTGCCGCCATCCACCGCATTCCAAAAGATTTTATCGAGGCCGCACGGCTAGATGGCGCCTCCGAGTGGCGCATCGCGCGGGAGATTATCTGGCCTCTTATGGCCCCCGCTGTCACCATTATTGTGGTGCTTACGTTTATCGGCTCCTTTAACTGGTTTGAAATTCCTTATATTATGAACGGGCTTGAGGGCTCCCCCCAAGGCAGCACCGATATGCTTGGCCTGCTGTTTTACCGCACGGCCTTTGGCTCTGTCAGCGCGGGTGGCTCCGATTTCGGCTCAGGCTCGGCCCTCGCAGTGCTGATGTTCATCTTCATCTTTGTTTTCTCCATCATCGCGACCAAGTATTTGACCAGTCGTGAAGTGGAAATGAGCTAGGGGCGGCAATGGAAAAGAAACGCAACGCGGGCTTTGAAACATGGCTGATGCACATCTTTTTGGGGGGCAGCGCCCTTGTGGTGCTTTACCCGATTTTTATGATGGTGATGTCTGGCTTCAAAACCAATGCCGAGATTTTCGGCACACCCTTTGCCTTGCCCAAAAGCCTGAATTTTGACAATTACGCAGTGATCTGGAACACCACCGATGTGCCGCGCTACCTGCTGAACTCAACGATTGTGACCGCCATTTCAGTGGCGGTGCTGCTGATTACGGGCACCATGGCCGCCTATGCCATCTCTCGTTACAAGTTTCGCGGCTCGATCATGGTTTCGCTGTTTTTCCTCGCGGGCCTCATGCTGCCGCTGCGCCTTGCGATCATCCCGCTTTTTGTGCAGCTCAAGGCGATGGGCTTGGTGGATAACCTGCTGGGGTTGATCTTCATTTACACCGCCATGAGCCTGCCCAGCACGGTGTTTATTCTCACGGGGTTCCTGCGCGCCCTCCCCAGCGAGCTGGAAGACAGCGCGCGGGTAGATGGCGCCTCGGAGCTGCGGATTATGGTGCAAATCATGGTGCCGCTGATTACCCCCGCCATGGTGATTGCGGGCATTTATAACGCGGTGCCCATCTGGAATGATTTCTTCTTTCCGCTGATCTTTATCCAAACCCCTGAAAACAAAACCCTCGCGCAGGGCCTCACCAGCTTTTTTGGCGAATACAGCGTGAATTTTGGTGTGCTTTACGCGGGGCTAACGCTGGCCGCACTGCCGGTGGTGGCCGTGTTTATCATCCAATCCAAGCGCTTTATTGCGGGGATGACGGCGGGGGCGATAAAGTAAGCCATGCAGGCGCTCCTGATATCCGCCCTCGAAACGGGCTTATTTTATGGAGCAGAGGTGCTGGTGGCGCGGGGGGAAAAGACGGTTTTCCACGAAGCTGTCGGCACCTATGACGGCAGTCGGCCCTTGCCCAAAAACGCGGTTTTTGATGTCGCATCCCTGACCAAGCCCGTGGTGACAGCCCGCCTTCTATGTGCCCTTGGCCTGCCACTTGATAGCGAAGTGTCAGCCTACCTCCCTCACTTTTCTGGCGGCAAAAAAGAAGCCGTAACGCTGCGCCACCTCGCCGCGCACCTCTCGGGCCTCCCGCCCACCGTGCGGTTTATCGAAACCTGCGCCACGCCTGAGGAAACTTTTGAAGCCCTGCTGAATGTGCCACTTGAAACCGCGCCAGGGCGCGCCGTGGCCTATAGTTGCCTTGGCTATATGCTGCTGGGAAAAGTGCTGGAAACCCATTCGGGTCAAAGGCTGCAAAGCCTGTTTTTTGAGCATATCGCCAAGCCCTCGGGCATGTTGGAAAGCGGGTTTTTGCCTTTGCAAAATAGCATTGCCCCAAGTTGCATTGTGCCCAGTGGGCGGCGCTCTCCGGGGGGCGTGCATGATAGCAACGCGTGGCTCATGGGGGGAGTTTCGGGCAATGCGGGGCTGTTTTCCACTGCGCTTGACCTGCACCGCTTTGCGCAATGGCTGCTGCGAAACCCCGTGCCGGAAATGTTTGCCAGTCAGCCCCCTGCGGTAGGCCGGACCATCGGGTTTGAGCTGCAAACACAAGCGCATTCCGCAAGCTGCGGGCCAGATTTTCCCGCAGGGGCTGTGGGGCATACCGGCTTTACCGGCACCTCGTTATGGCTTGATCCCAAAAGCGAGCTGATTGTGGTGCTCCTCACCAACCGCGCGGCGGTCAGCCATAGGGGCAATATGGAAGAAATGGCGCGCTTTCGGCGTGATGTTCACGCCTTAACCTTTTCCATTTTTGGGTCATAAAGCGGGGTGAGGCTGGCGCTGCATTTCACCCGCTTTGTGGCCACTTCCAGCTCGTATTCACCGTTCAGCACAAAGGCAGCGTCCACGCCGTCTTCATGGCGCACATAGCCATAACCAATTGATTTTTTAACGGTATAGCCAAATCCGCCCGAGGTGAGCCAGCCCACGCGCTCACCATTTCTATAAATGGTTTCGCGGCCTTGCAGCACGATTTCGGGCGGCACAGTGAAACAGGCCATCATCTTCTTCACGCCCTTTTCCTTTTGGGTCGCGGCGGCCTCACGCCCTTTAAAGGGCATGTTTTTACGCAGTTTCACCGCCCAGCCAAGGCCGGATTCATGTGGGGTGTGATCAGGCCCGATATCAGCCCCCCAGGCGCGGTAACCTTTCTCCAGCCGCAAGCTTTCAATCGCGCGGTAGCCCGCATTGGTCAGCCCGTGCTCCGCCCCCGCTTCCATCAGAGCCGCGTAAACCGTATCGGCAAATTCAACAGGCAAATGCAGCTCCCAGCCGAGCTCACCCACGTAAGTAACCCGCAAGGCCTTCACTTGGCAGCCCGCGATACCGATGGTTTTGACCGTGCCAAAGGGGAAGCCCTCATGGCTGATATCGGCCCGCGTCACCCGCTCAAGAATATCCCGCGCGCGCGGCCCCATCAGGGATAGCACCGCGTTGCTTGAGGTGATGTCAAAAAGCTGGCAGTTGGCGCCCTTCGGGATATTCCGCTTGATCCAGTCAAAATCATGGGTGGCAAAACCGGTGCCGGTAACAATGTAAAATTCGTCTTCCGCCACGCGCGCGAGCGTCAGGTCGCACTCGATCCCGCCCGCATCATTCAGCATTTGCGTATAGGTGAGCGCGCCCACGGGCTTATCAACGTTATTAGCGCAGATCCAATTCAGCGCCGCCAGCGCATCGGGGCCTTTGAGCGCAAATTTGGCAAAAGATGTCTGGTCAAAAATAACAGCCGCCTCGCGGCAGGCCTTATGCTCGCGGCCCACGGCGTCAAACCAGTTTTGGCGGCCAAAGCTATAGATATCCTCGGGCGTTTCCCCGCCGGTTGCAAACCAGTTTGGCCGCTCCCAGCCCAGCTTTTCCCCAAACACCGCGCCTTGGTTTTTCAAGGTGTCATAGAGCGGCGATTTCCGACAGGGGCGGCCGCTCTGGTTTTCCTCAAAGGGCCAATCCATGGTGTAATGCTTGCCGTAAGCTTCCACCGTGCGAGTGCGCACCCAGTCGGTATCAAAATGCGGCAGACCAAAGCGCCGGATGTCAGCCGACCAAAGGTCAAACGGCGGCTCGCCTTTGGATACCCACTCGGCCAGCGCCATGCCCGCGCCGCCACCAGCGGCAATGCCAAAGGCATTAAAGCCCGCACCGACAAAGAAATTGCTAAGCTCAGGCGCTTCGCCGATTATGAAATTCCCGTCAGGCGTAAAGCTCTCTGGCCCGTTGGTCAGGGTTTTAATGCCTGCCGTTTCCAGCGCGGGCACGCGGCCCAAAGCCAGCTCCATCAGCGGCTCGAAATGGTCAAAATTGCTATCAATCAGCGTGTAATGAAAGCCCTTCGGAATGCCATTCACGGCCCACGGAATCGGGTTGCTTTCATAGCCGCCCATCACCAAGCCACCAACCTCTTCTTTGTAATAGGTCAGGCGGTCGGGGTCGCGCAATGTGGGCAGGTTTTTGGGCATGTTAGCTATTGGCTCGGTCACCATATATTGGTGCTCCATGCTCACCAGCGGCACATTCACGCCAAAACGGGTGGCAAAATCGCGGGTCCATTGCCCCGCACATACGACCACTTTTTCGCATTCAACCCGGCCCAGCGAAGTGATTACGGCCTTAATAACACCTTTCTCAATCTCAAGGTCCAGCACCTTGCAATCTTCAAATACCTGCGCCCCTGCCATGCGCGCGCCCTTGGCCAAAGCCTGCGTAATGTCAGACGGATTGGCCTGACCATCTGTTGGCATAAAGGCCGCGCCGACCACGTCATCCACGTTCATCAGCGGCCACAATTCTTGGGCCTCTCGCGGGGTGAGCAGGTCCATCTGCAACCCAAAAGAATGCGCAGTGGTCGCTTGCCGCTTTACTTCGGTCCAACGTTCCTCATTACAGGCTAGCCGCAAGCCGCCATTCATTTTCCAACCGGTGCCAAGGCCGGTTTCGGCCTCGATACTGTTATAAAGCTCAACCGAATAGCCTAAAAGCTGGGTGATATTGGCGTTAGAGCGCAACTGCCCCACCAAGCCAGCCGCATGAAATGTGGTGCCTGAGGTCAGCTTTTTGCGCTCCAGCAGCACACATTCCTCTCCCATTTTTGCGAGGTGATAGGCCGTAGAACAGCCAACAATTCCACCGCCAATAACAACGGTTTTGCTGGAGGAAGGCAGAGTTTTCATCGGGTTTCCCTTGGTGTTTGATATCTAGTCGAGCCCATAGCGGGCCTTGGCTTTGCGGGCGCTGGCAGAGATTACCCTGTCAGCCATGATAGCGATAAAGGCAATGGCGAATCCAGCCACCAGCCCCCGGCCAGTGTCGGCTTTTGTGAGTGCAATATAAACCTCTTGGCCGAGGTCTCGCGTGCCAACTAGTGCGGTGATCACAAGCATGGAAAGCGCCAGCATGATGGTTTGGTTGATGCCGAGCAGAATTTCAGGCAGGGCCAGTGGCAGGCGGATTTTTAGTAAAATCTGCCACTTGGTGCAGCCGGAAACCACGCCCGCCTCAATCAACTCAGCACTTACATGGCGCACACCATGGGCTGCATAGCGCACAGCGGGCACAAGGGCGTAGGCCACAATCGCGATCATCGCTGTGAAATCGCCAATGCGGAAAAGCATAACAACCGGAATGAGGTAAACAAAGCTTGGCAGGGTTTGCAGCGTGTCGATCACCACGCCAATAACGCGCCCCGCGCGGGGGCTAAGGGCCGCCCAAATGCCAATGGGAATGCCGATGACCGAGGCAATAATCACCGAAGCACCGCAGAGATAAACCGTGATCATGGCCTTTTCCCACATGCCAGTGGCGGCGATAAATGTGGCCATGATTAGGTTCATCAGTCCCAGCTTCCAGCCGCCAAATTTCCAGCCAATCAGGGTGAGCATGGCTATGGCCCATGGCCACGGGATGCCAAGGAAAAATCGTTTTATCGGCAAAAGAAAATTATTCAAAAAGAAGATCTTTACGGCCTCAAATTGGTCAAAATAATTTATATTCAAGTATTTAACCGACTCCGTCCAAAATGCGCCCGTGGAAAGTTCAGCCCCTTCCGGATAGGTTTGTAAAGCGGGAATGAAGAACCCCAGCGCCATTGTGGCTATTAGAATAACGGCGACCACACCGCTGCGTTTATAGCGCACAAAAAGGCCCGTTTTGGCAGGGGCGGGAGCATAGGTTGTGCTGCGTTCCGCAAGGGCTTGGCTCAGGCGGTCCAGCGCGATGGCCAGCACCACAATGGCTATGCCCGCCTCAAACCCGCCGCCAATATTGAGGCGGCGGAGGGAAGACAGCACGTCAAATCCCAAGCCGCCCGCGCCAATCATCGAAGCGATAATCACCATGTTGAGTGACAGCATAATCACTTGGTTGACCCCCACCATCAGGCCGCTCAGGGCCGAGGGCACAAGGATTTTCCATGTCATTTGCCGCTGGGTGCAGCCGGTCATTTTGCCAAAATCCACAATCTCGGGGTCCACGTTTTGCAAAGCCAAAGTGGTAATGCGCGCCATGGGCGGCATGGCGTAAATCACGGTGGCGACCAGTGCCGAAACGGGGCCGAAGCCAAACATAAAGAGAATAGGCACGAGGTAGGCAAACACAGGGATGGTTTGCATCAAGTCCAAAATCGGCTTCAGCACGGCTTCAAAAGCCTTGTGGCGGTAGGTCAGAAGGCCCAGCATCAGCCCGCCCACCACACCAAATGGCACCGCGATCACCACCGAGGCCAGCGTGATCATGGCGCTTTCCCACTGGCCAAAAACGGCCAGATAGAGGAACGCGAGGCCCACAATGGCAGCCAGCCCCCAGCTTTTGGCATAATGCCCCAGCGCCACCACAGCGGCTGTTACGGCTATCCAGCTTAAGGGGGGCACAATCTGCTCGGCGCGGCGGCCCACGCCATCCATAAAGCCGGTGGCCAGCACCGCGCGCACAAATTCATAGGGCTGCTCAATAAGCCACGCAATCGCGCGTGTAAATTCGGTGAAGGTAAACAGTCCGAAATTCGCGTCTTCTACCAGCCATTTCATGGCGGCGGACACATAGTCTTTCAGCGGCAGCACCCATGATTTTGGATACTCCATAAGCCACGCCAATGCGGGGCTTTCAAACCATGCGCCGCCAAATTTGGCGAGCAGCCAAGTGGCAGCAAATAGCGCTGCAAACACCAGTATTGATGGTTTGAACATCCGTTCCATATCAGCGCACGCGCCCGATCAAAACGTTGATCACGGTTTCGGGGTCAATGGCACCCACGGGTTTTCCGGCGCTATCCACCACCATTTGTGGGGCATTGGCAGACACAACCGCCTCAGCGATATCCGCAATCTTGCCTTCCATCCGCAGGCCTTCCCCCGCGCCCTCAGCCCCTTTTTGCATCACAGCCCCAACCGAGATCACCTTGTCTCGCGGCACATGCCGTGTGAATTCCTCCACATAATCCGAAGCCGGATTCATTACCAACTCTTCGGGTGTGGCCACCTGAATAATCGCCCCGTCTTTCATAATGGCAATGCGGTCCGCCAGCCGAATGGCCTCGTCAAAATCATGGGTGATAAACACAATGGTTTTTTTTAGCATCGCTTGCAGGCGCAAAAATTCATCCTGCATTTCGCGGCGAATGAGCGGGTCCAGCGCCGAAAACGGCTCATCCAAGAACCACAGCTCAGGCTCTACGGCGAGCGAGCGTGCAATGCCCACCCGCTGCTGCTGCCCGCCTGAAAGCGCGCGCGGGTAATAATGCTCCCGTCCGCCAAGGCCGACCAGCTCTATCACTTCAGCCGCGCGTGCGGCTGCCTTTGCTTTGGTTTGCCCTTGAATGGTGAGCGGAAAGGCCACATTTTCCAGCACTGTCAGGTGCGGCAACAAAGCAAAATGCTGAAATACCATCCCCATTTTGTGGCGGCGAATATCTATCAGGGCTTTTTCAGAGGCCTTACGTAGGTCATGCCCTTCAAAAAACAGCGCTCCGGCTGTTGGCTCGATCAAGCGGGACATGCAGCGCACCAGCGTTGATTTCCCAGAGCCAGACAGCCCCATAATCACAAAGATTTCGCCATCCCGCACGTCTACATTGGCACCGCGCACCGCTGGCACAAAGCCCGCCTGTCTAACCTGCTCTAGGTCCGCATTCGGGTTGGCTTTCAGAAATTCAGCCGCCCGTGGCCCGTATAGCTTCCAGACATTGCGGCAAGCCAGCTTGATATTTTCAGCCATAGATGTGCGACCTGTAAGTGAAGAAAAGGCGGGGCCGCCGCAGCCACCCCGACATTGGTTTTAGATTATTGGCCAATCCAGCCCATCCAGCGGGCCTCGTTATCGTCCATCCACGCATCCACAACATCGTCAATGCTCTGGCCTTCAATATCCACGGCTGCCACCATGGCGCTCATCTCGTCATTGGTCAGGGTATAGGCCTGAACCGCCGAAAATGCGCCCGGCCACTTATCTGCAAAGCCAGCCCAAGCCGCTTTCCAGATCGGGCCGCGGGGCTTGCCGCAGTCATAGGCCGCATTCGGGTTTAGGCCAACCGATGGGTCATTATAGCATTCTGCCGAATACGGCGGAAATTCAACAAACTCGCCCTCATATTTGGCAGGGGCCCAATGGGGCACGTAAACCCACAAAATAACCGGAGCTTCCCGCTGATAAGCTGATTCAAGCTCCGCAAAAAGCGCGGCATCGGTGCCTGCATGCACAACCTCAAAATCAAGGCTCAGCGCTTCAACCCGCTCTTCATCAAACCCGCCCCACGTAACCGGCCCGCCCACATAACGGCCCTTTGGCGCGGTTTCAGCGGTGGCAAAAGCCTCGGCGCAGTTTTGCAGTGCTGTCCAATCCGGCAGGCCGGGGCAACGCTCTTTCATATAAAGCGGATACCACCATTCCTCGATTGCATTTAGGCCGGTTTCACCCGCGTTCACCACATTGCCACTCGCCACGGCCTCGTCTAGGGCCTCTTGTCCGGTGGTTGCCCAAATTTCCATCGCGAGCGAAAGGTCACCAGTTTTCAGGCCGGCAAATTGCGCAATATAGTCCGCCTGTACATATTCAATATTATAACCGGCCTCTTCCAATATGGCGCCCATGATTTGGGTATTGATCAGCTGGCCGGACCAGTCATGCAGCGTCAGCTTGATCGGGTCAGCGCTTTCAACCTCTGCCACTGCGGCGGTTGAAAGCACGGCGGCAGCAGCCGCACCGATGAGGGATCTTGAAATAGTGGTCTTCATATTCAGGTCTCCATTGCTTGCAAGTTTGGGCGAGAAGCCCCGCCGATGGCTAAACCCTGACGCATTAACCGTAAAAGTCAACAAAAAGTGCAAAATATGTGGACAAATTGGGACTTGTGTTGTGTTATAAGGGAAATAAGCAGGGATTAACGCTTTATGAACAACAATGCCAGTCAACGGGAGCAAGAGATATTGCGTGAGCTTCGCCTTGCGGGCGGCTCTAGCCGAATCACATATCTGGCGCGGCGGTTGGATGTGTCGGATGAAACTATTCGCCGCAATATCCGGTCACTCGAAGCCAAAGGGCTGGCAGAAAAAAACCATGGCGGCGTGGTGCTTACGGGCGCTGTGTCCCGCACCGAACAGCCCTTTCAGGCGCGAATGGACGAGAACGCCACCGTGAAAAAGGTGCTCGCCCATAAAGTGGCGGAAATGATCAAAGATGGCGATTCCCTGTTTCTCGATATTGCCTCAACCACGGCCTATGTGGCCGAGGCCCTGATCAACCATCGTGACCTGTTTATCGTGACCAATTCTATGGCGGTGGCCAACACATTGGCGGGCAAAAACAACAACCGCGTGTTTTTTGCTGGCGGGGAGCTGCGTGCCCATGATGGCGGGTCTTTCGGGTTGGATGCCATCCGGTTTGTCCAGCGCTTCACCTTTCAATATGCCATTCTTTCCGTCACTGCCGTGAGTGCTGATACCGGCTTTATGCTGCATGATGTGCCCGAGGCGGATATGTCTTGCGAGGCGGCCAAGCGGGCACAAACCCGCATTATTGTGGCGGATAGCGAAAAAATGGGTCTGCGCGCCCCCATTGCGCTGCCCGAAACCAGCCGCTTTGACATTTTGGTAACAGATAAAACACCAGACACGGCCATTTTAGCCATGCTGGAAAACAACGAGATTACACTGGTATTGCCTGACAATACCCTTCCCGAAAAGGCACCCTAAATGGCTGAACATTCTGCAAAACACCTTATCCTTGGTGGCGGTATTATTGGCTGCTCGATCGCGTATCATCTCGCGAAATCTGGCGAAAAAGATGTAGTTTTGTTGGAAAAGGCCGCCCTGACAGAAGGGGCTACGTGGCACGCGGCGGGGCTGGTGGGGCAGTTGCGCTCTTCACGCAATACCACGCGTATGCTGCAAAAATCTGTGGAAATGTATGATAAGCTGGAAGCTGAAACCGGCATGGCCTGCGACTGGAAAAAGGTCGGTAGCCTGCGCCTCGCGGCCTCGCCCGACCGGATGTTGGAAACCCGTCGCCTCGCCACTATGGCGCGCAGTTTTGGCTTGGAAATGAACATTTTGACACCGGATGAGGCGCAAAAGCTGTTCCCGTATATAGACACAAATGGCCTAGAGGGCGCGGCGTTTATTCCTACCGATGGCCATGTGGACCCCGCAAGCCTGTGCCAGTCTATCGCCGCGGGCGCGCGTCTGCACGGGGCTGATTTGCAGCAAGGCGTTAAGGTGTTGGATTTTATTGTTAAAAATGGGCGGATCACCGAGGTGCTTACCGATAAAGGTAGCTATCAAGCCGAAACCATCACCCTTGCCACAGGTATGTGGAGCCGCGAACTTGGTGCTAAGCTGGGCCTAAAAATTCCGGCTTGCGCGGTGGAGCACCAGTATATCGTAACCGAGCCAATCCCCGATTGCCCCGAGGGCCTGCCCACCCTGCGCGACCCTGATCGCTTGGTTTATTATAAGCCCGATGCGGGCGGGCGGCTGGTGATAGGTGGCTATGAAAATAACACACTGCCCTTTGGCAATGACGGTATTTCGGGGGAATTTGTGCGGCAATTGCTGCCCGAAAATCTCGATAGGTTTGAGCCTTTGGCTGTGCAGGCGGCGGAAGTGACACCTGTGGTTAATCAGCTCGGCATTCGCCAAGTTATCAACGGCCCCATCCCCTATTCAGCCGACGGTGATTTTGTGATGGGGCCAGCGCCGGGCCTGAGCAACCTGATGCTGGCCACGGGGTTTTTATACGGCATTGCCGCAGGGGGTGGTGCGGGGAAAATGATCGCCGAATGGCTGATAAATGGCCGCCCAAGCCTTGATCTTTGGCCGCTGGATAACCGCCGCTTTGGGGCACATCATGGCAGCAAAGCCTTCATGTATCCGCGCGCGGTGGAGCATTATGCCCACCATTACAAGCTGCGCTACCCCGGGACCGAAAGCGAGGTGGCCCGTGATTTGCGCCTAAGCCCGCTGCATGCGCGGCTCAAGGAAAAGGGCGCGGTGATGGGCTCCAAAAACGGCTGGGAGCGCCCACTTTGGTTTGCGCCTGAGGGCGTGCCAGCGGTGGACCAGCTTGATTTTATAAACCCGGGTTGGAAGAAGTTTACCGCTGAGGAGCATAAAGCCGTGCGCGAAGGCGTAACGCTTGTTGACCAGTCAAGCTTTTCAAAATTCGAGCTGTTTGGCACAGGGGCGCTGAAAGCTTTGCAGCAGATGTGTGTGTCTAACATGGACAAACCAAACGGCGCAGTGATTTATACGCAGCTTTGCAATGAAACCGGAGGCATCGAGGCAGATATCACCATTACGCGGCTTTCGGAGAACCGTTTTTATATTGTGACCGGTGCGGGCTTTGGCGTGCATGATAGCGACTGGATTCGCACCAATCTGCCCCCCGATGGCACCACGCATCTGGTTGAAGTCACCTCAGCGCGCGCGGTGATTAATATTGCTGGCCCGAAAGCACGTGAGGTGCTGGCGCGGGTCTGTGAAGAGGATATCTCAAACGAGGCCTTCCCCTTTGCCACCGCACAAAACATCACCATTGGTGCCGCTAGGGTGAGGGCTGTGCGCATTGGCTATGTCGGAGAGCTGGGCTGGGAGCTGCACATCCCTACCGAATTTGCGCTGCATGTTTATGATATATTGGCCGAAAAGGGCGCGGGGCATGGCATTTGCGATGTCGGATATCGCGCAATAGACAGCCTGCGCATGGAAAAGGGTTATCTTTACTGGAGTGCGGATATCACACCGGATTATAGCCCTGTCGAAGCTGGCCTTGGCTTTAGGGTGCACCTGAAATCCAAAGGGAGCTTCGCGGGGCGCACCATTTTGGAAGCGCAAAAATTAGGCGGCACCCAGCAAAAGCTTTGCTGTTTTGTATCGGATGAAACCCTGCCGCTTTTTGGTGGCGAGACCATTTTGCTGGGGGAGAGCGCCGTTTCACTTGTCACCAGCACGGCCTTTGGACACACGGTCAGGCAAAGCATAATGTTTGGCTATCTCTCCAGCGAAAACGCCGAGAAAACCGAATTCATGCTCGAAGCTTTTGGCGCGCGTCACAAGATAAAACGCGTGCAAGCCCCGCTTTATGACCCGCAAAACACCCGACTGAAATCCTGAGGAGCCCTCATGCCGGAAAACCAAAATGCTATCCGCGCCGCGCTCAAAAATATTGTCAAATATGCTGATTTGGACATGGGTAACCTCAAAACCACGCGTTTGGGTGGGCTGACCAACCTTGTTTACCGCGTGGAAATGCCGGCTGAAACCTTGATTGTGCGCATTCCGGGCAAAGGCACCAATGAATATATTGATCGCGCGGTGGAATTGCATAATGCCAGCGCGGCGGCAAAGTCCGGTATTTCAGCGGAGATCATCTGGGCCGATGGCGCTAGCGGCGTTATGATTAGCCGTTGTATTGAGAATATCGAAACCATGACGCCAGCGTCTTTTGCCAGCCGGGAGGGCGCCGCCGCGCGGGCGGGGGTGGCTTTGGCGGCGCTGCATAATTGCGGTGAATCGTTTGAGTTCCGGTTTGAGTTATTTGCGATGATTGATGAATATCTGGCTGTGCTTGCAGGCAAGAAGGTCGACCTCCCTGAAGGCTACCACGATGTGGTAAAAGCCGCTGCGCCGGTGAAAGCCGCGATTGAGGCCAGCCCCCTGCCGCTCGCCCCGTGCCATTGTGATCCGCTTTGCGAAAACTTCCTTGATGACGGCGTTAAGATGTGGATTGTGGACTGGGAATATTCCGGCATGAACGACCCGTTTTGGGATATTGGAGACCTATCGGTTGAGGGCGAGTTCACCGCTCGGCAAGACATGGACATGCTCACCGCCTATCTAGGCCAACCGCCCAATGCCGCCCAAATCGGCCGCATGGTGATTTACAAAGCGATGTGTGATCTGCTCTGGACATTATGGGGCCTCATACAGCATGCCAACGGCAACGATGCAGAGGATTTCTGGGCCTATGCTGTGAATAGATTTAGGCGCTGCAAAACCCTGATGCAAGCCCCCGAATTTCAGGGACATCTCCGCGCGATTTAGGGCCGTTTGCCAAGGGCCGCTGCCAGCAGGTCAAACACGCGCCGAATGCGACGACTGGTGGCGAGATCGCGGTGTGAAACCAGCCAGATCGGGAAGGTGAGCGGCTCCAGATTGGGCAATACGCGGCGCACAAGTGGCTCGGCATCTCCGATATGCCCGTCCAATATCCCAATACCCAGCCCCTGCTTCACATATTCCCACATCACTAGGTAATTATCTGTAAATATGGGGAAATTTTGCTCGGTCAGGCTTAGCCCCATGGCGTTTAGCCCGCTCAGCAGGGCGCCGGAACGATCAATCGAGATGAACTCGGCACGCGTGAGATCATGCGGCGTAGCGGGGTTGCCAATGTGGGCGAGGTATTGCGGGGTTGCGTAAAGGTGCGCGTCGGTGTCGCGCAGTTTGCGGGCAATCAGGTCTGGCTCTATTGGGCGAAAATTGCGCACGGCTATGTCGGCTTCATGGCGGCGCAAATCACGGGTGGAAGAGGTGGCTATTATGTCAATCTCAATGCCCGGTTCGGCGCGCCTGAGCTCTGCCAGAATGGCTGGAAAATAAAGCGCGGCATAGACCTCTGAGGTGGTAACGGTCACCTTGCCTTCCAGCTTTTGGCTTTGTCCCGTCGCGGCAATAGAAAGCTTGGTGGCAGCGTCTCCCATGGCGCGCGCATGGTTCAGCAGCTCCAGCCCACTGGGGGTGAGAATAAGCCCACGCCCGGCGCGCTCAAACAGGGCCATGCCAAGCTCGGCCTCCAGCGCATCCACCTGCCGGCCCAGCGTTGGCTGGGTCATGCTTAGCGCCCGCGCTGCTGCAGAAAGAGAGCCTTCTTCGGCGGTGACCAAAAAGGCGCGGGCGCGATTCCAGTCAAAGGTTACAGATGTCCAATCCATACAAAAACGCATATCAGAACTAAAAAGATAGTCAATATGCATAGGACATTCATGGGGTTAGGTTTGATGCATCAAGCAAAAAAAAGGGCAAGAATATGAAAGCAGCAACCTATCATCAATATGGCGGGCCGGAAGTTGTTTCCATCGCTGAAATGCCACGGCCAGTGCCGGGGGAAAATGAAGTGCTGATCAAAGTGCATGCTTGCACTGTGAGCGCGGGGGATTGGCGCTTGCGCAGCCTGAAGGTGCCGCGCGGGTTTGGCCTTGCGGTGCGTGCTTTTGCGGGATGGTCCCGCCCCCGACAGCCGGTGCTGGGCGGTGATGCCGCTGGGGTCATTGTGGAAAAAGGGGCAGGCGTGCAGGGCTGGGACATTGGCGATGCCGTGGTGGCCTACCCGAGCGCAAAAATGGGCGGCCATGCTGAATATTTGCGAATGCCAGCGAAAGGTATTTTGGCTCCGAAACCAGAGGGCCTGAGCTTTCCCGAGGCGGCGGCTATTCCTTTTGGCGGGCTTACAGCGCTGGAATTTTTGTGTGACAAAGGGCAGCTGAAGGCGGGCGAGAAGGTGTTGATTGTGGGGGCGTCGGGCGCTGTGGGCAGCGCGGCGGTGCAGCTAGCGCGCCACTTTGGGGCCGAGGTGACAGGGGTGTGCTCCGCGGCCAATGCAGCTTTGGTGAAAGACCTGGGTGCGGCAAAGGTGGTTGATTACAACACTCAGGATATTGCTGAGCTGGCCGAGCGTTTTGACATAATTCTGGACACCACAGAAACCGCGCCTTGGCAGCGCGTGCGCCACCTTTTAACCCCTCGCGGGCGGCTTTTGGTGGTGTCTGGCGGGCTTGGTAGCATGGTGCGAATGCTCTTTAACCGCCGCGTGATTGGCGGGGTATCTGTGGGCAGCAGGGACGGGCTTGAAAGGCTGATGGCGCTGGTGAAAGACGGCGTGTTTTTCCCGCTGATTGATCGCGGCTATCCCTTTGCGCAGGTGGCGCGCGCCCATGCCCATGTGGATACGGGCCGGAAAACCGGCGCGGTGGTGCTGGCGCTGATCCAATAACGGGAGCGTAGAGACTTGCCCGCTATTCCGCCGCCTGTTGCAAAGGCGGGGAGGGCTGGCGCAGGGCTGCCAGCAGGGCCTCGCGCTGTTTCGCGGCGGCCTCGGCATTGCGCATTTTTACGTGGCCAAAGCCTTTGATAGAAAGCGGGAGCTTGGCCAGCTCGATGGCAATATCGCGGGTTTCATCATTGAGCAGTGGCTCAAGTTCTTTTATGTCTTTTTGGTATTGCTTTGTCAGCGCCCGCTCCATCTTGCGCTCACTTGTGTAGCCAAACGGATCAAACGGGGTGCCGCGTAGGCGCTTGAGCTTGGCGAGCATTTTAAAGCGGCCCAGCATGGCGGGGCCGTATTCTTTTTTGACCAAATGCCCATTGGCATCTTTTTTGCTGAAAAGCGGCGGCGCAAGATGGAAGCGCATGGATTTGACGTTGTCAAAATTCGCCTCCACCGCGGCTTCCAGCGTTTCTACGTGCAGCCGCGCCACCTCGTATTCGTCTTTATAAGATAGCAACTTGTGGTAACCCAGTGCCACGGCTTCGGCCAAGGCAGGGTCAGCTACTTTAGCAATCCGCTTGCGATATTTGCGCGCCAAAGCGCTGCCTTGGTATTTGGCTAGATGCGTGGCGCGGGTTTCGATGATGCTTTCTAGGCTCGGCGTTTCAGGTGCCGACTCAACAGGTGCCACCTGCTCGGGGAAGGCCACGGCCCAGCGGCCGATTTGCAGGGCCTTGAGGTTGCCCTCAACGCCTGCTTTATTTAGCTCAATTGCCTTTTTCAAGGCCTCTAGTGACAGCGGCAAAAGCCCCGCTTGCCATGCTGCCCCCATCATTAATACATTAGCAAATATCGCGTCGCCGAGGTATTTTTCGGCCAGCGCCGTGGCGTCCACCATCGCCAGTGCCTCTTCGCCAATCCTGCCTTCTATGGCCACTTCGAGCCGCTCAACAGGCAGGTTGAACTCGGTGTTTTTGGTGAACTCCCCGGTGATGATCTGGTGCGAATTACACACCACGCCGGTTTTTCCGCGCTGCATCAGGCTTAGTGTGCCCGGCCCTGCGGTGGTCACAATATCCCCGCCGATTATGGCATCTGCCTCTCCCAGCGCTACCCGCACAGCGCTAATATCCTCAGGTTTTTCGGAAATCCGGCAATGCACCAGCACCGCGCCACCTTTTTGTGCAAGGCCCGCCATTTCCATCATGCCCGCGCCCTTGCCTTCAAGGTGCGCCGCCATGGCCAGTAGCGCGCCCACGGTCACAATCCCTGTGCCGCCCACGCCGGTGGCGACAATATTAAACGTGCCGTCTATGGCCGGAATTTCCGGCATCGGCAGGTCTGGTAAGTCCAGCTCTGCCAAGGCTGGTTTTTTCGGGGTTGCGCCTTCCAGCGTTACAAAACTCGGGCAAAAGCCGCTGAGGCAACTGAAATCCTTGTTGCAAGACGACTGGTCAATCATCCGCTTGCGGCCAAATTCGGTTTCCAGCGGCAGGATGGACACACAGTTGGATTGCACACCGCAATCACCGCAGCCTTCGCATACGGCAGGGTTGATAAACACCCGTTTGTCAATATCAGGAAAGGTGCCGCGCTTACGGCGGCGGCGCTTTTCGGCGGCGCAGGTTTGCACATAAAGAATGGCCGTGGTGCCTTCTATTTCGCGCATTTCCCGCTGCACGCGGTCCAGCTCGGCGCGTTCAGTCATTTCAATGCCCTTGGGGAAAGCCGCTTTGTCGATATCCTCTTTTTCGTCATACACCACCACCAGCTTTTTAATGCCCATGGCCACCAGCTCGGCGGCAATGCGCGGGGCATCTAGCCCGCCTTCGTTTGCCTGTCCGCCGGTCATCGCCACGGCGTCATTATAAAGCACTTTATAGGTGATATTGGTGCCTGCGGCCAAAGCGGCGCGAATGGCAAGGCTGCCGGAATGGTTATAGGTGCCATCGCCGAGGTTCTGGAACATATGGTTGGTTTTGCTAAAGGGCGCCTCGCCAATCCAGTTGGTTCCCTCGCCGCCCATCTGGGTATATCCGACCGTGTCACGGTCCATCCACTGCACCATAAAATGGCAGCCAATGCCCGCATAGGCGCGGGAGCCTTCGGGAACTTTGGTGGAGGAATTATGCGGGCAGCCGGAGCAAAAGTAAGGGATGCGCTGGGCCAGCGGAGCGGAGTTATCAGGCAGGGAAGCGGCCTCAAGCGCGGCGGCGGCAGCGGTGAGCTTACCATTGCACGCGCCCTCTTCGGTGAGGGTTTCGGCCAGCTTTTTGGCTACGAGAATCGGGTTAAGCGCGCCTTTTACGGTGAACAATAGCTCGCCGTTTTCTTTCTTCCAGCCAATCACACGTCGGCCCTTGCGGTCATTAAATATCGCTTCTTTTATTTGCACTTCCAGTAGCTTGCGCTTTTCTTCCACCACAATAATCAGGTCCAGCCCGTCGGCCCACTCTCGGAAGCTCTGCATATCCAGCGGCCAAACCATGGCCACTTTATAAGTCGTCATCCCCAGCGCCTCGGCTTGGGCCTCGTCAATTCCGAGCGTCTCTAGCGCGTGCGCGGTGTCGAGCCAGCTTTTGCCGGAAGACACAATCCCGATGCGCGCGCCCGCCTTGCCATGCATGCGTTTATCAAGCTTGTTGGCGCGGGCAAAGGCCTCGGCGGCAAAGCGTTTGTGATCGTGTATGCGGGCTTCCTGCTCTGCGCGGTCATCCGCAAGGCGGATATTTAGCCCGCCCTCGGGGATGTCAAAACCCTCGGGCAGTTTTACCTGCACGCGGTTGGCGCTGCCGTCCACCACTTGGGTGACCTCGATGGTATCTTTCAGCGCTTTCAGGCCCACCCAAGCGCCACAATAGCGGCTGAGCGCATAACCATAGATGCCGTAATCCAGCATTTCCTGCACGCCGGCGGGGGAAAGGATGGGCATCAGCGCATCAACAAAAGCGAACTCGGATTGGTGCAGGGTGGTGGAGGATTCTGCGGTATGGTCATCACCCATCACCGCCACCACACCACCCAGTGCGGCGGTGCCTGCCATATTGGCGTGGCGAAACACATCGCCCGAGCGGTCTACCCCCGGGCCTTTGCCATACCACAGGCCGAAAACGCCCTCAAACTTGCCATCGCCGCGCAGCCCGGCTGATTGTGCACCCCAATGCGCGGTGGCGGCTATGTCCTCGTTCAGGCCCGCTTCAAACTTGATATCTGCGGCCTCAAGCTGGC
Organism: Paracoccaceae bacterium; assembly: GCA_016744015.1. Classification (GTDB taxonomy): domain Bacteria; phylum Pseudomonadota; class Alphaproteobacteria; order Rhodobacterales; family Rhodobacteraceae; genus UBA3077. Next base: position 5,032 of record JADGFD010000004.1, on the reverse strand, counting down.
TTTCGGCGCGCTGCATTTGCAAGTCAACCGCGCCAACAGGCGAGCCGCGATAGCCGCTGACATAGCCTGCCGTATTGTGGCCCGCATCCTTATCTCGTTGTTTCTGCATCATCATCAGGCGCACCAGCGCTTGGGTGCCATTTAACAGCACCGTCTTTTTAGACAGGTCCAGCTTGTCAGCCAGTGAAACGGGTTGCAGATCCATGATGAGTTCCTCCGCCGCCATTATTGGTCAGAAACTTTGACCTATCAAGGAAAAACTTTACGAAGTGAACATTTGTTCAGATGTTGCGCGCCCCCGTGAGGTCGCGCAAATCTTTGCAAAGATTTTGCTGCTGCTTGCGCAATATCTTTTTGCAAAAGTTGGCTAACGCCTGAAAATCGTCGGGAACCAATCTTCGCGGAGGCGGTCACCCGGGGCCATGCCGTGGCCTGCGAACGGCGGCGAGGTGGGGCCGGGGCGCTCGACATAGCGGGCGTCATCGCCCAAAAGCCGCAGGGAAAACGCGCGGCGGCGGCTGTGCAGCTCCTCGCCGCGCGTGCCGTGCAGCACCCCGTAGTGAAAGGCAACCGCGTCACCCGGTTCCATCGGCCATTCAGCAATGGGCATGCCCTCGGCGTCCGGGTCCGGCACTGGCATATAGATGTCTTCGCCCGCGTAGAAATCCTCCTCGGAAAGCCATTTTGTCGGCAACACTGGTTTTGGCCACAGATGGGAACCGGGGACCATGCGCAGCGTGGCGTTTTCAACGGGGTCGAGCGGGGTCCAGAAAGACACATTTTGCTGGCCTTCTACAAAGTAGTAGGGGCCGTCTTGGTGCCAAGGGGTGGCCGCAGCGGTGCCGGGTTCTTTAACCAGCACATGGTCATGGAATACTTGCACGGTGTTTGACTGCATAAGGTCAGCCGCGACCTCTGCGGCGGGGGCGTTGCGGATGACGTCTTCAAATTCTTCTATGCGGGTCCAGTTGCAATAATCATCAAAAAAAGCGCCAGCAGCCCCCGCTTTGAGGTTGGCTTGTTTGCCAAAATCGCTGGGGGCGGCCATGTTTTTGGCGACGCCTTGGCGCAAGGTTTCAACATGGTCTTTAAGCAGGCCTCGAATGAGCACCACACCGTCTTTTTGGTAGGCCGCAATATGGTCTTGGGAAATAAGGGGGTGGGTCATGGCGGGCTCCTTTGTTTTGATAATGGGCCATTTTTTGCGTAGAAACGCAATGCGATTTTTGAGAGGGCTGATAGCCGTTGCCTTAGCGGGGGCTTGCCCTATAAGCTGCACGGAAAACGGGAGTGGCAAATGGATTGGGATAAGGTCAGGATTTTTCATGCGGTTGCCGATGCGGGCAGCCTGACCCATGCGGGCGAGGTGCTGCACCTGAGCCAATCTGCCGTGAGTCGACAGATACGCGGACTGGAAGAAAGCCTGAACGTGACGCTGTTTCATCGCCATGCGCGCGGGCTGATTCTCACCGAGCAGGGGGAATTGCTGTTTGAGGCGGCCAAGGCGATGAGCAAGCAGCTGGACGCGGCCTCGGCCCAGATAAAGGACTCCGAAGATGAGGTTTTTGGCGAGTTGCGGGTGACGACGACCACGGGGTTTGGCTCGCTCTGGCTGGCACCAAGGCTGGCGCATTTGTATGAGAAATACCCAAACCTACGGATAAACCTGATGCTGGAAGAGCGGGTTTTGGACTTGCCGATGCGGGAGGCTGATGTCGCTATTCGGATGAAAGAGCCATCACAGGCCGACCTTATTCGCCGCCGTTTGATGGATGTGAACATGAAGTTTTACGCCTCGCGCGATTACTTAGCGGCGCATGGCGAGCCGGTTTCGGCTGCGGAAATGCGTAAACACCGGCTGATTTCGCAAGCGCCAAGCGCGCCGCAGGTGAGCGCCGGGGCGGCCTGGGTGGCCCCGTTTATTGATGAGAATGAAACCTCGTTGCTGACGGTGAATAACTATTTTGGCATCCTGCAAGCGGTGCGAAACGGGCTGGGGATTGGGGCGCTGCCGGACTATTTGACAGTGGACTTCCCTGAGTTAGTGAATGTGCTGCCTGAGTCGGTTTCTGTGCCGGTGCCGGTTTATCTAGCGTATCCCGGTGAGCTGCGGCAGAGCAAGCGGGTGGCGGTATTTAAAGATTTTGTATTAAATGAGATTATTGCTTATCGGAAAATCATGAGAGAAAGCGAATAATTTTACTTATTATAAAGGTTTTTACTTTAGCTATGCATGTAGGTGATAGCGGTTATGCGTCGCATGTGGCGGTTTATTCTTGAATGCTGCATTCGGTATACCTATATCACCTATCGAAGCAAGCGAGTTCGCTCGCAACGTTTCATACCTCCCTGTTGGACTTGGGCCGAGCTTAGCTCGGCCTTTTTTTGCCATGAGCTTTGCGCCAAAAGTTCTGATGCGGCGCGTCTGGCATTGCATGGTTTGGCGAGGTTGCGTTCGCGCCGCGCTGAAGCGTTTGTGCTTGCGGCTAATCACGAATTTGCGCGCAGTGCATTTTCCCTATTTTCCCCGTTGAGTTTCCGCGCTAACGTGTCGTGAATTTTTCAACGGAGGCTGTTATGTCTGAATCCATTCAATCGCGCCTGGAGGCGCTGGGAATCACCTTGCCAGAGGCGCCTGAGCCTGCGGCCAATTATGTGCCTTTTGTGCAATCGGGAAACCTTGTTTTTGTATCGGGGCAAATTAGCAACGGGCCTGATGGGCTGATCAAGGGCCGCTTGGGTGAGGATATGGATGCTGAGGCTGGATACGCGGCGGCACGGCGCTGTGGGCTTTCTTTGATTGCGCAGTTGCAGGCGGCGTGTGGGGGGGACCTTGAGCGGCTGGTGCGGGTTGTGAAATTGGGCGGATTTGTGAACTCTGCGGGCGGCTTTACCGACCAGCCTAAAGTGATAAACGGCTGCTCGGACCTGATGGTTGAAGTGTTTGGGGACAAGGGCCGCCATGCGCGGGCCGCTGTGGGTGTGCCGGCCTTGCCGCTGGGGGTTGCGGTAGAGATCGAAGGGATTTTCGAGATTGCCTGAGCTTCATCCGGCCTTTTTGCTGCCGCCGATTGCCCATAGGGGGCTGCACGGTGAGGGGCGTTCTGAGAACTCGGTAGATGCGTTTGCTGCTGCCATTGAGCGTGGCTATGCTATCGAGCTGGACATCCAGATGTCTTCCGATGGGGAGGCGATGGTCTTTCATGATTATGAGCTATCGAGGCTGACCTCGGATAAGGGATCTACGCGGCAGCGAAGTGCGGCGGAGCTGGGGGCGCTGGCGCTTTCGGATGGCTCACATATTCCAACCCTTGAGGCTGTTCTAAAACAGGTTTCGGGGCAGGTTGGAGTGTTGGTCGAGATCAAGGATCAAGACGGTGCGATGGGGGCTGATATTGGCCCGCTGGAAGCGCGGGTGGCGGAGGTTTTGAATGAATACCAAGGACCGGTGGCGGTTATGTCATTGAACCCACACGCGGTTTACCACATGCAACGGCTGGCGCCTGATGTGCCGCGGGGGTTAACAACATGCAGTTTTTCGGCGGAAAACTGGCCTTTGCTGCCAAGGCCCCGGGCCAATGAGTTGATGGAAATCCCGGATTTCGAGCCTACGGGCGCGAGCTTTATCTCGCACCATTTTGAGAGCCTAGATTTGCCAGCGGTGAAACGGATTCGCCAAGGGGGCGACCCGGTGCTAAGCTGGACGATAAAGTCGGAAGAGGACGAGCATGAGGCCCGCCGTTTGGCCGATAATATCACCTTTGAGGGATACTTACCCTGAGCGAAACCGCTTATGAAATGACCCTGATTGGCGGCCTGCATGAGGTGCGGGCGGCTGATTGGGATGCGCTGACAACGGGCAACCCGTTTACCACGCATCGGTTTTTGAAGGCGCTGGAAGATAGCGGCTCAGTGGGTGAAGGCACGGGGTGGCAGCCGCGCCATATGCTGGCGCATTTTAAGGGCAAGCTTGTAGGGGCGATGCCGCTTTATTTGAAATCCCATTCGCAGGGCGAATACATTTTTGATTTCAACTGGGCCGATGCCTATATGCGTGCGGGTGGTGAATATTACCCCAAGCTTCAGGCGGCTGTGCCGTTTACCCCCGCGACCGGCGCGCGGCTATTGGCGCAAGATGACGCTGCGCGGCGGGCCTTGTTGCAGGGGGCTATGCAGATAACGCAGCAAAACGCGCTGTCTTCGTTTCATATGACATTTTGCACTGAAGATGAATTTCGACTGGGGGGAGAGATGGGTCTGATGCAACGGCTGAGTACACAGTTTCATTGGGAGAATGAAGGCTATAGGCACTTTGACGATTTTTTGGCCGCACTATCGTCGCGCAAGCGCAAAAACATCCGCAAGGAACGCGCCTCTGCGCAGGGCTTTGGCGGGGAGATATTGGCGCTTACAGGGGAAGATATTCAACCTGAACACTGGGATGCCTTTTGGCAGTTTTACCAAGATACCGGTGCGCGCAAATGGGGGAGCCCTTATTTAACCCGTGCGTTTTTTGATGAAGCGCAGGCGACGCTACGGGATGAGATTTTACTGGTGCTCGCGAGGCGAGGCGGGCGTTTTATTGCGGGTGCTTTGAACTTTATCGGGGCCGATACGCTGTTTGGGCGATATTGGGGGGCGGTTGAGCATTACCCAAACTTGCACTTCGAGTTGTGCTATTATCAGGCAATTGATGCTGCAATTGAGCGGGGCTTGAAACGGGTTGAAGCGGGTGCACAGGGCGAGCACAAACTGGCGCGCGGCTATATGCCAACGCCGGTCTACTCGCTGCACTGGATCAGAGATGCTGGCTTTGCTGAGGCCGTGCAAAAATTCTTGAATGCGGAAGCCGAGGCTGTTCAGGAGGATATTGACGAACTGGCTGAAATAGGCCCGTTTAAGCGGGAAGACTCCTAGCGGCGCGCGACCCTTTGTTTGCTTGGCAATACTCCACCCGCGCCGCGCTGGGGCCTTAGCGCTTGTGGCTTTTGAGTATTTAAAGAAGAATGAAGCCGGCACAAAAAAGGGCGGC